>CP000699.1:3847500-5047500 GCA_000016765.1 Rhizorhabdus wittichii RW1
ACAGCGTACCTCTTGCATAATGGGTCTGTGACTTAATGTATCAAGCAAGCTTAAGCCGATAGGTGTAGGCGCAGCGAAAGCGAGTCTGAATAGGGCGACTTAGTTTGATGCATTAGACCCGAAACCCGGCGATCTAGGCATGACCAGGATGAAGGTGGGGTAACACCCACTGGAGGTCCGAACCGATTAACGTTGAAAAGTTACCGGATGAGTTGTGTTTAGGGGTGAAAGGCCAATCAAGCCGGGAAATAGCTGGTTCTCCGCGAAAACTATTGAGGTAGTGCCTCGGATGAACACCGTTGGGGGTAGAGCACTGGATGGATGCGGGGGTCGCGAGATCTACCAAATTCAACCAAACTCCGAATACCAACGAGTGATATCCGGGAGACAGACGGCGGGTGCTAAGGTCCGTCGTCAAGAGGGAAACAGCCCTGACCTACAGCTAAGGTCCCCAAGTCGTGTCTAAGTGGGAAAGCATGTGGGAATCCCAAAACAACCAGGAGGTTGGCTTAGAAGCAGCCATCCTTTAAAGAAAGCGTAACAGCTCACTGGTCTAAACAAGGGTTCCTGCGGCGAAGATGTAACGGGGCTCAAGACACGCACCGAAGCTTAGGGTGTGGATTTATCCACGCGGTAGCGGAGCGTTCCGTAAGCCTGTGAAGCGGTCTGGTAATGGGCCGTGGAGGTATCGGAAGTGCGAATGCAGACATGAGTAGCGATAAACAGGGTGAGATGCCCTGTCGCCGAAAGACCAAGGGTTCCTGCGCAAGGCTAATCCGCGCAGGGTGAGCCGGCCCCTAAGACGAGCCCGAAGGGGGTAGTCGATGGGAACCACGTTAATATTCGTGGGCCTGGTGGTGTGTGACGGATCATGTGTGTTGTACGTCCTTAACGGATTGGACGTGCTTCGAAATGGTTCCAGGAAATAGCCCCACCGTATAGACCGTACCCGAAACCGACACAGGTGGTCTGGTAGAGTATACCAAGGCGCTTGAGAGAAGTGTGCTGAAGGAACTCGGCAAATTGCCTCCGTACCTTCGGAAGAAGGAGGCCCCACGATTGGGCAACCAGTTGTGGGGGGCACAGGCCAGGGGGTAGCGACTGTTTAGCAAAAACACAGGGCTCTGCTAAGTCGGCTTCAAGACGACGTATAGGGTCTGACGCCTGCCCGGTGCCTGAAGGTTAAGTGGAGGGGTGCAAGCTCCGAAATGAAGCCCAGGTAAACGGCGGCCGTAACTATAACGGTCCTAAGGTAGCGAAATTCCTTGTCGGGTAAGTTCCGACCTGCACGAATGGCGTAACGACTTCCCCACTGTCTCCAGCACATGCTCAGCGAAATTGAATTCTCCGTGAAGATGCGGAGTACCCGCGGTTAGACGGAAAGACCCCGTGCACCTTTACTGCAGCTTCAGAGTGGCATTAGGAAATAACTGTGTAGCATAGGTGGGAGGCTTTGAAGCCGGGACGCCAGTCCTGGTGGAGCCATAGGTGAAATACCACCCTGTTGTTTTCTGATGTCTAACCTCGAACCATGAAACTGGTTCAGGGACCCTCTGTGGCGGGTAGTTTGACTGGGGCGGTCGCCTCCCAAAGAGTAACGGAGGCGCGCGAAGGTTGGCTCAGGCCGGTTGGAAACCGGCTGTTAGAGTGCAATGGCATAAGCCAGCCTGACTGCGAGACTGACAAGTCGAGCAGAGACGAAAGTCGGTCATAGTGATCCGGTGGTCCCTCGTGGAAGGGCCATCGCTCAACGGATAAAAGGTACGCCGGGGATAACAGGCTGATAACCCCCAAGAGCTCATATCGACGGGGTTGTTTGGCACCTCGATGTCGGCTCATCACATCCTGGGGCTGGAGCAGGTCCCAAGGGTTTGGCTGTTCGCCAATTAAAGTGGTACGTGAGCTGGGTTCAGAACGTCGCGAGACAGTTTGGTCCCTATCTGCCGTGGGCGTCGATATTTGAGAGGAGTTGACCCTAGTACGAGAGGACCGGGTTGAACGTACCTCTGGTGGACCTGTCGTGGCGCCAGCCGCGCAGCAGGGTAGCTATGTACGGACGGGATAACCGCTGAAAGCATCTAAGCGGGAAGCCTCCCTCAAGATAAGATATCTTAGAGCGGTCGAAGACCACGACCTTGATAGATCGGATGTGGAAGCGCGGTAACGCGTGGAGCTAACCGATACTAATTGCTCTAGTCGCGCTTGAGAGCCCCACCATCAACAACAATCCTGATGGCGGTATAAAACTCTCAGCATCAACATGCACGGTTTCTAGAATTCTCATGCACGGCCTCCATAGCTTGGTGGCCATAGCGTCTGTGACCCACCCGATCCCATCCCGAACTCGGCCGTGAAACCAGACTGCGCCGATGGTACTAGCGCTTAAGCGGTGGAAGAGTAGGGCGTCGCCAGGCTTTGAAGGCCGTGCATCAGAATAACCCATTCACTTTGTTTGCCGGCCTCAGGCGCCGGCGGCAGCATCCGCTGCCTTGGCTTCCGCGGGGATACCGCGACGGCCTTTGGCCTTGCGGAGCCTTACAGGCTCCGGCCCTCGGCCCAACAAGGCCACAATCAGTGTCGCGGGGTGGAGCAGCCCGGTAGCTCGTCAGGCTCATAACCTGAAGGTCATAGGTTCAAATCCTATCCCCGCAACCATCTCCAACAAACCACCAACCCACCCACATACACCACCCCGCAAGACAGCAGTCTCGCGGGGCTAAAATCGTTCCGGCATATTATGCCGGGCGCCTTATCGCGCACGGCGATCTCGCACCTTTGCGTACACGCAAATCGACGCGCGCTTCCCGCGCGAGATGATGGCCGCCTTCCGGCGGCTGGCCAGGTGACGAGGCGCGCGCGATCCTGCGGCTGCCATCGGCCAGGCCAGCTAGCCCATTAGGGCTTTTGCATCCGGTTTGAACCTGACGCCGGCAGCAGCTTGTCGGTGGCCTTTGCGGAAGCGGGATCCCCGATTTCGGACTCGAGCAACACCTCCTTCCAGCTTTGCGAGTCTGCGAAACCTCGTTGCGGCGATCGGCGCGAGGTCGGCTTTTCCGGCGGATCGACGCGCTTTTCGGATCGTGTCGGATGCCGCCGCATCGGTTTCTGTTGGACGGCGGGAACACCCCATCCGCTGCCTAAAAAGGCGCGTCGCCCTCCCTCGCGCGACGTCAATTGGGGTTAAAGATCATGTCGAATTCCGCCTATCCGCGTTCCGTCAGGCGGCGCCTGCTGAGCGCGAGCGCCCTGTCGATCCTGCTTCTCACCTCCGCCTGCTCCGATGGCATCGGCTTCGATATCGGGAAGGGCGTCGGCCCGACCTCTCCCTCGGGACCGAGCGGCCCGTCGGGACCCGGCGGTCCGACGCCGCCCTCCGGGCCGAGCGGCCCGTCGGGGCCGAGCGGTCCTTCCGATCCCAGTGGCCCCGGCGGCCCCAGCGGCCCGGGTGGTCCTTCGGGGCCGAGCGGCCCTGGCGGACCCTCGGGTCCCGGCGGACCTTCCGGCCCCGGCGGCCCTTCCGGTCCCGGTGGTCCGAGCGGTCCTGGTGGCCCAAGCGGTCCTGGTGGTCCGAGCGGTCCAAGCGGCCCCGGAGGTCCTGCTGGTCCGACCGGCCCTGCCGGTCCCACGGGCCCCACAGGTCCGACCGGTCCTGCTGGCCCGACCGGCCCTGGTGGCCCGACCGGTCCCGGTGGCCCAACCGGCCCGACCGGCCCCACGGGTCCAACGGGTCCAACCGGACCGACTGGGCCAACCGATCCTACGGGGCCAGGTGGTCCGAGCGGGTCGGCACCGGGGACACCGGTGGGTGTCTCGATCGGCGGCACCTCGCCGCTCGGCCCGACTGGATCGAAGACGCTGATCGGCGCCAATATCCTGCCGGGTGGTGAGCCCTCGACCGGGACACTGGCCACCGTCGACGTCCTGACCGGCGACGGCACCATTGCCGACGTCAAGCTGCCCACCACCACCGATGGCGTCCGCGACGGCCTTGCCCCGGTCGGGTCGCTGGTCGGCGCGATCGTCGGCAAGCCGGTCGGCGATGCCGTCACCGGGCTGACCGACCGACTCGCGCCGACGCTGAGCCCGGTCACGGGCGCGGTCGACGGCATCCTGTCGCCGGTGCTGGGCGCCGCCAACAATGCGCTCTCGCCGCTCACCGACCCGCTCGTCGGATCGGACGGCGCGCTCGCGCCGCTGACGGGGGCGGTCACCGGCCTGCTCGGCGGGGTGGTCGGCAACCTGCCCGGCACGCCGCAGAGCGACTCCTTCGCAGGGCCGCTCGCAGGGCTCGACCTGGCGGGCTCGAAGCTCAGCGGCGCATCGACCGGCGACACGCTGGTCGGGCTCAACCTGCTGCCCGGACCGGCCGGCGCCACGCCGGTCACCGGAACGCTCGCGACGGCGAGCGTCCTGTCGGGCGGGCAGGTCGTCGGCCTCGGCCTGGCGACCACGGCGCCCGGCGTCCAGGCCGGGCTCCAGCCGGTCGTCAACCTGACCGGGGCGCTGCTCGGGCCGCAGGTCGGCGGAACGGTCGGCGAGCTGACCTCGACGCTGGCGCCGCCGGTCGCGGCGCTGACCTCGACCGTCCAGACCATCTCCAACCCGATCGTCAGCACCGTCAACACCCTCGCGACCCCGATCGCGGGACCGCTGCTCACCCCGACCGGCCCGCTCGCGCCCGTCACCAACATCGTCCAGACCGCGGTCTCGACGGTCACGTCGGCGCTCGCCAGCACCGGCGGCTCGCCGTCGGGCCCGGGCGACATCCTCGCCCCGGTGACAGGCATCGTCGGATCGGTGCTCGGCGGCGGTTCGGGGAGTGGCTCGCCGGTCGATCCCGGTGCGATTCTCGCGCCGGTCACGGGCGTGGTCGGCGCTCTCCTCGGCGGTGGCTCGGGGGGGGGCTCCCCGGCCGATCCGGGGGCGATCCTCGCACCGGTCACGAACATCGTGGGTTCGGTGCTCGGCGGCGGCACGGGTGGCGGTTCGCCGGTCGATCCGGGCTCCATCCTGGCGCCGGTCACGGGCGTGGTCGGGGCCGTCCTCGGTGGCGGTTCAGGCGGTTCACCGGCTGACCCGGGAGCGATCCTCGCACCGGTCACGGGTATCGTCGGTTCGGTGCTCGGCGGAGCCTCGGGGGGCTCGCCCGCCGATCCGGGCGCGATCCTCGCGCCCGTCACCGGCCTGGTCGGCTCGGTTCTTGGTGGAGCGGGGGGAACCGCGCCGACCGGACCGGCAGGACCCCTTGCCCCGGTCACCAACCTGCTCGGTGGCCTGCTGGGCAGGGGCTCCTGACCGCCTCCCGGCCCGCCCTCCCCAAGGGCGGGCCGGGAGCAACCCGCGCGACCCGTACCAGAGATGAGAGGCGTCCCCCAGATGCTCAACACCATGTCCTCGAAGCGCGACGGCGAGCTGCTCGAAAGGCGGCTGTCCTCACCGGTGCGCTTTCCGTCCTGCCGCCTTCTGTCGAGGGGCGACTGCATCGTCGACCTCCAGGACGAAGGTCCCTCCGACGAAGGCGGCAGTGACGGTCCGGCCGGCCGGCTCCATGTCGGCTCGATCGTCTGCCTCGACCTGCCGCTGATCGGCCTGCGCAACGCGCGGGTGCTGTGGATCCAGGCGGGGCAGGCCTGCTGCCGGCTGCTCGTCCCGCTCACCGAGAGTGAGCTGCGGGCGTCGGTCGGGGAGAGCCGCCCGACCCCGCCGCGCAGTTTCCGTCCGGTCGAGGACGGCACGGCCGAGCCGCTCGAGATCATGCGCATCCCCACCGGACCCGCGCTCCGGCCTGCGCCGAGCATCGCCGACCGGCTCGACCGCATGGTGCTCCTCGGCCTGACCCTGGTCCTCGCCACCTGGATCGCCCTCTACGTCCTGCCCTTCTGATCCCCTTTCAGGGATTGCCCCAAGGAACGTTTCGGAGAGTGTTTGCTCCCGGCAAAATCTCCGGTCTGTCCGTCCACCCCAAGCGGACCTGGCGGCGTTCATTGTTCAGAAGAGCATGATTGTTCCCGTAGCTTTGCTTACCCCCAAGCCGCCGCCGCTCTCTACAAGCGGCGGCGGTTTTTCGTTGGGGCCGGGCCGGCGGTTTCGCATCCGGTTTGAACCTGACGTTCTTCGTGCTCCCAGGCTTCTGTTTGCGGGGCCTTCGCATCGCGGTTTCGGGCTTCGATCGATCGCGATCCGGACTTTGCGAATCCGCAAAACCGTCTTGCGGCGATCGGCCAGGACCCCGTTTTTGCGGGGGATCGGAGACCCTGCGGGATCGTGCCGGATGCCGCCGCATCGGTTTCTGTTCGGCACCGGGAATCACCATGACGCTGCCTAGAACAGATGCGTCGCCATTCGTCACGCGACGTCATTGGGGTAAAGATCATGTCGAATTCCAGCCATTCGCATCCTGTCCGGCGGCGCTTGCTGAGCGCGAGCGCCCTGTCGATCCTGCTTCTCACCTCCGCCTGTTCCGACGGGGTGGGGTTCGATATCGGGAAGGGCGCCGGCCCGACCTCGCCCAGCGGCCCGTCGGGCCCCAGCGGTCCGTCGGGGCCGAGCGGTCCTTCCGGTCCCAGTGATCCTTCCGGCCCGAGCGGTCCCAGCGGCCCGTCGGGTCCGAGCGGCCCGTCCGGACCTTCCGGACCTTCCGGTCCGAGTGGTCCTTCAGGTCCGAGCGGCCCGTCGGGTCCGAGCGGTCCCAGCGGGGCAGCGCCGAGTACGCCGGTGGGCATCTCGATCGGCGGCACCTCGCCGCTCGGCCCGACCGGATCGGGGACGCTGATCGGCGCCAATATCCTGCCGGGCGATAAGCCCTCGACCGGGACGCTGGCCACCGTCGACGTCCTGACCGGCGATGGCACCGTCGCCGATGTCAAGCTGCCCACCACGACCAACGCCGTGCGTAAGGGGCTCGCCCCGGTCGGATCGCTGGTCGGTGCGGTCGCCGGCAAGCCGATCGGCAATGCCGTCACCGGTCTGACCGACCGACTCGCGCCGACGCTGAGCCCGGTCACGGGTGCGGTCGACGGCATCCTGTCGCCGGTGCTGGGCGCCGCCAACAATGCGCTCTCGCCGCTCACCGATCCGCTCGTCGGATCGGACGGCGCGCTCGCGCCACTGACGGGGGCGGTCACCGGCCTGCTCGGCGGGGTGGTCGGCAACCTGCCCGGCACGCCGCAGAGCGGCTCTTTCGCAGGGCCGCTCGCAGGGCTCGACCTGGCGGGCTCGAAGCTCAGCGGCGCATCGACCGGCGACACGCTGGTCGGGCTCAACCTGCTGCCCGGACCGGCCGGCGCCACGCCGGTCACCGGAACGCTGGCGACGGCGAGCGTCCTGTCGGGCGGGCAGGTCGTCGGCCTCGGCCTGGCGACCACGGCGCCCGGCGTCCAGGCCGGGCTCCAGCCGGTCGTCAACCTGACCGGGGCGCTGCTCGGGCCGCAGATCGGCGGAACGGTCGGCGAGCTGACCTCGACGCTGGCGCCGCCGGTCGCGGCGCTGACCTCGACCGTCCAGACCATCTCCAACCCGATCGTCAGCACCGTCAACACCCTCGCGACCCCGATCGCGGGACCGCTGCTCACCCCGACCGGCCCGCTCGCGCCCGTCACCAACATCGTCCAGACCGCGGTCTCGACGGTCACGTCGGCGCTCGCCAGCACCGGCGGCGGCACCGGCGGCTCGCCATCGGGCCCGGGCGACATCCTCGCCCCGGTGACGGGCATCGTCGGATCGGTGCTCGGCGGCGGTTCGGGCGGCGGTTCGCCGTCGGGTCCGGGCGCGATCCTGGCGCCGGTCACGAATGTCGTCGGCGCTGTCCTGGGCGGCGGCCTGGGTGGAGCGCCGTCAGGGTCGGGCGACATCCTCGCGCCGGTGACGGGCATCGTGGGGTCGGTGCTCGGCGGCGGCACGGGCGGCGGTTCGCCGGTCGATCCGGGCTCCATCCTGGCGCCGGTCACGGGCGTGGTCGGGGCCGTCCTCGGTGGCGGTTCAGGCGGTTCGCCGGCTGACCCGGGAGCGATCCTCGCGCCGGTCACGGGTATCGTCGGTTCGGTGCTCGGCGGGGCCTCGGGGGGCTCGCCTTCCGGCGCGGGGAACATCCTCGCGCCCGTCACCGGCCTGGTCGGCTCGGTTCTTGGTGGAGCGGGGGGAACCGCGCCGACCGGACCGGCGGGACCCCTTGCCCCGGTCACCAACCTGCTCGGTGGCCTGCTGGGCAGGGGCTCCTGACCGCCTCCCGGCCCGCCCTCCCCAAGGGCGGGCCGGGAGCAACCCGCGCGACCCGTACCAGAGATGAGAGGCGTCCCCCAGATGCTCAACACCATGTCCTCGAAGCGCGACGGCGAGCTGCTCGAAAGGCGCTTGTCCTCGCCGGTGCGCTTTCCGTCCTGCCGCCTTCTGTCGAGGGGCGACTGCATCGTCGACCTCCAGGACGAAGGTTCCTCCGACGAAGGCGGCAGTGACCGGCTCCATGTCGGCTCGATCGTCTGCCTCGACCTGCCGCTGATCGGCCTGCGCAACGCGCGGGTGCTGTGGATCCAGGCGGGGCAGGCCTGCTGCCGGCTGCTCGTCCCGCTCACCGAGAGTGAGCTGCGGGCGTCGGTCGGGGAGAGCCGCCCGACCCCGCCGCGCAGTTTCCGTCCGGTCGAGGACGGCACGGCCGAGCCGCTCGAGATCATGCGCATCCCCACCGGACCCGCGCTCCGGCCCGCGCCGAGCATCGCCGACCGGCTCGACCGCATGGTGCTCCTCGGCCTGACCCTGGTCCTCGCCACCTGGATCGCGCTCTACGTCCTGCCCTTCTGATCCCCTTTCAGGGATTGCCCCAAGGAACGTTTCGGAGAGTGTTTGCTCCCGGCAAAATCTCCGGTCTGTCCGTCCACCCCAAGCGGACCTGGCGGCGTTCATTGTTCAGAAGAGCATGATTGTTCCCGTAGCTTTGCTTACCCCCAAGCCGCCGTCGCTCCCTACAAGCGACGGCGGTTTTCGTTTCAGACGAGGAAGGGGAGTCGGCCGGCCAGCGGCACGGCGGCGGCGATCGCGATCGCCACGCCATAGGGTACCCCACGCGCGGTCGCGCGCCGGCCGAACGGCAGGATCAGCAGCGCGAGGACAGCGCCCGTCACCGCCATGATCGCGGCTGCCTCCAGCGCTTCCTTTCCCGGCAGCCATAGCAGCAACGCGGCGCTCAGCTTGACGTCGCCGCCGCCCCAGGCGCGGATCGCGAACAGCAGCAGGAGGATGGGGAGGGCGACCGCGATCACCACCGCCTGCCCGATGACGCGGCCAAGGAGATCGGGCGCCGCGGCCAGCCAATAGGGCGCGGCGAGCAGCGCGACCAGGACGACGAGACGGTTCGGGATGGTGCGGGAGCGGAGATCGACGACGGCGCAGGCGAGCAGGATCGCCAGCACGGCGACGACGAGCGCGGCGGCCACGCCCGGCATCGGTGGGCTCGCCGCCCCGGACCCTGCGATCAGCGCCAGCGCGGTCCCTCGACCCAGGAGACGAGGCTGCGGCGGATGCCGCCGGTCACGGGCAGCACGCGATGCTGCATCCAGGACGGGAAGATCAGCAGGCTGCCGCGCGGCGCGAACAGCGCGCCCGGATGCTGCAGCCCGAAAAATTCGAAGGCGCCGCCTTCATAATCGGCCGGGTCCGACAATTGGACGACCAGCGACAGCTTGCGGTCATAGGGGCGGGTGGATTCGAGCCACACGTCCTGATGCCAGTCATATTTGCCCTGGCTGGTGCCATGATATTCGGTGAACTGCAGGTCGAAGGGCGCGACGATGTCGACCCCGAAATTGGTGCGGTTCGACGAGACGACGAAGCTCATCAGCCGGGCGACGATCGCCTGTTCGGCCCCGGTGTCGAGCCAGCGCACCACCGAGGTGCGGTAGCCGTCGTCCTGCCGTGTGTCCTTGGCGAAGCCCACCGTCGCGGTCTGCGGCGCATAGCGCAGACCGCGCTCGATGATCTGGTCGCACTCCTCGGACGACAGCGCCGACGTCCAAACCTCCCAGACATTGTTCATCGTCGCGCCTCGCTATCGGTTTTGCGTATCCGCAAAACGGTCAGGGCAAGCCGCGCGCATTTGAATCGCGCGGCTTGCTCTGAACCTTTGTTGCCGCATTGCTGCTTGCGGAAAACCGGTGCCCACTTTTCCGCGCAATGCTCTAGAATCCATATCCGAAGCTGCCGAACAGCCGGGCCTTGCGGCTGTAGCCGGGGCCGGGGCGGTCGATCGGAACCGCGACCTCGACGCCGAGCCGCACCTTGCCGAGCTGGAGGCGGACGCCGCCGCCCGCCGATGCCAGCGAGAATTTCTCCGCGGCGATGCCGTAGAAGGGACGCGCCTCGGTGCGCCCCAGTCCGCCGTCGACGAAGGCGAAGATCGAGGTCCCCTTGATCCGGCTTTTCGGCAGGGGCAGCGTCCAGCTCAGCTCGGCGGTGCCGGTCGCGCCGCGATCGGCGGTCACCGTCCCGACGCGGAAGGCGCGTCCCGCGCCCGATCCGCCGAGCGCGAGCCGCTCGGTCACCGGCAGCTTGTCACGGCTATATTGCGCGTTGGTGGTCAGCTTCGCGATCAGGTTCTTGGTGATCGCGTTGACGACCACGGTCTGGACGTTGACCTTGGTGAAGTCCTTCTCGGTGAAGCCCGTGAACGCCTTGGCGTCGAGGATGTCGAGGCCGCGGCTGACGACGGCGGTCATCGCGTAGCCGGTCTTCTCGGTCGACCGCGAGAAGCTCGCGCCGAACCGGATCGCGCGCGACCGATAGTCGCCGAAACGGGTGTCGAGATAATAGTTGCTGCTGTCGATGCCGTCGAGCGAGGCGCTGACCGACAGGTTGGTCTTGTAGGACCGGATCACCGGATAGCTGAGCGAAATCCCCGCCAGCGTCGCGCGTCCGTCGATGTCGCCGAGGGTGGCGTTGCGCGACCGCGACTTGAGCCGCGCCGCGGTGACGGTCGCGGTCATGCCGTTGCTGGCGATCGGCGTCGCATGGCTGATCGTGTAGAACTGGTAGCGATCGGGATGGAGCGGCAGATAGCTGCTGACCTTGGTGGTGTCGCCTTCGCGGAGCAGGTTGTTGGCGGTGACGGTGGCTTGCGCCTGGAAGGCGCTGGTCACGTTGCTCACGCCATTATTGTCGATCGCGATGCCGAGATGGAAGGGGCGTCGCCTGAGGGTGAGATCGAGGGCGAGCGAGCCGGCGGCGTCGAGCTGCCGCACCGATGCCTCGACGGTCTGGCCGGGCATGTCGCGCATCAGCGACAGGCTGCGTTCGAGCACGCTCTTGCGCAGCGGAGTGCTGCGCATGATCCGCGCGATGTGCGCCTTGACCAACTCGGTCGGCGCGTCGTCGGGAAGCCCCTTGATGCTGTATTGCTTGACCGCGCCCTCGACGACCTGGACGGTCAGCACGCCTTGTTCCAGCCGCTGCGCGGGGATCGCCACCGAATAGAAGGCGATGTCGCTCCGCGCATAGACCTTGCCGACCGCCTCGACGATCGCCTTGAGCACGTCCTGGGTGAGCGCCTGGCCGCGATAGGCGGTGGTGATCGCCTCGAGCGTTTCGAGCGGGAGCGAGCTTCCCGCGAAACGGATCTGGGTCAGGTTCACCGCCGCGGCGGAGGCGGCGACGTTGAAGGCGGGGCGGGGGATCGACACGCGCGGCACGCCCGGCAGGGTCGGGACGACGCGATCGGTGCGATCGCGATCGATGACCGGCGCCTGCGCGCGATCGGCCTGGATATCGGCGGCGGCGGGCGCCTGGGCCGCCAGCGGTGAGGCGAGACTCAGCCCGAGCAGGGCCAAGGCTATACGCGGCTTCATCGCTCGAGCACTCCACGGGTTACACATACAGGGCAGACGAAGCCGCCGTTTCCCGGAGCACCCCTGCCGCTATCGGCGGTACCCGAATCGTCGCGGCTTTCACGCGGAACAACAACCGGAGCGGATGGAATCCGGGCGACGCCCGCCCTGCCGCGCGGGCGAGCGCCGGTCCGCGCACGTCGCCCGGAAAACAAGGCGAAATCGCCGTCGCCGGAAACGGAGAGGGGCAAGGTCGCGGGCGACGGGCATGACGGGACGCGCAGGTCGGGTTTTTTCGGGCGTCATCCCTATTCCGCAAGCAGAAAACAGACCGAAATCACGGCATTGCAGTCAAGCGGTCCGATCTCGGCCGGGGCGAGCGGAGGGATATCCGATAAGAACCGATGTGGACCCTGTTGTTCTGGTAAATAAATGGTTATTTTTGAAGGATATGGTTAGCTGATCTTGTTGGGCCGGGATGATTCCCGATCGGATCGGGTACTTCATCATTCATCGCCGATCAGGGCTGTCGGCGAATTGGGAAACCCCGCATCGGGTCCGCGCCGTCGGCATGGGTTGCGGATACGCAAAGCCGCGCCGCCAAGGAACCGGATCGGATCGATCTCGGCATTCTCCCCCCGCGACACGCGATTATGCTGTCTGGCGTATCGCGCACCAGCGTTCGGGAGGGGGGTTATGGCCAGCTTCATGAGAGAGATTTTCGGGGATATCTCGGGCAGCGGAGCCGCGCACAAGGGGCCGGGGCCGGCGAAGGAGGGCGACGACCTCGCCCATCTCGACGCGCGGCTCGCCGGTGCGGTGCGGAGCGGCAGCGACGGCACGGGGATCGTGATGCTCCAGCCCGCGGAATGCGTGGTGTGGGACGGCAATCCGCGCGACGTTCCGCGGCTGACGCCCGAGGGGTGCCGGAGCCTGATCGAATCGATCGCGACGGAAGGCGGCAATCGCATTCCCGTGTTGGTCCGGCGGGCGGGCGAAGGCGCCGAGATTCCCTATGAACTGCTGGTCGGAAGCCGGCGGCGCTTCGCCGTCGATTGGTTGAATCACAATGGACGCCCGGAGTTGCGGTTGAGTGCCCTGATCGTCGATGTCAGTGACGAGGAGGCTTTCCGGATCGCCGATCTGGAAAACCGCGAACGTGCCGACATCTCCGAAATCGATCGCGCCCGCAGCTATCAGGCGGCGGTCGACCGCTTCTACGGCGGCGTCCAGTCGAAGATGGCGCAGGCGCTGAGCCTTTCGAACAGCCAGCTCAGCCGGCTGCTGTCGCTGGCCCAGCTTCCCGAGGACGTGGTCGAGGCCTTTCCCGCGCGCACCGAGCTGCGCGTACGGCATTCGGAGGTGCTGACCCCGCTGCTCCGCCGCCCCGAATTGCGCGCCGCGATCATCGATGCGGCGATCGCGATCGCCGCGCAGCAGCAGCAGCGCACCGCCAACAAGCAGCCGCTGATCGCGGCGGCGGCGGTGCTGTCGAAGCTGCGCCAGGCGGCGGTGTCGGAGCCCTCGAAGCCCGAGCCGGTGACGCTGATGGCGGGCGGCACCAAGGTCGGCGTCATGCGGCATGGCCGCGGCGGGGTGGTGGACGTCAGCCTGTCGGTCGGCGGCGACGTCGATGTCGAAAGCCTGCTGGCGGAACTGGGGCGCCGCCTCCGCGAAGCCCAGCGGGAAGGGATGACGCGGGCGGCGTGACTAGAGCGGTTCACGATCCGATTGCATCGGATCGGCCGCTCTAGGCTATTGTTTTATCGCGGTTTCCGAGTCGGCAGATGTTTCCATCTGCCTGGAAATCGCTCTAGCCGCGACCGTCATTCCCGCGAAAGCGGGAATCCACGGAAACGGGGCGCTGTTTGACGCGAGGTGCCGCTGTCCATGGCTTCCCGCTTTCGCGGGAATGACGATGGTAGCGGTGCGCCCTGGCTTCTTTTTGAGGACTCAGTTCTTCCTGAGATCGGCGAGATAGGCGAGCAGCGAGGCCTCGACGTCGGGGCTCAGCCGCAGGAAGTCGCGCCGGCGGTCATGCGCGTCGGGCAGGCGTTCGAGGATCTTGTCGCCCACCAGCCGGTTGATCAGCCGCAGCGCGGTGGTGGTCGGCGCGCCCGATGCGATGCAGGCGCTGGAGACCGAAACCTCGCGCCCGTCGAGCTTGGCGGCGAGCAGGTCGAGCAGGACCGACCATGTGCAGTCGCCGAACAGCCGGCCGTCGAGCAGGGCCCGGCGCTTGGCTTCCTTGCGGAGCATGTCCCGGACGAATTCGGCGCTCACCGTCTCGTCGGACGCCGCCGGCTCGGCGGCCGGAGCGGCCTTGCCGAACGAGGGGAGCGCTTCGTCCATCAGGTTCGACAGGCGCTGGATTTCGAGGCTCAGCGTCGTGAGCTGCGAGGCGAGCGCCTTGCGGGTCGAGCTTTCGGGCTTGATGCCGCGGACGCGCAGCAGGGCGTTGCGCAGGTCGTCGCGGGTGATCGGCTTCTGGAGGATGTCGACCACCGAGGCCCGCACCGCCGCGACGACGAGGTCGAGCGTCGCATGTTCGGCGACCAGGATGAACCGCAGCTCGCGCCCCTCGTCGGCGGTCCGGGCGGCCAGGTCCTCGGCCAGGCTGATGCCGTCGAGGCCCGGCAGGTTCTGGTCGATGATCAGGGTCGAGATCGACCGGTTGTCGATCTTGGCAAAGGCTTCGGCAGAAGATTGCGCCGCGAAGGAAGGAAATCCGAACGAATGGAGCATGAACTGACATTCATCGATCCAGTCGACATCGTTCCCGATGACGAGAACGGCCTCAACAACCTCGTCCGCCTGTACGACGTCAAAGAGCGTCATGTTTCCCCTCTTCCTCGGATATGAACTCCGATTACCCCCTTACCCAAGAAGTCGGCCTCCGATGCCGGTTCGACTGTCGGGACTCCTTGCGTCAACCTAGACTGAGATTAGAAACGGTTCGGCCGCAACTACGGAATACTCCTTGTGACGTCGGCCCCGCTTCCGTAGCGGAAACCGCCGCCATGCCGACCGATCGACGGCGACCGGACCGGCCCGCATGATAATCCATTTGCGGGCCGATCACGAATAACTTCCGTTGCCGACGATCACCGACGAGGTGATCGTCGTATTGGGCAGCGGCAGGAGCGCGCCGTAGCGCATGATCGGGCTGCCGCTGATGTCGTAGCTGATCTTGACCTCGAAGCTGCCCGACGCGCCGACGCCGGCCCGGATGTCGGGCTGGCTGCCGGCCGAGAGCATCAGGCCATATTGGTCGAGGACCTGCTGCGCCCGCGCGGTCGCGAGCGTGGTCCGTTCGCTGGTGCTGAGGCCGGCAAGCGCCGCGCGAGCGCCCTCGGCGGCGGCTTGCCGTACCCCGATATAGGTCGCGAAATAGGTCGAATAGACCAGGATCGCGAACATCAGCATGATGAGCGCCGGGGCGATCAATGCGAATTCGATCGCCGCGGCGCCCTTGTTTCCCAGACGAACCAAGTTGGTCACCTCCCCGGATCAGGAATCGCCGGGGAAGGTGATGACGTTGAGCATGCCCGACAGCTTGTTGGACAGGCCGTTGCCGAAGTTGGTGGCGCCGGCGGACAGCGCGATTCCGATGGCGCCCACCAGGATCGCATATTCCACGGCCGAAGCTCCCTTCTCCTCGCGGGAGAGGCGCTTCATCGTCGATCGAACGCACTTCAACATGTTCAGTCTCCTCTATTCCCCTCCAAAACCCCTACGCGACAGTTCCCGGCTGGAGGGTGCCGGCTGCCATTCCTTGATCAGACCAGCACGGGCACCCCGCAGCGTACGCCGGTGGTCCAGATGTTCGCATAGCCTGCCTGAACCCCCAGCGTGGCGAGCAGGCTGGTCACCAGCGGGTCCACGGTTGCGCTCAGCACGCCGGCGACCGTCGTCTTGATGAGGGGGAGGTTCAGCAGGCCGTTGAGAAGGCTTACTCCGCCAAGGTTGACCTGCAGATTGGTTCCAAGCGATGCCACGAGCGAACCGAGCTGCGATCCGCTGACCACCCTGACGGACGCGCCGGCAATGCCCGGCTTGCTGGCGGAGGCGGGCCTGCCGATGGTTCCGTTCGCGCGGCTGAAGGTGACGGGCTGGGCGGCGGCGATGGGATCCTCGACCACGGACTTCAGCTTGATCAAGCCCAGCAATATGTAGGCGTCATCGAAATCGGCGCCGCTCAGCGGCTTGAACGGCAATGCCAGAGGGTCGGTACGGGGTATCCCGATATAGGCCTTTAGCAGGCTGGCCCGCGCGTTGACGGTGACGACGGAATCGGTGTCGGCCTCGGACGTGCACTGGATGTTAGCGACACTCGCGGAACCGGAGCCGATTTCGATGAGGACGGGAACCTTGACGATCGATCCGGCGCCGATGAGCGAGAGGACGGTGCCGAGAATGCCCAGATCGACGTCGACGTCGAGGCGCAGTCGCGTCACGGCGGTGTAGGCGCTTGTCTCGTTGGCCGGGCCATAGCCGAAGCGCGGATTGGACAGGACGTCGGTCGTCATGCCCGCCAGCCGCACCGCCGGGGTCAGCGACAGCGATGGCGGCTGGCCGCCGGCGAGCAGCGCATAGTTGAGCAGCTGGAAGGCGTTGATCCCGGCGCGCAGCGAGGTCTGGGCCTGGGCGTTGCCGACCGGCATCTTCTCCCAGACGCCGAGATCGGCGAGGCCGGTCAGCTTGACCTTGTAGGCGCTGCCGACCTGCGCCGACAGGTTGAGCAGCAGCGTGCTGGTCGGGGTGGAACCGGCGACCGCGGCGGCGTCGCCGGCCGCGCCGAGCACGTCGGAGAAGGCGATCGGGCTGCTCAGCAGCTCGGCATAGGTCCCGGTCCGGCCGGCGCGGGCCGCCAGCTTGTCCATGAACAGGCCCATGTCGATGTCGCTGCCCATCAGCGTCGTGATCTGGGCGCCGGTGAGCGCGATGTTGCGGCCGGTCAGCAGGGTGAGGAGCTGGTTGACCACGCCGTTGCTGAGGCCGAGCACGCCCGACGACACCTGCACCCCGGCCTCGTCGATCTTGGCGGCGGTGGCGGTCGCGGCGAGGTTGGGAATGGGGGAGGCGTTGCCGAGCAGCGCCAGCATATATTGGCTGCTGGGCTGGCTGGTCTTCAGCCGCACGGCGTTGGTCTGGCCGTTGCCGGGGCAGGGGCTCGCGGCGGCGCTGGCGAAGAAGCGGCCGGTCGGCGCGAGGCTCTTGTCGGGGCAGTAGCGCCCCGCCTGGATCGACTGGATGACGCTCGACGGATAGCCGTTGCGCTGGAGATAGTCCTGCGCCCGCGACAGCGCGTTGGCGGGGTTGCCCGCGGCATAGAGCGCGGCGGCCTCGGTCGCGGCCTTGAGCCGCTTGCTGCCCGAATAGAAGGCGCCCACGTCGAGCGCGATCCCGGCCGTGCAGACCAGGCTCGCGCCGAGCACGGCGACGATCGGCGCGACGGCGGCCGACCGGTCGGACCAGAGGGAGCCGAGCCGCGCGATCATCGCGGGCCGTTCCCCTGGTCGGGGGCGATCGTCTGGCCGATCGAGCCGATATAGCGGCGATAGACCGCATCCGCCTCGTCGGGATCGAGGCCGGCGTCGGCGCTGGTGCGCGGCGGCGTCGCGAGCTGGCTCTCCATCACGCTGCGCGCCTCGCCGCGATGGAGGGCGGGCAGCGGCGCGGGCGGCGGCGGGCTCGCCGCGACGGTCGCGGCGGCCGCGATCAGGATCGCCATCATCGTCCGTTTTCCTTTCCCGGCAGGGCCGGCTCGCGGGCGATGCGCTTCGCCTCGGTGGTGATGGTGCGCAGCAATTCGGCCTGCGCCTTGCGGTTGCCGGTCGTGCGGATGCCGGCGGACAGCTCCTGCTTGCGGCCGGTGACGGCATAGGCGAGCAGCAGGTTGTTGCGGATCACCGTCTCGCCGGGGGCGAGGTCGCAGGCGCCGCGCAGCTCCTCGATCGCGCTGTCGCCTTCGCCGGCGCGGAGCTGGGCATAGCCGAGCGCGTTGCGCAGCAGCGGATCGGCGGGGCTGGCCGCCACCGCGGCCTGGTAACGCTCGCTCGCCTCGCGCCAATGGCCGCGCGCCGCCAGCGCATGGCCGCGCACCGCGTCGACCGTGGCATTGCCCTGGACCTTGGCGAGGGCCGCCACGATCCGCTCGGCCTCGTCCACCTGGCCCAGGTCGAGCAGGCTGTTCACCCGCAGCACCTGCGCGCCGACGTCGCCGGGAAAGCGCTTGTCGAAATCGTCGAGATAGGCGAGCGCCGCGCGCGGCCGGCCGTCGCTGCGCGCCTGGCCGATCAGCTGGAGATAGAGGCCGCGCGTCTGCGGCGCGGACGACTTGGCCGGCGGCGCGGCGCGTGCGGCGGAGGGCGCGACGACGGGGGGCGCGACCGCGAGCAGGAACAGGATCAGGGGCCGGATGGTCATCGCGCTTCCGATCGGATCATGTCGAACAGGCTCGCCACGGGCGGACCGCCCACGACGATGAAGATGGCGGGCAGGAAGCAGGCGATCAGCACCAGCACCATCTGGACCGAGATGCGGCCGATGCTCTCGCGGGCATGGGCGATGCGGCGCTCGGTGAACTCGCGGGTGAAGGTGCGCAGCGCCGGGGCCAGCTCGGTCCCCTGGAGCAGCGCCTGCTGGAACAGCGACGCCAGTTCCTTCGCGCCGCCGACCGCGGTGCGCTCGGCCCAGCGGCCGAGGGCGGCGTCGTAGCTCATGCCGCGATCGAGGTCGAACACCAGCCGGCGGACGGTGGCGGCCAGCCTGGGGGTCGCCTCATTCTCCTCGGTGGCGATCGAGCGGAAGCACTGGTCGAGGCTCAGGCCACTTTCGAGCATCATCTGCAGCAGATCGAGCAGGAAGGGGAATTCGGCGGTGATCGCGCGCTGCCGCACGCCCTTGAGGAAATGGAGCAGCCGCTTCGACAGCAGATAGGCGCCCGCGCCGGCGAGGATGACCGGCACCGGGCGCGACAGCGGCGCGCCGGTCGCGACCAGATTGGCGATCGCGGCGAGGCCGCAGGCGACGGCGGTCGCGCCGAGGCGCAGCCACAGGAAATATTCGATCGCGCGCGGATGGTGGATGCCGGCCTCGCGCAGCTCGCGAGCGATCTCGCTGCCGTCGCGGCCGCGCGGGGCGAGGAAGGCGGGGAGCTTGAGACCGCCCCAGAGGGGCCGCGCCGCCTGCGCCGACACGGTCCGCGCGATGCGCGCCTCGACCCTCTGCATCGCGGCGAGCAGCACCATGCCCCGCGCCATCGTCGCGACCGCGACGATCGCCAGCAGGAACCAGAGGAAGGCCAGCGCGTCCATCAGAAGTCCAGCCGCTGGATGCGCGCCATCGCGGCCGCGCCGATGAGCTGGAGCGCCACCGCGACCAGGGCGAGGGTGCGGCCGCGCTGCGGATCGAGGAAGAAGTCGAGATAGGCGTGGTTCGACAGCAGGAAGAAGGCCGCCAGGATCAGCGGCATCACCGCGAGCAGCTTCGCGCTCACCCGCATCTCGGCGGTGGCGGCGGCGATCTCGCGCGCGACCCGGCCGCGCTCGCGGATCAGCGCGGCGATGTTCGAGAGGATGTGGGTGAGCGGGCCGCCATAGCGGATGTTGACCCGGATCGCCGACGCCAGCATCGAGATCTCGGTGAGGTGGAGCCGGGTGGCGACCTGTTGCAGCGCCTCCCCGAGCGGGGCGCCGAGCTCGATCCGCCGGATCGCCGGGCCGAGATAGGCATGGACCGCGGGCGAGGAAGCGGGCAGCGCGCGGGCGAGCGCCTGGGGCAGCGAATTGCCGACCGCGATCAGCTGCCGGACCGCGTCGATGAAGAAGGGCAGGTCCTCGATGAGCTGTTCGGTGCGGCGGCGCGCGCGGCGGCGCAGGTAGAAGAGCAGCGCGGCGGGCAGCGCGATCGCGACGACCAGCGCGGCGAAGGTCCCGAACGCCAGCAGCGCGCCGATCACGGCCAGCGCGAGCGCGCCGCTGACCGAGAGCAGCAGCCGGCTGGTCAGCAGGATCTGGGCGCGGGCCAGCAGCGGCGCGAGGATGTCGGGCACCGGGATGGTGTGCTGCGCCGTCGGCAGCGCGCCGGGAGCGACGCCGCGCAGATGGGCGGCCAGCCGCCGGTCGAGATGGGCGAAGGCCTGCGAGCGGGCGAGCATCACCTCATAGCCGGCGGTCAGCAGCAGCACGGCCGCGAGCAGCAGGAAGGCGATCCCCGTCACCACAGCCGCTGGTCCTTCCGCTCGTCGCGATAATTGCCGATGCGGTCAGCGAAATGCGGACGGTAGGAGGAGGTGCGGAACTCGCCGAGCCCGGACATGGGCGGCTGCTCCTCGAACGAGAACAGTTCGTTGAGCGAATAGGCCTCGCCCTCGATGCCGGTCACCTCGGTCACCGACATGATCCGGCGGCTGCCGTTGGTCAGCCGCTGGACATGGACGAGCAGGTGGACGCTGCTGGCGATGAAGCGGCGGGTGGCGCGGATGTCGTTCTGCAGCCCGGCGAAGCCGAGCAGCATCTCCAGCCGGGAGAAGGCGTCGCGCGGCGAATTGCCGTGGATCGTCGCCATCGACCCGTCATGGCCGGTGCTCATCGCCTGGAGCATCTCGACCGCCTCGACGCCGCGCACCTCGCCCAGGATGATCCGGTCGGGCCGCATCCGCAGCGCGTTGCGCAGCAGCTCGCGCGAACCGACCTCGCGGCTGCCCTCGACATTGCCGGGCCGGGTCTCGAGCCGGACGACGTGGCTCTGCCGCAATTGCAGCTCGGCGGCGTCCTCGATGGTGATCAGCCGCTGGCTCTCGTCGATGAAGCTCGACAGCATGTTGAGCAACGTGGTCTTGCCCGCGCCGGTGCCGCCGCAGACCAGGACGTTGAGCCGGCCGCGCACGGCGGCGGCCAGGAAATCGGCCATGTCGGCGCTCATCGACTGGCGCTCGACGAAGTCGGCGATCGACATCGTCTGCATCCGGAACTTGCGGATCGACACCATCGGTCCGTCGATCGCGACCGGCGGGATGACGATGTTGACGCGCGAGCCGTCGGACAGCCGGGCGTCGACATAGGGGTTCGCCTCGTCGACCCGCCGGCCGATCTGGCCGACGATCCGGTGGATGATGTTCATCAGGTGGACATCGTCCTGGAAGCGCGTCTCGACGCGGGTCAGCTTGCCGGTCCGCTCGACATAGACGCGGTGCGGCCCGTTGACGATGATGTCGTCGACGGTCGGGTCGCGCAGCAGCGGGGCGAGCGGGCCGAAGCCGCTCACCTCGTCCTCGATGTCCTCGATCAGCAGCAGCCTTTCGGCGCTGTTGAGCGCGAGCTGGCCACGCCGGCTGCGGCTGGTGATCGCGATCTCGATCTCCTCGCGCAGCGGGCGGCTGGCCGGACCGTCGGCCGCGTTGCCGCGCGCTTCGAGCTGCTCGATCACCTGGGCGTAGGTCTGCGCCTTGGCGAGCTGATAGGCGTCGCTCATCCGCTGGCTGACCGGCGAGGCGACGACCGCTCCGCCCGGTTCCGGCGCGACCGCGCGGGCGGGTTGCGCGAAATCGTCGAGCAGCAGGCTCATCGGCCGATCCCGATCCGGCCGGCGAACGCCTTGAGGCGATCGACCTGGAGCTCGACCGGCGAGCGCTGGGCCGGCGGCAGGCCGGCGACCCGGCGGACCGCGTCGACATAGGGGGTGGCGCCGGCGGCCGACAGCGGGGTGCCGGCGTTGAGCGCGTTGCGCAGGCGGACATGGTCGACCGGAACCGCCATCGACCGGGTCAGGCCCAGCGCCTGGGCGACCCGCTGGCCGTCGAGCAGGACGCGGGGGTCATGGTCCCACACCAGCAGGCGGATACGCTCCGACATGGTCGCGTCGAGCTCGAGCTTCTCGAGCAGCCGGCGGGCGAGGCCGAGCTCGCGGATCGACTGCGAGCAGAGCAGCTCGATCCGGTCGGCCGAGCGGATCAGCTCGCGCAGCAGGCCCTGGTGGCGCAGGCTGCCCGCGCACAGCGTGACCTCGTCGAAATTGGCGCGCAGCAGCCGGACCAGCCGGGTGACGTCGTTGGCGGCGATCCCGGCGGGTTCCTGGCCGGTGCCGCCGTCGAGGGTCAGCAGCATCAGCCCGGTGCCTTCGTGCCGGGCGAGCGAGTTGGTGAGCAGCGTCCCGTCGAGCCGGTCGATGTCGGCGATCGCGGTGGCGATGCCGTAGCCGACCTGCACGTCGAGATAGGATTCGGCGATGCTGGTCGGCATGGTGCAGTCGACCAGCAGATGGTTGCCGCCCGCCTGCGACCGCTGGATCGCGAGGTCGGTGGCGAGCACGGCGGTCGCCTCGACGTCCGATCCGAGCAGGATGGTGAACGGCGCGGCGCGGCCGCGTTCGACCAGCGCGCCGTTGAGCAGCCGCGACAGCGTCTCGGCCGCCTCGGCCTCGTTGATCGAGCGGGCGAGGACGTCGCTCGCCCCGGCGCGGATCGCCTGCAGGACGATCTCGGTGCTGCGCTCCTCGCTGGCCAGGACGATCGGCCGGCCGCCGGCCTGCGCGGCGACGGTGGTGATCGCGCTGCCCAGCGAGCGTTCGGGCGGCAGCGCGGAGCGGTCGAGCACGATGACGGTCGGCGTAGCGATGATCTCGGGCTCGAGCGCCTGGACCATGTTGACGGGCACGCGGCCTTCGAGCGCCGAGGACAGCCGCTCGGCGAGGTCGCGGTCGACCGAGAGAAGAGTGATCGTGCTCATCAACGCCTCACCACGCCGAACGGCGCCCTGCTCTGTTCGAGGCCGTCGGTGCCGACGATCATGTCGCCGATCGTCGGGTCGACCTCGTTGGTGGTGCCGGGCAACGGCGGTATCCGGCTCGGGTCCATCGGGCCGACCAGCCGCGGCGTCGCGACGATGATCAGCTCCTGGCTCTCGCGCTGGTTCTGCTGGCGCTTGAACAGCGCGCCGAGCACCGGGAGATCGCCGAGGAAGGGCGTCTTCTCCTTGCTCACCACCGAATTGCTGTAGGTGAGGCCGGCGATCACGAAGCTCTGGCCGCTGCCGAGCTGCACGGTCGTCTCGGTCGAGCGGCGGCGCAGGCCCGGGACCACATAGCCTTGCAGCCGCACCCCGTTGGTATAGTCGAGTTCGCTGACCTCGGGCGCGATCTTCAGGACGATGCGGTCCTTGCTCAGCACGAAGGGCGTCACCTTCAGCCGGACGCCGAACTCCTTGTACTCGATGCCGATCCCGTTGCCGTTGCCGTTGTTCTGCGGGACGGGGATCGGGACCTCGCCGCCGGCCAGGAAGCTCGCCTGCTCGCCCGAGCGGACCAGCAGGGTCGGCTGGGCGAGGAGCTGCGACAGGCCGTTGCTCGACAGCGCGCTCAGCACCGCGGTGATCCCGCGATTGGGCGCGGAGAGGAACAGGTTGAAGGCGTTCTGCAACGGCGCGGTGGTGTCGAGCGTCAGGCCGGTCGAGGTGCTGGAGAAATTGCCCAGCGTCGCCGGCGAGACGATCGCGCCCTGGAGGTCGCCGCTCAGCTTGGAGAAGTTGAAGCCCAGCGCGCGCAAGGTCGACGAGGAGACCGCCGCGAACTGGACGTCGACGGCGACGACCTGCTCGCCGTTCACCGAGAGGCTGTTGGCCGCGCCCCGGTCGGCGGAGCTCCGCTGGAGCGCGGCGCGCGCGGCGAGGCCGTCGACCGTGCCGGACAGCGATCCGTCATCCTCGTCGGCGCGGACGTCGCCGGTTGCGCCGCCCGGCAGCCCGACCGAGATCGCCGTCCGGCCGATCAGCGAGCCGTCGGCGGCGAACACCGACAGCGTCGCGAGGCCGGTGCCGATCGCGGTGACGCCGAGCGAGCGGCGGCTCGGCGCGCGCACCGCGATCACGCCCTCGCGGTCGACCTGGATGCGCGCGATCGGCTTGGGATAGTCGAGGACGCGCTTCACCCTGAGCTGGAGCGACAGACTGTCCTCGGCGGCCGTCGCGGCGGCCGGCCCGATCAGGGCGACGGCGGCGACGAGCGCGGTTGAAAGAAGCCGGGTCAATTGCTTGCGCTCCCGCCTGAGTAGATGATCTGGCGCCGGTCGCCCACGACCAGCTCGATCTGCTGGCCTTCCGCCTTCGGCCGCCGCGCGGCGCGGGGGGCGGGCTTGGGCTGGGCCTTCTGGGGTGCCGCCGCCGCGACCGGCCGGCCGACCAGTTCGCGATCGGCCGGATTGCGCAGCGACAGGTAGATCGCGCCGCGCGCCTTGGCGAGCGACAGGGTCGAGACGTCGGCCGGCGTCAGCGCCAGCGTGACGTTGCGGGCCTGGGGCGGCTGCGATTCGAACGACGAGACGCTCTTGTCCTCGTTCGCCGGGCCGCTGCCGATCACGACCTGCCCGACGGCGAGCACCTCGACCATCTGGAGCAGGGTGGCGGCCTGGCTGCCGCCCGGCCCGCGCAGCCCCGCGATCGCGTCGGTGCCCGGATAGACGACCTGGATGTCGACGCGGTCGCCGGGACGGACCAGGCCGGCCACCGCGATCTCGGACGTCGTGTCGATGCTGATCGCGCGCATCCCGACGGGCACGCGCAGCGCCAGCTTGTCCTCGGCGGCGATCGCGGCGCGGGGGATGGCGGCGCCGGCGGCGATCGGCTGCGTCGCGACCTTGCCGACGGCTTCGGCCGGCGAGGCGGTGGCGGCCTGCAGCGCCTTGGGAGCGGGACCGTTGCGGACGAGGTCGGGCGAGAGGGTCTCGCCGGTCTCGATCCTGCGGGCGGCGATCGCGAAGGCGGCTGGGGGGCCGCTCTCCACGATCGCCGCCACCGGAAGCGGGCGTGAGGGGGAGGGACGCCCAAGCTCCCGGAAGCCAAGGATGACGAACAACAGCGCGAACAGCAGTCCAGCCACCACGGTGATCTTGGCCCTGGTCCCAACCATCGATACGCAACCCCCCATGTCCGATACGCAATTGCGACTTCGCAAAACGCGGTTTCCGGCCGTTTTCGGGCCGGCATCGGGTTCGGAGGGACAATATCGCCTTCACCGTGCCTTGGGTGGCTGAGAAGAAACCGGTCCGGTTTTAATTTTCTTGGTGAACGGCCTTCGAAGCGCGGGCGAAAATGCGAGGAAGCCCGCAGCCGGAACATGCTTAACGTGGTTTCAAAACCGATCTGAATATAATTCCCTCCAAAAGGGATAGGACCGCTGTGGCAGCATTTGGGGCTTTAACTTAGATTTAACTCGGCGCAGCGCAGTGCGAATCGCAGGCGCGCGCGGGGAAGCCAATCCGCGGGCGTCGATCCCCGACACCCTCGTCCTGATCGCGACCGAGTCGGATCGCGCTGGAAAAGGGTGTGGTTTGGAGATAGCATCCCCGCTCGGGTGGCGCCGGCGGACGCTCGCTCTCCCCATGGCGAACGGCGGAGAGGTTGATTGCATCGACGGCCCGGTCTCATCTATTCCGTTGCCTTGGGATTGGCCGCGCTGGTCATCGCCGCCAAGGGCGATACCTCCCTCAGCTCCCATCTGCTGGTCGCCGCCGCTTCGGGGGCGCTGATCGGCCTCGGCAGCCGGCTGTGGATGGTGACGCTCGGCGTGGCGATGCTCGCCTGGCTCGCGACCCATCTCGCCACGTCCGGCCCGGCGCTGTGGCTCGTCGCGGTGACCCTGGTCCTGGGCGCGATACCCCGGCCGCGCCCGTTGCCGCGCTTGCCCGGCCCGGTGCTGGCGGCCGCGCCGGTGCTGATCGCGCTCGCCCTGCTGCTGGTCGCGCAGGGGCTGGCGGGCTGGCCGGCGTCGCTTCTCGCCCTCGCCTGCGTCGCGGCGACGCTCTACGGCGCCGCGCTGGTCGCGGCGGCGATCGTCGACCGCGGCGGCCCGGCGGCCTTGCCGGTGCGGTCCGACCGCGTCGGCGCGATCGCCCGCCATTTCCTGCTCGGCCGGATCGCGCCGGGCCTGTCGCACGATCTCGGCCAGTCGCTGAACGTCATCATCATGGCGAACAGCAACATCGCCTATATCGTCGACCAGCTCGACCTGTCGGCCGAGGAGCGTTCCCAGCTCACCGCGCGGATCGCCCGGATCGGCACCCATTCGGACATGGCGGCGGGCATCCTCGGCCTGCTCCGCTGGTTCGGGCGCGACGATGCGCGCGACAAGGGGGCGATGACGGTGGGCAGCGCGCTCGAACGCGCGATCGCGGCGGTGCGGCCGCAGGCCCGCGCGGCGCGCATGGCGATCGAGCTGCGCGGCGACGCGCTCGATTTCCCGGCGGCGGCGCGGCAGGGCGCGATCGAGATGATCGGCGTCGCAGCCCTGCTCGACCTGCTGGCGACGACCGGCGAGGAGGATGGGGAAGCGTCCCGGCGCATCGTCCTCGACGCCTCGCACGACGGCGGCGAGGTCGCGGTCCGCCTGCTCAGCGAGCATATGCCGCCCGAGGAGATGCGACGCTCGCCGGTCGACCAGGTGACGCTCGACCTCGCCAGCGACTTCGCCGGCCAGTGCGGCGGCGAGGTCCGTCAGGTCCGCCGCCGCAACGATCCCGTGCAGATGGTGATACGGCTGAAGCTGGCCGCGATCTGAACAGCGGCCCACAAGAAAATCGGATGGGCTATCGCCTTACCCACCCGGCGGTGCTTTAATCGCCCCGGCAGGTGGGCAGGGACGTTCTTCATGATGCAGCGCTTCTTCGTTTTCGTCCGGGCCGATCCCGGAAAGACGCACGATCTGGGCCTCGCCCTCGCGCAGAGCGGGATCGAGCATATCCGCGACATCAGCTCGATCAGCGGCAAATGGGACCTGCTGCTGCGGGTCGAGATCGACAATCGCCGGGACATTTCCGAGGACGTGATCGCGAAACTGTTCAAGCTGCCGCACATCCGCAAGACCAAGACGATCGTCGCCTATAAGGTCTACGACCCGGCCGACTACACGCTCGACGACGACTTCGGCTGATCGTCGGCCCCGTCGGGATAGAGTTCGGCGGCGGTGGCGCGCAGCTCGGCCGCCACGGCCTCGGCGGCGGGGGAGAGCAGCGTGCCCTTGCGGCGTGAAATGCCGATCGTCCCGACCGGGAAGGTCGCCGCCGGCAGGATGATGGCCAGCCCGTCGCGATCGGGGCCATGATCGATCACCGGCCGGGGCCAGACGCCGAGCATGTCGCTGTCGAGAAGCAGCCGGTGGTTGGTCAGGAAGGAGATCGATTCGATCGCCGCCGGCGGCGAATTGAGCCCGGCGTCGTGGAACAGCGCCTCGAACTGCCGGCGCAGCGTCGTTTCGGGCGGCGGCAATATCCAGTCGAAGCCGAGCAGCTCGTGCAGCGGCACGCCCGCGCGGCCGGCGAGCTTATGCCCCCGGCGGGAGATCACCGCGAAGACGTCCCTGAGCAGCGGTTCCTGGTCGACGTCGTTGCGATGGCGGATCTGCGACAGCCGGCCGAGCACCAGGTCGAGCTCGCCCGACAGCAGGCGCGGCATCAGATGGTCGTTGGTGCCCTCGACGATGCGCAGGCTGATGTTCGGCCGGGTGCGGCGGAGCCGGAGCAGCGTCGTCGGGAGGAGGTGGCTCGACGCGGCGAGCAGCGTGCCCAGCGCCACCGTGCCGCTGGCGCCGGTCGACAGCGCCTGCAGCGCCATCGAGGTCTGGCCGAGCTGGGCGAGGATGACGCGCGCGTGGCGGACGAACTCGCGGCCGAGCTCGGTGGGCTCGACGCCGCGGTTGCCGCGGAAGAACAGCGGCGCGTGGAGGCTGTCCTCGAGATCCTGGAGCAGCTTGCTCGCGGTCGGCTGCGACAGGCCGAGCGCGCCCGCCGCGCGCAGGATGCTGCCATTCTCGGCAATCGCGACGGCGAGCTGGAAGTGCCGCAGCCTTGCCCATTGTTCGAACGATGCCATGGGGTTCTGATATCGGAAAATGGAATATCACGGTAAGAATTATATCAATAGTCTGATTTCTGGCCGATCCTATAGTCGGGCCATGGAGACGAGACTCAAGGCCATCCTCGGCACCCGGCCGCCGCGCAGCCTGTCCTGCTACGTCAACGGCGCCTGGCGTCCGGGCGTATCGCGTTTCACCAAATATTCGCCGATCGACGGATCGCCGGTCGCCGAGGTCGAGGAGGCGGGCGCCGCGCTCGTCGACGAGGCGGTGGCGGCGGCGCGGGCGGCCAGCCGCCGCTGGCGCGAGACCCCGCTGTCGGAGCGCCACCGGCTGCTGCACCGCATCGCCGACGAGATCGAGCGCCGTTTCGACGCGTTCGTCGAGGCCGAGGTGTTGGACACCGGGCGCCCCGAGAGCCAGGCGCGCACCCTGGACATCCCGCGCGGCGCGGCCAATTTCCGGACCTTCGCCGATCTCGTCGGCGCGGAATCGGGCGAGGTCTTCGAGACCGAGACCCCCGATGGCGCCGGCGCGATCAACTATACGATCCGCAAGCCGCACGGCGTGGTGGCGATCGTGTCGCCGTGGAACCTGCCCTTCCTGCTGCTGACCTGGAAGGTCGCGCCGGCCCTGGCGCTGGGCAATTGCGTAGTCGCAAAACCGTCGGAGGAGACGCCCGCCACCGCGACGCTGCTGGCCGAGGTGATGCACGCGGTCGGCCTTCCCGAGGGCGTGTTCAACCTGGTCCACGGCCATGGGCCCGAGGCGACCGGCGAATTCCTGACCCGCCATCCCGGCGTCGACGCGATCACCTTCACCGGGGAGACGCGGACCGGGGCGGCGATCATGCGCGCCGCCGCCGAGGGCGTCCGGCCGATCTCGTTCGAACTGGGCGGCAAGAACGCCGCGATCATATTCGCCGACTGCGACCTCGAAAAGACGCTCGACGGCGTCGCGCGCTCGACCTTCCTCAACTGCGGGCAGGTCTGCCTGTGCACCGAGCGGATCTATGTCGAGCGACCGATCTTCGACCGCTTCGTGCAGGGCCTGAAGGAGCGGGCCGAGCGGCTGGCGCCGGGGATGCCCGACGATCCGGCGACCACGCTGGGGCCGCTGATCTCGCGCGAGCATCGCGACAAGGTGCTGTCCTATTATGCGCTGGCGCGCGACGAGGGCGCGGTCGTCGTGACCGGCGGCGGCGTGCCGTCGCTGGGGGACGGGCTCGACGGCGGCTGCTGGGTCGAGCCGACGATCCTGACCGGCTTGCCGCAGACGGCCCGGTTGCTCCAGGAAGAGGTGTTCGGGCCGATCGCCCATATCGCCCCGTTCGACACCGAGGAGGAGGCGATCATGCTCGCCAACGATACGCGCTACGGACTGGCGGCGGCGATCTGGACCGAGAATCTGTCGCGCGGGCATCGCGTCGCCCGCGCGATGGAAACCGGCATCGCCTGGGTCAACAGCTGGTTCCTGCGCGACCTGCGCACGCCGTTCGGCGGGGTTCGCCTGTCCGGCCTCGGCCGCGAAGGGGGCGCCCATTCGCTCGCCTTCTACGGCGAGCCGATGAACATCTGCGTGAAGCTGTGAGCGCGCCCGTCGAACAGGTGGCAGCGCTGCTGCGCGACGCCGCGGCAAGCGGCCGGCCATGCCCGCCGGTCCGCGACCGGATCGCCGACGCCGATATCGCCACCGCCTATGCGGTCCAGAAGCGCAACGTGGAGATCGCGACGGCCTCCGGCGGGCGGATCGTCGGCCGCAAGATCGGGCTGACCAGCCCGGCGGTGCAGAAGCAGCTCGGCGTCGACCAGCCCGATTTCGGGACGCTGCTCGCCGCCATGGCGATCCCCGACGGGGCCGAGATCCCGGTCGGCATGGTCCTCCAGCCCCGCGTCGAGGCCGAGATCGCCTTCGTCCTCGACCGCGACGTCACGGAAACCGGGCTGACCGTCGCCGACATCGTCCGGTCGATCGCCTTCGCGCTGCCGGCGATCGAGGTGGTGGGAAGCCGCATCGCCGACTGGGACATCGGCATCGTCGACACGATCGCCGACAATGCGTCGGCGGGGGCGTTCGTGCTGGGCGGGTCGCCGCGCCTGCTGCGCGACCTCGACCTGCGCGGCTGCGGGATGCGGCTCGACCATCGCGGCGAGCCGGTCTCGACCGGGGCCGGCGCCGCCTGCCTGGGCCATCCGCTCAACGCCGTGCTGTGGCTGGCGGAGGCGCTGATCCGGCAGGGAGAAGGCCTGCGCGCGGGCGACATCGTGCTGTCGGGCGCGCTCGGCCCGATGGTCGCGGCGACGCCGGGCGAGGTCTATGAGGCGAGGATATCCGGCCTGGGATCGGTCCGCGCCGTTTTCGGGGAGGCGAGGGCATGACCGGCATCGACCGCGCGATGCTGCTCGAACAGGCGAGGCTCGACCGGCAGGCGATCCCGCAGTTCGACCCCGGCATCGACATCGACGAGGCCTATCGGGTGCAGACCCGGCTGGTCGAGCAGCGGCTGGCCGGGGGCGACCGCGTGATCGGCATGAAGATGGGCTTCACCAGCCGGGCCAAGATGGTCCAGATGGGCGTCTCCGACATGATCTGGGGGCGGCTGACCCGCGACATGCAGGTCGACGACGGCGACCGGGTCGACGTCTCGCGCTTCATCCACCCGCGCGCCGAGCCCGAGATCGCCTTCCTGCTGCGCAAGCCGCTGGCCGGCCGGGTGACGGCGATCGAGGCGCTCGATGCGGTGGCGGCGGTCGCCCCGGCGATCGAGATCATCGACAGCCGCTTCCGCAGCTTCCGCTTCTCGCTGACCGACGTGGTCGCCGACAATTGCTCGAGCGCGGCGTTCGTGATCGGACCCTGGGCGCCGCCGTCGATCGACCTGTCCAACCTCGGCATGATCTTCAGCGTCGACGGGCGGCCCAGCCATTGCGCGTCGAGCGCGGCGCTGCTCGGCCATCCGGCGCGGTCGCTGGTCGCGGCGGCGCGGCTGGTCGAGAGCCATGGCGCGCTCGGCGGCGAGCTCGCCGCCGGATCGGTCGTGCTCGCCGGGGCGGCGACGGCGGCGGTCGCGCTCGTCCCCGGCCAGGACATCTCGCTCGAAGTGGAACGGCTCGGCATGGTCTCGTTCAGCGTCGGGGGCGGGGCATGAGCGGGCCGGGGCTGGTCGCCGGCGCCGCGCAGCCGCGCGGCCGCTTCCCGCATTTCCGCCGCGCGGGCGACTTCGTGTTCCTGTCGGGGACGAGCAGCCGCCGGCCCGACAACAGCTTCGCGGGCGCGGAGGCCGACGCGATGGGGGTGACGCGGGTCGACATCGCCGAGCAGACCCGCGCGGTGATCCTAAACATAGAGCGGATATTGCAGGAGGCCGGCGGAACGCTGGCCGACATCGTCGACATCACCGCCTTCCTCGTCAACATGCACGACTTCGGCGGGTACAACGCCGTCTATGGCGAATATTTCTCGGAGAGCGGGCCGACCCGGACCACCGTCGCGGTGCACCAGCTGCCCCATCCGCTGCTGCTGATCGAGATGAAGGCGGTCGCCTATATTCCGGACCATCGGGGAGCCAGGTCATGAACGAAAAAGCGGTCGCGCCCTTCCGGCTGGACCAGTGGATCGCCGACAACCGGCACCTGCTCCAGCCGCCCGTGTCGAACAAGCTGCTGTTCGAGGACAAGTCGGGGATGATCGTCCAGATCATCGGCGGCGGAAACCGGCGGACCGACTTCCACGACGATCCCGTCCAGGAATTCTTCTACCAGCTCAAGGGCGACATGATCCTCAAGGTCCATGAGGACGGCGCGGTGCGCGACGTCCGGATCGGCGAGGGCGAGGTCTACCTGCTGCCGCCGCGCGTCCCTCATTCGCCGCAGCGGCCCGACCCGGACTCGATCGGGCTGGTGCTGGAGGGCGAGCGGCGGCCGGGGATGCTCGACGGCTTCGTCTGGTATTGCTTCGGCTGCGGCGCGCAGGTCGACCGGGTCGAGGTCGCGCTCCAGGACATCGTCGCGGACCTGCCGCCGCTGTTCGACGCCTTCTACGCCAGCGAGGCGCGGCGGACCTGCCGCGCCTGCGGCGAGGTGCATCCCGGCAAGGCGCCGCCAGCCGGCTGGGTGACGCTCTGATGGCGGCGCCGCGACTGATCGACATCCATTCGCATTTCTTCCCGCACAGCTGGCCCGACCTGTCGGCCCGCTTCGGCGGCGACTGGCCGTGGATGCGGCACGAGGGCGCCCGGCGCGCGACGGTGATGATCGGCGATCGTCCGTTCCGGCCGGTCTATGACGCCTGCTGGGACATGGCGGTCCGGCTGGAGGAGATGGACCGCCACGGCGTCGACCACCAGATCATGTGCGCGACGCCGGTGCTGTTCGCCTATGACCGTCCGGTCGACCAGGCGGCCGAGGTCGCGCGCATCTTCAACGACGCCGCGATCGAGCTGCGCGAGCAGGGGCGGGGGCGGATCGACGTGCTCTGCCAGGTGCCGCTCCAGGACGGCGACGCCGCCTGCCGCGAGCTCGAACGGGCGATGGCCGCCGGCCATGTCGGCGTGCAGATCGGCAATCATGTCGGCGACCGCGACCTCGATGACGAGAGCATCCTCGTCTTCCTGCAGCATTGCGCGAGCCTCGGCGCGGCGGTGCTGGTCCATCCGTGGGACATGATCGGCACCGGCTCGCCGCGGATGCGCGACTATATGCTGCCATGGCTCGTCGGGATGCCCGCCGAGACGCAGCTCTCGATCCTGCGCCTGATCCTGTCGGGGGCGTTCGAGCGGCTGCCGAGGGACTTGAGGATCTGCTTCGCCCATGGCGGGGGGAGTTTCCCCTATCTGCTCGGCCGGGCCGAGAATGCGTGGCGCGAGCGCGACATCGTCCGCAAGGACTGCCCGCACCCGCCCTCGCACTATCTCGACCGCTTCCATGTCGATGCGGCGGTGTTCGACGCGGGCGCGCTGAAGCTGCTGGTCGACGTGATGGGCGAGGACCGGGTGCTGTTCGGCACCGACTATCCCTTCCCGCTCGGCGAGAAGGAGATGGGGGCGCTGGTGCTCGGGTCGACCCTCGACGATGCGGTCAAGGCGAAGATCCTCGCCGGCAATGCGAGCCGCTTCTTCGGGTTGGAGGAGCGGCGCGTCCTGGTCGGGGCCTAGGCGGAGGCGGGCAATCGGCGCATAGGGGGTGCATGTTGTCCCAGACCGACGCGCCGCCCGCCTTCGACCCGACCTCGCTTCGCCGCGACGGCTTCGCGATCGTCGAGGCGGCGGAGATGTGCGCGCTGCTGCCGGCGGCGGCGGCCGAGGATTTCGCGGGCTTCGCGGGAAGCTGGGAACGGCTCGGCGACGATCGCTTCATGGCCGACGGGGGGCGCTACCGGCGGCGGCGGCACGCGGTCTTCGCGGTCGGGCGGGACGTCGTGCGCAAGCCGCACCAGCCGCATTACCAGAGCCGCGACTACAATATCCTCAACGGCGGGATCGAACGCTGGTTCGAGCCGGTCGAGCCGGACATCGCCGCCGGCCCGACCCTGCGGGGCGTGATCGGCTTCGCGGATGGCGTCTTCACGGCGTCGTCGTCCCGCCCCGAAACGGGATGGCATGTCGAGGTCCACCAGTTCCGGATCGAGGCCGCCGCCGACATGGCCGGGCTGCCGACGCCGGAGGGGCTCCACCGCGACGGCGTCGACTGGGTGCTGGTGATGCTGGTCGCGCGCCACAATGTCGAGGAGGGCGTGACCAAGATCCACGGGCCCGACCGGCGCGAGATCGGCTCCTTCTGCCTCGTCGAGCCGTTCGACGCGGTGCTGATCGACGATCACCGCATCTATCATGCGGTCACCCCGATCGTGCCGATCGATCCCGAGCGGCCCGCCTATCGCGACGTGCTCGTCGTCACTTTCCGGGCGGCGTAGCGACCAGGTCGAGGACGCGGCCGGGGTCGGCGGCGTCGTTGCACAGCAGCAGGCAGAGCTGCGCGAGCGTGTCGGCCGCCGCGTCGCCGCCGTCGGGCAGGCTCGCGCTGATCGCCGCGTACATCCGTTCGAGCGGGGTGTCGTTGCGCACGACCGGTGGCGCGCCGGCCGTGTCGCGCGGCGTCCGCCCGGTCGCGACGTCCATCGCCACCGCGATCGCGGCCGGATCGGCCGAGGCGAGCCGCGCCGCGACATGCTCGTCGGGGCGGACGAGATAGACCGGATGGCGATCGGCGGCGAAGGCCCGCGCGAGGGCATCGTCGCCGCGGATCGTCACGACGGCGAGGTCGTCGGTCGGGGCAGGCACGGCCCCGGCGGGGAGATGGTCCGCGAACAGCAGCAGGGTGAAGCGCGTCGCGGCGAGCGCGTCGTGGAGATGGACGGCGCGGCCGTCGATCGTGACCGGCAAGTTGGGCAGGACCGCGCCGGGGCGGACGCCCGCGGGGTCGTCGTCGCCGGCGATCGCCGGCGAGGCGTCGTAGACATGGGCGGTCGACTGGCGCGGGTTGAGCAACTCGCTCGCCCAGCGATGCCGGCCCGACAGCGACAGCACCGCGTCGCGCATCCGCTGGAAGCCTTCGCTCGGCGGCGACATGAACCAGGTGCTCTTGGTCGCGGCGGCCAGATTCTCGCGGGTCGCGCGCACTCGCTCGGCCGAATAGCTGTCGAGCAGCGCGGGCGGGGCCTTGCCGGCGGCGACCAGCGCCAGCTTCCAGGCGAGGTTATGGGCGTCGTCGATCCCCGAATTGAGGCCGCGCACGCCGAAGATCGGCACGAGGTGCGCGGCGTCGCCGGCCAGCATCACCCGCCCGTGGCGGTAGCTGTCGAGGGTCAGCGCATGGGCGCGGTAGATGCTCTTCCAGACGAGCGTCCAGTTCGCGGTCACGCCCATCATGTCGAGCTGCGCCTGGAGCAGCGGCAGCAGGCGCTCCTCCTCCAGCATCTCGTCGCCGTCCTCGTCGCGAAGCTGGATGTCGATGCGCCAGATGCCGTCGGGCTGGACGTGGAGGATGACGGTCGATCCCGGATTGGACGGCGGATCGAACCAGACGTGGCGCTCGACCGGCCGCTCGATTCCCGCCACCTCGATGTCGGCGATCAGGTAGCGGCCCTCGTAGGAATCGCCCTGGAGCTTGAGGCCGAGCGCCTGGCGGACCACCGATCGCGCACCGTCGGCGGCGACCACCCAGCCGGCCTTCACCCGCTGGACGCCCTCGGGGCCCTCGACCTCGACCATGACATGGTCGGGGCCGGGCTCGACCGCGCGGACGAGATGGTTCCAGCGCACCACGCCGGGGCCGGCGGCGCTCCGGGCGGCGTCGAGCAGGAACTGCTCGCTATAATATTGCTGGAGGTTGATGAACGGCGCGTGCCGGTCCTCGGGCGCGAACGGCATCTCCAGCTCGAAGGCGAGGCGGTCGCGATAGAAGGTCTTGCCGCGCGACCAGGGCAGGCCCTTGGCGGCGAAGGCCGGGCCGGCGCCGATCCGGTCGAAAATCTCCTGGCTGCGGCGCGACAGGCAGATCGCCCGGCTGCTCCAGCTGATCTCGCTCTTGCCGTCGATCACCACCGGCCGCCGCCCGTGCCGGGCGAGGTCGGCCGCCAGCGCCAGGCCCACCGGCCCCGCGCCCACGATCAGGATGTCGGTTTCGTCGCCGGTCTCGTGCAGGATATCGCTCATGGCCGACGTCCCTACGACAGCCATGGCGCCAAGCCAATCCGCTGGCCTCCCGCTTTCGTCATCCCGGCGAAAGCCGGGATCTCCCTGCCTTTCCTCGTCTCGGGATGGAGGGCGAAAAGGAAGAAAAGGGAGATCCCAGCTTTCGCTGGGATGACGGGAAAGGGATTCAGCCCGCCGGGGTGCGTTCCGCCTGCGAGACCGCGTCGGCGGCGCGCAGGGCGGCGATGATCTTCATCAGGTGCTGGACGTCGTGGACCTCGATCGTCACGTCATAGGTGTGGAACGCCGCGTCGCGGTGCGACAGCGACAGGTTGACGATGTTGGCGTGGTGCGCGCCGAGGATGCCCGACATGATGCCGAGCGCGCCCGGCTCGTTCTTGACGATCACGGTCAGCCGCGCGGTGCCGCCGTCCGATCCGTCGCCCCAGGCGAGGTCGACCCAGTCGGCATCCTGCTGCTCGGCCAGCCTGCTGCAGTCGATCGTGTGGACCTCGACCGGATGGTCGGGCCGGCGCACGCCGATGATGCGGTCGCCGGGCACCGGGTTGCAGCATTCGGCGAGCTGGAAGGCGACGCCGGGGGTCAGCCCCTTCATCGAGATCGCCTCGCGCTGCCCGGTCTCGCGCCGCTTGACGCCGGCCTTCTCGGCGCTGCCCGGCATCAGCGCGTCCATCACCGTGGCGTCGTCGATCAGCTTGCGCGCGATCGACTCCATCAGCGCTTCCTCGTCGGGAAGCTTGAGCCGCTTGAGCGCCTCGGGCAGCGCCTCGGGGCCGAGCGGCGCGGGGATGCGGCGGACGATCTCGTCGTAGAATTTGCGGCCGAGCGCGATCGTCTCCTCGCGCTCCTTGTGGCGGACGAAGCGGCGGATCGCGGCGCGCGCCTTGCCGGTGAAGGCGAAGGTCAGCCACTCGACCTGCGGCTCCTGCGCCTTCGAGCGGAGGATCTGCACCTGGTCGCCATTCTCGATCAGGGTGCGCAGCGGCACCACCCGGCCGTTGATCTTGGCGCCGACCGTGGTGTCGCCGACATCGGTGTGAACGGCATAGGCGAAGTCGATCGCGGTCGATCCCTTGGGGAGCTGGATCAGCTCGCCGGTCGGGCTGAAGGCGAAGATCCGGTCCTGGTACATCGCCATCCGGGTATGCTCGAGCAGCTCCTCCGGATTGTCGGCATGTTCGAGGATGTCGACCAGGTCGCGAATCCAGCTGTGGTTGCCCTGCTCGCCGGCCGGCTTGCCCTGCTTGTACGCCCAGTGCGCGGCCAGGCCATATTCGGCCTCGGCGTGCATCTCCTCGGTGCGGATCTGCACCTCGATGCGCATCTTCTCCGAATGGATGATCGAGGTGTGGAGCGAGCGGTAGCCGTTGCGCTTCGGGGTCGAGATATAGTCCTTGAAGCGGCCCGGCACCATCGGCCAGCGGCGGTGGAGCACGCCCAGCGCCTTGTAGCATTCGTCGATGTCGGCGACGATCACGCGGAACGCCATCACGTCGGAGAGCTGCTCGAAGCTGATGTGCCGTTCGGCCATCTTCTTCCAGATCGAATAGGGGTGCTTCTCGCGCCCCTGGATCTCGGCCTGGACGCCGGCGCGGCCGAGCTGGAGGCGCAGGCCCGAGCTGATCCGCGAGATCAGGTCGCCGCCGCCCTCGTTGAGCTGCTTGAGCCGCTTGGTGATCGACGCATAGGCGTCGGGTTCGAGCTGCTGGAAGGCGAGCGTCTGCATCTCGCGCATGAACTCGTACATGCCGATCCGCTCGGCGAGCGGGGCGTAGATGTCCATCGTCTCGCGCGCGATGCGGCGGCGCTTCTGCTCCGACGGGATGTGATGGAGCGTGCGCATGTTGTGCAGCCGGTCGGCCAGCTTGACCAGCAGCACGCGGATGTCGCTCGACATGGCGAGCAGGAATTTGCGCAGATTCTCGGCGGCGCGCTCATTCTCGGTCTGCGCCTCGATCTTCGACAGCTTGGTGACGCCGTCGACCAGCCGCGCGACCGAGGGGCCGAAGCTCTTCTCGATCTGCTCGGGCGTGGCGACCGTGTCCTCGATCGTGTCGTGGAGGATCGCGGTGGCGATCGTCTCGTCGTCGAGCTGGAGGTCGGTCAGGATGCCCGCCACCTCGATCGGGTGGCTGAAATAGGGATCGCCGCTGGCGCGCTTCTGGCTGCCATGCGCCTGCATCGAAAACACATAGGCGCGGTTGAGCAGGGCCTCATCCGCGTCCGGATCGTAGCTCAACACCCGATCGACGAGTTCATATTGTCTCAGCACGCTATCATGATGGGGTTTCGGCCCACGCCGATGCAACTGGCAAAAGCGGAAATTTGTGGCCGTTCAGCCACAAAATGGGACCTAAATGCATCAGATACGGAACGACCCGCCGGCCGGGGGCTGGCGGGTCGTCACGAAAGGTCCGTCGCTAAAGGACGAAGCGGCTTATTCGTAGTCGCCGCCGATATTCTGGTTGCGCGGCGGAGCGGCGGCGGTGAGGCGCAGCGCCTCGGCCGACGCGGCCAGCGAGCCGATCTCGTCCGGCGCATCGTCGTCGTCGACGCGGACGCGCTGCAGCGTCGAGACGACCGCCTCGTGCAGCTCCTCCGGCGTGACGGTCTGCTCGGCGATCTCGCGCAGGGCGACGACCGGATTCTTGTCGCGGTCGCGATCGATCGTCAGTTCGGCCCCGCCCGAGATCTGGCGCGCCCGCTGGGCAGCCATCAGCACCAGGTCGAACCGGTTGGAAATCTTGTCGACGCAATCCTCGACGGTGACGCGCGCCATGAAACGCTCCGCTGTAACTGGGAAATCGGAAAGAGGGCGCGGCTATCAGGCCGGGGGCCGAATGTAAAGGAAAATGGGCGGCGATGCCCGGAAAGCGCCTATTCCCCGGCCGCCTTGTGGGCCCAGAACAGGCCGCAGGGGGGAATGTTCCACCATTCGAGGTCGCGGTCGATCGACTCGAACAGCGGTTCGAGCAGCGACAGCACATAGGCCGAATATTGATAGACCAGGAACGAGCCGCCCGGCGCCAGCACCCGGTGGGTCGCCTCGGCGATCGCGGGGCCCATGCCGCCGGGGAGCGTCGAGAAGGGCAGGCCGGAGAGGACATAGTCGGCCTTGTCGAAGCCGTGCGCGGCGACGATCTCGTTGACGTCGGCGGCCGATCCGTGGACCGCGACGAAGCGGCTGTCGGAGAATTTGCGGCGCAGGAAGTCGATGAAGACCGGATTGGTGTCGATCACCAGCAGGGTCGCGTCGGCGGGCAGCCGTTCGAGGATGGTGCCGCAGAAGGTGCCGACCCCGGGGCCATATTCGACGAACAATTTCGTCCGGCTCCAGTCGACCGGCGCCAGCATCGCATCGATCGTCCGCCGCGACGACGGGATGATCGAGCCGATCATCACCGGATGGCGCAGGAATTCCCGGAAGAACAGGGCGAAGGGGTTGATCGAGGCGGAGGGCCTGTTGGCGTCAACGCTGCTGCCAAGCGCCCGATCGACCATTAAACTCACCCATAGCTGGCCCGGACGGGCTGTGATCCTCTACCATCCTCCGTTCGCAAATGCCGCGGCCAAAGGCAAGCGTCGGCCGTTACGGATACGACAGGACGATCCCTCAACCGCCCGAGCCGCCCCGCGGTTGCGTGGCGGGCAAAAAAAAGGCCGATCCCGAAGGACCGGCCGTAAAGTTTTTAGGAGAGGATGCCTGAAAGGCCCGTTCTTTTTGCGTTGCGGCATCAATTTTAGCAAATGCGCAGTTGGTTTGGATGATTGCACTATTTGCAACCTTGAATTCCCGATAATCCGTTGTTTATAAGAGGGCGGTCGCCGGCCCGGGAAGGGCCTTGCGTCATTTTGCATTGCAACGTGAATCCGCCCGGATGGAGGCATGCATGCGAAGACTGCCCCCGCTGACTGCGATCGAGGCCTTCGTCCAGGTCGCCCGGCTCGGCTCGGTCAAGGCCGCCGCCGAGGAACTGGCGCTGTCCTCCCCGGCGCTCAGCCGCCGCGTCCAGGCGCTCGAGCGCTTCATGGGGCGCAACCTGTTCGAGCGCCGCCACCAGGCGATGATCCTGTCGACCGAGGGCGAGAAGCTGCTGTCGCGGATCGCCCCCGCGCTCGACCAGCTCACCCTGGCGATCGACGCCACCTCGGGCGAGAGCGAGCTGCTGCGGCTGCGGCTCGGGGTGATGCCGCTGTTCGCCTCGCAGCGGCTGATGGGCCGGTTGCCCGAACTGCGCGGGCTCCATCCCGAACTGCATATCGACATCGACACCGCCAGCCATGCGCTGGCCCGGCTGGGCGAGGGGGTCGACGCCGCGATCGTGCTGGCGCGCGACATTGATTCGAGCCTCTATTCGCGGCGGATCGACCGCGACACCGCGGTCGCGATCGTCAACCGATCGCTGCTGACCGGCCGCTATCCGGTCAGCAAGCTCGACGATATCGGCCGGCTGACCATCTTCCTCCACCGCGACATGCCCGAGCTGTTCAACATGTGGCGCGAGGCGCTCGGCCGGCCCGACATCGAGCCGGCGGCGGTCGACCTGTTCGATTCGGGCCAGCTCATGCTCGACGCGGCGGCGCAGGGGCTGGGGGTGGCGTTCATGCTCAAGAGCCATCTCGACGACGCGCATGACGACCGGCTGGCCAGCCTGTTCGACGACAGCGTCGAGAGTCCCTACGGCTATTGGTTCGCCTGCCGCCGCCCGGCGCTGTCGACCCGCGCGGTGCGGCTGTTCCACGACTGGCTGTTCGCGGCGGCGTAGTGCTGCCTCCCCTCCCTTCAAGGGAGGGGATGGGGGTGAGTCGCGAGCGGAGCGAGCGTCCCCGGGCCAGGCGCAGAACTCCACCAAGGGGCGTCGAGCCCCTTGGTTCCGTCACCCACCCCTGGCCCCTCCCTTGCAGGGAGGGGGAGGTCGCAAAGAAAAAGGCGGGAGCATCGCCCCCGCCTTTGCCTTTTCGCGATGTCCGGCCTTCTCAGGCGTCGGCGGCGATGCGCGCCTTGACGATCTTGCCCGGCGCGCGCGGCGGCTCGCCCTTGGGGAGCGCGTCGACATGCTCCATGCCCGATTCGACCACGCCCCAGACTGTGTACTGGCCGTCGAGGAAGCGGGCGTCGTCGAAGCAGATGAAGAACTGGCTGTTGGCGCTGTTCGGGTTCGAGCTGCGCGCCATCGAGCAGACGCCGCGGATGTGCGGCTCGCGGCTGAACTCGGCCTTCAGGTTCGGCTTTTCCGAACCGCCCATGCCGGTGCCGGTCGGGTCGCCGCCCTGCGCCATGAAGCCGTCGATCACGCGGTGGAACACCACGCCGTCGTAGAAGCCCTCGCGGGCCAGGGTCTTGATCTGATCGACATGGCCGGGGGCGAGGTCGGGACGCAGGGCGATGACGACGTCGCCGCCGTCCAGCGTCAGGATCAGGGTGTTTTCGGGATCGGCGGCCATCATCTTCTCCTGTCGGCAAGCGAATCTCGGCCCGTCCCTATCGGGAACTTTCCTACAAGGCGAGCGATGATTGCCGGGCGGGCGCCGGGTCGTGCCGGCTTCCGCCGGAACCCGTCCGGCGATACACGGGGCCGGTGACGGAGTCGGAAACCAACCAGCAACACGACGTGGCGGTCGTTCCGATCGCCCCCCTCCCGAAGATGATCGTGACCACGGCGATCATGGCCGCGACGATCCTCGTCGTGCTCGACCAGACGATCGCGACCGTGGCGCTGCCGCACATGCAGGCGGCGCTGGGCGCGACGCCCGACACGGTCACCTGGGTGCTGACCTCCTACATCATGGCGACGGCGGTCGGTACGCCGCTCACCGCCTGGCTGACGGGGCGCTTCGGCCGCCGCCAGGTGTTCCTGGTCTGCGTCCTCGGCTTCACGATCAGCTCGATGCTGTGCGGCGCCGCGACCTCGCTGCCGATGATGGTCGCCTGCCGGCTGGCGCAGGGCTTCTTCGGCGCCTTCCTGATGCCGATGTCGCAGGCCTTCCTCTACGACATGAATCCGCCCTCGCTGCAGGTCCGCGCGATCACCATGTGGGGGATCGGCGCGATGGTCGGGCCGATCGTCGGGCCGGTGCTGGGCGGCTATCTGACCGACGCCTTCGACTGGCGCTGGGTGTTCTTCGTCAACGTGCCGGTCGGCATCGTCGCGCTGGCCGGCGTCTTCTTCGGATTGCCCGAATTCCCGTCGGCACGGCGGTCGTTCGACCATGTCGGCTTCATCATGATCGCGGTCGCGCTCTGTTCGCTCCAGCTCGCGCTCGATCGCGGCACCCAGCAGGACTGGCTCGATTCGCCCGAGATCATCGCCGAGTTCGGCCTCAGCATCGCCGCCTTCTGGATGCTGATCTTCCATCTCCGCCGCTCGCGCCATCCGATCATCTCGCCGGGGTTGTTCGCCAATCCCAGCTTCTCCGGCGCGATGGTGCTCGCCTTCGTGCTGATGCCGACGATCATCGCCAGCAACGCGCTGCTGCCGCAGCTCTTCGTCCAGCTGCTCGGCTATCCGGTCGCGACCGCGGGGGAGATGATGCTGCCGCGCGGCATCGCCATGACGATCGGCATCTTCCTCGGCGGACAGTTCACCCGCTGGATGGACGGCCGGCTCCAGGTCGCGCTGGGGGTCTGCATCGTCATCGCCTCGCTCTACGTCCAGACCGGCTTCAACATGGAGATGGACCAGCATCTGATCATCTGGGCGGGGGTGCTGCAGGGCTTCGGCACCGGCCTGTCGATGACGGTGCTCAACTTCACCGCCATGTCGAGCGCGCCGCTCTCGCACCGGACCGAGGCGGCGGCGCTCTATTCGCTGTCGCGCAACACCGGCTCGTCGATCATGCTGGCGATCTTCTCGGGACTGCTGGCGCACGACGTCCAGGTCAACCATGCCGAGCTCGGCGCGCGGATATCGTCGGGCGGCGGGATGTCGCTGCACCTGTCGCGGATCTGGGCCGGCAACAGCCTCGACGCGCCGATCGCCGCGATGGCCGAGGTCGAGGTCAACCGCCAGGCGATGATGATCGCCTATATCAACGATTTCTGGGTGATGATGTGGCTGGTGGCCGCGATGCTGCCCCTGGTGCTGCTGTTGCGGCCCGGGAAGGCGCCGAAGGGCAGCGGCGAGAGCCTCGCCGCGCTGGCCGATTAGCGGCCGGATTCCGGCCGTTTCCGCATTGCCGTTTCCGCCCGCGGCGCCTAGACGAGCCGCTGCGGCTCGAAAGGCGGAGGACGGCATGAGCGAAACCGAACCCGAAACCGTCGACGCCCCGGCTCCCGCCCCCGCCCAGACCCTGCATGACGAGGACGACCGGCTGAAGTCGACCTTCGTCGACGCGGTCATCGCCTGCGTCGAGGAGGGCGACGTCGAGGGTGCCCGCGCGCTCGTCCGCCCGCTCCACCCCGCCGACGTCGCCGACCTGTTCGAGCTGGCGCCGCAGGACATGCGCCGCCCGCTCGCCACCGCGCTCGCCGAGATGCTCGACGGCGATGTGCTGGCCGAGATGAACGAATGGGTGCGCGACGAGCTGATCGACGCGCTCGCCCCGCACGAGGTGGCCGAGATCGCCACCCAGCTCGACACCGACGACGCGGTCGCGATCATCGAGGAGCTGGAGGAGGAGGAGCAGCGCGCGGTGCTGCGCGCGATGGAGCCCGACGATCGCGCCGCGATCGAGGAGGCGCTGTCCTATCCGGAGGAATCCGCCGGCCGCCTGATGCAGCGCGACCTGATCGCGGTGCCCGAGCATTGGACGGTCGGCGACGTGCTCGACTATCTGCGCAGCAACGAGGACCTGACCACCGATTTCTGGGAGGTGTTCGTCGTCGACACCGGGCATCACCCGATCGGCACCTGCAAGCTGAGCTGGCTGATGCGCACCCCGCGCCGGATCGCGATCGGCGACGTGATGCAGCGCGAGCAGACGCTGATCCCGGTCGACATGGACCAGGAGGAGGTCGCCCTCCGCTTCCAGAAATATGCGCTGATCTCCGCCGCGGTGGTCGATCCCGCCGGCCGGCTGGTCGGCATGATCACCGTCGACGACATCGTCCACATCATCCAGGAAGAGGCCGGCGAGGACATCCTCAAGCTGTCCGGCGCGGGCGACGGCGACATCAACGAGCCGATCCTCCAGACGGTCAGGGTCCGCCTGACCTGGCTGATCGTCAACCTCGGCACGGCGGTGATCGCGGCATCGGTGGTCGGCCTGTTCCAGGGCACGATCGCCAAGCTCGTCGTGCTCGCGGTGCTGATGCCGATCGTCTCGGGCATGGGCGGCAATGCCGGAACCCAGACGATGGCGGTCGCGGTCCGCGCGCTCGCGCTCAACCAGCTCACCTCGTCGAACACCGCGCGCATGATCCTGCGCGAGTTCCGCATCGCCATCACCAACGGCCTGTGCATCGGCGGCCTGCTCGGGATTTCGGTCTACCTGATCTACGGCAATGCCGACCTCGGCATCGTCATCTGCCTGGCGATGATCATCAACAACATCACCGCCGGGCTGGCCGGCATCCTCGTGCCCGTCGGCCTCGACAAGGCGGGCGCCGACCCGGCGGTCTCCTCGGCGGTGTTCGTCACCACCGCGACCGACGTGATGGGCTTCTTCTCCTTCCTGGGCCTCGCCGCGCTGTGGGGGCTGCACGGTTGATCGCGGCGCCGATCGCCCCGATATGAAGGGGATGAGCGCGCTCAGCATCACCAAGATCGCCTATGGCTGCGACGGCTTCGACGAACTGCGCGCGCGGCTGGCGGCGCGGATCGAGCGGGGCGAGCAGATCGTCCTCACCACCCGCTACATGCCCAAGCGCGCCGACGAGATGGCCGGCGGGTCGCTCTACTGGATATCGCAGCACCGCTTCGGCCTGCGCCAGCCGCTGGTCGGCTTCACCGAGCTGGAGGGCGGGCGCTGCGGCATCGTGTTGGCGCCGGTGCTGATCCCCGTCGAGCCTCGCCCGCGCCGCGCCCATCAGGGCTGGCGCTACCTGAGCGCCGAGGACGCGCCGAAGGACCTGCCCGAAGGCGGGGAGGCGGGGGACCAGATCCCCGTCGCGCTCCACGCCGAGTTGGCGGCGATGGGGCTGATCTGACGGCCGCTACCGGCTGACCAGGGTGAACGGCGCCCAGGTCTCGGGCCGATCCGCGCCCGCCATGCGACGATCACGGCGGATATCCAGTATCGCGCGGCGCAGCCTTTCTTCCGGCGCGGCCCGTCCGTCGCGCGCCACCGCGACGGTGATGCGGGCGGCGATGTCGTCCCGCACGGGCCAGTGGCTGACGAGCAGCGACCGGGCGCCCGCGTAGAAGAAGGCGCGCGCCAGCCCGGACAGCGCCGGCGCATCCCGGGAATCGCCGGCCGCCGTGTCGCAGGCGGACAGCACCACCAGCGCGGCGTCGGTGGTGAGCTGCGCGATCTCCGAGGCGGTGAGGAGGCCGTCGTCGTCGGCGTCGCCCTGCGCCGCCGGGGTCAGCACCAGCGCGGGTTCGAGCAGGCCGGTGACGTCGCCCGCGACCAGGCCGTGTGTCGCGAAGGTGAGAACCCTGACATCGGTCAGGCGGGTGCCGCGCACCGCCGCTTCGGTCGCGTCGGCGCCGAGCAGGACCACGCTGTCCGGGCCGCCGATCTTCGCGCGCATCGCCGCCAGCTCATGCGCCGCGCCGGGAAGCGGGGCGAGGGCGGCGATGTCCCGCACCACGCCCCCGGCATCGCGATAGGTGCGTGCGCCGCCCGTGGCGCTCCCCTTCAGCAGCGGCGCGCCGATGCCGACGAACCGTCCCGATCCCGGCGACGCGCCGTCGGGCGAGGAGCCGCCGGCGGCGAGGAGGATCGCATGATCGTCGATCACCCAGCGCGGCGCGCGTCCGGCCGCCGGTCGCTGGGTGACCAGCGCGGCGAAGGGCACCGCCAGCAGCGACCCGCTCGTCGCGATGCGCCAGCGTGGGTTGTGTTCGGCGATCCGCCGGGGCGCTCCGTGGAGCAGCAGGTCGTACAGCCGGGCGGCGGCATCGCCGTCATAGGTTGGGGCCTCACCGCCGTCGGCGATCGCGCCGCGGGCTTGCTGGCCGGTATCGATCGAACCGCGCAGGCCGGCGACGAGGCCGTGAAGCGCGCGGTCGCCGATCGCGCTGTCCCCGAAGGCGACATGGTCGCGGTCGACGGCGAGCGACAACAGCCGATCGTCGAGCTGCACGAAATAGAGCTGGGCCTGTCCGCGATCGAGCGTGCCGCGCAGGCCGTCCATATCGACGATCATGTCCCGCGTCGCTTCGGTCTGGCCGGTCATTGCGGCATCGATCTTCGCGATTTCGGCCAGCGCGGCTTCGTAGCCGGCGGAATCGCGGCCATAGCGTTCGAGGGCGACGCGGCTGAGCGCCGCGCGGCGGGCCGTGGCGTCCTGGCGGGCGCGGACGCGCTGGGCCTGCTCGCTCCGTCCGCGGGCGAGCGCCGCGGTGATAGCGCGGCCGCTGTCGCCGATCACCAGCCGCTGGGCGACGTCGAGCGCCAGCGGCTGGTCCTGCGTCAGCCAGGCGAGCCGGGCCATCGTCTCGAAGGCGCCGCGGAAGACCAGGTCGCGGCTGATCTCGGTCTGGTTGGCGTTGGCGATCGCGGCGAGCCGGCGATAGGCCGGCAGCGCGCGGGCGAGGCCGGCCGTCCCGTCGCCCGCGCGCGCCAGAAGATGGCCCGCCGCGATCTCGCCGCCCAGCAGCGCGGGATGATCGGGGGCCAGCGTGGCGTGGCGGATCGCCTGCGCCTGTTCGATCTCGGCCCGCGCGGCCGCCATGTCGCCCAGCGCGGCGAGGTCGCCCGACAGCCCCTCCTGTAGCGAAGCGAGCCGGAAATGCCGGGGGAAGTCGACCCTGAACGCCGCGATCGCCTGGCGGCGCAGGGCGACCGCGTCGGCCAGGCGGCCGAGGTCGCGATAATCGTCGGCGAGATTCTCGCGGAACTGATTGAGCCGGGGATCGCTGGCGCCCAGCTTGCGTTCGGCGACGCGCACCGATTCCTCGAGCAGGGGCAGGGCTTCCTCCGGGCGCGCGGACAGGCGCAGCGCCCGGCCGAAATTCGATTCGGTGATGGCGGTGCTGATCGCCTCCTTGCCGAGCTTGGCGATGCGCAGCGGAAGCAGCCGCCGATAGAGCGGCTCGGATTCGCGCCAGCGTCCCTGGGTGTCGAGCACGGCGGCATAGTTGGACAGGGTGATCATCGTCAGCGGATGATCCTGCGGCAGGCCGCGCGCGGCCATCGCCAGCGCATCGCGCGCGACATCCTCCGCCTTCGCCAGCAGGCCCGCCTGGGTGTAGATCGAGCTCAGGCTGGTGGCCGTGCCGACCGTGACCTCGGCATCCGGCGGCGACAGGCGGCGGTGCAGCGCCAGGGCTTCCTCCACCCGTTCGGCGGCGGTGGAGAGATGCCCCGCCTGCTGTTCGACCGATCCGATGTTGAACAATGTCTCGGCCAGCGCGGTGCTGCCGCCCGGCGCAGCGGCGCGCTGGATCGCCGCCACCTCCTCCAGCATGGCGACGGCCTCGGCGGTCCGGCCGGCGGACGCGCGGCCCAGCGCCAGCGCTATCGCACCGGTGAGCCGCGCCGGATCGTCCGGCGGCAGCACGGCCAGCAACGGGGCGGCTTCCTCGAGCAGGGGCAGCGCTTCCTTGTCGCGGCCGACGCCGATCAGCGCCGAGCCGTAGCGCACCAGCACCTGGCCCAGCTCCGCCGGCGTCGCGCGGAAGCGCGCGCGGGCGGCGGGCAGGGCCGCCTGCCAGGCCGCTACCGCGCCGGCGGGGTCGGCCTCGATGTCGATCGACCGGGCGACCGCGATCGGATCCTGCGTTGCCGCCATCCCTTGGGCGGCCGGCGCCATCGATAGCGCCGTCGCCAGAATCATCGCTCGCATGACCATATGTCCCCCCGACCACGCCTTTGCGCCATTGCGGGGCGGAGAGGAAGGGCTCCTATCCGTTCGAAACCGGTTCGGGCCGTCGGCGGCGCGTGATCAGCCGCCGCACTTGATGCTGCCGGGCCCCGTCTTCTTCACCGTGCAGCTCGGCCGGCCGGCGATGCGGATGTCGCCGGGGCCGGTCAGGGTGGCGCGGGCGACGCGGGTCGGGCCGATGGTCATCGTGCCGGGGCCGGTCAGCGTCGCGGTCAGCAGGTCGACCGCGAGGCCGGCTGCGCGGATGTCGCCGGGGCCAGTCAGCGACGCCTCGGCGCGGCCGGTCTTGCCGGTGATCGTCAGATCGCCGGGACCGGTCAGCGACGCGCTCAGCCGGCTGGTGTCGAGCCGCCCCACCGTCAGGTCGCCAGGGCCGGAGAGCGCCGCCGAGAAGGCGGTGGTGCGGATCCGGTCGATCGTCAGGTCGCCGGGGCCCGTCAGCTCGGCCGCCTCGAGCATCGGCACGGTGACGTCGACCACGATCTTGCCGCTGTTCCAGTGCAGCGGGTTCCAGTTCCAGCCCTTCTCCGACGTCACCACCAGCATCTGCCCGCGCGGCTCGACGACGAGCCGGTCGATCCCGTTCGCCGGACCGCTGGCGCGGACCGACACCTGGGCGCCGGTGCGGACCCGCACCGTATAGGGACCCTCGACCCTGATCTTGACGAAGCCGGGAACCGGGAAGGACCGGGTGGCGGCCCCGGCCGGCAGCGCGACGGCGGCGGCGAGGGACAGGCCGAGCAGGGCCGTGATCGATCTGTGCATCGGGCTCTCCATGAAGCTGTATTATCACAATAATACGGCTTCGCGGCGCTCGCCGCAAGCCGGTCGCGACGAACCGAGCGGCCCAGCCTCCTTCGTCATTCCCGCGAAAGCGGGAATGACGGACAGAGAAGCGCTGACTCGAAAGAAAAAGGGGCGATCCCGAAGGACCGCCCCTTTCCGCCTCTTCCGGAGGAAGGACGCTTATTTGTTGTGGATCGCAGCCGCCTTGCGGAGGATGTCGAGGATCTTCTCCTGCGCGGTCGGCTCGTCGACCGCTTCCATCGCCGCGAGCTCGCGGGCGAGGCGGCTGGTCGCCGCTTCGAAGATCTGGCGCTCGGAATAGCTCTGCTCGGGCTGGTCGTCGGCCCGGAACAGGTCGCGCACGACCTCCGAGATCGAGACGAGGTCGCCCGAGTTGATCTTCGCTTCATATTCCTGGGCGCGGCGCGACCACATGGTGCGCTTGATCTTCGGCTTGCCCTTCAGCGTGGTGAGGGCTTCGCCCATCGTCACGCTCGACGACAGCTTGCGCATGCCGACGGCTTCGGCCTTGTTGGTGGGGACGCGCAGCGTCATCCGCTCCTTCTCGAAACGGAGGACGTAGAGTTCGAGCTTGGCCCCGGCGATTTCCTGGCTTTGCAGTTCGACCACGCGGCCGACACCATGCTTGGGATAAACGACATAATCGCCGACGACGAAGCTCAGCGCCTTGGCAGCCATTTAGCAGACCTTTCTTTGGGGTGCCGCACAGGTCCCGTCTGATCCGCCCTCCCCCAGCGGCCGACAGGCAATCCGATACGACGAGTCACAGGTTCCTTGTTGCAGGCGCGTTGGATCGCGCCCGGACACGAATCTTGTAACACATCGGTAAGCGAAAAGCCAGCATCCCGGCCTTTTCGCCGGGGCTGGCCCCGTTTTTCAGGCTATTTCGCAGGTGCGGAAGGGACTCAGTCCCCCTGGCCGGGCTCCGGCGAGAAATGCTTCTCGTACTTGCCCTCGACATTCTTCCACTCGTCGGCGTCGGCCGGGGCCTCCCGCTTGCGGGTAATGTTGGGCCATTGCGCCGCGAAGGTGTTGTTCAGCTCCAGCCACTGCTCGAGCCCCGACTCGGTGTCGGGCAGGATCGCCTCGGCGGGGCATTCGGGTTCGCACACGCCGCAATCGATGCACTCGCTCGGATTGATGACGAGCATGTTGTCGCCCTCGTAGAAGCAGTCGACCGGGCACACTTCGACACAATCCATATACTTGCAGCGGATGCAGGCATCGGTGACGACGTAGGTCATTGCAACTCCCTTGAGCCCGGCTGTCCATGCGGCGGGCCCGCCCAATCAACACCGCGATACCCCGTCCGGACCGGATCGGGGTTCTGGCGAACGGGCCCCCGTTAGGTCGCGGCTCGCCCCTCGTCAACAGGCGGGGGCGACAGATCGGTGTAGCAGGCCTGCGCCTCGGGCGCGGCGCCGCGCCGCGCGGGCAGCGCCTCGATCCGGATAACCCGCACCCGGCCGTGCAGCGGGAAGCTCAGCACATTGCCGATCCGCACGGCAGCATGGGCGCGATCGACCACCCGTCCGTCGATCCGCATATGGCCCGCCTCGGCGATCTCCTGGGCGAGCGTCCGGGTCTTCGCCAGCCGCACGAACCAGAGGAATTTATCGAGCCGCATTGCGCGACGGCGTTCCCGGATAGAGATCGGCGAGCGCGCCGAAGGCGTTGCCGGGCCGGGCCGCGCGCTCCTGGCGCGGCTCGCGCTTGCCCTTCCACACCCAGGCCTCGGCCGCGATCTCTCCCCTGGCGGGCGACGCGGCGCGGAAGCCGAGCGCCAGCATGAGCTGCGCGAAGCTGGCATGGCGCAGGCCGAGCGAGGTGGCGAGGCCGGGATCGGGGGTGAAGGGCGCGCGGCCGCTGCGCGAATCATGGGCGATCCGGGCGAGCCGCTCGGCCAGGTCGACGCGCAGCATCTGGGCGCCGAGCGCGCGATAGCCGGCGCGGACCATCGCCTCGCAGGCGGCGGCGTCGGCCGGGGTCGTCATCGACACCGCGCCCGGCACGGGCAGCTCGGGCATCATCTGTCCCTCGGCCGCCGCGAACAGGGCGATCCGCCAGCGGGTCGGCTCGGGCTTGAGCAGGGTCGGCGAATAGACGTCGATCGTGCCGAGCTTGACGTCGAGCCGCTCGGCGCGCGAGCGGTCCTCCCGGTCGAGATGCTCGATCGCCGAGGCGATGCCGGCGCGCGCGATGATCCCGCCGGCCTCGGCCAGCGGCGCCAGCAGCGCGCGCAGCGACGGCGGGCAGGCCGGGTCGCGCGCCGCCTCGAAATAGCGGGCGAGCGGCTTCAGCTCGCGCTGGATGCGCCCTTCGAGCCAGGTCGCCAGCCGCTGCTCGACGCCGGTGCGGTCGGCCGGGCTCAGCGAGTCGAGCGCGCGATGGAGGCGGATGCGCGGGGTGAGCAGGGTGCGGCCCTTCTCCAGCCGCGCCACCACGTCGCCGCGCCAGAAGATCGCGACCGGCCGGCCCGCGTCGGTCGCCAGCGAGAAATGGCCGTCCTCGTCGGCGGCGAGTTGCCGGGCGCGCGACGCCAGCTCGGTGCCCAGCCGCCGCTCGGCCGCCGCCATCAGCCGCTTCATGTCGCCATGGCGGGCGAGATGGTCGGGCTTGAAGCGGAAGCCGATCAGCCGGCCGATCGCCTCGCCGTCGACGGTGACGATGCCCTCCTCGTCGACCTTGACCGGCAGCGCCAGGTCGCCGCCCTTCGCGCCCAGGTCGCGCATCAGCACCGAGGTTCGCCGGTCGACGAAGCGCTGGGTCAGCCGCTGGTGGAGCGCGTCGGACAGCTTCTCCTCGAGCGTGCGGGTGCGCTCGGCCCAGTGGTCGGCGTCGGCGAGCCAGTCGGCGCGATGGGCGATATAGGCCCAGGTCCGCACTCCGGCGATGCGATCGGCCAGCGTCTCGACATCGCCCTGGACGCTGTCGAGCCGGGCCAGCTCCTCGGCGAACCAGCTCTTCGGCAGATGGCCGTCGCCCTCGCTCAGGTGGCGGAAGATGCGCGAGACGAGGCGGCTGTGCGGCTCGGGGCCGGTCTTGCGGAAATCGGGCAGGCCGCAGGCGGCCCAGAGCCGGGCGATCATCGGCCTGCCGCGCGCCCGCTCGCGCACCCAGTCCTCCTCGGCGAGGCGCTTGAGCACCGACAGGTCGATCGCCTGCGGCGCGGCGCGCAGCACCGGCCGGTCGGGCCGCCGCTCCAGATCGGCGATCAGCGCGTCGAGCGAGGCGAGCGACGGCGCGCCCTCGCGCCAGTAGAGATGGTCGATCGGCGGGAAGTGGTGCGCTTCGATCGCGTCGACCTCCTCGTCCTCGAAGCGCGCGCCGCTGCCGCCTTCGAGCGCGAGCGTGCCGAAGGTGCCGTCGCGCTGGTGCCGCCCGGCGCGCCCGGCGATCTGCGCCATTTCGGCAATGGTCAGGCGCCGCGCCCGGCGCCCGTCGAACTTGCGGAGCGAGGCGAAGGCGACGTGCGCCACGTCCATGTTCAGGCCCATGCCGATCGCGTCGGTGGCGACCAGATAGTCGACCTCGCCCGCCTGGAACATCCCGACCTGGGCGTTGCGGGTGCGCGGGCTGAGCGCCCCCATCACCACCGCCGCGCCGCCGCGCAGCCGGCGCAGCATCTCCGCCACCGCATAGACCTCCTCGGCCGAGAAGGCGACGATGGCCGATCGCGGCGGCAGGCGCGACAGCTTGGTGGCGCCGGCATAGGTCAGGGTCGAGAAGCGCGGCCGGCCGATGATCTCGGCATCGGGCACCAGCGCGCGGATCATCGGGCGCAGCGCCTCCGACCCCAGGATCATCGTCTCCTCGCGGCCCCGCGCGCGCAGCAGCCGGTCGGTGAAGACATGGCCGCGCTCGGGATCGGCGCCGAGCTGCGCCTCGTCGAGCGCGACGAAGGCATAGTCTCTATCACCTTGTTTGTCGCCACCGGCCAACAGGCCGGGGCTTATCGGCATCGATTCCGCCGTGGTCAGGAAATATTGCGCGTTGGGCGGGATCAGCTTCTCCTCGCCGGTGATCAGCGCGACCCGTTCCTTGCCCTTGATCGCGACCACCCGGTCGTAGACCTCGCGCGCCAGCAGGCGCAGCGGGAAGCCGATCATCCCGCTCGAATGACCGCACATCCGCTCGATCGCGAGATGCGTCTTGCCGGTGTTGGTCGGGCCCAGCACGGCGACCACCGGCTGGGCGCTGAAGCTGGCCATGCCGACTAGATTGGCTCTCCCTGTGACGAACGCAAGCGCGAAACGGGGCGACGACTCGACTCACGGCCGAAATGACTCGATTCGTCGCATAAGCCGCCGATAAGCCGTGGGATTAGTTTGACTTTAACCATGGTCGGGCAGACTGATTCCCGCCTGACCCGAAAATTGTCTCGTCAGGGCAAATAGATAGGCGATTCTCGAAAAGGGGCGGGGGACATTGTTCCGCAGCGACGGCCAGGATCTTTCGGCACAGGGCTACGCGGGCGGCGCTAGCCGGGGCGCGCTCGTCGTCGCCCGGACGAACCGCTTCCCCGCGATCGGCCGGCTGATCGACAGCCCGATCGGCGATGCGGTCGACCGGCTCGCCGGCGCCGACCTCGTCGTCGACCTCGGCGCGCGGATCGGATCGCGCGAATGGTTCCGCGGCCTGCTCACCTGCCTGGGGCTCTGCACCGCCGCGGGGATGATGGCGCCCGATTTCAAGCCGATCGGCTTCGTCGCCGAACCGCCGATGAGCGCCGCGCACCAGCAACAGGTCCGCACGCTCGGCATCGCGCCGCTCGGCCTGGGTGGCGATACCGGCCAGCGCATCGCGGCGACCAGCGCGGTCGAGCCGCTCACCGACACGCCCGAGCGGCCGCGCGTCGAGCTGGCGGCGACGATCGGGCAGGGCGACGGCTTCGCCCGCGTCCTCGAACGCGCGGGCGTCTCGCGCGACGAGGCGGGCAAGGTCGCGTCGATGGTCTCCGACGCCGTGCCGCTCGACGATCTTCGCGCGGGCACCCGGATGGACCTGGTGCTCGGCCGCCGCGAGGTGAAGAGCGACCCACGCCCGCTCGAGACGCTCGACTTCCGCGCCCGCTTCGACCTCAAGCTCGCGGTCGAGCGGGTCGACGGCGCGCTCCGCCTCAAGCGCATCCCGATCGCGGTCGACCATACGCCGCTGCGCATCCAGGGCCGGGTCGGCTCCAGCCTCTACCGTTCGGCGCGCGCCGCCGGCGTCCCCGCCGACGCGATCGAGGCCTTCATCAAGGCGATCTCGCAGAAGCTGTCGATGCGCAGCATCGGCTCCGACGCGCGCTTCGACGCGATCATCGAGCATGCCCGCGCCGAGACCGGCGAGGTCAAGGTCGGCGACCTGCTGTTCGCGGGCGTCACCGAGGGCGGCAAGAAGGTCCAGATGGTCAAATGGACGACCGGCAACCGCGCGCAGTGGTACGAGGCGTCGGGCGTCGGCGAGACCAAGGGCGTGATGCGCAAGCCGGTGCTGGGCCACCTCACCTCCAGCTTCGGGATGCGCTTCCACCCGATCCTCGGCTTCTCGCGGATGCACCAGGGCGTCGACTTCGGCGCGCCGATGGGTTCCCCGATCGTCGCCGCGAGCGACGGCGTCGTCACCTTCGCCGGGCGGCATGGCGGCCATGGCAATTATGTCCGCCTCAACCATGCCGGCGGCATCGCCACCGGCTATGCGCATATGAGCCGGATCATCGCCAAGGCCGGCCAGCATGTCCGCCAGGGCGAGCTGATCGGCTATGTCGGCTCGACCGGCCTGTCGACCGGCCCGCACCTCCATTACGAGATGTATCGCAACGGCAAGGCGATCAACCCGACCTCGATGAAGTTCACGACGGTCCAGCAGCTCGCCGGCCGCGACCTCGCCAATTTCAAGGCGAAGCTCAACGGCCTGCTGTCGGTGCGCGTCGCCCATGGCGCCGGCGCCGAGCCCAAGGCCGAGAAGAGCGCCGAGACCGACGGCAAGGACGACGGCAAGGGCAGGGGCAAGGCGAAGAAGGGCTGAGCGCCCTGACTTTACCGATCGTCATCCTGACGAAAGTCAGGATCTCCTTTTTCTTCAAGATGCTGCTCGTGATCGAGCGAAAAAGGGCAGGGAGATTCCGGCTTTCGCCGGAATGACGGCGACGGAGCTCGGCGCATCGATGGATAGTTTACTTCCGCCAGCCCCCGAGCGGCGCTAATCTACGATCTCAACGGTGTAGTGGAGATCGTGTATGATCGATGAGCAGGGCATCTTCCTCGGCGCGAGCCCGAACCCGTCGGGATTGCTGCCCCAGCATCTCAATCTCCGCCGCGCCAACCGCCACGGCCTGATCGCCGGCGCGACCGGCACCGGCAAGACCGTCACCCTGCAAGGCATCGCCGAGAATTTCTCGGCGGCCGGCGTTCCGGTGTTCCTGGCCGACGTGAAGGGTGATCTTTCGGGCATCTCGATGGCCGGGTCGCCGACCGCGAAGAATGCCGACAAGCTGGTCGCGCGCGCCGCCGAGATCGGCCTGCAGAACTATAGCTGGGGCGACAACCCGGCGATCTTCTGGGATCTCTATGGCGAGCAGGGCCACCCGATCCGCACCACCATATCGGAAATGGGGCCGCTGCTGCTCGCCCGGCTGATGAACCTCAACGAGGTCCAGGAAGGCGTGCTCAACATCGCCTTCCGCTATGCCGACGAGCAGAGCCTGTTGCTGCTCGACCTCGGCGACCTGCAGGCGATGCTCGCCCATTGCGCCGAGCATGCCGACGAGCTGTCGACCAAGTACGGCAACGTCACCAAGGCGAGCGTCGGGTCGATCCAGCGCCAGCTCCTCCAGCTCGACAGCCAGGGCGGCGCGCATTTCTTCGGCGAGCCGGCGCTCGACATCCACGACTTCCTCGGCGTCGACGACCAGGGGCGCGGCTATGTCAACGTGCTGGCGGCCGACAAGCTGATGCAGAGCCCGAAGCTCTACGCCACCTTCCTGCTGTGGCTGCTGAGCGAGCTGTTCGAGAATCTTCCCGAGGTCGGCGATCCCGACAAGCCCAAGCTGGTCTTCTTCTTCGACGAGGCGCACCTGCTGTTCGAGGATGCGCCCAAGGCGCTGACCGACAAGATCGAGCAGGTCGTTCGCCTGATCCGGTCGAAGGGCGTCGGCGTCTATTTCGTCACCCAGAACCCGATCGACGTGCCCGAGGACGTCGCCGCCCAGCTCGGCAACCGCGTCCAGCACGCGCTACGCGCCTTCACCCCGCGCGACCAGAAGGCGATCTCGGCCGCCGCCGACACCTTCCGGATCAACCCCGACCTCGACGTCGCCAAGGCGATCATCGAGCTGAAGGTGGGCGAGGCGCTCGTCTCGGTGCTGCAGGACGACGGCTCGCCGAGCATCGTCCAGCGCACCCTGATCGCGCCGCCGCGCTCGCGGCTGGGGCCGGTCGACGCGAAGGAGCGCGCCGTGATCCAGTCGATCTCTCCGGTCGCCGGCAAATATGACACGGTGATCGACCGCGAATCGGCCGAGGAACTGCTCGCCGCCAAGGCCGACGCCGCGGTCGCCGCCGCGCAGGCCGCCCAGGCGCAGGCCGAGGCCGACAAGACCGCCGCCATCCAGGCGAAGATGGAGGCGAAGCAGCGCGAGGCCGCGCTCAAGGAACAGGCGCGGCAGGATGCGATCGCGGCGCGCGAGGCGGCGAAGCCGAGCGGCCTCGACCGCGCGCTCCAGTCGGCGACCCGCGCGGCGGCTTCCTCGGTCGGACGCCAGGTCGCCAACGAGCTCGGCCGCGCCGTGTTCGGCGGCAGCAGCCGGCGCAGCTCGGGCGGGATCGCGGGCCAGCTGGTGCGCGGCATCCTCGGCGGCCTCTTCAAGTGAGTTCGACGGGTGGGGCCCTTGGACTGCTATTCGGTTCGGATATCCATCATGGCAGGGCGCACGCCGGCGAAGCGGTGCCCGCCGGGATCGGAACGACCGACGTGCGTCTGCTCCAGTCGGGGGATCGCGACAGCTTCATCCGCCTGCATATCCCCGTCAATTTCCAGCGACTGAAATTCAAGCCGTCGCTCGCCAATGTCGGGACGGTGCTCAACCTCGTCACCGATCCCGACCTCAATCCCGTTGTGCTCGGTCATGCCGACAAATTCCTGAAATCCTTCAAGGGCAGGATCATCAACCAGCCCGCGGCGGTACTGGGCAGTACGCGGGACAAGGTCGCCACACTGTTGGCGGGGATCGACGGATTGGTCGTGCCATCCATCGCGCGCTTCCGGGGACGGCCGGCCCTGGCCGCCGCGGCGATCGCGAAGGCCGGGATCCGCTTCCCCGCCATCCTGCGCCGGACCGGCCATCATGACGGCCGGATCGAAGGGCTGATGGCCGATGCCGATGCGGTGATGGCCGTGATCGATCCGTCGATCAGCTATTATCTCACCGAGTTCGTCGACGGCCGCTCGGCCGAAGGCCTGTTCCACAAGATCCGCATCTTCTTCTTCGGCGATCAGGGGGTGGTCCGGCACCGGTTGGTCTCCGACCATTGGAACGTCCACGCGCCGGACCGGAAGAGGGTCCTCGTCCAGCATCCCGAGCATATCGAGACCGAGTGCCGCTATGTCGAAGGCGGCATCGCGGCGATGCCGCCCGAGGTGCAGCGCGTGCTGGCGGAGGTCCGGGTGCGGATGCCGCTCGATTATTTCGGCATCGATTTCTCGATCATGCCGGACGGGCGGCTGCTCCTGTTCGAGGCCAATGCGACGATGATGTTCTTTCCTGTCGTGGCCGAACCGCCCTTCGGCTATAGCGCTGCGGTGCTGACCCAGGGCACCGCTGCCTTCGACGCGATGCTGGTCGGTGGGGGGATGTAAGGGGGAATGCTGGACAGCTACGCGGCCATCTTCGCGCGCCGGGCGGACGGCTACTGCCGCGCGATGGCGCATCATCCGCAGGCCCGTGATGCCGAGTTCGGCGCGGTGGTCGATCCGCTCGATCCGGCCGCCCGGACCGTGATCGACATGCCGGCCGGCGGCGGCTGGCTGCGTCGCTACCTGCGCGCCGGGGTCCATTATGTCGCGGTCGAGCCTGCCGAGCTGTTCTTCGACCTCTGCCCGCAGGACGAAAGCGCCGATCGCGTGCGCGCGGCGGTCGAGGCGGTGCCGCTGCCCGATGCGGCGGCGGACGCGATCGTCTCGCTCGCGGGCCTCCATCACGCCCCCGATCTCGGGGCGATCTTCGCCGAGGCATATCGGCTGCTGCGGCCCGGCGGTCAGCTCGTCATCGCCGACGTCGCGGCCGGGAGCCGGGAGGACCAGTTCCTCAATCGCTATGTCCACGCCCATAACCCGATGGGGCATGAGGGCGTCTTCCTCGACGATGGAACCGCCGGCCTGCTGCGCCGCGCCGGCTTCGAGGTGCTGGCGGAGGAGCAGGCGCCCACGCCATGGCGGCTGGGCAGCGCCGAGCAGGCGGGCGCCTATTGCGCCGACCTGTTCGGGATCGAGGGGCAGACACCGGCCCAGGTGGCGGCGGCGCTGAAGGACATCGTCGGCGCGACCGACGGCGGGGACGGCTTCGTGCTCGGCTGGAGCCTGCGGCGGCTGATCTGCCGCAAGCACTGAATTCGAGACGGCCTTACCGCCCCTGGTTGCGCCAGCGGCCGATGACATGTTCGACGAGGGCGTCCTCGTCGCCGCTGCGGCGCCATAGTTCGGAGAAGACCGGATCGTTCGACGCGGGGCGCAGGTCCTCGTCGAGGTCGTCGAAGGCGACGCGGATCGGGATCGGCACGCCTTCGCCGCAGATGATCGCCTCGCGGTTGCGCAGCGCCGGGATGGTGTCGAGGAAGCCGCGCGCGCCTTCGGGCATCGCCGCCCGGACGAAGGCCTGGTCGCGTTCGTTGTTCAGGCGCATCGCGATGATCGTGCCGCATTGCGACAGCACGCCTTCGGCGAGGTCCGACGGCCGCTGGGTGACGAGGCCCAGCGACACGCCATATTTGCGGCCTTCCTTGGCGATCCGTTCGAGGATGCGGCGGACCGGGCCGGTGTTGGCGGTGCGATCGGACGGGACGTAGCGATGCGCCTCCTCGCAGACGAGGAGGACGGGATGCTGCGCCTGGCCGCGCGCCCAGATCGCATAGTCGAACACGCAGCGCGCGAGCACCGACACCACGACCGATGTGATCTCCGACGGCACCCCCGACACGTCGATCACCGAGATCGGCTTGCCTTCGCCCGGCAGGCGGAAGATGCGCTTGACGAAGCTCTTCATGCTGTCGCCGACCAGCATGCCCGAGAACATGAAATGATAGCGCGGGTCCGACCGTATCTCGTCGATCTTCTGCTTGAGGCGGAGATAGGGCGCGCTGTTCGACGCCTTGTCGAGCTTGCCCATCTCGGTCTGGATGATCGTCGTCAGGTCCGACAGCACATAGGGGATGGGGCTGTCGACGGTGATGCGGGCAACGGTTTCGGCGGCGCGGTTCTTCTGGCGCGCGGCGAGCAGGCATTTGGCGAGGATGTCGGCGTCGGTCTGCCGCTCGGCCCCCGTCGTGGTGAGCAGCACCTCGCAATGCTCCTCGAAGTTCATCAGCCAATAGGGCATGGCGAGGTTCGACACGCCGTAGGAGGCGCCGACCTCGGCGAAGGCGGCCTCATATTCGCCGTGCGGGTCGATCATCACGATATGGCCGGCCGGCGCCATCCGGCAGATGCGGTGCAGGATCAGCGCGGTCGCGGTCGACTTGCCGGTGCCGGTCGAGCCGAGCAGCGCGAAATGCTTGCCGAGCATCGCGTCGACCAGCAATGCGGCGCGGGTCGAGGCGGTCGGGTGGACCGTGCCGATCTCGACATGCGCCATGTCGCCCGCGCTGAAGATCGCGCCCATGTCGGCGGTGGAGACGGCGTGGACCGGCGTGCCGGGCAGCGGATAGCGGGTCACGCCGCGGCGGAAGGCGGTCAGCCGGCCGGCCGCGTCGGCGACGCCCTCGCCCAGGAAGGCGATGCGCGCGGCGATCATCTCCCCGGCGCTGCCCAGCTCGTGGATCGCGGCGACGACGCAGCGGCCCGCGACGGTCATGCGGATCATCGCGCCGATCTCGCCCGCCATCGCGAGCGCGGCGTCCTCGTCGCCCGCCAGCAGCTCGATCATGCCGCGATCGAGGCGGATGTCGGCCCCGCCGCCCGCGACCGCCTCGACCCGCCCGATCGCGCCGGCCTCCAGTCGCAGGGCCGTTCCGAAGGCCTGTCCGCCGACGATGTCGTTCATCCTGTCCATCACTTTCCGTTGGGATCGGCGATGGTCTAGCGGACGGCGGTTAATGCCGGGTTCCCGGGCTGGCTCAGTCGCGCAGCCGCTTGAAGGCGGTGCTCGCCGCCCAGCCGAGCGCGAGCGACAGCAGCACCGCGGTCAGGCCGTAGACGAAGCTGTGGCGATCGGCGGCGCGGGCGACGAACGCCTCCATGCCCGACTTGTGGATCTCGATGTCGCGGGTGGCGGCGGCGATCACGCGGCCCTTCTCGATCAGGAAGGTCTCGGCGGTGTAATGCCCGACCGGCACCCGCGCCGGGATGGCGATGCGCGCGCGGTAGAGCACGCCTTCGCTGATCTCGACGCCGCTGTCGGTCTCCGAATAATAGCTGCCGCGCCGCTTGAGGTCGATCAGCCCCTGCTCGAAATGCCGGTCGGCGGCGGGGTCGCCGCCGCTGGCGGGGGAGAGCTGGAGATTGTCGATCCCCAGTTCGTAGATCACCGCGGTCCGGCCATCGACGATCTTGTCGATCGGCTTCGACGAGGCGAGCGCGTAGAAGGACGGCACCGAGCGGAAATCGGCGCTGTCGGCGTTGATCCACATGCCGGCGATCTTGCGCTTCTCGCGCACCAGCACCGGTTCGGACGGGCCCTTCACCACCACCGCGATCTGCGCGTCGTCGCTGGGCGCGCGGCCGCCGGGATAGAGGATCGCGCCGAACAGCAGCAGCTCGGCGCCGGTGAAGCTGTAGATGATCTCGATCTTGCGCTGCGACACGTCGGGAACGAGCCTGGGGCTTTCCGCCGAGATCAGCAGCGGGGCGAGGAGAAGGAGGAGAAGGGATTTTCTCACAGCGCCTGCACCGTGAAGATCTCGGGCGGGCGCCAGGTCAGGCCCAGCAGCATGCGGATCGCCACCACCAGCACGATGAAGGCCAGCGCCAGCCGCAGATATTCGGGCTTCATCTTGAGCGCCAGCCGCGCGCCGAGCTGCGCGCCGGTGACGCTGCCGATCAGCAGCAGCCCGGTCAGCACCAGGTCGACCGCGCGGGTCGTCATCGCGTGGACCATCGTCGTCGCGGCGGTGACGAACAGGATCTGGAACAGCGAGGTGCCGACCACGACCCGCGCCGACATGCCGAGGATGTAGATCATCGCCGGCACCAGGATGAAGCCGCCGCCGACGCCCATCAGCACCGTCATCACGCCGGTCAGGAAGCCGAGCAGGAAGGGCGCGAGCGGGGAGATGTAGAGGCCCGACCGGTAGAAGCGCCAGCGGAACGGCAGCATCGCGATCAGCGGATGGTGCCGCCGCCCGCTGCCGGGCGGCGATTCGCCGCGCCATTCGGCCAGGATCGCGCCGATCGCGTCGCGCGCCATGACCGCGCCGATGCCGCCGAGCATGACCACGTACATCACCGTCACGACCGTATCGATCTGGCCGGCCTCCTGGAGCAGGCGGAACAGGAAGCCGCCGGCGAGCGACCCGATCGCGCCGCCCGCGACCAGCACCGCGCCCATATGATAGTCGACCCCGTCGCGGCTGCCATGGGCGAGCACGCCCGAGACGCTGGCGCCGGTGATCTGCGGCGCCGAGGAGGCGACTGCGACGGCTGGCGGGATGCCGTAGAAGATCATCAGCGGCGTCGTCAGGAAGCCGCCGCCCACGCCGAACATCCCCGACAGCACGCCGACCAGCCCGCCCAGGCCGATGATCACCAGCATGTTCACCGAAAGGCCGGCGATGGGCAGGTACAGATCCATGGCGCAGGGCTAGAGCATTTTGGGGTGTGGGGGAAAGGGCGCAGCGGGAAATATCCCCTTTCGCCGTGGTCGCGGAGAGCGGTGCGAAGGAGAATCCTTGCCCATCGCCCGTCATGCGATATATCCGGGCCTATGGTTCCCTTTTCGTTCTGTTCCGTCGACATGTGCGCATTGCCGGAGGGCGGACTGTTCCACCCCGGCTCGGCCAGCCTGCTGCTCGCCGACCTGCATCTCGAAAAGGCGAGCAGCTACGCGGCGCGCGGCCAGATGCTGCCGCCCTATGATTCGATCGAGACGCTGCGCCGGGTCGCGGCGCTGGCCGGACGGACCGGGGCGCGGGCGCTCTACTGCCTCGGCGACAGCTTCCACGATCGCGGGGGCATCGCCCGGCTGGGGGAGGAGGCGCGCGGGCTGCTCGGCGAGCTGACCGCGCGGCTGCGCTGGACCTGGATCGTCGGCAACCATGACCGCGCCTTCGACGATCCGCTCGGCGGCCATGTCGTCGCGGAGGCCGAGCTGGCGGGACTGTGGCTGCGCCACGAAGCCGACCCGGCCGATCCCCGCCCGGAGATCTCCGGTCATTACCATCCCAAATACAAGGTCACGCTGCGCGGCCGCCGGGTGTCGCGCCCCTGTTTCGTCGCCGGGCGGAGCAAGCTGATCCTGCCGTCCTTCGGGGTGCTGACCGGGGGGATGGACGCCGCCGATCCAGCGATCCTGCGCGCGGTCGGCCGCGACGCCCGCGCGCTGATCCCGATCCGGGAGAAGTTGCTGGGCTTCCCGCTCGCGGCCTGACGGGGCCAGATAGAGGTTGCCTGACCGGCCCGACCGCCTATCCTTGGGCGAGCTGTAGGATTTCGTGCGAGCCATGCGTTACCAGCTTAGCCCCGTGACCGCGCAGTTCCGCGATGCGGGAACCGAACGGGCGTTCCGGGCCTCGATCCTGCCCAAGGTGCAGGAGGACAGCTGGCTGACGCTGATCGTCGCCGCGGCGGGCATGGCGATGTTCAGCATCTCCGATTACGGCTTCCTCGGCCTGTCGCCGGAATTCTACCTGCTGCTCGGAATCCGGGCGACGCTGATCGTGACCTGCCTGGTCCTCGCGTTCGTGCTGCGGTCGTCGGACGCGTTGCTGACGCGGCCCTGGCTGCTCAGCGTCGCGCCGGTGATGATCGCCACCGGATCGCTGTCGATGATCGTGCTGCGGCCGCATACCCTGACGACGCAGTTCATCGCCGTGGTGATCATCGTCATGGCCTTCTATCTCTTCTCGCCGGTCCTGCTGTGGGGGATGATCGGCGCGAGCCTCTATCTCGGGATCGGCTTCCTCGCCGGCGCCTGGTATTGGGGCAGCCTGCCGTGGGACACGGTGCGCGCCTATGGCCTGTTGCTGATCATGGCGAACGTCGTGGGCTATGTCGTCGCCCGGCGCCTCGCCCGCCTCCAGCGCCAGCAGTTCGAGGCGCTGAGCGAGGAGCGGCTGTCGAAGCAGCGCCTGATGGAGGAGGTCGCGCGCCGCGAGGCGCTGGAGACGCGGCTGCGGATCATGGCCGATACCGACGAGCTGACCGGCCTCGCCAATCGGCGCTGCTTCCTCGAACGGGCGCGGACGGCGTTCGGCACGGCGCGGAGCCGCGAGCGCCCGTTCAGCCTCTGCATGATCGACGTCGACAATTTCAAGGCGATCAACGACGGCTGGGGCCATGACTGCGGCGACGCGGTGCTGCGCGAGGTCGCCGCGGCCTGCCTGCGGACTTTCCGCGAGGGGGATGCGGTCGGCCGTTTCGGCGGGGAGGAGTTCGTCGCGGCGCTGCCCGGCGCCGACATGGCCGACGCCCGCCGGATCGCCGAACGGCTGCGCGAGACGATCGCGGGCCTGCGGCTCGAAGCGCCGCTCGCCGATCTGCGGGTGACCGTGACGATCGGCCTTGCCGAGGTGGAGCCGCTGGAAACCTCGCTCGCACCCGCCCTCAAGCGCGCCGACGCGGCCCTCTATCAGGGCAAGCGCAGCGGGCGGAACATGGTCCTGGACATGGATGCCGGCGGCAGCGGGCCTGGCGAGGCCGGAGCTCAGCCGACCGGGTAGACCGTCACCGCCTGCTTGCGGAAATGGGTGGGGAAGGCGACCTTGAGCGCCTCGACCTTCGGCAGGTCGTTGTAGACGATATAGGGATAGTCCGGCTTCCGGGTCAGGAAGTCCTGGTGGTATTTCTCGGCGGGGAAGAAGCCGCGATAGAGCTCCACCTTGGTGACGATCGGCGTCTTCCACAGCTTCGCCGTGCCGAGCTGCGCGACATAGGCCTGGGCCACAGCCTGCTGCTGCTTCGTCGTCGGGAAGATCGCGGTGCGATATTGGGGACCGCGATCGGGACCCTGGCGGTTGAGCGTGGTCGGATCGGCCACCACCGCGAAATAGATGCGCAGCAAGGTGCCGTAGCTGATCCGCCGCGGATCATAGGTGATCTTGACCGCCTCGGCATGGCCGGTGGTGCCGGTGCCGACCGTCTCGTAATCGGCGGTCTGCGCGACCCCGCCCGAATAGCCCGACACCGCCGACGACACGCCGTCGACATGCTGGAACACGCCCTGGACGCCCCAGAAGCAGCCGCCCGCCAGCACGGCGGTTGCGGTCGCGCCCTGTTCCGCCGGATCGACGGCGGGCGCCGGAACCCGGACGATCGGACCGGGATCGACCCGCGGAGCCGGCGCGACGGCCGGGCTGCGGGTCGCCATCGTTCCGGCGGCGACGAGCAGCAGCACACCGGCGGAAATCCCGGCGATCAGCGGCCGGTTAGGACTGTCCGTCAAAAGGGCATCCTTTTTTCCATTCTGTGTCCATTATGTCACAGTTATGGGGAGCCGCAAAATGTTTATCAACTTTTTGCGGGCCTCAGGCGCCGGCGCGGGCATCCGCCCGCTTGGCTTTCCTCGCATAAGCTCGGGCGCGCATTCGCGCTTGCGGAGCCTTGCAGGCTCCGGCGGCGCGAACGGCCGCCGGAGGCAATCACCATCTTCCTACTTCAACTCCCCGCAGGCGGCCTGGATGCGCTGGCAGGCTTCGGTGAGGATCGCTTCCGACGTGGCGTAGCTCACCCGGAAGGCGGGCTCGAGGCCGAAGGCCGCGCCGTGGACCGCGGCGACGCGGTGGTCGTCGAGGAAATAGTCGATCAGGTCGGCGTCGTTGGCGATGACCTTGCCCGACGGGGTCTTGAGGCCGATCAGCCCCGACACGTCGGGATAGACGTAGAAGGCGCCTTCGGGGCGGGGGCAGTTGATGCCCTTCGCCTGGTTGAGCATCGAGACGACGAGGTCGCGGCGCTTCTGGAAGGCGGCGGCCCGCTCCTTGAGGAAGCTCTGGTCGCCCGAGAGCGCGGCGGTCGCCGCTGCCTGCGCGATCGAGCAGGGGTTGGAGGTCGACTGCGACTGCAGCTTCGCCATCGCCTTGATGAGCGGGGCCGGCCCGCCGGCGAAGCCGATCCGCCAGCCGGTCATCGAATAGGCCTTCGAGCAGCCGTTGATCGTCAGCGTTCGGTCGTACAGGTCCGGCGCGACCTGCGCGATCGTGGCGAATTCGAAGCCGTCGTAGAGGATGTGCTCATACATGTCGTCGGTCATGACCCAGACATGCGGATGGCGGCGCAGCACCTCGGCGATCGCCTTGAGCTCGTCGGCCGAATAGGCGGCGCCCGACGGGTTGGACGGCGAGTTGAGCAGCACCCACTTGGTCTGCGGCGTGATCGCCGCGTCGATCTGCTCGGGCGTCACCTTGTAGTTCTTGTCGGCGCCGGCCTTGATGAACACCGGCGTGCCGCCCGCGAACTGGACGATGTCGGGATAGCTGACCCAATAGGGCGCCGGGATGATCACCTCGTCGCCGGCCGAGACGGTGGCGACCAGCGCGTTGAACAGCGTGTGCTTGCCGCCGACGTTGACGCTGATCTGCGACGCTTCGTAGGTCAGGCCGTTGTCGCGCTTGAACTTGGCGGCGATCGCGGCCTTCAGCTCGGCGGTGCCGTCGACGTTGGTGTATTTGGTCTGGCCCTTGCGGATCGCCTCGATCGCGGCTTCCTTGACGAACTCGGGCGTGTCGAAGTCGGGCTCGCCCGCCGACAGGCCGATCACGTTGATCCCCTTCGCCTTCAGCTCGAGGACGCGGCTCGACATGGCGAGCGTGGGCGAGGGCGAGATGCGGTTGAGGGCAGGGGCGATGAGGCTCATGGCGCGGCGCTTTCCTGATTGGGACGGTTGGGAAACGCGCGCGCTATAGGGGAGAGGAACCGAAGCCTCAACCATGAGCTTGAGCCTTGTCCGGGGCGGAGGGCCCCGAAAGCCGATCAGCCGCGCGCCGTCGCCGGCCGGGCGGCGATCAGGCCGCGCAGCGAATTGCCGATGAAGAAGCCGCCGTCGAGGTCGGCGTGGCGGAGGTCGCCCTCGATCGCCTCGCCCTCGTCGAGCAGGCGCGCGCGCAGGACGCCGGGCAGCAGCGATCCGCCGCGCGGCGTGACCAGCCGGCCGTCGCGCGGCACGAAGAGGCTGGTGAAGCTGCCCTCGGTCAGCAGCCCGCCGGGCGTCACGAACAGCACCTCGAAGGTCCCGGCCCGATGGCGGGCCTCGTCGAGGAAGGCGCGGTCGCTGGTCTTGTGGCGCAGGCGCGGGTCGGACGCGGCGACCGGCAGCGGCACGATCGCGACGTCGACCGGCTCGGCGGGCCGTTCCGGGATCGTGCGGACCTCGATCGACAGCGCGCCGCTCGGCGCCAGCATCAGCCGGACGCGGGCGTCGTTGGTCAGGCGGAAGGTCGAGGCCTGGAGGTCGTTGCGGCAGTCATGGCGGTTGAAGGCGAAGCCCAGCGCATCAGCACTCGCCTTCATCCGGGCGAGATGGCGTTCCAGCTCGACGAAACCGTCGAGCGCCTCGAACCGCATCGTCTCGATCAGATCGAACGACCCTGTCGTCATCGCGACCGCACGCCCCTGTTCACCACGCCCCTGCTCACAATGCCACGCCCCAGATACGTCGCCGCCCGTCCGCTGGTTTCGAGTCGGCAACGATGGCCAGTCTATCCGCAAGCCATCGATTCGCCTCGGAAATTTTGCGCGAGGATCAGCCTGCCGATCATGCGGGCGGGACGGGCGTCTTGCAATGGCGCGCGCCAGCGATCATCTCGGCCGCATGACCAGCCCCGCCATGCCGCCGCTCAAGGCCGCGATCATCCCCGTCACCGCCTTCCAGCAGAACTGCACCCTCATCTGGTGCACGGCCACGATGAAAGGCGCCTTCGTCGATGCCGGCGGCGATCTCGAACGGCTCAAGGCGGCTGCGGCCGAACATGGCGTGACGATCGAGAAGCTGCTCGTCACCCATGGCCATATCGACCATTGCGGCGGCACCGGCATCCTGGCCGAGCAGCTCGGCGTGCCGATCGAGGGGCCGCATCCGGAGGATCGCTTCTGGATAGCGCGGCTGGGCGACGACGGGCGCGGCTACGGGATCGAGGGCCGGCCGTTCGAGCCCGACCGCTGGCTCGACGACGGCGACCAGGTGACGGTGGGCGACCTCGTGCTCGACGTCATCCACTGCCCGGGCCACACGCCGGGCCATGTCGTCTTTCATCATGCGCCGTCGAACCTGGCGCTGGTCGGCGACGTGCTGTTCCAGGGATCGATCGGCCGCACCGATTTCCCGCGCGGCAACCATGGCGACCTGATCGCCTCGATCACGAAGAAGCTGTGGCCGCTCGGCGGCGAGACGGCGTTCGTGCCGGGGCACGGGCCGATGTCGACCTTCGCCCACGAACGGGCGACCAACCCGTTCGTGGGGGACCGGGCGGTTGGGGGATGAGGTTTAGGCTTTAGGTTTGTTTAGCCCTCAAGCGCCGGGCGCCGGGCATCCGCCCGGCTTGGCTTTCCTCGCATAAGCTCGGGCGCGCGTTCGCGCTTGCGGAGCCCTGACGGGCTCCGACGATCAACTTGTGCAGTGAAACGGGACGCGCCAGCGTCGCGCAAGGCCGAACGGCCGCCCGAGCTCCGTGCTCGCCAGCGCCCCGCGCTGGCTGCGCCGTCGCTTATGCGAGGAAAGCCAAGCGCGCGGATGCGCATGCCGGCGCCTGAGGCTCAACCCATCAATGCCCCGCGCCGAGGCTGTCGCTGGTCACCGTGGTGATCACGCCGTCCCTGGTCGTATAGGGGATGGTCAGCGCGTAGATGGCGAGGCCGAGCAGCACGGCCCAGGTCGTCAGGATGCCGGCGGCGCGGAGCGGGTTGGCGGTCTGGCGGTCGAGCCCGAACGGGTGCAGCACCCGGCCGATGATGTAGATGATGCCGGCGCCCCACAGCCAGTGGTTGGTGCCGCGGGCGAACTCGATCAGCCCCATCAGGATCAGCACCAGCGGCGTATATTCGATGAAGTTGAGCTGGGCGCGCATCCGTGCGGACAGCAGCGCGTTGCCGCCGTCGCCGATCAGCACCTTGCCCTTGACCCGGACGGCGACGATCCGGATCGCCAGCCATAGGTTCAGGATCGCGGCGGCCCCGGCGATCGTCAGCGTGATGGGCAGGATCATCTTTCCCCCTCCTTGCAATGAGCTGCGTGCTTGGCAGGTCGCGGCGCTACTTGCAACGCGGAGCGAAATCGCTATAGGTCGCGCGCTCGCGGCGAGCCCGCCCCCCTTGGGGGTCCCGGGCGTTCGTCGCTTTATTTGTTTAGCTAGGAACAGGTGCCGACATGGCCGTCCCCAAGAGAAAAACCTCGCCCTCGCGGCGCAACATGCGTCGCAGCCATCACGCGCTGACCGCCGAGGCGTTCCAGGAATGCCCGAACTGCGGCGAGCTGAAGCGTCCGCATAACCTGTGCAACGCCTGCGGCCACTATAACGGTCGCGAAATCGTCTCGGTCGAGGCCTGACAAAAGGCCAAACGGGGGCATGAGCGTGGACGAGGCACCGCGAATCGCCATTGATGCGATGGGCGGTGATGGCGGCCCGGCGACGATCATCGCCGGCGCCGCGCAGGCGCGCGATCGCGATTCGTCCCTGCGCCTTACCTTCACCGGTGACGAGACGGTGATTCGCGCCGAAATGGCGCGTTTCCCGCAGCTCGCCGATTCGATCGTCGTCCATTGCGACGACGTCATCACCGGCGACGACAAGCCCAGCCAGGCGATCCGGCGCACCAAGAGCAGCTCGATGGGCGCCGCCATCCTCGCGGTGAAGGCCGGCGAGGCGGCGGCGGCGCTGTCGGCGGGCAACACCGGCGCGCTGATGGCGATCGCCAAGCTGTCGCTGAGGACGATGCACGGCATCGACCGGCCGGCGCTGGCCGCGCTGATGCCGACGCTCGGCGACAACGACCTGGTCATGCTCGACCTCGGCGCCAACACCGATTGCGACGCGCGCAACCTGGTCGAGTTCGCGGTGATGGGCGCCGCCTATTCGCGGCTCGCGCTCGGCATCGAATCGCCGCGCGTCCGCCTGCTCAACATCGGCACCGAGGAACTGAAGGGCACCGGCGAGCTCAAGGAAGCCGCCGCGATGCTCCGGCAGCAGACCGGCGGCGCCTGGCGCTTCGACGGCTTCATCGAGGCCGACCGGCTGGGCCGGGGCGAGGCCGACGTGATCGTCAGCGACGGTTTCTCCGGCAATATCGCGCTCAAGTCGATCGAGGGCACCGCCCGCTTCATCACCGACCTGCTGCGCCGCGCCTTCTCCAGCTCGCTGCGGTCGAAGGCGGGCTTCATCCTGTCGCGGCCGGCCTTCGCGCTGCTGCGCCACCATCTCGATCCGAACAATCACAACGGCGCGGTCTTCCTCGGCCTCAACGGCCTGGTGGTGAAGAGCCATGGCGGCGCCGACGAGAAGGGCATCGCCAACGCCATCGCGGTCGCGGCGAAGATCGCCCGCGAGGATCTGACCCGTCGGATCACCGACGATCTCGAGGATTTCCGCAGTCATGCGGTGCAGACGGAAGGGGTAGCGTGAGCGGACAGGCGATGCGGCGGGCCGTGGTGATCGGCACCGGATCGGCGCTTCCGCGCCGCCAGGTCAGCAATGCCGAGCTCGCCCGGACCGTGGACACCTCGGACGAGTGGATCGTCGAGCGGACCGGCATCCGCAACCGCTACGTCGCCGGCGAGGGCGAGACGACCTCGACCCTCGCGACCGAAGCCGCGCGCAAGGCGATCGAGGCGGCGGGGATCGCGCCGTCCGACATCGGGCTGATCATCCTGGCGACGGCGACGCCCGACCAGACCTTCCCCGCCTCGGCGACGATGGTCCAGGCGGCGCTCGGCATCGGCGATTGCGTGGCGTTCGACGTGCAGGCGGTCTGTTCGGGCTTCCTCTACGCGCTGTCGGTGGCCGACAGCATGATCCGCGGCGGCTCCGCCACCCACGCGCTGGTGATCGGCGCGGAGACGTTCAGCCGCATCCTCGACTGGGAGGACCGGACGACCTGCGTGCTGTTCGGCGACGGCGCCGGCGCGGTGGTGCTCAAGGCCGAGGAGGGCGGCGATCGCGGCGTGCTCGCGACCCGGCTCCACGCCGACGGCCGCCATAACCAGCTCCTCTATGTCGACGGCGGCCCGTCGACGACCCAGACCGTCGGCAAGCTCCGCATGAAGGGGCAGGAGGTGTTCCGCCACGCCGTCACCAACCTCGCCCAGGTGCTGCGCGAGGTGATGGGCGATGCCGGGCTGACCGTCGACGACATCGACTGGGTGGTGCCGCACCAGGCCAACCGGCGCATCCTCGACGCCACGGCGCGCAAGCTCGGCCTGCCCGCCGAGCGGGTGATCGTCACCGTCGACCAGCATGCCAATACCTCGGCCGCCTCGGTGCCGCTGGCGCTCGACGTCGCGGTTCGCGACGGGCGGATCAAGCCCGGCGATCTGCTGGTGCTCGAGGCGATGGGCGGCGGCTTCACCTGGGGCGCCGCGGCGATTCGCTATTGATATCGTCGTGCCCGGTCTTCGACCGGTCCCGAGCGGATATCGCTCAGGCGCCGCGCGGGCTTTGCCAGGCGGCGATGGGTCAGGATCATCGCCGCTTGGCATGAACCCTTTGGAATCGGCTTTGATTCGCCCTCCGGTCGCCGTAAGGTGTCCGATACTCAATGTGATTGGGGGGCTGTATGGCGTTGGATCGGGGGACTTTGACGCGAGCGGATCTGTCGGAGGAAGTGCATCGCGAGATCGGCCTGTCGCGCGCGGACTCCGCGGCGGTGGTCGAGCAGGTGCTGGAGCATATGTGCCTCGCGCTCGCCCGTGGCGAGAATGTGAAGATATCGGGCTTCGGGAGCTTCATCCTGCGGGAGAAGGGACAGCGGATCGGCCGCAATCCCAAGACCGGGGTCGAGGTGCCGATCGCGCCGCGCCGCGTGTTGACCTTCCGTGCCAGCCAGATGCTCCGTGATCGGATTGTTTCGGGTAATTAAGGCGTATTTTCAATGACTTCTGGCGGAGAGAAGGCCGAAGACGCATTCCGTACCATCGGGGAGCTTTCGGCCGAACTCGGCATCCAGCAGCATATCCTGCGCTATTGGGAAACGCGTTTTCCGCAGCTTCGTCCGCTCCAGCGGGCCGGGAATCGCCGCTATTACCGTCCCGCCGACGCGGCGCTGGTGCGGCGCATCCACAGCCTGCTCAACGAGCAGGGCTACACGATTCGCGGCGTCCAGAAGCTGCTGGCGCAGAAGGTTGCGCCCGCCGAGCAGGCGCCCGAGCCCGCCGCCCCGGCGCCGATCGCGCCGCAGCCGGTGCTGGTCGTGAACCAGTCGACCATCCCCTCGCCGGCGCGCGCCGAGTTGCAGGCGATTCGCGAATCGCTGGTCCAGGCGCTCGCGGCGGACATGGATTGAGCTGAGCGCCCGTTTTCCGAACCTTCATCGTCATCCCGGCGAAAGCCGGGATCTCCCTGCCTTGTCATGGCTTCGCGGCGCTGGGCGAAGAAAAGTGAGATCCCGGCTTTCGCCGGGATGACGGGGAGAGGACGTCAGTCCTGGTCCGGCCCCAGTCCGGGGTCGAGGTCCCGCGGCCGCACGAACAGCGACAGCAGGCCGCCATTGGGGCGGACGTCGTCCCAGCGTTCGACCGGGAAGCTGATCTCGGCGATGCTCGCGGTCGGGAATTTCTCCTCGACCTGGTCGCGCGCCGCGTCGTCGGGGCGGTCGGGGACCAGCATCAGCACCAGATCCTCGAGCCCCGGATTATGGCCGACCAGCAGCAGATTGTCGTAGCGGTCGTCGGCCTCCTGGACGACGTCGAGCAGCGACACCGCCGAGGCGAGGTAGACGCGCTTGTCCCAGGCGGGGGCGATCGTCTCGCCGGTCCCCTCGGCCAGATGCTCGATCGTCTCGACGCAGCGGGCGGCGGGCGAGGAGACGACATGGTCGAAATGCATGTCGTGATCGCGCAGATACTGGCCGATCCGGTGCGCGGCGCGCTTGCCGCGGCCGTTCAGCGGACGGTCGAAATCCCGCGCGACCGGATCGTCCCAGCCCGACTTGGCATGGCGCAACAGCGTCAGCTTCTTCACGATCCCCGGGCTCTCCTTCGGCATGATCCGGTGATGCCCGAAAGATGCGACGGAAGGAAGACCGCAGCGGCGCCCGATCGCGGCATGGGCCGGGACCGGGCGCCGTTCGGGCTCAGAAACGCCGGGTCACGGTGGCGAAGATGTTGCGCTCCGCCCCGATGAAGCAGTCGCCGCGCGACAGGCAGGCGGCATAATATTTCTTGTTGAACAGGTTGGTCGCGTTGATCGCGAACGACCAGTCGCGCCAGCTCACCTCCGCCAGCGCGTCGAACAGCGTGTAGGACGGGGTGCGGACGATCCTGGTGCTGGTGGCGCCGATCGTCCGCGAATAGTTGACGCCGACATAGCGGACGCCGCCGCCGAGGCGGAGGCTGGTGTCGGGATCGACGGCCAGGGTCTTGGTGCCCCAAAGCGACGCGCTCTTCTTCGGGACGTTGTCGAGCTGGACGCCGGTGTCGCTCGGTTCGGCCTTGTTGTAGCTGTAATTGGCGATGAGCTGGAAATTGCCGGGCAGGTCGCGGCTCGCCTCGACCTCGAAACCCTTCGAGGTCATCGTGCCGATCTGGGTCTGGCCCCGGATCGTGCCGCCGCTGCCGTCGTCGATGACGATCTCGACCGGGCGGTTGTGCTCGCGGATGTCATAGGCGGTCAGGGTGACGAGCGTCCGGGCGTCGGGGTGGAATTTGACGCCGCCCTCGAACTGCCGCCCGGTCTTCGCCTTGAACGGGTCGCCGGTGATCGTCGTGCCCGAGATCGGCTCGAAGGATTCGGTGTAGCTGAAGAAGGGCGACACGCCCTTGACGATCTCGGCGATGATGCCGGCGCGGAAGGTGGTGGCGTTCTCCTTCTCCGCCGGGGAGCCCGCCGCCTTGGTGCGGACATGGTCGCGCCGCCCGCCGACGACGATCGACACGCGGTCCCACAGCCGGACCTGGTCCTGGATATAGACGCCGATCTGCTTCTGGCGGGTGTCCTCGCTGGAGGTGAAGGCGGTCGGCAGGCCGCCGCCGAAGTTCGACAGCGCGGCATAATCGATGTCGTAGATGTCGATGAACTCATAGTCGAAGCCGCCGGTCTTGCGGACGCGGTTCCAGCTATAGTCGATGCCGGCCAGCACCAGATGCTCGATGCCGGCGCCGGTGTCGAACTTGAACTGGATGTTGTTGTCGGTGGAGAAGATGTTCATCCGCGCATAGCTGCCGTCGGCATAGAGGCCGATGATCCGCTTGGCGGGATCGAGATAGGGATCGTCCGGATTGGCGTAGCTGTCCGGATAATGGGTCAGATAGGTGACGTCGCTGTCGATATAGCGCGCCTTGAGGCTGAGCTTCACCTGGTCGTTCAGGCGATGCTCGACGATGCCGGTGCCTTGCAGCAGGCGGCCGTCATAGCGGTCCCAGCCCGGCTTGCCGATGAACAGGCCGTTGCCGAGCTTGCCGTTCGGGTTCGGGTAGAGCGTGCCGACCAGCGGCAGGAACTGCGCGGTCGAGCCGCCGTCATCCTCCTGGTAGAGGCCGAGCAGGGTGACGTCGGTGTCCTCGCCCGGCTGCCAGCGCAGCGACGGCGACACCATCACCCGGTCGTCGGGGACATGGTCGGTCTGGGTATCGGCGTCGCGGACGCGGGCGACGATGCGGGCGGCGAGGCCGTCGGTCAGCGGCCCGGTCAGGTCGGCGAGCGCCTCCTTGCGGTCGAACGATCCGTAGCGCAGCGAGACCTCGCCCGCCGTCTGGAACTCGGGCACCTTGGAGGCGAGGTTGATCAGCCCGCCGATCGAGCCCTGCCCGAACAGCACCGAGGCCGGGCCGCGCACCACGTCGACGCGGGAGAAGTTGTACGGGTCGGCGCGGATGCTGGCATAATAGCTGAAGATGTCGCGCATGCCGTCGCGGAACTGGAGCGCGTCGATGCCGCGGATGAAGGCGCCGTCGACCCGGCTGTCGGGGCCATAGGGATTGGCGATCACGCCCGAGACGTAGCGCAGCGTGTCGGAGACCGAGAGCGCGCCCTGCGCCAGGTAGACGTCGTCGGTGACGACGGTCAGCGCCTGCGGCGTCTGGGTCAGCGGCGTGTCGGTCTTGGTGCCGCTGTTGGTGCGTTCGAGCAGGCCGGTGACGATGATCTGCTGGCTGGCGTCGGCGGCATCGGCGTCCGCGTCGGCGGCGTCGGCGGCATGGGCCGCGATCGGCAGCAGGGCGGTGGTCGCGACGAGCGCGAGGCGCAGGGCGAGGCTGGGACGATTCATGGTGACGGGCTCCGGGATCAGAAGCTGCGGGTGAGCGAGAGGCGCCAGTTGCGCGGTTCGCCCGGCGTGACGCGGTCGACGCAGCAGGCGTCGGGGAAGTAGCGCTTGTCGAACAGGTTGTTGACGTTGAGGCGGACGCCCCACGGCCCGAAGCGGTAGGAGATGCCGGCGTCGACCAGCGCATAGCTGGGCAGCGTGAAGGCCGCGATCGGATCGGGCACGCCGTCGCCGTTGACATCCTCGGGATAGTTCGCCCCGATCTTGTCGCTGTTGTACTGGAAGGCGAGGTTCAGCCCGAGGCCGGCGAGCGGCCCCTGCGGCACGACATATTCGCCGAACAGGTTGAGGTTGTGCCTGGGCACGTTCTGCAACCGCGCGCCGACCGGGAGGAGGTTGTCCCTGGTGATCTTGGCGTCGAGATAGGCATAGGCGATCGACAGCGTCCAGGCCGGGGTCGGCCGCCAGGTCGCCTCGACCTCGACGCCGCGGCTGCGCTGCTCGCCCGTGCTGATGAAGAAGAAGGGGTTGGCCGGGTCTTCGGTCGCGACGTTCTGCCGGGTCAGCTCGAAGATCGAGACCATGCCGGTCAGCCGGCTGTCGGGGCTCTGGACCTTGATGCCGGTCTCGATGTTGCGGCCGGTCTCGGGCGGCAGGGCGTCGCCGGCGACGGTGAAGGAGCCGGCCTGCGGCACGAAGGATTTCGACCAGCTCGCATAGAGCGACGCGCCGGGCAGGACGACGTAGGTCGCGCCGACGCGCGGGCTGAACTTGTGGTCCTTCACGCCGCCGTCGCTGTGCGCCCAGTCATAGCGGCCGCCCAGGGTCAGCGTCGCGCGCTCGCCGAAGCGGACATGGTCCTGGATGTAGAGGCCGGTCTGGTCGGACTTGCCGCCGCCGCCATAGGCGGCCGCCGGATCGTGGACGAAGGGTCGATCATAGTCGGGGGCGAGGATGTCGAGCGGGTTGGCGCTCGGATCGAAATTGCCGCCGTCATCGGCGAAGCGGCTGCGGTTCCGGCGATAGTCGAGGCCGACCAATATCTCGTGGCTGACCGGGCCGGTCTCGACCCTCAGCGTGAAATGGCCGTCGGTGGAGAGGTCCTTGTCGCGCTGGCGGAACGGGCCGTAGACGTAGCGGCCGGCGACATGCCCCTGCTGGACGCCGTCGACCACCGCGCCGTCGACGAAGCCGGCCCAGAAGATCCAGTTGTTCCAATAGACCTTGCGGTCCGTGTAGCGCAGCGTCTGGTCGAAGGAGAGCGCGTCCGAGAAGCGGTGCTTGAAGGCGTAGCCGAGATGATAATAGCGCTGGTTGTGGATCGCCTTCGAATCCTTGCCGTTGATGGTGAAGTCGATCGGCAGCTTGCCATGCGCGCTCGGCAGCACCGTCCCCCAGGCGGAGACCGGCGACCAGGGCGAGTCATGGTTGCGCTCGTAGCGGGTGAGCAGGGTCAGCTCGCTGTCCTCGCCCATCCGCCAGGTCAGCGCCGGGGCGATGTGGATGCGGTTCTTGTCGGCGAAGCGGACGAAGTCGTTGCTGTCGCGATAGACTAGGTTGAGCCGCGCGAGCAGGGTGCCCGCCGCGTCGAGCCGCATGTTGGCGTCGACCGTCCCCTCGACCAGATTGTAGGAGCCGGTGGCGAGGCCGACATCGACGAAGTCGTCGTCGCGCGGCCGCTTGCTGACCAGGTTGATGATGCCGCCGAGCGGCGCCGATCCGAACAGCATCGACGCCGGGCCCTTCACCACCTCGATCTGTTCGAGGCCGGCGAGCTCGTTGTTCGATCCGGCGACGTTCTGGCTGATCAGCCCGTCGAGGTAGACGCTGCCATAGGCCGCGTCGAAGCCGCGGATCTGATAGGCGTCATAATAGCCATAGGTGCTGCTGCGCGAGACGCCGGCGACGCCGCGCAGCGCCTCGGCGAGGCGGACGACGCCGCGCGCCTTGAGCTGCTCGGTCGAGATGATCGAGATCGCCTGGGGCGTCTCGATCAGCGGCACGTCGGATTTGCCGGCGTTGGGCGCGGCCTTCATCTGCTGGCCCAGGACGATGATGTCGTCGCGGTTCGGCGCGGCGTCCGCATCGGCATCGGCCGCGAAGGCCGGCATGGCGAGGGCGGAGCCCATCAGCGCGGCGAGTATCTTGTTGTTGAACGACATGCGCTTTCCCCAATTCGTCGCTGCCGGTGTTCCCGGCCGTCGGGCGGCTGGCTAATGCGAATCAAACGCAATAGCAATCCACTTGCGCATTGGGCTTGTAACTAATATCGAGTCGCAACAGCAGAATTTCGAACGCGTGGCAGGGCCGCCGTCGAACGGAGGCAAGGGTCGTCAATGTCGCCCAGAATGCGCGGATGGATCAGGATCGGCTTTGCGGGCCCCGGCGCGGTGATCGTCGCGCTGGTGGTGATGGCCGGCATGGCGCTGTGGCTGCCCGGCGGCGCGGCGGGGATCGACAATCTCGTCCTGCCGCTGGTGCTGGTGCCGCTGATCTGGGCGGCGCTGTTCTTCCACGCCTGCCTCGATTCGCGGCTCGGGCGGGTCGCGCTCGTCGCGGTCGGCCTGTTCGCGGTCCATGCCGGGCTGGTCGCGAACAAATTCCTCGATACCAGATCCCATGGCCAGCCGGCCGCCGCCGGGGAGGCACGCCGATGATCCACCTGCAGAAGGAAGACACCAAGCTGATGGTGGCCGTCCATGGCTGGTCGGGCATCATCCTCGGCCTGTTGCTCTATGCGGTGGTCGTCACCGGCATGGTGGCGGTGTTCGCCGAGGAGATCGGCATATGGTCGGCCGGGCATGTCGAGACCAGCTCGGCGTTCGAGCGGCCGATCGACGCCACGGTGCGCGAGCTCGGCCGGCGCACCCCCGCCAGATATCATGAGGGCGCCGACCTGTTCGAGATCGGCGATCACAATCTCGGCGTCTTCTTCCACCGGCACGAGACCGACGCCGACGGCGATCTCGTCGCGCGCGGCATCTATTACCAGCTCGATCGCGACGGCCGGATCGCCAGCGAACGGCACGGCACCGGCGAGGAGGTGTTCGGCCCGCGCAACGACGACGCGCTGAGCAGCTTCCTGGTCGACACCCATGTCCGCCTCCACGTCCCCGACCCCTGGGGGCTGATCCTCACCGGCATCCTCGGCCTCGCCATGCTGGTCGCGGCGGTCTCGGGCCTGCTGATCCACCGGCACCTGTTCAAGGACATCTTCACGCTGCGGCGGAAGGCCAATCCGGTGCTGGTCGACCGCGACCGCCACAGCGTCGCCGGCACCTGGAGCCTGCCTTTCGCCTTCCTGCTCGCCTTCACCGGCAGCTTCTTCTCCTTCTTCGGCACGATCGGCGTGCCGATCGTCGCGATGGCGGCGTTCGGCGGCGACGTGCAGGCGCTTAACGACGCCGTGTTCGGCAACCCGGCCAAGCCCGACACGCGGATCGTCGGCGTCGGCAATCTCGATCGCATCACCGTCGATTCGATCCGGCGGACGGGCGAGGCGCCGACCTTCGTCACGATCGAGAATTTCGGCCGCGCCGATTCGCAGGTGACCAGCTTCCATCCGCCGCGCGAGCGCGGGCTGGAGCCGCAGACCCTGCTCTACAGCGGCGTCACCGGCGCGTTCGAGCGGGTCAAGCCGTCGATCGGTACCCGGCCCTCGGCCGGCGGCACCCTGGCGGCGGTCATGGCGCCGATCCATTTCGGCAATTTCGCCGGGATCGTCTCCAAGGCGGTGTGGTTCGGGCTGGGCTTCGCGATGTGCTACGTCACCCTGACCGGGCTGCGCCTGTGGCTGGCGCGCCGCCGCGAAGGCGCCCGCTCGCTCGGCTGGCTCGAACGCGCCGTGACGGTGGTCGGCTTCGGCCTGCCCTTCGCGCTGCTGGTGTCGGCCGCGGCCTTCCTGGTCGCGATGCCGCTGGGCGGCGCGGTGTTCTGGACCCCGGCGGCGTTCGTCGGCGCCTGCCTGCTCGCGATCCTCGGCGGCGTCGTGCTGCGCTCCAACGCGCTGCTCGACGCGATCGTGCAGAGCGCGAGCGCGGCGATCATGATCGCGCTGCCGATCCTGCGCCTTGCGACGGGCGGTCCCGGCTGGGCGCGCTCGATCGAGGCCGGCCAGCCGGTGATCGTCGCGCTCGACATCGCCTTCGTGCTGGCGGGCGGCTGGATGCTGTGGCGCCTCCATGGCGATCGCCTGCGCCGGGCCGCCACCGCGCCCGCGCTCCAGCCGGCGGAGTGAGCGCGATGCTGGTCCCGATCCTCATCCCGATCTTCGCCATCGCCTTCTCGACGGCGATCATCCTCATCCTCGGCCGCGGCGATCCCAAGCGCCGCCGCACCGCCCGGCTGCCGGGCGGAGGACAAAGCGTGCGGACCCGTCGGCTGCTCGCCGCGCTCGCCTGCCTGCCCGGTCTCTATTGCATCTTCACCGGCGACGCGGCCGCCTTCTTCATCTGGCTCGGCGGCTGTGGGGTCGCGGGCTGGTTCGTCGCGCTAGGATTCGGTCAGTCCCGGCAGGACGTCGCCTGACGCGCCGGCATCGGCCGTCGGGCGGGTGCCGGCGGCCGCCGCGATCCGCGCCACCGCCTCGTCGAGGGTGACGCGCAGCACCGGCACCCCGCCCGGAAAGGCGTCGAGCAGCCGCGACGGCGTCGCCGCGCCGAGCAGGACGAAATGACCCCGGTCGCTGGCGCTGCGGATCAGTCGCCCGAACGCCTGCCGCATCCGCGCGCGGACGATGCGGTCGTCATGGACGCTGCCGCCGCCCGCCGCCTTGCGCGCGGCGTGGAGCACGGTTGGGCGCGGCCAGGGCACCCCCTCCATCACCACCAGCCGCAGCGATTCGCCGGGCACGTCGACCCCGTCGCGCAGCGCATCGGTGCCGAGCAGCGAGGCGTGCGGATCGTCGCGGAAGATGTCGACGAGCGTTCCGGTGTCGATCGGGTCGACATGCTGGGCGTAGAGCGGAAGCCCGTCGCGCGCCAGCCGGTCGGCGATGCGGGCATGGACGGCGCGCAGGCGCGAGATGGCGGTGAACAGGCCGAGCGTCCCGCCGCCGGCCGCCGCGATCAGCCGGTGATAGGCCTGGCCGAGCTGCGCCACGTCGCCGCGCTTGAGGTCGGTGACGACCAGCACCTCGGCATGGGCGGCATAGTCGAACGGGCTCGGCACCGCGATATGGCGGGGCGCATGGTCGAGATGGACGGTGCCGGCGCGCGCCTCGGCGATCGTCCAGTCCTCCCCGTCGCGCAGCGTCGCCGAGGTGACGAGCACGCCGTGCGCGGGCTTGAGCACCGTTTCCGCCAGCGGGCGCGAGGGATCGAGCCAGTGGCGGTGGAGGCCGATGTCGATCTCGCGCCCCTCGATCCGGTCGACCGCGAGCCAGTCGACGAAGTCGGGGTCGAGCGGGCCGCCGAGCCGGGCGAGCATCGCGATCCAGGCGGCGACGAGCTGGCCGCGCTGGGTGAGCCCGGCGATCGCGCCCTCGATCCGCGCCCGCGCCTGGCCGTCGAGCCAGTCGGGCGCGTCGTCCATCACCGCTGCCAGCCGCTGGCGCAGCCGCGCCATCGGCCGCATCAGGCTCTCGAGCGCCTCGATCGCGGGCTGGGCGGCGTCGATCAGCGCCGGATCGGGCTCGCCGACATCGGTCTCCAGCCCATAGCCGGCGTCCTGCGCGTTCGCCCGCGCATAGACGGTCGCGCGCGCCGCCGCGAGCAGCCGTTCGACCGGGCCGAGCGGCAGGTTCTCGCCGAGGCGCCCCAGCCAGCCGTCGGAAGGCAGCAGCGTCGCCGCGGCCGACGCCGCCTCGATCGCGAGCGCGCCCTCCTCGTCATAGCTGGCGACGTCGGACAGGCGCGCCGACAGGCCGCGCCGCCGTCCGCGCGCCTTGGCCTCCGGGCCGATGATCCAGCGCCGCAGCTCGATCGTCTCCTGCCCGGTCAGCGCGGCGGCGAAGGTCGAGTCGGCGGCGTCGAACAGGTGATGCCCCTCGTCGAACACGATCCGGCCGAGCGGGTGGCCCTCGTCGGCGCGCCGCTGGGCGAGGATCATCACCAGCGCATGGTTGGCGACGACGATGTCGGCGCCTTCCGAGGCGCGCGCCGCCCGCTCGATGAAGCATTTCCGGTAATGCGGGCAGCCCGCATAGACGCATTCGCCGCGCCGGTCGGTCAGCGCGGTCGAGCCGGCCCGGCGGAACAGCGTCGGCAGCCAGCCGGGCAGGTCGCCGCCCACCATGTCGCCGTCGCGCGTGTACATCGCCCAGCGCGTGACGAGCTGGGCGAGGATCGCCGCGCGGTTCTGGAAACCGCCCTGGATCGCGTCCTCCAGGTTGAGCAGGCAGAGATAATTCTCCCGCCCCTTGCGGACGACGACCTTCTCGCGCCGCACCGCCGGGTCGGGGAAGATCCGGCGGGTCTCCTTGTCGAGCTGGCGCTGGAGCGCCTTGGTGTAGGTCGATATCCACACCGCCCCGTCGGCCTGCTCGGCCCAGAGCGAGGCGGGGGCGAGATAGCCGAGCGTCTTGCCGATCCCGGTCCCCGCCTCGGCGAGGACGATGTTCGGCCGTCCCTCGCCGAAGCGCGGATCGAAGGCGCGGGCGTTGGCGGCGGCGTAGAGCTTCTGCCCGTCGCGCGCCTCGGCGCCCTCGCCGACCAGCCGCGCGAGCCGGTCGAGCGTCTCCGCCTCGCCGAGCTGGACGTTGCGCGGCTGCGGACGGCCGCCGGCCTCGTCCCATTCGGGCAGGCGCGCGAACAGGCCGCGTTCGGGCCGGGCCGGCGCGGCCAGCACCCGGCCGACCGCCGCCGACCAGGGCCAGCGCAGCCGGGCGAGCGACTGGGCGCTGTTCCACGCGCCATAGGTCTCGGCCCAGCCGTCGGGCTCGGCCATCCGCGCGAGCAGCGCCTGCGTGGCCGCGATCAGGAAGGCGGGCGCGCGGGCGTCGTCGACCGGCGGGGCCAGCCCCAGCGCGCGGGCGAGCCCTGCCGGGGTCGGCACCGCGAAGCGCGCGGGATGGACGAAGGCGAACAGCTCGAGCAGGTCGAGGCCGGAGAAGTCGGCGATGCCCAGCCGGGCGGCGGTGACGGCGGCGTTGAGCACGATCATCGGCGTCTCCGCCGCCCGCGCCGCCGCCTCGCCCCGCCCGATCCCGCGCACCTCGCCGTCCGGCCCGGCGATCCAGATGCCGCCATGGGTCGCGTAGAGCGCGGGATAGGGGAGCGTGGGGGACATTCGACTCGATATGTAGGGGCTCGGGAACGATTGGGGAACAGGAAAGCCCGCCCAAAATCCTCCCTATGCGAAGCATGGGGAGGGGGACCATCCGCAGGATGGTGGAGGGGGGTGGCGCGCAGCGCCAGCTTCGCCGGCGCACCCCTCCACCGCCTTCGGCGGTCCCCCTCCCCATCTGCGATGGGGAGGATCTTGGATGGCCTCATGGGCATTACGGTTTTTTTTCGGTCGGTCTGTCGCTACAGGGGCGCCATATGACCGACAGCATCACCCCCGTCGCCCTGCGCGAAGCCGCGCTCGTCTCCAAGGCCTGGCCCTATGAGGAGGCGCGCAAGCTGCTCAAGCGCTATGAGAAGGGCGCGCCGGCCAAGGGGCATGTGCTGTTCGAGACCGGCTACGGCCCGTCGGGCCTGCCGCATATCGGCACCTTCAACGAGGTGCTGCGCACGACCATGGTGCGCCGCGCCTATGAGGAGATGTCGGACGTCCCGACCCGCCTGATCGCGTTCAGCGACGACATGGACGGGCTGCGCAAGGTGCCGGACAACGTGCCAAACCAGGAGATGCTGCGCGCCCATCTCGGCAAGCCGCTGACGAAGATCCCCGATCCGTTCGGCAAATATGAGAGCTTCGCGCATCACAACAACGCGATGCTGCGCGAATTCCTCGACCGCTTCGGCTTCGACTATGACTTCCGCTCCTCGACCGAGGCCTATGAGAGCGGCCAGTTCGATGAAGCGCTGAAGGATATCCTGCGCCATTATGACGGCATCATGGGGATCATGCTGCCGACGCTGCGCAAGGAGCGGCAGGCGACCTATTCGCCGGTGCTGCCGATCAGCCCGAAGAGCGGCGTCGTCCTGCAGGTGCCGGTCGAGGTGGTCGACGCCGACCAGGGCCTGATCCGCTTCGACGATGAGGGCGAGACGGTCGTCCAGTCGATCCTCGGCGGCAAGGCCAAGCTCCAGTGGAAGGTCGACTGGGCGATGCGCTGGGTCGCGCTGGGCGTCGACTACGAGATGTCGGGCAAGGATTTGATCGACTCGGTCGTCCAGTCGTCGAAGATCGCGCGCGAGCTGGGCGCCCGCCCGCCCGAGGGCTTCAACTATGAGATGTTCCTCGACGAGAAGGGCGAGAAGATCTCCAAGTCGAAGGGCAACGGCCTCAGCCTCGAGCAATGGCTGACCTACGGGCCCGAGGAGAGCCTGGCCTTCTACGCCTATCGCGAGCCGAAGAAGGCGAAGCAGCTCCACATGGGCGTGATCCCCAGGGCGGTCGACGACTATTGGCAGTTCCGCGGCAATTATCCCGGCCAGCCGATCGAGCAGAAGCTCGGCAATCCGGTCCACCACATCCACGGCGCGACCGGGGACGCGGTGCCCGACAATGTGCTGCCGGTCACCTTCGGCCTGCTGCTCAACCTCGTCGGGGTGATGGGCGACGCGTCGAAGGAGCAGGTGTGGGGCTATCTGGCCAATTACGTGCCCGACGCCTCGGCCGCGAAATATCCCGAGCTCGACCGGCTGATCGGCCATGCGCTCGCCTATCATCGCGACTTCGTCGCGCCGACGCTCAAGCGCCGCAAGCCGACCGATAATGAGGCGGCGGCGCTGCGCGCGCTCGACGCGAAGCTGGCGGCGATGCCGGCCGACGCCTCGGCCGAGGACATCCAGAACGAGGTCTATGCGATCGGCAAGGAGGAGGCCCATGGCTTCGCCTCGCTGCGCGACTGGTTCAAGGCGCTTTACGAGACCCTGCTCGGCGCCGAGCAGGGCCCGCGCATGGGCAGCTTCATCGCCCTCTACGGGATCGCCAACAGCCGCCGCCTGATCGCCGAGGCGCTGGCCTGACGCGATAATTTCGGCGGGCGGGAAACCCTTGCCCGCGATCGGCGTTACGCTGCCGGTCCATCCCCTTTCGGACCGGCATGGCGGCGACGCGCATGTCGGCCGCGCCGTTGCGTATCAGGCGGCGCGGCCACGGGGGGACTCCATTACCCGTCATGCCGGCGGAGGCCGGCATCTCGGGAGGGAGGAGATGAGGTCGCGGCAGGAGCCGCCTGAGATGCCGGCCTCCGCCGGCATGACGAGGGGGCGGGCGGACGCCTATTTCGATGCCTTGATCCAGGCGTCGATCTTCGCCTCCAGCACCGACATCGGCAGCGCGCCGGTGTCGAGCACCTGGGCGTGGAAGGCGCGCGGGTCGAACTTCGTGCCCAGCTCCTGCTTTGCCTTGGCCTTGAGCTTGAGGATGGTCAGCGCGCCGATCTTGTAGGCGAGCGCCTGGCCGGGAATCGCGATGTAGCGCTCGACCTCGGCGGTGGCGTCGGCTTTCCCGATGTTCGAATGGGTCAGCATATAGTCGAGCGCCTGGTCGCGGCTCCAGCCCTTGGCGTGGATGCCGGTGTCGACCACCAGCCGCATCGCCCGCAGCATCTCGTCCGACAGGCCGCCGAAGCGCTGATAGGGATCGGTCTCCATGCCGAGGTCCTTCCACAGCGTCTCGGCATAGAGCGCCCAGCCCTCGACGAAGGCGGTGTTGCCGCCGAAGCGCATGAAGGCGGGGAGCGCGGTGTTCTCCTGCGCCAGGCTGATCTGGAAATGATGGCCCGGCACCGCCTCGTGCAGGTAGAGCGTCTCCATGCCCGGCGTGGTCCGCGATTTCAGGTCGTAGGTGTTGTAGTAGAAGACGCCGGGGCGCGACCCGTCGGGGGTGCCCTGCTGATAGCTGCCGCCCGCCTCGGTCTTCTCGCGATAGGGCTCGACCGCCTTGATCTCGAGCGGGCTCCTGGGGACCAGCGAGAATTGCTCGGGGATGCGCTGGTCGACGCGCTTGCCGATCCGGAAATATTCGTCGCGCAGCCATTCGGCGCTGGGCGGCTGGAATTTGGGATCGTCGCGCAGATAGACGAAGAATTCGGCAAGGCTGCCCTTGAAGCCGACCTGCGCCTTGATCTTCTCCATCTCGGCGGTGATCCGCGCCACCTCCTTCAGGCCCAGCTGGTGGACGTCCTCGGCCTTGAGCGGCAGGGTGGTGTTGACCTCGATCAGATGGGCGTAGAGCTTGTCGCCGCCCTTCAATCCGACCAGCCCGACGCTGTCGCGCGCGACCGGCAGATAGTCGTTCTTCAGGAAGGCGCGGAAGCGCTGATAGGCGGGGAGGATGCCGTCGCGGATCGCGGCGGCGGTCGCGGCGCGCAGCCGGGCCTGGTCGGCGGCGGGGATGCCGGCCGGGAATTCCTTGACCGGGCCGTAGAAGGTCGAGCCCTCGACCCCTTGCGCGATCTGCAGGTCGAGCTGGTCGATCATGTTGTTGACGACCAGCTTGGGTTCGACGACGCCGGCCTTCATCCCCTGGCGGAAGCGTTCGATCCAGCGGTCGACCATCACCACATAGTCGCGGTGCCGCTGCAGGTTGTTCTCATAGTCCTGGACGGTGTGGAACGGCGCGGCGCCGCCGCCCGAGGCGAAGCCCGGATAGAAGGTGTGGAAGCCGGAGAAATGATCGACCGGCTGGACCTTGGTGACGTCGATCAGGTCGGGCGCGAAGCCCTTCAGCGTGATCTCGGTCTGCCATTGGAACACGTCGTAGGCGATCTGGTCGGTGGGCGTCAGCTTCGACCGGTCGATCTTGCGGAGCGCGGCGAGGTCCGCCTCGGCGGCGGCCTTCTCGCCCGCATAATAGTCGTCGCTGACATAGTCGCCGAGCCGGCCGGCATAGCGCATGTCGCCGCGGAACATGCCGCTGATCGGATTGCGCTTGAGCGACGCTTCGTCGCTGTCGTGGAACAGCCTGGTCAGCGCGGCGTCCTCGGCGGAAGAGGCGGCGGGTTCGGCGGCCCGGGCGGCGGGAAGGAGCATCGGGCTCATGGCCGCCAGGAAGGTCGCGGCGAGCAGCATGGGACGAAGGGTCATGGAAGGGGGCATCCTGATGAGGTTATGCCTCCGTGCTATTCCCCTAACACAGTACATGCAAGCGGCCCCGGCATCGCGGGGATGCCGGGGCCGACAGGCGTCGTCGCCTTACCAGAAGAAGGAACGATGGACCTGGACGACGCGGCCGGTGCGGACGTTCACCAGCACCACGTCATTGCCGTAGCGGACCCAGCGGTTCACGCCGGTGGTGGCCGGCAGGCGATAGCGCCACGGGTCGTTGATCACATAGCGCGAGCCGTAATAGGCCGGCGCGAAGCGATGGCCGGGAGCGACCGGCCGATAGGCATAGCCGCGCGGGCCGACATAGGCGGGACGGCGATAGACGTCGCGGTGCGACTGGCGATAGTCGCGCCAGTCCTCGCGCGCCTCGCGCTCGGCGTGGCGCAGGTCCTTGCGCGCGTCGCGGACGTCGTGGCGGTCGCCGTAACGCTGGGCGTCGCGCAGGTCGCGGCGCTGCTCGCGGACGTCGCGCTGGCTCTCGCGCGCCTCGCGGAGCGACTGGGCCTGGGCGATCGACGGAACCGCGACCGCAGCCATCAGCGCCAGGATGATCGGTGTACGCATCGGATTTCTCCTTCTCACTCTCACTTCCGAATATCGGTCGTGGCGGCGTCAATGATCGGCGCCAGCACAGGTTCCCGAATCGCACGGCGGGGCTGAACCCGGCGGGAACGGACTCGTCAGCGAAATGAAAGGAAAAGAGGCGGGCTTCCGCCGTTCGTCAGGCGGGGCGCTTGGCCAGATAGGCGTCGATCAGCGCGTCGCTCGCCGCGACCATCGTCGCGCAGGGGCCCTGGCTGCCGAAGATGTGATGGGTCGCCATGCCGCCCTCGATGATCAGCATCAGCCCGTCGGCCAGCTCCTCGGGATCGTCGATGTCGAGCTGCCGGGTCACGGCCGCGATCATCGCGCGCATGTCGGCCTTGCAATTTTCGAGGACGGTGCGGCCCGGATGGCCGGGCTCGGGAATCTCGACCGCGGTGTTGCTCATCGGGCAGCCGCGGAAATCGGGGGCGGCGATCTTGCGGGCGAAATGGCGCATCATCGCGCGGAGCTTGTCGTGCGGATTCTCGCCGCCTTCCTCCAGCACCGATTCGAGCGCGGCGCGGCTTTCGCGGCCGCTTTCTTCCAGGCAGGCGGCGATCAGATCATCCTTGGAGGCGAAGGCGCGATACAGGCTGGGCTTGGTCACGCCCGCCTTGCAGACGATCTCGTCGACGCCGACGGCGCGGATGCCGCGATGGTAGAAAAGATCGCGCGCCGCCTCGAACACGCGAGTCGCTGCGGTCTTCTTGAGACCCGTCATGTCGCCGCCACAACAATCGGCCTTCTTCGATGCAGCCACCGGCAGTCCATCCTTGTCTACGACTACCATGTAACAGTTCGGTACGCCTGTTTCAATATGCCTGCAATATCGTGTCAATAGGCTTCGTCAACCGTCGTCGCACGGCGATGGCGGCGGGGCGATCACCGGGTCGACCTTGGCGCGAAGCTCGGCATATTCGGCGGCCGGCGCGCTGTCGGCGACGATGCCGCCGCCCGCGCGCGCGACCAGCCGGGTCGGGGTGGCGGCGATCGACCGGATGATGATCGAGCTGTCCATCGCGCCGTCCGTTCCCAGCGCGAAGACGATCCCGAAAAACGGGCCGCGCCCCGAATCCTCGATCGCGTCGATGATCTCCACCGCGCGGCGTTTCGGCGCCCCGGTGATCGACCCGCCGGGGAAGGTCGCGGCGATCAGGTCGATCGCGTCGCGCCCCTGCCGGAGCCGGCCATGGACCGCCGACACCAGGTGCCAGACCGAGGCGAAGCCCTCGAGCCGGGCGAGCTGCGAGACGGTGACGCTGCCCTCCTCGGCGACGATCGACAGGTCGTTGCGCAGCAGGTCGCAGATCATCAGATTCTCGGCGCGGTCCTTGGCCGAGCGGGCGAGTCGCTGGCCGGTCCGCCGGTCCTCTTCGGGGTCGGCGGCGCGGGGGGCGGTGCCCTTGATCGGCCGGGTCTCGATCGCGCCGCCCGCGTCGCACTGGACGAAGCGCTCGGGCGAGGCGCTGAGCAGCGCGCAGCCCCGGCCGAGGTCGAGATAGGCGGCGAACGGGGCCGGGGTACGACGGCGCAGCGCGCGATAGGCGGCGGCGAGCGAGAGGCCCGGCGGCCGCTCCGCGACGAAGCGGGTGCTGATGTTCGCCTGATAGATGTCGCCCGCCGCGATATAGGCGAGCGTCGTTCCGAGCATCGCGGCGTGGCGCTCGGGGCCGGTCTCCTCGATCCAGTGGAGAGGCGGGGCTTCCGCTTCGGCGGCCGGCGCGGCGGCGGCGAGCAGGCGATCGATCCGCGCGTCGGCGCTCGCCTCGGCGCGGGGTCGGGCGAAGGCCCAGCAGCGGCGCGCCCGATGATCGAAGCCGAGGACGAGGTCGTAGCGGCGCACGACCAGCGCCGGCAGCTCGGGATCGCGCGGGTGCCGGCTGGCGACGCCCAGCGCGCTCGGGCCCAGCTCGTAGGACAGCAGGCCGATCAGCCCGCCGGTGAAGGGCAGGGGCCCTCGCGCGTCGTCGGGGCGGTGCAGCCGGCGCAGCTCCGCCAGTGCGTCGTCCATCGATCCGTCGGCGAGCACGACCTCCTCGGCCGGATCGATCGCGACATAGGAGGCCGCCGAGCGCGGATCGCCCTCGGCGGCGCTGTCGAGGAAGGCGATGCCCGGCCGGTCGGCCAGGCGGGCGAACCACTCGGCCGGATCGGTCCAGGGAAGTTCGCGGATCGTCAGCGGGCCGCTCATTTGGCGCGCGCCTTGATCCACAGGTGACGGGCCAGCATCAGCGGCGGCATCCGCATCCAGTGCGAGCGGACGTAGAAGCCGAGCCGGTTGAAGGGCCGGGTCGCGCGGCCCCAGCCGTCGCGCGCGAGCAGCCGCCGGACGAACAGCGTATCGCGCATCCGGTCGTGGCCGGCGAGGCGCGGTTCGACCGGCGTCGCGAACAGCCGGTCGGCGAGGCGCAGCGCCAGGGCGACCGGCTCGACCATCTGATGCCGGCGCGCGCGCGCGCCGAGCCGCGTCCAGAAATCGGGCGTCGCCGTGAACAGGCGCAGCAGCCGGTCGACGTCCCACAGGTTGCGCAGCCCGCCGGCCAGGTCGCCGTCGGCGAACAAATGGGTCGCGGCGTGGACGATCATGTCGGCGGGGGAGAGGATGCGGAGCCCCGGCGCGATCTCGACGCTGTCCTCGATCAGCGCGGCGGCGTCGGGCCGGCGCCGCGCGGTCAGCGGCAGGATGCTGTGGTGGACGTCGATCATGCCGCCGCGATCGCGATGCACCAGCGGCGGCAGCTCGTGCATCCAGCGGCGATAATAGGCCTGGCTGTAGTCGTCGTCCTTCGCCCATTCGAAGCCGGCGGCGAGCAGGGCCGCCTCGGCCTCGTCGAGCCGGTCGCGCGGCAGCAGGACGTCGAGGTCGCCGACCACGCGGCCGATCGCGGCGGGCAGGCCGGCGAAGGCGAAGGCGCTGCCCTTGAGCAGGATCGGGGCGATGCCGAGCGGGGCGAGCGCGCGGCGCGCCATCTCGACCTCCCACAGCGCCTGGGTCCGGCCGAATTCGGCCCGCGCGCGGGCATCCTCCAGCGCGCGGGCGACCGGCGCCGGCAGCGGCATGTCGGCGAGGCGATAGGCGAGGCTGCCGTCGAGCCGCTCGGCGCGGGCGATGGCGAGCAGGCTCGTCCAGCCGTCGGGCGCGAGGCCGAGCGTCGAGACCGGATCGGCAAGCGCGGCCGCCAGCGCGCGCGCATCCCTCATGACCGGAGGGTTCACAGGCCGGCCTCGGCGCAGAACTGCTCGACGATCGCGATGCCGCTGTCGGTGTCGGGATAGGCGAAGCGCGCGGCGGGGATCGTCCCGGCGATCCGCAGGACATGGTCGAAGGCCGGCTCGCCGAGCGCGATATAGTTGGTCGATCCCTCGGTCAGCCGCATGAACAGCTCGGACCGGCTGACCCCGTCGCTGGCCGGCTCGAAGCCGTAGGAGGGGAACAGGATCAGCGCCGGCTCGGCCGGCTCGTCCATCCGGGCGATCGCCTCGGCGTTGGGGCGCAGGTGGCGCAGCTCGCCCTTGGGCGTGGCGCTCAGATGCGGGCCGAAACGGGCGGGATCAGCGATCCGCGCCTCGGCCTCGGCGATCGCGCTGTTCTTCAGGCTGATCGCGCGGGGGAAGGGGATCACCCGGCCGGTCGCCAGGTCGATCATCACGAACTCGTCGGCCAGCAGCCGCCAGCCCCGCTCGGCCAGCAGCGCGGCGAGGGTCGATTTGCCCGAGCCGGAATCGCCCGGCATGATCAGCGCCTTGCCGCCGCGCTCGACCGCCGAGGCGTGGATCAGCAGGTGGCGGCACTCGCCGAGCGCCACTTGCATGTTCATCGCCATCTCGATCGCCAGCAGGGCGTGGTCGAACGCCATCGGCACCGTGTCGGGCAGGCTGTGGTCGCCCTCGATCGCGACCTGCGGGCGGACCCAGCGGCGCCAGGGGCGCGGCGGGCCGATCCGCGCCGTCACCGTGGCGATGCCCTCGTCCGGCGCGGGATAGCCGGCGTAGAGGCGGCGCAGCGCGACGATCGGCGCGGCCCAGGCCGATCCGATCCGATAGGATATCGGGCCCACCCTGACGTCGAAGCCGTGCATCAGCCGGGCTGGACCAGGCCGATGGCGACGAGGTCGGCGAGCCGCGCCTCGACCACGGCGCGCGCCTCGTCGTGCTCGGGCAGGCCGAGCGTCGCGCAGAGTTCGGCGGTCAGCCGGGCCGCGTCCATCGGCGCGGCGGCGAGCAGCGCCAGCATCTCGGGCAGCGGGCTGTCGAGGAAGTGGGTCGCCCCGGACGGCCGGTGGAAGACCAGGGTCAGCCCGTCGATCGGGTGCGTCCGGCAATCCTGGGGGAAGTCGCTGCGATAGGTCGGGATCGTCACCGGTCAGCCATGGCCGGCGGCCTTACTGGCGGCCCGGACTCTGGAGCGAGGCATAGCAGGTATAGCCCTGTTTCCCGATGGTCAGCTTCTTGATGTACTTGTTGTAGGCGGCGGTCTGCTGCGAGCTGTAGCCCGGATAGCTGGTGCCGTATTTCAGCGAATTCTTGACGTCCTCGCCCTTCAGCGGCGACGATGGCGGCTTGTAGCTGTTGGCGGTGTTGGGGTTCACCACGTCGCCGTTGTTCTTGATCCACTTGTTCGACTGGCTGCTCTGCGGCACCGGGATCTGGCAGGTCAGCGCCGAGACCGCGGCATGGGCGATGCCGGGACGCACCGTCACCACGGCGGCGGTGCCGAGCGCGCCGATCCGCAGCATCGCGCGGCGCGTCTGCGCGGTCTCCGCCTGCTCGGGCGCGGCGTCGTCGGGTCGCTCCGCTTCGGGCTGGTCATCCTCGGTACGCATAATCATCCCCCACTCGTCCCGCCGTCTTACCGCCAATCGCCGATCGAGGCGAGGCCGGAATGTCGGGCTGGCTTTTATGTCCGATAGAATTCACAATTCGGTTATAATGGGGACGGATGAAGCATGAACCGCTGCCGGATATCGGCGAGGACGGCGCCGTGAAGCAGCGCGGCAGGGGCATTCGCACCGTTTCGGCGTTCGGCCTGGTGGCGGTGGCGGCCTGGCTGTTGTCCGCGCCGATGGCGGCGGCGCTGGTGGTCGGCGTGATCGCCGCCTTCTTCGCCTGGCTGCCGGGGGCATCGCCGCACGAGCCGCCGGCACTGATCCCGGCCCCGGTGCTCGACCTGCCCGATCGCACCCAGGAGGTGATCGACGCCGTCGACGACGCGCTGCTGATCATCGAGCGGCAGCGGATCGTGACCGCCAACGACGCCGCCCGGCGGCTGTTCGGCGCGGAGCGGGTGCAGGGCGATTTCCGGCTGGCGCTGCGTCATCCCGCCGCCGCCGACCTGATCACCTCCGACCGCGACACCGAGACCCCGGTCGAGATCGCCGGGATCGGCGAGGCCGATCGCCGCTGGGTGATGAGCGTCCGCCACATCGCCGGCGGCGCCAGGCTGGTCACCCTGCGCGACCGCACCGAAAGCTGGATCGCCGAGCGCATGCGCGTCGATTTCGTCGCCAATGCCAGCCATGAGCTGCGCACCCCGCTGGCGACGATCATCGGCTTCATCGAGACGCTGGGCGAGGGCGGCGGCGCCGAGGACACCGCGATCCGGCAGCGCTTCCTGGGCATCATGATGGGCGAGGCGAAGCGCATGCAGCAGCTCGTCGACGACCTGATCTCGCTGTCGCGGATCGAGGCCGATCGCTTCTCGACGCCGCAGACCCCGCTCGCGCTCGGCCCGGTGGTCGAGGAGGTGGTGGGGGTGATCCGCTCGGGCATGCGCGACGACGGCGACCGCGACCGGATCGAGCTGACCATCGCCCGCGTCCCCGACGTCCGCGCCGATCGCGTGCAGATCGCCCAGCTGCTCCACAACCTGATCGGCAACTCGATCAAATATGGCAAATCGGGGACACCGATCCGGGTGCTGCTCGATTCGATGCAGGGCAAGGTGCGCCTCCGCGTGGCCGACGAGGGCGAGGGGGTGCCGGCCGAGCATCTGCCGCGCCTGACCGAGCGCTTCTACCGGGTCGATGCCGGCCGCAGCCGCTCGATCGGCGGAACCGGCCTCGGCCTGGCGATCGTCAAGCATATCGCCGAACGGCATCGCGCGGTGCTCGACATCGCCTCGCGGGTCGGAAAGGGCACGACCGTGACTGTAACATTTCCGGCTTTGTCGGGGGATGCATTGTCATCATAGTGCAACAACTAGCTCCCATAGGCCGCGCCAAGGCGGCGCCGGCCCCCGGAGCCGAAGGGAAGTGAAGCGATGGCATCGGGACATACCGTCAAGGCGTTCGACGAGGATCTCGGCCAGCTCCGGGCGCTGATCTCGGAGATGGGCGGCCGCGCCGAGGCGGCGATCATCGGCGCGCTCGAGGCGCTGGTCAATCGCGACCTCGAATCCGCCGTCCGCATCGTCGAGGGCGATCGCAGGATCGACGAGCTCGAGGCCGAGGTCGAGCGCCAGGTGGTGCGGCTGATCGCGCTGCGCGCGCCGATGGCCGACGACCTGCGCGAGGTGCTCGCCGCGCTCAAGATCGCCGGCGTGGTCGAGCGGATGGGCGACTATGCCAAGAACATCGCCAAGCGGATCGCGCTGCTCCAGGAAGCGCGCGGCATGGAGGCGATGGCGGTGCTGCCGGCGATGGGCAAGATCGCGGCCGAGATGGTCCGCAACGTGCTCGACGCCTTTGTGCTGCGCGATGCCGAGGCGGCGGTGGCCGTGGCGGCGCGCGACAAGGCGGTCGACGATTTCTACAACAGCCTGTTCCGCACCCTGCTCACCTACATGATGGAAAATCCGCACAATATCACGGCGTCGACGCATCTGCTGTTCATCGCCAAGAATATCGAGCGGATCGGCGATCATGCCACCAACGTGGCCGAAATGGTCTATTTCGCGGCGACCGGCCAGCAGATGGCGGAACGCGCGAAGGGCGAAGACCCGCTCAGCGGAGATATTTGATGGCACGTGCCCGGGTACTGCTTGTCGAGGACGACGCGGCGCTCGCCGAATTGGTCAGCTGGCACCTCGAACGCGAGGATTTCGAGGTCGAGCGCACCGCCGACGGCGAGGAGGCGATCCTGCTGGCGCGCGAGACCCCGCCCGACCTGGTGCTGCTCGACTGGATGATCGAAGGCGTGTCGGGGATCGAGGTCTGCCGCCGCCTGCGCCGGCTGGCCGACACCGCCAACGTGCCGATCATCATGCTCACCGCGCGCGGCGAGGAGGAGGATCGCGTGCGCGGCCTCGAAACCGGCGCCGACGACTATGTCACCAAGCCGTTCAGCCCGCGCGAGCTGGTCGCGCGCGTCGGCGCGGTGCTGCGCCGCGTCCGTCCGGCGCTGGCCGGCGAGCGGCTGTCCTACGCCGACATCGAGATGGACACCGCCAGCCACCGCGTCCGCCGCGGCGGATCGCCGATCAGCCTGGGGCCGACCGAGTTCCGGCTGCTCAAGCATTTCCTCGAGCATCCCGGCCGCGTCTTCTCGCGCGAGCGGCTGCTCGATTCGGTCTGGGGCCGCGACAGCGACATCGAGCCGCGCACCGTCGACGTCCATATCCGGCGCCTGCGCAAGGCGATCAACCTCGCCGACGCGCCCGACCTGATCCGCACGGTCCGCTCGGCCGGCTACGCCCTCGACAGCGAGGGCATGGCCTGACCGTCGGCCAAGACTGTATTGTTCTTATAATACAGTTCTGCTAATCTCCCGCCCACAGGATCGGGAGAAACACCCATGTACAGCGAGAGCGATATCGATTCCGCGGTGCAGGCCGGGGCGATCAGCCCCGACGCGGCCGGCGCGCTGCGCGCCCATGTCGCCGCCCAGCGCGCGGTGCCGGCGGTCGACGAGGAGAGCTTCCGCCTGCTGACCGGCTTCAACGACATCTTCGTCTCGATCGCGACGGTGCTGATGCTGGTGGCGATGGGCTGGATCGGCAACATGGTCCGGCTGCTGGCTCCCGACCACGGACCGTCGCCCTTCGCCGGCTTCGCGGTGGCGGGCGCGGCCTGGGGCCTCGCCGAATATTTCACGCGCGAGCGGCGCATGGCGCTGCCCAGCATCGTCCTGCTGCTCGCCTTCGCGGGCGGGCTGTTCGCGGGTCTCGTGATATTGCTGCTGACGGCGCTCGGCCTGACGGAGACGGGACCGGGCGACGAGCGGCTCTCCGCGCTGGCCATCGCGGCCGGCGCCGCGCTGTCGGCGGGCGGCGTCTGGCTGCACTGGCGGCGCTTCCATGTGCCGATCACGGTCGCGGCCGGGGCGGCGACGCTGGCCGCCCTGTCGCTCGCGCTCGCCGTCGCGGCGGCGCCGATCCTCGCCGATCACATGCTCAAGCTGGTCCTGCTCGCGGGGCTCGGCGTCTTCGCCCTCGCCATGTGGTGGGACATGGGCGACCGGACCCGCACCACCCGCCGGACCGACGTCGCCTTCTGGCTCCACCTGCTGGCGGCGCCGATGCTGGTCCATCCGATCTTCGCCGGGCTCGGCATGCTGCACGGCGAGGCGGCCGCGGCGCAGGCGGCGTTCGTCATCCTGATCTACGTCGCCCTGGGGCTGGTCGCGCTGGCGATCGACCGGCGCGCGCTGATGGTGTCGGCGCTGGCCTATGTCCTGTTCGCGCTGTCGAGCCTGATCAAGCAGAGCGGCGCGGTCGATCTCTCCTTCGGACTGACCGCGCTGATCATCGGATCAGCGCTGCTGCTGCTCTCGGCCTTCTGGACGGCGGCGCGGCGGCATGTGGTCGCGCTGCTGCCGGCCGAGCTGGCGGTGAAGCTGCCCGTGATCGATCGGTTCCAGCCGGCCTGAGCCGGCTGGATCTTCGAACCCCATCCGCCAAGCGGAGCTTTCCCGAAGAGAATATAATTTTTCCTGGATTTATTTCTATCTAATCGATAGAGAAATGGATGTGGGTTGAATTCTCAACATCTCAGGAAAGATCGATGAGCAGAAAACAGGGGGGCCGGGCGCAGATCCAGAGCGTGGAGTCCGCACCGATCCCATTCGACGTCACGCGTCCGCCGGCGATGATGCCGGCCAAGGCCATGTGTTCGATGCGCGCCTGATCCGCGCGCCGAAACCATCCCCCATGGACCGGCCCCCGCACCCGCGCGGGGCGTGATCGCGATCAGCGAACCGTAGACGCGGCGATCCGTCGCGAAGGCAGGCCGGTCCCATATTCTTCCATCGCCTCTCATGGCGGCGACCTGTGCCCCCGCGCACCGGCCGCTTCCGGCCGCGCGCGCCATGAGCCTTCAAGAAAGATCCGCCGTGAACATCCAAGGACATCTACCCGTCTCCTCCCGCCACGATCCGCGCCTTCCCGCGTCGCGGCGGCGGGCGCCGAACAAGGCCCGCCTCTATCTGGGCCTGGCGTCGATCGGACTGCTGGGCTGGCAGAACCCGGCGCAGGCCGAGGACCAGCCGGACGAGCAGGACTCGATCGTGGTCGTCGGCTCGCGCAGCGGCAATGCCCGCGCGCTCGAAAGCTCCGCGCCGATCCAGGTCGTCGGCGGCGACACCCTGCGCGACACCGGATCGCGGACCCTGTCGGAAGCGCTGCAGCGGACCGTGCCCTCGTTCAACTTCCCGACCTCGGTGCCGTCGTCGAACGCCGCCAGCTTCGTCAAGGGCGTGTCGCTGCGCGGCCTCGCCGCCGACCAGACGCTGGTGCTGATCAACGGCAAGCGCCGCCATGCGACGGCGCAGCTCAACGCCGGCGGCGGCACGACCAAGGGCGCCCAGACGGTCGACCTCAACAGCATCCCGCTGAGCGCGGTGGAGCGGGTCGAGGTGCTGCTCGACGGCGCGTCGGCGCAATATGGATCGGACGCGGTCGCCGGCGTCGTCAACATCGTCCTGAAGCAGGGCAGCGAGGGCGGCGACATCGCGCTGCTCTACGGCATCAACGACAAGGGCGACGGCAAGACCAAGAGCGTCGAGGGATCGTTCGGCCTGAAGCTTCCGGGCGACGGCTTCGTCCGCTTCGCCTTCGACGCGTGGGACATCGGGCGCACCCGCCTGTCGGTGCCCGACACCCGCCAGATGTATTTCGCCGGCGACCCGCGCGAGGCGAGCTATCCGAACCGCGACTGGTTCTACGGCAGCGGCGCGACCAAGCGGCAGAACATCTTCATCAACGGCGAGACCACCGTCGGCGGGGTGACCTTCTACGCGCAGGGCAGCTATGGCTGGCGCAAGGACGAGGGCTTCGGCAATCTTCGCCAGCCCAATTCCGACCAGACGGTGCGCGCTCTGTTCCCGGACGGGTTCCAGCCCTTCCTCCACATCCGGTCGCGCGACGCCGCCGCCGCCGTGGGGGGGCGCTGGGGCTCGGCCGCCGCGGGCGATTTCGACCTGAGCGCCAATTACGGCCGCAACCGGGTCAAGAGCGTGGTGTCGAACACCAACAACGCCAGCCTCGGCACCGCCAGCCCGACCGCGTTCGACACCGGCGACCTGCTGAACGAGCAGACCAACGTCAACTTCGACTGGAAGCGCCCGTTCGCCGTGGCGTTCCTGCCGACCCCGCTCAACGTCGCCGCCGGCCTGACCTATCGGCACGAGGCCTATGAGGTGTTCGAGGGCGACTATGGCTCCTGGGCCAATGGCGGCGTGCCGATCCTCGACGGCCCCAATGCGGGCAAGGTGGCGACGCCGGCTTCGCAGGGCTTCGGCGGCTTCTCGCCCGACGATGCCGGGCGCCTCTCCCGCAATGTCTATGGCGGCTATCTGGAGCTGGAGAATTCGCCGACTGAGAAGCTGCGGATCACCCTGTCGGGCCGGTTCGAGCATTATTCGGACTTCGGATCGACCACCAACGTCCGGCTGGCGACCCGCTACGAGCTCACGCCGACGCTGGCGTGGCGGTTCAGCGCGGGCACCGGCTATCGCGCGCCGTCGCTGGGCCAGTCGGCCTATTCGCGCACCATCCCGAACATCACCAACGGCGTGCTCGCCACCAACCGCCTCGCCCGGGTCGACAGCGTGGAGGCCCGCGCGCTGGGCGCGACGGCGCTCAAGCCCGAAAAGTCGGTCAACCTGTCGACCGGCTGGGTATGGACGCCCAGCCCGGCCTTCTCGGCGACACTGGACGTCTACCAGATCAGCATCGACGACCGGATCGTCCTGTCGGAGACGCTGACCGGGGCGCTGGTCCGCCAGGTGTTGGCCAATGCCGGCTTCCCGACCTATTCGGGCCTGCAATATTTCACCAACGCGGTCGACACCCGGACCCGCGGCATCGACGCCACGGCCCGCTACCGGTTCAATCTGGCGTCGGGCGCCAGGCTCGACCTGAGCGCCGGCTTCAACTGGAACGAGACCAAGATCACCCACGTCAAGGACACGCCCGCCGTGCTGAGCGGCAGCGGGCTCGTCCTGATCGGGCGCGAGGCCTCGTCGCTGATCGAGGAGGCGAACCCCGATACCTTCCTGCGGCTGGCGGCCGACTATGGCGCGGGGCCGTTCGAGGCCCATCTCTCCGGCGTGCGCTACGGCGTCTACCGGACCCGCCACACCAGCAACCCGGCCTTCGACCAGCGCTACGGCCCGCAGGTCGTGGTCAATATCGCCGCCGGCTACGCGCTGTTCGAGGGGGTCAAGCTGTCGGCCGGCGTCAACAACCTGTTCGGCAGCCATCCCGACAAGGTCCTGACCGCGATCCGCAACCCGGTCGTCTCGGTCTATTCGGGCCTGTCGCCCGAGGGCGGCGCCGGCCGCACCTATTTCGCCCGCCTCGGTTATTCCTTCTGAGCCCCCTTTCGCGGAGACTTCCCATGAAATCCGTCCTCCTGAGCGCCCTGCTCGCCGTCGCCGTCCCTTCGATCCTCGTCCAGCCCGCCCAGGCGGCCGAGGGAGGGCCGGTGAAGGAGCATGGCACCCCCCAGGTCCGCGCGCAGGTCGTCCAGGCGATCGACGCCTGGCGGGCCGCCGTGGTGGCCAAGGACCGCGCCGGTCTCGAACGCGCCTATCATGACGACCTGTCCTATGGGCACACCGATGGCGCGGTGCTGACCAAGGCCGAGCAGATCGACCGGACCATCGTCCCCGACCGCGACTTCACCGCCGTCGACGTCAGCAACCTGGCGGTTCGTTCCTACGGCAATGTCGCCTATGTCACCGCGACCTACGCGTTCCACCTCGTGTCGAAGGGCGAGACGGCCGAGCGCGTCTCGACCCTGCCCGGCCTCGACGTGTGGACCAGGGGGCCGAAGGGCTGGCAGCTCATCGCCCGCCAGCTCACCCGCACCGCGAAATAGTCCTTCCCCGGTTCATCGAGAGGTTCCCATGACCAAGCGCTCCATCCGTTCGACCCTGGCGCTGTTGCTCGCCGGCACGCTGCTGCCGCTCGCCGCCGCCCAGGCCGATCCCTTCACGCCCGCCCAGATCGAGGCCGCCACCGCCTTGCAGGACCGGCACGTCACGCTCGACGACCATCTCGACATCCCGTTCGAGTTCGGCAGCGGCGATCTCGATGCCGGCAAGGACGGCGCGTCGCAGTTCGACCTCGTCAAGGCCGAGCGCGGGCATCTGAAGGGCGCGGTGATCGCGATCTTCGTGCCGCAGGGCGCGCGCACGCCGGCCGGCTATGCGGCGGCGGCGGCGCAGGGCCGGAAGAAGCTGGCCGCGCTCCAGTCGGTCGTCGCGGAATATCCGCAGCGCGCGGCCTTCGCCACGTCGCCGGCCGAGCTGGAGGCGATCGAGGCGTCGGGCCGCTTCGCGATCGTCCTCAGCATCCTCAACGGCCATCTGATCGGCAAGGACCTGTCGCAGCTCGACGCCTGGTATCGGGACGGCGTCCGCATCTTCGGCTTCACCCATGCCGGCAACAACGACCTCGCCGATTCGGCGCGGCCCAACCTGCTGCGCGGCGACAAGCTGGACGAGCATGGCGGGCTGTCGCCGCTCGGCCGCGCGGCGGTCGCCAGGCTCAACGACCTGGGCATCGTGATCGACGTGTCGCAAATCTCGGGCCGGGCGCTCGCGCAGGTGCTGTCGCTGACCCGCGCGCCGGTCGTCGCATCGCATTCCAACGCGCGCGCGATCATCGATCATCCGCGCAACCTCGACGACGCGCAACTGGCCGCGATCAGGAAGAATGGCGGCGTCGTCGCGATCAACGCCTACAGCTCCTGGGTCCGTCCGCTGCCGCAGGAGGCGATCGACCAGGGCAACGCCGTCCGCCGCCGCTATGGCGTGCCCGAAGAGAATAGCGTGGCGGGGATCCAGCCGCTGACCGAGGCGGGGGTCAAGGTCCTGCCGGCCGAACGGTTCGAACAATATAGCAAGGAATTCCACGCCATCACCGGCGATCCGCAATATCGCGCGACCCTCGCCCAATATGTCGACCAGCTCGACTATGTGGTGAAGAAGATCGGCATCGACCATGTCGGCATCTCGTCGGACTTCAACCATGGCGGCGGCGTGATCGGCTGGAACGACGTCGGCGAGTCGGCGAACGTGACGGCGGAGCTGCAACGGCGCGGCTATAGCGAGGACGATATCGCCAAGCTGTGGGGCGGCAATTTCCTGCGCGTCTGGGCCCGGGTGCAGGCGCTCGCCAAGACGCCGGCGGGGCATTGACCATGGACCGGCGGCAAGCCCTCCGGCTGCTCGCGGCGTCGGCCTTCGCGCTCGGATCGGCGCGGCCGGCGCTTGCCGCCCCGGGCGGCCCGCGCAAGGTGGTGGTGATCGGCGCCGGCATCCTCGGCGCGGCGATCGGCTATGAACTGGCCAAGCGCGGCGCGGACGTGACGATCCTCGATCGCACCGGCCCCGCCGCCGGCGCCACCGGCAACAGCTTCGCCTATCTCAACGCCTCGACCAAGGCGTCGTCGCGGCCCTATTTCGGGCTGAACTGGCTGGGCATGGCGGGATGGCGCGCCTGGCAGCAGGAGCCGGGCGCGGCCCTGCCGCTGCGCTGGGGCGGCGCGGTCTATTGGCGGGGCGACGCGGCGGCGACGCAGCAGCTCGCGGCGTCGCTGAATACGGTCCGTGGCTGGGGCTATGCCGGCCAGGCCGTGGACGGCGCCGACATCCGCCGGCTGGTGCCGTCGGTCACCGTGCCCGGCGATCCCAGCGGGGCCTTCTTTCCCGAGGAGGGCAGCGTCGATCCGGCCGAGGCCGTGGCGGCCCTGCTGGCGCGGGCCCGGCAGCATGGCGCGCGGACCGTCTTTCCGGCGGAGGTCACCGGGCTGATCGTCGCGGGCGGGCAGGTTCGCGGCGTCCGCACCCGCGACGGCGAGCTGAGCGCCGACGCGGTCGTCCTCGCGGCGGGCCTCGGCAGCGAGGCGCTGGCGCGGAGCCTGGGCGTGCGGCTGCCGCTGACCTCGTCGCCCGGCATCCTCATCCACACCAAGCCGCAGCCGCCTCTGATCGACCGGCTCGTCTTCGCGCCGCACAGCAGCTTCCGCCAGACCGTCGACGGCCGCATCGTCAGCAGCAGCAGCGGCCATGAGGGCGGCGGCGGCACCGGCGATCCCGCCGCGATCGGCCGCGCCATATTGGCCGGCGCGGCGGACTATCTGCCGCAGATCCGCGACGCGGCGATCGACCGGGTCACGATCGGCCAGCGGGTGCTGCCCGGCGACGGCTTCCCGATCGTCGGCTTCGTCCCCAAGGTCGACCGGCTCTACGTCGCCGTCACCCATAGCGGCGTCACGCTGGCGCCGGTGCTGGGGCGCTGGGCCGCGACCGAGATCCTCGACGGGGCGCGGGTCGACCTGCTCGATGGCTTCCGCCCGGCGCGGTTCGGCTGAGCCCCCGCGCGCGTCGTTCAGTCGACCAGCTTCATCAGCCGGCGCTCGACCGGGGCGAGCACCGGGCCCAGTTCCTGGCCGCGCTTGAGGATCGAGCCGCCTTCGCCGATCAGCGCCCACATGCCCTGGCGGGTGCGCAGGGCGGGGCGCTTCTCGATGCGATATTCGGGCCGCTCGGCGGAGCGGCGGAAGGCGGCGAAGGAGGCGGCCTCGCGGCCCAGGTCGATCGCATAGTCGCGCCACAGCCCGGCGGCGACCATCCGGCCGTAGAGATCGAGGATACGCATCAGTTCGAGCCGGTCGAACCCCACTTGCAGGGGCTTGGCCGGGAAGGGGGCCACCGTCCCCATCAGGCCCGTTCGCGATCCTCGTCGATCTTGGCGCGCGCGGCGTCGCGCTCGTCGATCAGCTTGGCGATGCGGCCGCGCAGCACCTCCAGTTCGCAGCGCAAGATTTCGAGCTGCTGGGTCTGCGGGTCGAAGCGCTCGCTGCACGGCGTGCCATAGGGCACGAAGCCCTTCTGATATTCCTTGGCATCGACCAGCATCGGCTTGGCCGGGATGCCGACCACGACCTGGCCCTCGGCGACGTCGCGGGTGACGACCGCATTGGCGCCGACCCGCGCGCGCGCGCCGACCGTGATCGGGCCGAGGATCGCCGCGCCCAGGCTGATGATCGCGCCGTCGCCGATCGTCGGATGGCGCTTGCCGCCCTCGCCGTTGGTCGGATTGGTGCCGCCCAGCGTCGCGCCCTGGTAGATGGTGACGTCGTTGCCGATCACCGCCGTCTCGCCGATCACGACGAAGCCATGGTCGATGAAGAAGTTGCGGCCGATCTGCGCGCCCGGATGGATGTCGATCGCGGTGATCATCCGCGAGAAGTGGTTCACGAAGCGCGCGAGGAAATAGAGCTCGGCCTGGAACAGCCAGTGCGCCACGCGGTGGAGCCCCAGCGCGAGCACGCCGGGATAGAGCATCACCTCCCACCGGGACCGGGGCGCGGGATCACGCGCCTTGATCGAATCGAGGTAGGAAATCAGTCCGTCGAACATCCGAAATCCTTCAGGGCCCACTCCATCGGGAACGGCCAATATAGGCCGGCCGTTGCGCCCTGCAAAGATGTTCCTGAACGGTACGTGATAAGTCCAGCTTGTCAGGTGGCCGGTTTCCTCCCCGAAACAGGGAGGAAACCGGGATTTTTCACACCGCCGTCGCGTGGACGGTGGCGGCCGCCTTGATCACCGCGCCGACGCGCGCGGCGGTCTGGATCACGTCGGCGGCGACGCCGTGCTGGCGCAGCACCTTCTCATGACTGTCGATGCACAGGCCGCAGCCGTTCATCGCCGACACGGCGAGGCTGAACAGCTCGAAATCGTCCTTCTCGATGCCGGGCGAGCCGATCACGTTCATCCGCAGCTTGGCCGGCATCTGCCCATATTCCTTGTTCGAGGCGAGATGGACGAAGCGGTAATAGACGTTGTTCATCGCCATCACCGCGGCGGCGGCGCGGGCGGCGTTGGCCGCCTCGGGGCTCAGCTTGCCGGCCACCTCGGCCTCGGTCGCCTCGACGATCGGCTTGTAGCCCGAGCCATGGGCGCAGGCGAGCAGCAGGCCATATTTGCGCTGCTCGGTCAGCGTCTGGTCGCCGAGCAGCGAGCCGACGTTGAGCCGGATGTCCTTGGCATAGTCGGGCAGGGCGTCGGCGAATTCCTTGAGCGACATCGAATCTTCCTCTCGACAATCAAACGAACGGGACGGGGCGACGGTCAAAAAAAAGAGGGCGCGGAGGCCGGCCATCGTCCTCCGCGCCCCGTTTGTCGCGCGCGTGGGGGGAACGCGCGCGACGGGCTACCTGAAAAGGGGATCAGGCAGCGGGCTTGAGAACCTCGTCGCCGGCCTTCCAGTTGCACGGGCAGAGCTCGTCGGTCTGGAGGGCGTCGAGGACGCGGATGGCTTCCTGCGGGTTGCGGCCCTGGTTGAGGCCGTTGACCGTGACGTGCTGGATCACGTTGTGCGGATCGACGATGTAGGTCGCGCGATAGGCGACGCCGGCGTCCGCATCGACGATGCCGAGCGCGTCGGCCAGCTTCTTCTGGTTGTCGGCGATCCAGGGGAAGTCGCAATTGGCCAGACGCTCGTCCGACTTGCGCCACGCGAAGTGGACGAAATCGGTGTCGGTCGAGGCGCCGATCAGAACGGCGTCACGATCGGCGAAATCCTTCTGCAGCTCGCCATAGCCGATGATCTCGGTCGGGCAGATGAAGGTGAAGTCCTTCGGCCAGAAGAACACGACCTTCCACTTGCCACCGGTATCGCCGGTGTCGATGGTCTCGCCGGCCGGAAGCGCGGAGACGCCCTGCTGCACGGGCAGGACGAAGGACGGGAATTTGTCACCAACGGTAAGCGCCACGGGGAGTCTCCTTTTGAGGCGATGGATGATCCGGTGATGGCGTCTTGGCAGGCTGGACCTGAGTGTTCAAATTGATTATTTCGCCACTAATGATCGAAGGAGGCGATGAATGGCCACCTACCTGCCAACCCTGAAGCAGCTCCAATATCTGGTGGCGCTCAAGGATCACGGCCATTTCGGCCGCGCGGCGGACGCCTGTTTCGTGACCCAGTCGACCCTGTCGGCCGGGCTGCGCGAGCTCGAATCGCTGATCGGCATCACCCTGGTCGAGCGGACCCGGCGAGTCGTGCGCTTCACCCCGCTCGGCCTGCGCATCGCGGAGAAGGCGCAGCGCGTCCTGCGCGAGGCGGAGGAGCTGGGCGACCTCGCCCGCGCGGCGGGCAAGCCGTTGTCGGGCGACCTGCGCATGGGGGTGATCCCGACGATCGCGCCCTTCCTGCTGCCGCGCATCCTGCCGAAGCTGCGGTCGGCCTGGCCCGACCTCAAGCTCTACCTGCGCGAGGAGACGACGGGCGCCGCCTGCGACTCGCTCCATCGCGGCCATCTCGACTGCGTGCTGCTGGCGCTGCCCTATCATTGCGGCGACATCGAATCGGTCGACCTGTTCCTCGACCGGCTGTTCGTCGCCTTCCCGGAGGGCGAGATGGACGGGCCCGCGCGCGGCATCGTCGCCGACGACATCGACGAGAGCCGGCTGCTGCTGCTCGAGGACGGGCATTGCCTGAAGGACCATGCCCTCGCCGCCTGCAACCGTCCCGAGCTGCGCGCCGAGGCGGCGATGCTGGGAACCTCGCTCCACACGCTGGTGCAGATGGTCGACAACGGGCTGGGCGTCACGCTGCTGCCGAAGATGGCGCTCGACGCCGGCATCCTCGAAAACACCCATGTCGTCGCCAAGCCGCTCGACGCCGACCATCCGGCCCGCCGCATCGCGCTCGCCTGGCGCCGCGGCTCCCCGCGCGAGAAGGAGTTCAAGCTGCTCGCCGACGCGTTGCGCGAGGCGGAGTAAGGCTTTCCCTTGCCTCACCTCCTCGTCATTCCCGCGAAAGCGGGAATGACGAGGAGGGCTAGGAACCCATTCGTCCCGTGCGGAGCGCGATCGCCCAGTCGGGCCGCTGGCGCGCTTCGGCGGTGCGGGCGACGGCCTCCCAGTCATAGTCGACCGCGATCGGCTCGGCGGTCCAGCGGCCGTCGGCCCGCCGCTCGGCGATCGCATAGCGCGCCTGCGGCGTTCCGCTTTCCATGACGTGCGGGAAGGGGCGGTCGTCCGCATAAGCGGGCAGGCCGACCGAGCCGGGATTGACGATCATCTGCCCGCTCGGACGGCGATGGGTCCGGGGCAGGTGGGTGTGGCCGCAGAGGATCAGCGCGGCGGTTTCCGGCCCGGTCCTGGCGGCGATCTCTTCCGGCGTCGCGGCGCGCGTGCCCGCCGCATCGACATGGTCGAGATAATAATCGAGGTCGCTGTCCGGCGTGCCGTGGCAGAGCAATATGTCGGGCGCGAGCCGCATCGTCGCGGGCAGGCTCGTCAGCCAGGCGCGGTGCGCGTCGGTGAGCAGCGGGGCGGCATGGGCGTCTGACGCCCCCATCGCCGCCGGCTCGAGGGTCAGGAGCTGCCGCTCGTGATTGCCGCGGATCGTCGGCAGGTCGAGCGCGATCAGCCGGTCGGCGGTGGCGGCGGGGTCGAGCGGGCCCGACAGGATGTCGCCGAGGTTGACGATCCGGTCGACGCCGCGCCGGCCGATGTCGGCCAGCACCGCGTCGAGCGCGGCGAGATTGCCGTGAATGTCGGAGATGGCGGCGATCCTCATCGCCGGCTCCTATCAGCTCGTCGGCAGCGAGACCATCCGGCCCGAATAGACCACCGGCCCGGTCGGCAGGCCGGTCGGCGACCCGCCCTTGGGCTCGACCGACACCGCGATCGTCATCTCCTGCTGCAGGTCGAGCGCCATGCGGTCGAGCGCGGTCGCGCCGTCCTCGCGCATCAGGCCGATCGACCTGGGCGCCGCCTTGCCGGCGATCACCCAGAGTTCCAGGCTGTGGCCGGGACGCGGCGCGACGTTCACCGGCATCACCCGCATCTCCTTGCGGTCGCGGTCATAGGTGACGAGCAGCGCCGGCGCGCCGCCCTGTTCGCTGAGCGCGGCGACCGACTGGAACAGCGGCGAGGGAGCCTGCTGCGCGACCTGTGGCGCGGGCGCGGCCGGTTCGATGCGGGGGCGAAGCGCGACGCCGGTGCTGACCAGCGCGACGAGCGCGGCGGCGACCGTCGCGACCTGCCAGCGGCGCAGGCGGCCATTGTCGTTGGCCGGGCCGCTGTCCGCGCCGATCCGCGTCCACAGTCCTGCCGGGGGCGCTTCTTCCGGTACGGCGAGGAGCAGCGGGGACAGGCGCTCCTGCCATGTCGCCACCGCCGCGACCGCGGCCGGGTCGGTCAGCAGCCGGCGCTGGAAGGCGCGGCGTTCGGTGTCGTCGAGCGTGCCGAGCACATATTCGCCGGCGAGCATGTCGATGTCGTCAGCCATCGAGACAGCCTTTCAGCCGGGCGAGGCTGCGGTGCAGCCAGCTCTTGATCGTTCCGGTCGGATGGCCGAGCCGCTCGGCCAGCTCCTCGCGGCTCTCGCCGTTCAGATAGGCGGCAAGCACCAGCGCGCGCTGGTCGGCATCGAGCCGGTCGAGGCAGACGCGCAGCGCGGCGAGCTGCTCGGCCGACACGTCCTGCGGATCGCGGAGCGCGTCGAAGTCGAAATCCTCGTCGCGGGTGCGACCGGCGGGCCGCTCGCGCCGGCGCAGGTCGATCGCGACGTTGCGCGCGATCGTCGCCGCCCATGTGATCGGGCTGCCGCGCCGGGCATCGAACCCCGCGGCGTTGCGCCAGATCTTCGTATAGGCTTCCTGCATCGCGTCTTCCGCCATGGCTCTCTCCGGCAAGATACGCAGGACCACGCCGAAAAGTTTTGCCGAGGTCCGCTCGTAGAAGCGGGCGAAGGCGGTGCGGTCGCCGTCGGCGACGGCCAGCAGCAGGTCGGGAAGCTCCTCGGCGCTCATCGTTCGATGGTCTCCCCTGTCATCGCTTTCGCGGTCATGCCCGCTTCGCCTCCCACCGCGCCGCGGCGGCATCGTCCTCGGCGCGCGCCTCGACCCAGCGGCTGGCGCCGTCGGTGAAATGCTCCTTCTTCCAGAAGGGCGCGCGTGTCTTGAGCCAGTCGATCAGGAAGCTGGTCGCCTCCAGCGCCGCCGCGCGGTGCGGCGATGCCGCCGCCGCCAGCACGATGCGCTGGCCGGGCAGCAGCCGGCCGTGGCGGTGGATCGCGGTGACGCCGAGCAGCGGCCAGCGCGCCGCCGCCTCCCCGGCGATCCGCGTCATCATCGCCTCGGTCATGCCGGGATGATGCTCCAGCTCGAGCGCCTCCAGTCCGCCGCCGCCGCGCACCACGCCGGTGAAGCTCGCGACGCCGCCGCCGCCGAGCGCCTCGAGCCGCGCCAGCTCGGCGCCGACGTCGAAGTCGGCGGCCTGGACGCGGACGAGGATCGCCGCGCTCATCCGCCGGTCACCGGCGGGAACAGCGCGATCTCGCGCGCGCCGGCGATCGGGGCGTCGGGGGTCACGAAGCCGTCGCCGATCGCGGCGCGGACCCGCGCCCGGTCGGCGAACGCCTCGGCATAGCCGCCGCCGCGCGCGGCGAGCCAGTCGACCAGCGCGGCGACGGTCGCGACCTCGGCGGGTGGCGACACCGTCTCGGCGCTGCGGCCGATCGCCTCGCGGACCCGGGCGAAATAGAGCAGCTCGATGGCCATGGTTCCGGTCCGTGCCCCGCTCAGTCCATGTGCCGGATGCCGACGCGGAGATAGTCCCATCCGGTGATCAGCGTCAGCACCGCGGCGGCCCACAGGCTGAACAGGCCGACCTGTTCGATCCATGGCCATTCCGGCAGCGCGCCGCCCAGGATGATCGCGCCGAGCGAGACGAGCTGGAAGGTCGTCTTCCACTTGGCGAGCTGGCTGACCGGCACCGACACGCGCACCCCCGCCAGGAATTCGCGCAGGCCCGACACCGCGATCTCGCGCAGCAGGATGATCAGCGCGGCGATCGTCGCGAAGCCCGACACGTCGTCGGTCAGCACCAGCATCAGGATCACCGCCGCGACCATGATCTTGTCGGCGATCGGATCGAGGAAGACGCCCAGCTTGGACACCGTTCCCTGCGCGCGGGCGAGATAGCCGTCGAAATAGTCGGTGATCGCCATCAGCGCGTAGAGGCCGAAGGCGATCGCATAGTCGATCCTCCCCGGCTGGGGCCACAGCAGGAAGACCAGGATCGGCACCGCCAGGATGCGCGAAAGGGTGAGAATGTTCGGCAAGGTCAGCATTCTGACCAATGCTCTAGCGTGGATGGAGAAAAGAGATAAGCCCCCCTGCCGCACGATCGGGAATATCCGGGCCGGCCGGTCGTAGATGGGCAGGGCGGTCATGGAACCGACACGCCCCGACGTTATCGGCTTGGACCTCGCAACGGCTATCGGCTATGGGGAGGCCCGAGCGATGCCTAGAAACCGATAAGGCGCAGAATTCCCGCATGACACCTTCTTTCCGGCTTCTCGCCAAGCGCCGGTTCCTGCCGTTGTTCACCACCCAGTTTCTGGGCGCCTTCAACGACAATCTGTTCCGCACCGCGATGATCATGCTGGTGATCTACCGCATCTACAACGATCCGGCGCAGGAAGCGGCCTTCTCGGCGGTGGCGGGCGGACTGTTCATCCTGCCCTTCTTCCTCTTCTCGGCGCTGTCCGGCCAGCTCGCCGACTGCCACGACAAGGCGAAGATCATCCGCGTGGTGAAGACCGCGGAGATATTGATCATGATCGCGGGCGCGGGCGGGCTGCTGCTCGGCAACATCCCGCTGATGCTGCTGGCGCTGCTCTGCATGGGCGCCCACTCGACCTTCTTCGGGCCGATCAAATATGCGATCCTTCCCCAGCATCTCGACGACGACCAGGTGCTGCCCGGCACCGGCCTGGTCGAGGCGGGCACCTATATCGCGATCCTGGCGGGCACCATCGTCGGCGGCATGATCGCCGCCGAACATGCCGCGATCGGCGTGCTGCTGGTCGCCGCGATCGGCTGGGTGGCCGGGCGGCAAGTGCCCCCCGCGCCGCCGCTGACCCAGGACGCCGGGGTCGATTTCCATATCATCCGGTCGTCGATCAAGCTGGTGTCGGACACGATGCACGTCCGGCGGCTGTTCCTCGCCATCCTCGCGATCAGCTTCTTCTGGGCGCAGGGCACGATCCTCGCCGCGCAGTTCCCGCCGCTGGTCAAGAACGTGCTCGGCGCCAACCAGGACGTGGCGACGCTGTTCCTGGCGATCTTCTCGGTCGGCGTGGCGATCGGCTCGATCGCGATCAACCGCATCCTCGGCGGCACCGTCTCGGCGCGCTGCTCGCCGGTCGCGGCGCTGGTGATGGGCGCCTTCGTCTGCGACATGTGGTGGACCGCGCACAACTGGCCGGCGCCCGACGGCGCGCTGCGCCATTTCGCCGCCTTCATGGAGATGCCGGGGTCGGAGCGGGTGATGATCGACCTGCTCGGCATCGCCGTCGCCGGCGGCATGTTCGTCGTGCCGCTCTACGCCTTCCTGACCACCACCGTTGCGAAGGCGCAGACCGCGCGCACCGTGGCCGCCAACAACATCGTCAATTCGGGGGCGATGGTCGCCGCGACGCTGGTGCTGGCGTCGATGGTCCATATGGGCGTGTCGGTGGCGGAGACGCTGCTGATCGTCGCGGTGGCGAGCCTGGGGGCGTCCTACCTCGCCTGGAAGCTCCACAAGGCCTGCGACTGATATCGCGCGGCTGATATCGCGCGACTGGCGCCGCGTCAGGGCAGCAGCGCGCTGAAGGCGATGATCCCCAGCACATAGGCGAGGATGAACAGGCGCAGGTCGTAGCGCCACCGCTCGCTGTTCGGATCGAATCGCATCGTCCCGATCATGCAGGATGGCGGCGTGGCCGGGAAGCCGCGCCGCCATCCGTTCCCGCCCGTCCCCGTCCCGCGAAGGGACGGGCAAGCCTCATCCGTTGACCGCTATGCCCGAGGTCTCCGCCGGCGCCTCGGCCCCGTTCTGGCCGCGGCCGCGGAAGCGGGTGATGTTGTCGCGCGCCTGGTCGATCCGCTCGTGCGCCATGGTCGACAGGTCGTCGGCCGCCTTGCGCAGCCGCTCGCCGCCGCTGTTGGCGGCCGCCTTCAGCCGGTCGCGGTTCATGAAGATCGTCACGCCCGCGGCGACGATGCCGGCGATGACGCCGGCCGCGATCGACAGGCTGGTCCGGTCGGTCGGCACCTTCCGGGCGGCGCGGGTCGCGCGGGTGCGGACCGAGCGGATCGCCGTCTTGGCCTCGTCGGTTAGCGCCTGGGCGCGCGGGGTGCGCTTGGCGGCAGTGGTCTTGGCGCCGCTGCCGGTCCGGCGGCGCGACGTCGAACGCGTGCCGCCCGAGCGCGAACGGGTCGTCGTGCTTTTGATGGCCATGGTCTCTCTCCATTGAAGACAGCGGAAAATATCTGGGGAAAACGCCACGCTTCCGGGCGGGTTCCGCTTCCTTCGGCCTCGCTGCGACGAATCCTCCGCTGGCAAGGGCGGACCGGTTGATGTATCTGCTTTGTTCCATGGAGCGGCCCGATCAGCCAGCGGATGGGGAGGAAAGCGGCGAAGGTGGCCGCAAGATCATCCATATCGACATGGATGCCTTCTACGCGTCGGTCGAACAGCGCGACGATCCGGCGCTGAAGGGCAGGCCGGTCGCGGTCGGTGGCACCCGCGAGCGCGGCGTCGTCGCGGCGGCAAGCTACGAGGCGCGGAAATATGGCGTGCGATCGGCGATGGCGTCGGCGCTGGCGCGGCGGCTGTGTCCCGACCTGCTCTTCGTCCGCCCGCGTTTCGAGGTCTATCGGGAGGTGTCGCGCCAGATCCACCTCATCTTCGCCGACTATACCGATCTGGTCGAGCCGCTGTCGCTCGACGAGGCCTATCTCGACGTCACCAACAACCATCAGGGCATCGCCACCGCGACCGAGGTCGCCCGCCAGATCCGCGCCCGCATCCGCGAGGAGACCGGGCTGACCGCCTCGGCCGGGGTCTCCTACAACAAGTTCATCGCCAAGCTCGCCTCCGACCATAACAAGCCCGACGGGCTCTGCGTCGTCCGGCCGGACCAGGGCCTGGCCTTCATCGCCATGCAACCGGTCGGGCGCTTCCATGGCGTCGGGCCGGTGACGGCGACGCGGATGGAGAAATTGGGCATCCACACCGGCGCCGACCTGCGCCGGTGCAGCCGCGAATTCCTGGGGCAGCAGTTCGGCAAGTCGGGCGACTATTTCTACCTCGCCGCGCGCGCGATCGATCATCGCGCGGTGCGGCCCGATCGGGTGCGCAAGTCGATCGGGTCGGAGAACACCTTCTTCCACGATCTCTATTCGCACGAGGACCTGGCGGCGGCGCTGCTCGAATCGAGCGAGTCGGTCGCCCGCCATGCCGAGCGGACCGGCAAGGCGGGGCGGACGATCTCGATCAAGCTGCGCTATTCCGACTTCCGGACCCTCACCCGCGCCCGCACCCTGCCCGCGCCGGTCGCCGACGCGGCGCGCATCCAGGAGGTGGCGCTGGCGCTGCTCGCGCCGCTCGAACCGGTCGCGCTCGGCGTCCGCCTGCTCGGCGTCACCCTGTCGAGCCTCGGCGAGGGGGACGACGAGATGGTCGTGACGGCCGAGCAATTGGCGCTCGCCTTCGAATGACTATATAGGGGGCCCCCAGCGAGAGGACGCCGCCATGGCCACCCCGATCAAGATCGACTTCGTCTCCGACATCTCCTGCCCATGGTGCGTCATCGGGCTGCGCGGGCTGGAACAGGCCATCGAGCGGACCGGCGGCGAACTGGCGGCCGAAATCCATTTCCAGCCGTTCGAGCTCAACCCGGCGATGGCGAAGGAGGGCGAGAATCTCGCCGAGCACGTCGCCCATAAATATGGCTCGACCCCCGAGCAGTCGGCCGCGACGCGCGAGATGATCCGTGACCGCGCCGCGCAGGTCGGCTTCGCGATCAACCATGGCCCCGACAGCCGCATCTACAACACCTTCGACGCGCACCGTCTGCTCCACTGGGCGGGCACGCTCGGCGGCGAGCGGCAGCGGGCGCTCAAGCACGCGCTGTTCGAATCCTATTTCACCGAGCAGCGCGACCCGTCCGACCGCGCCGTGCTGATCGACGCGGCGGCGGAGGCCGGGCTGGACCGCGACGAGGCCGCCGCGGTGCTCGCCTCGGACCGCTACGCCGCCGAGGTGCGCGATGCCGAGCATCTGTGGCAGCGGCGCGGGGTCCATTCGGTGCCGGCGATCATCGTCGACGACCGCTACCTGATCTCCGGCGGCCAGCCCGCCGACGTGTTCGAGCAGGTGTTGCGCTCGATCGCGGCGGAGAAGGCCCCGGCCTGACTCGGTTCAGGCGACGGCTTGCCGCGCGTCGTCGCGGGAGAGCATGCCCGCCAGGCGATTGGCGATGATCCCCTCGGCCTCGGCCATGATCCGGTCGATCAGCTCCTTGCAGGTCGGGATGTCGTGGATCAGCCCCTGGACCTGCCCGGCCCAGACGAGGCCCGCGTCCAGGTCGCCGGTCCGCAGCGCCTCGCGGCCCTTGATGCCCGAGACATAGGGGCGGATATCCTCGAACACCGCGTCGGGCCGGGCCGAGATCTCGACCACCTTGTCCGACACCGCGCTCTTCGCGACCCGCGCGGTATTGTGGAACTTGCGGAAGATCAGGTTGGTCCCACGCTCGTCATTGGCGACGATGAAGCGCTTGATATCGTCGTGGATCGGCGCCTCGACCGTGGCGCAGAAGCGGGTGCCCATGTTGATCCCCTCGGCCCCCAGCGCCAGCGCGGCGGCGAGGCCGCGTCCGTCGCCGAAGCCGCCGCTGGCGATCATCGGTATCCTGACCTTGTCGGCCGCCGCCGGGATCAGGATCAGGCCGGGAATGTCGTCCTCGCCCGGATGGCCGGCGCATTCGAAGCCGTCGATCGAGATCGCGTCGACCCCCATCCGCTCGGCCGACAGCGCGTGGCGGACGGCGGTGCATTTGTGGATCACCTTGATCCCATGCGCCTTGAATTCGTCGACATGCTCCTGCGGCTTGTGGCCGGCGGTTTCGACGATGGTGATGCCGCTGTCGATGATCGCGCGGCGATACTCGGCATAGGGCGGCGGGCTGACCGAGGGCAGGATCGTCAGGTTCACCGCGAAGGGCTTGTCGGTCATCGACCGGCAGCGGTCGATCTCGCGGCGCAGGTCGTCCGGCGTCGGCTGGGTCAGCGCGGTGAGGATGCCGAGCCCGCCGGCGTTGGAGACCGCCGCCGCCAGCTCGGCATAGCCGACCCACATCATGCCGCCCTGGACGATCGGATGCTCGATGCCGACCAGTTCGGTGAAGCGGGTGCGCAGGGTCATCGGCCACCTGTGAAATCGGGTTTGCGCTTGGCGAGGAAGGCTGCGACGCCCTCCCGTCCGTCACGGCCGGAGATCGCGGAGGCGATCCCGCGCGCTTCCAGTTCGAGATGCGTCTCCCAGCTATTGGCGTAGGAATCGAGAAGCAAGGCGCGGACCGAACCGATCGCATATGTGGCGGACGCCGCCAGCTTCGCGGCGATCGCGGCGCCCTCGGCGGCGAGGGCGTCGTCGTCGACGGCGCGGGTGATCAGGCCCATCGCCTCCGCCTCCTCGGCGCCGACCTTGCGGTTGGTGAGGATGATCTCCTGCGCGCGGCGCAGACCGACGAGGCGCGGCAGCAGCCAGGTCAGTCCGCCGTCGGGCGACACGCCGAGCATGCCATAAGCCGGCGTGAAGCTGGCCGAGCGGGCCATCAGCACCACGTCGCCGCTCAGCGCCATGCCGTAGCCCGCGCCGGCGGCGGGGCCGTTGACGATGGTGACCAGCGGCTTGCTCATCCGGGCGAGGTGCGACATCGCCAGATGCAGGGTGCTGGCGAGTTCGGCCGTGGCGGCGGCGGTCTTGTCGCCCGCGCCGGCCATATAGGCGACGTCGCCGCCCGCGCAGAACAGCCGGCCCGCGCCGGTCAGCGTGACGCAGCGGATCGCCGGATCATGTTCGCAGTCGAGCGCGGCGGTGACCAGCGCGCGGGCGAGGTCGATGTCGAGGGCGTTCGCCGCTTCGGGGCGGTTGAGGGTGAGCTTCGCGACCGCGCCCTCGCGCTCGACGAGCAGGTTCGCGGCGCTCATCGCGGCGCCATCCGGATCGCGCCGTCGAGGCGGATCGTCTCGCCGTTGAGCATCGGGTTGCGCAGGATGCTCTCGACCAGCATCGCATATTCGGCAGGGTCGCCGAGCCGGCTGGGGTGCGGCACCTGCTGGCCGAGCGAATCCTGCGCCGCCTGCGGCAGGCCCTTCATCATCGGGGTCATGAAGATGCCGGGAGCGATCGTCATCACCCGGACCTTGTGCTGGGCGAGGTCGCGCGCGGCGCACAGGGTGAGGCCCGCGACGCCGGCCTTGGACGAGGCATAGGCCGCCTGGCCGACCTGTCCGTCGAACGCGGCGACCGAGGCGGTGTTGACGATCACGCCGCGCTCCTCGCCGATCGGATCGGCGGTGACCAGCCGGGCGGCGAATTTCGACAGCGTGTTGAAGGTGCCGATCAGGTTGATCTCGATCACCTTGCGATAGAGGTCGAGCGCGTGGGGGCTGCCGTCCTTGGCGACGATGCGCGCGGGCGGGGCGATGCCGGCGCAGTTGACCAGGACGCGGGCGATGCCGTGCCGGGCCTCGGCCTCGGCGATGCCGGCGGCGACGCTGGCGTCGTCGGCGACGTTGACCGCGACGAAATGGCCGCCGATCTCGGCCGCCGTCTTCGCGCCGTCATCGGCGTTGAGGTCGAAGATCGTCACCCTGGCGCCGTTGGCGGCGAGCATCCGGGCGGTTTCCCCGCCCAGGCCCGACGCGCCGCCGGTGACGATCGCGGCTATGCCCTTCAGTTCCATTCAGCATTCCCCTTCCTGCGCCGCCATGGCGGCTGCATCAGACCAGTTCGACCGCCATCGCCGTCGCTTCGCCCCCGCCGATGCAGAGGCTGGCGACACCGCGCTTCAGCCCGCGATTCTGCAGCGCGGCGAGCAGGGTGGCCAGCACCCGCGCGCCGCTGGCGCCGATCGGGTGGCCGAGCGCGCAGGCGCCGCCGTTGACGTTCAGCTTCTCGGCCGGAATGTTCAAGTCCTTGGCGGCGATCATCGCGACCACGGCGAAGGCCTCGTTGACCTCGAACAGGTCGACGTCGTCGACGGTCCAGCCGGCCCTGGCCAGCGCCTTGCGGATCGCCGGCACCGGCGCGGTGGTGAACAGGCCGGGCTCATGCGCATGGGCGGCGTGGCCGGTGACCTTGGCCACGACCGGCAGGCCGAGCTTCTCGGCGACGCTCTGCCGGGTCATCACCAGCGCGGCGGCGCCGTCGGAGATCGACGAGGCGTTGGCGGCGGTGATCGTGCCGTCCTTGGCGAAGGCGGGCTTCAGCGTCGGGATCTTGTCGGGGCGGGCCTTGCCGGGCTGCTCGTCGCGCTCGACCACGGTGGCGCCGCCGCGCGTCTCGATGGTGACGGGGACGATCTCGCGGTCGAAGGCGCCGCTCTCGATCGCGGCGTTGGCCCGGCTCAGCGAGCGGATCGCATAATCGTCCTGCGCCTCGCGGGTGAGCTGGTAGTCGCGCGCCGAATCCTCGGCGAAGGCGCCCATCAGCTTGCCCGGCGTATAGGCGTCCTCGAGCCCGTCGAGATACATCGAGTCCTTGACGACGTCATGGCCGATGCGCGCGCCCGAACGGTGCTTGGCGAGCAGATAGGGGGCGTTGGACATGCTCTCCATGCCGCCCGCGACGATGATGTCGGCGCTGCCGGCGGCGAGCGCGTCGTGCGCCATGATCGCCGCCTGCATGCCCGATCCGCACATCTTGTTGACGGTGGTCGCCTCGACCGAGCGGGGCAGGCCGGCGCCGAGCGCGGCCTGGCGCGCCGGGGCCTGGCCGAGGCCGGCGGGCAGCACGCAGCCCATGAAGATCTGCTCGACCTTGTCGGCGTCGACGCCGGCGCGCTCGACCGCGGCCTTGACCGCGGCGGCGCCGAGCTGGGTCGCCGACGCGCCGGCGAGCGCGCCCTGGAAGCCGCCCATCGGCGTGCGGGCATAGGAGGCGATGACGACGGGATCGGTGCTCATGCTGATATCCTCTGATTACAGGGCGCGGGCGATCACCATCCGCTGGATGTCGGATGTGCCCTCGTAGATCTGGCAGACGCGGACGTCGCGATAGATTTTCGCGAGCCCGAATTCCTCGAGATAGCCGTAGCCGCCCAGCGTCTGGATCGCGCCCGAGACGATCGCCTCGGCCGCTTCGGACGCGAACAGCTTCGCCATCGACGCTTCCTTGAGGCAGGGCAGCCCCGCATCCTTGACGCTCGCCGCGTGGAGGACGAGCTGGCGCGCCGCCTCCAGCCGGGTGGCGAGGTCGGCGAGGCGGAAGCCGACCGCCTGGTGCTCGATGATCGGCTTGCCCATGCTGCGGCGGTCGCGGGCATAGGCGACCGCGATCTCCAGCGCCGCCTGCGCCATGCCGACGCACTGCGCGGCGATGCCGATGCGGCCCTGCTCGAGATTGGCGAGGGCGATGTTGTAGCCGCGCCCCTCGGCCCCGAACAGCAGCCCGTCCTCGACGAACAGGTCGTCGAAGCGGATCGCGCAGGTGTCGGACGCCGCCTGGCCCAGCTTGTGCTCGACCTTGTCGACAGCATAGCCGGGGCTGTCGGTGGGGACGAGGAAGGCGGAGATGCCCTTCTTGCCCGCCGCCGGATCGGTCACCGCGAAGACCATCGCCACCCCGGCGATCTTGCCCGATGTGATGAACTGCTTGGCGCCGTTCAGCACCCAGCCGCCCTCGGCCCGCGTCGCGCGGGTGCGCAGCGCGGCGGCGTCGGAGCCGGCGTCGGCCTCGGTCAACGCGAAGGCGCCGATCATCCGCCCGCCGATCAGCTCGGGCAGGAAGCGCGCCTTCTGCGCCTCGCTGCCTTCCTTCAGCAGGCCGCCGACCAGCAGGCTGTTCTGGATCGAGACGATCGTCGACAGCGCGCCGTCGGCCGCCGCGATCTCGATCAGCGACAGCGCGTAGGAGACATAGTCGGCCCCGGCGCCGCCGGCCGCCTCGGGCGCGACCATGCCGAGCAGGCCGAGTCCCGCCAGCTCCTCGAACAGGCCGGTGGGGTAGCCGCCCGCCGCCTCGAACGCCTGGCTGCGCGGGCGGATCTGCTCCTGCGCGAAGGCGCGCACCGCCTCCTGGATCGCGGACTGGGTCTCGGAAAGAATCATGGAACCTCGGCGAACAGGTTACTCATGGGTATATTGATTGCTCACCGGTTTTCTGTCAATGCTCGGCGATGGATATCGAGGCTCCGGCATCCCCGTTCCGAACCCGCGAGCAGAAGGCGGAGGAGCGTTCGGCGAAGCGCCAGGCGCTGCTGATCGCGGCGGTGCGGATGTTCAACGAGCGCGGCTATCACGCGACCCTGCTCGAGGACGTGGCGGCGAGCCTCGGCGTGTCGAAGCCGACCATCTACCATTATCTCGGCAACAAGGAGCGGGTGCTGCTCGAATGCATCGCGCTCGGCATCGAGCATTATCATCGCGCGATCGACGAGGCGCGGGAGGCGCCGGGCAGCGGCCTCGACCGGCTGCGCCATTTCCTGCGCGCCTATGCCCGCGCCAACATGGACGATTTCGGCCGCTGCGTGATCCGCACCGGCCCGGAGCCGCTGTCGCCCGAGGGCCGGAAGAGCCTGCGCGAGGGCAAGCGCGGGATCGACGCGGCGATGCGCGCCTTCATCGAGGAGGGCATCGCCGACGGCTCGATCGCGCCGACCGATTCGAAGCTGCTGGGCTTCACCCTGGCGGGCGCGCTCAACTGGCCCGCGCGCTGGCACGTCCCCGGCGGCGAGCTGAGCGCCGAGGAACTGGCGCGCCGCATGGTCGACATGCTGACCGCCGGCCTGGCGCCGCGCTGATCACGTTTATCGGTCGCCTTCCTTCGTCATTCCCGCGAAAGCGGGAATCCACGGTCGCGGGACGCTGTTTGACGCGAGGTGCCGCCGTCCATGGATTCCCGCTTTCGCGGGAATGACGATAAGGGGAGCTAGAACAGCCCCGCCAGCAGGTAGAAGCCCGCGCCGAACGCGGCGGCGGCGGGGAGGGTGACCACCCAGGCGACGACGATGCTGCTGGCGACGTTCCAGCGCACCGCCGACAGTCGCCGCGACGAGCCCACGCCGACGATCGCGCCGGTGATGGTGTGGGTGGTCGACACCGGCACGCCCAGCCAGGTCGCGGTGAACAGGGTGATCGCGCCGCCGGTCTCCGCGCAGAAGCCCTGCGCCGGGGTCAGCCGGGTGATCTTCGATCCCATGGTGTGGACGATCTTCCACCCGCCGGCGAGCGTGCCGAGGCCCATCGCCGCCTGGCAGCTGATCACCACCCAGAAGGGGACGTGGAAGGCGCCGCCGAGCAGGCCTTGCGAATAGAGCAGCACGGCGATGATCCCCATCGTCTTCTGCGCGTCGTTGCCGCCATGGCCGAGCGAGTAGAGCGAGGCCGAGATGAGCTGCAGCCGGCGGTAGCGCTTGTCGGCGGCGCCCGGCGTGCTGCGCACGAACACCCAGCTCGTGATCAGCACCAGCAGCAGCGCGAGGACGAGGCCGATCGTCGGCGACAGCACGATCGCGAAGCTGGTCTTGAGCACGCCCGACCAGACGATCGAGCCCACCCCGGCCTTGGCCGTGCCCGCGCCGAGCAGGCCGCCGATCAGGGCGTGGCTGGACGAGGAGGGGATGCCGAGCAGCCAGGTGATCAGGTTCCAGCTGATCGCCCCCATCAGCGCGCCGAAGATCACATGCGCGTCGATGATGTCGGCATGGACGATCCCCTTGCCCACCGTCTCGGCGACGTGGAGGCCGAAGAACAGGAAGGCGATGAAGTTGAAGAAGGCCGCCATCGCCACCGCCTGGTGCGGCTTGAGCACGCGGGTCGACACCACCGTCGCGATCGAGTTCGCCGCATCGTGCAGGCCGTTCAGGAAGTCGAACGCCAGCGCGATGGCGATCAGCCCGACCAGCAGCGGGAAGGAGATGATTTCCATGGTCAGGCGTGGTCGAGCACGAGGCCCTGGATCTCGTTGGCGACGTCCTCGAAGGCGTCGGTGATCTTTTCGAGATGGCTGTAGATCTCGCGGCCGATGATGAACGCCATCGGCGACTTGTCGCCCTTCGCCTTGAACAGCGTCTTGAGGCCGGCGGCGTGGATTTCGTCGGCATGGCCTTCCAGCCGGACGATCCGCTCGGTCAGGCTGTGCAGCCGCCCGGCGTTGCGGCCGAGGTCGCGCAGCAGCGGCATCGCGTCGGCGGTGATCCGCGCCGCCTCGACGATCAGCCCGGCCATGTCGCGCATCTGCGGCTCGAACTCCTGGACCTCGTAGAGGGTGATCGCCTTGGCGGTCTGGTTCATCTGGTCGATCGCGTCGTCCATCGATCCGATCAGGCTGGTGATCGCGGTGCGGTCGAACGGGGTGATCAGCGTCTTGCGGACGTCGACCAGCACGTCGCGGATGATGTCGTCCGCCTCATTCTCCCGGTCGAAGATCTCCTGGCTGTGGAGCGGCATGTCGGGCCCGCCCTGCAGCAGCCGGCCGAGCGCGTCGGAGGCGGCGACGGTCAGCGCCGCGTGCGCCTCGAACTGCTCGAAGAAGCTGCCCTGCTTGGGCAGCAATGCCTGGAACCAGCGCACGATGGTGAACCTTTCTGCTGTATGGCGGCGGGTGGCCGTGACCACCCGTTCGGCAAGGCCGGGATTCCAGACCGGCGGGGTGAACCCGGCCAGGATGTCGCGAAGCTCCTCCTCGTCGACCGCGGCGGCCGCGCCCTGGGGCGTGAACCAGCGCAGCTCGCGCTCGTCCTTTTCCGGCCAGCTGTCGAGCTGGGTGGTCACCGAGAAGGGGAAGATGTCGACCGTCGCGGGGCGCGACGTGCCGTTGCGGCGCTGCTTGCGATATTGATAGGTGCCGATCGCATAGGGGCAGGCGATGCCGACCAGGCCCGCTTCCTCATAGGCCTCGTGGCTCGCCGCCTCGTGGCTTTTCAGGCCCTTGATCCGGTTGCCCTTGGGCAGCACCCAGCGCTTCGTCTCGCGCGAGGTGATCAGCAGGACCTCGGTCTGGCCCGCTTCGGTGGTGCGATAGGGCAGGACGGCGATCTGGCGAATGGTGCGAATCCCCCGGGCGTACCGGGGCTCCCTACAAATATGACAATTTCGTTGCAATGCGCTGTTGGCGATTCGGGTCCTTCGCCGTCGATCGATCGCCCCTCCATGCCCTTCCTGTCGTTCGTCGACCGCCAGCGGACGTTCGTCGGCCGAAATCGACCTTTGTGGAGAGGGCGGCGCGGTCGGTCGAAGCGTCGATGCGGGTCAACGGTCCTTGGCATAGTTGGTTGCTCAACGGCGGCTCGGAAGCAAGCCCGGGACGCCGCGGAACAGGGATTTTCACCGGACGAAGGTCGCCACCCCCGTCCGGCGCACAACAGGAGACACGACATGACCCGTTCGACCAAGATCATCGCCGCCCTCGCCGCCGCCCTCGCCACCAGCGGCACCGTCGCCTTCCCGGCCTATGCGGCCGAAGCGGGCAAGGTCTCGGCGGTCAGCTATGCCGACCTCGACCTCGCCAGCACCGACGGCGCGGCCTCGCTGAAGAAGCGGGTGGAGCGCGCGGCCCGCGACGTCTGCACCTTCGAGGGCGACCGTTCGCTCGACGGCGCGATGGAAGCCAAGGCCTGCGCCAAGGTCGCCGCCGCCCGGGCGATGCCCCAGGTCGAACTGGCGCTCGCCAAGGCCGGCACCCAGCTCGCCGACAACGGCCGGATCACCGTCGCCGCCCACTGATCCTACACGGCCGGAGCCAGCCCGGTCCCCACCTAGCCTCCCGGGAATCCCCCAAGCCACCTGACCCCCCGGGAGGCACCGCCTTACACGCGGCCGGACTGGCAATTTCCACCGCGTGGGACGCACCCTCGGGTTCCCTTGCCCGGGGGTGCTTTCCGTTTCCCACCGGCTTTTCCGACGCATCCGCGCCATGAATTCGTGGCCGGAACGGAACCCAGGCCGGTTTCCGCGCGTCCTTCCCGCAGTTCACCCCGGCCGATGACCGGTCCGTCCATGGCCGGTTGATTCCACGGCTGTTATTGCGGCGAGGAAATGAAATGCTGTCCCGGTCCCATCAGCCGGCGCTTGCGCCCCCGCCGGCGATCGATCCAGCGAGCCATAGTCTTTTCGTCGATTTCGACGGGACGCTGGTGCCGCTCGTCGATCATCCGGAACTGGTGCGCGCCGACGCCGAACTGGTCGAGCTGCTGACGACGCTGCACCGGCGCTTCGCCGGGCGGGTCGCGCTGGTCAGCGGCCGATCGATCGCCCAACTCGATCAGATGGTCGGGCCGATCGCCGCCGGGATCGCCCTCGCCGGCAGCCATGGCGCCGAGGTGCGCCGCGACGGCCGGCTGATCGAGCCGCCCAGGCCCGAGGGACTCGACGGCGCGATCGCCGACGTCCGGCTGTACGGCGCCGGCCATCCCGAGATGATCATCGAGGAGAAGAGCCACGGCGTGGCGATGCACTATCGCGTCGCGCCGATCCTGGAGGAACCGGTCAAGCGCCGCGCCCAGGCGATCGCCGAGCGCCACGGCCTGATCGTCCAGCCCGGCAAGATGATGGTCGAGCTGCGCGGCGCCGGCTGGAACAAGGGCGAGGCGGTCGAGGCGCTGATGGCCGAGCCGCCGATGGCGGGCAGCCGCCCCGTCGTGATCGGAGACGACCTGACCGACGAGCCCGCGCTCGCGGTGGCGGGCGCGATGGGGGGCTTCGGCGTGCTGGTCGGCCCCGGCCGCGAGAGCGCCGCGCTCTACGGCCTCGCCGACGTCGGGTCGGTGCGCCGCTGGCTGTGGGAGGTCGCCGCGTGACCGCGACGCTCGACCTCTGGCCGATCGGCAATTGCCAGGCGTCCGCGCTGGTCGACCGCGCCGGGCGCTTCGTCTGGGCCTGCGTGCCGCGGGTCGACGGCGATCCGGTGTTCTGCTCGCTGCTCGACGACAATGTGCCGGCGGCGCCGGGCGCGCGCGGCTTCTGGGAGATCGACCTGGAGGACTGCGCCGAGACCCGGCAGGACTATATCCGCAACACCCCGATCCTCGTCACCCATCATGTCGACGCGGCCGGCAGCGCGATCGAGGTGGTCGACTTCTGCCCGCGCTTCTTCCGCCACGGCCGGATGTACCGCCCGGTCGCCTTCTGCCGGATCGTCCGCCCCACCGCGGGCAGCCCGCGCATCCGCGTCCGGCTGCGCCCCGCGCACGACTGGGGCGGCGGCGATCCCGAACGGACGCGCGGGTCGAACCATATCCGCTACATATTGAGCGAGACGACCCTGCGGCTGTCGACCTCGGCGCCGGTCGGCTGGCTCGAGAGCGAGCGGCTGTTCCGGGTCGAACGGCCGCTCCACTTCTTCCTCGGCCCCGACGAGAGCTTCGTCGGCGACATCGGCGACACGCTCGACACCATGCTCGAACACACCGCGCACGAATGGCGCCGCTGGGTCCGGGCGCTGGCCACCCCGGTCGAATGGCAGGACGCGGTGATCCGCTCGGCGATCACCCTCAAGCTGTGCCAGCACGAGGAGACCGGCGCGATCGTCGCGGCGCTCACCACCTCGATCCCCGAACATGCCGATTCCCAGCGCAACTGGGACTATCGCTACTGCTGGATCCGCGACGCCTATTACACCGTGCAGGCGCTCAACCGGCTCGGCGCGCTCGACGTGCTGGAAAGCTATCTCGAATATCTGCGCAACATCGTCGACAACGCCAAGGGCGGCCATATCCAGCCCCTCTACGGGGTCGGCGGCGAGGCGACCCTGGTCGAGGGCGTCGCCCCTGCGCTCAACGGCTATCGCGGCATGGGACCGGTCCGCATCGGCAACCAGGCCTATGAGCAGGTCCAGCACGACGCCTATGGCCAGATCATCCTGTCCAACGCGCAGGCCTTCTTCGACCAGCGGCTCTACCGCATGGCCGGCGAGGAGGATTTTCGCGCGCTGGAGAAGGTCGGGGAGCGCGCCTGGCAGGTCCATGACCAGCCCGATGCCGGGCTGTGGGAATTGCGCACCAAGAGCTATGTCCACACCTATTCGGTGGCGATGTGCTGGGCGGCCTGCGACCGGCTGGCCAACGCGGCCGAGGCGCTGGGGCTGGGGGAGCGGGCCGGTTTCTGGCGCGCGCGCGCCGACGCCATCCGCGAGCGGATCGAGACCGACGCCTGGCGGGAGGAGACGCAGCGCATCTCCGCGACCTTCGATGGCGACGATCTCGACGCCAGCCTGATCCAGCTGCTCGACCTGCGCTTCGTCAAGCCGGGCGACGAGCGCTTCCAGGGCACGCTGCGCGCGGTCGAGGACGGGCTGCGGCGCGGGTCGCACATGCTGCGCTACGCGACCGAGGACGATTTCGGTCTGCCGCACACCGCGTTCAACATGTGCACCTTCTGGCTGATCGAGGCGTTGTGGCTCACCGGGCGGACCGATGATGCGAGGGAATTGTTCGAGGAGATGCTGTCGCGCCGCACCCGGGCCGGGCTGTTGTCCGAGGATATCGATCCGGCGACGGGCGAGCTGTGGGGCAATTATCCGCAGACCTATTCGCTGGTCGGCCTGATCAATTGCGCCGCGTTGCTGAGCAAGCCGTGGAGTTCGGTGCGATGAGCCGGCTCGTCATCGTCTCCAACCGGGTGCAGCCGCCGATCGGCGAAGGCGGCAGCGGCGGGCAGGGCGGCCTCGCGGTCGCGCTGTCGGCGGCGCTGCGCGAATCGAGCGGCATCTGGTTCGGCTGGTCGGGCGAGACCACCGAGCAGTTCACCGGCCATATCAACCTGCAGCGCAATTTCGGCGTCACCACCGCGACGATCGACCTCGAGGAGCAGGACGTCGACGAATATTATAACGGCTATGCCAACCGGACGCTGTGGCCGCTGTTCCACTACCGGATGGACCTGGCCGAGTTCGAGAGCGGCTTCGCCGAGGGCTATGAACGGGTCAACCAGCGCTTCGCCGAGACGCTCGAGCCGCTGATCGAGGCCGACGACCTCGTCTGGGTCCACGACTATCACATGTTCCCGCTCGGCCAGTATCTGCGCGACCGGGGGATTGCGAACCGGATCGGCTTCTTCCTCCACATCCCCTGGCCGCCCTATCGGCTGCTGCTGTCGCTGCCCAACCACCGCCAGCTTGCCGAAACGCTGTTCGCCTATGACGTGGTCGGTTTCCAGACGCGCGATTCGCTCGACAGCTTCCGCGACTATGTCATCCAGGAAATGGGCGGTTCGTTCGGCGAGGACGGGCGGATCATCGTCGGCGATCGTTCGATCATCGCGATTCATTGTCCGATCGGCATCGATACCGACAATTTCGTCGAGGCGACCCGGTCGACCGCCGCGCGCCATGCCCATCACCGGATGCGGGAGAGCGCCAACGGCCGCGAGATGATCATCGGCGTCGATCGGCTCGATTATTCGAAGGGGTTGCAGGAACGCTTCCTCGGCTATGAGCGGCTGCTCCAGCAGAACGAGAAGATCCATGGCGAGGTCTTCCTGCTGCAGATCGCGCCGCCGTCGCGCAGCGACGTCCAGAGCTACCAGGAGATCCGGGCCTCGCTCGATTCGCTGTCGGGGCGGATCAACGGCGCCTATGCCGATGTCGAATGGGTGCCGATCCGCTACGTCAACCGCGGCTATCCGCGCGACCGGCTGGCCGGCATCTATCGCGCCGCCAGGATCGGCCTCGTCACCCCGCTGCGCGACGGGATGAACCTGGTCGCCAAGGAATATGTCGCCGCGCAGGACCCGGAGGACCCCGGCGTCCTGATCCTCTCCCGCTTCGCCGGCGCGGCCGAGCAGCTCACCGAGGCGCTGCTGATCAATCCCTACAGCGCCGAGGAGATCGCCGACGCGATCGAGCAGGCGCTGGCGATGCCGCTGGAGGAGCGCCGGGAGCGCTGGCGCGCCTGCATGGACAATGTCGAGAAGGAGGACGTGATGTGGTGGCGCCGCCGCTTCACCGCCGCGCTCGAAGCGGTGACGCAGTCGGCGGCGTGAGTCCGGCCTCCGGCTTCGAGCACGTCATCCTGACGAAAGTCAGGATCCATTGCCGCTCCATCGAGATGGAGCCGGGGCGTTGCGGTTCTGGATCCCGGATCAAGTCCGGGATGACGATGGAAAAACCGCTTCGTCCATCCCTTGACCCCCGGCGCCGCCATCCCTAGCTGGGCGGTGCGAGGCCACGTCCTCCCCCGCGCCCGCGGGTCTCAAGTCCGGGACGGCCCGGCAGCCCTTTGAAGAAGGAGGCTGCCATGGCCTGGGTGTTTCTGATCGTCGCCGGTGGACTGGAGGTCGTCTGGGCCTTCTTCATGAAGCAGTCCGAAGGCTTCACGCGTCCATTGCCGGCCGCCATCACCATCGTCGCGATGATCGCCAGCTTCGCCCTGCTGTCCTGGTCGATGCGGTCGCTGCCGCTCGGCACCGCCTATACGATCTGGACCGGCATCGGCGCGGTCGGCGCCTTCCTGGTCGGGATATTGGTGCTGGGCGAGCAGGCGAGCGCGATGCGGATCGCCGCCGCCTTGCTGATCGTCGGCGGGCTGGTCCTGATGAAGCTGTCGTCCCAGGGATAGACGCCGGCGCGGTCAACTGACCGGCGCCCGACGTCGATAGCTCAGCGCCTCGGCGATATGGACGCGCTGGACTGTTTCCGATCCGGCCAGGTCGGCCACCGTCCGGCTTACCCGCAGCACCCGGTGATAGCCGCGCGCCGAGAGGCGCATCGCCTCGGCGGCCTGGGCGAGCAGCTTGCGGCCGGCGTCGTCGGGGGTGGCGACCGCGTCGAGCAGCTCGCCGTCGGCCTCGGCGTTGGTGCGGGCGCCGTGCGCGGCGTAGCGCTCGGTCTGGAGCGCGCGGGCGGCGGCGACGCGGGTGGCGACCTCGGCCGAGCCCTCGGCGGGCGGCGGCAGGACGAGATCGGCGGCGCTGACCGCGGCGACCTCGACATGGAGGTCGATGCGGTCGAGCAGCGGCCCGGACAGCTTCGCCTGATAGTCGGCCGCGCATTTCGGCGCGCGCGAGCAGGCGAGGGCGGGGTCGTCCATATGGCCGCAGCGGCACGGGTTCATCGCCGCGACGAGCTGGACGCGCGCCGGGAAGGTGACGTGCGCATTGGCGCGCGCGACCGAGACCTTGCCGGTTTCGAGCGGCTGGCGCAGCGAATCGAGCACCGCGCGCTGGAACTCGGGCAACTCGTCGAGGAACAGCACGCCGAGATGGGCGAGGCTGACCTCGCCCGGCCGCACCTTGATCCCGCCGCCGACCAGCGCCGCCATCGACGCCGAGTGATGCGGCGCGCGGAACGGACGGGCGCGGATCAGCCGGCCGTCCTGCAATTCCCCCGCGACCGAGGCGACCATCGACACTTCGAGCGCCTCGGCGGGCGTCAGATCGGGCAGGATGCCGGGGAGGCAGGCGGCCATCAGCGACTTGCCGGCGCCGGGCGGGCCGCTCATCAGCAGGTTGTGGCCGCCCGCGGCCGCGATCTCCAGCGCGCGCTTGGCGGTTTCCTGCCCCTTCACCTGCTTCAGGTCGGCCAGCGGCGCGACGGCCTCGGCGCTGCCGGGCAGCGGCGGGGTCAGCGGAGCGCCGCCCTTGAAATGGCCGATCAGCGACAGCAGGTCGGGCGCGCCGATCACCTCGATCGTGCCGGCCCAGGCGGCTTCGGGCCCCTGCGCCGCCGGGCAGACCAGCCCGAGGGCGCGTTCGGAGGCGTGGAGCGCGGCGAGCAACACGCCGGGCGCGGGCGCGACCCGGCCGTCGAGCCCCAGCTCGCCGACCACGACATAGGCGGCCAGCGTCTCGGCATCGATCACCCCCATCGCGCCGAGCAGGCCCAGCGCGATCGGCAGGTCGTAATGCGATCCCTCCTTGGGCAGGTCGGCGGGCGACAGGTTCACCGTGATCCGCTTGGGCGGCAGCGCGAGGCCGATCGCCGACAGCGCGGCGCGGACCCGCTCGCGGCTTTCGGCCACCGCCTTGTCGGGCAGGCCGACGACGACGAAGGCGGGCATGCCCGGCGCGACCTGCACCTGCACCTCGACCGCACGGGCCTCCAGCCCGAGAAACGCGACCGTCGCGACATGCGATACCATCAACCAGCCCCCGATGTTCGCGGACTGTTCTAGAATCGTTACGCTGCCATCGCAACGGCCGGGTCGTGCGTCACTGGCTCAGCAGGTCGACCGTGCCGTTGTCGAAGCCCGAGACGCGCACCCAGCCGAGCTGGGTCGGCGGCACGCCGGCGAGGTCGACCGTATATTGCTTCCAGCTTCCGGGCGGCAGCGGCTCGGGCGCGGTGAACAGCAGCGACTGCGTGCTGGTTGCTGCCATCGGCAGGCCCTTGGCGTCGTTGGAGCCCCATTCGATCTTGGCCTTGAGCCCGCTCAGCCGGGCCGCGGTCGGGTTGCCGAAGTCGAGCACGACGCGCGATCCGCTGGCATAGGGCTCGATATTGGCGATCGCGACGGCGATCCGCCCCATGTCGCCGTCGATCATGCTGTAGCCGCTGCCGCCGGGCTTCAGCGTGATCGCCTTGTGCGCGTCGGCGGCCTGCTCGACCTTGGCGAGGCGGGCCTCGATCGTCTTCAGCCGCTCCTCGGTCTTCGACCCGCAGGCGGTCAGCGCGGGCAGCAGCATCAGCATGCAGAGGGTGGTAGGACGCATTTCATACTCTCCCGGATGGTCATCGGCGTTCCGAACGTCCGTGAAACGAAAAGGAGCCATCGTCCGTAACGAAAACCTGTTCCCGCCATCCATGCCCGAGGGAAATGGCATGAAACTGCGGTGGCCGGTACGGCCGGCGATTGACTCATCCGGCCCTTTTGCCTAAGCGCGCTCCCGATATGTGGCTGCCGCATTGTTCGGCGGCCCTTTTGTTTTGGATTTGAGGCAGAGACGATGAAGCGCACTTTCCAGCCGAGCAACCTGGTCCGCAAGCGGCGCCACGGCTTCCGTTCGCGCAGCGCCACCCCCGGTGGCCGCAAGGTGCTGGCGGCCCGCCGCGCGCGCGGCCGCAAGAAGCTGTCGGCCTGACCGGGACTCCCTACGCGGTGCTCCAGCGCCGCGCGGATTTTCTCGCGGCCAATGGCGGCAGGCGGGCGCCGATGCCCGGTTTCGTCCTGCTCGTCCGGCCACGGGGCGATAACGATCCGGTCATGCGCCTCGGCATCACCGTCACCAAGAAGATCGGCAACGCGGTCGTCCGCAACCGCGTGAAGCGACGCTTCCGCGCGCTTGCGCGCGAACTGTTGCCGGTCGCGGGCATCGCGGGCGCCGATCATGTGCTGATCGGCCGCGCCGGCGGGGTCGAGCGCGATTTCGCGCAGCTCCGCGCCGAGCTGCTCAAGGCGCTCGGCAAGATCGCGCGATGATCGGCCGGCTCATCATCCTGCTCGCCAGGGCCTGGCAGATGGGCCCGTCGCTGGTCCTTCCCCCCACCTGTCGCTATGTACCGAGCTGTTCGGCCTATACGATCGAGGCCGTCTCGCGCTATGGCGCGCTCAAAGGCGGGTGGCTGGGGTTCCGCCGGATCTGCCGATGCCACCCCTGGGGTGGGTCGGGTTTCGATCCGGTGCCCTGATCGCCAATCTGATCATCCAAGGAATTCCGGGAGTTTTTGGTGGAAAACCAGCGCAACATGATCCTCGCGATCGTCCTGTCGGCGCTCGTCCTGTTCGGATGGCAGTTCCTCGGTGATCGTTTCTTCCCGCCCGCCAAGCCGCCGGTGACGAAGATCGAGGGCGGCCAGGAGAAGGTTCTTCCCCAGCCCGGCGCCGATCCGGCGGCCGCCGGCCCCAAGGCGATTCGCGCCCGCGCGGCGGTGCTGCGCGAGACCCCGCGCGTCGCGATCGACACGCCGAAGCTCGCCGGCTCGATCAACCTGAAGGGCGCGCGGATCGACGACCTGGTGCTCAAGGCCTATCGCGAGACCGTCGCGAAGAACGCGCCGCCGATCCGCCTGCTCTCGCCGCTCGGCTCGCCCGCGGCCTATTATGCCGGCTTCGGCTGGACCGGCGACGGCGTCGACGCGCCGGGCCCCAACACCGTCTGGACCGCGAGCGGCACGGCGCTGACGCCCGAGACGCCGGTGACGCTGAGCTGGACCAACACGCGCGGCCAGCGCTTCGAGACCGTCATCGCGGTCGACCGCGACTATATGTTCACGATCACCCAGAAGCTGGTCAACGGCGGCGCGGGCGCCGTCGCGGCGCGGCCCTATGGCCTGATCTCGAAGGACGGCGTGTCGAAGGACCCGTCGAGCTGGACGCTCCACACCGGCCCGATCGGCGTGTTCAACGATGCCGCCAATTACGACCTCAGCTTCAAGAAGCTCGACGAGGCGGGCCAGCCCGGCATCCGCTTCGCCAGCACCGGCGGCTGGCTGGGCTTCGGCGACAAATATTGGCTGACCGCGCTGGTGCCCGACAGCAAGGCGTCGGTCGACGCCGGCTTCCTGTCGACGGCGCCGCAGGTCTACCAGGCGGTCGAGAGCGGCCGCGCGCTGGTGATCGCGCCGGGCCAGGCCGGCTCGGTCTCGCAGCGCTTCTTCGCGGGCGCCAAGGAAGTGGCGCTGCTCGACCGCTACGAGAATGACCAGGGCGTGCCGCTGTTCAGCCGCGCGATCGACTGGGGCTGGTTCCGCGTGCTCGAGAAGCCGATCTTCTGGGTGCTCGACCAGGTGTTCAAGCTGGTCGGCAATTTCGGCGTCGCGATCATCATCCTCACCTTCCTGGTGCGCGGCCTGATGTTCCCGATCGCGCAGAAGCAGTTCCGCTCGATGGCCGGCATGCGCCGCGTCCAGCCGAAGATGAAGGAGCTGCAGGAGCGGCTGAAGGACGACAAGCCGCGCCTCCAGCAGGAGCTGCTCAAGCTCTACCAGGAGGAGAAGGTCAATCCGCTCGCGGGCTGCCTGCCGATCCTCGTCCAGATCCCGGTCTTCTACGCGCTCTACAAGGTGCTGATGGTGACGATCGAGATGCGGCACCAGCCCTTCGTGCTGTGGATTCGCGACCTGTCGGCGCCCGATCCGCTGCACGTCCTCAACCTGTTCGGGCTGCTCGACTTCACCCCGCCGGCGTTCCTCGGCATCGGCGTGCTGGCGCTGCTGCTCGGCGTGTCGATGTGGCTGCAGTTCAAGCTCAATCCGCAGCCGATGGACGACGCGCAGAAGCAGGTGTTCGCGCTGATGCCGTGGATCATGATGTTCATCATGGCGCCGTTCGCGGCCGGCCTGCTGATCTACTGGGTCACCTCCAACTTCCTGACGATCGCGCAGCAGGCGTGGCTCTATCGCCAGCATCCGGTCGAGCCGGTGCCGGCCTCCGCCACCACCATCGTCGCGAAAAAGAAGTGAGCGAGCCCGACGACTTCGAGACGCTGGTCGAGCCCGCGCGCAAGCTGTTCGCGGGCCCGGTCTCGTTCCTGAAGTCGGCCCCGGATCTCCGCTATCTGCCCGATCCGGTCGCGCCCGAGGTCGCCTTCGCCGGGCGCTCGAACGTCGGCAAGTCGTCGCTGCTCAACCGGCTGACCAACCGGGTCGGCCTCGCGCGCACGTCGAACACGCCGGGCCGCACGCAGGAGCTCAACTTCTTCGACGTCGGCGCGGACGAGGAGGGCGGCGTCCCGGCGCTGCGCCTCGTCGACATGCCGGGCTACGGCTTCGCCAAGGCGCCCAAGGACATCGTCCGCAAATGGCGCCATGTCGTGAACGACTATCTGCGCGGCCGGGTCGTGCTGCGCCGCGCGCTGGTGCTGATCGACAGCCGCCACGGCATCAAGGACGTCGACCGCGAGATCATGGAGATGCTCGACAAGGCGGCGGTGACCTATCACCTCGTCCTGACCAAGGCCGACAAGATCAAGGCCAGCGAGCTCGCCGCCGTCACCGAGCGGACGGCCGCCGAGGCGCGCACCCATGTCGCCGCCCATCCCCGGCTGCTGGTCACGTCGAGCGAGAAGGACATGGGGATGGCCGAGCTGCGCGCGGCGATCCTCGACGCGATCAGGTCCTGATCCGGCCGCTTCCGATTCGGTGGAAGTGAAACCGCCCATCGGTTAAAGGCGCGGTCATCCATCCAGGAGGCCCCGATGACGCTCAGCATCCATATCGGCAACAAGGTCTATTCGAGCTGGTCGTTGCGCGGCTGGCTGGCGGTGCGGCAGTCGGGTCTTCCGTTCAGGGAGGTGGTCGCGCCGCTCTACGACGACAGCTGGGACGAACGGCGGCAGACGCCCGAATTCGCGCCGTCCAACGGCAAGGTGCCGATCCTGTGGGACGGCGACACGCCGGTGTGGGAAAGCCTGGCGATCATCGACTATCTCGCCGACAAGGTCGGCCGCGACCGCTTCTGGCCGGCTGACGACGCGGCCCGCGCCTTCGCCCGCTCGATCGCGTCGGAGATGCATGCCGGCTATCAGGCGCTGCGGTCGCAATGCGGCATGAACCTGCGCCATGTCTACCCGCCCGAGCCGCTCGCGCCCGAGGTGGAGGCCGACGTCCGGCGCATCACCTCGCTCTGGGATCAGGCGAAGCGGCGCTTCGGGCAGGGCGGCGACTATCTGTTCGGCGGGTTCGGCGCGGTCGATATCATGTTCGCGCCGGTCGTCACCCGCTTCCGCACCTATTCGATCCCGCTCCCCTCGCTCGCCTCCGACTATTGCGCGGCGGTCTGGGACCATCCCTTCATGGTCGACTGGAGCTGCGGCGCGGCCGGCGAGAGCTGGGTGATCGAGAAGTTCGAGCGCGCGGCGGAGAAGGCGTAGGCAGGGGGGCGAACGTCGCAGTCGCCCCTTGTCGTCATTCCCGCGGAGGCGGGAATCCACCGGCGAACGATTTCCGAACCAAGCGGGACACGACCAGGCCTCCCGGTGGATTCCCGCCTTCGCGGGAATGACGTCCTGTTTTGGGGGGGAGATGCATCGATCGATCGGGCGTCCTCTACCCCTTTGCATATCGATGCGGGGAGGCTAGGCGGGCGGCGTGGTGAACATGATCGACCCCCTCGACCTGACCCAGCGCCTGATCGCCTGCCCCAGCGTGACCCCGGCCGACGCCGGGGCGATGGCCGTGATCGCGACGGCGCTGGAGTCGATCGGCTTCACCGTCCATCGCTTCGCGGCCGGCGAGGCGCCCGACGGGCCGGTCGAGAATCTGTTCGCGATCCGGGGGCAGGGCGGGCCGCATTTCGCCTTTGCCGGGCATAGCGACGTAGTGCCGCCCGGCGACGGCTGGACCAGCGATCCCTTCGTGCCGGAGATCCGCGGCGAGCTGCTCCATGGGCGCGGCGCCGTCGACATGAAGGGAGCGATCGCCGCCTTCATCGCCGCCGCCGCGCGGCTGGGCGATCATCCCGGGACGATCAGCCTGATCATCACCGGCGACGAGGAGGGACCCGCCACCTTCGGCACCGTCGCGCTGATCGACTGGATGAAGGCGCGGGGCCTGTGCCCCGACCTCTGCCTGGTCGGCGAGCCGACCTCGACCCACCGGCTCGGCGACATGGTGAAGATCGGCCGGCGCGGATCGGTCAACATGTGGATCGAGAATGTCGGGACGCAGGGCCATGTCGCCTATCCGCACCTCGCCGCCAACCCGATCCCCGCGCTGGTCAAGGCGCTTGACGCGCTCGCGGCGCTCCATCTCGACGACGGCAACGCCTGGTTCCAGCCGTCGAACCTCGAGATCACGACGGTCGACGTCGGCAATGCCGCGACCAACGTCATCCCCGCCGTCGCGCGGGCGCGGCTCAACATCCGCTTCAACGACGAGCATCGCGGCGCCGACCTGGTCGAGCTGGTCCGCCGCACCGTCGCGGAGCATGCGCCGGCGGCGACGGTGCGCGCGGTGATCTCGGGCGAGAGCTTCATCACCCCGCCCGGCGACTTCTCGGCGCTGATCTCGGCGGCGATCATGAAGGTGACCGGGCTGACCCCCGAGCTGTCGACCACCGGCGGCACCTCCGACGCGCGCTTCCTGTCGAAGCTCTGCCCGGTCGTCGAGTTCGGCCTGTGCAACGCGACGATGCACAAGCTGGACGAGGCGGTGGCGATCCCCGATCTCCACGCCCTCGCCGACATCTACGAGGACATCGTCCGCACCGTGCTGGCGCACCCCGGAGCCTAATTGCAGTAGCGCGCGATCGTCTGGCGCAGGCCCATGGCGAGGCGCCGGGTCCGGGCCTCGTCGCGCAGGTTGAGATCATGGCCGATCAGGCCGATCGCGACCGGCACGTTGCTGCCCGACGGCAGCGGACAGGCGATCGATTCGACCGCGACCGTGTCGTTGCGCCGGCACAGCGCATAGCCTTGCGCGCGGATGCGGCCGACCCGCTCGATCAGCTTGCCCATCGTCGGCGCGCCGCGCGCGGCGATGCCGATCTTCTGGCTGCGCCCGGCGACGTCCATCACGTCGACATTGGACTGGCTGGCCAGCAGGATGCCGGCGAAATTGGTCGCGGGCCGCCAGCCGCCATCGTCGTAGTGGACCAGCGTGCGGCGATAATCGATCGTCGCGCCGTCGAAATGCCAGGAGCCCTCGACCGCGCCGACCGTCTCCAGCCAGCAGTCGTTCTGGGCGGTCATGTAGACGGTGGCGCCCGTCTCGTCGCGCAGCTCGCGCATCAGCGCCGCCGTCCGCCCGTCGCCGAAATAGGAGCGTTCGATCGCGCGGGCGGTGCCGACGATCTTGTAGGACGGCTGATAGGTCTTCGACAGCCGGTTGAAGGTCAGGTAGCCGCGCGCCGCGAAGGTCCGCAATATGTCGTCGATGCTGCTGTTGGGCAGGCCGAGCGCGCCGCTCACCTCGCTGGTCCGCACCGGCCCCTGCACCGACGCGAAATATTCGAGGACGTCGATCGTCCTGTCGCACGACTTCACCGTCCCGCGTTCGGACGGATTCTTGCCGCGGCCCGGAACCACCTTGGCCATGCGCCTCTCCCGCCGTCATCGCCGGCTGCGCGGCGTTTCCTGCTGCGGCGGAGGGTCGGCGCGACGGCGATTCCGCACAATCCCCATTTGGGGAGGAAGGAGACCGGCGTCTCCCCTCCCTTTCAAGGGAGGGGGGTATCAGCCCAGCACCGCCACGCTGCGCAGGATCAGCCGGACGAGGTCGGCTTGCCGCCCGACTCCGACCTTGCCGAGAATCGCCTTGCAATAGGTGCGGACGGTGCTTTCCTTCAGGTCGAGCCGGTCGGCCGCCTGCGCCAGGCTGTAGCCCATGGCGAGCAGCGTCGCGAGCTGCGCCTCGGCCGGGGTCAGGTCGAAGATCTTGGTGACGAGCCGCTCGATCGGGCGCTCGCTGGTGTCGCCGGCGAAGTGGAGGATGACGGCGGGGCTCGCGTCGCTGACATAGGGGGTCGGCGAATCGATCCCGCGCACCAGCAGGCCGAGATGTTCGTCCTCGGCCGAGCGGATCTTCATCCCCTCGGCATAGCGGCCCGCCTCGCCGGCGCGCCAGGCCTCGATCGCCTGCCCGACCAGCGCCTGGAAGATATTGTTCTCGCCACGGTCGGGGATCACCACCTTGCGGTCGGTGACGATCAGGTCGCCGCGCTCGGCCAGCCGCTGCGCCGCGCCGTTCATCCGCACGATCCGCCCGGTGCCCGACAGGATGATCGTCGAGATGGTGAGCCGATCGAGCGTGTCGGCCAGCGCGTGGAGCTCCGATCCGTCGCGCTGGATACGCGAATAGAGGGTCAGCGCCTGTTCGAGATGCGGCCGCAGCCGCGCCAGCATCAGCTTGTCGCGCTCGTCGAAGTCGCCGCGGCTCTCGTCGTTGACCAGGCCGACATTGCATTCCCAGCCGCCTGGCTCGGAGATGTACATGCCCAGCGCATATTCGACGCCATAGGGCTTGAGCACGCGGCGGTAGAACTCGTTCTCGTGCAGCGTGTCGCGCGGCATGATCTCGTCGAGCGTGTGGATGTCGCCGGGCTTGGTCAGCGCGTTGCGCAGCGGATCGAGATGGCCGAGCCGGGCATGGGCGAGCCGCGCTTCGTCGGCGTCGCCCATGGCGAGCGCGGGGCGGTGGCCCCAGACCAGCAGCGGCGGCCGGCCGCGCCCGCTCAGGCGCAGCACCATGCCCGCGCTGAGGCAGCCCATCCGCTCCTCCAGCCGGCCCAGGAACTGCTGCCAGGGCGTGGTCTCCAGCGGACCCCGGTAGATGAGCCCGATCAGTTCGTCGGGCTCGGCTATGCTGTGCTCGGTCGCCATCTCGTCCTTCAAGCCGGCCGCCATCATGCGCATGGGCGGCAGGCTTGGCAATCGCGGGGATGGGGCCGGCGACGGGCGGTCGGCGGCGTCAGGACGCGGAGGCGAGGTCGAGGAAGACGGGGCGCTCGCCGCCGCCATGGATGGCGATCCGCGCCCCGCTCAGATAGGCGGCGGCGGGCGAGGCGAGGAAGATCACGGTCGCGGCGACGTCGGAGCCCTTCGCCATCCGCTTCATCGGCAGCGAGGCGTTGATCCGGGCGATCCCCTCGGCCCCGCCATAATGGTCGGCGTCGGCCGCGCCGGTGTCGAGCAGGCCGACGATGAGCGCGTTGACGCGGATCGTCGGCCCCCATTCCATCGCCAGCGAGTCGGTGAGGTTGAGCAGGCCCGCCTTGGCCGCGGCATAGGCGGCGGTGCCCGGCGACGGGCGCGTGCCCGAAATGCTGGCGATGTTGACGATCACGCCGCCCTCGGGCTGGCGCGCCATCACCGGATGGCAGGCGCGCGCCATGTGGAGCGGGCCGAGCAGGTTGAGCGCGACGATCGCCTCGCTGAACCGGGGCGACGCCTCGGCGGCGGGGACCGGGGGCGATCCGCCGGCATTGTTGACGAGCAGGTCGATCCGCCCGGTGCGGGCGACGACCCGGTCGACCAGCGCCGCGATCTCGTCCGGCTTGCGGACGTCGCATGGCTCGAAGAAGGCGGTGCGGCCGCCGGCCTCGGGCAGCGTCTCGGGCTCGCTGCGGCCGCAGGTGGCGACCGTCCATCCCTCCGCGAGCAACGCCTCGCTGATCGCACGGCCCAGCCCCTTGCCGCCGCCCGTGATCAATGCCGTCCTGCCTTTGTCCGCCACGCCTTCGCTCTCCCTTTCCCGCGCACAGTAGGCGCGGGGCGCGGGATCGGAACCCCCCAAATGGGGAGCGGGCGTCATGTCCGCATCCTTCCCCGTCATGCTGAACTCGTTTCAGCATCCACCAGGAGGCTGGGCTCTTGCTTTCTGGTTCCTGAGACGATGTGACGCACCGTCTCCTGTCCAGCCCGAGCGACCGGGTGGATCCTGAAACAAGTTCAGGATGACGATCTGCGGAGATGAGCGTCCGAACCTCCGCTGGCATGACGGAAAGGGTGAAAGAGTCGGCTCCCCCTCCAAATGGTGATGGGCGGGGATGGCGGCCCTGCATAGGCTTTGTCCCGATCGAGGATGCTGGGAGAAAGCGTTTGGACAAGCAGGGCATGGCTCCCGTCGTGGACGGCCTGTTCGCGATGGGGGATGACGGGCTGGCGCTGCTCGGCTCGCGCTGCACGGCGTGCGGCACCTATTATTTCCCGAAACTGGCGACCTTCTGCCGCAACCCGGATTGCGCGAGCGAAGGCTTCGAATCGGTCCGCCTGTCGCGCACCGGCAAGCTCTGGTCGTTCACCGACGCCTGCTACACGCCGCCCGCGCCCTATGTCGCGGCCGATCCCTTCATCCCCTATGCGATCGCGGCGGTCGAGCTGGAGCGCGAGCAGATGATCGTGCTCGGCCAGGTCGTCGACGGCGTCGGCGTCAGGGACCTGCGCGCCGGCATGGAGATGGAACTGGTCCCCGGCACCCTGCTCGACAGCGGCGAGGCGGGGGAGAAGGCGACCTGGAAATGGCGTCCCATCGCGGGAGACGCACGATGAGCGGCGAGATCGCGATCCTCGGCGTCGGCATGCACCCCTGGGGCAAATGGGGCCGCAACTTCGTCGAATATGGCGTCGCCGCCGCGCGCGAGGCGCTGGCCGACGCGGGCGTGCCGTGGCGCGACGTGGGCTTCGTGTCGGGTGGCGCGACGATGCGCTGCGGCTATCCGGGCTATGTCGCGGGCGCGACCTTCGCCCAGGCGCTCGGCTGGCAGGGGGCGGAGGTCAATACCAGCTATGCCGCCTGCGCCTCGGGCTCGCAGGCGCTGGCCGCCGCGCGCGCCAAGATCCTGGCGGGCCAGGCCGACGTCGCGCTGGTGGTCGGCGCGGACACCACGCCCAAGGGCTTCCTCGCCCCGGCCAAGGGCGAGCGGCCCGACGATCCCGACTGGCTGCGCTTCCGCGTCGGCATCACCAACCCGACCTATTTCGCGCTCTACGCGCGCCGCCGGATGGAGGCCTATGGCGACACGCCGGAGGATTTCGCCCGGGTGAAGGTGAAGAATGCCGAGCATGGCTTCACCAATCCGCGCGCGCGCTATCGCAAGAAGTTCACGATGGAGGACGTCGCCGCCTCGGCGATGGTCGCCGATCCGCTGCGGCTGATGGACGTCTGCGCGACGTCGGACGGCGGCGCGGCGCTGATCGTCTCCAGCCTCGATTATGCGAAGCGCATCGGCAAGGGCGACGCGCCGCGCATTGCCGCGATCTCGACGGTCACGCCGACCTTCGCGTCGGCGATCATCGAGATGCCCGACCTCGCCACCGACAGCGCGGTCGCGGTGCCGGCGAAGAGCTTTCGTGCCGCGCTGCCGGCCAAGGCCTATGAGGAAGCCGGCATCGGCCCCGAGGACATCGACGTGGCCGAGGTCTACGATCTGTCGACCGCGCTCGAGCTCGACTGGATCGAGGACCTGCGGCTGTGCGGGCGCGGCGAGGCGGCCGGGCTGCTGCGCGACGGCGCGACCCGGATCGGTGGGCGTATCCCGATCAACCCCTCGGGCGGTCTCGCCTGCTTCGGCGAGGCGGTGCCTGCCCAGGCGCTGGCGCAGGTCTGCGAGCTTGCCTGGCAGCTTCGCGGCCAGAGCGGCGACCGGCAGGTCGAGGGCGCGAAGGTCGGCATCACCGCCAACCAGGGCCTGTTCGGCCATGGCTCCTCGGTGATCGTGAAGCGCTGAGATGGGCGATCCGCTCCGGACCGCGCTGACCGACAAGCTCGGCTGCCGCCTGCCCGTCGTCCAGACGGCGATGGGCTGGGTGGCCGAGCCGCCGCTGGTCGCGGCCTCGTGCGAGGCGGGGGCGTTCGGCTTCCTCGGCGCGGCGGTGATGACGCCCGACGAGGCGGCGGCGAAGATCGCCGAGGTGCGGCGGCGGACGACGCGGCCGTTCGGCGTCAACTTCCACATGTTCCAGCCGGGCGCGGCGGCGATCGTCGAGACGATCATCGCCCATGCCGACCAGGTCCGCGCGGTCAGCTTCGGGCGCGGGCCCGACGCGAAGATGATCGCCCGCTTCCGCGACGCCGGCATCGTCTGCATGCCGACCGTCGGCGCGGTGAAGCATGCCCGGAAGATGGTCCAGCTCGGCTGCGACATGATCACGGTGCAGGGCGGCGAGGGCGGCGGCCATACCGGATCGGTCGCGACGACGGTGCTGCTGCCGCAGGTGCTCGACGCCGTGCAGGTGCCGGTGGTCGCGGCGGGCGGCTTCGGCGACGGGCGCGGCCTGGCGGCGGCGCTCGCCTATGGCGCGGCCGGGATCGCGATGGGCACCCGCTTCCTGCTGACCCGCGAAAGCCCGGTGCCCGACGCCGCCAAGGCGATCTACCTGAAGGCCGGCACCGACGACATCGTCGTCAGCCGCAAGGTCGACGGCATGCCGCAGCGGATGGTGCGCACCCCGCTGCTCGACCGCATCGAGCGGTCGGGGCGCATCGGCCTGTGGATGCGCGCGATCGAGGGCGGGCTGGCGATGAAGCGCCGGACCGGCGCGTCGATCGGCGAGCTGCTGTCCGCCGCGCGCGGCATGGCGTCGCATGGCGACGGCGGGCTGGTCGGGGCGATGATGGCCGCCGCCGCGCCGACGCTGATCCAGAAGGCGGTGGTCGACGGCGACATCGACCATGGATTGCTCGCGACCGGCCTCGTCGCCGGCCGTATCGACGCGCTGCCGAGCTGCGCCGAATTGCTCGACCGGATCGAGGCCGAGGCGCGCGCGCGCCTCGCGGCGCTCGCCGGCGGCTGAGGAGAAGAGGATGCCGATCCGTACAGAAATCCGCGACCGCATCGGGGAGATCATCTTCGATCACCCGCCGGTCAACGCCTTCGACAGCGCGACCTGGAACGAGATTCCGGGGATCGTGCAGAAGGTCGGCAGCGACCCGTCGGTCCATGTCGTGCTGATCCGCGCCGAGGGGCGCGGCTTCTGCGGCGGCGTCGACATCAAGGAGATGCAGGCGCATCCCGAGCGGATCGCGCTGCTCAACCGCGGCAACTACCTGACCTTCAAGGCGATCCGCGACTGCGAGGTGCCGGTCGTCACCGCGGTCCACAATTTCGTGATCGGCGGGGGCATCGGCGTGTGCGGCGCGTCCGACACGATCTTCGCCGCCGACAACGCCTATTTCTCGCTGCCCGAGATCGATCGCGGCGCGATGGGCGGCGCCAGCCACCTGTCGCGCATGCTGCCGCTCCACAAGGTGCGCGCGGCCTTCTTCACCGGCGGCCGCATCCCGGCGGCCGAGGCGCACCGGCTGGGCGGGGTCGAGGCGGTGGTGCCCGCCGACCGGCTGGTCGAGGAGACGCGCGCCTTCTGCGCCGTCATCGCCGGCAAGAGCCGCAAGGCGCTGACCATCGCCAAGCAGGCGCTGAACGGCATCGAGCCGCGCGACGTCGATCGCGACTATCGCTTCGAACAGGGCTTCACCTTCGAGATGTACATGCACGAGGACAGCCAGGCGTCGCGCGACGCCTTCGTCCAGACCGGCGAGGCGGCGAAATTCTGATGGAGCTCGCCTACACCCCCGAGCAGCAGGCCTTTCGCGCCGAGGTGCGCGACTGGATGGCGGCGAACGTCCCCGCCCGCCCGCTCGTCACCCTCGAACGCGAGGAGGGCTATCACCAGCACGTCGCCTGGGAGCGCCGGCTGGCCGAGGGCAATTGGGGCATGGTCACCTGGCCCGAAGCCTATGGCGGGCGCGGGCTCGACCTGATCCAGTGGCTGATCTTCGAAGAGGAATATTATCGCGCGCAGGCGCCGCTCCGGGTCAACCAGAACGGCATCTTCCTGCTCGGTCCGACGATCATGGAATATGGCACCGATGAGCAGAAGGCCCGCTTCCTGACGCCGATGGCGAAGGGCGAGGTGATCTGGGCGCAGGCCTGGTCGGAGCCCAATGCCGGATCGGACATGGCCGCGATCAAGACCCGCGCGGTCCGCGACGGCGACCATTATGTGATCAGCGGGCAGAAGACCTGGTCCTCGCGCGCCAGCTTCGCCGACTGGGGCTTCGGCCTGTTCCGCACCGATCCGGAGTCGAAGCGGCACAAGGGGCTGAGCTTCATCCTGTTCGACCTGAACACCCCCGGCATCACCCGCCGGCCGATCCGCCAGTTCCACGGCGATCCCGGCTTCGCCGAGCTGTTCTTCGACGAGGTGCGGGTGCCGGTCGAGAACCGCATCGCCGCCGAGGGCGAGGGCTGGAACGTGGCGATGGCCACCGCCGGCTTCGAGCGCGGGCTGATGCTGCGCAGCCCGGCGCGCTTCCAGGCGGCAGCGGCGCGGCTGGTCGCGCTGTTCCGCGAGCACCGGGACCGCGCCTCGCCCGCCGCGCGCGAGCAGGTGCTCGCCGCCTGGATGGGGGCGCAGGCCTATGCCTACAACACCTATGCCGTCGCCTCGAAGATCATGGCGGGTGGCCATATCGGCGCCGAGGCGAGCCTCAACAAGATCTTCTGGTCCGAGCTGGACCGGGCGATGCACCGCACCGCGATGCAACTGCTCGGCGCCACCGCCGAGCTCCGCCAGTTCGCGGGCGACCGCGCCAACGACTGGCTCGAAGGCTATATCTTCTCGCTCGCCGGGCCGATCTATGCCGGGTCGAACGAGATCCAGCGCAACATCATCGCCGAGCGGCTGCTCGGCCTGCCGAGATAATCGCATGGATTTCCGCATCACCGAGGACCGCGCCGCGCTGGTCGACAGCGTCCGCGACTATCTGGCCGGCGTGCACGGCGTCGAACGGCTGCGCGCGCTGGACGCCGACGGCTCGGCGCGCTCCGACGAGCTGCGCCGGGGCCTGACCGAGATGGGCCTGCGCGGCCTGCTGGTGCCCGAGGCGCAGGGCGGGCTCGGCCTGTCGCTGGTCGACGCGGCGCTGATCGCGATCGAGCTGGGCCGGGCGGCGGTGGCCGAGCCGCTGGTCGACGACGCCTTCGTCGCGGTCCCGCTGCTGATCGCGGCGGGCGGGCAGGAGGCGCTGCTCGGCGCGATCGCGACCGGCGACGCGCGGGTCGCGCTCCAGAATCCCGTCAACGGCTGGGTCGCCGACCTCGACGGCGCCACCCACCTGATCGCCGAGCGCGACGGGCGCCTGCTGCTCGACGCCGCTCCGGCGCGGGGCGAGGCGCTCGACAGCGTCGACCCGCTGCGCCGCTTGCAGGCGCCGGTCGCCGCGAAGGGCGACGACGTCGGCGCGTCCGACGCGCTGCTCGACCATGCCGCGCTGTTCGCCGCCGCGCAGGGCGTCGGCCTCGCCGAGGCGATGCTCGCCCAGGCGACCGATTACGCCAAGATCCGGACCCAGTTCGGCCAGCCGATCGGCTCCTTCCAGGCGGTCAAGCACCACCTAGCCAGCGCGGCGGTGGCGATCGAGTTCGCGCGGCCGCTGCTGCTGCGCGCCGCGCTCGCGCTCGAACAGGGGCTGGCCAGCGCGCCGGTCCATGTCAGCCACGCCAAGCTCGCCGCCGCCGACCTCGCCTGGTCGGTCGGAGAGGCCGCGATCCAGGTCCATGGCGCGATGGGCTACACCTATGAGGTCGATCTCCACTTCTGGATGAAGCGCGCCTGGGCGCTCGCCGGCGCCTGGGGCGATCGCGCCTTCCACCTTGCCCGCATCGACGCGGCCGTGATCGGCGGATCGCTGCCGATCGGCCCCGCGCACAGCTTTGCTTGAGGAAACCACCATGGCCGAAGCCTATATCATCGACGCCGTCCGCACCCCGGTAGGCCGCAAGAAGGGCGGACTCGCCGGCGTCCACTCCGCCGATCTCGGCGGCCATGTCATGGCCGAGCTGATGCGCCGCACCGGCGTCGATCCCGGCGCGGTCGACGACGTCGTGTTCGGCTGCTGCGACACGATCGGCAGCCAGGCGGGCGACATCGCGCGGAGCTGCTGGGTGGTCGCGGGCCTGCCCGAGCACGTCCCCGGCGTGACGATCGACCGGCAGTGCGGATCGGCGCAGCAGGCGGTGCACTTCGCCGCGCAGGGGGTGATGAGCGGCACCCAGGACCTCGTCGTCGCGGGCGGCGTGCAGAACATGAACGCGATCCCGATCTCGGCGGCGATGTGGGCGGGGCAGAGCTACGGCTTCCCCGATCCCTTCTCGACCTCGCCCGGCTGGAAGGCGCGCTATGGCGACCAGGAGGTCAGCCAGTTCCGTTCGGCCGAGATGATCGCCGAGAAATGGTCGATCAGCCGCGAGGACATGGAGCATTTCGCGCTCGCCAGCCACCAACGCGCGATCGACGCGCGGGCGCAGGGCCGGTTCGACCGCGAGATCGTCGCGGTGGGCGACGTCGCCCATGACGAGACCCCGCGCGAGACCTCGCTGGAGAAGATGGCGGCGCTCGCTCCGCTGATCGAGGGCGGCCGGCTGACCGCGGCAGTGTCGAGCCAGACGGCGGACGGCGCGGCGGCGCTGCTCGTCGCGTCGGAGCGCGCGGTCAAGGAGCATGGGCTGAAGCCGCGCGCGCGCATCCACCATCTGTCGGTGCGCGCCGACGATCCGGTGTGGATGCTGACCGCGCCGATCCCCGCGACCCGCCACGCGTTGGCGAAGGCGGGGATGCGGATCGAGGACATCGACCTGTTCGAATGCAACGAGGCGTTCGCCAGCGTCGTGCTCGCCTGGATGAAGGAGCTGGGCATCCCGCACGACCGGGTCAACGTCAACGGCGGCGCGATCGCGCTCGGCCATCCGCTCGGCGCGACCGGCGCCCGGATCATGACGACGATGCTGGCCGAGCTCGAACGGCGCGGCGGGCGCTACGCGCTCCAGACGATGTGCGAGGGCGGCGGCCAGGCCAACGTCACCATCCTCGAACGGCTCTGATCGACGCGGCAACATCCACAGGAGGACATCGACCATGGCCGGCATCTGCCAGGACCGCACCGTCATCATCACCGGCGCCGCGCGCGGCCTCGGCAAATCCTATGCGCTGGCCTTCGCCCGCGAAGGGGCGAACGTCGTCGTCAACGACATCGGCACCAGCCTGCACGGCGAGGGGCGCGACACATCGGCCGCCGACGCGGTGGTCGAGGATATCCGCGCCGCCGGCGGCAAGGCGGTCGCCAATTATGACGACATCACCGACTGGGACGCGGCGGGCCGGATCGTCCGCACCGCGATCGACAGCTTCGGCGGGCTCGACGTGGTGGTGAACAATGCCGGCATCGTCCGCGATCGCATGTTCGTCTCGGCGACGCTGGAGGAATGGGACGCGACGATGCACGTCCACCTGCGCGGCCATTTCTGCGTCAGCCGCCACGCGGTCGACTATTGGCGCGCGCAGCAGAAGGCGGGCAACCCCGTCGACGCGCGGATCATCAACACCACCAGCAACGCCGGTCTCCAGGGATCGATGGCGCAGGCGGCCTATTCGACCGCGAAGGGCGGCATCGCCGCGCTGACCCTGGTGCAGGCGGCCGAGCTGGGCCGCTACGGCATCACCGCCAACGCGCTCGCCCCCGCCGCGCGCACCCGCATGACCGAGGGCGCCTTCGCCGAGAAGATGGCGAAGGTCGAGAGCGGCTTCGACGCGCAGGACCCGGACAATATCGCGCCGACCGTGGTGTGGCTGGGATCGGTCCAGTCGCGCGACGTCACCGGCTGCGTCTTCGAGCTGGAAGGCGGGCGCATCTCGATCGAAGACGGCTGGGACCTCGGCCCGACGGCCGAGCAGCAGGCGCGCTGGAACCCGGCCGAACTCGGCCCCGTCGTCGCCGGCCTGCTGGCGCAGCGCAAGGCCCCGCGCAAGGTGTGGGGTAGCTGACCGGCCATGCGGTTCAGCTTCTCCGACGAGCAGGCGATGATCGCCGAGACCGTCCGGTCCTTCTTCGCCGAGCAGGCGACGAGCGAGCGGACGCGCGCGGCGATGGAGACGGCGCACGGCCATGACGCCGAGCTGTGGCGCTCGGCCGCGCAGGAGCTGGGCCTCGTCGGGCTCGCCCTGCCGGAGGAATATGGCGGCAGCGGGCTCGGCCAGATCGAGTCCGCGATCGTCGCGGAGGCGGCCGGCCATCAGGTCGCGGCGCTTCCCCTGCTTTCGACCGCCCTCGCGGTCCGGGCGCTGGTCGCGGGCGGGACCGCCGACCAGCGCGCGCACTGGCTGCCGAAGCTCGCCTCGGGCGAGGTGATCGGCAGCTATGGCGAGGGCGGTCGGATCGACGGCGGCAGGCTTCACGGACGGATCGACCATGTCCCCCACGGCGCGGTCGCGGAGCTGTTCGTGATCGCGGCCGACGGCGGCGTCGCGCTGCTGTCGCGCGATGCCGCCGTCGTGACCCCCTGCACCTCGATGGACCAGACCCGGCCTTATGCCCGCATCGACGCGGACGGCGCCGCGGTCGAGCTGCTCGCCGACGGCCCGGCTGCGATCGACGCGGCGATGCGCGCCGGCTGGATCGCGCTGGCGGCCGACGCGCTCGGTGGCGCGCAGGCCTGCCTCGACCGCACCGTCGCCTATGCGAAGGAACGGGTCCAGTTCGGCCGGGCGATCGGCAGCTTCCAGGCGATCAAGCATCGTCTCGCCGACATGATGGTCGAGATCGAGCAGACCCGCTCGGCGGTCTACTGGGCCGCCTGCGCGGCCGACGAGGGGGCGCCCGACGCGCTGCTCGCCGCGCACGCCGCCAAGGCGCTGGCGGCCGACACCTATCGCTTCTGCGCGGGCAACATGATCCAGCTCCACGGCGGCATCGGCTTCACCTGGGAGCATGACGCGCATCTGTTCTTCAAGCGGGCCCAGTCCGACGCGACCCTGCTCGGCACGCCCGAATGGCACCGCGAGCGCATCGCCGTGCTCGTCGGACTGGATGGAACCTGTTTGGACGAAGCGGCCTGATGAAACTCGGTTTCACTCCCGAGGAAGAGGCGTTCCGCGCCGAGGCGGTGGCCTGGCTGCAGGCCGAACTGTCGGGCCCGTTCGCCGACCTGCGCGGCATCACCAGCCTCACCGCCGCGCCCGATCGGCGGCGGGCGTGGGAGCGGCGGCTGGGCGAGGCGCGCTGGGGCTGCATCGGCTGGCCCGAGGCCTATGGCGGCCGTGACGCGACACTCGCCGAGCAGGTGATCTTCGCCGAGGAATATGCCCGGGCGGGCGCGCCGCCTCGCCTCAACCATATCGGCGTCGAGCTTGCCGGGCCGACCATCCTCGCCTTCGGCAGCGACGAGCAGAAGGCCCGCCTGCTGCCGCCGATCGCGCGCGGCGAGCAGCTCTGGTGCCAGGGTTATTCGGAACCCAATGCCGGCTCCGACCTCGCCAATGTCCGTACCCGCGCCTGGCGCGACGGCGGCGACTGGGTGATCGAGGGGCAGAAGGTCTGGACCAGCCTCGCCCAATTCTCCGACTGGATCTTCGTCGTCGCCCGCACCGAGCCGGGATCGAAGGGCCCGAAGGGATTGAGCTTCCTGCTCGTGCCGATCGACCAGCCCGGCGTCACCGTGCGGCCGATCCGGCAGATCACCGGCGACGCCGAGTTCAACGAGACCTTCTTCGACGGCGCGCGCACCGCCGCCGCCAACATCCTGGGAGAACCCGGCCAGGGCTGGCAGGTGGCGATGGCGCTGCTCGGCTTCGAGCGGGGCGTGTCGACGCTCGCCCAGCAGATGGGCTTCCGCAACGAGCTCGACGCGGTGATCCGCGCGGCGAAGACGAACGGCGCGGCGCGCGACCCGCTGATCCGGCAGCGCATCGCCAAGGCCGAGATCGGCCTGCGGCTGATGCGCTACGGCGCGCTGCGGATGCTGAGCGGCGGAACCGGCGGCGCGGTCGAGGCGGCCGCGCTCACCTACAAGATCCAGTGGGCGAGCTGGCGCCGCAGCCTCGGCGAGCTGGCGATCGACGTGCTCGGCATCGCCGGCGAGATCGGCGAGGGAGCCGACTACGGCTTCGGCGAGCTGTCGACCCTGTTCCTCTACAGCCGCGCCGACACGATCTACGGCGGCACCAACCAGATCCAGCGCAACATCATCGCCGAGCGCGCGCTCGGCCTGCCGCGCGAGCCGCGCGGCGATATCGGATAGGAGAGAGAATTGGCGCGTCCCGCACCCGAATATCCGCGCCCGTCCAACATGATGGCGGGCAAGACCATGCTGATCACCGCCGCCGCCGGCAGCGGCATCGGCGGCGCATTGGCGCAGCGCGCGGCGGAGGAGGGGGCGACCCTGATGCTGTCCGACATGCACGAGCGGCGGCTAGGCGAAACCGCCGACCGCATCGCCGCGCTCGGCCTGCCGCGTCCCGAGACCTTCGCCTGCGACGTGACGCAGGAGGAGCAGGTCCAGGCGCTCGTCGCCGCCGCGATCGACCGGCTCGGTTCTGTCGACGTGCTGGTCAACAATGCCGGCCTCGGCGGCAACGCGCCGGTCGTCGAGATGACCGACGACCAGTGGTTCCGGGTGATCGACGTGACGCTCAACAGCGTCTTCCGCATGACCCGCGCGATCCTGCCGCACATGTACGGGCGGCAGCGCGGGGCGATCGTCAACAACGCCTCGGTGCTCGGCTGGCGGGCGCAGAAGCTGCAATCGCATTATGCCGCCGCCAAGGCGGGGGTGATGGCCTTCACCCGTTGCTCGGCGCTGGAAGCGGCCGAGCATGGCGTCCGCATTAACGCGGTCGCGCCGAGCTTCGCGATGCATCCCGCGCTCAGCAAGGTGACGCCGCCCGGCCTGCTCGAGGAACTGGTCGGCAAGGAGGCGTTCGGCCGCGCGGCCGAACCCTGGGAGGTGGCGAACGTCATGCTGTTCCTCGCCTCCGACCTGTCGTCCTACATGACCGGCGAGGTCCTCTCCGTGTCGAGCCAGCAGGCATGAGCGCGCTCGTCATCGAGACGCCGGGCGCGCTGCTCGGCCGCGAGGGGACCGCGCTCGGCCCGACCGACTGGCTCACCATCGACCAGGCGCGCGTCGACCGCTTCGCCGATGCGACCGGCGACCATCAGTGGATCCATGTCGATCCGGTCCGCGCGGCCGAGGGGCCGTTCGGCGGAACGATCGCGCACGGCTATCTGACGATGAGCCTGGTCAATTATTTCCTGCCGCAGATGATCGACGTCCGTGGCTTCTCGATGGGCGTCAATGTCGGCGCCGACCGGCTCCGCTTCCTCAATCCCGTCCGCACCGGCAGCCGCGTGCGCGGGACCGGCGAGATCGTCGGGGTCGAGGAGGTCAAGGGCGCGATCCAGAGCACCGTCCGCATCACCGTCGAGATCGAGGGCGAGACCAAGCCCGCCTGCGTCATCGACACGATCAGCCGCTATTATCCGGAGGCCACCCCCCATGCGTGAAGCCGTCATCGTTTCCACCGCGCGTACCCCGATCGGCAAGGCCTTTCGCGGCGCGTTCAACGACACCGAGGCGCCGGTGCTGGGCGGCCATGTCGTCCGCGAGGTCGTCGCCCGCGCCGGGATCGACCCGGCGATGGTCGAGGACGTGATCATGGGCTGCGCCGCGCAGCAGGGCACCCAGGGCTATAATCTCGGCCGGCTGTCGGCGGCGGTCGCGGGGCTTCCCGACAGCGTCGCGGGGATGACGGTCGACCGGCAATGTTCGTCGGGGCTGATGGCGATCGCCATCGCCGCGCGGCAGATCATGTTCGACGGCATGGACGTCGCGGTCGGCGCGGGCACCGAGTCGATCAGCCTGACCCAGAACAAGCACAAGAACGCCTATCGCGCCCGCTCCCAGGCCGCGATCGCCGCGTCGCCGCACATGTACATGCCGATGATCGAGACGGCCGAGATCGTCGCCGAGCGCTATGGCGTCAGCCGCGCGGCGCAGGACGAATATTCGCTGTCGAGCCAGCAGCGCACCGCCGCGGCGCACGCCGCCGGCCGCTTCGCCGAGGAGATCGCGCCGCTCGCCACCGACATGCTGGTGACCGACAAGGCGACCGGCGAGACCAGCACCCGCCGCGTCACCCTCGACCGCGACGAGGGCGCGCGCGGCGACACCACGCTCGAAGGGCTGGCGTCGCTGAAGCCGGTCTTCTCGGGCGGCGAGGTGATCGCCGAGGGCAAGCACATCACCGCCGGCAATTCGAGCCAGTTGTCGGACGGCGCCGCCGCCTGCCTGCTGATGGAGGCGGGGCTCGCGGCGAAGCTCGGCCTGAAGCCGCTCGGCGCGCTGCGCGGGCTCGCGGTCGCCGGCTGCGCGCCCGAGGAGATGGGGATCGGCCCGGTCTTCGCGGTGCCGAAGCTGCTCGAACGCAACGGGCTGACGGTCGACGACATCGACCTGTGGGAACTCAACGAGGCCTTCGCCTGCCAGGTGCTCTACTGCCGCGACCGGCTCGGCATCCCGCAGGAGCGGCTCAACGTCGACGGCGGCGCGATCGCGATGGGGCATCCGTTCGGCATGTCGGGCGCGCGCATGACGGGCCACGCCCTGCTCGAAGGGCGGCGGCGCGGCGCGAAGCGCGCGGTCGTCACCATGTGCATCGGCGGCGGCATGGGCGCGGCGGGATTGTTCGAGATCTACTGAGACCAACCCAACCCCAACGATAACAGGAGAGGCGGGCGATGACGGTGGAGCAAAAGGCCGATCGGCCCGGGGAGGAATTCCGGCCGGGTCCGGCGGCGGTCGTCGCGATGATGTCGGGCGCCTGCTCGATCGGGCTGGTGTTCGTCGTGCTGCCGCCGATCCTGCACCAGCTCGCCGATCATCTCGGCGGCGACGCCGATGCGGCGTTCGGGGTGCAGATGATGGCGGCGATGCCGGGCATCGGCCTGGTGCTCGGCGGCCTCGTCGCGAGCTGGACGATCGACCGGCTCGGCGCGCGGGCGCTGCTCAACTACGCGCTGATCGCCTATATGGTCCTCGGATCGGCGGGGCTCTACATCGACGACCTGACCGGGCTGTGCGTCACCCGCCTGCTGCTCGGCCTCGCGACGGCGGGGATATCGACCGCCGCCAACACGCTGATCGCCCATTTCTACGGCGGCGCCGCGCGCGGGCGGATGATCTCCGCCGCGACGGTGGTCGGCAGCATGGCCTGCGTCGTCGCGATGCTGGCGAGCGGCGAGATCGCCGAGATCGCCGGCTGGCGCGGGCCCTTCGCCATCTACATCGCCGCGCCGATGGTGCTGTGGCTGGCGACGATCATCGGCATCCCGCGCATCTCGATCCGGGGCGAGGCGCCGGCCGATGGCGAGAAGGGCAGCACCGGCATCGTGATCGCCAGGCTCTGGCCCTATTATCTGCTGATCACCAGCCTCTACGTCGTGCTGATGATGACGAGCACGCAGGTCTCCTTCCTGCTGGCCGAGAACGGCATCATCCGGCCGGTGATCCAGGCGCGCGTGCTGGGCACGGCGAGCTTCTTCCTGATCCTCGGCGCGTTGCTCTATGGCTGGATGCAGGGCCGCTACGGCGCGAACGCGGCGTTCCGGCTCGGGCTGCTGACGCTGGGGATCGGCATCGTCGGCTTCGGTTTCGCGCACGACGCGGTCACCGCCTCGATCGCCGCCGCGTCGAAGGGGCTGGCGAGCGGGCTGCTCAATTCGGGCTTCATCCACATGATCATGAACCGGTCCGAACCGCATCTGCGCGGCCGCGCGCTCGGGATCATGACCAGCGCGATGTTCCTGGGCGACTTCATCAACCCGATCGTCGTCCATCCGATCAAGGAGATGCTCAGCCTCCACGCGGCCTTCCACGTGCTCGGCGCGCTGGTGCTCGCGGGGCTGCTCTGGTCGCTGCTGCGCCGGTCGAGCCCGCCCGCGCCGGCGGCGGGGTAGGCGGTGTCGACACATGGTTCCCGTGGAGGTCTGACCTCAACCTAACTCGTCATCCCGGCGGAGGCCGGGATCTCAGGAGAGGGGAGACGAGCGGGCGGCAGGAGCCGCCTGAGATGCCGGCCTCCGCCGGCATGACGAAAGAGAGAAGAGGAGAGGATATGGACAGGCTGCAGGACAAGGCGATCCTGATCGCCGGGGCATCCGCCAACATCGGCGCGGCGACGGCGATCCGGCTGGCCGGGGAGGGCGCCCGGGTGATGCTGGGCGCGCGGAGCCCCGACCGGATCGGCGCGGTCGCCGACCAGATCAGGGCCAAGGGCGGCCAGGCCGAGACGGTCTGCTTCGACGCCACCGACGACGCCTCGATCGCGGCGATGGTCGCGCAGGCGGCCGATCGCTTCGGCGGGCTCGACGGCATGTTCGTCAACATGGCCGAGCTGACCCTGCACAAGGTCGACACCGACGCGGTCTCGGTCCCGCTCGAGGTGTTCGACAAGGCGGTGGCGGTGAACCTGCGCGGGCACCTGCTCTGCGCGCGCCATGCCGTGCCGCTGCTGGTCGAGCGCGGCGGCGGTTCGATCGTCTTCACCTCGTCGAGCGCGGCCTTCATGGGGCGCGACCGGGGCATTTCCTACACCGTCACCAAGCATGCGCTGACCGCGCTGATGCGCCATGTCGCGACGACCTGGGGCAAGCAGGGGGTGCGGTCCAACATCGTCTCGCCCGGCCTCGTCCTGTCGGAGAAGAACCGCAACCATCCCGAGATGGACAAGGTGCTGGCGAACACGCCCAGCCCGCGCCTCGGCGAGCCCGAGGACCTCGCCGCCGTGGTGGCGATGCTGATGTCGTCCGACGGCGAATGGATCAACGGACAGATCCTCTGCGTCGACGGCGGCGTGGTGATGCGCTGAACGGGGGAGGCGAGCGATGCTGCTGAAGGACAAGGTCGTGATCATCACCGGGGTCGGCCCGGGGATGGGATGCAAGATGGCGACGATCGCCGCCGCCGAGGGCGCCAGCGTGGTGATGAGCGCGCGGTCCGCCGCCTTCATCGACGGCGTCGCGGCGGAGATCGTGGCGGCGGGCGGACGGGCGATCGCTGTGCCCAGCGATGTCACCCGGATCGAGGACTGCGACCGCGTCGCGCAGGCGGCGATCGACGCCTATGGCCGGATCGACGGGTTGGTGAACAGCGCCTTCCGCTTCGTCGGCGGGCTGCCCTTCGGGCGCGAGACGCTGCCCGAATGGCAGGCGTCGCTCGACGTCGCCCTGTTCGGCACGCTCAAGATGATCGATGCGGTGGTCCCGCACATGAAGGCGCGGCGCGAGGGATCGATCGTCAACGTCAGCACCCGATCGACGATGCAGCCGCTCGCGGGCGAGGGCCCCTATGTCGCTGCCAAGACCGCGCTGCTCGGCGTCAGCCGCCAGCTCGCGATGGAGTTCGGTCCCTATAATATCCGGGTCAATTCGCCGCGCATGGGCTGGCTGTGGGGCGATCCGGTGCGCGGCTACCTGACCGCCAAGGCGGAGAAGCGCGGCGTTCCGCTCGACGAGGTCGTCGCCGAGATCGTCCGCGACATCCCGCTCGGCGTGATCCCGCCCGATGAGGAATGCGCCCGGTCGGTGCTGTTCTTCCTGTCCGACCATGCCCGGATGGTGACGGGCACCTCGCTCGACATCAACGGCGGCCAGTTCATGATGTAGCGGCGGCCATCCGCTCCTCGGCCACCGAACGGATCATCGCGCGCAGCCAGTCGACCGCCGGCTGATCGCCGTGCCAGCGGTGCCACACGGTCGAGATCTGGAACAACGCCGACGGGTGCGGCGGCTTCCACAGCGCCAGCTTGTACCGGTCGGCGAAAGCCTCGGCCAGGTTGCGCGGCATCATCGCCGCCAGGTCGCATTCGGCGACGATCGCCATCGCGACGATCGGGTTGGGCGCGGTCATCGCCACCGTCCGGCGCAGCCCGCGCTCCTCGAAATACTGGTCGAGGATGCGGGGATCGTCGCGCACCACCCGCCGTTCGAGGCCGGCGTCGGAGACGATGCCGCTGACCGCGCGGTCGTTGTCGGGGCTGGCGATCGCCAGGTGCGGCAGCGCGGCGAGCCCCTCCAGCGTCGGCTGGCGGTTGGCGAAGGGGCTGTCGGCCCGCATCACCCAGACCATGTCGTCGGCGAACAGGGGTTCGGAGGCGAGCCGCTCGGGAATCCGCTCGAACCCGCCCATCGCCAGGTCGATGCGGCCGGCGTCGAGCTCCTTCATCACCGCGCCGACCGGCTGGATGCGCAGTTCGGCGAGCGGGGCGGCCTTGCGGAAGCGGGCGATCACCTCGGGCATCAGCACGGCGGTGACATAGTCGCCGCACGCGATCGAGAAGCGCCGGTCGGTCTTCTCGGGCACGAAGCTGTCGCCGTTCAGCGCCTGCTGGATGTCGACCAGCGCGCGGCGGATCGGCACCGCCAGCGCCAGCGCCTTGGGGGTCGGGTTCATGCCCTTGGCGCCGCGCAGGAACAGGTCGTCCTTGAGGATGTGGCGCAGCCGGTTGAGCGAGTGGCTGACCGCCGACGGGGTGAGGCCGAGCAGCCCGGCCGCCCCCGTCACGCTGCCCTCTTCGGTCAGCGCGTCGAACACCCGGAGCAGGTTCAGGTCGAGCGATCGAAAATGAATCTGGGTCAATTCAGTCCTGACGACATCTCATTCGAATCAATGTGATTCACAGATAAGATGTTGGGGAAGTCGGAAAGGCGCAACAACAAAGCATGGCCTTCCACCCCCAATGAACCGCGCGGCCCCAGGCCGGCGCACAGGACCAGGAGACGGACGATGGCGACGCAACTTTCCCCCGAATCGCATGAGGAACGGGTCTATAACGGACGGGCCTGGGAGGATTTCTGCGACGGACTGAAGGCCGCCGGCCAGGTGATCTTCCGCCCCGAGGCGCCCGACACGATGCTCGACCGGGCCGAGGGCTGGCGCTGGCTGACCCGGCTGACCCGCGCCGCGCTCGACATGGCGGTCGAATATGGCGACCCGGCCTTTCCGGGCTTCTACCAGCTGTCGAACCACACGATCCGGATCGGCGCCGACAATCCCGACAACACCTATTTCAACGCCACCATCACCGCCGATCATGACTACAGGATCAGCGGCTATCGCGGCACCGCGCCGATCCTGACCTTCGGGTCGAAGGCGAACCGCTACGCGATCGACGGGACGATGGCGACCACCGGCGAGATCGACCAGCGCACCCTGAAGGTCGACGAGAACGGCTATTTCGAGATCATCGTCAGCCAGAAGGAGCATCCCGGCAACTGGCTGCGGCTGGAGCCGGATTCGACGATGGTGATCGGGCGAGAGACCTTTCTCGACCGCGCCACCGAGAAGCCCTGCGCGATCAGGATCGAGCGGATCGGCCGGGTCGGCGGCCCGCCGCCGCTGTCGGCCAAGCAGATCGACGAGGCGCTGCAGGAGACCGCGCGCTGGGTGCACGGCACCGCCAAGACCTTCGCCGACTGGGCGCAGCTCTTCGCCAAGGACCCGAACGACCTGCCGCCGGTCCACCAGGCGATGTCGATCAACGGCGGCGGCGACCCGACGATCCGCTATTATCACGGCTATTGGGAGCTGAAGCCCGACGAGGCGCTGGTGATCGAGAGCGAGGTCCCGGACTGCGTGTTCTGGAACTTCCAGCTCAACAACTACTGGATGGAATCGCTCGAATATCGCTACCTGCCCGTGCATGTGAACAAGCACAGCGCGCGCTACCAGCCCGACGGCAGCGTGATGATCGTGGTCGCGGCCGAGGACCCCGGCGTCGGCCATTTCCTGACCACCGACGGTCATGCCACCGGCACGATGCTGCTGCGCTGGGTGTTCGCCGACAGCGACCCGCAGCCGCGCTGCCGCGTCGCCAAGATCGCCGACCTGCGCGCCGGGAAATAAGGCGATGACCGACGCTGCCGTTCCGCTCGAATATGACGCGCTCATCGCCGCCGCGCGGCAGCGGTCGGGGCTGGAGGATTTCGGGCCCGACTGGATCTTCACGCCCTTCCGCGTCTATCTCGACGCGATCGCGAAGGAGGCCGAGCTCAGCGAGATCGGCCGCTTCATCCAGGGGGAAAGCATCATCAAGGGGCTCGTCGCGCGGCTGCGCCGCACCGACGACATCCGCCGCCATCCGGAGATCCTCGACGAGCAGGTGACGGTCGCCGCGACGATCGTCAGCCTGCACCGGACCGGCAGCACGCTGATGCACCGCATGCTCGGCAGCGCGCCCTCGCTCACCGCGATGCACTGGTGGGAGACGCAGTTCCCCGCGCCGCTGGAGGGCGAGGCGCGCGGCGATCCGGGCGGGCGGCGGGCGGCGGCGCAGACCCTGCTCGACCAATGGCTCGCGGCGATGCCTGAGCTGCTCTCGATCCACCCGATGTCGCTCGACCAGCCCGACGAGGAGGTGTCGCTCCAGGAACAGATGTTCATGGGGCTGTCGCCCGAGTCCTTCCTCCACATCCCGTCCTATGCGGCGTGGAGCGCGACCGCCGATCATCGCCCGGTCTATGAGGATTTGCGGCTGTGGCTCCAATATCTGCAATGGCAGGACCGGAGCCGCGCCGGCCGCGCCTGGGTGCTCAAGACCCCGGCGCACCTGACCGCGCCCGAGCAGCTGGCCGCGGTGTTCCCCGAGACGGTGATCGTGATGACGCATCGCGACCCGATCAAGACGATCCCGTCCTTCGCCAGCATGTCCTTCACCCTGCGGCGGATGCTGTCCGACCGCGCCGACAAGGCGCGCACCGGCCGGCACTGGCTCGATCGGCTGAGCACGCTGATGAGCCGGCTGATGCGGCTGCGTCCGTCGATCGGCGAGCATCGCTTCGTCGACATCGACTATGAGGAGCTGGTCAAGGACCCGATCGCCCAGGCCCGCCGCGTCTTCGCCGCGATGGGCCGCGAGCTGGGCGGCGAAGACGAGGCGGCGATGCGCGCCTGGTTCGGCCGCAACCCGCGCGACGGGCGCCCGTCGCATCAATATGGGCTGGAGGAATATGGCCTGACCGCCGAGGCGATCGACGAGCGCTTCGCCGACTACAAGGCCCGCTTCCTCAAGCGGCGCGCGGTGGAGGCGGCATGAGGCCGTTCCGCATCGGCGACGTCGAGATCGGCCGCGTGGTCGAGCTCGACGGCGTGCCCTTTCCGGCCGACCTGATCTTTCCGGGGATCGATCCGGCGGCGATCGCGCGCAGCCGCGAATGGCTCGACGAGCGCTTCGTGCTGCGCGACGCCGACCAGCTGATGTGGAGCTTCCACAGCTATGTGATTCGCGCCGGCGGGCGGAACATCCTGATCGACACCTGCCACGGCAACGACAAGCAGCGGCCCGCGCCGGTCGACTATTGCCACATGTGGCAGACCGACTATCTCGGCAATCTGGCGCGCGCCGGGCTGCGGCCCGAGGATATCGACATCGTCATGTGCACCCATCTGCACATCGATCATGTCGGCTGGAACACCCGCCTCGACAATGGCCGCTGGGTGCCGACCTTCCCCAACGCCCGCTACCTGATGACCCGGCTCGACTATGAGCGGTTCGAGCATATGTCGCCCGACGACCAGGAGGGCGCGATCAGCCATTATTCCTTCCAGGACAGCGTGTTGCCGGTGATGGAGGCGGGGCAGGCCGACCTGATCGAGACCGACCATGTCGTCGAGCGCGACCTGGCCGGCGGCATCTGGCTGGAGGCGGCGCCGGGGCATACCGCCGGGTCGGCGCTGATCCATGTCCAGAACGCCCATGGCCACGCCATCTTCTGCGGCGACGCGCTCCACCATCCGGTCCAGGCCGAGGACCTCTCGATCCATGTCGCGGGCGAATATGACAGCGCCATGGGCGAGCGGACGCGCCGCGAGCTGCTGGCGCGCTGCTGCGACACCGACACGCTGCTGCTGCCCGCCCATTTCGCCTCGCCCTCGGCGGCGCGGGTGATCGCGCCGGGCGGCGGCTTCCGCTTCCGCTTCGACGGAGAATGACGATGACCGGCTTCGATCCCGCCTTCGTCCAGCTCGGCTACGTCACCGCCGACATCGACGCCGCGATCGACCATTTCACGCGCAGCGCCGGGGTCTCGCAATGGCTGCGCTGGCCCGACGTCGTGGTCGAGAAGGAGATTGACGGCGCCGTCGCGCGGTCGGTGCTCGACCTCGCCTTCGCCTGGCGCGGATCGACGATGCTGGAGCTGATCCGGCCGGTGTCGGGCGCGGTCGACATCTACAGCCTGCGCGGGGCCGAGGACGCGCCGGTGACGCTCCACCATATCGGCCATGGCGTGCCGGGGGCGGAGGCGGAATTCGAGGCGCGGCTGGAGGCGATGGCGGCGGCCGGCCATCCGGTCGCGCTCGTGACACGCGGGGAGATGGGCAATTACGCGCTGCTCGACACCCGCGCGACCACCGGGCTCTACACCGAATATCTGTGGGGAGGACCCAGGGGAGACGCGCTGTTCGACAGCGTTCCCCGCAACGAGATTTTTTACCAAGCTATCGCTTGAATTTTCTGGACGGGCGCCGTCGTCGGTGGCAATAAGCGGCCGAACGACTGCCAGTCCAGATCGGCGACACGAACCGAGCAGAATGTCAGTCAGGAGGTTGCAATGGCTACGATCGCAGAAGACCGGAAGGTGGAATCCACCGCCAGGGACATGATCATATCGGCGGACAGCCACATCAATGAGCCGCCCACCGTGTTCGACCGGCTGCCCGCCAGCTTCAAGGACCGCAAGCCCGTGATGATGCGCGGGATCGACGGCGGCGACGGCTGGAGCTTCGACGGCAATCCCCCCAAGCGGACCTTTGGTATCGAGGCCATGGCCGGCTTCGATAAGAAGGATTTCAAGCTCAGCGGCATGCGCTTCGACGAGCTGCGCCCCGGCAACTGGGACGGCCGCGCGCATCTCGACGACATGGACATCGACGGGATCTACGGATCGGTGCTCCACCCCGCCAACGCGATCCAGGTCTATTCGCTGGCCGACCGCGAGCTCGGCGTCGCCTGCATGCGGTCCTACAACGACTGGCTGCTGCTCGACTTCCAGGCGGTCGATCCGAAGCGGATCGTCGGCCTGCCGATGCTGCCGGTCGACGACGGCATGGACGTCACCCTCGCCGAGTTCGAACGGGTGCTGAAGAACGGCGCCAAGGCCTGCTTCATCCCCGGCATGCCGGTGCGGCCCTATAACGATCCCTATTATGAGCCGCTCTGGGCGGCGGCGAGCGCGGCGGACATCTCGCTCAACCTGCACCGCACCTTCGGCGGCAAGCCCGACAAGTCCGACTGGGACGAGCTGGTCGACCAGCGGGTCAGCGTCGGCGGCATCGTCTTCCGCTATTTCTCGTCGGTGCGGCCGCTGACCTACATGATCTTCGCCGGCATCTTCGACCGGCATCCCAATCTGAAGATCGTCGCGGCCGAGGTCGATTGCGGCTGGGTGCCCTTCTGGGGCCAGACGATGGACGCGCATTGGGAGGCGCAGCAGGCCTGGTTCCCGCAGAAGCTGGAGCACAAGCCGACCGACTTCCTCGGCCGCAACTGCTTCGTCACGACGATCGACGACTATGTCGGCTACGACCTGATCAAGACCGGCCGCTACCCCTATCTGGCGGCGATGACGATGTTCTCGACCGACTATCCGCACTCGGCCACGATCTGGCCGAACTCGCGGGCGGTCGCCGACAAGCTGACCGAAGGCATGACGGAGCATGATCGCTCGCTCGTCCTGCGGGACAATGCGATCCGCATCTTCCACTTCGGCGAATGACCAACCGGCGGCACGGCAACAGCCGGCCGCGACCGAAGCCTGATCGTTTGAGGCGGAAGCGCGTCGCGCTTCCGCCGATGACGTGAATCGGGCCCTTTGAAAGGCGAGGAGGAGAGGCCATGAGCGCGACCGAAGCCACCGCAACGATGGAGCGGCCGCAGGGCGCGCGATGGCTGGCCGCGATACCCGCGATGATGGCGGGGGCCTGCTCGATCGGCCTGATCTTCACCGCGCTGACCCCCGTCCTCCCCAGGCTGTCGGCGCAGTTCGGCGGCGGCAAGGTCGGCGCCGAGATCGCCGGGCAGATGGTGATGTCGGTCCCCGCGATCGGCCTCATCCTGGGCGGCATCGGATCGGGCTGGCTGATCGAGCGGGTCGGCGCGCGCCGGCTGCTGCTCGCCTCGCTCCTGCTCTACGCGCTGTGCGGATCGGCCGGGCTGTGGGTCGGCGATCTCTGGGCGCTGTTCGTGTCGCGCACGCTGCTCGGCTTCTTCACCGCCTGCATCTCGACCTCCGCGAACAGCTTCATCGGCGAGTTTTTCGACGAGAAGGGGCGCGGCCGGATGCTCTCCGCGATGACGGTGGTGGGCAGCCTGCTCGCGACCTGCGCGGTGCTGATGTCGGGCTGGTTCGGCGAGCATGTCGGCTGGCGCGCGCCGTTCGCCATCTACCTGATCGTGCCGGCGGTCCTGTTCACCCTGGCGGCGATCGGCCTGCCCGCCATCCCGATCCGCACATCGGGCCATGGCGAGGCCGGGCAGGGCGTGTTCCTGCGCAACTGGCCGATCTACCTGATGATCGGCGCGCTCTACGTCGTGCTGATGATGACCAGCACGCAGATATCCTATCTGCTCACCGAACGCGGCATCACCAGCCCGATCATCCAGTCGCGGGTGATCAGCATGGCCTTCGCCTGGCTGATCGTCGGCGCGATCTTCTACGGGACGATGCAGGGCCGGATCGGCTGGGCGCCGACCTATTATATCGGGCTGCTGTCGCTCGGCCTCGGCATCGGCGGGCTTGGCTTCGCGCCCGACGCCTGGCTGGCGGGCGCCGCCACCGCGCTCAAGGGCTTCGGCGCCGGCATCCTCAGCCCCGCCTTCATCCACCTCGTCCTCAACCGGTCGACGCCGGAGACGCGCGGCCGCGCGCTCGGCCTGATGACGACGTCGATGTTCGTCGGCGACCTCGCCAACCCGATCGTGGTGGCGCCGTTCCGCGCCGTCTTCGGGATGCACGGCGCCTTCATCTCGCTGGGTTCGCTGGTGCTGCTCGGCGCCGTCATGGCCTTCTTCACCGGGCTGGGACGCAAGGCCCCGCCCGCCGCCGGGCACAGGAGGGTTGCGGCATGACCATCGATCTGGGCCGTCCGGCGATATTGAGCATGGAGATGCAGCGCGGCGTCGTCGGCGACCGCAGCCGCATCCGTCCGCTGATCGAGGCGGTCGACGCGGTCGGGCTGGTGCCCAACCTCGCCGGCATGATGCGCCGGGCGCGGGCGGCGGGGATCAGCGTGATCCACTGCAATGCCGAGTTCCGCGCCGACCTGAAGGGCTCCAGCGCCAATTGCCCGCTGCTCGCGGCGATGACGCGCAAGCCCGACCATATCCTCGAAGGATCGGAAGGGGCCGAGGTCGACCAGCGGCTCGAACCCTCGCCCGAGGACATCGTCCTGCGGCGCTTCCACGGCGTCTCGCCCTTCACCGGCAGCACGCTCGACATGACGCTGCGCAACCTGGGCGTCGACACGGTGATCGCCACCGGCGTCTCGGTGAACATGGGCGTGCTCGGCCTGTGCATCGAGGCGGCGAACCTCGGCTATCGCGTGCTGCTGCCGCGCGACGCGGTCGCGGGCTTCCCCGCCGACTATGCCGCGGCGGTGATCGACAACAGCCTGGCGCTGGTCGCCACCATCACAGACAGCGCCGCCGTCTCCGCCGCGATCGAGGCGATGACCCCGGCACGGGAGCTTGCCCATGGTTGATCGCACCGACGATCCGGTCCTCGTCGAAGTCGTCCGCAACGCGCTCGCCATGGTCGCCGAGGAGGCGGGCATCGCCGCCGCGCGCAGCGCCAGCTCGCCCTTCGTCAGCCAGGCCTCGGCGATCGCCTGCGCGATCTTCGATGCCGAGGGCCGGCTGGTGGTGCAGACGGCGGGGGGCATGCTCCACGTCTCGGCGCTGCAGGTGATGCTGCCCGAGATCTGGAAGAGCCATCCGCCCGAGAGCCTGCGCGAGGGCGACGCGATCATCCTCAACGATCCGTTCCGGGGCGGCATCCACCCGACCGACGTCGGCGCCTTCCGGCCGATCTTCCACGACGGGAAGCCGGTCTTCTACTGCGGCGCGATGATGATCGTGTCGGACCTAGGCGGCCTGTCGGCCGGCGGGCTCCCCGCCAACGCGACCGAGACCTTCCACGAGGGCATCGTCCTGCCGCCGCTCAAATTCTTCGCGCAGGGCGCGCGGGTGGCCGAGGTGGAGACGCTGCTCCAGGCCAACAGCCGCACGCCGCAGCGCATCGTCGGCGACATCGAGGCGCTGGTGATCGGCGGCAACATCGCGGCGGCGCGGATGGCGGTGCTGATCGAGCGCTACGGCATGGCCCGGCTCGGCGCGATCATCGACGACCTGTTCGACCATGCCGAGCGGATGACCCGCCACGGCATCGCGGCGATTCCCGACGGCACCTATCGCGGCGCCTATGCGATCGAAGAGGACGGCGTCGAGACGGGGCGCGATTTCCGGGTCGAGGTGACGGTCACGGTCGACGGCGACCGCTGCCGCTTCGATTTCACCGGCACCTCGCCGCAGGCGCGCGGGGCGATCAACTCCTCCTATTCGCAGTCGCTGTCGGGCGCGGTGTTCGCGCTGCGCTGCTATCTCGATCCGGAGATTCCGCTCAACGAGGGTTTCTACCGCTGCCTCGACATCGAGCTGCCGGTCGGCACGCTGGTCAATCCGCGCCATCCGGCGGCGTGCAACCTGCGCATGGCGACGGTGCAGGCGATGATCGATGCGATCAGCCGGGCGCTGTCGGGCGCCTATCCCGACCATGCCGCCGCCGCCGCCGGGCTGGTCTCGACCGTCACCGCGCACGGCAAGCAGCTCGACGGCGCGACGAGCTGGAGCTTCCTCGACGTCTTCTTCGGCATCGGCGGGGCCCGGGCGGGCGCGGACGGGGCGGACGGATCGCCGTTCATCATCTACGGCGCGTCCAACTATGACCGGAACATCGAGTCCTACGAGCTCGAATTCCCGATGGTCTACCAGGAATATCGGCTGTTGCAGGACTCGGGCGGCCCCGGCCGCTGGCGCGGCGGCTGCGGGCTGGTCAAGACCGTCACCTTCGAGGTCGACGCCGAGATCACGGTGCGCGGCACCGACCGCTATATCGTGCCGCCGCAGGGCGCCGACGGCGGCATGGCGGGCCAGCCGGGCGCCTGGGTGCTCAACCGGGGGCGGGCCGACGAAGCGCATCTGCCGCCCAAGAAGACCAACCATCGCATCCGCGCCGGCGACACGCTGACCATGGTCGTCGCGGGCGGCGGCGGCCTCGGCGATCCGCGGGAGCGCGATCGCGATCTCGTCCGCAGCGACGTCGAGGAGGGCTATGTCTCGCCCCGTTCGGCCCGCGACGATTATGGACTCGACATTGAGGTGACGGCATGAGCGCGCGGCGCATCTTCATCGGCGTCGATATCGGCGGCACCTTCACCGATCTGGTGCTGGCCGACAATCGCGGCGCGATCCACAACATCAAGACGCTGACGACGGCCGACGATCCGGTGCGCGGGGTGATGACCGCCGTCGCCCAGGGCCTCGACGAGGCGGGCGCGGCGCCGGGCGAGGTGACGCGCTTCGTCCATGCGACGACGCTGCCGACCAACCTCGTCCTCGAACGCAAGGGCGCGAAGCTGGGGCTGATCGCGACCGCCGGGTTCGGCGACCTGTTCCACATCGGCAAGCAGCATGCGATCGGGCCCGACCGCTTCAACCTGTCCTACACGCCGCCGGCGCCGCTGCTGCCGCGATCGATGGTCGCCGAGGTGCGCGAGCGGGTGAATGCGGCCGGCGCGGTGCTGCGCCCGATCGACCACGCCGATATCGAGCGCGCGGTGCGCGGACTGGTCGAGCGCGGCGCGGAGGCGATCGCGGTCTGCCTGCTCAACAGCTACGCCAATCCCGCGCACGAGGCGGTGGTCGGCGAGGTCGCCCGCGCGGTCGCGCCCGGCGCCTATGTCTGCCTGTCGTCGGAGGTATGGCCCGAATTCCAGGAATATGAGCGGGCCGCGACGACGCTGATCTCGGCCTATATCGGCCCGACCCTCGCCAATTATGTCGGCCGGCTGGAGGATGCGCTGCGCGGCATCGGCATCGATGCGGAGCTGCAGATCATGCAGTCGAGCGGGGCGGTGATGGGCGCGGCGATGGCGGCGCGCAAGGCCGCCTATGCGATCGAATCCGGCCCGGCCGCCGGCGTCATGGCCGCCGCCCATCTGGCGCGCGAGGCGGGGCGCCCGGGCCTCGTCTCCTTCGACATGGGCGGGACGACCGCCAAGGCCGGCCTCGTCGTCGACGGCGAGCCGCGCATCACCCACCAGTTCCGCGCCGGCGGCGGCACCAGCGCGGCGGGCCGCGCCGATGCGGGCGAGCCGATCAAGGTGCCGGTGATCGACCTAGCCGAGGTCGGCGCCGGCGGCGGCAGCATCGCCCGGGTCGACACCGGCGGCTTCCTGCGCGTCGGGCCGCACAGCGCCTCCTCTTATCCGGGGCCGGCCTGCTACGGGCTCGGCGGCACGCAGCCGACCGTCACCGACGCCAATGTCGTGCTCGGCTACATCAACCCCGGCTATTTCGCGGGCGGCAGCATGACGCTCGACGCCGAGGCGAGCCGCCGCGCGATCGAGGAGCATGTCGCCTGGCCGCTGGGGATCGACGTGGTCGCGGCGGCGCGCGGCATCCATGCCCTCGCCAACACCGCGATGGCGGCGGCGATCCGGGTCGTGACCCTCCAGCGCGGCATCGACCCGCGCGACCATGCGCTGGTCGCCTCGGGCGGCGCCGGGCCGATCCACGCGGTCAAGCTCGCCGAGCTGTTCGGGATCGAGACGGTGATCATCCCGCCGTCGCCGGGGGTGCGATCGGCCTGGGGCCTGCTGATCTCCGACCTCGCCCATGATTTCGTCGCGACCGCGATCATGCGCGCGGCCGAGGCCGATCCGGCGCGGATCGCTACGATCCTGGCTGGGCTGGAGGAGAAGGGCCGGCAGGCGCTGGCCCGCGCCGCCTCGGCCGAGACGCGGATCGTCGTCCAGCGCAGCATCGATATCCGGCTGGCCCACCAGCATCAGGAGATCACCGTGCCGCTCGGCGACGGGCCGGTCGACGCCGCGCTGCTGGAACGGGCCGAGGGCGATTTCCGCACCATCTATGCCCGCACCTTCGGCATCCGGCCGAAGGAGGCGTGCCAGTTCGTCAATTTCCGGCTGCGCATCTCGGCGGTGGTCGAGAAGCCCGCGCCGCTCGGCCGCGCCTGGGGCGACGGCGTCGCCGACCGCGCGCGCAAGGGCGTCCGCCAGGCCTGGTTCGACGGCCGCGCGCTCGCGACCCCGGTCTACGACCGCGCCCGGCTCGAACCCGGCGACCGGATCATGGGGCCGGCGATCGTCGAGGAACCCGATTCCTCGACGATCTGCCCCGACGGCTATGCCGCCACCGTCGACCTGCACGGCAACCTGCTGATCTCGCCGGTCAGCGCCGACGAGCGCGCGGGCCCTGAGGACGGCGACGCGGCGCCGGTCGCGCGGACCCTGCACGACGCGCTGTGCTGAGGTGCGGTGCGCTTACTTCATCGTCATTCCCGCGAAAGCGGGAATCCACGGTTACGGAGCATCTGGCCTCTTGCGGGCCGCCGTCCATGGATTCCCGCTTTCGCGGGAATGACGGAAAGATGAGGAAATCCGCAGAATTCGATCGGCAATAGCCGCTCCTTTTGGGGAGCGGCTTCCGGTGATCCTCAGCCGATCACGCCCGCCGCGCGATAGCGGTCGATCTGGTCGGCATCGAGGCCGAGCGCCGCGAAGATCTCGTCGCTATGCTCGCCGCAATGGGGCGCGGGCTGGTCGGCATGCGCCGCCCGGCCATCGACGGTCAGCGGCGCCGAGACGAGCTTGACCGGATAGCCGTCCTTTGTGCCGATCTCGAAGATCATGTCGTTGGCGACCGTCTGCGGGTCGGCGTAGAGATCGTGCAGGTTCTGGACCAGTTCCCAGGGCGCGTCGAACGCCTCGAAGCGGGGTTGCCACTCCGCCCAGTCGCGCGCGCCGAACGCCTGTTCGAAGATGCCGATCAGCTCGCGGCCGTTGGCCATGCGCGCGGCCGCGTCGCGGAAGCGCGGATCGTCGATCAGCGCGTCCAGCTCCAGCGTCGCGCACAGGCCGGGCCAGAAGCGGCTCGAATCGAGGAAGACGAGCTGTATCCAGCGGCCGTCGCGGGTGCGGTAGGTGCCGACCAGCGGGTTCTGCTCGACCGCGCGCTGGAGGATGTTGGGCGGATAGCCCGGGTCCTGCGACGCGACCAGATCGTTCGAGAGCATCCAGGTCGCCATCGACAGCAACGAGGTTTCGACGACCGACGGCTCGCCGGTCTGCGCCCGCTTGAACAGCGCCCCCGCCACGCCGAAGGCGAGCGCGACCGCGCTTGCATGGTCGCCCACCGCGCGCGGCTGGCGCGCGTAGCTGCCCTCCTGCGACAGGATATGGCCGAAGCCGCCGCGCGCCCAGAAGGAGCTGGCGTCGAAGCCGGCCTTGCCCGCCTCGGGCCCGGCGAAGCCCAGGCCGTTGGCGCGGGCGTAGATCAGCTTCGGATTGTGCGCGCGCAGCTCCTCGACCGTCAGGCCGAGCTTGCGGATCGCCGCCGGGCGCAGGCTGGTCATGAATATGTCCGCGCTCTCGATCAGGCTGCACAGCAGCGCGTGGCCGTCGGCGCTCTTGAGGTCGATGCAGACGCTCTTCTTGCCGCGGTTGTTCTGTTCGAGGCTGAAATTGGGGCCCGCTGTCGAGCGACGGTCGACGACGAGGCTGCGATAGGGATCGCCGACGCCCGGGGTTTCCACCTTGATCACTTCCGCGCCGAGGTCGGCGAGCATGGTGCTCGCGGCGGGCACCATGACATATTGTGCCAGTTCGACCACGCGGACGCCCTTGAACAGTTGCATCCGATCCCTCCAACCGCGGTCCGTTCGATCGGCCGCGCCCGATCACAAATATGACCAAGCGCTTTGTTGGTCAATCGGCGCCAAGCTTTAATCAAGTTGAATATTATGCATTTTCATTTTTACCAAACAAGCGCTTGGATTGTGTCTGATGTCCCGTTAGGTTGAGTGAAACGACATGAGGAGGGGAAGGCGACATGGCGTCTGGCCTGTCGGGAAAGGCGGCGATAGCCGGGATCGGCTATACCGAATTCTCGCGTAATTCCGGTGTCAGCACATTGACGCTCGCGCTGCGCGCCATCATGGCCGCGCTCGACGATGCGGGTCTCGATCCGGACAAGGTGGACGGTATCGCCACCCACCGCGTCGGTGACTCGATCCCGGCTCCAATGGTCGCGACGACGCTCGGATTGACCGACCCTCATTATTATGTCGACCATTTCGGCGGCGGCGGCAGCTCGCACGGACTGGTCGGGCAGGCGGCGCTCGCGGTCGCCAGCGGCGTCGCCGACCATGTCGTCTGCTACCGGGCGATCAATGCCCGTTCCGAATTCCGCATGGGCGGCACCGGCCGCCCGCTGGTCGACCATATCGAGACCCAGTATCAGGCGGCCTACGGCTATATGGCCCCGCCGCAATATTATGCGATGATGGCGCGGGCCTATATGGATGCCTTCGGGATCGACGAGCGCCACCTCGGCGCGGTCGCGATCTCGCAGCGCGCCAACGCCGCGCACAATCCGCGCGCGATGATGCGCGATCCGATCAGCTTCGACGACTATCGCGCGTCGCGGATGATCGCCGAGCCGTTCCGCCTGCTCGACTGCTGCCTGGAGACCGATGTCGGCGTCGCCCTGCTCGTCACCACGCCAGAACGGGCGCGCGACCTGCGCAAGCCGGCGGTGATCGTCGACGCGGCGGCCTGGGGCGGCGGCACGACCCTGCAGAGCGCCGGCGCGCCCGACATCACCACCTCCTATGCCGCGCGGATGGCGCCGCGCCTGTTCGACATGGCGGGGATCGGCCCGGCCGATGTCGACTTCGCCAATTTCTACGACTGCTTCACCTTCTCGGTGCTGATGCAGCTCGAGGATTACGGCTTCTGCGGCAAGGGCGAGGCGGGCGGCTTCGTCCTCGACGGGCAGCACCGGATGGACGGGCGACTGCCGGTCAATCCGCATGGCGGCTTCCTGTCCGAAGGCTATGCGCACGGCATGAACCATATCGCCGAGGCGGTGCAGCAACTGCGCGGCGAAGCGGGCGGCCGCCAGGTCCGCGACGCCCGGATCGGCCTCAGCACCGGCGCCCCCGGCTATGTCGGCGGCGTCACCAGCGCGCTCCTGCTCCGGAGGGACGGATGATCGCCAAGCCTGTTCCCGTGCCCGACAAGGATTCGGCCCCCTATTGGGAAGGGCTGGCGGCGGGCGAGCTCAGGGTGCAGCGCTGCTCGGGCTGCGGCACGCTGCGCTGGCCGGCGCGGGCGATCTGCAACCGCTGCCGCAGCTTCGACGCCGACTGGGTGGCGATGAGCGGGCGCGGCACGATCAAGAGCTGGATCCGCACGCATCAGCGCTTCCACCCGGCCTTCGCCGACGAGCTTCCCTATGTGACGCTGCTCGTCGCGCTCGCCGAGCAGGCGGACATCCAGATCATCGGCGCCTTCGCCGATCCGGCGGCCGAACCCAGGACGGGGGCGGCGGTGCGCGCGGTGTTCAGGAACGGCCAGGACGGTGGGCCGATCCTGTTCTGGGAGCCCGATGCTCCCTGACGCGAGCGGGCCGGCCAAAAATACAAAGCAAGCATTTGGTTAATGAAGAGTGCGGGCAACGACCCGCATGAACAGGGGACGAGCATGACGGACAGGACGACGACGGTTTCGCTGCTTCTGGGGATTTCCGCGATCGCGCTGGGCGCCGCTGCGCCGGCGGCGGCGCAGGGCACGCCCGAGGAGACGGTGGCGACCACGGGCGGAGGGCTCGAGGAGATCATCGTCACCGCCCGCCGCCGCGAGGAGGCGATGCAGGACACGCCGATCTCGGTCAGCGCGCTGTCGAGCGCCTCGCTGGAGCGGTCGAACGTCCAGGCGCTCGACGACATCACCCGCCTGATGCCGAACGTGGCGATCCAGGCGCAGTCGGGCTTCCTGGCGGGCAACACCGCCTTCATCCGCGGCATCGGATCGCAGGAGCCGCTGCTGTCGGTCGACTCGCCGGTCGGCATCTACATCGACGGCGTCTATATCGGGCGCAACAACGCCTCGAACCTCGAACTGGTCGACCTGGAGCGGATCGAGGTGCTGCGCGGGCCGCAGGGCACGCTGTTCGGCCGCAACACCACCGGCGGCGCGATCAGCATGGTGACCAAGAAGCCGGCCAGCGAGTTCGGCGTCGAGCAGAAGGTCACCGTCGCCCAATATGACGAATATGCCGCGCGCACCCGGATCGACACCGGCCTGCTTGGGGAGACGGGGCTCAGCGCGACGCTGTCCTACATGCACCGGCAGCGCGACGGCTGGCTGAACAACAAATATGCCAAGGGATCGCACACCCAGGGCGCGCTCAACACCGATGCGGTCTGGGCGAAGGTGCATGGCGAGTGGGGCGCCTTCCAGGCGGACTACACCTTCGACTGGACCGACATGCGCGGCGTGCCCGGCGGTTTCCAGACGCGCTTCCTGTCGCCGCTGCTGCGGGCCTATTATGGCAACACCACCGGCAATTCGCTGCTCGACGAGGTGCAGCAGGATTATAACAAGAATTTCAGTGTCCGCTCGAAGGCGCTGCAGCGGGTCAAGATCATCGGCCATGCGCTGACCCTGCAATATGACGTCAGCGACGACATCACGCTCAAGTCGATCACCGGCCGCCGCACCTACAAGGCGGCGCTCGGCACCGCCTATGCCCCGCCCGGCATCTTCGGCAACACCACCGCCGGTATCCAGGAAGTGCAGATCTACTCGGCCGACGCGAAGGACGAGGACGTCAAGCAGTTCTCGCAGGAGTTCCAGCTGCTCGGCAAGCTCGGTGACTTCAGCTATGTCGGCGGCCTCTATTATTTCGAGGAAGACAGCAAATATTTCAATCCGACGAGCTATTCGTTCGTCGTCTCGCCGACGCTGGCGTCGAACCTGTCCTCCTCGACCATCTTCGACTATCAGGCGAAGTCCTACGCCGCCTTCGGCCAGGCGAGCTGGAAGCCGCAATCGCTCGACGAGAAGCTCGAGCTCACCTTCGGCGTCCGCTACACCAAGGACAAGAAGGCGGTGCAGCAGACCGCCAGCACCGTCCGCAACGGCAAGGCCAGCTTCGACGACACCTCGATCAACGCGATCGTCAGCTACAAGCCGGTCGACGACGTGATGGTCTATGCCCGCTACGGCACCGGCTATCGTTCGGGCGGCTTCAACACCCGCGCCAGCGCCACCCAGTCCTTCGTGTTCGAGCCGGAGAAGGCGAAGACCTACGAGGCGGGGATCAAGAGCGAGTTCCTCGATCGCCACGTCCGGCTCAACGCGGCGGTCTTCCACACCGACTACAAGGACCTCCAGGTCACCCAGTATCTCGCCACCGCGGCGGGCGGCGGCGGCTTCACCAACAACGCCTCGGCCAGGTTCCGCGGCTTCGAGGTGGAGTTGCAGGCGGTGCCGGTCGACGGCCTGACGCTCGACGGCAGCGTCGGCTATGTCGATCCCAAATATAACGAGATATTCTTCATCGTTCCCGCGGCGCCCGTGCCCGGCCATACGCCGGGGGCCGGCGAGGTGGCCGGCGGCCTCGGCAACTATGCCGACATCAGCAAGTTCCCCTATGTGCCGAAATGGACGGTCCATCTGGGCGGGCAATATCTGAGCGAGGATATCGGTTTCGGGAAGCTGCTGCTCAAGCTCGACTATTCGTACAGCAGCAAGCGCTACTTCATGACCAACGTCCTGAACGGGCTGAACTTCGCCGATGCGATCGCCGATCCCGGCCAGCACCAGTTCGATGCGCGTATCGGTCTGGTCGAGGTGCCGGTCGCCGGCAAGTCGATGGACATCAGCCTCTTCGTCGAGAACCTGACCAACGAGCACAATATCAGCTCGGGCATCGACTTCGGCGCGCTCGGCTTTGCCGGCAACATCTACAGCCCGCCGCGCCGGATCGGCGTGGACGCGAAGATCAGCTTCTGAGGCGATATGGAATGAGCTTCATCCGTCCATCCTGAGGAGGGGCTGAGCCCGGCGAAGCCCCGTCTCGAAGGGCGTCCTTCGAGATGCCACTTCGCCGGGCTCAGCGGCTCCTCAGGATGAGCGGGACGATCATCGGAGTTCTAACCGCACGAGGAACAGGAAGGGAGGGACGGATGCAGGACCTGCTCGAACGGCTTCCCGTCATCGACGTCGACGCCCATGAGATGGCCCCGGCCCATGTCTGGGGCGAGATGTTCGGGCCGCACAGCGCCCGCTTCGCCGAGGTCGCGGCCGACTTCATCCGATCCTTCGGCGCCAACAGCTTCTGGCGCCCCGGCCTGGCCGATGACGCGGCGATCACGCCGGCGAGCGTGTGGACCGAGAAAGGACCGTCCGCGCCGGGTGCGTTCGACTTCGATCGCCGCCGCCGGGTGCTCGATGCGATGGGCATCGCCCGCCAGCTCATCTTCCCGTCTGCCGCGCTGCTCGCCTTCGGGCCGCTGACCGGCAGCAGCCTCGCCAGCCTCGGCCTGCCGATCCCGGCCGGCGAGGAGGGGCAGCGCATGCTGCGCGGGGTCGTCGCCGAATATAATGACTGGGTGGTGCGGACGACCGTCGCCCCGGGCAGCCGCTTCCGCCCGGCGGCGCTGCTGTCGGGGGCGACGGTCGACGAACTGATGGAGCAGGCCGGCGACCTGGTGGCGCGCGGCGCGCGGGCGGTCTGGCTGCCGACCGGACGGCCGCCCGGCGGTCGCTCGCCCGCCGCGCCCGAACTCGATTCCTTCTGGGCGCTGATGGCCGCCAACGGCGTCGCGGTGACGCTCCACCTCGGCACCGATTCCGGCTTCCGGTCGAGCGACGCGTGGAGTCAGGCGCCGGCCTTCGCGGTCGGCAAGGTCGACAGCGTCGAGATCGCGCTCGAACCCTTCGGCACCACGACCGTCCATATGGGGGCGAGCAACTTCCTCTCGGCGATGGTACTGGGCGGGGTGTTCGAGCGTCACCCGATGCTGCGCTTCGGGGTGATCGAACTGGGCGCGACCTGGTTCGGTCCGCTCGCCGAGCATCTCGACCTGTGGGTCGAGCATATCTACGCGAAGCGCATGGCCGGGGTCCTGTCGATGCCGCCCTCGGCCTATATGGACCGCAACGTCCGGGTCACCCCCTTCTATTTCGAGCCGGTCGACCTCTATTTCCGCCGCTATCCGCAGCTTAGCCACGCCTGGTGCTATTCGAGCGACTATCCGCATGTCGAAGGCGGGGTCGACAGCAAGCTCGGCTTCCTGGCGCGGCTGGAACCGCTCGGCACCGTGGCGATCGAGAAATTCTTCGCCGGCAACGGCGCCTGGCTGGTGCCCGAATGACGGCGCCGGCTATCCCATCTCCAGCGAAAGGACGGACATGATCCTCTCCGGCAAGACCGTGATGATTTCAGGGGTGGGACCGGGCATGGGCCGCAAGCTCGCCCTGCTCGCCGCCGCCGAGGGGGCGAGGGTGGCGATCGGATCGCTGCCCTCCGAACAGGCGTTCATCGACGGCGTCGCCGCCGAGGTGAAGGCGGCGGGCGGCGAATGCATCGCGGTCGGCTGCGACGTCACCGACCAGGCGCAGTGCCACGCCTTCGCCGCCGCGACGATCGAGGCGTTCGGCACGATCGACGGCCTCGTCAACAGCGCCTATGTCCATGGCGGCTGGGACCTGTTCGAGGATGCCGACCTCGACGTCTGGCGCCGCGCCTTCGAGGTGACCTTCTGGGGCGCGCTGCACATGACCAAGGCGGTGCTGCCCGAGATGAAGCGCCGCCGCGCCGGCGCGGTCGTCAACATCTCGACCCAGGGCACCGTCCGCGCGCTGCCGCGCCAGGGCGACTATGCCTGCGCCAAGGCCGCGCTCAACGCCGCGACCCGCACTTGCGCGCGCGAGCTGGGCGAATATGGCATCCGCTTCGTCGCCACGCGCATGGGCCGCCTCTGGGGCGTTCCCTATCAGGTCGCGATGGCCGAGCGGGCGAAGCAGCAGGGGATCACCCTCGACCAGCTTCTCGACGGCGTCCGCGCCGGCATCGCGCTGGGCGTCATCCCGCCCGACGAGGAATGCGCCAAGGGGGTCGTCATGTTCCTGTCCGACTATGCGTCGATGATCACTGGCGCCGGCATCGACATCAATGGCGGCGAGTATATGTCGCCGTGACGGCGGCCGCCGCCGCCACGACCGGGGAGGAGCCGCGCGGCCGCCATGCCGGGCTGATCGCGATGCTGGCCTTCGTCGTGATGTTCGAGGGGTTCGACCTCAACCTGACCAGCATCATCCTGCCCTATGCGGCCAAGGCCTTCGGGGTCGGCCCCGCCGATCTCGGCGCGGCGCTGTCGTTCATCGCGCTCGGCGCGATCTGCGCCTATCTCACGCTGCGCCTCGCCGATCGCTTCGGGCGCAAGCCGGTGCTGATCCTGTCCTCGGTCGGCTTCTCGATCGGCACCCTGCTGACCGCGCTGGCGCCGGGCCTCGCAAGCTTCACCGCGATCCAGTTCGTCACCCGCCTGCTGCTCGTCACCCAGGTGGCGAGCGCCTATACGATCGTCAGCGAGACGTTGCCGGCGGCGGTGCGCGGCAAGGCCAACGGCGTGCTCGGCGCCTGCGCCAGCGTCGGCGCGGCGCTGCCCGCGATGCTGCTCGCGCCGCTCCTCGAAACCGCGCTCGGCTGGCGCGGGCTGTTCCTGGTCGGGGCGATGCCGCTGCTGGTCGTGCCGCTGCTGATCCGCTTCGTCCGCGAGCCCGCGGTGTTCGTCGCCGACCGCGCCGGGGAAAAGCGGGGCGGGCCGGTCGCCGAGTTGCGCCGGCTGCTGCAACCCGATCTGCGGAGACGCTTCGTCGGGATGAGCCTGCTGTGGTTCGCGCTCAACTTCTTCGCGGGGGCGGCGACCTATTTCTTCACCTATCACGTCATCGACGAGCGTGGCTGGGCGGCGCGCGACATCGCGCTGATCGCGCCGTTCGGCCTCGCGGCGGCGGCGGGCGGCTATCTGCTCGCCGGTTTCTGCATGGACCGGATCGGCCGGCGGCCGACCGCGCTCGCCTTCGTCACGCTGTGCGCGCTGTCGGCGGCGCTGATCTACGGCGCGCCGGGCTGGTGGCCGGTCGCCGCCGGCTGGGTGCTGATGCAGGGGGCGATGGGGCTGTGGATCGTCGGCTTCACCATCAACGCCGAACTGTTCCCGACCGGCATCCGCGCCACCGCCAATGGCTGGTGCCACAATCTGATCGGGCGCTGGGGCCTGGTGGTGGCGCCGTTGCTGGTGGGGCAGGTCGCGCGGGTCGCCGGGTCGACCGGGGCCGCCTGCCTGCTGCTGTCGATGGTCGTGCTGATCGCGATCCCGGCGGTGCTGATCCTGCCCGAAACGCGCGGCCGGTCGCTGGCGGAGACCTGATCGGGACGCCATCGGGCGCGCTATGCCGAGTCATCCACAATTTTCTGTCGCTTCGTGCTTGCCCCCGACCACCCCCATCCGCCAGTAACCCGCGGGTGACCGCACGAATCGACATGGGCACCAGCGGCCCCGGCCAGTCCGTCCATTTCGACGTCGAGGAGCTTCTCGCCACCCGTCTGCTCGTCCAGGGCAATTCGGGCTCGGGCAAGTCGCATCTGCTCCGCCGGCTGCTCGAAGGATCGGCCGAGGTCGTCCAGCAGGTGGTGATCGATCCCGAGGGCGATTTCGTCACCCTGGCCGATCGTTTCGGCCATGTCGTCATCCAGGCGTTCGACCATAGCGAGGCGGAGATCGTCCGGCTCGCCACCCGCATCCGCGAGCATCGCGTGTCGGTGGTGCTGGCGCTCGACGAGCTCGAGATCGAGCAGCAGATGCGCTGCGCCGCAACCTTCCTGTCGGCGCTGTTCGATGCGCCGCGCGACCATTGGTATCCGGCGCTGGTGGTGGTCGACGAGGCGCAGCTCTTCGCCCCCGCCGTCGCGGGCGAGGTGTCCGACGAGGCGCGCCGCGCGTCGCTCGGCGCGATGACCAACCTGATGTGCCGGGGCCGCAAGCGCGGCCTCGCCGGGGTGATCGCCACCCAGCGGCTCGCGAAGCTCGCCAAGAATGTCGCGGCCGAGGCGTCGAACTTCATGATGGGGCGCACCTTCCTCGACATCGACATGGCGCGCGCCGCCGACCTGCTGGGCATGGAGCGACGCCAGGCCGAGCAGATCCGCGACCTGCCGCGCGGCCAGTTCCTGGCGCTGGGTCCGGCCGTGTCGCGCCGGCCGATCCCGGTGACGATCGGTTCGGTCGAGACCTCGGCGCGCAGCGGCAGCCCCAAGCTGATGCCGCTCCCCTCGGCCCCGCCCGAGGACTTGCAGGGCCTGCTGTTCGCGCCCGGCGACGATCTGCCGCCGCCCCCGCCGCCGCCCCGCGCGCCGGTGCCGACCAGCGACGACCTGCTCCGCGCGATCAGCAAGTCCGGCCCGGTCCTGACTCCCGCCGCGCCGAGCAACGAGCCCGCCATGCCCGACGAGGAGCGCGACGCGGTTCTCAACCAGGTGCTGCGCGAGATGTGCGAGGACCCGGAGGCGACCTATCGCCAGCCGGCGGTGCTGTTCCAGGATTTCGGCGTGCGCTGCCGGATGGCGCGATTGCCGCAGCATGGGCTCGATCTCGCCGCCTTCCGCCGCCGCCTGTCGATGGCGCGGGCGGGCCTGCCCGACGATCTCGACGAAGGCTGGCTCGACGCGATGGCGATCGGCGCGACCCTGCCGGAGGACATGCTCGCCCCCTTCCTGCTGGTCGCCAACGCCGCGCGCGACGGGCGCGAGGCGCCGTCCGACGGTCAGCTCGCGCAGGTCTACGGCACCCATTCGCAGGGCCGCGTCCGCCGCCTGATCGCCTATATGGAGGAGCAGGGCATCTTCGTCCTGCGCACCGACCTGTCGGGCAAGCGGTCGATCAACATCCCGCGCCTCGGCTGGACCACCGCCGCGACCCTGCCCGAAGCGGCGGAATAGCGGGGCTCAGCCCGCGGGGAACAGCAGCGGCGGATCGCCGGGCCGCCAGGGATCGGGCCGGACCATCGCCGCCGCGAACAATGCCGAACCCAGTTGCCGCGCCAGCCAGTCGTGGAGGTGGGGCATCGGCTGCGCGTCGAACCAGGCGCGGTCGGTCTCGGCGAACTGGCGGACGAAGGGGAAGATCGCCGCGTCGGTCAGGCCGCGCGCCGGGCCGTCGAGATGCGCCGTCCGGGCGAGGCGCTCCTCCAAGGCTGCGAGCAGGCCGAGCCCCGCCGTCCGATGCTCGGCGCTGTCGGAGCCGTGCCGATCGGGATATTTGTAGCGGTCGAGATGATGCTTGAACGGCCCGTCATTGGCGGCGATCAGCGCCGCGTCGGCCCGGTCGAGCCAGCCTTCGGGATCGGCCTGCCCGAGCGCCCAGCGCATGATGTCGAGGCTCTGGTCGATCACCTCGCCGTCCGGCAGGTGCAGTACCGGCACGGTCGCCTTGGGCGATGCCGCGATCAGCGCGGCGGGCTTGGCGGACAGCTTGACCTCGCGCAGCTCGCAGACCGTGCCGCTGACCTGCAATGCCAGCCGCGCCCGCATCGCATAAGGGCAGCGGCGAAAGCTGTAGAAGATCGGTCTAGCCGGCATCGCGCGGCGCGATCGTCGCGCCGACATGCGCGACCCCGCGCGCGGCGGCGAGCGTCTCCTGCCGGTGCCGCTCGGCATAGCCGGCGCGTTGCTCGTCGCTGCGCGCGTCGGCGCAGGCGGGGCAGCTCACCCCCTCGACATAGAGCGGCGAGGCGCGGTCGTCGGGGCCGACCGGCATCCGGCAACCATGGCAGAGCGCATGGGTGCCGGGCGCGAGGCCGTGGCCGACCGCGACCCGCTGGTCGAAGACGAAGCATTCGCCCTGCCACAGGCTCTCCTCCGGCGGCACCGTCTCCAGATATTTGAGGATGCCGCCCTCGAGGTGATAGACCTGCTCGATCCCCTCGGCCTTGAGGAAGGCGGTCGATTTCTCGCAGCGTATGCCGCCGGTGCAGAACATAGCGACCCGAGGTTCCGGGCCGCCATTGCCGAGCAGCCGTTCGCGCTCGGCCCGGAACCAGGCGGGGAAGTCGCGGAAGCTGGCGGTGCCGGGGTCGATCGCCCCGGCGAAGCTGCCGATCGCGACCTCATAATCGTTGCGCGTGTCGATCACGATCGTCGCCGGGTCGGAGATCAGCGCGTTCCAATCCTCCGGCGCGACATAATGGCCTGTGCCTTCGAGCGGATCGATGTCGGGCTCGCCCATCGTCACGATCTCGCGCTTGATCCGGACCTTCATCCGGTGGAACGGCATGGTCGCGGCGCGCGACAGCTTGACGTCGACGTCGGCGCAGCCGGGCAGGGTGCGGACATGATCGACCACCCGCGCGATCGCCGCGTCGTCGCCCGCGATCGTGCCGTTGATCCCCTCCGCCGCGACCAGCAGCGTGCCCTTCACCCCCAGCCCGCAGCACAGCCGGGCAAGCGGCGCGCGCACCGCCTCGACATCGGCGAAGCGCGCGAAGCGGTAGAGCGCGGCGACGCAGACCGGCCTATCGTCGGGGGACGGTGATTCCATGGCCGGCCCTATGGCGCATCTCCGCTGCCCTAGGCAAATCCCGGTCCGGTCAGGCGGGCCCTTCCGACAGCGGCTTGGCGCCGCGCGCGCGCAGGTCCTTGAGCAGCGTCTCCACCGCCCATCGGCAGGCGGTCGCCATCTGCGCGCCGTCCATGTCCCACTGGTCGCGCATCTCCAGCCAGGGCGTGGTGTGAAGCACCTGGAGCATCGCCGTCGCCAGCAGCCGGTCCTCGGGCGGCAGCGCCTTCACCGCGTCCGCCGTCGCCGAGACATAGGCCGCCCGCCGCCGCTCCTTCTGCGCGAGCCGGACCGCGCGGCCCTGCGGCGTCGCCCGGACGATCGTCGCCAGGCCGGCGATCCGGTCGAAACCCTCATAGATGGAGAGCATCGACGAGGTCAGCTCGGCCTCGCTGTCGGGGAAGCGGACGGCGGCCCCGCCGGCCAGGTTCACGACCCGGTCCCAGAGCGGCTGCATCAGCGCGTCATGATCGGGGAAATAGCGATAGACGGTGCGCCGGGCGACGCCGGTCCGTTCGGCGACCCGGTCATGGTTGATGTCGATGCCCTCGCCCAGCAGCGCGATCAGGCTGTCGAGGATGCGGGTGCGGACATCCTCCTTGTGGCGTTCGCGCGCGGATGGCGGGGGGACGGCTTCGGTCATGGTCCGGCGCTAATATGTGGCACGGAAAGTGTCAAATATTCGTTGACACATTCTGTGCCATATTTCATTGGGGGACGATCAGGGAGACATCCATGCTGTTCCACATGTCGATCGCCGCCGACGACCCTCGCCACGTCGCCACCGTCCTTGCCGAGCTGATCGGCGGGGAGGCGATGCCCTTCCCGCCCGTGTCGCAGGACGGTTGGATGGCGCTGGCGGACGACGGCCGCGGCACCTCGATCGAGGTCTATCCGGCTGGGACGCTGCTGCGCGAGGCGGAGGGTGACGCCGATGCCTATGGCGAGCCGGGCGGGCTCGATCGCTTCACCGCCTCCCACGGCGCATTCGGCACCGCGCTGGAGATGGACGAGGTCATGGCGATCGCCCGCCGCGAGGGCTGGCCGGCCAAATATCGCAAGCGCGGCGACATGTTCGGCGTCGTCGAGCTGTGGATCGAGGGCCGCCAGATGATGGAGATCCTCACCCCGTCGATGCAGGCCGAATATCTGGCGACGATGACGCGGGCGCATTGGAGCGCCCAGCTCGCCGCCGGCGCTCCGCTTTGATGAAGGTCAGCGCAGCGCGCCGCCGTCGGCCCGCCAGCGCAGCTCATAGGTGACGAGGAAGCCGTCATGGTCCGACAATTGGGGCAGCGCCCCGCCGTCGAACATCGCCTCGACGCGGATCGGCCGGATCGCCACCGTCGGGCTCGACCGGAAGAGCTGCAGGTCCTGCGTGTCCATCCAGGGTTCGTCGCCGTCCCATGACATCCGCACGTCGCAGCCATGGTCGGGCTCGATGCACCAGCGATGGACGATCTCCAGCGGCACGTAGAGCGAGAAGTCGGCGAAGCGTTCCTCCGACCAGCGCATGTTGAAATCGCCGCCGAAGATCAGCGGATAGGCCGGCTCGTTGACCCCGGCGATGAAGCCCGACGCCTCGCGCGACTGGCGCATGTGCGCGGCGAGGGCGCGGGGCTTCGGCGCGCGCGACGCGCCCTGCGAATTCATGTGGGTGTCGTAGAGCTCGATCGGCACCGGCACGCCGGGCATGTGCAGCAGCGCGCGGACGATGCCCTTGTTGGCGAGGCAGTCGATCCCCGCGCAGGAGCGCAGGCCATAGGGATGGAGCTCGACCCCGTCGAGCGGATAGCGCGCGGCGATGGCGAGCCCGCTGCCGAGCAGCTTGAGCCCGAGTTCGCCGCGCCGGAAGCGCGAATGGCCGGGCAGCGGTCGGTCGGTCGCGCGGCCGGCGAAGGTCAGCCGTTGCGGCCCGGCGACGATCGCCGGATAGCCGCTCGCCGCCACCGCGCGCTTGGCGCCGCCGCTGAACATCTCCTGGAACATCACCACGTCGGGGGCGATGCCCTGCTCGCGCAGTCCGGCGAGCCGTCGGCCGATCTCGCGAAGCTGCGTGACTCGACCCTTGCGCGCCGGCCAGCCGAGCCCTTCGATATTATAGGTCAGCACCGACAGGGTGGTGCGCATCTCGCCGGGCGTCGCGGCCGCGACGATGTCCGGCGCCGGCGCCTTCGCGGCCGGCAGGACGCGGATCGGCGGCGGCGGCGCGCAACCGGCCAGTCCCGCGAGCAGCAGCAAGCCGGACAGGCGGCCCAACAATGCGGTCATCGGCCCCAAGCCCTTCAGGGTCCTTCTCGATTTGATCGAATCATGCCGGTTTCCTCATCTTTCCGTCATTCCCGCGAAAGCGGGAATCCATGGACGGCGGCCCGGAAGAGACGGGATGCTCCGCGACCGTGGATTCCCGCTTTCGCGGGAATGACGATAGGGGGCTCAATCCGACCCGGAATGGATCTAGCTGAGGAAACGCCCCAGGTCGGCCATGTCGACCTGAACCTCGCGCCGGCCGACATGGTCGGGCTGCGAGACGATGCCGTCCTTCTCCAGCCGCTCGATCAGCCGCGCGGCCGAGTTGTAGCCGATGCGGAGCTGGCGTTGCAGCCAGCTGGTCGAGGCCTTGCGGTTCTCGACGACGAGCTGGATCGCGCGGCGATAGGTCTGCGTCTCGGGATCGTCGGGGCCGGACGGGCCGCCCTCCATCGCGAAGCCGCCGTCCTCGGGCTCCTCGGTGACGGCCTGGATATAGTCGGGGGTGCCCTGCTCGCGCCAATGGTCGGCGACGGCGCGGACCTCGTCGTCCGACACGAACGGGCCGTGGACGCGGATGATCTGCTTGCCGCCGGCCATGTAGAGCATGTCGCCCTTGCCCAGCAGCTGCTCGGCGCCCTGCTCGCCCAATATGGTGCGGCTGTCGATCTTGCTGGTGACCTGGAAGCTGATGCGGGTCGGCAGGTTCGCCTTGATCACGCCGGTGATGACGTCGACCGACGGGCGCTGCGTCGCCATGATCAGGTGGATGCCCGCCGCGCGCGCCTTCTGCGCCAGCCGCTGGATCAGGAATTCGACCTCCTTGCCGGCGGTCATCATCAGGTCGGCGAGCTCGTCGACGATGACGACGATCTGCGGCAGCGGCTCGAACTCGAGCTTCTCCTCCTCGTAGATCGGCTGGCCGGTCTCGGCGTCGTAGCCGGTCTGGACGCGGCGGCCGAGCGGCTGGCCCTTGGCCTTCGCCGTGCGCACCCGCTCGTTGAAGCTGGCGAGGCCGCGCACCCCGACCGACGACATCATCCGGTAGCGGTCCTCCATCTGCTCGACCGCCCATTTGAGCGCGCGCACCGCCTTTTGCGGCTCGGTCACGACCGGGGAGAGCAGGTGGGGGATGTCGTCGTAGATGCTGAGTTCGAGCATCTTCGGATCGATCATGATCATCCGGCACTGGTCGGGCGTCAGCCGGTAGAGCAGCGACAGGATCATCGAGTTGATGCCGACCGACTTGCCCGATCCGGTGGTGCCGGCGACGAGCAGGTGGGGCATCGGCGCGAGATCGGCGATCACCGGATCGCCGCCGATATTCTTGCCGAGGACGAGGGCGAGGCCGCTCGACAGCTCCTCGAAGGCGTCGCTGGCGATCAGCTCGGACAGCGACACCGTCTCGCGCTTGGCGTTGGGCAGCTCGATGCCGATCACGGTGCGGCCCGGAATGACGGCGATGCGCGCCGACATCGCCGACATGTTGCGCGCGATGTCGTCGGCCAGCGCGATGACGCGGCTCGCCTTGATGCCGGCGGCCGGCTCCAGCTCGTACATGGTGACGACCGGGCCGGGGCGGATCTCGACGATCCGGCCCTTGACGTTGAAGTCGTCGAGCACGGTCTCCAGCAGCCGGGCGTTGCGCTCCAGCGCCGCCTTGTCGATCGTCTTGCCCGAGGAGGGCGGCGCCGGCGACAGCAGCGACAGGCTGGGCAGCTTGTAGGTGTCGCCGAGCGGCAGCGAGCTTTGCCGCTCGCGCGCGACCGCCTTGGCCGAGGGGGCGGCGGCCTTCTTGCGGTCGGCGATGACGGGCGGCGGCGCCGGCTCCTCATCCTCGTCGATCGGCGCGTGGCGCGGCGGGCGGACGGGCAGGGGCGCCTTGTCGATCGTCTCGATGTCGTCGACGTCGAACGGGACCTCGTCCTCGTCATAGGGCTCGGACGGGCGGCGGGCATAGGCGCCGCGCCGGAACAGCCAGTCGCGCTCGTCGGCCATCAGGCCGAGGCCCCAGACCCACAGCGACAGGCCGAGGATGGCGAGCAGCGCGGCGCTGCCGAGGCGGGCGCCGTTGGCGATCGTCGGATCGGCGATCTGGTCGAGGCCGAGCCGGGCGAGCGCGGCGCCGGCCAGGCCCAGGCTGCCGCCGAAGCCGGCGGGCAGGCCGGCGACCGATCCGCCCCGGAACAACCCCAGGCCGATGCCGATGATCGCGACCGCGCACAGGGCGATGGCGAGCGAGCGGCCCCAGCGTCCGACCGGATGGCCGCGCCACAGCCGCAGTCCCCAGACCAGCCCGAGCGGCAGGACCAGCGCGATCGCCGGCCCGAAGATGCTGAGCGCGAGATCGGCGATCCAGGCGCCGACCGGGCCGAAGACGTTCTGCGAAGGGCCGCCGGCCGCCGTGTTCATCGACGGATCGGTGACATGATAGCTGGCGAGCACGAAGCCCGACGCGATCGTCCCGCCGATCAGCGCGAGCGCGGCGCAGATCGACCCGGCGCGGCGCCCGAGCCCCGCCAGCACTCCGCGCCAGCCGCCCGGCCCCGCCGCCGTCGGCGTGACATCTTCCCCCGCGATCCTGATGCTGCGACTTGCCATGGCCCAAGAATCCCATAGCGCGGAGTCGCGGTCAAGCGACGGCCCGATCGGCCCGTCTCATCCCCTTTTCCACCGTCATCCCGGCCTCCGCCGGGATGACGATATGGTTAGGTGGTGGCATGTCCGCCGCCGACGTCCTAAAGCGGTCCGCATGGAACGGCAGGACGTCATCATCCTCGGCGGGGGCCTGGTCGGCCTCACCCTCGGCATCGCGCTCGCGCGGCACGGCATCATGGCGGCGGTGATCGATCCCGCCGATCCCGACAGGATGCTGGCGAGCGGCTTCGACGGCCGCGCCTCGGCGGTGGCGAGCGCGCCGTGGCGGATGCTCGACGCGATCGGGGTCGGCGCGTATCTCCAGGGCCGCGGCTGCCCGATCGACGCGATCCGGGTGCAGGACGGCCTCAGCCCCGAAAGCCTGATGTTCGAGCCGTCGGCCGACGACGGCGCGCTCGGCTATATGTTCGAGAATCGCGACCTGCGCATCGCGCTCGACACCACGGCGCGCGCCGCCGACGGACTGACCCTGCTGCGCCCCGCCCGCCCGGTCGACGTCCGTCGCGACCTCGACGGGGTCCGCGTCACGCTGGCCGACGGGCGCGAAGTGGCGGGATCGCTGCTGATCGGCGCCGAGGGGCGCCAGTCGCCGACCCGCGAGGCGGCCGGCATCACCTGCGCCCGCTGGAGCTACGACCATGTCGCGATGATCGCCTCGATCGCGCATGAGAAGCCGCACGGCAATGTCGCCTATGAGATCTTCTATACCGCCGGTCCCTTCGCGATCCTGCCGCTGGTCGACGACGCCGAGGGGCGCCACCGCTCGGCGCTGGTCTGGACGGTCGACAAGAAGCACGCCCCGGCGATGCTGGGCCTGCCCGACCGCGCCTATCAGGCCGAGGCCGAGAAGCGGATGGGCGGGATGCTCGGCGCGGTGTCGCTGATCTCGCCGCGCTCCTCCTATCCGCTCGGCTTCCACCATGCCGCGCGGATCACCGACACCCGCCTCGCCCTTGTCGGTGACGCGGCGCACGGCATCCACCCGATCGCCGGCCAGGGCGTCAACCTCGGCTATCGCGACGTCGCGGCGCTGACCGAGGTGCTGGTCGAGGGGATGCGGCTCGGCCTCGATCCGGGCGACGCCCAGCTTCTCGACCGCTACCAGCGCTGGCGCAGCCTCGACAGCTTCATGGTCGCGGCCTCGACCGACGGCCTGACCCGCCTGTTCGGCATCCCCGGCCGCACCGCCCGCACCGTGCGTCGCATCGGCCTCGGCGCGGTCCAGCGGCTCGGCCCGCTCAAGGGCCGCTTCATGGCCGAGGCGCGCGGCGAGACGGGGAAATTGCCGAGATTGTTGCAGGGCATGGCGATCTGAACTTTGATCTCCCCTCCCTTCAAGGGAGGGGGATCAGGAAAGGGCGCGCGCTTCCTCTATCAGCATGACCGGAACGCCGTTGCGGATCGGGAAGGCGAGGCCGGCGGCGTCCGAAACCAGCTCCCCGGCAGCTTCGTCATAGCGCAGCGGCGTCCGCGTCACCGGGCAGACCAGGATCGCGAGCAGCTCGGGATCGAGGCTCGTCGTGCGGTCGTTCACTGCAGCGTCGCCGGCTCGTCGTCGCCGCGCCGGAAGAAGCCGAGGAACTGGGCGAGCAGGTCGGCGCGGTCGGCCAGCGTCCGCGCTTCGAGCAGCGCCTGCTTGGCGGCGGTATCGAACGGCGCGATCGCGGAGATGGCGTTGACGAGCGTCTCGTCGTCGAGCCGGCTGACCCCGGTCCAGTCGACCGCGACGCCGCGGCTGTCGGCGAAGCGGCGCGCCTCGCGCTCGATCTCGGCGCGGACGATGCTGGGCAGCGCGTCGGGCGCTTCCGCGTCGTCGAACGCGCCCAGGTCGGCCTCGACCTGCCGGAACGGCGTCGCGACGTCGAGCTCGCGCAGCAGGCGGAAGCGGGTGAGGCCTTCGAGGACGATGTTGAAGCGGCCGTCGTCGAGCCGCTCGACCTCGCGGATATGGCCGACGCAGCCGATGTCGAACAGCGTCGGCGGCTCGCGGTCGTCGCGCGGCTGGATCATCGAGACGCGGCGGTCGCGCGCCAGCGCGTCGGTGACGAGCGCGCGATAGCGCGGCTCGAAGATGTGCAGCGGCAGATGGCCGCGCGGAAACAGCAGCGCGCCCGCCAGGGGGAAGATCGACAGGCGCTCGGCCATGGTCGCGACCGTCAGGTGAACAGCAGCGCCGACAGGCGCCGCCGCTGCTCGCGCACCCACGGGTCCTCGAGCCCGACCACCTCGAGCAGCTTGATCAGCCGCTGCCGCGCCGCGTCCTCGTTCCAGGCGCGATCGCGGGCGATGATCTCGAGCAGGTTGTCGGCGGCGCCGTCGCGGTCGCCGGCCGCCATCAGGCCGCCGGCCAGCTCGAAGCGCGCCTCATGGTCGTCGGGGTTCGCCGCGACCTTGGCGCGGAGCGGGCCGAGGTCGTCGACCGGCGCCGCCTCGCGGGCGAGCGCCACCGCCGCCTGGGCGCGGGCGATCGGGGCCTCCTTGGTCTTTTCGGGCGGAAGCTGGCCGAGCAGCGCCTCGGCCTCGTCGACCTGGCCGGCCTTGACCATCGCGCGGGCGAGCCCGCCGATCACCTCGACATCGTCGGGGGCCATCTCGACGAGCTGGCCGAACACCGACAGGGCGCGTTCGACGTCGCCGGCCTCCAGCACCTCCTCGCCCATCGCGATCAGCGGGGCGATGTCCTCGTGCATCTTGTCGGCGGCGCCCTGGATCGGCAGCTGGCGCAGGATCTGGTCGAGCATCTGCTTGAGCTGGCTCTCGCCGCGCGCCTGGGTCAGGTCGGCGACGAGCTGGCCCTGGAAAAGCGCATAGACGGTGGGGATCGACTGGACGCGGAACTGCGCCGCGATCATCTTCTGCTCGTCGACGTTGATCTTGGCCAGGACGACGCCCTTGTCGGCATAGTCGGCGGCGACCTTTTCGAGCACCGGCGCCAGCGCCTTGCACGGCCCGCACCATTCGGCCCAGAAATCGAGGATGACGAGCGACGTCATCGACGGTTCGACGACATCGCGCTTGAACGCCTCGATCGCTTCCCGATCCGCCGCGCTCATCCCCAGGGTTGCCACCGATGATTCTCCCACATGCCCTTTTCGTGTCCCCTTATGTGGGACGCCGCCCGCTTATGCCAAGGCCTCGAAACTTTTTCGAGAATCAGGCTTGCGGAGGGAGAACCCCCACGCTAATAGCCGCGCCTCGACGGCAGGCATGGCCCGCCGGAGACGCCAGAGCGGGCGTAGCTCAGGGGTAGAGCACAACCTTGCCAAGGTTGGGGTCGAGGGTTCGAATCCCTTCGCCCGCTCCAGTTTTCTATATAGAAATCAGCGGATTAGCGGCCTTCGGGCCGCTTTTTCGTTGGAGACAGCGCCCTCTGTAAAGCCCGTTGTCTCCATAATGTCTCCAGAAAATCGCCAAGAATGGGCCGCCCCTGGCGTTGGCTGGCGCAGGTTGCGCCCGATCTTTTGCGCCCCCGCGCGGCCATTTCGCCCCTTCCACGCGACCCGGTGGCTGGAGACAATGGCTCCGCCGGCTGGAGACAATCGGGCCGAAGCTGGAGACAGCGCGCTTATCCGCGATCATGCGCTCGGACCCAGGAAGCCTCGCGGCTGTTGTCGCCGCCGCTTCACGCGCACCTCGGACCAAGCCGATCGACGCTCCCATTCGGCCTCCCCGGCGAGGCAGTTACGGACGCCTGACCGGCGCCGCGTCGGGGTCAAGCCCGGCCCGCACCAGACCGAGTAGGGCCTGACCCCGCCGCTCGCTTGCGCCGGTCGAACGCCTCCACGCCCTCGATCGGAGGGCTTCCCGAATGGAGACAGTCATGCAGCTCATCACCGACACCATCCGCGCGCAGCTCATCGCCAACGGCCGCTTGAGCATCGAGCATCCCGAGTTCGATCCCAAGCCCGTCGTCAAGCTGTTCACACCCGACGCTGGCGCCACCTGGCTCATCAGCGAGTGCGATCCCCAGGAGCCCGACATCCTTTACGGCCTCTGCGATCCCGGCCTCGGCGAACCCGAACTGGGCACGGTCAGCCTTGCGGAGATCGAGGCGCTGCGCGGCCCGCTGGGGCTCCCGGTCGAACGCGACCTCTATTTCGAGGCGAAGTATCCGCTGAGTCGATACGCCCGCATGGCTATCGCGGCCGGCGTCGTCATCACCTAGCGACTGCTCATGTGCCCCGCCCGCGCGGGCGGGGCGCTCAATCCGGCAGAAACGGAACGACCACTGGCGCACCGTGAGTTTGCCGCTCGCCGCATTGAGCATGAGGATCAGCACGGCCGGATAGAGCGCGGGCCAAGTCGAATAGCTGATGATCCACGCCGCTGCGCTCGGCAACAGCCAGCCGGTCAGCGTTGTGATGCTGGCATAACGTGACGCTTGCCTCCATTGCGGCTATTGCGGTGATGCCACTCCGGGGGAAGTTGTGCGGAAGTCGAAAGGATATCGAGTCGATGTGGAGTTTGACTGTCCTGTAGTGGATGCAACTCGGCTGGAGCAGGTTCTACGGCATCATTTTGGGGCCACTGAAGTGCGGGTTGCCGTGCGTGCGGTAACGTCCGACAAATTACTTTCCGGGCCGCCCCGATGGGAACCCAATCCAGGGACTGGGGCGCACACCATGCTTGAAATCGTCCGGGAGCGCGGCGTGGTGCGCTGGCGTGACATCAAGCATGTGCGCAATTCGCGCGCCGCGCTCGAACTGCTGCTGATGGACGGGCACCTTGTGCGCGTCAGTCACGGCCTGTTTCGAGATGGGAGCCGACCGCTCGATGCGGAGATCGCGGTGAAGCAACGCGAACCCTATTTTCGGGGACAGCTCGGGACGCGGCAACAAACCATTTATGATGCTCTAGCAAAGCCAGCCACGGCCGCAGAACTTCGCCAGCGAGAGGGTGTCAGCCGTCAAGCGGTGGACCAGATTCTCAAGAAGCTGATGAAATCCGGCCTTATCCGCCGTCTGCCTACACCCGGTGAGTCCTCCGAATGGGTCTATGCACAAAGCGGGAAAAGGACGCTCGACGTCCTGGTGGATCGCGAACCTAAGATCGGCTCGCTCGAAAAGGCGACGTTGAGGCTCATTCCGCCAGTCGGCGGCGCGCGCCGAGCAGCACTCGTCGAGCGGCTCGGCCAGTCGACCCACAGCGCACTCAAGCGTCTTGTCGCCAAGGGGCTTGTCGAGAAGGCTGGGACTCCCAAACGCCAGCTTATCCGGCTCACTCAGAAGGGATTGACGCACAGCGCCTATGATCTCGAAGGTGAGCACCTACCAGGCAACGACGTCTCCGCAGCGCTGAAACCCGAACAGGTGCGTCTCCTACTCGCTCTCGATGCGCTCGGACCAGCCCGCGCACTCGACATCAGCGCCGCAGCGGGTGTCCGGTCAAAGCGGGCTCCAAGCGCGGGTCAGTATCTCCAGCGATTGCGGATGTCGGGTTACATCGTTCAGGAAAGGCCGATGCCGGGACGCGCGCCGATCTACCGGCTCACCAAACAAGGCACGACCGCAATCGCGGCCGCGAAGCTCGCCGGCAAGGCGATGAGTCCCAACAAAGCGCGCCGTGCAGTCGAACGCGATGCTGCGGATCGCGCCCAGCAGGCTGCGTCCAGGCACTATTCATCGCCGGGCCAGGGGCGCACGCCGGAAATCCTCGCGCTCCTCGAATCCGGCCCGCTTACCAGTCGCGAGATTCAGGATCAGCTCAGCAATCCGTTCAAATTCTACCGATCCGTTGGTCTCGCGGCTTCCGATTTACAGAAGCGCGGATGGGTTCGCTGCATTGGGTCGGGCGATCACGCAGCGAAGCGCTGGGAGTTGACGAGCGCTGGCCTGGACTGGCTGGAGGCCCGACGGGCTCAGCACGAGGTGCAGCAAATCGACCTGGCTCCGAGCGAGGCTCATCACCCTTGATCCGGCCCGGCTGCCACCGCCACTTCGGCGGCAATCCGCGCCTCGATCGCCGCCGCGATCTCGGCATAAAGGTCGACGTCCTGATCCGGCGCCGAGATGGAGATCGCGAGCGCATAGCGGCCCTTGTCGTTCATGCGGTTCTGTCCGATGTGCGATTTCCACCAGCCGCCAACCGGATAGATCGCGATCTGGTCGTGCGCGGCAAGGTCGATTGCCGGACCTCGCCACAGGTCGCAATGAAGCGACCCAGCCTGAACGGCCTGCGGCCCGAGCAACCAATAGTCGGTCTCCTGACCGGCCTTTTCCGCCTTCTCCTCGGTCTTGCTCAATCGTGTCCGAAAATCATTGGCCGTCTCGCGCCGTTTCTTCAAGGCGAAGCGCAGGCCGTAGGAGCGATAGGTGTCGGGTCGGGTGCTGGCCCGGCCTGAAAGGTTGGGCTCGATGAAATAGGAGAGCGTCACCTTCATCATCACCGAAGCGTTTTCCAGCGCTTCTAGCGCTGCCTTCGGCCAAGGGAGGGCGTAGAAATGCACCTCGTTGAATACGGCCGAGCGCCCGTCGGCTGAAGCGGCATAAGGTTGAATCTCGGCCTCGGCGAGCAAGGTCACATCATTGCGCGCCGACGCGGCCGCGCGAACCAGGTTGGGCACGCCAAAGCCCATGCTGCGTAGGATTTGCTGCTTCGTGCCCTTGCTGCCCGTCTTCCAGCTACGGCCGGTGCCGATCAGCAGCTTACGAATTGGCCCAGGCCATTCGGCGGAATGGACGGTGAGAGCGCGGTAGGTTTCCGGCCACCGGCCGGGTAGATCGGCCTTGAGTCGCCCAATGAAATTGCCGGCCACGCCCGTCGCGGCGCTGGTCGCCCAGAAGGGCACCAGCGGCTCCGTAGCCACATCCCTGCCTGCCGAGAGCAGCGAGACCGCCGGGTGCCAGCCGCAAAACTGGGCATTGTCCATCATCATGTTGCCGGCCTCGAACAGCACGTCGGGCTTGATCGGCGTCAGGTCAGCCGGAAGGGTCTGCGATCCCCGGCTGAATGGGCTGCGCTCGTTCGGCGCGACCAGCGGAATCAACTCGGGTTCGTCTTGCGCCTGGTCAGCCTTCGCCGTGTATCCGCCGATAGTGAGCGCATTCCAGCTCTGCGCGGGGTCTTCGAGTGCATGATGCTGCTCGACCACGGCCTTGAGCCCGCCGTCCATATTGCCGGTGGCGATCAGCACGAGACGCTTGGGGTGATCCTTGGCGGCGAGCCCCGCCTGCTGCTCACCCGGCATTGAGCCGGCGCAAATCTGATCGACCGCGCCGCTCCAGCTTGATGGCGCCTCCGAAGAAAGATCGGGCGAGGAGGTGGCGATGCAGAAGCTGCGCGGGATATTGGCCCGTTCGATTTCGGCCACGGCCACGGCTGCTTGCGTGATAATGCCATAGCGCGCCGGCTCGGTCGCCGGAAAGCCGCCGGGCGGAAGGAACTTCACGGATTCGACGGCATGGCCGAGCACGACCTGGCGTTGGTCGCTCATAGGCCCAAGCAGGTCGCCATGCAGGACAAGGCTCGCCATGCCCGTTCCATGCCCGCCGGCGCCGGCGTGATCGTCGGTGCCCCAGGCATCGTTCACAGTCCACGCACCGGCCAGCGCGGGAGCGATCAGCGGGTGCGCTGCCGCAACGCCCGTGTCGATCACGCAAACCACCGGCGCATCCGCTGGCGGAGGCGTCACCCGCCCGCAATATTCGGCCACAAGCGCGTGCTGCCCCAAGCTCTTGTCGCCTTGGTCAAGGAACGGCTCGATGCTCTGGCTGGCGCGCCGCACTTCGCTGATCGCGCCGTTGAGGCGGCCGACGAGCCCAAGGGTCGCCTCGGCTGTTCCGAGCACGAATATGACCGAGGTTTCAGGAAATTGCAGCCGGTCGGGATACACGTCGAGCCCCGCCTGCTGCGCGGCCGCCACCACCGCCTCCACGATCGCATCGGGGCGACGCAGCCAAAGCTCCCACCACTGCGGCGCTGGCGATGCCAAGTCCGGCGTGCCGACGACGAGCGTGCGCGCCGCACCGGCGCGGATCGCCTCGATCACCTCGAATTTGTCGATGTCGGGACGCTCGTGATTGCCGAGATCTTCGGAGCCATAGGCCGCGATCCGGCCGGTCAGGAATGCGCGAGCGTCATCGGGAACGAACACTACCGCCCGCTCTGTGCGATCCTCGCTACGCTCGGAACGGAGGACGACGATCTCCTGCGCCGGGAAATCCAGCGCCGGTATCTTCGTGGCCTTGGCGCGCTCGCTCGGCACCATCGTCTCGACCTCGACGAGAACGCCGCGTTTCAGCCCGTCGACCGGGATGCGGACGTCCTCTTGGGGCGGCGGGAGGTTGCCTAGAGCTTCCCCCAGCTGTCCGAGCAGGGCTGCGGCATGGGCATGGTAGTCTTCACGCCGCTCGCGTCGTTCGCGCCGAAGTCGGGGATAGACATACTGCGCTGCCTCGCGCCATCGCGTGATCGAGATATGCGGCTGGCGTGGCGCCGCACCGGCTTCATTTTCGGGCATACCCCCCTCAAGTCATTCCCACCGCTTCCCCACGCGGTCTCTTCTCGCCGACGGACGATGCCGGCGCTTCAATGTCCAAAGCTCTGTCGAAAGATTTGGCGGTCTTGGAGCGCGATGCGCAAATGGTCGGCCGAGATCGACTTCGCCCCTTCGAGGATAGCGTCCTTCACGACGGCATCGGCCGCGCGCACCAGCTCCCCCTGGCTCAAGCCTTCCGTGATGGGAGCGATCGACGCCCAAGCCTTGGCGGTCAGGCGGTAGCGTCCCAGCCGGCGTGAGAGGATCGCGCGCGCGGACTCGGGATCGGGCAGCCGATATTCGATGACTTCATCAAACCTGCGTGCCAGCGCCTTGTCGAGTATCTCGACATGGTTGGTCGCCGCGATGACGATACTGTCGGTTGAGTTAGGCTCCTCCATGAAGGAGAGCACCGAGTTAAGAACCCGTCGAATCTCGCCGACGTCATTGGGATCGCCACGACGCGAACCGATCGCGTCGAACTCGTCGAGCAAATAGACGCCGCGGGTCTGCGCAATCTGATCAAACAGCAAGCGCAGCTTGCCGGCCGTCTCCCCAAAGAAGCGGCTGAACAACGAGTCCAGCCGTGCCGTGAACAGCGGCAAGCGCAGCTCTCCCGCGAGTGCCGAGGCCGTCATGGTCTTGCCCGTGCCCGGAGGCCCGACAAGCAGCAGGTGCGTCGCCGGAACCTGCCCATGATCGCGCAAGGTCGCCCGCTCGCTTTGCTGCCGGACAACGCGCTGCAACCGCGAGCGAATGGCCTCGCCAAGCACCATGTTGTCGAGCTTGGTCTTCGGATAGCTGCTCTCGACCAGCCCTTGCAACTCGCCGCGCGGCCGCGCCAGAGGGATTGGCGCTTGGCCGGTAGGCGCGTTGCCAAGCCGTTCGCGCGCCTTTTGGACGAGGCGCTTCAACTGGTTCGCCTCTTCGGCATTGCCTTGGCGCGCTTGCTGTGCCGCAACCTGGAGCGCTATCGACAGAAATTGCTCTTCGTCCCCAGCAACGTGCGAATTGAGCAGCGCGACGATCTGCTTGGTTGACATCAGCGCTCCTCCTTTCCTGCAAACTGACGGGTATAGGCACCGAGCCGTCATGACAACCGCGCAAACGGTGCGGCGCTCTCATAGTGTAACAAGTCACCGAATATCCGGGAGAAATTTGTTCAGCTCAGGCCGCGATATTGAGCGAACTGGTAGCATGGGCTCGCAAAGCGCCGGTGGAGACGGGACGCTGTAGAACCGCCTGGCAGATGAACGTAGGCGCGCAGCGGTGATCCTTGGCTTTTCCTCCCCGATCATCCATATGGAGCCGGTATCCCCCGGTGGTCCCTGCCTCGCATACCGCCGGGGCACTTAATTCTAGCCACAGCCGATAGTCTTCTTAACGCGCTTCCAGCGTGCGGAATATGCTGTTGTTGTCCTCATCCTATACGGTTTGAGGGGGAAAGCCTTCCCCTGCTGACAAGCCCCTGCGGGTCTCGCCAGACCCCTTCGAGCGGGGACACCCCGCAACGCCCCGATAGTGAGCGCGGGGATCTAGGGAGCGCACTCTGGCGGCTGGCGCCGCGCAGGGGTCGCGCGTCATTTTCCCCAGCGCAGCACTCTCGCTCTGGCCGGAGGGCACGGCGACGGCTGGCCCACAGGCCCGCGCGCACGCCGCCGCGCCGGCCGTCCGCCGCAAGGGTGCGTCGTTTGTGGCGCCGCGAGCGGCGCGGTGCTTGGGGCTCCGCCCCCGGCGCACTTCGGAACGTCTTCCGCCCAGCTTCCTCCGCTGCGCTCCGTGCAGCAGGTTCCCCGCGAAGCCGTCCCTCCGTTTGCACCCCCGGTCTCGCCGACGGGCAGGGTTTCAGCGCGGCGCTTCCCGCTGCGCGGAAACCCAAGGAGTAGGAAGATGACCAAGACCGTTCAAATCGAAACCACCGCTGCCGAGCCTGTGTCGGGCATCGAGATTTTCGTGCCGCTGAACAAGCTCAAGAAGTCCCCCAAGAACGCCCGCAAGGTGCCGCATGGCGAGGCCGCCATCGAGGCGCTGGCCGCTTCCATCGAGCATAAGGGTCTGATCCAGAACCTTGTGATCGAGCCGGAAATGAAGGACGAGAAGCCGACCGGCGCCTATTTCGTCACCGCTGGCGAAGGTCGCAGGCTGGCCTATCTGTTGCGCGCCAAGCGCAGGCAGATCAGGAAGAACCACCCGGTTCGCTGCCGTCTCGACACCGAGAACGACCCGTCCGAGATCAGTCTGGACGAGAATGTGACCCGGACCCCGATGCACCCCGCCGATCAGTTCGAGCGGTTCCGCGAGCTTGCGGACGGCAACGGATGGGGCGCGGAGGAAATCGGCGCGCGGTTCGGCGTGTCGGGCGGCGTGGTGAAGCAGCGGCTTCGCCTTGGCGCTGTCAGTCCGAAGCTGTTGCAGGTCTATCGCGAGGACGGGCTGACCTTGGATCAGCTTATGGCATTCGCCATCACCGAAGACCACGCCCGGCAAGAGCAGGTGTTCGAGAACCTGCATCACAACCGGGAGCCGTGGATCATTCGGCGCGACATGACCGCCAACAACGTGCCCGCCGATGATCGCCGTGCGGTGTTCGTCGGGGCCGATGCCTATATCGAGGCGGGCGGCAACATCATCCGCGACCTGTTCAGTGAGGATCGAGGCGGTTTCTTCGAGGATGCGGGCTTGCTCGACATGCTTGCCGTCGAGAAGCTGCGCGAGATCGCGGACGGGGTGCAGGCCGAGGGGTGGAAGTGGGTTGAGGCCCATATCGACTATCCCCATGCTCACGGTATGCGGCGCTTCTATCCGCAGGCCGTGGACCTGTCCGACGAGGACGAGGCCCGGCTTGAGGCCCTGTCCACCGAGCATGACGAGCTTGCCGAAGGCTATTCGTCCTATGACGAAATGCCCGAGGACGTGGCGAAGAAGCTGGAAGCGGTGTCCGATGAGATCGACGCCATTTCGGCCAAGCGTTACGCCTACGATGCCAACGTGATCGCGCATGGCGGAGCGTTCGTGGTGCTTCACCATGACGGCACGGTCAGGATCGAGCGCGGTTTCGTCCGTCCCGAGGATGAGGCGCTTGCCGATCCGCAGCCCGAGGACGAGGCCGAAGCCATCGAACCGGAGGCCGTGGAGGACGAGCAGGCCGAGGACAGCGACGAGGAAGTTCAGGATTTCGAGGATGAGGACGAGGAACCGGGCAAGCCCATTTCCGACAGCCTCATTCGCGACCTGTCCGCCCACCGGACGCTGGCCCTTCGCGTGGCGCTTGGCGAACAGCCCGGCATGGCGTTGGTAGCCCTGACCCACACGCTTACGGCGCAACTGTTCTACAGCTACGCCGAGGCCGGTTGCCTTGAAATCCGTCCGACCGTGACCCCGCTTGGCGGTCATGCGGCGGGGATCGAGGATACACCGCTGGCGGCGCGGGCGAGCGAGGCGCATGACGCATGGGCCGAGCGGATGCCGCGCGACGTCGCGGACCTGTGGGGCTTCATCGTCGCACTGGACGATGAGCAGCGGATGGCGTTGCTGGCGCATTGCGCGTCCCGCACCGTTAACGCCCTGCGCCTACCGTGGGATCGCAAGCCCCGGACGCTGCAAACGGCGGACAGGCTGGCGACCGCGCTGGCGCTGGACATGGCGAAGGACTGGACGCCGACCGTGGACAGCTACCTTGGCCGTGTCACCAAGGCGCATATCCTTGAGGCCGTTGCCGAAGGGGTATCGGAGGATGCGGCCCGCCGTATTGCGGACAAGAAGAAGCCGGAAATGGCCGAAGCCGCCGAGCAGCGTCTTGTCGGGAAGGGCTGGCTTCCCGCTGTGTTGCGGACGCCGGAGCCGGAGGCCGAACCCGTCGAGACGGAGGACGCCGAAGGGATCGCGCAGCCGTCCGAAGCGGAGGCCCCCGATACCGGAGCGCAGGACGGCGAAGCCGTGGAGGTCGAGGCGGTGGAGCAGCCGACCGAACCCGAAGCGGTGGACGCCGACGTTGAGCCGGTGGACGAGGAAGACGCTTACTCGATTGCCGCCGAATAGAACGGCATCGGGCCGGGGCCGCATCGGCGGTCCCGGCCTTCCTTTCGCAGCCCGCAAAAATTCGCGGCCGCGCCCGGTTGGGGCGCGGCCGCTTATCGTAGGGACAGGTCAGGGACGCGGGGGCATGTGGGCGGCATCGAGCCGACGATGGATCAACGATACGAGCGTCAGGAGATCCTCGGCATCGGTCTTGGTCATCGGCCAGTGGATGCGCGCCTCATGAGCGGTCGGATTGCGGAACATCCCGAACACGCCTTTGACCAGGTTGGCGAAGCCGCTTTGCTCGCTGCGCTCGCTCGCCGTGTTGCGCGGATTGATCGCCAGCATCGGCGGCTCGCCGCCTAACACGCGGTCCACCAGCGTTCCGCCATCATCGGTCAGGCCCGTCCGCACCCGCATCTTGTCGGCGACGCTTTTCACCGCTTCTTGGACCGCGTGGAAATAATCGTCGGCCAACAGTTCCGCACGGCAGAAGCGCAGCACGTCGGGATGGACGCCGCGCGTTTCCAGATCGGTGCGCAATTCCCTCGCTCGGCGCTGCGCCTCTGGCAGCGTCGTCGCCTGTTCAACGGTTTCGATCTTTCCGGCCTCACTGACCACGAGCCCGGCAAAGGCAGGCGCCTGGTTGAGATTCGCCCGCATCGGTTCGTAACGATATGGCTCACGACTATAGCGGGCCGGGCTCATTGCTTTGCGGATAAAACCGAGGATGCGGGTGCGATCCTGTCGGGCGTTCTGGCTGGTGACGAAGGCGTTATAGATGCGGTGCCGCTTCGTTATCTCGCCGGGATCGGTCATCTCGCAAGCCGCGATCAACAGGGCAATCTCCGAGCCCTTCAATCCGACATCGGTGTCTCCAAGAGCACCGGCGATTGCTTCAATTTGTTCCTGCGAAAAGAGCGTCACCATTAGGTGTCCATATCAACATGAAGCTATCGCTTCACTATCCGACGACGAAAACAGACCGGGCAGCATCGGCATAGGTTCGTGTTGCGCCGTCGCGCGAGCCGCGTTGTCGGCCGCCGCGACCGTCACCCATTCCACCCGCCAATCGAGCCGCAGCACATCGCCATCGTGCTCGCGCCGAATCCGCGCGATCCCCGCGCCTTCCTCGCTGATCGCGAAACGGCAATCATTGTCATCGCCATAGGCGGCTTCGATCAGCGTGCCGTCCGAGAAACTGAGCCAGCAGCGGCCCGCGCTGTCGGCCGGAACCGCCAGCTCGGCCTCGACATCGCCCATCACCCTCAATCTCGTGCGGTCCTGGCCGCGGATCATCACGCTCATACGCCGTTCCTCGATCTCGATTCGCAAAGCTGCATATTGGAACAAATAGAGAACATATAGCAAGGGAAAGAGTCGTCATAGCCGGACGGCGGGGAAGGGAGCGCCCCGCCCATTTCGGGCGACGTGCTGCGCCGACCAGCGCGGACAGCCCATATTCACCAACATCCCGGTCCCGAATCCGGCGCTAGGCCGGCATCGCACAGGCCGGACCTGAACCTGTCCGACGCGCAGGCCGCGCCCCTCCCGCCGATTTCCGCATGGCAGCGCCGCGCTCCGCTGCATCGGCCACGCCCCACGAAAGCCGGGGCCACGTCGCCCTCGCACCTCGCTCGCGCAAAACCCTCCCGCCACGCCCGCCTCGAACACCAGACCATCGCCGGCACCGCCACGGCCGGCGGCGGCAAAGCTCCTCCGATCATCCCGTCAGGCCGATGTTCTTGCACGGCACCGCCGCCCACGCGGCCTCTCGAAAGGCTTGTCTGGCCGAAGCCCACCCGTCTTCCCGCAACGGCGGCGGGCGGTTTTTTTCGCCGCCGGCCATGCCGGCTTTGCATCGCGAAACCAAAAAAGCCGCCCGCCGCCGCCAGCCACTTCGTTCCGCCCTGCGGGTGCGGGCCGGTCGTCCCCCGTCCGATCGACAGCCATCGAGGCCGCGACAGGCGCGGTTCCGAGGCAAGAAAGGACTGACGTTATGATCTGCGGAAACTTCACCACCACCGACCACGGCTTCTCCGGCGAAATCCGGTTCTTCGGCAAGCGCGAACAGGTCGTGCTCCTCCCGATCGAGGGCCAGGACAACGAGAAGGCCCCACACTTCCGCATCGTCGCAGCCGACGACGAGCGGATCGAGTTCGGCGCCGCCTGGCGGAAGACCAGCAAGGAGAAGCGCGACTACATCTCGTTCAAGCTCAATCCCGTCGTCGCTCAGCCGGTCTATCTCCGGCTTTTCGAGTCCGAGACGGTGGCCGGCGAATACGAGCTGCTCGCAAGCTGACCGGCTCCGCGCTCCGCCCGAAATGGGCGGGGCGCTCCTTTTTCCCGCTCCCGAAAGGATCTTCGCCATGTCCGATCGCATCGGTCATAACGGCGGCCCGCCGCTCGACGATCGCAGGCTAGGCCCCGCAGACGGCGCGAGCTGCCGGCGATGCCGACACTGGCGGCCGCCGAGCGAACGCGAGGAAAGCGACTATCGCGCCTATCAGATGGGCGTGATCCGCCGCCGCGTCGCCGAGCCTTCCGGCGCTTGTGATCGCGTAGTGCTGCGGCTGGGCGGCCCCGTCGCCTTCGCCGGCACCAAGGGCCGGTCCTGGTGCTACAATTTCGAGACCAAGCCGCCGCCCACCGATGAGGAGCGGCGCGGATGGGGCTTCGTCACGATCTACGAGGGCGACCGTATCGTCTGGCAGGGCCGCGAAGGCGAGGAACCTGCCGAATATCGGCAAGGCGACCTGTTCGACTGACATAGCCGTTACCGGCCTGACGGCCGCGCCGGTATCCCGGCTGTCGTTTTCTTGAGTGGGAATCAGGGCGCTCCGCCCCCGCTCCCCAGCAACAACAATCAGCCGAACCGTGGCTCAGTCGCTGCGCTCCCTGCGCCCGCACCACTCCGGCAGATTCTTGCTGCCCCCCACACCCCCGACTGCTCGCCGCGAAGGCAGGGTCGATGGCCTGGCCATCGCCCTGCGGACGATTTGCAGAAGGGAAAACAGTCATGGACAATATCAGGCATGTTGACGGTGGCAGCGCCGAATATTGGCGGGAGCGCCGCGAAGCCTTCGCCCTCATTCGGGAAGCCGAGGAAGCCGGTGAGCGAGCGAAGAACGCGCCGACCTATCTTCACGGCGGTTTTGACGAGGACGGCGATGTGATCCCGCTGGAGAACCTCAGTCCTTGGGATGACTTCGAGGATGCGGTGCAACGGCTGGAGGCGAACGAAACGGCGGTGAGCATACTTGTCGCGCAGCGCCGCACCGAAATCTACATTCGCCGCCTGTGGGCCGTGATTGCCGCGCTGGAAGCGCTGGAAGCCCCGTTCTTCCCGGAGGACAGCCCGCTTTGGGGACCGGATACCGATTGACCGGGACGGCAGGCGGCCCCGAGCCGTCTGCCACCACCGCCCGCGTCCGTGTCGCGCGGCGGGCGAGATCGACCCGCCCGCCGCGCTGACGAAAGGGGGCTGGGGCGCCCCCTCTCGCCGCTCTCCCCATGAGGGGGCAGGGCCAGGCCCCGCCCCCTCAAACTCCCCCACCCATGAGGAAAGGGGGACGGTTCCCTCCGCCCCTTTCCCCAAACCCCTATCCCCCCTCCCTTCGGAAAGGATGGCGCATTGATCGGGAATCCGCCGCGCGTGCGCGGCGGGAGACTTGGGGCTCCGCCCCCGGCGCCCTTCGGAGCGGCTTCCGCCCAGCTTCCTCCACGCTTCGCGTTCCGTGCAGCCGGTTCCCCGCGAAGCCGCCCGCTCCGGTTGCACCCCCGGTCTCGCCGACGGGCAGGGTTTCAGCGCGGCGCTCCGCTGCGCGGAAACCCAGACCCAAGGAAGGAAAGACCCATGAGCATCCATCACCTTGCTACCCGGTTCGGCCGCAACAGCCATCAGATCGGCGGCTATGAGGCGCTCGACAACGAGGCGCTGTATCGTAACGTCCCGTCCATCTTCGCCCGCGAGGCGCACGACAGCCGTTCGGAACGCTATGTCTATGTCCCCACCATCGACATTGTGGAAGGGTTGCGCCGGGAAGGATGGTTCCCGTTCTTCGCTGTGCAGTCCGTCCCCCGCGACGGCAGCCGCCACGGCCACGCCAAGCACATGCTGCGCCTGCGCCGGGACGACGGTATCGGCAAGCCCGAGGCCGCCGAGGTCATCATCGTGAACAGCCATGATGGGACCAGCGCCTATCAGATGTTTGCCGGGATGCTGCGGTTCGTCTGCACCAATTCCATGATCGCGGGCGAGCGGTTCGAGGAGGTCCGCGTGCCCCATAAGGGCAATATCCAGCACGACATCATCGAAGGCGTTTACACCGTGGCCGAGGACTTCCCCCGGCTGATCGACGCCAGCGAGACGATGAAAGAGGTTCGGCTTTCCGAGGATGAGCAGCGCTTGCTCGGCGAGGTCAGCCTTGTCGCCCGCTATGGCGACGACGAGAGCCCGCTCACCCCCGAGCAGATCATCGAGCCGCGCCGCTACGAGGATCGGGGCGATAGCCTGTGGACCACGTTCAACGTCATTCAGGAGAACGTCATTCGGGGCGGATTGCATGGCCGCAAGCGCAATGCCGAGGGCCGTATCCGCCGCAGCCGTTCGCGTCCGATCAACGGCATCGACCAGAACGTGACGCTCAATCGCGCGCTCTGGACGCTGGCCGAAGGGATGCAGCGCCTCAAGACGGGTTAACCGCGATTGCCGCAGGGCTGGACCATCCGGCCCTGCGGTTTCCCTTCCCATCGCTCGCAAAACGCCGCCGATCCATCCCCCGGATCGGCGGCGGCCGCGCGTCCCGATGGGCCGCGCGGCCGCTGAACGGGGCGCGCTCGCCGGGCGTTCGCCCGGCTCGCGATTGGGATATTCCCATTCTCCAAAGACGACTATAATAGTCGTTTTCGTAGCGAATGACCCGAAGGTTGTGGAGGTGATCTTGCATGATCACTTCCCGCCAGGTGCGGGCCGCTCGCGCACTTCTTGGCTGGACACAGGAGACGCTTGCCGAGAAGGCCATTATTGCTCTGACCGCGCTCAAGCGGCTGGAATCGGAGAGTTATAAGGCCGTGAACGAGAATACCCGGCATCAGGTGATGAAGGCGCTTGAGGCGGCCGGGATCGTCTTCCTCGATTCGGATCGCGGTCAGGGCGTGCTGCTCGTGACCAATTCCAGTCGCGAACAACTCCAGTAACGGCCGTGACATGTGCGGCGATTATCCGCGCGCTGTCACAGAAACATAGCAAAGACGGTGCGATTACTTCGCTCCATTATGGTGTATAGACCATGAATCAGCAGGCACAGGGGGCTATGGCTGAAAGTGGAACAAGGCGATGGCGATAGCCGCTTTCGAGGATCGCGCTCCGGACGCGAACCATGTCACCGCCTATGACGAGCGCCATCATCACACCTATTGGCGGTTGCTCGATGCGGCCGACGAAAATGCCGACTGGCGCGAGGCCGTTCGCATCATCTTCGGGATCGACCCCGCCGCAGAACCCGAACGCGCCCGCTGCGTATATGACTCGCATCTCGCCCGCGCCCGCTGGATGACCGAGACGGGCTATCGGCACTATCTGCGTCCGCCGCCGAACTGAGAGCGGCCCCGGAGCACGCGCGGCGGTGCGGATAATCCATTCAAAACGCTGACTTGAATCCGCTATGCGGCCGCCTGCCCGGCAGGTCTTCTCCGGGGCGGCGGGCTGGCGAACATCTTCCAACGCGCTCCGCAGAGGGCCATGCTTGGGAGGGTTTCGATGCCGCCTGAGAAGGACTGGCGTGCGCCCCCGGACGAGGCCGGGGACGACGCGCTGCAATATTCGGACATCGCCATCGGCTATCTCGGCCGCAACGCTCGCTATCGCTCCGACTACCGCCGCGCGCTCGGCCGCGTGAAACGCGGCGCGATCTCCGCCGACGAGGCGACCGCCGGCCTCGTGCGGCGCTGGGGCATCAGCTACCACGCCGCGCCTGGCTCGGCCTTCGACCGCAAGCTGGCGGTCGCGCGGCCCGACCTGTCGCCGGCCAGCATCGTCCTGGCGCCCGCGCTCGCCGGCATCGGCGCCGCACCCCTCGACATGGAGGCGTTGGGCGACGTTCGTGCGCGGATCAGGATGGGCGACTTCCTGCATGTCATCCTCGCCGATCCCGATGGCGACGAGCATCTGTGCGTGTGCGGTTCGTGCCACCGCCCGATGGCCGTGATGCTGCCGATCGAACCCGATCCTCTCGCGCGCCTCGCGTCGGCCGAGCGCCTGTGCCGCCGCCTCAGCGGCATGGCGGCCGGCCCGCCGGCGCTGCGCCCGCCGCCGTTCCGGCGCGAGCATCTCCTGACCCTGCTGCAAGTGCTCGACGGCAACCGGGCGGGCGCCAGCCAGCGGGAGCTGGCCGCCTCGCTGATCCACCCCAAGGTCCGCCGCTACACCAACGCCGAATGGATCGAGAGCAAGGAGCGCAAGCGCATCAGACGGTGGCTCAAGGAAGCCGTCGAGCTCCGCGACGGCGGCTATCTCCGCCTGCTGCGCGGCGGCTGAAGGGGGACATTGCCGTCCCCCTCGGCGCTGTCCCTTCTCCGCGCCGGGGTCGTTTCGCCACGATCGCCTCCTGTCCGCCGGACCCCTTTTCCGGGGCCGGCCATCATCAGGAGGATCATCATGGCCGAGCCTGTCGCCGCCACAACGCCACGCTATCTCAAGACGCCCGACGCGGCGATCCACCTCGGTCTCTCGGCCCGCACGCTGGAGAAGCACCGCTGCTACGGCACCGGCCCGGTGTTCCGCAGGCTTGGCGGCCGGATCGTCTATGCGATCGACGACCTCGACTCCTGGGCCGCGCTCGGCACCCGCCGCTCGACCTCCGATCCGGGCAACGGCGTCGTCCATCCCGCCAAGCGCCTCCCCACCGACTGCGTGCGCCGCTGAGCGCCGATGCCCACCGCACGCTCCCTCTCCGGCCGGTCCAGCGTCGAGCGCACGCAGCTTGAGCTGTTCCGCTCGGTCCCCGGCGACCTAGCGGCCCGCGACGCGCAGGACTTGATGGCCTGGCCGTTCTTCTCGCTCGCCAAAGCCCGCCGCACCGCGCCCATCGACTTCCGCATGGGCGCGACATGGATCTCGGTCGAGGCCGTGCCCGAGCATGGCATGGCGACTATTTGGGACGCCGACGTGCTGATATGGGCGGCGAGCCAGCTCATCGAGGCGCGTGACGCCGGACGGCCGACCTCCCGCCTGATGGTGACGACGCCGCACGAGATACTGGCGTTCACCCGGCGCGGCACCGGCAAGGCGAGCTACGAGCGGCTGAAGGCCGCGCTCGACCGCCTGCAATCCACCACCGTCGCCACCTCGATCCGGCAGCAGCACCAGCGCCGCCGCCATCGTTTCTCGTGGATCAACGAATGGCGCGAGCTGGCGGACGGCAACGGCCGTGCGCTCGGGATCGAGCTGATCCTGCCCGATTGGTTCTATGCCGGCGTGCTCGACCGCGCGCTCGTGCTGACCATCGACCGCGCCTATTTCGACCTGACGGGCGGCCTCGAACGCTGGCTCTACCGTATCGTGCGCAAGCATGGCGGACGGCAGAGCGGCGGCTGGAGCTTCGACGTTCCGCACCTTTACCTCAAATCCGGCGTGCTCTCGCCGCTGCGCCGGTTCGCGTTCGAGCTGCGCGGCATCGTCGCGCGCCAGCCGCTCCCCGGCTACGTCCTCACGCTCGAACATGCGCTCGGCCGCGACCGGTTGAACTTCGCTCCCGTCGCGCAAGATCCGTTCGACGCCGCCATGCGCCGCGTCGGCCTCAAGCCTGGGGAGAACTGGCCATGAGGTTCGGACTATCGGGAACGGCGGGATTCGGACGATCAGGAACGCCGGACACGGACTTTCGGGAACGCGCGGGCCTCGCAAAGCCGCAGAAATCCTCGCGGATTCGCCCCCCTTCTAACGGTGCTAGTAGAAAAGAATCCTTCGGATTCTTGCTAACGGCGCGCGCGGCTGTGGACAGCGCGGCCTTGCTCCCCGGCTCGACGCTCGCGCGGCGGCCAGGTCGCCGCCCTCGCACCGCCCCCGTCGCGAGCATCATCCCCGGAGACCTCCCATGATCGACGATCGGCCCCCCGCCGTGCGCGGCGGCGGCGCGTTCAGCGCGCTCGCCCGCGACGGCCTCACCCATGTCGAGCTGACCTGGATCGAGAAGAAGCTGGAGCACTGGATACGCTTCGGCCGCATCGCCCAGGACCGCATCTTGACTCGCCGAACCCGCGTCGTCGGCTTCCGTCCGGGCGCCGTCTTCGCCTTCGTCCGCTGGGCGTCGAACGACTTCGGCACGATCCTCTCGCGCATCGACGTGGTGCGCGCGGTAGCGGCCAACGAAGCCTACACGACGTTGCCGTTCGTGCGGCCGGGCGGGGACATCCTGCTCAAGATCGAAGGCTGGCCCAAGGTCCAACAAGTGCTCGCGGCGATCGACGCGGTGGAGGCGGCCGGCGTCGATCCCTGCGACGCGGCGGCCGACCATTGGCGCCACGTCCACAACCGCATCGCCGCCGGCCAGCCGCCGCGCCTCTACACGATCGAGCGCCATCACGCCTGGCTCAAGCGCCGGGAGATTGAGGGATGACGCGCCGCCGCTACGTCATGGCGATGGCCATCGCCGCATCCGCCTTCGCCGCGGCGTTCGTCGCTATCGCCGTCGCCGATCCGCTCCCGCGCGCCATCTGGAATGCCAGCGCCAGCGCGCCCATCGGCCTCTATCGCATCCATCCCAACCGCGATCCCGCCATCGGCGCGCTGGTCGCCGTCGCGCCGCCCGAACGGCTGGCGCATTGGCTTTCGGCGCGCGGCTATCTGCCCGAGGGCGTGCCGCTCTTGAAGCATGTCGCGGCTAAAGCCGGGCAGCGGACGTGCCGGATCGGCGATGCGGTGAGCGTTGATGGCCGGCGCGTCGCCATCGCCCGCGCGCGCGATGGCCAGGGCCGACCGCTGCCGGTCTGGCAGGGGTGCCGCACGCTCCAATCGGGCGAACTGCTGCTGCTCAATCCCGCCCATCCCGACAGTCTGGATGGCCGCTATTTCGGCCCGCTGCCGGCCTCCGCCGTCATCGGACGCGCCACGCCGCTCTGGCTGCGCGCGCCGTCCCCAACACCTTCCACCCCTGAAGCCAAGGAGATCGGCCATGCAAACCAACATCTTTGAATCCATCGCCGACGGCTATGCCGGCCGCGTCCGACTATTCGGTATCAACGAGGCGGTCGTGCTTGTCGCGCTCGATCCGAGCGATGCCGAAAACGCGCCCGACTACCGCGTCCACCTCGACGACGAGGATGGCCCCGAGGTCGGCGGCGCGTGGAAACGGGTCGGCGAACGTGCCGGCGACTACATAGCGCTGGAGATCGACAGCCCGCTTTTCCCGGCGGCGTTCCGGCCGGTGCTGTTCCGTGCCGATGATGATGGACGGACGTTCAGGCTGTCGTGGAAACGCCCCCGGCCCCGCGACGATCGGAGCTGATCGGTGCCTTCCCCGATCATCCCTCTGTTCGCGGAAAGACCGCCTCATCCCTCCGTCCCGCTCGGTCGCAGGCCGGCCGGCGCGCGCAGCGAAGGTCAAGGGCGGCCCCCGGCCGGCGCTTCGCGCGCACCCTTTACCGGAGCGAGCACGCTGGCAGGCTGGTGGCGGAGCGGGGGCGGGTCGGCCGCCATGCTCGCGGTCCTGCTGCTGCTCGCGCCGGGCGCTGCGCCCGTTCCCGCGCTGGCGCAGGACGCGCCGCCCGAGCGATCGGCCGCGCGCCATCCCTATGCCGCCCATGTCGCCGACGCGGCCCGGCGCTTCGGCATCCCCGAACGCTGGATATGGGCGGTCATGCGCGTCGAGAGCAACGGCGATGTTCGCGCCGTCTCGACGGCCGGGGCGATGGGCCTGATGCAGATCATGCCCGGCACCTGGGCGGGCCTCCACGCGCGCCATCGCCTCGGGTCCGATCCGTTCGATCCGCGCGACAACATCATGGCGGGCGCGGCCTATCTGCGCGCGATGCACGACCGCTACGGCAACGTGACGGCGATGCTGGCGGCCTATAATGCGGGGCCGGGCCGCTACGACGAATATCTGTCGCGCGGCCGTCCGCTGCCCGCCGAGACCCGCGCCTATCTCACAAAGCTGGCGTCGATCACCGGCGGTTCGGACGACACTCAGCTTGCCGTCGCGCCACCATCCGATCCCTTCGCCTGGCGTCGCGCCGCGCTGTTCGCGGTGCGGCCGGGCGCGCTGTCGCCTGCGCCGCCGTCCGCCGATCGCACGGCATCCGAGGTGCCGCCGGAACGACCGGCCGACGACCGCGCCGAGCTTGTCATGGCCGATGCCGCGCCGCCCTCCAACGGCCTGTTCGTCCCGCTTTCCGGGCGGCCTCCGCCGTGAGCGGCTCTCGCGCTCTCTGGCGGGTTTCGGCGCAGGCTTTCGCAGCGCCGGAAGGGAGCAGGGCTGTCTTTCGGAAGGGGGAAGGTCGAGGGCAAGATAAAGGGCGGCAATGTGCGGAGCCCTTGCGCCTCGGTTGTGGCCTTGATTCTCAAGGCTTTCGGGCATTGCTGCGCAATGTGTGCGGAAATCCCGCACTGTGCGGCGCTGGCTGGAAACCAGCAGCGCGCAGGGTTTGCCGCACATTGCGGCCTGTCCCGGCATGAGCCGCGACGACGATTTCCGCCTCCGGCCAGGCCGTATCCGCTCGCGCGGTAGCCAGCGGGCGCTGCCGATCATCGTCCAGGCACTCGCCGCCGCGCAGCGGGCCGGCGGCCATGTCTCGCGCCGCGGCCGGATCGTCGCGCCGGGCCGCTCGACCTTCGGCCGGGGCCGCGTGGCGAGCGTCCGCGCAACCCACCGGCTCGGCCACCGATCGCGCCAGGTCATCGTCAAGGCGCGCGTGGTCCGGCATGGCGGCCGCGCCTCGCTCGCGGCTCATCTCAACTATCTGCAACGCGATGGCGTCACCCGCGACGGCGAGCGGGGCGTGCTGTTCGGCGCCGAGGCCGAGGGTCTCGACCGCAACGAGTTCGCAACGGTGTGCGAGAACGACCGCCACCACTTCCGCTTCATCGTCTCGCCCGAGGATGCGCCCCAGATGGGCGACCTCAAGGGCTTCACCCGCGAGCTGATGACGCGCATGGAAAAGGATCTCGGCACCCGCCTGGACTGGCGGGCCGTCGAGCATTGGAACACCGACAATCCCCACGTCCACATCATAGTGCGCGGCGTCGGCGAGGACGGGCAGAACCTCGTCATCTCGCGCGACTATATCCGCGAGGGGATGCGGGCGCAGGCGCGCGAGATCGTCACCCAGGAACTCGGCCCGCGCACCGACCTTGAAATCCGGCAATCGCTGGAGCGGCAGGTCGAAGCCGAGCGCTGGACCGAGATCGACCGCGACCTTTCGCGGACCATGCAGCGCAACGGCCTGATCGACATGGCGCCCGAGCCCGGCGTCCGGCCGGACGGCGACCATGTGCTGAGGATGGGACGGCTGCGCAAGCTGGAGCGGCTCGGCCTCGCCAGCGAGATCGCGCCCGGCCAGTGGACGCTGGCCGGCGATGCCCAGGCGGCGCTGCGCGAACTCGGCGAGCGCGACGACATCATCAAACGGATGCACAAGGCGATGAGCGACCGCGGCATCGACCGGGGCGCCGGCAGCTATGTCCTCGACACCGATCCCGCTCAGCCCGTTGTCGGCCGGCTGGTCGATCGCGGCCTGCATGACGAGCTGACCGGCAAAGCCTATGCGATCGTGGACGGGATCGACGGGCGCACCCACCATGTCCAGCTTCCCGACATCGAGGCGACCGGCGATTGCCGGCCGGGCGCGATCGTCGAGCTGCGCCGCTTCGAGGACCGGAAAGGCCGGCAGCGGGTGGCGCTCGCCGTGCGCTCCGACATGGACCTTGAGGCGCAGGTCCGCGCGCCGGGGGCGACCTGGCTCGACCGGCGCAACCTCGCGAGCGACGGCCATGATCTCGGCGGCGGCTTCGGGACCGAGGTGCGCGCCGCGATGGAGGCCCGCGCCGAGCATCTCGCCGACGAGGGGCTCGCGCGGCGGCAGGGACAGCGGATCATCTTCGCGCGCAATCTGCTCGACACGCTCCGCCGCCGCGAGCTGGACGCGGCCGCCAAGGATTTGTCGGCCGAGATCGGCCTGCCGCACGCGCCGTCCAAGGCCGGGGAGTATGTCGCGGGCACGGTGCGCCAGCGGATCACGCTCGCCTCGGGGCGCTTCGCGATGATCGACAACGGCCTGAGCTTCCAGCTCGTGCCCTGGTCGCCCTCGCTCGATCGGCAGATCGGCAAGCACATCTCCGGCGTCATGCGCGCGGGCGGGGGCGTCGATTGGTCGTTCGGACGCGGCCGGGGGCTGGGCCTGTAGGACGGATCACAGAGATTCGGGCGGTGGTCCGGCTATCGAGTGAATATCTGTCCAATAACGTCGATCACCCTGAGAATATAATCGGCCAAACTACGCTACTCCCTGTCTTTCTACGCTAGACTTTCCTCCATAATAACAGTGACTTGATTTGGTGCCCAGCACGCATCGACTTCGATGCCATGTCGGCAACCAAAATCCTTTGGGGTCAGGTCTTCGCGGTCTTCCTGATCGTGCTCGCCGCCCTGTGGACCGCGACGCAATGGACCGCCGCGGCGCTCGCCTATCAGCCCGAGCTTGGGGCGCCCTGGTTCATGCTCGGCGACTGGCCGATCTATCCGCCGCCGGCCTTCTTCTGGTGGTGGTTCTCGTTCGACGCCTACGCGCCGGAGATATTCGAGACGGGCGCGTTCATCGCCGTGTCGGGCGGGTTCGCCGCGATCGTCGTCGCCATCGGCATGTCGGTATGGCGCGCGCGCGAGCTGAAGAACGCCGAGACCTACGGCTCGGCGCGCTGGGCGACGCGCGGGGAGATCGCCGCCGCCGGGCTGCTCGGGCCGAACGGCCTCATGCTCGGCCGGCTCGGGCGCGACTACCTGCGCCACGACGGCCCCGAGCATGTGCTGTGCTTCGCGCCGACCCGGAGCGGCAAGGGCGTCGGCCTCGTTGTGCCGACGCTGCTCACCTGGCCGGGCTCGGCCATCGTGCATGACATCAAAGGCGAGAACTGGCAGCTCACCGCCGGCTTTCGCGCCCGGCACGCGCGGGTGCTGCTGTTCGATCCGACCAACGGCGCGTCGGCCGCCTACAACCCTCTGCTCGAAATCCGCAAGGGCGCCTGGGAAGTGCGCGACGTGCAGAACGTCGCCGACGTGCTGGTGGACCCGGAAGGCTCGCTGGAGAAGCGAAACCACTGGGAGAAGACCTCCCACGCCTTGCTGGTCGGCACGATCCTCCATGTCCTCTACGCCGAGGCCGACAAGACGCTGGCGGGTGTCGCCGCCTTCCTGTCCGATCCCCGCCGCCCGATCGAAAGCACCCTATGGGCGATGATGACGACGCCGCATTTGGGCGAGGCGGGCGTCCATCCCGTCGTCGCTTCGGCCGCGCGCGAGCTGCTCAACAAATCGGCCAACGAACGATCGGGCGTGCTCTCGACCGCCATGTCGTTCCTCGGCCTCTATCGCGATCCCGTCGTCGCGCAGGTCACGCGCACCTGCGAGTGGCGGATCAAGGATCTGGTCGAGGGCGAGCTGCCGGTGACGCTCTACCTCGTCGTGCCGCCGTCCGACATCTCGCGCACCAAGCCGCTCATCCGCCTCATCCTCAACCAGATCGGCCGCCGTCTCACCGAAGACCTGAAGGCGCGGCAGTCGCGCCACCGGCTGCTCTTGATGCTCGACGAGTTTCCCGCGCTGGGGCGGCTCGACTTCTTCGAGAGCGCGCTGGCCTTCATGGCCGGCTACGGCATCCAGAGCTTCCTCATCGCCCAGAGCCTCAATCAGATCGAGAAGGCTTACGGGCCGAACAACGCGATCCTCGACAACTGCCATGTGCGCGTGTCGTTCGCCACCAACGACGAACGCACCGCCAAACGCATCTCGGACGCGCTCGGGACCGCCACCGAAATGCGCGCGATGAAGAACTACGCCGGCCACCGGCTCTCGCCCTGGCTCGGGCATCTGATGGTCTCGCGCTCCGAGACGGCGCGGCAGCTCCTCACGCCCGGCGAAATCATGCAGCTCCCGCCCGACGACGAGATCGTCATGGTCGCGGGCATCCCACCGATCCGGGCGAAGAAGGTCCGCTACTTCAAGGACCGGCGGTTCACGCAGCGGGTGACGTCGCCGCCCGACAGCAATGTCGGCGGCGGCCCGCCGCGTCCCGACGACTGGAGCGGACTGGCGCCGATCGAGGCGCCGCCGATGCCCGAGCCGATCGAGCATGAATCTCCCAAGAAGCCGAAGAAGAAAAAGGCCGCCAGGAAGGCGGATGCCGAGGACGATGCCGCCAACGCGGACCTGCGCCGCGAGCCGGCGCTGGAGCGCCATATCGACATCGCGCCGACGCCCCGGCCGGCGCCCGCCAACGAGTTCGAGCTGGACGAGCCGGACCCCGATAGCGACGCGGCGCGGCAGGCGACGGTGCGCCGCCAGATGCAGCGCGTGGCCCGGCAGGCGTCGCTCGATCCCGACGACGGCATCGAGCTATGAGCACCAAGACTCCGCTGTCGGTCTATCTCGACCCCGAGCTGATGCGCGCGCTCGCCGCCTATGCCGACCGCAGGGACAAATCCCGCTCGCTGATCGCCGAGGCGGCCATCGCATCCTTCCTGTCGCCCGACGCCGATGAGCAGCGCGAGGCCGCCATCGCCAAGCGCCTCGACAAGCTGGACCGCCGCATCACCCGAATGGAGCGCGACACGGGGATCGGCGTCGAGATGATCGCGCTGTTCGTGCGCTTCTGGCTGTCGAACACCCCGCCGCCGCCCGAGAGCGAGCGGGCCGCGATGCGCCGGCAAGGCGGCGACCGCTACGACGCCTTCATGGATGCGCTCGGCCGCCGACTCGCGAAGGGGCCGAAGGTCAGACAAGAAATCGGTGAGGACTTTGGCGGCCAAGAAGAATGAGCTGACTACGCCAGTTATTGTCTTTCTACGCCAGACTACGACGACCACATTTACTTGTTGAAGGACGGTCTTTTCTGTCTCTCTTGATGTGCCCCTGACGCCGGGCGGCGGTTCGCCTGGCCCTCATCAGGGGCTTTTTCTTGTCCATCCAACCGATCCGTTCCTTGGGGGAAACACGCGGCGCACGGATGCTGCGCACGGCGCTGGGGCCGTCGATCGCGGCCTGGCTCGACGATCCCGCCGTGATCGAGGTGATGCTGAACCCGGACGGACGGCTCTGGGTCGATCGGCTCGGCGAAGGCATCAGCGACACCGGCATGACGCTGGCCGCCGCGGACGGCGAGCGCATCATCCGTCTGGTCGCGCACCATGTAGGCGTCGAGGTTCACGCCCGATCCCCGCGTGTCTCGGCCGAGCTGCCCGAAGGAGGGGAGCGGTTCGAGGGGTTGCTGCCCCCCGTCGTCGCCGCGCCCGCCTTCGCGATCCGCAAGCCGGCCGTCGCCGTCTTCACGCTCGACGACTACGCCGCGGCCGGGATCATGTCGCCGGCCGAGGCCGCGGCGCTGCGCGATGGCGTGCAGACACGCGCCAATATCCTTGTCGCGGGCGGGACCGGCAGCGGCAAGACCACGCTGGTCAACGCGCTCCTCGCCGAAGTCGCCAAGACCACCGACCGCATCGTCCTGATCGAAGACACGCGCGAGCTTCAGTGCGCCGCGCCGAACCTCGTCGCCATGCGGACCAAGGATGGCGTCGTCACGCTGTCCGATCTCGTGCGGTCCAGCCTGCGGCTGCGCCCCGACCGCATCCCCATCGGCGAGGTGCGCGGCGCCGAGGCGCTCGATCTCCTCAAAGCCTGGGGCACCGGCCACCCCGGCGGCATCGGCACCATCCACGCCGGGACCGCGCTCGGCGCGCTGCGCCGCATGGAGCAGCTCATCCAGGAGGCCGTGGTCACGGTCCCCCGCGCGCTGCTGGCCGAGACCATCGACCTGATCGCGGTGCTGGTCCGCGACGGACACGGCCGCCGCCTCGCCGAGCTGGCCCGCGTCGAGGGGATCGACGCCGCGACCGGCGATTACCGCCTGACCCCCCTCGCACCCCCCAACCTCGGAGACGCACCATGATCCATGCCCTTCGGCATGGCGCACGCCGCGCCATGCTCGCCGCCACCGCCAGCGTCATCGCGCTGACCATCTCGGCACCCGCCCATGCGGGCGGATCGTCGATGCCGTGGGAAGCCCCGCTGCAATCCATCCTCGAAAGCATCGAGGGGCCGGTCGCGAAAATCATCGCGGTCATCATCATCATCGTCACCGGCCTGACCCTGGCGTTCGGCGACACCTCGGGCGGCTTTCGCCGGCTGATCCAGATCGTCTTCGGCCTGTCGATCGCCTTCGCCGCGTCGAGCTTCTTCCTGTCGTTCTTCTCGTTCGGCGGGGGGCTCGTCGTCGCATGACGGGCGCGGCCGATCCCGTCGAGCCGATCGCCGGCTATTTCGCGCCGGTCCATCGGGCGCTGACCGAGCCGATCCTGCTCGGCGGCGCCCCGCGCTCGCTGGCGATCGTCAACGGCACGCTGGCGGGCGCGATCGGCCTCGGCCTGCGGCTCTGGATCGCCGGACTGGCGATTTGGGCCATCGGCCATGCGCTCTCCGTATGGGCCGCGCGGCGCGATCCGCAGTTCGTGGACGTGGCCCGCCGGCACCTCCGCTATCCGGCGTGGATGCGGCCATGATGAGCCTGCGCGAATACAGGAATCGCGCCGCCCACCTGGCCGACTTCCTGCCCTGGGCCGCGCTGGTCGGCGAGGGCGTCGTTCTCAACAAGGACGGCAGCTTTCAGCGCACGGCGCGTTTTCGCGGCCCCGATCTCGACAGCGCCACGCCTGCCGAGCTGGTCGCCACCACGGCGCGGCTCAACAACGCGCTGCGGCGGCTCGGTTCGGGCTGGGCGATCTTCGTTGAGGCACAGCGCACGCCCGCGCTCGACTACCCGGAATCCACGTTCCCCGATCCGGTCTCGGCGCTCGTGGACATGGAGCGGCGCGAACAGTTCCGCGAGGAAGGCGCGCATTTCGAGAGCGCCTATTATCTCACCTTGCTGTGGATGCCGCCGGCCGAAGAAGCCGCGCGCGCCGAAGGTTGGCTCTACGAGGGCCGATCCACCTCCGGCGTCGATCCGTGGGAGCTGCTCAAGGGCTTCGCCGACCGCAGCGACCGCGTTCTCAATCTGGTCGAAGGCTTCGTGCCCGAGGTCCGCTGGCTCGATGACGGCGAGACGCTGACCTATCTGCACAGCACGATCTCGACCCGGCGCCAGCGTGTGCGCGTCCCCGAGACGCCGATGCACCTGGACGCGCTGCTCGCCGACGAGCCGCTGACCGGCGGGCTCGAACCGCGCCTGGGCGACCATCATCTCCGCACGCTGACGATCACGGGATTCCCCAGCGTCACCTTCCCCGGCCTGCTCGACGAGCTGAACCGGCTCGCCTTCGAGTATCGCTGGTCCACCCGCGCGCTGATGCTCGACAAGACCGACGCGACCAGGCTGCTGACCAGGATCAGGCGGCAATGGTTCGCCAAGCGCAAATCGGTCGCGGCCATCCTCAAGGAAGTCATGACCAACGAGGCGTCCACGCTGCTCGACAGCGACGCCTCGAACAAGGCCGCCGACGCCGACACGGCTCTGCAAGAGCTGGGCGCCGACTATGCCGGCATGGCCTACGTCACCGCGACGGTGACGGTGTGGGACCGCGATCCCGCCATTGCGGCCGAGAAGCTGCGGCTGGTCGAGAAGGTTATCCAGGGCCGCGACTTCACCGTCATCCCCGAGGGGATGAACGCGATCGAGGCATGGCTGGGGAGTCTGCCCGGCCACACCTACGCCAACGTCCGGCAACCGCCGATCTCCACCATCAATCTCGCCCACCTGATCCCCCTGTCAGCAGTATGGGCGGGGCCGGAACGGGACGAGCACTTCGGACAACCCCCCTTGCTCTACGGCAGGACCGAAGGCTCGACCCCGTTCCGGTTTTCCCTTCACCCCGATGGCAGCGATGTCGGCCACACGCTGATCGTCGGCCCGACCGGCGCGGGCAAGTCGGTGCTGCTCGCGCTCATGGCGATGCAGTTCCGCCGCTACGAGAACGCCCAGGTCTTCGCGTTCGACTTCGGTGGCTCGATCCGCGCCGCCACGCTGGCGGCGGGCGGAGACTGGCAGGATCTCGGCGGCGGGCTATCCGACGACGGCGACGGCGACGGCGGCGTCCAGCTACAGCCGCTCGCCCGTATCGACGATCCGGCCGAGCGCGCATGGGCGGCCGAATGGCTGGCGGCGATCCTCGCCAGCGAAGGCGTTACGGTCGATCCCCAGGCCAAGGAGCATATCTGGTCGGCGCTGGGCTCGCTCGCCAGCGCACCGCAGGCCGAACGCACGCTGACCGGGCTCGCGGTCCTCTTGCAGAGCCAGCAGCTCAAGCAGGCGCTCGCGCCCTATTGCATCGGCGGGCCGTGGGGCCGGCTGCTTGACGCCGAGGCCGAGCGGCTGGGCGAAGCCGACATGCAAGCCTTCGAGACCGAAGGACTGGTCGGCGCCGGCTCGGCCGCCGCGGTGCTCTCCTATCTGTTCCATCGGATCGAAGGGCGGCTGGACGGGTCGCCGACGCTCATCATCATCGACGAGGGCTGGCTGGTCCTCGACAGCCCGGACTTCGCCGCGCAGCTTCGCGAGTGGCTGAAGACGCTGCGCAAGCGCAATGCCAGCGTCGTCTTCGCGACGCAGAGCCTCGCCGACATCGAGACGTCGAGCATCGCGCCGGCCATCATCGAGTCCTGCCCGACACGCATCTTCCTGCCGAACGAGCGCGCGGCCGAGCCGCAGATCGCGGCCATCTACGAACGCTTCGGGCTCAACGCCCGGCAGATCGAAATCCTCAGCCGGGCGACGCCGAAGCGCGACTACTACTGCCAGTCGCGGCGCGGCAACCGCCTGTTCGAGCTGGGGCTGGGCGAGGTCGCACTGACCTTCGCCGCCGCGTCGTCGAAGACCGGCCAGCTCGCCATCGCCGACATCATCGAGACCCACGGCCAGGCCGGCTTCGCGGCCGAATGGCTGCGCCATCGCGGCTGCGCCTGGGCTGTCGAGCTTCTTCCCCCCGATCCGCAACGCCAACCCCAGCAGGAGCTACCTCTATGACCGGATTCCCCCTGCGCCGCGCCATCCTGGCCGGCGTCCTCGCCAGCGCGGCCGTCGTGCCGATGATCGCGCCCATGCCGGCCTACGCGCAATTCGGCGGCATCGTCTATGACCCGACCAACTATGCGCAGAACGTGCTGACCGCCGCGCGGTCGCTCCAGCAGATCAACAATCAAATCCAGCAAATCCAGAACCAGGCGACCAGCCTCATCAACGAGGCGCGCAACCTCGCCAGCCTGCCGCTCTCGACGGTGAGCACGCTCCAGCAGCAGATTCAGCAGACGCAGCAACTGCTCGGCCAGGCGCAGCGCATCGCCTTCGACGTGCAGGACATCCAGCAGGCGTTCAACGGCCGCTACAAGGGCGCGGCGCTGACCGGCGATCACGCGCAGATGGTCGCCAACGCCAATGCCCGCTGGGAGGATAGCGTCGGCGCCTTTCAGGATGCCTTGCAGGTGCAGGCCGGCGTCGTCGGCAACATCGAAGGCGCCCGCACGACGATGGACAGCCTGGTCTCGGCCAGCCAGTCCGCGACCGGCGCGCTTCAGGCGACGCAGGCCGGCAACCAACTCCTCGCGCTGCAATCGCAGCAGCTCTCGGACCTGACCGCCGCCGTGGCGGCGCAAGGCCGGGCGCAGGCGCTGCAATCCGCCCGCCAGGCGGCCGAGGAGGCCGAAGGGCGCGAGCGGTTCCGCCGCTTCATGGGCAACTGAGACGCGCCATGTCGCGCACGGCGAAGATCGCAGGGGTGGCGGCGCTGGCCGGGCTGATGATGACGGTGGCGATCGTCGCCGCCGTCCAGCCCGATGAGCCTGCGCCCGCGCCCCCGCTCGTCCTGCCGGCGGACGAAGGCCAGGCCAGGCTCGCCCGCGAGCTGGATCGCTGCGCCTCGCTCACCATGCCGGATAGCGGCTGCGAGGCGGCCTGGGCCGCCAACCGCCGCCGCTTCTTCCGCCAGGACGAGCCCCCGCCCGCGATCGAGCGCGGCAGCGACACGGCGCCGGATGAAGGCGCCCGGCCATGAACGACACCGGCGTTATCGACAATTTCCTCAACGTCTTCACCGGCTACATCGACTCAGGCTTCGGCCTGCTCGGCGGCGAGGTCGCGTTCCTCTCGACAACGCTGATCGCCATCGACGTGACGCTCGCCGGTCTGTTCTGGGCCTGGGGCGCGGACGAGGACGTGCTTCAGCGCCTCGTCAAGAAAACGCTCTACATCGGCACCTTCGCTTTCATCATCGGCAATTTCTCGCTGCTCGCGACCATCGTGTTCGAGAGCTTCGCCGGGCTCGGCCTCCAGGCCAGCGGCGGGGCGATGACGATCGACGAGTTCATGAAGCCCGGCACGATCGCGGCGAAGGGGCTCGAAGCCGCCAAGCCGCTGCTCGATGCGGCGGGGCAGTTCTCCAGCCTTTGGGCCGTGTTCTCGAACCTCGCGCTGATCCTCGTGCTGCTGCTCGCCTGGGTGATCGTGGTGCTCGCCTTCTTCATCATCGCCGTGCAGGTCTTCATCACGCTGATCGAGTTCAAGCTGGTGACGCTCGCCGGCTTCGTCCTGCTGCCCTTCGCCTTCTTCAACAAGACCGCCTTCATGGCCGAGAAGGTGCTGGGCCATGTCGTCTCGACCGGCATCAAGGTGCTGGTGCTCGCCGTCATCACCGGCATCGGCACCACGCTGTTCAGCCAGTTCACCGGGGCGGCTCTCGGCCCCGCGCCCGACATCAATCAGGTCATGGCCATCGCGCTCGCCGCGCTGTCGCTGCTGGGCCTGTCGATCTTCGGACCCGGCATTGCGAACGGCATCGTCTCGGGCGGGCCGCAGCTCGGCGCGGGTGCGGCGGCCGGGACCGCGCTGGCCGCAGGCGGCGCGCTGGTCGGTGGCGCGGCCGCCGCACGGCTTGGCGTCGGGACCGCCGGTTCCGCCCTCGGCGCGGCCGGCCGGATGACCGGCGCCGCCGCGCGGGGCGGCGCTCAGATGGCTGGCGGCGCGACCAGCGCCTACAGCCTCGGCTCGTTCGGCAAGAGCGGCGCGGGCGCTGTCGCGGGCGGCATGGCCGCGGTCGGCCAGGCGGCGGCGGGCAGCGCGGCGAGCGCCGTCCTTTCGCCGCTGCGCGCGGCGGCCGTCAAGGGCGGCGCGGCGATGAAGTCCAACTTCCGCTCCGGCGCCCGCGCCGGGTTCACCGCCACCGGCGGCACGATCACCGGCGGACCCGCGCCCGCCGCCCCGGCGGCCGCGCCCGCTGGCGGTTCCGCATCGGCGGGCTCGTCGGCCCAGCCTGAATGGGCCGCCGCGATGAAACGTCGCGAGGCCGTCAGCCACGGCGCGACCGTCCTCGCCCACACCATGAAGGCTGGCGACAGCCACGGCGGCGGCGCCGGTCCCGACATCAAAGAGAAGGACTGACCTCCCATGTTCCGACGCCCCACCATCCGCTATGGCCAGACCCCCGAACCCACGACACCCTATCAGCGCGCAGCCCAGCAATGGGACGATCGCATCGGCTCCGCGCGCGTGCAGGCGAAGAACTGGCGCCTCGCCTTCTTCGGCGCACTGGCGCTCTCGGGCGGCCTTTCCGCCGGTCTCGTCTGGCAATCGGCGCGTGGGCATATCGTGCCCTGGGTGGTGCAGGTCGATCGGCTCGGCGAGGCGCAGGCGGTCGCGCCCGCCGAGGCCGGCTATCGCCCCACCGATCCGCAGATCGCGTTCCACCTCGCCCGCTTCATCGAGCAGGTCAGGGCGATCCCGGCCGATCCGGTGATCGTCCGCCAGAACTGGCTGCGCGCCTACGACTTCACGACCGATCGGGGCGCGGTGGCGCTCAACGACTACGCCCGCGCCAACGACCCCTTCGCCAATGTCGGCCGGGTGCAGGTCGCGGTGGACGTGTCGAGCGTGATCCGGGCCTCGCCCGACAGCTTCCGCGTCGCCTGGACCGAGCGCCGCTATCAGGACGGGAGCCTCGCCGCGACCGAACGCTGGTCGGCCATCCTCACCATCGTCGTGCAGCCGCCGCGCACGCCCGACGCCCTGCGCAAGAACCCGCTCGGCGTCTTCGTCAACGCTTTGAATTGGTCAAGGGAGCTGTCGCAATGACGCACACGCCATTTCGCCGTTCCGCCTCGGCGGTCCTGCTTGTCTCCGCCACCGCGCTCGCCGGCTGCGCCACCACATCGGCGAAGCCGCCCGCGATTCGCTATGACGACCCGCCGCGCGAGATCGCGGCGACGCCGGCCGCGGAACCACTCCGCGCCGTCGAGGTGGTGACGATCCCCGAACCCCTGCCGTTCCCCGGCCAATTGAAGCCGGTCGCGGCCGGGGCGGCGACTGCCGAGCACGCCGATCCACGCAGGCGCGTCGGGGCCGCCAACGCCGCCGCCCGCGTGCAGCCGGTGCGTGACGGTTTCCTCAACGCCATCCAGCAATATCCCTGGACCGACGGAGCGCTCTATCAGGTCTATGCCGCGCCCGGCCAGGTGACGGACATCGCATTGCAGGAAGGCGAGAAGCTCGTGGGGCCGGGGCCGGTCGCGGCCGGCGACACCGTGCGCTGGATCATCGGCGACACGGTGAGCGGCGGCGGCGCGACGGCCCGCGTGCATATCCTCGTGAAGCCCACGCGGCCCGACCTTTCCACGAACCTCGTCATCAACACCGACAGGCGGACCTATCATCTGGAGCTGCGCGCGACGGCTTCGACCTACATGGCGTCGGTCTCGTGGACCTATCCGCAGGACCAGCTCATCGCGCTGCGCAGCGCCAATACCGCAGCCGCCGCCTCGGCCCCCGTCGCGACCGGCCTCGACCTCGCGGCGCTCAATTTCCGCTACCGGATCGAGGGCGACCGCGTGCCGTGGAAGCCGGTGCGCGCTTTCGACGATGCCGCCCAGGTGTTCATCGAGTTTCCGGCCGGGATCTCGCAGGGCGAGATGCCGCCGCTATTCGTGACCGGCGCGGCCGGTGATGCCGAGCTGGTCAATTACCGCGTGCAGGGCCGCTACATGGTGGTGGACCGGCTGTTCGCCGCCGCCGAGCTGCGCCTGGGCGACCGGCGCAGCGAGCAGCGCATCCGCATCGTGCGCGACGACGGACGCAGGGGGCGGCCGTGACCGATCCGGCCGACAACTCCCCGCCCGAGGCGGCCGCACCGCAAGCGCCGCGCCCTGATCCGCAAGCCTTCCAGCTTCGCGGCGACCCGCCGCGCGTCATGCGCCTGTCGCGCAAGGCGCTGGCCGCCATCGGCGTCGTCGCCGGCCTCGGGATCGGCGGCTCGCTGATCTATGCGCTCAAGCCGGCAGGCGAGAAGGAGGCGAAGGAACTCTACAGCACCGACAGCCGCGCTACCTCCGAGACCATCACATCGGGACCGCGCGACTACAGCCAGGCGCCGAAACTCGGCCCGCCGCTTCCCGGCGACCTCGGCGGCCCGATCGTCTCGGCGCAGCAGCGTGGGGAGAATGTCCCGGTCCCGCCCGTTGGCGCCCAGCCCGATCCGCGCGCCCAGGCCGAGGAAGCCGCCCGCCAGCGCATCAGCCAAGAGCGCGACGCGGCGCGCATGAGCGGCGTGTTCCTCGGCGGCAGCAGCACCGGGGCCGCTGCGATGCCTTCGTTGCCGAACCTCGCAATCGCAACGCCCGACGCTACCGCTCCGCAGCCGGCCGAGGCCGCGCAGGGCGACCAGGCCGCCAAGCGCGCCTTCATGGCGCAGGCGTCCAGCCAGCGGACGGTCAGCGTCGAGCGCCTGACCGCGCCGGCCTCGCCCAACATCGTGCAGGCGGGCAGCATCGTGCCCGCGGCGCTCATCACCGGCATCCGCTCCGATCTCCCCGGCCAGATCACTGCCCAGGTGACGGCCAACGTCTATGACAGCCCTACCGGCCGCATCCTGCTCATCCCGCAAGGGGCGCGGCTGATCGGCGAATATGACAGCGAGATCGCCGCCGGGCAGACTCGCGTGCTGCTGGCATGGGATCGGCTCATCATGCCGGACGGCCGCTCGATCGTTCTCGAGCGCCAGCCCGGCGCCGATGCGGCCGGCTATGCCGGCTTGCAGGATCGCGTGAACCAGCATTGGGGCAATCTGCTCAAGGCGGCTGCCGTCTCGACGCTGCTCGGCGTGGGGGCCGAGCTGGGCGCGGACAGCGAGGATGACCTGACTCGCGCCCTGCGCCGCGGGTCGCAGGATACCATCAACCAGACCGGCCAGCAGATCGTGCGGCGGCAGCTCAACGTGCAGCCGACACTCACCATCCGGCCCGGGCATCCGTTGCGCGTGGTTCTGACCCGCGACCTCGTATTGGAGCCGGTTGGAGGCGCACGATGAGCAAATTGAAGCTGGGGCCGCTTCCCGACGAGAAGCCGATAAAGGCCACGGTGGACATTCCCGCTGCGGTATATCGCGAGCTGACCGCCTATGCGGAGGCACACGCGGCCGAGACGGGCAGTTCGCCTGTGCCGCCCGAGAAACTGCTAGTGCCGATGGCCATTCAGCTCATGGCGACGGACAGGGGCTTTCGCCGGTGGCTCGCGCAGCGGAAGTGAGAGCGCGCCGCCTGCCGTCAGTTGCCCATGAACTTCTTGAACCGCTCGCGGCCTTCCGCCTCGATCACCGCTTGCTCGGCGTTGGCGCACTCGTCGCCGCGCGCCGTTCCTTCCGCGCATTGCGCCACGACCTGCCGGGCTTCATCGAGATGCGCCGCGAAATACTGCATCCCGCGCGGCTCGGCCGGCGTCGGCGCGGCGACTGGCGGGGCGGCCACGATCGCCGCCCGTTCGACGGGCACGATCACCGGGCGCAGGACGAAACCCGCCCCGAACCCGATGATGAGCGTGACCAGCACGATGATGAGTGTCTTTCCTTGCGTCATGACGGCTCCTTTCCCGGTTGCTGAGACAGTGGTTGCGGCCCAGGCATGGACGGCATCGAATAGCGGGCGGTGACGAACTCAAGAAACCGGCGCAGCACCGGATTTTCATTGTCCTCGCGCCAATAGCCCGAGAAGCCGATCCGCGTGTGCCCGTTGGCCTCGTGGACCTCGCGGAAGACCACGCCGGGGACGTGGATGCCGAGCGCCGATTCCGCGACGATCGAGATATACCCGCCGAGCGCAATGACGCTCAGCACAGTGTCCCGCCTGATGTCGTCCATGTCGATCTCCGGTGAGTAGCCCGGCATCCCGAGCTTGCCGAGGAGCATGTTGCGCGTCTCGGGACCGGGATCTTGCTCGGTGAGCAAGAACCGCTCGCCGGTCAGGTCGGTCCAGTGGATGCGTTCGCGGGTCGCAAGCGCGTGGCTTTCGGGCATCGCCACCAGGATGCGCTCGCTCCAGAACGAGCGGCTCATCAGCCCTGGATGCGGCGCCTCGCCGATCATGATGGCGATGTCGAGCAGCCCGTTCTCGATGCCGGCCAGCAGCATCTCGCGGTCGCGCTCGAACCCGCGCAGCTTCACCTCGGAATGGCGCTCGCCGAACTTGCTCAGGGTCGCGCGCAGGTTTCCCGCCGAGAAGGACGTGTAGAAGCCTACCGCCAGCTTGCCGGCATGGCCGTTGGTCGTGGCGCTGACCCAGGCGTCCAGCTCGTCCCACTCCTTCATGATCCGCTTGGCGACCCGCAGATAGGTCGCCCCGTCCGCCGTCAGGGTGGCGCCGCGCGTCTTACGGTCGAACAGCGCCATGCCCAGCCGCTTCTCGGTTTCGAGGATGTAGCGGCTCAGCGTCGGCTGCTTGATGTTGAGGTTGCGCGCCGCGCGGCTGAAACTCCCTGCTTCTGCGGCTGCTATTAGATAGCGAAGCTGCCGTAGCTCGATCACTCATCTTCTCGCTTCAGTTTACGCTGGTTCCTGATCAATGGATCGATTCGAGGCCAATGGCAGAGCTCAAATCACCGCCGCACTGCCCGCTGGTGCATATTGCATTCTAGGCGTTGATCGAGGTGGGAACATTACTGTGATTCAGGCTCGGCCACGCTCACAATATGAATCAGGAGCCGGGCCAACAACGCAGCTCAACCAACCACGGGTCATCTTCCATACATTGCGAACAATGACTGTCTCCATTCCGGCACTTCCCATCTTGCAACCGCTACACATCGCAGATAGATAGTAATAGATTACTCTCTTTAGAAAGCGCAAGCAATGAGTGACCGCTCCAAGTATCTTCCAGCGGACGAACGTCGAGCGGCAACCGTGGAGGCGGTGGTCGACCTGGCTGCAGAACAAAACCCAAGTGACATCACAACGACGGCCATCGCGCAGCGAATGGGGCTGACCCAGGGGGCGCTGTTCCGTCATTTCCCGACCAAAGACGCCATCCTGGAGGCGGTGATGTCCTGGGTGACCGACCGTTTACTCGCCCGCGTCGACAAGGCCGCGGAAGGGGCCGCGTCTCCGAAGGCCGCCCTTGAAGCGGTCTTCATGACACATATCGATTTCGTGTCTGACCACCCGGGCGTGCCACGAATGCTTTTCGGGGAGTTGCAGCGGCCGGGTGAGACTCTTCCCAAGCGCATGGCCCAGACGCTGATCCGGCACTATGGAGAGCGGCTTCGTGGCTTGCTCGAGGCGGGAAAGGTGCGAGGCGAGTTGCGTGCCGACCTCGATCCGGATGCCGCCACCACCCTGTTTATCGGCACGATCCAGGGGCTCGTCATGCAATCGATGCTGGCGGGCGATGTAACCCATATTCGTCGCGATGCTCCCGGCGTGTTCGCTATATATCTGCGCGGAATCGGAGCAGTGCAATGAAGCGCATCCGCCTGCCCGGCATTCCCAAGCGGGTCTTTATTATTGTCGCTGTCGTCGCAATAATCGGGATCGGATGGGTCTGGATGCAGCGTGGCAGCCATGACGACGAGGCTCTGCGCCTCTATGGCAATGTCGACATTCGCGAGGTTCAACTCGCCTTCCGGCAACCCGGTCGTGTTGCGCAGATGCACTTCGATGAAGGAGATCACGTCGAAGCGGGTGCGCGCATGGCTGTCCTCGACGCGCAGCCGTTCGAGGAAGGTGTGGCTGCGGCCGATGCGTCCGTGGGTGTTGCTCAGGCGGACCTCGACAAATTGCTCCGCGGCCTGCGCCCTCAGGAGATCGTCCAGGCGCGCGAGGCACTCAATCAGGCTTCGGCTGTCGCCAGAGATGCGGAGCGCAATTTCAATCGTCAGAGCCAATTGCTCGCCTCAGGCGCCGCCAGTCAAAAGACGGTCGATGCCGCCCGCACCGCGCGCGACCAAGCCGTCGCCGGCGCCAATGCGGCCCGGGCCGCCTATTCACAAGCCACAGAAGGCTTCCGCAAGGAAGATGTCGCAGCGGGGCAGGCCCGCCTCGCCGCCGCACAAGCGGCACGGGCGCAAGCCGCCACTGCGCTTGCCGATACAGTGCTGCTTGCGCCGCGCACCGGCACCGTGATTGCCCGCGTGCGCGAACCCGGCAGCATGGTTGTTAGCCAGACCCCGATCTACAGCGTGAGCCTTGATGCGCCGGTTTATGTGCGTGCCTATATCGGAGAACCGGATCTGGGGCGCATCGCGCCCGGGATGCGGGTTCGCGTCCATAGCGACTCGTCCGACAAGGTTTATCAAGGCCAGATCGGGTTTATTTCACCGCGCGCCGAGTTCACGCCAAAAACGGTAGAGACCACGGATCTGCGCACGGATTTGGTCTATCGCCTGCGGATCGTGGTCACCAATGCGGATGCCGCGCTGCGCCAGGGCATGCCGGTGACCATCGACGTCGATGCCGGGCCAGCATCCAGCGCGCAGGCCAAAGGCCGCTGACATGGCGTCCGGTAGCGCAGCATCGGACCCGCCACCTGCCCCGCTCGATGAGGTCGCGGTCGTCATCGATGGGGTGAGCAAGCATTTCGGCGGCGTGCAGGCATTGCAGGATCTGAACGCACAGATCCGGTTTGGCCGCCTGACCGGGCTGGTTGGACCGGACGGTGCGGGCAAGACAACCCTGATGCGTATCCTGACGGGTCTGCTGGCGCCGAATAGCGGCCGCGCCACGGTGGCGGGCTTTGATGTGGTGGACGACAATGACGCCATCCATGCCGCAACCGGTTACATGCCGCAGCGCTTTGGTCTCTACGAAGACTTGTCGGTCATGGAGAATATGCGGCTCTATGCGCAGTTGCGCGGCATGGATGCCGACCGAAACGGCGAGTTGTTTTCCGAATTGCTCGACTTCACGCGTCTTGCCCCCTTTACCGGGCGTCTGGCGGGCAAGCTGTCCGGCGGCATGAAACAGAAACTCGGCCTGGCCTGCGCCTTGATGGCGCGGCCTGCCGTCCTGCTTCTGGATGAGCCAAGTGTCGGCGTCGATCCCGTCAGCCGTCAGGATCTGTGGCGCATGGTACAGGCGCTGACCGACGAGGGCATGGCCGTGGTCTGGTCGACCGCCTATCTCGACGAGGCCGAGCGTTGCGACAGCGTGCTGCTGCTCAACGAAGGGCGGCTTGCCTATGACGGGTCGCCCGGAGAACTGACCGGGCGCCTTGCCGGCCGCAGCTTTCGTCTGGAACAAGTTGGCGATGAACGTCGGACCGTGCTGGCCGAGGCGCTGGACCTGAGCAGCGTGGGCGATGGCGTGGTTCAGGGCGCCGGTGTTCGCATCGTGTTGCGCCCCGGCGCGGGAACGGGCCAGATAACCGCTCTTGCCGATCGGATCGCGGCGCAGCTAAGGGCGGTGCCCGCCCGTTTCGAGGACGCTTTTATCGATCTGCTTGGCGGCGGCCCGGGCGGTACATCGGCTCTCGCCGAGGGGCTCCCGCCTGTCCAGCTTGAGTCGGACATCGCCGTTTCCTGCCGGGACCTGACCAAGCGCTTCGGCGATTTCACGGCCACCGACAATGTCAGCTTCGAGGTGCGCAAGGGCGAAATCTTCGGTCTGCTCGGTCCGAACGGTGCTGGCAAATCAACCACCTTCAAGATGCTGTGCGGCCTACTCAAACCTACCAGCGGTGAGGCGCATGTGGTGGGGCTTGATCTGCGCCGCGCGACCGGCGCGGTCAAAGGTCAGCTTGGCTATATGGCGCAGAAGTTCTCGCTCTATGGCTTGCTGTCCGTGCGACAGAATCTGGAGTTCTCCGCTGGCGTCTATGGTCTGGACGGCGCGACGCAGCGGGCGCGGATCGAGGAAATGATCGAAATCTTCGGCTTGCAGCCCTGGCTGTCGTCAGCGCCGGACTCTCTGCCGCTCGGATACAAGCAGCGCCTGGCGCTGGCCTGCGCGGTGATGCATCGCCCGCCGGTGCTGTTTCTGGATGAGCCGACTTCGGGCGTCGATCCGATTACGCGGCGGGAGTTCTGGACCCACATCAACGGCCTTGCCCGCAAGGGCGTGACTGTGATGGTCACCACCCATTTCATGGACGAGGCGGAATATTGCGACCGGGTAGCGATGCTCTATCGCGCCCGGCTGATCGCGCTGGACACGCCGGACGCTCTCAAACGCGGTGCCGCCAGCGATGCCCGGCCGGACCCGACCATGGAAGACGCGTTCATTCATCTGGTCGAAGCCGAAGATCTCGCCGATGTCGCCCGTAGCGAGGTCGCCGCATGAACGACGCGGATGGATCGCGCCGGGATCGCCGAATGCCGCCGGAGGCCATGCGCCGCTTCGACCCGAAACGCCTTTGGGCGCTGGTGGTCAAGGAGAGCCTGCAGGCGGTCCGCGATCCGTCCACGCTGCTGATCGCCTTTGTCCTTCCGGTGGTCCTGCTGCTTCTGTTTTCCTATGCGGTGTCACTGGACGTGCGGGCAGTGCGGATCGGCGTCGTGCAGGAATCCGAATCTGCCTCGGCGCAGTCACTGGCCGCCGCATTCGCCGGAACCCGTTATCTGGACGTGACTTTCGCCCATGATCGGCGCGAGGTGTCCGACCGGGTCGTTTCGGGCGAATTGCGCGGATTTGTAGTCATTCCGCAGGATTTCGAGCAGCGCCTGGCCGATCGCGGCGCGCGGCCCCTCGTCCAGATCATCGCCGATGGCTCGCAGCCCAATACCGCCAACTATGTCACCAACTACGCACAGGGCGTCGTCCAGACTTGGCGGGGCGGCCTTGGTATCGAGGCATCTCAGGCGGGCGTAACACTGGAGCCGCGATACTGGTTCAACGCCGAACTGGAGAGCCGCCGTTCGCTCGTGCCCGGCGCCATCGCCATCGTCATGACCATCATCGGCACCATGTTGACCGCACTGGTGGTAGCGCGCGAGTGGGAGCGCGGCACGATGGAGGCGGTACTCTCCACGCCCGCATCGGTCGCGGAAATCCTGATCGGTAAGCTCCTGCCTTATTTCGCGCTCGGGATGCTCGCCACGCTTGGGGCCACGGCGCTGGCGGTCTTTGCGTTCGGCGTGCCGCTGCGCGGGTCACTGGCCGCACTCCTTTTGCTTTCGGCGACATTCATGGTGCCTGCGCTGGGCCAGGGACTGCTGATCTCCTCCATCACCCGCAATCAGTTTCTGGCCGCGCAGATTGCCTTGTTCTCGGGCTTTCTGCCCGCATTCATGCTGTCGGGCTTTCTGTATGAGATCGACGCCATGCCGGCGCCGATCCGGGCTATCACCTGGTTTATCCCGGCGCGCTATTTCGTTTCTTCCTTGAAGACCGTGTTTCTGGCCGGGGACATCTGGGTGGTCTTTGTGCCGAACCTGCTGGCGATGGCTGCCATCGGCTTTCTGTTTTTCGTCCTGGCAAAACGCGCCACGCGCAAGAATCTGGAGTGAGGAGCCATGGCGCAACACAATAGCCATTTCGCTTTCACCCGGCTGCGGGCGCAGTTCATCAAGGAAGTGCTGAGCATCCTGCGCGACCCGCGCAGCCGCATGGTGGTGCTTGTGCCGCCGCTGTTGCAACTGCTGGTGTTCGCCTTCGCCGCGACGCTGGAAGTGCGCAATGTCGATATCGCCGTTCACAATCAGGATTCGGGGCGCTGGTCCTATGAACTGATCACGCGGCTCGACCGGGCCGACTTCATTACGCAGGTCTATCGCGTGAACGACAGCCAAGAGCTGCGCGATCTTATCGACCAGGGCAAGGTGATCGCGGCGCTCGATATCCAGCCGGACTTTTCGCGCGCAATCGCCACCGGCGACAATGGTCGCGTTCAGATGCTGATCGATGGCCGGCGCAGCAATTCAGGGCAGATCACCGCTTCTTATCTCTCCGCCATCGCTGCCGAGGTTGGCGCGGAAGCAAACGCCGGCAGTGCGCCCGCATCGGCGGTGGCGGTGCGCAACTGGTTCAATCCCAACCTGACCTACCGCTGGTTCATCGTGCCCGGCCTCTCCGGTATCCTGGCGTTCTTCAGCGCGCTGCTCATCACCTCGCTGTCGATCGCGCGGGAGCGCGAACTGGGAACATTCGACCAGTTGCTGGTGTCACCAACCTCCACGCCGGAAATCATTATATCCAAATCCCTGCCCGCTCTGGTCATCGGCACCATGCTCGGTCTTCTGATGATGGCGGCCGCTGCGGGTCCGTTCCAGATTCCGTTCAACGGCTCGTTTGGGCTGCTGTTCGTCAGCCTGGTTCTGTTCATCCTGTCGGTGGTGGGCATCGGCCTGATGATATCCGCGATCAGCGCGACCCAGCAGCAGGCCATCCTTGGCGCCTTCGCCATCGGCGTGCCATCCGTTCTGATGTCGGGCTTCGCTACCCCGGTCGAGAATATGCCCACGCTGCTGCAATGGCTGGCTCAGGCGATCCCCCTCACCCATTTTCTGATCATCGTGGAAGGCAGCTTTCTGAAAGCAATGTCGCCCGGCGATATTCTTGCGAGCCTTTGGCCATTGGCGCTGATCGCCCTGGTGTCGCTCACCACGGCCACCATCTTCGTTCGAGGACGTCTGCAATGATATTTCCCCCTCATCGACAGTTGCGTCTTGCGGTGGTGCTATTCAGCTGCATTTCGTTGACCGCCTGTGTCGTCGGCCCCGACTATCACGCGCCGCCTTCCGTGGACACGGGCAGCGGCTGGACCCAGGCAGCGGCGGGGGCGTCCGCCCCTGCCGACCTTGTCCGCTGGTGGTCAACGCTGGGCGACCCTGAACTGGAGAGACTGGTCGACACTGCACTGGCGCAAAATCTCGATATCCGTCAGGCAGCGGCGCGGATCGATGAAGCGCGCGCTCTGCGCGATCGGGCCGCTGGTCAGCAACTGCCCGCTGTTTCCGCAGGCGCCAGCGTGAACCGCCGCCGACAAAGCGAGAATGGCCCACTGCCGGTTGGTTCCATTCCCGGACTAGATGCGTCGCAGACAATCTATGATGCCGGCTTCGATGCTGCGTGGGAAGTCGACCTGTTTGGCGCCAATCGCCGGGCGCTGGAAGGCGCCAGCGCGCGGTTGCAGGCGACCCAAGCCGAAGCGCAGGGTGTACGTATGCGGATCGCGGCGGAGGTCGCTCGCACATGGTTCGAGGCGACTGGCGCCGGGGAAGAATTGCTTACGCAGCAGGCGACGGTCGCAACGTTGCAACAGACGCTGGACCTCATGCGCAGCCGTGCCGCTCTCGGCGATGTTTCCCGCGCCGATGTGGACGCAGCCTATGAGCGGTGGGCTGCCGCCAATGCCATGCTACCGGGCATTGCGGCGCGTCAGCGCGGAGCCGTGCTCGGTCTTGGCGTCCTGCTCGGCGCACCCCCGGAACGGGAACTGAAGCTGCTCGATACCGCCGCGCCGGCGCGCGTCCTGCCGGCACTGCCCGTAGGGGAACGCGCCGACATATTGCGTCGCCGCCCCGATGTTCTGGCTGCTGAACGGCGGCTTGCTGCCAGCACCGCTGATATCGGCGTCGCCACCGCGGAGCTTTTCCCCAAGCTGTCCATTGGTGCCGGCGGCGGCTTCCAGGCGCTCAGTCCGGGCGACTGGTTCGATTCGTCCAGCACCCGCTACTCCATCCTGCCGCTCATCTCTTGGCGATTGTTCGACGGCGGCCGTGTGCGCGCGGAGATACGTGTCCGGGAGGCTGCCCAGCGGCAGGCCGCGCTGGGTTATGAGCAGGCCGTGCTGGCGGCACTGGGAGATGCCGAGCGCACCTTGGGCGATTATAATGCAAGCTTGGATACATTGACACGTCATCAAGCGGCGCTGGATGCCTCGCGCCGCAGCTTTGATCATGCTGAAGCGCGCTTTGCCGCAGGCGATATCACGCGAATTGAGCTGCTTGCGGCCCAGCGCCTCCTTCATGAGGCCGAAACCGCAAATCTGCGCGCGCGGACGACAGCCGCTGTGCAGATGGTCGCATTATACAAGGCGATCGGAGGGGGTTGGAACCTGGCCGATACAGCTTTCGCTGCTCCCGGTTCGTGATCCTCGGACGTCCGACAACAGAGGGTGAAGCCACCGTGGTTCGATCACTCCCTGTCGACCGCCGCCCAGATGCTGTGCGAGTCGATTTCGAGCCTGAGTAGCGCCCGGTTTGCTTCGGAGCGGGCATCGATCTCCATGCGGCGCGCGTCATTGGTCTGCCGCTGCGCATAAAGGAGATCGGCCAGGTCGATCTGGCCAAGTTGATAGCCGCGAGCCGTCCTTGCGGCGGCATCGCCGGCGCTGCGGGCGGACGCTTCGGCGTTGGACCAGGCATTGAACCGGGTACGGGCGTTGGAAAGACCAGCATTGGCCATCGCCTCGACGGTGCGTGTCACGGCCGCCAGTTCCATGCGCGCGGCATTGGCCTCGGCCGAGGCCTGGTCGGCCGCCGCACGGCGATAACCGCCGCCCAGCGAGATCGAGGCGACGACACCCGCCCCTGTTTCCGTACCGCCGCGCTCGCTGAACAGGCGGACGCCGAAGGAAGGATCGGCGACGCGGTCGGCGCGAACCCGGCGTGCGGTGACGTCCAGCCGTTGCGCCTCCTTATCGGCGGCACCGATTTCGTGGCTGCGTTCGATCACCAGATCGCGCATGGCTTCCAGCCCATCGGCAGGCAGCACGGGTATCGCCAGCTCCGGCGGCTCGGGCGGAAGTGGAATGTCCGGAAAGGTCGCCACAAGCGTAACGCGCGCCTGTTCGCGTGAGGCGAGCGACGAGGCCGCCTGCGCGCGTGCCTGTGCCAGCGCGGCGGCAGCCTGATCGAGGTCAAGCTGCGCGGCATCCCGCAGCGCCACGCGCCGCGCTACGGCCGCCATCGATGCCTCCAGCCCCCGGACGGTGTCGAGATCGTTGCGATAATGGCTCCCGGCGGTCAGCCAGTCATGCCACAGGCCGGACAGGATGAGCGCCGTCTGGTGGCGGACATCCTCCATCTGGTTCTGAGCCACCTCAACGCCCAGCGCGCCCACCTGACGATCGAGCGCCGCCTTGCCGGGCAGGCGGAAGGGACGGCTGATCGTCGTGTCGAACTCATTGAACCCGCCTTCCCGATCGACGGTGCGGCGAACATAGCTGCCGCTGACAGTCACCTCATGCGATCCTCTGCGCAGCATATCGCCTCGTGCCCGCGCTGCCTCGACGCGGGCGGCGGCTGCGGCAACGCTGGGATGATTGTCCAACGCCTCGTTCACCTTGTCGGCGGGCGGCAGATCGGTGCGCTGTGCCAGGGCTGGCGATGCGGACAGCAGCAGGCCGCAGGCGAGGAGCATGGCCCGCATCAGGCGATCCTTCCATGATCGAGCAGGCAGGTGGTTCGCCAGCGGACCGGCAGGTCACGCCGGGCTTCCTCCACGGCCTGAAGAAGATCGGGCATCCTGTCCGCGCCGAAGATCAGTTCGAGCGTAGTCCGCTTGAGCTCGCCGGACACTTTCTCCGCCGTTCCGGCATCGCCATAGTCCTGGCCGCGGACCGATTCCGCGCGGATGTGGATCGGCGCTGGAGACACGGTGCGGATGGCGCCCAGCACCGCTTCGGTATCGCGGACGGCGCAATGGAGGGTGAACAGAAGGTCAGACATTCGCGATTTCCTCAACGCTTTCGCCGAAGCGCTCGAACAGGATCGGCAGCAGGATCAACGTCAGCAAAGTGGAGGTGATGAGACCGCCGATCACTACGATCGCCAGCGGCCGCTGGATTTCGGATCCCGGTCCGCTGGCGAACAGCAAGGGTACGAGGCCGAAAGCCGTGATGCTGGCGGTCATCAGGACGGGCCGCAGTCGCCGCTGCGCACCCAGCCGCACCGTTTCGGCCATGCTCAGCCCCTCGGCGCGGAGCTGACGAAAATAGGCGACCAGCACCAATCCGTTGAGCACGGCGATGCCGAGCAGCGCGATGAACCCCACCGATGCGGGAACGGAGAGATATTCACCCGACAGCCAGAGCGAGAGCAGCCCGCCGACCATCGCGAACGGGATATTCGCGAGGATGAGCAACGATGCCCTGAGTGAGCGGAGCGTTGCCAGCTGGACGAGAAAGATCAGCGCCAATGCGATCGGGATCACCAGCATCAGCCGCGCCGACGCGCGCTGCTGGTTTTCGAACTGGCCGCCCCAGACGATGCTGTAACCCGCAGGCAGCCTGACCCTGGCAGCGACGGCCGCCTTGGCCTCATCGACATAGCCGACCAGGTCGCGTCCCGAGACGAACGCCTGCACAAGTGCGAAGCGCGAGCCGTTCTCATGGTCGAGTTTCACCGGACCCTGCGTCCGCTCCACCCGCGCCATGTCGCTGACGCGCGCCAGCGTGCCATCGGGTGTGCGCAGTTGCAGATCGGCGAAGCGGGCCGGATCATTGCGGATGCTGTCATCGCCGCGGATCACGATAGGCACGCGCTTCTGCCCATCGGCGACGATCCCGGCGTGAACACCTTCAACCTGCGCGCGGAGCGCATCCTGCATCTGGTCGACCGGCATTCCGAACCGTCCCGTCGCCGCGCGATCGATATCGAGCTGGAGATAATCCACGCTGTCATTGGCGACCGTCAGCACTTCCGAGGCGCCCTGGATGCCGGACAGCGTGTGCTGGACCTGGCCCGCCAGATCGGCGAGCATCTGTGAATCTGGACCAAATATCTTCACCGCAAGATCGCCGCGCGCGCCGGTCAGCATCTCCGAGACGCGCATTTCGATCGGTTGGGTGAAGCTGGCCTCAATGCCGGGCAATCCCTCGAGCGCCTTGCGGATTTCCTCGACCACGAAGTCCTTGTTGCCCCGCCACTCAGATCGCGGCTTCAACTGGACGAAACTGTCGGTCTCATTGAGGCCCATGGGGTCGAGCCCGATCTCGTCGGAACCGACGCGCGCGATCACATCCTCGACCTCCGGCACGGTGAGGAGCGCGCGCTGCACGGCCATGTCACCGGCGACCGACTGACTAAGGTTGATCGACGGCAGCTTGGTGAGCTGGACGATCACCGAACCCTCGTCCATCGTCGGCATGAACGTCTTGCCGACCGCGCCATATGCCAGACCCGCCAGCACCAGCCCGGCGGCGGACAGGCCATAGACCAGACGCTTGCGCGCGAACGCGCCGTCCAACAGCGCGCGATAGCGCGGGCCAAGCTGGCGCATGATCCACGGATCGCCATGATGGCCGCTCCTGAGGCCGAAGGAGGCGAGCACCGGCACAAGCGTCAGCGCGAGCAGCAAAGACCCGAGCAGGGCAAAGACGATAGTGAGCGCGACCGGCGCGAACAGCTTGCCCTCCAGCCCCTGCAACGACAGCAGCGGCAGGAACACCAGCGCGATGATGACGATGCCCGCCGACACCGGCGCGATCACCTCGCTGGTCGCGCGGAATACAAGGTTCAGCCGGGGCGTATCCTCGCCATGCGCGTGCCCCAGCCGCTCGACGACATTCTCGACCACGACCACCGCGCCATCGACCAGCAGCCCGATCGCGATGGCGAGGCCGCCCAGGCTCATCAGATTGGCGGACAGCCCCATGCCGCGCATGAACAGGAAGGTGATGAGCGCCGCCATCGGCAAGGTCACCGCGACGATCGCGGCGGCTCGCCAGTCGCCGAGAAACAGAATCAGCAGCACGACGACCAGCACGGTCGCCTCCAGCAACGCCTTCTCGACCGTGCCGACCGCGCGCTCGATCAGATCGGAGCGGTCGTAGAAGACATGGATTTGCGTGCCTTCGGGCAGGCCACTCTGCATCTCGGCGAGCCGTGTCCGCACGCCATCGACCACCTGGCGGGCGTCCGCGCCGCGCAGCGCGATGACGAGACCCTGCACGGCTTCGGCTTTGCCGCCGCGCGCGACCGCGCCATAACGAGTGAGACTGCCAATGCCGACGGTGGCGACATCGCCGAGCCGGACGATCCGTCCGTCGCGGCTGGCGATGACGAGCGACCCCAGATCCTCGACGGTGCGGATCGCGCCCACCGCGCGGACGATCAGTGCTTCCTCGCCGCTCGCGAGGCGGCCCGCGCCGTCATTGCGGTTGCCGCTTTCGATTGCGGTGCGCAGGTCGGCCACGGAGAGTTTCGCGCTCGCCAGCGCGACGGGATCGGGCCTGACCTCGAACGTGCGGACATAACCGCCCAGCGCGTTGACATCGGCGACGCCGGGCACCGTGCGCAGCGCGGGCCGGATCGTCCAGTCGAGCAGTTCGCGCTTCTGCTGGAGCGACAGCGGCCCTTCGATGGTGAACATGTAGACGTCGGAGAGCGGAGTCGAGATCGGGGCGAGGCCGCCGCTCACCGATGCCGGCAGATCGCCCATGACGCCCGAGAGGCGTTCGGTGACCTGCTGGCGCGCCCAATAGATGTCGGTGCCGTCGGTGAAGTCGATCGTGATGTCGGCAATGGCATATTTGGCGGTCGAGCGCAGGATTGCCTGATGGGGGATGCCGAGCATCTCCGTCTCGATCGGTGTGATGACGCGGCTTTCGACCTCCTCCGGCGTCATGCCGGGGGCCTTGAGGATCAGCTTCACCTGCGTCTGCGCGATGTTCGGGTAAGCATCGACGGGCAAGGTGGTGAAGGCCCAGACGCCAAGCCCCGCTGTGATTGTGGCGAGCACAAGAACAAGCAGGCGGTAAGAAAGCGCCGTGGCGACGAGCGAACGCAGCATGGTGGACCTACTGCGCCGAGGCGAGCGCCTTCAGCGCGCTCGTACCAGAGATCACCACCGGCTCACCTGGGCTGACTCCGGAGAGCAGCACGGTGCGGCCGTTACTGCTCCCCCCGCTTGTGACGGACCGGGCCACGAAGCCGCCGCGCACGGCGACGAACACCGCCGCTTTGCCGCCAATCATGGTGACGGCGGCATCGGGCACGCTCGCCGCGTCCGCTGGCGCGGGGCCAGCGATCACGATGCTGGTGGCCCGGCCCGCGACCATGCCGGGGCCACCGGGGATCTCCGCCTTGAGGCTCGCCGAGCGGGTGGTCGGATCGATCGTCGATCCCACCGCAATGATCCGGCCCACAAGATCGGGAAGCAGCCGCACGCTCATGCCGGGGCGGACTTGTCCAATCAGCCGCTCCGGCAATTGCCCGACCACCTCATAGCGATCCGCCGCGTCGATCACATAGGGCGCGGTGGTGCCGTCGACCGGATTGCCCGCCTGGATCGCGGCACTGGTAACGCGCCCCGCGATGGGGGCGGTGAGCGTATAAGAACCGTTGCCGCCATGGCCATTCACCAGCGCCAGGATGCGCGATTTCTCCGAAACGTCGGCGCGTGCCTCGGCAGCGACGGCATTGGCTTCATCCGCGCGAGCGCCGGCGATGATGCCTTCGCGGCTGAGCTGCGACAATCGCGCCGCATTGGCCTGTGCCACGCCGCTGCGCGCATGGGCCCGGCTGAGATCAGCGCCGATCGTCAGCACGTCGCGGCTCGCGATGATGGCGAGCGGCTGCCCGCGTTTCACGCTGTCACCTTCGACCACGAGGGTTCGCACCACCGTACCAGGAAAGGTTGCCGCCACCGCCACACGGGCATTGGCGGGGGGCTGAATCATCGCGGGTATGGTAGCGAGCGGCGCTTCCTCGGCCGCTGTCGCTGGAGCAATGCGGATTCCCATTTGCGTCGCGCGACGGGCATCCACGGCCAGAACCCCGCTTTCAGACCGGGCAGCGCTCTCCGTCGCCGGGAGGTTCGATCCGTTGGGTCGTGCGGCAAGCCACCACAAGCCAGTCAGGATCAAGGCAAGCGTGGCGCCGCCGGAAAGCAGGATCGTTCGTCTGGACATGACGCCCGGCTAAGGAACGTCCCTGACCGAATCCTGACACGATGCTGACGGGAATGGTCAGGGTTCGGGAAAGCGCAGAGCCAATTCGTGCAAGGTAGGATCGGTCGTGAGCGTACCGCCGTGGGCAGCCATGATCCGCTCGACAATGGCAAGGCCGAGGCCTGCGCCGGTCTTGCTCGCATGATCGGCGCGGCGGTGGCGTTGCACGAGGTCGCTGAGCCGATCCGGCGTCAGTCCCGGCCCCTCATCGCGTACCGCCAATATGGCGCCAGGGCCAACCCGGACCTGGATCGTCCCGCCGACAGGGGTAACGCGCGCGGCATTTTCGATCAGGTTGCGTAGGGCCGCGGCGACCGCCTCGCGGCGGATATTCACGATCGGCGGATGATCGCCGGTATCCAGCTCAATTGTCTTGGCGTCGGCGATGATGCCAGGGGCAACGGCTCCAACGACCTGAGTCGCGATCTCGGTGAGAGGCACCGGCTCCAGCGGCGTCTGGGCCGCCGCAGCAGCATCGATCTGCGCCAGCAGCATGAGCTGGTCGATCAGCCGGCGCATCGAGGCGACATCGTTCTTGAGGCGTGCGGCGTCCTCATGATCGAGCCGGTCGAGTTCGAGCGACAAGAGCGCCAGCGGTGTGCGCAGTTCGTGTGCGACATCGGCCGCGAACGCCTCCTGCCGCATTACGGCGTCATCGAGGCGCACGAGCAGATCATTGACGGCATCGGTGAAGGGCAAGGCCTCGGCAGGCATATGCGAGGCGTCAATCCGAAAACCCCGTTCATGCCCGCGCGCCGCTTCGATCTCGGCGGCGGCTTCCTCCAGAGGCAGGAATGCCTGGCGGATCACTCGTTGCACCATGATGGTGACCGGCACCAGCAGCACGACCAGCGGCAGCGCGACATGCTCCAGCATCTCCTTGATCGCGCGTAGTATCGCTGCTTGCGGATCGAGATGGGTGAAGGTGAAGCTGTAAAAGAACGCGACCGCTGCCAGCAGCAGCACGGTGCCGATTAGACCGATCAGACCCAGTCCGCGCCGCAAACGCCGGGAAACCGATCGGCGCCGCGTCATGCCGGGCCGTCCTTCAGCATATAGCCAACACCCCGAACGGTATGGAGCGTGCCCGGCATCGCCGCCTCGTCCAGCTTGCGGCGCAGACGCGAGACAGCGGCTTCCACTGCATTGGGAGTTACCGGATCGTTGAAGCTGTAGAGGGCGTTTTCAATGACATCGCGATGCACCACTGTTCCCGCCCGGCGCATCAGCAGTTCCAGCAAATCGGCCTCGCGGCGGGAGAGATCGACATTGCGATCCGCGATGCTTGCTGAGCGGCTTGCAGTGTCGAAGCAAAGCGTGCCGACTTCAATGACGGGTTGCGTCCTAACGCCAGGGCGGCGCAGGAGGGCGCGGATGCGCGCGGCGAGTTCATCGACCTCGACCGGCTTGACGACATAGTCGTCCGCACCTGCATCGAGGCCGGTGACGCGATCCTCGAGCGCGCCGCGAGCGGTCTGGATGATCGCGGGCGGCATCTGCTGATATTTGCGACGACCGGCGAGCCAGTCGATGCCGTCGCCATCGGGGAGGCCAAGATCGAGCACGATCGCGTCATATTGCGCGCCGGCCATTGCGTCGTCGGCTTGGGCAAGATCCAGCGCGATGTCGCACACGAAGCCTCGGCGTCGGAGGCCGTCGGCGATCAGTGCCGCCATCCGGTCATTATCTTCGACGACGAGCAGGCGCATGTCTTTTGAGGGCTTTCCCATGTGGGTGATGAAGGTGGGCCATGGCGTCTTCTATCAGGTCATCCCCGCAAGTCGTTAGTCGCGTTCGCCAGGGACGCCATGATGCGCCTCGCGGTGCTGAGGCGAGAAGGCCATCGGCTCCATCTTGAGAATCGCGATACTTGTCAGGACGATCGCCACGACTCCCAGCAGCATCGCAAAGATGCCCGGTGCCCGCGCGTCCTGCGCTCCGGGATGGAGGGCGCGTTTCTTGCGGCCGCCGATCATGGCGCGAACCAGATTCTCGCGGGTAACCGCCGACATCAGCAACACAGCACCGACATGGATGCCGATGAGGGCGAGCAGGCCATAGGCAAGGGCTTCGTGGAGATCCTCGTCCATACCACCTGCCGCGACGGCAATCCCGCTCCATAGAACGACCCCTGTGAGGCCGATAAGAGCGATCACTGCGATCGCGCCCAAGGGATTGTGCCCGATGGCGCGCTCGGGTCGGCCCGCCAGTAGTTCGCGGATGTGCCCGGCGATCGCTGAGGGTCTGATGAAATCCACAAAGCGGGCGTGCTCGCCGCCGACCAAGCCCCAGATCAGTCGGAAAGCGATCAACACCGCCGCGCTCCATCCTGCCACCATGTGCCAGGCCGCGATCGGGCTATCGCTTTCGGACGACAGGAAGGCGATCGTGATTGCCGCAACCAGCAGCCAGTGGAACAGCCGCAGCGGGGCATCCCAAACCTTGAATGTCTCTGCGCGATCAGAATGTGCCATGATGATCACCTTTCCAGGCGATGAGCTAGGAGCATAGGCTGACCGAATCCTGACGACATTTGGCGGGATATCTACACGACCGTTCCGAACAGCCGTCCGATACCGGCGGTCGCCGCCAGCGCCAGCGCCCCCCAGAAGGTGACCCGCAGCACCGATCGCGTGGGCGGCGCGCCTCCGGTCCAGGCCCCAAGCGCACCGAGAATGGCCAGAAACAACAGAGTTGCGACCACCTCGATCGGCACAAGGTTGGCTTGCGGCGCGATGGAGACGAGAAGCAGCGGCATGAGCGCGCCAGCGCTGAAGGTCAGCGCCGAAGTCAAAGCGGCCTGGAGCGGGCGCGCGCTCACCACCTCGGAAATCCCCAGCTCATCGCGCGCGTGGGCGCTTAGCGCATCGTGGGCCATAAGCTGATCAGCGACCTGCAGGGCCAGATTCTCGTCTAACCCGCGCGCGACATAGATGTCTGTCAACTCCTGGCGTTCGAAATCAGGCTGATCGACAAGTTCACCCGTCTCGCGTGCGAGATCGGCCTTCTCCGTATCAGCCTGAGAGCTGACAGAAACATATTCGCCGGCGGCCATCGACATGGCGCCCGCCACCAGCGCGGCGGTGCCCGCCACATAAATGCTGGTCTTGTCGGCTCCAGAAGCCGCGACGCCGACGATCAGGCTCGCGGTAGAGACGATGCCGTCATTGGCGCCCAGCACTGCCGCGCGCAGCCAGCCGATGCGGGACACCGCATGGCGCTCAGGATGGGCTCTCAATCGGCTCATATGCCCCTCATGGAAAGCAGCAACCTCGTCAACCTTTGCTGACAAAACCCTGACGACGAGTATATTGCATCTCTCTCACCCATCTTGGCTTATCGCTCATCTATTTGTTATTTCAGGATGATTATGACGTCCTGCCTCACCCTTTTTCTGGCTGTCTTGGGGGGTGGTTGCCGCAGAAACAGAAGCGCAATCTTGCCGCTGCGGGTGAGGCTCCGGTGGCGCGGCAGAGCAACATAATTCTTGGTCTGGGGCTGTTTGCTCTTTCGTCGCTGCCTTTCGCGCAATTGTTTGCCGCGGCGGGGCTGGCGCGTGTGCGCCTGCTGAACTTTACCGCAGCGTTCTTTGCGGGAGGTCTCGTTTCCTATTCCCTCTACGCAGCAAGCGCCAAGGAGGGGTTGCGCGGAACGAGCCTCGGCGACGCTTTTGCGAGCACGTTGAAAAGCTCATGTGGTATCGCTCTGCAAATCGGGATGATTCTCCTTCTGATACGGTTCATGCAAATTGATTGGAGCCGGTTCCTGCCCAGGACTGCTGATCAGGCTACGTCGAAAACATAGAATTGAACAATGCTCGCCGTTCGTTGCACGAGGACGTAGGTTCTGCCCACGAAACTCAGATTCGATCTTTCTCAAATTGATCGAAGGCTTCGGCGGCCTGTGCGGCATACATGAGGCTGGGACCGGCGCCCATGTAGAGTGCCATCCCCATCGTCTCCATTACCTCGTCGCGAGTGGCGCCCTATTTGACTGCCGTCTTGGCATGGAAAAGCTACACAGCCATTGCAGCGTATTGCCACGGAGATTGCGAGGGCGATGAGCTCCTTTTGGACCAATCCTTGTGCAAAGTGTCTCCCGTGCGAAAATTCAGCGCCCGAGGAGGGCGAGCAGCCGGTAGGCTGCAACGATGCGATCGCCTTGCGCCCGGGCCTCGCTCACGGCGGCCGCGATGGCTTCGCGTTCGGCATCAAGCAGATCGAGCTGCGGCTTCATGCCGACGCGGACCTCATGGCGAACGCTGTCCCGTGCCTGCGCAGCGGCAAGGGCTTGTTGACCAGCGGCGGTTTCGACCAGCACGGCGGATCGAACGCCCTGAAAGGCGCTGATCGTCTGTTCATCGACGGCGGACCGCGCCGCACGCTCGCGCGCATCGGCAGCTCTAACCGCGCTGTCGGTTTCGGTGATCTTCGCCGAGACGCGCCCACCGGAGAATAATTGCCAGCGCGCCCGCACGCCGACCGTGGCGCCGTCGGCACGATAGTCGGGGAAGAACTGGTCGCGGATCGTGGAGCCTTCCGCGAATGCCCCGACCGTGGGCAAGCGTTCCGCTCGCGCGCCTCTCGCGCCAGCGCGCGCGGCCTCCAATGCGGCTTCGGCCTGGGCGAGAGCAGGGTTGTTCGCCCGCGCAATGTCGAGCGCTTCATCGAGCGATCCCGGCATGGCCGGGTTTGCCGGAAGGGGCTGCAAATCCTGCGGCGCCAGGCCGGTCAGATTGGTGAACCGCGCATCGGCCGAGACGGCAACGCCGCGCGCAGCTTCAAGCGCGGCCTGGGCTTCGGCAAGACGGGCCGCGGCCTGGGCGACATCGGTGCTGGGGCTTTCCCCGGCCTTGAAGCGAAGTCGAGCCTGGCGCTGGATCTCCTCCATCTGGCCGACCATCTGTTCGTAGAGCACGACCATGCGGTGCGTGGTCAGCACGTCCCCATAGGCCTGGACCGTCGCGACGACGATTTGGCTTCGCGTCATGCTTTCGCCCGCGTGCGCGGCCTCGCTCCCGGCTTTCGCCTGCGCGATCCCGGCGCTGACCCTGCCGCCCATGAACAAAGGTTGCTCGATGGTGAGCTGCGCAGCGCGGGGGGTGACGTTCGCAGCCGGAAGCCCGAAATAGCCCTGCGGATCGAGGCGGCCATAGCCGATCGTCCCGCTCAGCGTCGCGCTGGGAAGGCCCTGGCCTCTGGCTTCCTTGATCCGGGCATCGGCGGCATCCGCGTCAGCACGGGCCGCTTCTATTTCGGGCGCATGGTTCATGGCGGCCGCGATCGCCTCTTCCAGCGTCGTCGCCTGGGCCGGCATGGCGACGCTCGCGAGCAGGCAGGCCAAGAGGGGGCGGGGGAGCGCCCTCTTGCGGATCATTTGAAGGCGGTCCCCGGACGGACGCCCAGCGCCTTGAATACCATCGCGGCGGGGCAGAAGCCGGTGAAGCTGGCCTGTATCATGTTGAGGCCGGCGAAAGCGGTGAGCGCGATCCACCACGGATGCACGGTCAGCGACAGGACGACACCCAGCAACACGACACATCCGGCGAACGCCATCACGGCACGATCGAGAGTCATCTTTGCACTCCTTCGCTAAATGACGATCAGAAACGCAGCTTGCGGATGCCCATGACGTGCATCGCCAGCTTTTCGTAGAAAGGCTCGCTCTCGCCCTTGCGGACTTTGCGCAGGAAATATTTCTCGAAGCCGATCTTGGCCAAATGGACCCACTTGCCGCTGGATGCCCAATTGACGTTGCGCGGCGGAATCTGGGGCTGGGCGACGAAAGCCACGCCGCCATCGCCGAAGTCGGCAAGGCAGACGGCGTTCCATGTCGCTTCGGCGGTCGGCTCCCTGCCCTCGAGGATCAAAGCGAGGTTGGCGGCGATCGCCGTCACCATGGATTCGATCATGAAGCCGGTCTTGGGCACGCCCACCGGCACCGGGGTCGGTCCGGTCGGCGGAATGGCGACGCAAACACCGAGCGCGAATATTTCCGGAAACGCCGGATTGCGCTGGTGCTTGTCGATGATGATGAAGCCGCGGGGATTAGTCAGCCCCTCGATATTGCTGACCGCGGGAACGCCGCGGAAGGCCGGGAGCATCATCGAATAGCCGAAGGGCAGATCATGCGCCTTCTTGACCGAGCCATCATCGTTCACTTCCTCGACGTGCATGAGGCCGGCGTCGACCTTGGCGACGCGCGCATTGGTGATCCATTTGATATGACGGTCGCGCAGCTCGCTTTCGAGCAGGCTCTTGGTGTCGCCGACGCCATCGAGGCCGAGATGTCCGATATAGGGTTCGGCGGTGACGAAGGTCATCGGCACCTTGTCACGGATCTTGCGCCGGCGCAGCTCGGTGTCGAGGATCAGCGCAAATTCATAGGCCGGGCCGTAGCAGGACGCGCCCTGGACCGCGCCGACGACGATCGGGCCGGGATTTTCCACGAAGGCGTCGAAGGCATCGGCCGCGTCGGCGGCATGTGCGGTCTGACAGACGGAGACGGTATGGCCTTGCGGCCCCAGCCCTTCGATCTCGTTAAAGGCCAGATCGGGGCCGGTCGCGATTACAAGATAATCGTAAGTGATTGATGTTCCGTCATTGAGTTCGAGTCGCTTTTCGCTCGCATGGAGTCGCTTGGCGCCGACCGAGGTAAAGCCGATCTTCTTTTTCGCGAACACCGGGGGGAGATGGACCTGAATCGCCTCCGGCTCGCGCCAGCGCACGGCGACCCACGGATTGGAGGGGATGAAGCTATAGGTATCCGTGTCGGATACGGTCATCACGTCGGCGCGGCCTTTGACGGCGGCCTTGATCTCATAGGAGGCGATCGTGCCTCCCAGACCTGCGCCCAATACCACGATCAACGGCTTGCCCATCTGCGATCCTTCCTCATTCAATGACATTGACTAATATAATCATTACACGTTATATGCAATCCACAAATTGAAAGAGGCAACCATGTTCGGATTCAAGAAACGTGATGCTCACCGCGAGATCGGCCCCGCCGAGCTGGACGCCATGCTGAAGGACGGCAAAGCGCTGCTGATCGACGTGCGCGAGGCCGGCGAGTTTGCGACCGGCCACATCGCAGGCGCAGTAAACATGCCGCTGTCGGGCTTTTCACCTCGTAACATCCCTGATCCCGAAGGACGGACGGTCGTGCTGCAATGCGCGGGCGGGCGGCGTTCCGGGCAGGCGCTCGACCAGTGCGCGCAGGCCCAGAGCGCGATCGACACGCATCTCGCCGGCGGCATCGGCGCATGGAAAGACGCCGGTTTGCCGGTGCTCGGCGGCTAAGGGCGAAAGAGGGGAATGAGCGGCATGATGAGCGGCAGGGGCAAGTGGCTCTGGTTGGCAAGCGCCGCGTTGGCGTTATCGGCGTGCGGCAGTCAGCCGGAGCAGGACGAGGCGTCGGCGACATTGCCCGCAGGCGACATGGTGCGACTCGTCCCCAAGGAGATCGCGGATATGAAGGCAGTTGGTGCGGAGATCGCCACCCGCGACCAGGCCGAAGTCCTCGCCCGCATCCCCGGCATATTGACCTCCCTTTCGGTGCGCGCCGGGGATACGGTGCAGAAGGGCCAGCGCATCGGCATGATCGTCGACTCGCGGCTTGGCTACGAGACGAGCGCCTACGGTGCGCAGGCGGCCGCCGCTCAGGCGGAAGCGGCGCGTGCCAATGCGGACCTCGCGCGCATCCGCGACCTCTACAACAACGGCGTCTATGCGAAGGCGCGTCTGGATCAGGCCGTCGCCGCCGCCCGCGCGGCCGACGCGCAGGTTGCCGCAGCGCGGGCGCAGCAGGGCGCCAGTGCCAGCGTCGCGGGGCAGGGGGCGGTGATCGCCCCGGCAAGCGGGCGTGTGCTGCGCGCCGATATTCCCGCAGGCGCGCCGGTCGCGCCGGGCATGTCGATCGCGACCGTCACCGCAGGCCCGCCCGTCCTACGCTTGATGCTGCCAGAATCCGTTGCCGGACAGATCCGACCCGGCGCGCGCGTGATCGTTGACGATCCAGCATTGAATGATGGCGGACAAAATAATGCAGGGGTGCCTTCTGGGTCGCGCCAGGGCAGCGTGACGCAGGTCTATCCTGCGATCACCGGAGGCCAGGTTCGTGTCGATGCGACGCTGCCTGGCCTCTCAACGCAATTCGTCGGCCGCCGCGTGAGCGCATCGGTCGAGATCGGCACGCGCAAGGCACTGGTGGTGCCGCGCACATTCGTCACCACGCGCTACGGGATAGATCAGGTTCAGGTTGTGAGCGAAGGCAAGCGGCTTAGCATGGTGCCGGTCCAGATCGCGCCGACGGCCGACCCCGCCATGGTCGAGATCTTGAGCGGTGTGTCTGCCGGCGACACGTTGTTCTCCCCCGGCAAGCCCAAGGCTACGCGCCCATGAATCTCGGCATTTCCGGTCGCCTCACCAGGGCCACCATTGCCTCGCCCTTGACGCCGCTGTTTCTCCTCGCGGCGATCGCCGTTGGTCTGCTGGCTCTTCTTTCCATCCCCCGGGAGGAGGAGCCGCAGATCAGCGTGCCGATGGTGGACATTCAGGTGATGGCCCCAGGCCTCTCCGCCGCCGACGCGACCGAACTGGTCGGCATCCCATTGGAGACGATCGTCAAGAGCGTAGATGGCGTGGAGCATGTCTATACGCAGGCGCAAGACGACGGGGTGATGGTGACGGCCCGCTTCCTCGTCGGATCGAACCCCGAGGACGCGGCAATCCGGATCGAGGAAAAGCTGCGCGCCAATTGGGACAGGAAGCCCGTCGGCATCCCCGATCCCAAGGTGACGGTGCGCGGCATCAATGATGTGCCGGCTGTCGTCCTGACCCTTACACCCAAGCCCGGAGCCGCAGGCCAGTGGAACGACGCGAGCCTCTACGAGCTGGCCTTCAAGCTGCGCACCGAGATCGCCAAGGTCGATAATGTCGGCATCAGCTTCCTTGTCGGCGGACGCCCCGAGGAAATCCGCATCGCGCCCGATCCGACGAAGCTGCGCCAATATGGCGTGCCGCTGGGCAGCGTGATCGAGGCCGCGAGCCAGGCCAATCGCAGCTTCCCGCTGGGCAATATCCGCGAGGATGGCAAGGCGGTCGGCGTGACCGCGGGCCGCACGCTGTCGTCGGCGCAGGAAGTGGGATTGCTTACCGTGCGGTCCGGCGCTGGCGCCCCTGTCTATCTGCGCGACGTTGCCAGCGTCACGCAGGGGCCGCGCGAGGATCAGGCCCGCGCGTGGCGCTGGTCGAAGTCGGACAATGGGGCCGAGAACGGCAAATGGCATTCCGCGCCTGCCGTCAGCATCGCTTTCGCCAAGCGGGCCGGGGCCAATGCCGTTGTCGTTTCCGACGCCATCCTTGAGCGCGTCGACAGCCTGAAAGGCAAGCTGATCCCCGATGACGTCACGGTCGCGGTCACGCGCAACTATGGCGAGACGGCGAACGAGAAGGCAAACGAGCTGCTGTTCCATCTGGCGCTGGCGACCGTTTCGATCGTGGTGCTGATCGGCTTCGCGATCGGGTGGCGCGAGGCCGGTGTGACCGCCGTGGTCATCCCGACGACGATCCTGCTCACCATGTTCGCGTCGAACTTGATGGGCTACACGATCAACCGCGTCAGCCTGTTCGCGCTCATCTTCTCCATCGGCATCCTCGTGGACGACGCGATCGTCATGATCGAGAATATCGCCCGCCATTGGGCGATGGACGATGACCGCAGCCGCGCCCAGGCGGCGATCGAGGCGGTGGCCGAAGTCGGCAATCCGACCGTGGTCGCCACCTTGACCGTGGTCGCGGCGCTGCTTCCGATGCTGTTCGTGTCGGGATTGATGGGGCCGTATATGGCGCCGATCCCGGTCAACGCTTCGGCCGCGATGATCTTCTCGTTCTTCGTCGCGGTCGTGATCGCGCCGTGGCTGATGATCCGCTTTGCCCGCAAGACGCTGGCAGCGGGCCACGGCCACGATGAAAGCGGCGGCAAGCTGGGGCAGCTCTATGCCCGCGTCGCGCATCGCGTGATCGACACACGCACGTCCGCGCGTAACTTCCTGATCGGCGTCGGTGTGGCGACGCTGGTCGCCTGTTCGATGTTCTACTTCAAGGCTGTGACCGTGAAGCTACTTCCCTTCGACAACAAGTCGGAGGTTCAGGTGGTGGTCGACATGCCGGAAGGCACCGCGCTCGAAAATACGGGCCGCGTGCTGGAAGACGTTGCCGGCATCGTGCGCGGCCTGCCCGAAGCAACGTCTATGGAGGCCTATGTCGGCACATCGGCGCCGTTCAACTTCAACGGCCTTGTCCGGCACTATTTCCTGCGTTCGCAGCCCGAACAGGGCGACGTCATGGTGACGCTGCTGCCCAAGGGCGAGCGCAGCCGGTCGAGCCACCAGATCGCGCTTGACCTGCGCCAGCGGTTGAAGGCGCTGAAGCTCCCTGAAACCGCGTCGATCAAGGTGGTCGAGACGCCTCCGGGGCCGCCCGTGCTCGCGACCTTGCTCGCCGAGGTCTATGGCCCCGATGCGGCCACGCGCGAAAAAACGGCGACGGAGCTTGAGAAAATTTTCAAATCCGTCCCCTTCATCGTCGACGTCGACAACAGTTTTGGAACGCCGCGGCCCAAGTTGCGTCTCGACATCCAGCGCGACCGCATCGACTATTATGGCCTCTCGCAGCGCCAGATCGCCGACAGCATCGGAATGCTCATGGGGAGCCAGACGGTCGGCTATGCGCCGCGCGGCGATGGCCGCACGCCGCTTCCGATCACCATCGCGCTCGAACAGAAGGACCGGAGCTGGACGCAGGCCTTGTCGAGCACACCCGTCGCGCAAACGCCGGGCGGCCAGCTCATCGACCTGGGCGCGGTCGTCGATGCTCGCACCGAGACGGGAAGCCCCGCCATCTTCCGCCGCGATGGTCGCTATGCCGACATGGTGACGGCCGAGCTTGCCGGGGCCTATGAAGCGCCGATCTACGGCATGTTGGCCGTCGATCGCGCCGTGGACGACCATGATTGGGCGGCCCAGGGGCTGGTGAAGCCGCAAATCCGCCTCAATGGGCAACCCGAGGATGAAAGCGTGCCGTCGATGCTCTGGGACGGCGAATGGGAGATCACCTGGGTCACATTCCGCGACATGGGCGGGGCCTTCATGGTCGCCTTGCTGGGGATCTACATACTCGTCGTCGCGCAGTTCAGGAGCTTCCGCCTGCCGCTGGTCATCCTGACTCCGGTGCCGCTGACCCTTGTCGGCATCGTCATCGGGCATATGCTGTTCCGCGCGCCGTTCACCGCGACGTCGATGATCGGCTTCATCGCGCTCGCCGGCATCATCGTGCGAAACTCTATCCTGCTGGTCGACTTCATCAGGCATTCGGCAACGCCCGACAAATCCCTGCGCGATGTCCTGCTCGAAGCGGGAACGATCCGGTTCAAGCCGATCGTCCTCACCGCCGCCGCGGCAATGATCGGCGCGGCCGTCATCCTGACCGACCCGATCTTTCAGGGGCTCGCTATTTCGCTGCTGTTCGGCCTTGCGTCCTCGACGCTGCTGACCGTGCTGGTTATTCCGGCCATTTACATTGTGCTCCGAGATGATGGGAAGCCTGCAACCAGATGATGCCGCTCGATACGCCCTTCGCGCTCCTCGCTCAGCACGCCGCCCAAGCGGCGAGCGTGCTGAAGCTGCTCGCCAATGAACAGCGCTTGCTGATTCTGTGCCGGTTGACGCAGGGTGAATTTGCCGTTGGGCAGATGGTGGAGCTGTGCGAGCAATCGCAGTCCAGCGTTTCGCAGCACCTTGGAAAGCTGCGTGAAGGTGGCCTAGTCAAGACCCGCCGAGACGGCACGACCATCTACTACAGCCTTGCCGACGAGGACGTTCGCAAGCTGATCGACATGCTGTGCGACCGCTTCGGGCCGGCTGCTGGGCAGTCCTGAGAAATCCCGATGCGCCGCGTGGTCCTTCCGTTGCTCTCTGGTCTGGCGTTATCGGCCTGTGCGCCGCACGAGCTGGGTGACGATCGGGCAAGGATGGCCGAGGAAGCGCAAGCACGATCCGAGATCCTGGCCGATCGTTTCCAGAAGGAATTGCTGAGCGCGCTTACGGCCGCGATGGCGGCCGAGGGGCCGCAAGGTGCTATCGGCGTCTGTTCGAGCATCGCCCCGGCACTTGCGGCGCAGCTCTCGGAGGAAAGTGGAGCGAGTGTGCGACGCACCGCGCTCAAGACCCGCAACCCCGCCGCCAAGGCCGATGCGGCGGAGCAGCGCGTCATGGCGAGCTGGGCCGCCGCGCCGATCGACGATGAAGGTCGACCCAAGCGCTGGACGGCACGGGAGGGCGGCGAATATCGTTATATGCGCGCCATACCCACCATGCCGATGTGCCTTGCCTGTCATGGCGAAAACATCGCGCCCGAAGTGACGGCGGCGATCCGCGCGCATTATCCCGAAGATCAGGCAACGGGCTTTGCACCGGGCCAGCTTCGCGGAGCCTTTTCGATTCGGTGGGAGGATGCCGCCCTGGCGCGCGCGATCAGGAACGGGGGTGGAGGCCAATGAGGTCAGGCGCTCTTGTCCGTCTGTCGGCGCTTATCCTTGCCGGCCTTCCCGTGACGGCCGCGGCCGAACCGACCGATCTTGTCATTCGCGTCATCAGCGAAGGCGGCAAATTCGTCGGCACGTCGATGGGCGGGGCCGAGATCATCCTCCGCGACGTGCGAAGCGGCGAAGTGCTCGCACACGGCCGCACGGCGGGATCGACCGGCGACACGGCCCGGATCATGACGGGAGGCCCGCGCGGCACGCCGCTTGCCGACGAGGCATCGGCCGCCTTCAGGACGCGGATCGACATCGACGAACCGAGGTTGGTCGAAGTCGTGGCTTATGGCCCGCTCGCACAGCCACAGGCAGCGGTGCGCGTCACCGCCCAGCGCTGGATCGTGCCGGGACGACCCGCGACGCAGGGCGATGGTTGGGTTCTCGAACTGCCCGGCCTCGTGGTCGATCTTGTCGAACCGGCTGCGCACCAGCGCGGCGGCGTAGGCGCGAGCGTGCGGCTCGCGGCCAACGTCGCCTTGATGTGCGGTTGTCCGATCGAGCCTGGCGGTATCTGGGATGCGGCGCGCTATGACGTGCGGGCCACTATCCGGCACGACGGTCGGCCCGCCGGCGAGGTCCGCCTGTCCTATGGCGGCCGAACCGGCTATTTCACCGGCGCATTCCCTGCTGACATGGCTGGCGCCTATGCCGTTACCGTGACGGCCATCGACACCAAGACCGGCGCGACCGGCGTCGACGCGAGCAGTATCCTCGTTCCCTGATCCCGCCGATCCGACGCCACCACCGGCCAGCGAGGCTCACTTCCAGTCGGTAAGTGCTTCGAGCCTGTCAAAGTCGATCCCGCCATGCCAGTCCCCTCGGGTCTGACGCCAGCAGCAGTATCCAAGGAAAAACTCTTCGCGCGTCTCGAATAGAAAATGTGCCCAACTGATACTCAGAACGTCTTCTGACATTTCGCCAAACGCACCGCCAAGGGCCAGGTCGCCCCAATGCGCCAGTTCCGGATATAGGACACGGAGCTTCGCGATTTCGGCGCGGGTTTCGTCGGAATACTCGCCGGGGTCTGTTTCATGCCCGGGCCGCACAAAGATCGACGCATCAAAAACAAACTTGGTCACACTTCATTCCTTCAGGCCCTCGCTCTCGACGCTACGAGGAGCTTCCTTGTATCACACGCGGCCTCGATCTTGTTCGCGTTCCAGGCATCGCTTGAACGCCGGAAGGTGGCGCTCGCGCGAGGCGGCTTGCAGATTTTCCATGACCTGTCGCGCGGCAGGATCGTCGATCATTGGAATCAGCCGATCGTAGAGCGCTATATTTTCGATCTCGCCTTCGACGGCGCTTTCGCAAGCCTCTTTCAACGTCGCCGGCGCCGATACCTTTCCGGTCCACGGATTTGGCGGAACGGTCAGCCCAAGGCGCCGGAGCTGGCGTTCGAGCGCCGAAGCGTGGCGTTGTTCGGCCTCAATGATGTTGGAGAAGGGCCGCACCGGGCCGAACTTGTCGATTACGGCCGCATAGCTCGCCTCTGCCTTCCGCTCATCATCGAGCGCATCGAGCAGGATCTTCGCCAGCTCTATCGAAGCCATCGCCTTGTCCTTTCTGCCGTTGGAGATTCGGGCGTCAGTCTATCATGCTTACACAATTATTCTATATTTGTATTGAGGCTTGGCCGATTCAGCGTATGATTGATTGTTCGCAGGGAGTCGGCGGACGGCGGCCCTGCCGGAGAGGGAGAGCAGCCATGCCAGATACCAAGAATGCTACCGGATCGACGATGAGCACCGGCGCGCCGGCGCCAAGCGACCGCAATTCCCTGACCATCGGGGCCGATGGCCCGATCCTCTTGCACGACGTCCATTTCCTTGAGCAGATGGCGCACTTCAACCGCGAGAAGGTTCCTGAGCGCCAGCCCCACGCCAAGGGATCGGGCGCCTTCGGTGTGCTCGAGACGACCGAGGACGTATCCGCCTATACGCACGCGGCTCTGTTCCAGAAGGGCGCTTCGACTGAAATGCTCGCGCGCTTCTCGACCGTCGCGGGCGAGGCGGGCAGTCCCGACACCTGGCGCGACGTGCGCGGTTTCAGCCTTAAATTCTACACCAGCGAGGGCAATTACGATCTCGTCGGCAATAACACGCCGGTCTTCTTCATCCGCGACACTATGAAGTTTCCGCACTTCATCCGCAGCCAGAAGCGCCTTCCCGATTGTGGGCTGCGCGACAACCATATGCAATGGGACTTCTGGACGCTGAACCCGGAATCGGCCCACCAAGTCACCTATCTCATGGGCGACCGCGGTCTGCCGCGCACCTGGCGCAACATGAACGGATACGGCTCGCATACCTATATGTGGATCAACGCCCAGGGCGAGAAATTCTGGGTCAAGTATCACTTCATCAGCAATCAGGGCACGGCCGAGTTCACCAATGCCGAAGCCGCGACGATGGCCGGCGCCGATGCCGACTATCACCGCCGCGATCTATTCGAGGCGATCGCGCGCGGCGATCATCCGAGCTGGACGCTGTTCGTGCAGGCGATGCCCTATGCCGAAGCAAAGACCTACCGGATCAACCCGTTCGATCTCACCAAAACCTGGTCGCACAAGGATTATCCGCTCATCAAGGTCGGCACGATGACCTTGAATCGGAATCCCGATAATTTCTTCGCGCAGATCGAGCAGGCGGCCTTCTCGCCGGGGAACACGGTGCCGGGCATCGGCCTTTCGCCGGACAAGATGCTGCTGGGCCGCGCGTTCGCTTACAATGACGCGCAGCGTAACCGGATCGGGACGAACTTCCACCAGCTCCCCGTCAACCAGCCCAAGGTGCCGGTGAATACCTATATGTTCGATGGGCAGATGGCCTATCAGCACAGCGGCAATGCCCCTGTCTATGCGCCCAACAGCGGCGGACGGAGCTGGGCCGACGAAACCGGCCCTGCTGCCGATGGCTGGGAAACCGATGGCGACATGGTGCGGCAGGCCTACACGCTTCGGCCCGACGATGACGATTTCACGCAGCCCGGCATCTTGGTGCGTGAAGTCTTCAATGACGCGCAACGCGATCGGCTCGTGGAGACGGTCGCCGGCAGCTTGCTGGGCGGTGTCCGCTCGCCGGTGCTCGAACGCGCCATCGACTATTGGAAAAGCGTCGATGCCGATGTGGGCCGCCGCATCGAGGAATGCGTGCGCGCTGGCGCAGCTCCTGCGCCCGCGCAAGGAATGGGCGAGGGCTCCGAGCAACACGCCGCCCCGGTGTCCTGATCCAGCGAAAGCCCTGGCCGCTCGTATCGTGGCGGCCAGGGTTTCATTTCATGCGATGAGGACCGTTTTTGTCAGCGTCTCGGGCAAGTGTTGATGCCGAGCAACGAATAGATCGGGCACATGCCCACAAGCCCGGTCAGCAACGGAACGACGCCGATCCACCCCCACGCAGAGCGTGGCCCGACGAATACCAGCGCGATCAGAACAAGGCCGACGATCACCCTCAACAGTCGGTCTATGGTGCCTTCATTTCGGGACATTCCAATTCCTCCTTCTCATTGCGGGAGATCGGGTGCGGCCGCGATCGTGCGCGCGGTCACGCCCTGTCGCCCATTCCGCCTCAGTCTTCGAGCAGGGCGCGGAGCATCCAGGCGGTTTGCTCATGCTGCGCGATTCTCTGGGTAAGCAGATCCGCGGTCGGCTCGTCGCTCGCCTTTTCGACCAGCGGGAACAGGGCGCGCGCCGTGCGGGCCGCCGCTTCGTGGCCCTTGGCGAGAATATCCACCATGTCGAGCGCCTTGGGCGGAGATTCCGGCGCGTCAGGCAGGGAGCTGAGCTTGGCGAACTGCGCATAGGAACCCGGTGCGGGCTGACCCAGCGAGCGGATACGTTCGGCGATCGGGTCGATCGCGTTCCACAGCTCGGTATATTGCGTCATGAACATGGTATGGAGGCTGTTGAACATCGTCCCCGTCACGTTCCAGTGGAAGTTGTGGGACGTCAGATAGAGGGTGTAGGTGTCCGCCAGCAGGCGGCTCAGGCCTTCGGAGATCGCAATCCGATCTTCCTCGCCGATCCCGATATTCACTTGTCTGGTCATGGGTTTCTCCTTGGTCAAAATTAATCCAGTTCCCGCAATCCCGCGAGCAGGGCGGCGCGGGAGATTTCGCCAACATGCAGCTCACGAATGACGCCCTTGCTGTCGACGAACAGCGTCGCGGGAAGACCCGCGGACCCGATCGCGGCGGCGGCGCTTTGATCGCTATCCAAGAGGATATGCGCCGAGGTCAGGCGTTGGCCGTCCAGCCAGGTCCGCACCTTCGTCGCGTCCTCGCCCTGGTTGGCGAGCAGGATCGGCACAGGCGAGCGCGCGGCCTCTTCGATCAGCATAGGCATCTCGCGCCGGCAGGGCGGGCACCAGCTCGCCCAGAGATTGATGACGAACGGCTTGCCCTTCCGATCGTCGAGCGCGCTTGCTTCGCCTGCAAGCGAGTGGAGGACCAAGCCTTGCGGCAATGGCCTCTGCGAAGAGGCGAGGAACAGCGACGTGGCGATGAGCGCGGCCGCGGCGCTGCCAACGAAGGCCATGCCCGTAGGGAACAGCGCGGGCGATCGGCGCAGCGACAGCACCAGCGAAATCGCGGCGGCCGCCAGACCCGCGAGAGGGAAGAAACCGCCTTGCCAGACATAGAATATGCTCAGAGGCTCGACCGCAAAGGCGGACCAGTTCTGGCCCACAAACCCCGCGCGGGCGGCGACGAGGCCGACGAGCAGGGCGCGCCATGCGGCCTTATCGCTGTCCTTGCCATGGCGACGGCCGATCCAGCTCGCCGCCGCCATGAAGGCAACAATTCCGAGGACCGCGAACAGCCGCTCCAACGCCAGCGCGAGAGGGCCGACGCTAATCATCAGATCGACCTTCAGGCGGCCGCGTCGTCATCGGGGTCGGAATGAAATTCGTGCCACATGCCGTTGAGGATGCCGAAGCCGACGGCGAGGCCGACACCCAATACCCAACTGAAATACCACATCGGAGTCATCCCTATCAGTAGAAGTCGGGGTTGGTGTCGACGTCGCGCAGCGTGATGCGGCCGAACAGCACCTTATAGACCCAAGCCGTATAGATGAGCACGATCGGCAGGAACACGACCGTCACCGCCAGCATGATGAACAGCGTCACATGGCTGGACGAGGCGTTCCACACCGTTAGGCTCGAGGCCGGGTCGATCGAGCTGGGCAGGATGAACGGAAACATCGACAGGCCCACCGTCGCGATGATGCCCACGGCACCGAGCGACGAGCCGCCGAACGCCAGCGCCTCGCGGCCCTTGCGGATGCCGATCCATGCCAGCAGCGGCCCCACGAAACCGAGGATCGGTGCGATCAGCATCCACGGATATGCCCGGTAATTATCGAGCCACGCCCCCGGCGCCGCAACCGTTCCCGACAGCAGCGGGTTGGAGGGACCGAGCGGATTGGCCCCATGCGTCAGGCGGAAGCCATAGCCCATGGTGGCGATCATCACTCCGCCGAGCGCGAACAGCAGGATCGAGGCACCCGCCGCGACCTGTCCAAAGGTGCGGGCGCGATCGTGGACTGCGCCGCGTTCGATCTTGATCGCGAGCCAGCTCGCGCCGTGCAGCACGATCATCGCTACCGAGAGCAGCCCGGCGACCAGCGAGAACGGATGGAACAGGCCGAGCAGGCTCCCCTCATAGAAAGAGCGCAGATCGGTATCGAGGCGGAAGGGGATGCCGGTCAGCACGTTGCCGACCGCGACCCCGAACACCAGCGCGGGAACGAACCCGCCCACGAACAGCGCCCAATCCCAGCGCGAGCGCCAGGCCGCATCGGGTTTCTTCGAGCGATATTTGAACCCCACGGGCCGCAGGATGAGCGCGGCGAGGACGAGGAACATGGCGAGGTAGAAGCCGGAGAAGCTGACCGCATAGACGAATGGCCAGGCCGCGAAGATCGCACCGCCGCCGAGGATGAACCACACCTGGTTCCCCTCCCACGTCGCGCCGATCGAGTTGATGACCATGCGGCGTTCGGCATCGGTCTTGGCGACGAACGGCAGGAGGGCGGCGGTGCCGAGATCGAAGCCGTCCGTCAGGGTGAAGCCGATCAGGAGGACACCCATCAGGAGCCACCAGATCACTCGGAGCGTTTCATAGTCGATGGGAGGTGCCATGACCTGTTCTCCTTATTCGGCAGGAATGGGCGCGTAGCCGTTCGGCGACGCTGGTGCCGGCGCAGGCGCGCGATGCTCGTCAGGCCCCTTGCGGATCGCCGCGATCATCAGGCGGACTTCGATCACGGCGAGGGCGCCATAGAGCAGCGTGAAGCCGACGATCGTCGTCCAGAGCTGCGCGACGGTCAGGCTCGAGGCGGCGAGGAAGGTCGGCAGCACGCCGTCGATCGCCCAGGGCTGGCGGCCGATTTCGGCCAAAATCCAGCCAAATTCGATCGCGATCCACGGCAAGGGCATGATCCAGACCGCCGCGCGCATGAAGGTGCGGCAGAACCCGTTGTCGCAGCCGAAGCGCCGCACCGACGCCATCCAGAAGGCGGCAGCGAAGAAGGCGATGAAGAAGAAGCCGATGCCAGCCATCACGCGGAAGACCCAGAACATGACCGGGACATTGGGCACGGTCGACCATGCGGCCTTCTCGATTTGCTCAGGCGTCGCCTGTCGCGGATCGGCAACGAAGCGCTTGAGCAGCAGGGCATAGCCGAGATCGGCCTTGGCTTCCTCGAACTGCGCTCGCGCGGCCATGTCGTTCTGATTGACCTTCAGCCGCTCCACCGCGTCATAGGCCTTGATGCCATGTTCGATGCGACCTTGCGCCTTGGCGACCAGCTCGAAAATGCCGGAGACTTCGCCCGTCAGGCTGCGCGTGGAGATCAGGCCCAATACATAGGGGATCTTCACTTCATAGCGGGTTTCGCGCCCTTCCAGGCTTGGGATGCCGAAGATCGCGATACCCGCAGGAGCCGGCTCAGTGTGCCACATGGCTTCGAGCGAAGCGAGTTTCATCTTCTGGTTGTCGGTGAGGGCATAGCCGCTCTCGTCACCCAGCACGACGACCGACAGCGAGGAGGCAAGGCCGAAGGCGGCCGCCACGGTGAAGCTGCGCTTTGCGACGGCGACCCACTTGCCCTTGAGCAGATACCAGGCCGAAATGCCGAGCACGAAGATCGAGGCGCAGACGTAGCCGGCGCTGACCGTATGCACGAATTTGGCCTGTGCGACGGGGTTGAACAGCACCGCCATGAAGTCGGAGACTTCCATCCGCATCGTCGCGGGATTGAAGCGGGCGCCGGTCGGATGTTGCATCCAGCCATTGGCGATCAGAATCCACAGCGCCGAGAGGTTCGATCCCAGGGCGACCATGAAGGTGGTGAAGAGGTGGGCCTGTTTGGACAATTTGTCCCACCCGAAGAACATGAGGCCGACGAAGGTCGCTTCGAGGAAGAAGGCCATCAGCCCTTCGATAGCGAGCGGCGCGCCGAAGATGTCGCCGACATAGTGGGAATAATAGGACCAGTTGGTGCCGAACTGGAATTCCATCGTGATGCCGGTGGCGACGCCGAGCACGAAATTGATGCCGAACAGCTTGCCCCAGAAGCGCGTGACGGTGCGCCAGATCTCCCGGCCCGTCATCACATAGATGCTCTCCATGATGACCAGCATGAAGGAGAGGCCAAGGGTCAACGGGACGAATAGAAAGTGGTAGAGTGCCGTCAGCGCGAATTGCAGCCGGGAGAGTTCGATCACGGCCATGTCCATGGCAAGACTCCTTGCATTCCGGCCCGGCTTCCATGGTTGCCTTGAGTCGGTTGAAAAGATTATGATTAGCCATTACTCGTAACTGAGTATATGAGCAACCAATTTGATCGACAGGGCGCGGCCCTTTTCTGGACCGCCGATAGCGGCGCGGCAATCCTTATGGCGGGCGCGCTTGCTGCCGGTGTGGCGGCGGCCGCGCGCGGCGATCATGGCAATGTGCTGGTCGCCGTCGCCGGATTGATCGCAGCCAGCTTGCTTCGCGCCGCGATACAGATCGGTGCAACCGACGCCGGCGAGATCGGGGCAGTCTGCGCCAAGACGAGCTGGAGGAACCGGGTCTATCCCCGAATCCTTGTCGCGGCGCCGGGAGATCGCCGGATGCTGGGCGAGGCGGTAGCCGATGCTGTCGACCGGATCGAAGACCTGGGCGGCTTCCATGCCCGCTTCCAGCCTCTCCGCCGCGCGGCGGTCCTGTCGCCCCTCGTCATTGCGGTTGCCGCCGCGTTCGGAAGCTGGGTAGCCGGTGCGATCATGCTTGCGACGCTCATGCCGTTCGCGCTTGGCATGGCGCTCGCCGGTAGCGCGGCCGCCCGCGCCGCTGCCCGCCAGCTCGACGCATTGAGCCGCCTGTCCGGTCTGTTCGTCGACCGCGTGCGTGCGCTCCCGGTGATCGTCGGGTTCGGCGCGCAGGACCGCATCGGCCGCCATCTTGCCGACGCCACCCGCGAGGTGGCGACCCGCACGGTCGACGTGCTGAAGATCGCTTTCGTCTCGAGCGCCATCATCGAATTCTTTGCCGCGCTGTCGGTGGCGCTGGTCGCGCTCTATTGCGGCTTCAACCTGCTGGGCATCCTGCCTTTCCCCGCACCTGAGACGCTGACCCTTGGACAAGCCCTGTTCGTCCTCGTCCTCGCGCCCGAATTCTACCTCCCCATGCGCCGCCTCGCAGCCGCCTATCATGACAAGCAGGTCGGAGAGGCCGCGGTCGAACGCCTGGAAAAGATCGCTCCCCCGTCCCCGGCTTCCTCCCCTCGCGCGATCGAGGCTCCGCCCGCGCTGCGCTTCGACGGCGTGGTCATCGACTATGGCGAGACGGCTATCGGTCCGTTCACGCTGGACGTCGCGGCAGGCACCACTTTCGCGCTGCGCGGAGCTACCGGCATCGGCAAGTCCAGCCTGCTGCACGCGCTGCTAGGGCTTGCGCCCATCGGCAGGGGACGGATTCTCATCGACGGCCGAGACGCGGCAACCGTCGCGCTTCCCGGCCATATAGGCTGGGCGGGACAATCGGTCGCGTTCATCCCCGGAACGCTCGCCGACAACATCCGCCTTGCGCGCCCGGAGGCCGACGACTCCGAAGTTGAAGCTGCTGCCCGTTCTGCCGGGCTTGGACCGATGATCGAGGCGCGCGGGCAAGGCATGTCCCTGCCGCTCGACCACCGTGGATCGGGTCTGTCGGGAGGCGAGCGCCGCCGCGTCGGCGTCGCAAGAGTGCTTCTGAAAGACGCGCCGCTCTGGCTGCTCGACGAACCGACGGCGGATCTCGATGCGAGGTCGGCGGCTGACATTGCCGGGATATTGGCTTCGGCCGCCACGGGCCGCACGGTCCTCATGGTGACGCACAGCGCCGAGCTGGCCGCGATCGCCGATAGCGAAATGGTGCTGGCATGAGCCGCGCGGATATGGACCGGCTACTGGCCGAAGCCATCGCCCCCGAGCGCCGCGCTTTCCGCATCGCCGGCGCGCTCGCCGCCGCCGCGACGATCGCCGCGGTCCTGCTGCTGGGCCTGTCGGGATGGTTCATCACCGGCGCCGCGCTTGCCGGCCTTGGTGGGGTGCTGGCTGCGCAGGGCTTCAACTATCTCGTGCCGAGCGCGATGATCCGGCTGCTCGCGATCGTCCGGACGACGGCGCGCTATGGCGAACGCCTTTATGGCCATCGCGCAGCCTTGATGGCGCTCGCCACGGTCCGCGCGCGCCTGTTCGACCGCATCCTGTCGGTGCGCGACGTGCGGGCCGTATCAGCGGGCGATACCGTGACCCGGCTCGTGCAGGACATCGGCGCGCTCGAAGACAGCCTTGTCCGCAGGCCCGCGCTTCCCGCCGCCCTTGCCGGCGCGGTGATCGGCCTCGTCCTCGCATGGCTTGCCAGTCCCTGGGCCAGCCTTGCCTTGCTGGCGCTGATCGCCGGCCTCGCCTTGTGGGCGAATCTGGCGACGCCCCGTTTGCTCACGATCGCCGCCACTGACATTGCGGCGGCGCTGGCGCGATTGAAGGTTGGCATGGTCGATTATGCGTCGGCCTCGCCCGAAATCCTGGCCTATGACCTGGCCCCGGCGATCGAGCGGAGCCTTGCCGTCGAGACGGCCGAACTGGACCGGGCACGGCGCCGTTTCGCGCGCGGCGAAGCGGTCATCGACGCCGGGCTGACCCTTGGCGGGGGTATCGCGATGGGCGCGGTCCTCGCGATCTCCAACGCCCCTTTGCCCATGACGGTGCTCGCCGTGCTGGCATCGGCGGGCGCGATCGAGACCTTGTCAGGCTATATTCGGGGTGTGTCGCGGGGCGCGCTGGTGACGGCCGCCCTCGCGCGATTGGAGGACATGGCGGGGCCGCATAGTGCTCCCATCCCGGCGAAGAGTGCATCCGGGCCGATCGGGCGGAGCATCGCCCTGGATCGAGGTGGTGTGCATGTGCGGCTCGAATCTGGCGAGCGCCTGGGGATTGCTGGACAATCCGGCAGCGGCAAGACCAGCCTGCTCGAAACGCTGGCAGGCATTCGTCCGCCGGATCGGAATTCAGGCATTTGCCTTGATGGTCAGCCTATCGAGGCGCTGCCGCCTGAGACGGTGCGAGCGGCCTTCGCGCTCTCGCCGCAGGATGCGCAGCTCCTGTCGGGAACAGTGCGTGACAATCTGCGTGTCGCCCGCTCTGGCCTCAGCGATAAACAGCTTTGGGCAGCGCTGGAAGTGGCCTGCCTCGCGGTTGACGTCCGCACCATGCCGCACGGGCTTGACCAATGGGTCGGAGATGGCGGCGCGCGCCTGTCGGGCGGGCAACTCAAACGATTGTCGATCGCGCGCGCGGTCCTCGCGGCGAAGCCGTGGCTGTTGCTCGACGAGCCGAGCGAAGGCCTCGACATGGTGACGGAAGCGCGGCTTGCACGCCGGCTCGACACCTGGCTTCGCGATACCGGAACCGGCCTTGTCGTCGTGAGCCACAGGGGAGCGTTGCTGGCGCTTGCCGGCAAGGATGACGGGTCGATCCTTGAGATCGGCGGCTCAAGTCAATCCTCGCCGTAGAGTTCGCGCTGCGCCCGATCCAGCTCGTCGGCATAGCGTTTGCGGACATAGCGTTCAGTCAGCATTCCCACGATCCGGCCCTGAGCATCGACCACGGCAAGATCGTCGGCCGCGCTGCTGTCGAACAGCTCCATGATCGGCACGATCGACATATCCGGCGAAAGCGTGACATCCTTGAGGATTGCGAAGTCGGACACCGGCCTTTCGGTCTGCGCCGGATCGGCGAAGGCCGCCGCCGTGGGAACGAGGCCCGCATAGTGACCCTGTTCGTCCTGAAGCAGCACGCGGCTTGTCGAACCGAGCGGGAAATGCTCGCGAAATGCCTTGACCGGCATCGCCGGCGACGCGGTGGCGGGCGCGGTCCGCATCATGCGCCGCGCGGTGAGCGTTCGCATCCAGCCAATATCGCGCGCGCTGCGAACCACCTCGCCACGCAGATGCAGGCGCCAGGTGGAGAAGGAATAGCCGAACCGCTCGCGGACTAGCGTGCTCGAACAGAGCGCGGCCGTCAGCACGACCGCCGTGATCTCGAAATCATGCGTGGCTTCGAGAACGAGGAAGGACATGGTCATCGGGCCACCGACGACCGCGGCCGCCAGCGCGGCCATGCCGACCAGCGAAGCATCCATCGGCGACAGGGGAATGCCATCGGGGACGAACGCCCACAGGCGCGCGAATATCTGTCCCAGCACCGCGCCGAGAAATAGCGAGGCGAAGAACAGACCGCCCCTAAAGCCGAAGCCGAGGGAGACGATCGACGCGAGCGACTTGAGCGCGAAGATCAGGATCAAGGCGCCCAGCGCGATATTGCCGGCGATGGTCAGGTGCAACGCGCCGTGACCTGCCGACAAGACATGCGGTGTCGTGAGCGCGAGCGGGATCAGGATAGCGCCGCCCAGAGCGGGCCGCAGCCATTCGGGAATCGCGGTGCGCCGAACCCCCGCTTCCGCGAGCGAGACGAGCCGCATGATGGCGATGCCGAGCAGGGCCGCGATCAGCCCCAGCCCTGCGTAGAGGATATAGTTCGCGGCCGAGAGATGCTGGCTGCTTTGCGCCGCGATCAGATAGGGGGTTGCGCCCAGCGTCCTGGCGGTGATGACCGCGGAAATCGTCGCAGCCACGACAGGGGCGATGCTTGCCGGGGTATAGGCGCCGATAACGATCTCGAAAGCATAGAAGGCGCCGGTCAGCGGCGCGCCGAAGGCGGCCCCGATCGCTGCGCCCGATCCGGCGCCGACCAGCACACGCAGATCGCCGCGCCTCAGATTGAGCCATTGTCCGATCAGCGAGGCGATGCCGCCCCCGGCCTGCGCATAGGCGGCTTCGAGGCCGACCGATGCACCAAAGCTGTTCGAGATCAGCGTTTGTCCGCAGACCATCGTGGTATCGCGCAGGGGAATCCGCCCGCCATGAAGCGCGTTGGCTTCCACGACGTCGATCGAGGTGCGTTTCTTGCGGCGTGTGAACAGCACCAGCGCACCCAGCACCAGGCCGCCGATCGGCAGCGCCAGCAAGCGAGCGGGCGAAATCGAGACGAGGCCGCTCAACCGGAGGTCCGTGCCGAGGCCGTAGAGCAGCGATTGCATGATCCAGGCGGCTTTGCCCAGAAGCGAGGCCAACAAGCCGGCAAGGATACCGACGCCGACCGAAAGCAGGATCAGGCTGGCTTCGCTGGACCGGAACAGCCGCCGCGCCGCCGATACGAGGGCGGTCGCCCGTATCAGACCAGCCACGGATCAGGGCGTCCAGCTTGGAGCGTCGCTCGCCGGGAAAGACTCTATGCCCGCTTCCTCGACCGGATCGAGCGGTGCGGCTTCCTTGGGCTTGCCGCTCTTCCCGGTGTTGCCCGCACCGGGCTTCTTGCGGCCCGCTTTGGGCGGTTTCTCTTTTGGATCGTCAGGCTTTGCGCCCTTGCCGGAATCCTGCGTCATCCTGCGTCTCCTATGATGGCCGGTGTCCGGGGACGAAGCGGCCGATCCGATGTCCCCAGCCTATCAATGACGCGCGATCACAAGATCCGGGCGAAGGTTGCAGCCGATCCCCGTGCGCGCGACCCCGCGCCTTTCACGCCGGGCTGCACGTCCTTCGCGGAAATGCCCGACAAGGCGCAGAGCAGCTTTGCCGTGCTTTCCAGCGCATCCGGCGCGAGGCTGTAGAAGACCAGCTTAGCATCGCGGCGCGTCTGCACCAGCTCCGCTTTGCGCAGGATGGCAAGCTGTTGCGACAGGCCCGGTTGGCCGATGCCGGTCATGGTTTCGAGTTCACCGACTGACTTCTCGCCATTCTCGAGCAGCGTCCGCATGAGCTTTAGCCGCACGTCATGCCCGAGCGCCTTCAGAATGTCGGTGATCGCATCGAGTTCGCTATCGGTGAATGTCGTCACTTGCCTGCCTTTTTGTGCTTGTCGGGCCGCGTCCGGTGGAACCAGCAGGCATCGCCTGCCGCATCGAGCGCGGAATCCTGATCCTGATAGGGCGGGAGCAGCACGTCATCGCCAGGGCGCCAGCCTTCGGGCGTGACCACATTGTCGCTGTCGACCATTTGTAGCGCGGCGACGACGCGCAGCAGCTCCTCTACCGAGCGGCCAATAGTGGCGGGATAGCAGAGCTTGGCGCGAACGATGCCGTCGGGGTCGATGAAGAAGGTCGCACGGAGCGTCGCCGCGTCGGGCGCATCGTCGGCGATCATTCCGTAAGCACGGCCGATGACCATCGAGGGATCTTCGACTATCGGAAAACCAACCGTGACACCGAAATGCTCATGGATCGCCCGTATCCATCCGAGGTGCGAATAGAGGCTGTCGACCGAGATCGCGACAAGCGCGCAGTTGAGCGCTTTGAACCGCTCCCCGGCGCGCGAGAGCGCGACGAATTCACTGGTGCAGACGGGCGTGAAGTCCGCAGGGTGGGAGAACAGCAACACCCAGCGGCCGCGATAGTCGGACAGGCTCATTTCGCCCAGGGTCGTGCGCGCCTGAAAATTGGGCGCGGCATCGCCGATCTGGACCGGCGAACAGACGCCACTCTCATTTGCGCTGGGATTCAAATTTCCTACTCCTGAAGGGAGGCAAGTCTTGAACCCCCTTTCTTACACGGTTACATCATGCGGGTAAACGATTAAGCAGCGATAGCGTTCCATAGGAGATGTCCGCATGTCCGAGTCCCAGCTTGTGGTTTGCCCGGTCTGTGCGAGCATCAACCGGGTTCCGGCTGCGAAGATCGGCGCTGCGCCCAATTGCGGGCGATGCTCGATGCCGCTGTTCCAGGGCCAGCCTGTCGATGTCGATGCCACCGCCTTCGACCGCCATGTGGGGCGCGGAAGTCTGCCTGTTCTCGTGGATTTCTGGGCGAGCTGGTGCGGGCCGTGCCGCGCGATGGCCCCGGCGTTCAAGGCGGCCGCCGCCGAACTGGAACCGCATGTCCGTCTGCTGAAGGTCGATACCGAGGCCGAGCAGGGCATATCGGGGCGCTACCGCATCCAGTCGATCCCGACGCTGATACTCTTCAAGGGCGGCCGCGAGATCGCACGTCAGGCCGGGGCGATGGACCGCGCCCGACTCGTCGCATGGGTAAGACAGGCTCTCGCCGCCGCCTGATTCGGGCCGCGATCACCCTATAAATTAGATTAAATGATGCTTTGAAGCGTTTGCGCGCCCGCTTTTGCGCGCCGCGAATCCGGCCTTTGCCGCCGCTTTCGGAAAAGATTGAAAAATCCGATCAGAGGAATTAGGTTTATCGTGTTCTCACGATTAATAGAAATGTGTATCTAATGTCTGTCGCCCACTCACTCACAGGAGACGATAAAATGACAGACGTGGCCGCCCCCTCCATGCCCCGGATCAACGAACCGGCGCCGGCCTTCAAGGCAAAGACCACCCACGGCGAACGCTCGCTCGACGATTACAAGGGCAAGTGGCTGGTCCTCTTCTCCCACCCCGCGGACTTCACCCCGGTCTGCACGACCGAGTTCATGGGCTTCGCGAAGGCGGCCGATCGCTTCAAGGCGCTCAATTGCGAGCTGCTGGGCCTCTCCATCGACTCCGTGCATTCGCACATCGCCTGGATGCGCAGCATCGAGGAGAAGTTCGGCGTCGAGATCACCTTCCCGATCATCGACGACCTGTCGATGAACGTCGCCAGGGCCTTCGGCATGATCCATCCCGGCGCGTCGGACACCTCCGCCGTGCGGGCGACCTTCCTGATCGACCCCGAAGGCGTCATCCGGGCAATGGTCTATTACCCGATGTCGAACGGCCGCTCGGTCGACGAGTTCGTCCGCCTGCTGACCGCGCTTCAGACGTCCGACGCGAACAAGGTCGCGACGCCCGAAAACTGGCAGCCCGGTGAACCCGTGATCGTGCCGCCGCCCGCGACCGCCGAGGCCGCCAAGGCGCGCAAGGACGAGGGCTACGACTACACCGACTGGTATTTCAGCAAGAAGACACTCTGAGCCGGTCGGGCCGGCTTCGCGCGCCCCTCCCCCTTAGCGCGAAGCCGGCACACCCGCTTATCGAATGAAAGGACAAGGCCATGACCGATCCGCAAATCCGTGAAGCCGCCCGCATTGTCGAGGCCGCGAGCAATGCGCGGCCCGCGGTCATCCGCAGCTTCTTCGACGAGGACACGTTCACCGTGACCCACGTCATCTCCGATCCCGCGACCGCCAAGGCTGCGATCATCGACAGCGTGCTCGATTTCGAGCCGGCTTCGGGGCGCACGTCCTTCGCGTCGGCTGACAAGGTGATCGACTATATCCATAGCGAAGGTCTTGAGGTCGAATGGCTGCTCGAGACGCACGCTCATGCCGACCATCTCTCAGCCGCGCCCTATCTTCAGGAGAAGTTGGGAGGCACGCTCGCGATCGGCCGTCATATCCTCACGGTGCAGGAGGTGTTCGGCAAGATCTTCAACGAGGGCACGCGTTTCGCCCGCGACGGCTCGCAGTTCGACCGCCTGTTCGATGACGGCGACCGCTTCAAGGTCGGGTCGATCGAGGCGATCGCGTTGCATGTTCCCGGCCACACCCCCGCCGACATGACCTATGTGATCGGCGATGCGGCGTTCATCGGCGACACGCTGTTCATGCCCGACTATGGCACGGCCCGCGCGGACTTCCCCGGTGGAGACGCCCGCACGCTTTTCCGGTCCATCCGGCGCCTGCTCTCGCTGCCCGATCAGACGGGCTTGCATCTCTGCCACGACTACAAGGCCCCTGGGCGCGACACCTATGCCTGGGAGACGTCGGTGGGAGAGGAGCGCGAACATAATGTCCATGTCCGCGATGGAGTGAGCGAGGACCAGTTCGTGGCCATGCGCGAGACGCGGGACGCGACGCTCGGAATGCCCCGGCTGATCCTGCCGTCCATTCAGGTCAACATGCGCGGCGGTCACATGCCGGAGCCGGAAGACAACGGCACCAGCTATCTGAAGCTCCCGGTCAACACGCTGTAAGGCCATGACGCTCGAACCTGTCCAATATCTGCTCGGAGCCGGATCGGGTTCGCTCGTCGGCTTCACGCTCGGCCTCGTGGGGGGCGGCGGGTCGATCCTCGCCGTCCCCCTCATGGTCTATCTCGTCGGCGTCGCCTCGCCCCATGTCGCGATCGGCACCAGCGCGCTCGCGGTTGCCGCCAATGCCGGCGCCAATCTCGTTCCCCATGCCCGTCAGCGCACGATCAAGTGGCGCTGCGCGGGCATGTTCGCCGCCGCCGGCGTCGCGGGGGCCTATGCCGGATCGACGCTCGGCAAGGCCTTCGACGGCCAGAAGCTGCTGTTCCTGTTCGCGCTGTTGATGATCCTGGTCGGCGCACTCATGCTGAAGAAGCGCGGCGATCCCGGCAATCCCGATGTCCAGTGCCGCCGTGAGAACGCGCCCAAGGTGATTGGCTATGGCAGCGCCACCGGCCTGTTCTCCGGTTTCTTCGGCATCGGCGGGGGCTTCCTGATCGTTCCGGGGCTGATGGCTTCGACGGGGATGCCGATGCGCAATGCCGTCGGATCGTCGTTGGTCGCGGTAACGGCCTTCGGTCTTACGGCCGCGCTCAACTATGCCTTTTCCGGGCTGGTCGATTGGGGACTTGCCGCGGTGTTCATCGGCGGCGGCATCGTCGGCGGTATCGCCGGCGCAGCACTTTCGCACCGGCTGTCGGGTCACAAGGGCGCGCTCAATACGATCTTCGCCCTGCTGATCTTCGTGGTCGCCGCCTACATGCTGTGGCGCAGCGCGGCCGCAATCTGGAACTGATTTTTCGCAACTATGATGGGAGGACTTTGATGGACGATGCTGGCGAGAATCTGGACAGCCTTGCCGCGCATGATTGGGCAGGCCAGGCAGGCACGCGCTGGCTCGCCCAGCTCGACCGTTTCGAGGGCATGATCGAGCCGATCGGCAAGGCGCTGCTCGCCCAGGCCGCCTATACCGCCAGCGAAACGGTGGTCGACGTTGGGTGCGGCGGAGGCTGGACGACCCGGCAGATCGCCGCGGCCGTCGGGAATACCGGATTTGCGCTGGGCCTCGACATATCGGCCGATCTCGTGGCGGCCGCGAGCGAACGGGCAACGCGCGCAGGCCTCGCCAATATCCGCTTCGAGCAAGGCGATGCGGCGATAGCCATGCCGGAGGAAGCGCCGTTCGATCGGCTGTTCTCGCGCTTCGGCTCGATGTTCTTCGCCCAGCCATACCCTGCCTTCGCCAATCTGCGCCGGATGCTCCGCGAAGGCGGGCGGCTCGACATTGCGGTCTGGGCGCCGGTCGCCGAGAATCCCTGGCAGCGCAGCATCATGGGAGTCATCAGCGAGCAAATCGACTTGCCGACGCCTCAGCCGCGTGCGCCGGGGCCATTCGCGCTGGCCGAACAGGACTATGTGATCGACCTTCTGCAAAGCGCGGGATTCTCCGACATCAAGTTCGATGTCTGGACCGGCGATCAGCGCATTGGCGGACCCGGCAGCGATGCCGAGAGCGCCGCGCGTTTCGTGCTGGACGGAATGCACATCGGCGATCTCGTTCGGCCGAGCGGCGCAGAGGTGCGTGAGGCCATTCAGCGGGATCTTGCCGCGCTGTTCGAGCGCAACCGCGACGATGACGGCGTTCGCATGGGCGCCAAGGCCTGGCTGGTAAGCGCCAGCGCGTGATCGGCATATCTGGGGGAGGACGACATAATGGATAGAAAGAAACTGTCGCTGCGACTGAAAGCGGGCGACGCGGGCAATGAGGCAATCCTGACCGATGAAATCATGACCGCGCAGGCGCTTCTCGAAGAACATGGGCCGCGAGCCGGACAAGTGCTTGTCGACGAAGCACAGGCCGCCATCAAGGCCGGGGACGACAGCCGCGTATCCTATCTGGAAAGGGTGCGTGTCGCCATGTTGACGATCGAGGACGTGCCGCCCGCTCAGCGCCCTCAATGAAAGCTGAAGGGGATCGTGAAGACGAGCTGGTCCCCTTCCACCGTCGCGGGAGGCGGTGGAAAGGGACCAGCATTGCGGACCGTCCGGAGCGCTAAACGATCCAGCGCCGCGTTTCCGCTGGATGCCGCAAGCTCGACGGAAATCAGTTCGCCGGCACGACCGACGGCAAAGCGCACCATGGCGACGCCGGACAGGTTTAGCCCCCTGGGCTTGCGCGCTGAAATTCGTGCCCAGAGCTGACCCTGATAGGACGCGAGCACGCTTTCGGCTTTGCTGTCAGGGGCCGGCGCAGGATCGACGGCAAAATTGGTCCGCGAAGGCCCGTCGATTGAAGGCATCAAGGGCGTCGGTGGCGACGTCGATGACAGCGGGGCACCCACCGGCGAAGGCGCTGGGGCGGCCGCCTGCTTCCTCGTTTGCGCTGAAGCGATTGCCATTCCAGATTGCGGATCGGGCGGCCGCTTGATCTCACGCGGCCGAGAAGGCGGCACAGTGGGAGGCGGCGGCGTTGGCGTGAACAGTGTGAAGCTGCTCACTTCCCGGCGCGACACCGACGACACCAAGCCTGAAAGATTGGCGTCCAGAGCTACCAGCAAAGCCAGGCAGCACGTTGCAGCAGCCAGACCCGCGCCCAAACGCTGCGACAAGGCGGGGGACAGGCCATCGCCTGTCCCCCGCCCCTGCATCAAGGATTTTCGTTCCGAACGCATTGTCGTCAGAACGAGATCGTGACGCCTGCGTTGACCGACCGCCCCCGGCCCGGGACCGGGCGAAGAACGCCGGTCGCCTTCAGATCCCCGAGCGACATCCCGCCGAGCGGAGCATAATAGGCCGCGTCGAACAGATTGTCCGCGCCGAGCGTCAATCGCACATTGTCGATGCGATAGGCCAACTGGACGTCAAGCAGCGCATAGCTTCCCGTTCGCGGCTCATTGCGGGTCGGATCGACACGATCCTTCTCGCCGACGACGGTCAGGTCAATCCGGGTTTCCAGTCCGCCGATCCTATGTTCCAGCCCCAGCGCCGCGTTGAACGGCATCTGGTGATAGAGCGGTCCATGGTCCGCCAGGTTCTCGCCATGCAACCAACTCGCGCGCGCGGTCAGTCGTGCGCTCCCTGCCGATGAGGACGACCAGAGCGGGACGGCGGCCGACAGGTCGATGCCATAAATCTCCGCCTTCTGGTTGGCGAATTGCAATTGATCGAAAGCGGTCGGTCTGCCCGCCGTGTCGGTAAAGTCCGCCAGCTTCACGGCGTCGATATAGTCGTCAACATGAGTGAAATAAGGCGCGATCTTCAGCGACCAGCCATCCTTGCCGCCGCCATGAACCGACAGAGCGGCGCTCAGCGTATCCGCCTTTTCCGGGCGAAGCGCGAGGTTGCCGACATAGCCATTCCCGTCCCCGAACCACCCGATCATCCGGCTCGCCATGCCGCCGCGGCCCCAGCTATACCGTTCGTAGATATTCGGCGAACGCACCTTCCGGGCATAGCCGAACTCGATTTCCGCATGAGGCGACAGCGCATATCGAGCAAGCAACGTGCCGCTCCAATTGCTATCGTGCCGCTTGCGGTCGGCTGCATTGAACGCGGCGGCCGCCATCACGTCGGCCATCTGCATCATTCCGGTGCCGTAGGGCGCGACCGTCCCCGTATTCATCCAGACCTGATCGTTGCGGATGCCGGCGACCAGCGTGAACCCGCGATCCCAGCTCTTTTCCCATTCGAGGAATGTGCCGAGACGATCGCGCTTCCCCCCGTTGACGTTGATGAAAGCATTCGGCCCCATCATCATGTTTCCCGCGACGGGCGGCCAGAAATCGTTGAGCCACTGGTGTTGGAATTCATTGCCGAGACGCAGCGTTCCGGCACCGCCCAGCAGGATTTCGGCCTGGACCGCGTATCCGGCGCTATGGACTTCGGTGTTCATCGGCATTCCGCCAGTAGCCGTCCCACCCTTATCGGCGAGAAAGTTCATGGCATGGTCGGTGTCGCGCCAACTCGCCCGCACATCGAGATTGCCCCAATCGAAGACGCCTGCATAGTGCCCGTTCAGGAACCAGGACTTGTTGGACGTCATGTCCATATATTGGTTGGGAAACCCCTCGTAGGGCGCGAAATGATAGCCGCCCTTCAGCTCGACCAAGCCGCTGCCGACCTGCGCGGCCAGGCTCAGGCTGTGATCGGTCTTTGCATATTCGCTCGATCGCACGATGCCCAGCGATCCACCGCCCTTGAAATTGTCGGCCTGGGTATAGGAGCCGTTATAGGTCAGGCTGATCTTGTCGCTCGCGGCCGTCATTGAAAGCGAACCGCCGAAGCCATCGCCATTGCTGCGATAGAAGGCCGAGATTTCACCTGTCAGCAGCGTATCGCCCTGTTTCGCGAAGCGGGGCGGAGCGCTCTCGACGCGGATGATCCCGCCGATGCTGTCGCCGCCATAGCTGACCGGCGAGACGCCCGTAATGACGTCGATCGCACCCACGGTCTGCGGATCGGTATAGGACAGGGGCGGATTCATATCGTTCGGGCAGGCCGAGGCGATCGCCACGCCGTCGACGAGCACGGTCAGGCGCTGCGCCTCCAAGCCGCGGATCACCGGCAGGGTCGAAAAGCCCCCGGCGCCGAAGCCGCTGACACCTGGCACGCTTTGAAGAATGGCGGCAGTATCACTCGAGCCGGCCTGAAGGTTGCGGAGGCGAGATGAGGAGATCCTTTCGCCCGATCCCGTCGACGGCGCTTCGCTGGCCGAGTCCACATCGACCTCCGGCAGCACAATGCCATCCTGTGCAAAGGCCGGCGAGAGCGGGCAGCAGGCCAGCGCTGCGACGAAGGCGGGGGCAGCAATATCGCGTGCCAGGCGGGTCTTGAAAGCGGTAGCGCCGGCAGAAGCACGCGCCACAGGTGCCGCGCGCCGCGCGGCAAAATGCAAATTCGTCATGTCGGAATCCTGATTCACATGGGACGCCCGATTGGGCGCCGTTCAACGCGGAAATGTTGAGTGAATCAGGCGGAGGGTGGCCCAATCGCGGGCGGGCGAAGATAGATACCGCGCCAGAGGACTATACGCGGCGGAAGGCGGAAACCCGTCGCGATGATGAAAGCGATCGCGATCGCCAGCAGAAGCGCGTCGGTCGCCGCGAGTGTGGGCGAGGACAGTCCGGAGAAGGCGCAGGGCGCTTCCGCCTTTTTGTGCTCCCCATGGTCATGTTCGCCGGTCTTGCCCGGCAGCTCCAAGACGATCGTCTGCGGCCCTTGACCCGAGCAGAGCTGGACGAGGATCACACCATTCGAGGCGACCGGCATGAAACCCGCGGGCACCAGGGCTTTTACGATCAGCGTGGCGCCCAGAAGCAACGCGCACAGCCAATGATGCCGGCCAAGGAATTTGCGGGTCTCAGTCACGTCGCGTCGTCTATGCTGATATTGCCACTATGTCGAGAATACGACACGCTGAAAAGTTTAACGGCCATGTTCGTCGGATTGCAGCGGCTGTCATTTGATGGCATCGACACATGCCCTTTGCCCGGGTCGAGCGGCTCACCGAAGTTCATGCCGCAAGCTGGAGTTGTGTCGATTTAGCCGCGCCCTCCGCAAGCAGCCGTTCGATCTCGTCGGACGTTCGCCGCACGGCGAGCTTGAGCGCCTCGTCGATGTGGATGTAGTCTTGGGTGACGTTCTGCGAGGCATGGCCAAGCATGGCGCGGATCGTCAGCTCCGAGAAACCGAGATCGCCCGCCACGCTGCCGAAGGTGTGGCGCAGCGTGTGCGGCGTAATGCCCTCTATCCCCGCCAGCTTGGCAACGCGCTGGAGGCAGGCGCTGACTGCGGTGAATGGCCCCCGCCCGACTTCCGAGGGGAAAGCGTGCGGATTGCCCACGATCACCGGCTGGCTCTCGACGGCCTTGACGGCCGCAGGGCCGATCGCACGAATCTGCGCGCCGCCCTTGGTGTCGGGGAATGCCACATAGCCGCCGGCTCCATTGACCCAGGCTCGGTGCATCGCTTGGCCTTCCTCACGGCGGTATCCGGTCAGCAAGAGCGTGCGCAGCACGCCGAGGGCGACAGGGTTCTCGCCATTGCGCTCCGCATAGGCCATCGCCTTGCCCATCAACACTATCTCGGCGACGTTCAGGCGCCGGGTCTTCTTCTTACCGGCCAGCTTCTTCGCTCCCTGCGTCGGGTGAGCGTCCAGCAGGCCCTTATGCTTCGCATGCCCGATGATGGCCTGGAGCGTGCCGACGCAGCGCGCCGCCACACCGGCGCCGCCGGTCGCCATGCCGCCCCGGCCGCCGCTGCGCGGCTTCGCCGTCTTCCCGTCCTTCACATCGGTCTGCATCTGCTCGACATCAGCGATCGTCAGATGCTTGACGATCCGCTTGCCCAGGAGCGGCTTGATATGCGTCTTGATGCGGCTCTCATCCATGTCGAGCGACGATTTCTTGATCGGCAGGTTCTTGCGGCCGAGGATATTGCCCGCCCGAGCCTCGGTCAGATACCAGTCGCACATCTCCTCGACCGTCATTCCCTTGCGCGCCTGGCGAACCTCATCGGCGGGGTCTTCGCCGCCGATCACGGCCGCCAGCTTGAGCTTGGCCTGGTCGCGTGCCTGATCGACCGTCAGCACGCCATAGCGCGCGATATTGATGCGGCGCTTGATGCCCTCGGCGTTGCGATACTGGACGATGAACGTCTTGAGGCCGGACGGCAGCACGCGCACGCCGAAGCCTTTCAGCTCGGTATCCCAAAGCACGGTCTGCTTTTTCGACGGCGGCACGAGCGCATCGACCGCGCGCTTGGTCAGCTTGCTGGTTGGCATCGTGATCCTCCAGTTGGAGACAAAGCCCGACGGAAGGGGTATTGTCTCCAAATTGTCTCCATGCGGCGCCCAATTGCGTCCAGCAGCAGGATACGATAGGAGAGGTTAAGTATCAAGAACTGTTGAAGAAATCGTAGTATGGCGTAGCCTTGGAAAGCATGGAAAAGCCGCTTATCGAAGTTGCCAAGGTTGGGGTCGAGGGTTCGAATCCCTTCGCCCGCTCCAGTTTTCAAGGGGGTAATGATGATCCCCTTCACCGAAAACCGATAGTGAATCTGGTCCGAAGCATGTTCGGTTGAGGCGTTGTTGCGCCATCGACGCCTGAGCGGCGTCGTTTATCCGGAACCTGTCATACGACCCAGGCCGTTTTGGGCCCGGGCCGGTCGATGACTTCCTAACCCTCGTCGAGCATCACGCCCGCGCGGATCACCGTGTGCGACAATATCCCCTCATGGCCCAGCTCGAAGCCGACGCCGGACTGCTTGGCGCCGCCGAAGGGCAGCGAGAGGTCGAGGATGTTGTGGGTGTTGATCCACACCGTGCCCGTCTTCAGCCGCTCGAAATAGCGGTTGGCGGTCCGCAGCCCCTCGGTCCAGATGCTGGCGCCGAGGCCGAAGGCGGTGTCGTTGGCGATGCGCAGGGCCTCCTCGTCGTCCTTGAACGGGAAGGCGCACAGCACCGGGCCGAAGATCTCCTGCTGCACGGTGGGGTGGCCATGGTCGAGGCCGGTGATCACCGCCGGGGTGAAGTAGCTTCCGGCGCTCTCGACGATCTCGCCGCCTATGACGCGGGCGCCGGCCTCGCGGGCGCGGTCGACATGGCCGGCGACGCGGGCGCGATGGTCGGCGCTGACCAGCGGGCCCATCATCGACGCCGGGTCGAGCCCCGGCCCGAGCCGGATCGACGCCGCGATCTCGGCGACGCCGGCGACCACCGCGTCGAAATGCCTCTCGTGGATCAGCGCGCGCGATCCGGCGCAGCAATTCTGCCCCGAATTGCCGTAGATCGCCCAGGCCGCGCCGGGGATCGCCTTTTCCAGGTCGGCGTCCTCGGCGATGATCAGCGGCGATTTGCCGCCGAGTTCGAGATTATAATGCTTGAAGCTGCGGGCGGCCTGTTCGGCGATAAGCTGGCCGACCCGGGTCGAGCCGGTGAAGTTGATCTTGTCGACGCCGGGATGCTCGATCAGCGCCCGGCCGGTGACCTCCCCGGTGCCGGTGACGACGTTGACGACCCCCGGCGGAACCCCGGCCGCGTCGCACAGCTCGGCCAGCCGCAGCGCGGTGAGCGAGGTCAGCTCGGACGGCTTGAGTATGATCGTGCAGCCCGTCGCCAGCACCGGCGCCAGCTTCCACACCGCCTGGCAGAGCGGCACGTTCCATGGCGTGATCGCGGCGACGACGCCGACCGGGAAGCGCCGGGTGAACCCGTTGAAGCGCAGGTTCGGAAGATAGGGGACCGACAGGTCCATCGTCTCGCCGTGGAGCTTGGTCGCCCAGCCCGCCATGTAGCGCAGCGTGTGGACCGACAGGTCGGCGTCGAACAGGCGGGTGTTGGCGATCAGCTTGCCGCTGTTGACCGTCTCGATCTCGGCCAGCGACCCCGCCTCGTCGCGGATCAGATCGGCGAGGCGGAGCATGATCTCCTCGCGCTGGTGCGGACGCATCCGCGCCCAGGCGGGGTCCTCCAGCGCGCGGCGCGCGGCCTGCACGGCGGCATCGACGTCGGCGGGGCTGGCCTGCGCGATGCGGCCCACTTCATCTCCGCTGCTCGGATCGGTCACCGGCAGCGTCTCGCCGCGCTCGGCGGCGCGCCATTCGCCGCCGATGAACAGCCCCTTGGTGCCGCCGATGAAGTCGCGCGCCTTCGCGCTCAGCCGCGAAAGGTCGTTGGCCGTCGTCATGGGATCGTCTCCTGATTGGCTGCGCGTTTACCCGGCCACCTGGCTCAGCCCGATGCGGGCGAAGACCTCGGGGCGGCGGCGACGCAGAAGAAGGGCCTGCGCCACGCCGATCCCCGCGATCACGAGGAGCAGCGCCGGCAGCCGGTTGATGAAGGTCGAATCGGTGCCGGTCAGCAGCGGATAATTGGCGACCGAGAGGATCGTGCCGGTCGCCAGCATCGCGCCGCCGGCGAAGGGGAAGAACGAGACCAGGCCGAGCCGTCCGGTCCGTTTCCGGAGGAAGACGGGGATGGCGAAGGCGGTGATCGTCAGCAGCGCCATCAGCCCGACCGAGCCGAAGCCGGTCAGCGCGGTGGTGAGCGACAGCAGCGGGTCGAGCCCGGCCAGCGCGAACAGCGAGATCACGACCGACAGTATCAGGATGACCGGCAGGCCGGCGTTGAACGGCGCGCCGTTGGCGCTGCGCGTCCGGGCGAGGCGGGCGGGCAGGGCCCCGTCGCGGGCCAGGGCGAAGACGTAGCGCGCGCTGTTGTTGAACAGGCCGAGCACCGCGGCGAAGGCGCTGCTGATCACCAGCAGCGACAGGATCGCCTCGCCTTGCCGGCCGAGATAGTGGCGCGCCAGGCCGAACACGAACTGTCCGGGGTCCTTGCCGGCGGCGGCGCCGATGCCGGGCCCGCTCGCGACGATGAAGGCATAGGCGGTGAACACGTAGAACAGGCAGATCACGCCGATCGCGGCATAGGTCGCGCGGGGAATGGAGACCTCCGGATTGCGGGCTTCCTCCTGATAGATCGCCGTCGCCTCGAAGCCGATCACCGAGTTGAAGGCATAGATGGCGCTGACGCCGAGTCCCGGCGCGAGCACGACCGACGGCGCGAAGATGTGGCCGGGCGCCCCGAAGCCTTCGGCCAGCAGGATCGCGACGTCGAGCGCGAGGATGGCGATCACCTCGGCCCCCAGCGCGATCGCGAGCAGCTTGGCGGTGAAGTCGATGCGGAAATAGGAGAGCAGCGCCAGGATCGCGATCACCGTCAGCGCGCTCACGCCCCAATGGACGAAATCGAGCCCCAGCGTGTGGAGCAGGCTGGTGACGAAATAGGACAGCGCCCCCAGCGTCGCGCAGCACAGCGCGACATAGGAGACCAGCGCGACATAGGAGCCGGCGAGCCCCGCCGTCCGGCCGAAGGTCTGCGCGATGATCGCGTAGAAGGCGCCCGCGTTGCGGATATGGGGCAGCAGGCGGACATAGCCGATCGCGAACAGTGCGATCGCCAGGCCCGACAGCGCATAGGTGCCCGCCACCCCCATGCCGTTGCCCAGCGCGAAGGAGATCGGCATGGTCGCGACGACGATCGCCATCGGCGCGGCGACGGCCAGCACCATGAAGGTGATGTCGACGCTGCCGAGCACGCCTTCCGCCAATATGCCGGTCGCGGGCTGGTCGTCGGCGGGGCCGGACGGGGAACGGGTCCGTTCGTGCAAGGGGGCGGTCTCCGGATGGCAGGGATGAACGCCATGCTTCGGGGCAATGCGCGCGCAGTTCAACCGCGATCAGCAGTGAAAATGTTGCCGGGGACGCAACAACAGCCGGGCTCGCGGATATTGACCGCCGTCGCGCCCGGCCATCATATCGCCGGACATGGCCGGCGACCTCGGCGCGTCGCCGCCCGAATTGAGGATGAGCAATGAGCAGTGCCCAGGACAGCGCCGACATCGTCAAGCGCTTCTTCGATGCGTTCAACGCCGGGGACATCGCGGCCGCCTTCGCGACCCTGTCGCCGGACATCGAATGGACCTATCATGGTCCGCGCGACCGGATTCCCTTTGCCGGGACCTTCGTCGGCCATGCGGGCGTGCAGGACTTCTTCGCCCGGGTCGGCCAGGTGATCGAGGTCAAGGAGATGACCCCGATCGCGCTGGTGGGCGTGGGCGACCAGGTGTTCGGACGTGGGATCGAGCACAGCATGTCGCTGGCGACCGGTAGGGAGTATCGGGTGCAATGGTCGCACGTCTATGAGGTGAAGGACGGCCTGATGACGCGCTTCGACGAGTTCATCGATACCGCGGCCGTCGCGGACTGCCTGACGGCGGAGCCATGACCCATGACTGATCAGGGGGCGGTGGCCCAGCGCGTGGCCGCGAAATGCCGCGAGTTCGAGAACCGTTTCCGGGCGGGCCAGCTCGCCGTGATGGTCCGGGACTTCTACCTTCCGGATGCGATCATGGAAGGGCGCGAGCTGCCCGCCCAGATCGGCCATGAGGCGATCACCCGGTTGTTCATCGAGGTCCGCGACGTGTGCCGTTCGATCGAGATCGAGATCGACCCGATCACGGTGATCGGCTCGGTCGCGTTCGGCAACATCACCAACCGCAACACGCTGATGACCGGCGACGTCGAGATCCATCGCGTGCTGATGATCTGGCAGGAGAAGGACGGCGACTGGTTCGTCTCGCGCGACTTCTTCTTCGCCGAGCAGGGCCTGCTGCTGAGCGAGCTCGACCTCGTCCCGCTGGTCGAGCGGCAACCGGGCCGCAATCGCAAGGCGCGCGGACAGGCCGCGTCGAAGGCGCAGGCACGGTAAGCCGCTAGATGCCAGGTATCAGCCGCCGCACCTACGAGATCAGCGTCCAGGATCACCGGCTGCAATATCTGTCCCTGTCGGCGCGCCACGGCTCGATGCGCGCCGCCGCCGATTATCTGGGGGTCGCGGCCTCGTCGATCAGCCGGCAGATCAAGCTGCTCGAACGGGCGCTGAGCATCGACCTGGTCGAGAAGGGCTCCTACAAGGTCCAGCTTACCGAGGCCGGGCAGCTCCTGATCGAATATTATGAGCGGCGGGTCGTCGAGCATCAGGAGCTGCTGGCGCGCCTCGCCGAGTTGCGCAGCACGCGGACCTCGACGATCCGCATCGTCGTCGCGCAGGGGCTGCTGGCGGCGCGCTTCCTCAAGGCCTTCGCCACCGTCTCGACCAAATATCCCGACATCAACATCGAGATGAAGGCGGCCGACGGCGACGAGGCCGAGCGGCTGGTGCTCAACGACGGGGCGCAGCTCGGCCTGTTGTTCGACACCGCGCAGGACGTGCGGCTGAAGCTGCTCGCGACCAGCCGGCAACCCTTCTCGCTGTTCATGTCGGAGAAGCATCCGCTGGCGCGCGAGGAGGCGATCTGGCCGGTGCAGGTATCGGGCGAGCGGCTGGTGCTGCCCGATGCCGGCTCCCGCTTGCTCGAGATCATCCATTCGGTGTTCACCGAACGCGGCCTGCCGCTCAACATCGTCATGAAGTCGCCGTCGATCCAGGTCATCCTCGACAGCGTCGCGCAGGGCATGGGCGTCACCATGCTGCCGCGCATCCTGGGGCATCCCGCCGCGGCGATCGGCGGCATCGTCGAGCGGCCGATCCTGAGCGACGAACTGTCGGACATCCGGCTCCATCTGGTCAGCCGCGCCGGCCGCCGCATGACCCCGGCGGCGCTCGCCCTGCAGAACGCGCTGGTGCGCGAGATGCACCGGCTCGACGAGGAGCAATCCGCGCAGCCGCCGGCGCGCGGCTGACGCCCGGCCTCGGGGCCGAACCGCCCGGATCATCGAAAAGCAACGTTGCGGATCGCGCAACAACTGCGGGTCCCGGGGCCGTTGTGATCGCCCCGGGCTTCGACGACCTTCCGCCAAAATCGAGCGCAGCGTGGAATTATCCACGCGGAAAGGGAAAGAATGTCGAAGTCCAACCGGGTCAGGATCATGCTTCTCGGCGGCGCGGCGCTATGGCTGGGCGCCAGCATGGCCCAGGCCCAGGTCGCCGCGGATTCGGCCGACGATGCGGCCGGCGGCCTGCAGGAGATCGTGGTCACCGCGCAGAAGCGCGCCCAGAACATCCAGCGGGTGGGCATCGCCATCACCGCGGTGACGCCCGAGCAGATCGCCAACCGCAACATCGCCAGCAGCGCCGATCTCGCCGGCAAGGTGGTCGGGCTGGAAAGCTATTCGCCCTATGGCCCCGGCACCTCGTCCAACGTCGTGATCCGCGGCATCGGCCTCAACGACTTCGGCGAAGGCCATGAGGCGCCGGTCACCTCCTATGTCGACGAATTCTACATCGTCGCGGTCCCGGCGGTCGACTTCGCACTGTTCGACCTCGACCGGGTCGAGGTGCTGCGCGGCCCGCAGGGGACGCTGTTCGGGCGCAACTCGACCGGCGGCCTGATCAACTACATCACCAAGCGCCCGAGCCAGACCGCCGAGGGCTATCTCTCGGCCAGCTACGGCCGCTTCAACGACCTCAAGCTCGAAGGCGCCGCGACCGCGCCGCTGAGCGACACGCTGTCGATGCGCCTGTCGGGCACGTCGCGCCACAGCGACGGTTTCCAGAGGAACATCAACCCCGCGCTGGAGCGCGGCGGCCAGGCCGGATCGGACGCCGCCCGCCTCCAGCTCCGCTACCAGGGCGACGACGGCTGGGACATCCTGCTCAAGGGCGAATATGGCCGCACCAAGACGACCCATGCCTATTATGAGAGCAAGACGGGCTTCGTCGACGCCAACGGCCTGGTGGTCGCCGACCCGACGATCGTCGACGCGGTCGGCTATGCCGAGCGCAACACCCCGGCGGCGAAGAAGAACGTCGTCAACACCAACGACGCGGCCTTCCTCCGTTCGTCCGGCTATTCGGGCCTGCTGCGGATCGAGAAGAAGTTCGGTGACACGACCTTCACCAGCCTGACCGGCTACCAGTCGTACAAGCGGCGGATGCAGGAGGACAGCGACGGCACCCCGAACCCGCTGGTCTTCGCGAGCTTCCCCTATCAGGGCAAGCAGCTGACCCAGGAACTGCGCCTCTATCATGACGGGCAGTCGACCCGCTGGACGGTCGGCCTCTACGGCATGCGCGCGCTGGGCAAGGACCAGCCGACGGCGGTGTTCAACTTCCCGCTCGACGGGCCGACCGCGGTCGATCCGGCGACGGGGCTCTACAACGGCACCTATTTCCCGATCAGCCTCAACGCCGACTGGCGGCTGCGGACCAATTCGGGCGCGGTGTTCGGCCAGATCGAGCAGGACTTCGGCAAGTTCACCGCGATCGGCGGCATCCGCGTAACCCGCGACCGCAAGACCTTCGCCGATCGCGACAATGCGGCGCTGCGCGATTGCGGCGGCGGCGCGGTGGGCGACTGCTTCCTGGTCGGTGACGGCGGCACCGGCACCCCGGTCCCGTTCCGGCTGAAGTACAGGGCCACCCTGTGGTCGGGGAAGATCGAGCTCGACTACAAGCCCGACAGCAACAACCTGCTCTATGCCAGCATCTCGCGCGGGACCAAGGCCGGCGGCTTCAACAACGGCTTCTATCCCACCGGAGTCTCGCTCGCGCGGATTCCCTATGGCGATGAAACGCTGATCTCCTACGAGGTCGGGCAGAAGTCGACGCTGTTCGATCGCAAGCTGCGCATCAACACCTCGGCCTTCTATTACGACTATAAGGACTATCAGGCGTTCAACTATGTCGGGCTGGCCGGCCTGATCACCAACCAGGACGCGACCGCCTACGGCATCGAGACCGATATCGAGGCGGCGGTGACGCCGGAGCTTCGCCTCTATGCGGCAGGCGCCTATCTGCACACCGACATCGAGGACGTGGCGAAGGTCACCCCGGTGGGCACCACGGTCGTAGCCGATCGCCCGATGGCCTTCGCGCCGAAGTGGAGCGCGAGCGGCGGCGCGACCTACACGATCGCGCTGCCGAACGACCAGAGCCTCGCGCTCGACTGGAACTTCGAGGCGCGGTCGGCCCGCTATTCGGGCAATTTCGGCGATCCGGGCACGCAGCTCGAAGGCTATTTCAAGCATAATGCCTCGATCACCTACGAGGCGGCCGAGCATTGGCAGCTGCGGGCGTTCGTCGACAATATCAGCAACCGGCTCAACACCACCTATGGCGGCCCGTCCTTCGCGTCGCTCGGCATCATCCAGGTGCGCTACGCGATGCCGCGCACCTATGGTGCGGCCGTGCGCTATCGCTGGTAGGATCGCGACGGAAGGACAGGACCCATGGACCAGCCGGCCCGGCCGACCGCCTATGTCAACGGCCGCATCTACACCGTCGATGCGGCCCGATCCTGGGCGGAAGCGATCCTCGTGGAGGATGGAAGGATCGCGGGGGTCGGCCGTTCGGCCGACATCCTGGCCGCGGCGGGTGATGGCTGCGCCATCGTGGATCTGGGCGGCCGCATGGTCATGCCCGGCATCCACGATGCGCATGGCCATATCCTGCTCGCCGGGCTGAAGCATCGCTACGAATGCCGGCTGCCCGCCGATGCGCTGGGCCGCGACTATGGCGAAAGGCTGTGCGACTGCATCGCCTGCTCGCGCGGCAAGCTCGCCGGCTGGGTGATCGGCGGCGACTTCAACCCGACCCTGTCCGAGGCGGGCGAGGTCGACCGGAAATATCTCGACGAGAAATTCCCCGACACCCCCGTCTATCTCCACGACTATTCGCTCCACCACGGCCTCGCCAATTCCAAGGCGCTCGAACTGGCCGGGATCACCGCCGACACGCCCGATCCCTTCGGCGGCCGGATCGTGCGGCGGGCGGGATCGAACGAGCCGACCGGCGAGCTGGTCGAGCGCGCGACGTGGCAATTGTTCAACGCCCTGCCGAGCCCGGAGCCCGACGTGCATCGCGGCGCGCTGCGCTGGGCGCTGGAGACGGCGAGCCGGTTCGGCGTGACCGGCATCCAGGAGGCGTCCGCGACCCGGCCCGAGCTGGAGATGCTCCAGCAGATCGACCGGGACGAGGGGCTCGCACTGCGCGTCTATGCGCATATCCCGTGGCGCGAGGAGCATTTCGGCCATGCCACCAGCGAGGCGCTCGACCGGCTGATCGAGGAGCGGCTGCGCTTCGCCAGCGAGCGGGTGAAGACCGATTTCGTCAAGGTGTTCATGGACGGCTCGCCGCTCGGCCCGCATTTCACCGATGCCCAGATCGATCCCGCGACGGGGCAGCCGCAGCCCGGCAAGCTGCTCCACAGCCGCGAGGAGATGGCGGCCGCGCTCGCCGCGTGGGACAAGGCGGGGATCACCGCCAAGATCCACTGCACCGGCGACGCGGCGGTACAGCTCGTCCTCCAGGCGATGCGCGACATACGGGCGGCGAGCGACGGCGGGACGATCCAGGAGATCAGCCATTGCTGCTTCGTCCGGCCGGATGACCTCGCCTGTTTTGCCGAGCTGAACGTCACCGCCGAGATGTCGCCGCCGATCTGGTTCGGCGACATGCCCGAGCTGGCCGCCTTCCGCGACCGCGGCTATCCGTTCGGGACGCTGGCCCGGATGGGGACCCGCGTGACCGTCGGCACCGACTGGACCTTCCTGCCCGAACCGAACCTGTTCCCCGCGCTGCAGGGGCTGCTCCAGCATGGCGCGGAATCGGTCGACCTCGCCACCGGCATCGAGATGCTGACGCTGGCGGGCGCGCGGGCGGTGGGGGCCGAGGCGCTGACCGGCTCGATCGAGGTCGGCAAGTCGGCCGACTTCATCCTGCTCGACCGCAATCTGTTCGACGGCCCTGTCGACGATATCGGCGAGGCGCGGGTGGTGGCGACGGTCTTCGAAGGGCGCATCGTCCACGATGCCCGATGAGGCCGCGCCGATCCCGGTGCTGCTCGTCACCGGCTTCCTGGGGGCGGGCAAGACGACGCTGATCGGGCGGATGCTCGACGACCCCGCCTTCGCCGGCAGCGCGTTGCTGGTCAACGAGGTGGGCGAGATCGGGATCGACCAGGAGCTGCTGGTCCGCAGCGGATCGCCGCCGCCGCAACTGCTCGCCAATGGCTGCGTCTGCTGCGTCATGAACGACGATCTCGGCCTGGCGCTGCGCGATCTCGACCTGCGACGGCGCGACGGTTCGATCCCGCCCTTCGCGCGGGTGATCGTCGAGACGACCGGCGTCGCCGATCCGGCGCCGATCCTGGCGCGCTTCATCGCCGACGGCTGGATCCAGCGGCACTTCGTGCTGAGCGCGGTGATCACCCTGGTCGACGGCGTGCTGGGGGCGGCGACGCTGCGCAGCCAGCCCGAGGCGGCGAGCCAGGCGGCGCATGCCGACGCCATACTGATCAGCAAGGCCGATCTGGCGGATAGTGGCGCGGTCGACGGCTTGCGCGACCTGCTGGCGGCGACCGCGCCGCACGCGACGATCCTGGTCGCGGGCTCGGAGGACGCGGCGGTCGGTCGGCTACTGGAGCCGTTCCGCCTGCTCGGGCTGCGGGCGCCGCCGGACCATGATGACCACCACCACGACCATGCGCTCGTCACCACGGCCTCGTGGCGCTTCGACGACGTGCTGCCCTGGCCGGTGATCGCCGGTGCGCTCGACGATGTCGTCACCGCGCATCGCGGGCGGCTGATGCGGATCAAGGGGCTGCTGCGGGTCCGCGACACCGACCGGCCGGTGGTGATCGACGGCGTGCAGGACCTGTTCCACCCGCCGCGCCTGCTCGACCGCTGGCCGAGCGACGACCGGTCGAGCCGGATCGTGATGATCAGCCGCGATGCGAGCAGCGAGGAAGCGATGCGCGCGCTTCGGCGCGCGCTGGTTCCTATCAGCTAGACCTTGATCGGTTCAGGCTGAATCAGCCTGAACCGTGAATCAAGGTCTCAACCATTGAATAGAGCCTGATTCACGTCATCGGTGGAAACGCAGAGCGTTTCCACCTCAAACGATCAGGCTCTGAGCCGTTCGAGCCGGTAGAAGGCGGGGTCGACGATCGGCGTCGCACCGGTGGCGAGATCGGCGGCGAGCTGGCCCGCGGCGGGCGAGGTGCCGAATCCATGGCCCGAGAAGCCCGAGGCGAGGGTCAGGCCGGGCAGCTTCGCGACCGGCGAGATGACCGGCAGCGAATCCGGGGTGACGTCGATCGCGCCGGCCCAGCTTTCCTCGATCACGGCGTTGCCGAACACCGGCCAGGCGGCGATCAGGTTGCGCATCGCCTCGGCGTTGAGGCCCTCGTTCACCGGCGGGTCCATCGTCCGGACCCGCTCGAACGGTGATGTCGCCGCTGCGTTCCAGCGGCGCCCGAGCGCGAGGTCGTCGACGAAGGCGCGGCCGAGCGAGAGCCGCACGTTCCGCCACTGCGCGCGCAGCATCGGCAGATAGCGATGGCCGATCAACAGGCTGTCGGGGACCAGCGGCGCGACGAAGCCGCCGCGCTGGGTGATCGTGTAGCCGCCGTCGGCGCGCTTGCGGAACGAGAAGTCGGGCGCGCCGACCGCGATCTCGGTCGGGCCCTCCATCGGCGCGGTGCGCAGGACCGAGGCGATCAGCGGCAGGGTGGGCAGCGACACGCCGAGATTGCCGAGGAAGCGCCGCGACCACAGGCCGCCGGCGAGGATGACCTGGTCGCAGCCGATCTCGCCGCGCTCGGTGACGACGCCGGACACCCGGCCGGCCGCCATCGACAGGGTGCGGACCGCGCAATCCTCGACGATGACCGCGCCCTTCGCCAGTGCGGCGCGGGCGATCGCGCTCGCCGCGAGGCTGGGCTCGGCGCGCCCGTCGGTCGGCGAGTGGATGCCGCCCGCCCAGCCGCCGGTGCCGCCGGGCACGAGCTGGTCGATCTGGCCGGGGGTCAGCAGGCGCGCGTCGAGCGCGTTACCGACCGCGTCCAGCCAGGCGCGGTGCCCGGCCATCTCCGCCTCGGTCCGGGCGACGTACATGATCCCGGCGCGGCGATAGCCGACGTCGGCGCCGACCCGATCGACCATCGCCGTCCACAGCCGTTCGGACGCCAGCGAGAGCGGCAGGTCATGCTCCTCGCGTCCGATCTTGCGGATCCAGCCGAGGTTGCGCGACGACTGCTCGCCCGCGATCCGACCCTTTTCGAGGACGGTCACGGGGATGCCGCGCTCGGCCAGCGTCAGCGCGGCCATCAGGCCGACGATGCCGCCGCCGATCACGGCCACCGTCGTCGATCGCGGCATCTCCTGTGAGGTCTGGACCGGAGTGATGCTTGGCGCCACGGCATTGATCCCTGGGTTCGATGGACGGGGGCGTCAGAGCGAGATGCTGATCTCTTGGACGTTCGCCTTCGCCGCGCCGCGATAGGCGGTGACCTCGATCTCGACCTTGAACTCGCTCGATCCGAGCGGCGGGCTGGTCAGGGTGAGGGTCGGGTTGATGCCGCGCATCTTGTCGGCATAGGCGGTCATGACGGCGTCGATGTCCTCGGGGAACTGGACGAAGACGCGCGCCGCGACGACATCCTCCAGCGTCGAGCCGACCGAGGCCAGCGCCGCGTCGATATTGGCGAGGACCTGGAGGGTCTGCTCGGCCAGGTCCGTGGGGATCAGCTTGGTGCGCGGATTGCGGCCGGCGGTGTTGGAGACGAAGATCAGGTTGTCGACGGCGACGAGCCGCGAATAGCTGCCCCGCTCCTCGGCGGGGGAGCCGGTCTTCACTTTGACGATATCGGTCATGGTCCGGGTCCTTCGGGACGGAAAGGGGATCGGCGGCGGATCAGCGCAGGACGGGCTGGTCCCACAGGTTGAGCGGGACGCCGATCCCCTTCTCGACGGCGTTGCGGTAGACGACCGTGCCCCAGGCGACGTCCTCGACCGGCATGCCGCCGACCGACATGATGATGATCTCGTCGTCGTCGCGGCGGCCGGGGGCCTCGCCGGCGACGATCTTGCCGAGGTCCTCGATCTGGTCGCGCGACATGCGGCCCTCGTCGATCAGGTCGAGGAAGCGGATGCCGACGACGGGCACGTTGTTGTGGACCGGCTTCGGATTCTCCTCGTGCCAGGCGTCGTAGAGGCCGGGATTGTCGAGCACCTTGCGGATCTCGGGCGATTCCATGCCCTCGTCGATATTGGTCAGCGACGGCATCGACAGGAAGGTGCCGGGGCTGACCCATTCGCGCTTCACGACCGGATAGATCGACGGATCGCCGATCGCGCCCGACTGGCAATAGGTCACGATGTCGGAATGGCGGACGACCTCCTCGATCGTGTCGACGACCTGGACGGTGGTGATCTGCGGATAGGTCTCGGCCACCCAGGCGAGGAAGGCGTCGAGGCTCTTCCGGCCGCGACCCTTGACCTTGACCGTGTCGATCAGTGGGCAGACCGCCATGAAGGCGGAGAGCGAGGTCTTCGCCATCACCCCCGGGCCGAGGATGCCGACCACCTTCGAATCCTTGCGGGCGAGGTGGCGGGCGCCGACGCCGGGCACCGCGCCGGTGCGATAGGCCGACAGCAGGTTGGCCGACATGAAGGCGAGCGGCGCGCCGGTGTCGGCGTCGTTGAGCACGAACATCAGGATCGAGCGGGGCAGCCCCTTCTCGCGATTGGCGATGTTGGAGCCGTACCATTTCATGCCGGCGGTGCGGAACCGCCCGCCCAGATAGGCCGGCATCGCCATGAAGCGGCGATCGGGGGTCGGCTTGGGCATGTCCGGGAAGGGCGAATCCTCGGGGAACACCACCACCGAGCCGTGCGAGTTGTTGCTCGGCCCCGCCATCCGATAGTCGCCATGGTAGAGGAGGGCGAACATCTCCTCCATCGTATCGACGCAGGCCGCCATGTCGGTGACGCCCGCCCGGATCATGTCCTGCTCGGACAGGTAGATGAAGTCGATCCGGGTCGAGGTCGTCATGTCGTCAGCCATTGCAATGTTCCAGTTTCGGGGCCGCGCCGTCGCGGCCGGTTGTTTCGCTGTAGTGGGCGCGCCGGACCGTCGGGCGCGCGGGGATTGGTCCCGACCGCGACCGGTCAGTCGCGGCCATAATGGTCGGCGAGGGCGGCGATCGCCGCCTGGTCCGGGATCTCCTTCGCCGAGGCCGCCATCATCGCGCCGGCCGCGTCGTCGGCATGATAGCCGCGCTTGCCGTCGCGGAAATTGACGAGCTGCTGGGCGATGTAGCGCTTGTCCAGCCGGTTCAGCGCCGGAGCCGGCATCGCCGGATTGCCCTCGCCCGTTTCGCCGTGGCAGGTCGCGCAGGTCTGGACCAGTTCGCCGATCGCGGCCGGCACGGCGCGCTGCGCGACCGGGGCGGCCGGCAGCTTGGGCAGCGCGGCGATGTAGGAGACCACTGCCTTGACGCCTTCGGGCCCCGGAACCGCCGTCGCCCGTCCGACCATCTGGAAGCCGTGCGCGTCGTCGGTCTTGCCGCGCTTGCCCTCGCGGAAATTGGTGAGCTGGCGGACGAGATAGTCCGGGTCCTGGCCGGTCAGGTTGGGCGCGTACATATAGGCGCGGCCCTCCCCGGCATTGCCGTGGCATCCCGCACAGGTGGTGAAGACCGCCTTGCCCGCGTCGCTGCCGAGCGACGGCCGCGCGGCGGCGATCCCGGCGCTCTTGTCGCCCTGGAAGGCGAGCAGGACCTTGCCGCTGTCGATGAACTCCTCGAAGCTGACGATCTTGCCGTCGCGGACCTTGAAGACATGGACGAGGTCGGCCTTGTAGCGGATGCCGGTGCTGCGGACCGTGCTCTCCTCGGTGCCCGGCACCGCGACCGTGTCGCCCGTGACGATATAGCCGAACTGGGTCGCGACCGGATTCTCCAGCGTTTCGTCGACCTTGGCGAAGAAGTCGGCGACGCCGGCGGGGCCGTGCCGCGTGCCGCCGAACGGCAGCTTGTCGGCCGGGCCATAATAGGTCCAGGTCGCGTCGGGAGCGATCAGCCGCTCCAGCGCGGCCATGTCGCCGCGCTCGAACGCCTCGTAGAGTTCGTGGACGACGGTGGCCGCGTCCTGCGCGGGTTTCGGCGCGGTCAGGGCCTTTCCGGCCGCGACGCCCGAGAAGAGCAGCAGCGCCGCGACGAGGCCGGCTTTGGGCGATAGCGATTTCATTGCACGATTCCCGAGGCGATGATGGAAGGACGGCGGGCGAGGGCGCCGGTCATGACTGGCCGTAAAATCCGTGGAACACCCCCTTGGGGTCCCATTGCCGGCGCAGCCTGGCGAGCCGGGCCCAGGCCTCGGGGGAGTAGCAGTCGCGGATGTCCTCGGGCCGCCCCTCCTGGTCCATCTCGTTGATGTAGCTGCCGCTGGAGACGGACTTCAGTTCCTTGAACAGCTTGAGGCAATAGGCGCGGCTGGCGGCTTCCTGCGCGGGCTCGTCCCATTCCATGTAATAAGCGAGGTAGAAGCGGCCGATCCGCGAGCAGGCGGCGTCGGGCATCTTGTTGGTGCCCATGTAGAGCAGCAGCGGCGTGCCGCGCGGCGCCGGGCAGTTGGGGATGTGCCGCTTCAATATCTCGACCGCTTCCATCGGCCGGTCGATCCAGGCGTCGTCGCCCATCCAGTAGCCCTGCGGGAAGGACGCCTCGTTGTCGCTATAATAGCGGTCGAAATTGCCGGCGCGGTTCTCGATCCGGTCGATCGCGCGGGCGATCAGCGGATCGCCCAGCAGCGGGGCGAGCTTGCGCCGGCCCTCGGCCTCGCTTGCGACGAAGGCGTTGATGTCGAGATAGATGCGCTGGCGCTGCTCGACCGGCGCGTCCTCGGCGACGTCGGGCGCGGCGGCGACCGCGAACAGCACCTCGACATCCTTGTCGAGCCGCGGGACGACGGTGTCCATGACCCGCGTGACCGCGTCGAGCTCGCCATAGGCGAAGGTGTAGCTCGCGCCCCAGATCACCTTGGGCGCGTCGAAGCATTGCAGGTGGAAGCGGACGACCACGCCGAACAGGCCCGGACCGCCGCCGCGAGCGGCCCAGAACAGGTCGCGGTTCTCGGTCTCGCTGGCGCGCAGCAGCCGGCCGTCGGCGGTGACGATGTCGACCGCCTTGACGGCGAACACGCTCATCCCCTGCGACCAGGCATTGGTGTTCAGCCCGACGCCGCCGCCGAGCAGGAAGCCGCTGATCGGCACGGTGCCGCAATGGGCGCCGGGAAAGGCGAGATCGTCCTCCGCCAGCCGCTCGGCCAGCCCGCGCGAGAAGACGCCGGGGCCGACCGTCGCGACCTTCGGGGCCTTGTCGACGGCGATCCCGTCGAGCCGGCTGACGTCGATCAGCATGCCGCGGTCCCGCAGGAAGCAGGCGGCCATGCTGTGGCCGCCGCAGCGGGTGGTGACCTTCATCCCGTTGGCGGCGGCGAAGCGGACGGCCTCCTGCACGTCCTCGACCCGCTCGACCTGGACGATCATGTCGGGCCGCCGGTCGGCCTTCGCCCGCTGCCAGATCATCGCCTCGCGCCAGGTCTCGTAGCCGTCGTCGCCCTTGACGACGACGGTGCCGGCGATCCGCGCCTGGAGCGCTGCGGCGTCGCTGCCCTTCGCCGGCGCGGCGAAGCCCTCGGCACCGGACAGGGCCGTCGCCACGGGGATCGAGACGGCGGTGGCCTGCAGGAAGCGGCGTCGCGACCAAAGAGCAAAGCGGGACATGAATACTCCGGTTGTTCCTTCGGAACCTATGAAGCCAGGGGGAAGGGCAATACAACGCCCGCCCTCCGTCCACTTGTTGCGCAAGTGGCAACATTTCGCCGACATGTTGCGCGTCGGCGCGCGGGGGATCGGGACCGGCGCGATGCCGGCCGGTCCCGATCCCCCCCCCGGCGAAGGGTCAGAAGTTCGCCGAGAAACCGACCCGGAAACGGCGCCCGAGGACGTCGTAGAATTGCGGGTTGGTCGGCAGCACCGAGGCGGGCACCGCCGGCGGGTCCTTGTCGAGCAGATTGTCGACCGTCGCGAACAGCTTGTAGCGGCCGGGTTCCTCCGCCGGGCCGATCCGATACTGGGCGTTGAGGCTCAGATAGGTCGCGCTCGGCAGCGTGTTGTCGGCGATGTCGCGGCCCTCGACGAAGCTCCGGTCGTACTTGCCCGCGCTGATGAAGCGGGCCTGCAAGGTCGCGGAGATCCGGTTGATGTCATAGCCGACGATCGCGCTCGCTGCCCAGGACGGGGTGCCGGCGCCGTTGTTCTGCCCGGCCAGCCGGGTGATGAGCGCGCCGTTGACCAGCGTCGACTTGATCGTGTGGTTGGCGAAGACGCGGAAGTCGAGCTTGCCCTCGCCCAGGTCGGTCCGGTAGCCGAGCTCGAGATCGATGCCCTTGGTGCGCTGGGTGGCGATGTTGATGCCGGTGCTGCTGATCTGGGTGATCGTGCCCGATCCGTCGCGGACGATCTGGCTGCAGGCGTCGTTCTGGCCGCCGAAGCACAGGTTGACGATGTCCTGCGGCGCGACCGTCGCGATCGCGTCGTCGATCTTGATGTCGTAATAGTCGACCGAGAAGTTGAAGCCTGGGATGAAGGAGGGCTTCAGCACCGCGCCGAACGACAGCGTGTTCGCGGTCTCCGGCTTCAGGTTGGGATTGCCCTGGACGAAGGGGAAGACCAGCGTCGCGGCATTGCCGCGGAACGGATCGAGGATCGTCTGCGTCGCGAGGCCGCGCGCCGGGGTGAACAGCTCGGGGATGTTCGGCGCGCGCACGTCGCGGGAGCGGGTGACGCGGAAGCGCAGGTCGTCCGACACGTCCCAGGTGGCGCCCAGCTTCCACATGCTGATGCCGCCGCTCGAACTGTAGTCGGCATAGCGATAGGCGCCGTTCAGGGTCAGCGCCTCGACGAACGGAAGGTTGGCGAGCAGCGGCGCCTCCAGCTCGATATAGGCTTCCTTGACGTTGAACTTGCCGTCGACGTTGCGCGCATTGCCGAAGGTGAACACGCCGGCCCGCGACAGCGGGTCCGCGACCGCGTGGAGCGTCTCGCGGCGATATTCGCCGCCCATCGCGACGCCCCAGCGGCCGGCGCCGATGTCGAACAGCTTGCCGGTGATGCCCGCGCTGGCCGCGATCTCGCGCTGGGTCTGGCGCAGGTCCTGGTCCGCCCGGAAATAATTCTGGACGTCGGCGGTGTTGCGGTTGGTGCCGAACGGGTTGAACGGGCGGCAGGCGGTCGACGGGTTGGTCAGCGCCACGCGGCAGACGACCGAGCCGTCGGGCGCGCTTACCGCGTCGATCATCTCGGCCGCGCGCGCCGCCATGAACGCGCCCAGGATCTGCTGGCGATACTTGTTCTGGCCATATTCGAAATTGGCGGCCCAGTTCCAGCTCGGCGCGAGCGAGCCCTTGGCCCCCGTCACGCTGCGCCAGGTTTCGGTGGTCGAGACCGGCACCGGCCGGCCCACGTCGGTCCACAGCCGCCCGAAGCCGAAGGAGGAGACGCCCGCGGCGTCCATCTGCGCCGCGACCGACGCCGGCAGGAACGGATTCTCGCGCTGGATCGTCAGGTTGCCATAGTTGAAATAATAGGGGGTCGAGGCGACGCCCTTCGACCAGCCATAGGAGAAGTCCTGGCTCAGCTCGAGCGCGTCGGAGACCTCGTAGCCGGTGCGCAGATACGCCACCCGCCGGTCGAGCTCGGGAAGCAGCGCGTCGCCGAGATAGAGCCGGGTGCCCTGGCCCTCACCGCCGATCATGAGCTGCGCGCCGGGAAGCTGGCCATAGGTGAACGGCCGCGGCGTGCCGTCGGCGTTGAAGGTGGTGCCGCGCAGCGGGCCCGAGGTGATGATGCCGTTCGGCGTCATCGTCGCGTTCTGGACGTTCGAGGCGATGATCCGCACCGGCGTCGCGCCGGCGACGTTGGTGACGAGGCCGTAGGAGCGCCGGCCCCAGTCGCGCGAATAGGCGTCCTTGGCGCCGTCGCTGCGATAGACGTCGACCGCCAGCGTCGCATAGCCGCGCCCGCCGCCGAACTGCACGCCGCCCAGGAAGGCGCCGCGATATTCCTTGCCGTCCGAATGCTGCGTCATGCCGACGTCGCCGCGCACCTGGAAGCCTTCATATTTGCGGCGCAGCACCAGGTTGAGCACGCCCGCGACCGCGTCCGACCCGTAGACCGCGGAGGCGCCGCCGGTGACGACCTCGACGCGCTCGACGAGCAGCGAGGGGATGAAGTTGAGGTCGACCTGGCCCAGGTCGGACGAGGGCACATGGCGGACGCCGTCGACCAGGGTCAGCGTCCGGTTGGTGCCGAGGCTGCGGAGGTTGGCGTAGTTGGCGCCGACGTTCTTGGTGTTGTTCGTGGTGCTGGCCGGCGTGGTGGAACCGCGGAAGGCCGGAAGCTCGTTGAGCACGTCGGCCACGTTCACCGCCTGGCGCTTGTCGAGCAGGTCCGCGCCGACCACGGTCAGCGGGCTCGGCGCCTCGGTGCCGTCGCGGATGATGCGCGAGCCGGTGACGGTGATCTCCTGGTCCGCCGCCGGCTCGTCGGCCGCGCTGGCGGGCAGCGCCTGCGCCGACGCCGCCATCGGCAGGCCGACGAGGAGCCCGGCCATCGCGGCCATGGCAAGCGAGCTGACGCGTGTCCTGAAATGCATATGAGACATGATGACCCCCTTTGTTGTTCCCGTGATGGATTGTGTCCCAATCGGAGCGGGGCTCAATCGCCGCTCCAGGCGAAGTTGTTGCGCAGGCCGCAACACGACGGACGAACCCAGGTCGAAGGCGCCCTCCGGGAAGACGCGATGCGTCCTCCCTCCTGTCGTCAGGCGGTCGTTTCGGCGTCGGCGCGGCCGCACCTGACCGTCATTGCGGCCGGGCGTAGACCTCGCGTCCCTCGAAGACGGTCGACAGGACCTTGGTCTCGCCGATGTCGGCGGCGGGGATCTTGAACAGGTCGCGGTCGAGCACGATCATGTTGGCGAACTTGCCCACCTCGATCGATCCGTTGACCTTGTCCCAGCCGACCGACTTGGCGCCGTTGATCGTCGCGATCTCGATCGCGTCCTTGAGGCCGATCGATTCCGGGCCGTGATCGAGCATGCCGCCGATCGCCGGGAACAGGTTCGGCGCCGGCAGCACGACCCAGTCGCTGCCCAGCGTCATCAGCGTGCCGCGCGCGAGCAGCGACTTGAACGGCCAGGCCCCGGCCAGGTTCTTGGTCAGCGGCCCCTTGATCTGCCAGATCGCCGGCGACATCTCGCCGACCGCGCCGAGCCTGGCCGGGCGATCGATGTCCTGCGGCGAATAGCGCAGGCTGTGCGCGACGTCGTGGAGGATGCCCGAATTGCCGTTGGCGGTGCGGGCGGCCTCGATCGCGTCGAGCGCGGTGCGGATCGCGCCCGATCCGACGGCGTGCATCTTCACCTTGATGCCCATCTTGTCGAACCGGGTCAGCGCGGCGTTGAGCACGGCGGGCTTCTCGTAGAGGCGCGCGACCGCGACCTCGCCGTGATCGTCGAGCTCGACGTCGGTCGAATGGGGCTGCAACGGGCTGCCGTCGACGTAGATCTTCACGAAATCGGTGAAGATGTGCGACGTCGCATAGTCCTTGCGGTGGGCGATCACCTCCTCGGTCTCCTGCGGCGGCATCAGCGCGCTCGCCGGGTTGCCCCAGACGATGTGGGTGGCGGTGCGCAGCGTCCATTTGCCGGCGAGGTCGAGCTTGCGCATCTCCTCGAGCATCTGGCGCGACGCGGTCGCCTCCTGCGCGGAGGTGATGCCATATTCGGCGCAGAGCGCGGCGGTGCGCAGCAACGCCTCGTCGACCGTCGCGGCGGGCAATGCGGGGATGTGCTGGGTGATCAGCCAGGTCGCCTTGGAGAGGAACTCGCCGGTCGGCTCGCCGTCGGCGCGGTGCAGCACCCGGCCGCCCTCGGGATCGGCCGTGGCGCGGTCGACGCCCGCGATCTGGAGGGCCTTCGTGTTGGCGAGGCCGTGATGATAGGACCATTCGCGGATGTAGACGGGCGTGTCGGGAAAGGCCGCGTCGAGATATTTGCGGTCGGCATGGCCATCGGGGAACAGGTCGCCGCGATAGACGTCGGCGACGATCCAGCCGCCATATTGCCGGTCCTTCGAGCAGGATTTCAGGCTGGCGACGATCTGTTCGATCCGGCTTTCCGGCGCGATCTGGCAATAGATGTAGCGCGCCTCGCCCTTGAGCATGTGCTGGTGCGCGTCGTGGAGGCCCGGCATCGCGAATTTGCCGGCGAGGTCGATCACCTTGGTGGTGCCGCCGATATAGGCCTGCACGCCCTTGTCGGTGCCGACATAGGAGAATTTGCCGTCCTTGATCGCGACGGCGTCCGCCCAGGGATGCGCGCGATCGACGGTGTAGATACGGCCGTGGCGATAGACGGTGTCGGCGACGGGCTCCGCCGACAGCTTCGCGCCGCTCGCCAGAAGCACGGCCAGAAGGGCCATCGAACCGATTTTCATGCTGTCAGCTCCCCATGTCGCCTGTGCCGATGTTTCGGTCGGATAGGGATGCTGTTTGACGGGATGGGCGACGGAGTCGCAATCCCCCTGTGGGCGGCAGTTGTTGCGCATCGTGCAACAAGCCTCGGGCCATGGCCGGTCTATCCGGCCGCGCGCGGCACGGCGGCGCGCCGTTCCTCCCAGTCGAGGACAAGTTCGCGCCGGGTGAAGAGCCAGCGGCCGTCGATCCGGCGCAGCCTGTCCTGGTAGCGGATCGCCCAGCTCAGGATCGAGCGGGCGCCGTCGGCTGCCTCGGTCATATGGTCGGCGACGCAATAGGTCTCGCCGGTCGCGTCGTCGCCGTCGATGATGTGGTGTTGGTTGAGCACGCGGTGCTGGGTCGCGGCGAAGGCCGCCGCCAGCCTGGGAAGCGCGGCCAGCACCCGTGCGCGGCCCTCGATCCGGCCGCGCGGGGTGACCAGCACCATCTCCTCGGCCATGATCGCTGTCCAGATCGCCGGGTCGCGGCGGTCGGCGCCGATCGCGTAGAGCGTCGCCGCGCGGCGGATCGCCTGTTCGTCGAGCAGGCGCCGGACCTCGGCGTCCACCGCGTTCATCCCCGGCTGCGATAGAGCGCGACGATCTCCCCGACCGCGGTGGCGATGTCGTTGCGGCGATAGCCGAGCAGCGCGGCCTCGGCCGGGTCGGGATCGAAATAAATCTCCCCGCCATGACCGGCGAAGCTGCCGATCAGCGGGTGCGGCTTGTCGAGCAGCGGCACCTCGACGTCCTTGCCGAACGCCCGGAAATAGAGCTGGAAATAGTCGCGGAAGCTCAGATTCTCGTCGCCGACCAGATAGGCCTTGCCCGACTCGCCGCGCTCGATCGCGCCCGCCGTCGCCTCGGCGAGCGAGCGGATCGACATGAAGTTGACGCCGCCTGGCGGGGCGTAGACCGGGATGTCGGGGAATTTGCCCTCGGCATAGGCCGCGACCTTCTCGAAGCCGCGCGGGTCGAGGCCGGGCACCGCGCCCAGCATATAGGGCGGGTTGAGCGAGAGGACGCGGAAGCCGGGCCGGGCCAGCGCGCGCACCCGCTCGTCGGACGCCTTGCGCGACCGGATATAGGCATTGCCCTCCAGCAGGTGCGGCGCCGCCTGCGGGTAGAAGCTGCCGATGTTGATCGCGCAGCCGACCCCGGCGTCGCGCGCCCGTTCGAACAGCTGCGGCACCAGCTCGGCGTTGGTGCGCTCCCAATAGGCGGCGGCATCGTCGTCCTTGCCGACATGGCGGGTGTCCTGCCCGGCCGCGAACACCATCGCGTCGAACCCGGCCAGTTCCTCGCGGCTGTAGCCGCCCGCGATATAGTCGCCGGCGAGGAAGGGCATCGCCGCCATCGGCGTCGTGGCGAGCGGCGGCTTGCGCGACCCGATCGTCACCTTGTGCCCCAGCGCGGCGAGGTGGATCGCGGCGTCGCCGCCGATCATCCCCGATCCGCCGATCACCAATATCTTCATGCTTCTCATCCCCTCCCGATAAGGTCGCCGGCCGCGTCAGCCCGACGGATAGCCGCCGCCCTCGTAGAGGCGGTCGAGCGCGGCATAGTCGATCGCGGCGCCCGCGCGCGGCAGGGCGTCGGCGAAGACGACGCTGCGCGGCTTCTTGTAGGAGGCGATCGTCCGGCGGCAGTGGTCGATGACGGCGGCCTCGTCGATCGCCGTGCCCGGCTTGGCGACGACGATCGCGCGGACGCTCTGCATCCAGACGGGGTCGGGCGTGCCGATCACCGCCACCTCGGCGACGCCGTCGATCTGGGCGATGCAGCGCTCGACCTCGGCCGGATAGATGTTCTCGGCGGCCGACTTGATCAGCCGGCCCTTGGGCCCGATGAAGCTGAGCGTCCCGTCGCTCTCGCGGCGGCCGAGGTCGTTGGTGCGGCGCCAGCCGTCGGCGGTGTAGCGCTGCGCGTTGATCTCGGGCCGGCGCCAATAGCCCGGGCTGACCGTCCAACCGCGCACCCCGATCTCGCCGACCTCGCCGTCGGGCAGCTCGCGGCCCTCCTCGTCGAGCATCGCCAGCCGCACCAGCGGCGAGGGGCGTCCCATGCCGCCCTTGCCGGGATCGCCCAGCGCGCTGAAGGTCGCATAGCCCATCGTCTCGGTCTGGCCGTAGCCATAGGGGCGCTTGCCCCACAGGCTGTCGTCGATCGTGACGAGCGCGTTCCATTCGGGCTTGTAGGGCTGCGAGCGGAGCGAGGTCAGGTCGGGGCGGCCATCGCCCAGTTCGAGGATCTTCTCCATCGTCGGCGGCAGGATGAAGGTGTCGCTGACCTTCTCCGCCGCGATGATCGCGCACATGTCGGCCGGATCGGCCTGCCGCACGAACAGGTTGCGCCCGCCGACGACGAAGGTCGCGAGGCAGTCGAGCAGGGTCGCGACGTGGAAGAGCGGCGTCGCGCTGAGATAGGTGGTGGCGTGGTTCCAGCCGCGCAGCGCGGCATAGTGCAGCGCCTGGAGCACCAGCGCCTGGCGGGTCAGGATCGCCGCCGCCGGCCGGCCCGAGAAGGCGGCGGTGTAGAGCAGGAGCTGGGGCGCGTCGGAGGGCATGGCGGCGGCCTCGGCCTCGGGCGCGCCGGCGATCGCCGTCTCATAGGCGCAGGCGGGATCGAGCGAATCCTGCCGCAGCCAGGTGCAGCTCCGCTCCCGCCATTCGGCGCGCAGCGTGTCGGGCAGGCTGTCGGGCTGCCAGACGACGACCTGCGGGTCGAGATCGTCGAGGACGAAGCGCAGTTCGTCCTCCGACTGGCGCCAGTTGAGGATCGCGAGCGCCGCGCCCCGCCGCCCCGCCGCGATCAGCAGTTCGAGCACGCAGTGGGAGTTCTGGCCAAGCCACACCACCCGGTCGCCCGGCTTCACCCCGGCCGCGTCGAGCCAGCCGGCGAGCCGCCGCACCCGTCCGGCGAAGGCGGCATAGTCGTGGCCCCGGCCGCTCTCCATCTCCAGCACGGCGGGGCGGTCGCGCCACCGCCGGGCATGTTCCTCGAGCATCGCCGCAAGATCGAGTCCCGACACCTTGTCCCTCCGCTTGGAGCCGCTTCCCTGAGCGGCCGCTTGTATCCGTCTTCCCAAGCTAAGCTGATCTTTATTCGCAGTTCAAGCTTATTGATCAAGCGATCGCTTGGTATTATCTTGAGTCGCACGGATCGAGAGGAAAGGTATAGGATATGGCCGTGCCGAGACTGGTCGCCGAAAGCGCCGACATCTCGCCGATCGAGGAGATCATCGCCGAGGCGCGGGCGGGGCGGCCGTTCATCCTGGTCGATTCGGAGGACCGCGAGAATGAGGGCGACCTGATCGTCCCCGCCCAGTTCGCGACGCCCGAGGCGGTCAACTTCATGGCGGTGCACGGGCGCGGGCTGATCTGCCTGTCGCTGACCGCCGATCGCATCGCGGCGCTGCGGCTGCCGCCGATGGCGCAGGACAACCGCACCCAGCACGGCACCGCCTTCACCGTGTCGATCGAGGCGCGCGAGGGGATCACCACCGGCATCTCCGCGCACGACCGGGCGCGCACCATCCAGGTCGCCGCCGATCCCGATCGCGGGCCGGCCGACATCGTCTCGCCCGGCCATGTCTTCCCGCTCGCCGCGCGCGACGGCGGCGTGCTCGTCCGCGCCGGACATACCGAGGCGTCGATCGACATCGCCCGGCTCGCCGGCCTGCGCCCCGCCGCGGTGATCTGCGAGATCATGAACGACGACGGCACGATGGCGCGCCTGCCCGACCTGCTCGGCTTCGCCGCGCGCCACGGGCTGAAGATCGGCACGATCGCCGACCTCATCGCCTATCGCCGTCGTACCGAGCGCCATGTCGTGCGCGAGCTGGAGCGCGACTTCGACACGATCCACGGCCGCTTCCGGCTGGTCGCCTATCGCAACCTGCTCGACAACAGCCTCCACATCGCGCTGGCCAGGGGGGTGATCGACCCCGATGCGCCGGTGACGGTGCGCATGCACCGGCTGGAGTTCGGCCCCGACGTGCTGGGGATGAGCGGCGACCGGCATAGCTGCCTGAGCAACGCGATGAAGACGATCGCGGACGAGGACGGCCCCGGCGTGATCGTGCTGCTCAAGGACTGGGACCCCGACTGGCTGTTGCGCCAGCTCGGCCCCGCCGACGCCCATACCTGCCAGACGCGCGCGCTGCGCGACTACGGCATCGGCGCGCAGATCCTGATCGACCTGGGGGTGCGCAAGATGGTGCCGATCACCTCGGCCCGGCCCAATCCGGCGGCGCTGCCCGGCTATGGGCTGACGATCGTCGGCTGGCGGCTGTTCGGCAAGGACGGCGTTCCCGAGGACGAGGTGACTTTGTTCGACTGAGCCGGTTCGCCGGATGACGGCGCGCGCCGCCGACAGATCCTTGCTTATCCGCGATTTCCGAGGCGGCGGATGTTTCCATCCGCCTAGAAATCGCTCTATATCCGCCGCCATGACCGACATCGCAGAGATGACCAGCGTGCCCAGCGTCTCGCTGGCGACCAGCCATTCCGATCCGGACGGCTTCGCCCAGGCGATCGGCCGCTCGTTCGAGCGCTTCGGCTTCGCCGTCGTCGCCGATCACGGTATCCCGGCCGAGCTGATCGCGCGGGCGGAGGCCACCGCCCGCGCCTTCTTCGCGCTGCCGGAGGCGGTCAAGCGCGCCTATTGCGTCGAGGGCGGCGCCGGCCAGCGCGGCTACACCCCCTTCCGGGTCGAGACCGCCAAGGACGCGACCGAGGCCGACCTGAAGGAATTCTGGCATGTCGGCCGCGAGCTGCCGGCGGGGCATCGCTTCGCGGGCGAGATGCCGGCCAATATCTGGCCGGCCGAGGTGGAGGATTTCCGCCAGGTCACTCTGGAGCTGTTCGACGCCTTCGAGGCGACCGGGCGGCGCATCCTCTCGGCGATCGCGCGCTATCTGGGCCTCGCCCCCGATGTCTTCGACGACGCGATCGAGGACGGCAATTCGATCCTGCGCCTGCTCCATTATCCGCCGATCGGTCCCGACGCGCCCGGCATCCGCGCCGGCGCGCATGAGGACATCAACGCGATCACCCTGCTGCTCGGGGCCGAGGAGGGCGGCCTCCAGCTCCTCGACCGCGACGGCCGCTGGCTCGCGGTCGGCATCGCGCCGGGCGAGCTGGTGGTCAACATCGGCGACATGCTCCAGCGGCTGACTAACCGCAAGCTGCCCTCGACCAGCCACCGGGTGATGAACCCGCCGCCCGAACGGCGCGGCTTCGCGCGCTATTCGATGCCCTTCTTCCTGCACTTCCGCCCCGATTACCTGATCGAGACGCTGCCGCAGACGATCGACGCCGCGCATCCCAACCAGTTCCCCGAACCGATCACCGCGAACGACTACCTCCTGCAGCGGCTGCGCGAGATAAAGCTGATCTGAACCCCAATTAAGCCCCTCCCTTGAAAGGGAGGGGGGCGGTTTGTGTTCGGGACTTCCACTCCTGTCAGCAGTTGGTCTAGCCTGACCCCATCTGAAAGGGGTTCATCATCATGCGCTTCACCACCAGCCTGGCCGCCCTCGCGCTGGCCCTCGCCCCGCTGTCCGCCCACGCCGCCGACGAGAAGAAGAAGGACGATGCCGCCGCCGCCACCGCGCCGGTGCCGCCGCCCAATGTCTCGGTGACGAAGCACAAGGGCAGCTTCGGCGGGCAGTCGATCGCCTATACCGCGACCACCGGCGAGACCTATCTGACCGACAAGGACGACAAGCCGGTCGCGGCGATCTTCGCGACCTCCTATGTCAAGGATGGCGGCGATCCGAAGACGCGGCCGATCACCTTCCTCTACAATGGCGGCCCAGGCTCGGGCTCGCTGTGGCTGCACATGGGCGCGTTCGGGCCGAAGCGGGTCGTGCTGCCCGACGCCAGGGACGACGGCGCGCCGCCCTATCCGGTGATCGACAATCCCGAAAGTCTGCTCGACGTCACCGACCTCGTCTTCATCGATCCGGTCGGCACCGGCTTCTCGCACACGCTGGGCGGCAAGGACCCCAAGGATTATTGGGGCGTCTCGGCCGACGCCAAGTCGATCGCCGAGTTCATCCGCATCTGGCTGAACGAGAACGGCCGCTGGGCCTCGCCCAAATATATCGGCGGCGAAAGCTACGGCACCACCCGCTCGATCGCGCTGATCAACGAGCTGGAGGGCAGCTACAACGACGTCGCGGTCAACGGGATCATCCTGATCTCGACGATCCTCGATTTCGGCGCGGCGGCCGAGGCGCAGGGCAATGAGATGCCCTATATCCTCAACCTGCCGTCGATGGCGACGACCGCCTGGTATCACCACAAGATCGCCAACCCGCCCGCGACCGTCGCCGAGGTCGCGGCGCAGGCGCGCGCCTTCGCGATCGGGCCCTATGCGGCGGCGCTGCTCAAGGGCAACCAGCTCGGCGCCGAGGAGCGCGCCTCGGTCCGTGCCGAGCTCGCCCGGCTGACCGGCCTGTCGGAGGCGTTCGTCGACAACGCCAATCTGCGCGTCTCGCCGGGCCGCTTCTACAAGGAGCTGCTGCGCGACCGGGGGCAGGTGATCGGCCGGCTCGACACCCGCTATACCGGCGTCGACTATGACAAGGCGGGCGAGGAGCCCGACAACGACCCCAGCTTCTACGGCATCGACGCGGCCTATACCTCGGCGATCAACAGCTATGTGCGCGGCGACCTCAAGCTGAAGACCGACCGCCATTATGTGACGATCGGCGGGGTCAACAGCTGGGACTGGAAGCTGGCCGACCAGCGCGGCCGCGACGGGGAGGTCTATGTCAACGTCGCGCCCTATCTGGGCAAGGCGCTGCGCGAGAATAGCGGCCTGCGCGTGTTCGTCGGCCAGGGCTGGTATGATTTCGCGACGCCCTTCTTCGGCGCCGAATATTCATTGAACCGGCCGGGTTTCGACCCGTCGCGGATCAGCTTCCATTATTATGACGCGGGCCACATGATGTACGTCCGCCCCGACGACCTCCGCAAGCTGAGCGCCGACGTCCGGGCGTTCATCCGGGAACGCTGACCTATTTCCCCCTCCCTTGAAAGGGAGGGGGGTTTTCGCGAAGTTACCCCCGCCCGCGATAGCCGGGGACGCCCTGGTCGGGGACCCACAGTCCCTCGGGCGCGGGGCCCGATTGCCAGAAGACGTCGATCGGGATGCCGCCGCGCGGATACCAGTAGCCGCCGATGCGCAGCCAGACCGGCTTCATCTCCTCGGCCAGCCGCTGGCCGATGCCGACGGTGCAATCCTCGTGGAAGCCGGCATGGTTGCGGAAGGAGGCTAGGAACAGCTTGAGCGACTTGGATTCGACGATCGTCTCGCCCGGCGCATAGTCGATCACCAGATGCGCGAAGTCGGGCTGGCCCGTCACCGGGCAGAGCGAGGTGAACTCCGGCGCGGCGAAGCGGACCAGATAAAGGGTGCCGGGGCGCGGATTGGGAACATAATCCAGCACCGCCTGTTCGGGGGAAGCGGGCAGGGTGCTGGTCTTGCCCAGATGAAGAGTGGACGCGGACATGCCGCCGCCCTTAGACCAGTGACGCCGGCTATGCCACGTTGGGCAGAAAATTATGCCTGATGATATTTTTATGAAACATACTTGCAATCAAACCTATCTGTAGATAATTAAAAGTCTCCTCCCCCGGATAATCTGATTCGCCAACGCAGTGGCGCGTTGGTACATGTGCGTCCGTAACGAGGAGGAAATGATGGACATGCTGGTTTCGACCGAATGGCTTGCTGGCGAACTCGGGGCCAATGATCTCCGCGTCGTCGACGCGACCTATTTCGCGCTCGATCCCGCGCGCGACGCCCAGGCCGACTATGAGGCCGGGCATATCCCCGGCGCCGTCTATCTCGACCTCGCCAATCTGAAGGACGACATGTCGGAACTGCCCGGCATGCTGCCGACGGCGGAGAAATTCGCCAGCCGCATGCAGTCGCTGGGGCTCGGCGACGGCAGCCGCATCGTCCTCTACGACAACAGCCTGCACCGCACCGCCGCGCGCGCCTGGTTCATGTTCCGCATGTTCGGCGCCAACGAGGTGGCGATCCTCGACGGCGGATTGCAGAAATGGGTCGCCGAGGGCCGGCCGCTCGAACAGGGCAAGGTCGCGCTGCGCCACCGCCACTTCACCGTGTGGCGCGATCCGGCGCAGGTCCGCGACCTCGGCCAGATGAAGGCCAATGTCGCGAGCGGCGCCGAGGAGGTGGTCGACGCGCGGTCCGAGAAGCGTTTCACCGGCGAGGAAGGCGATCCGCGCGGCCTCGCCGCCGGGCACATCCCGGGATCGAAGAACCTGCCCTTCGATCGGCTGCTCGACGCCGACGGCACCTTCAAGGACAAGGGCGAGCTCCAGGCCGCGTTCGATGCCGCCGGTGTCGACGGGGCGAAGCCGCTGGTCACGACCTGCGGTTCGGGCGTCACCGCGTCGGTGGTGCTGTTCGCCGCCGCGCTGCTCGGCCGCGAGGATATCGCCCTCTATGACGGCTCGTGGAGCGAGTGGGGCTTGCGGCCCGACACCGAAAAGGCCATCGGTCCTGCGTGACCGACGATGAAGGTTCAGGCCTGAAGCCCGGCACCCGGCTGGTGACGGCCGGGCGCCACGCGAAGAACCGCCGGGGGATCGTCAATCCCCCGGTCTGGCGCGCGTCGACCATCTTGTTCGACAGCGTCGCCGAATTGCGCGCCGGCGTCCGCAAGCCCGACGACGGGCTCTATTACGGCCGGCGCGGCACCCCGACCCAATGGTCGCTGGCCGAGGCGCTGACCGAACTCGAGCCGGGCGCGGCGGGCACCGTCCTCTATCCGTCGGGCGTCGCGGCGATCAGCGCGGTGCTGCTGTCGCTGCTCGCGCCCGGCGACGAGCTGCTGATGGTCGACAGCGCCTATGAGCCGAGCCGGGCGATCTGCAACGGCCTGCTCAGGCGCTTCGGCATAGAGACCCGCTTCTATGATCCGGCGATCGGCGCCGGCATCGCCGACCTGATCGGCGATCGGACCCGCGTCGTCTTCCTCGAAAGCCCCGGCAGCCTGACCTTCGAGGTGCAGGACGTCCCCGCGATCGCCGCCGCGGCGCGGGCGCGCGGGGTGACGACGGTGCTCGACAACACCTGGGCGACCCCGCTGCTCTTCCCCGCGCTCGCGCACGGCGTCGACATCAGCATCCTCGCCTGCACCAAATATATCGTCGGCCATTCGGACGTGATGATGGGATCGGCGACCGCCGTCCCCGGTCATTTCGAGAAGCTGCGGCGGACCAGCCATGCGCTGGGCCAATGCGTCAGCCCCGATGACGCCTATCTCGCCGCGCGCGGCCTGCGCACCCTGCAGCTCCGCCTGCGCCAGCATGAGGAGGGCGCGCTCGCCGTGGCGCGCTGGCTGGCCGAACAGCCGCAGGTCGCGCGGGTGCTCCATCCGGCCCTGCCCGACTGCCCCGGCCATGAACTGTGGAAGCGCGATTTTTCGGGCGCATCGGGGTTGTTCAGCATCGTCCTGGACGGCGGCGACGATGCGGCGCGGGCGGCGCTGATCGACGGACTCGACCTGTTCGGGATCGGCTTCTCCTGGGGCGGCTATGAGAGCCTGGCGCTGCCGGTCGATCCGGCGGGCCTGCGCACCGCCACCTCGTGGCAGGCGGAAGGGCCGGCCATCCGCCTCCACATCGGAATCGAGGACCCGGCGGACCTGATCGCCGACCTCGGACGCGGCCTGGCCCGATTCGAATCGGCGCGGGGCTGACCCCCGCCAGCGGGGCAGCGTCGGTCCGGGAAGCGCCCGGCCGGTGTTTTTCAGGCGGCGCGGGGCAGGACCAGCGCTTCGAGCCGGCGGATCGAGCCGCCGAGCGAATTGCCTAAAAAACGGGCGGCGGCGATCGTGCCGGCATCGGCCCGGCCGCCACGGGCCGCCATGAGCGAGAGGCCGGTCGTGCCGACCGCTTCCGCCTCGCGCAGGATCGCCTCGAAGCGGCGCTGGACGATCGGGCTGGCGGCGGCATAGCCCGACGCCAGCGCGTCCGGCGATCCGGCTTCGCGCGCGGTTTGCGGCGGGAGGTGTCCCGTCGTCGAGCCGGCGAGATCGTCGAGCGCCCGCGCCATCAGGCGGAGGGCGGCGACCCCGTCCATCTCCTCGATCGCGCCGCCGTCGATGGTGGTCATCTTCGCCTGGAACATCGGTCGATCCCTTTGTGCAGCGCCCGTCGAACAGGCAGATCATTGCCGAAACTGCTTAATATTCAGTCAATGGCGGCGGTGATCTCTTCTTTAGGAAATCCCAGAAATCAGCCGATTTTTACCTGTGGCGCAACGGCAACAGTTCGCAGCAAAGGAGCAATGTTTCGACATGATCCGCATTGTGCGATGCGGAATCGTGCTGCACAAATATCGCACTCGCATGCAGTCGGCTCGGCCCTGAAGGGCAATCAGAGAAGTCCGGCGCGGCGAGGCAGGGGAACGGAAACGCTTGTCATAAGGGGATTAACTATGCGCGCTTCCTTCATCGGCCTTTCGGCGCTCGCGCTGGCCGCCACCGCCACGCCTGCTTTCGCCCAGGACGACAGCCAGGAGTTCACGCTGACCGGCAGCGCCGCGCTCGTGAGCGACTATCGCTTTCGCGGCATCTCGCAGTCGGGCAAGCATCTCGCGGTCCAGGCCGGCGCGACGCTGACCCACGCCTCGGGCTTCTACGTCAGCTTCTGGGGCAGCTCGATCGACGATTATGTCGCGGCGGGCGCCGATGCCGAGCTCGACCTGATCGCCGGCTATTCGACCACGGTCGGCGCGGTCACCCTCGACGGCGGGGCGCTCTATTACACCTATACCTCGGCCACCAAGGGCGTGCCGACCGACTTCCTCGAACTCTACGCTTCGGCAAAGACGGCGATCGGCCCGGCGACCGTCAAGGTCGGCGCCGCCTATGCGCCCAAGTCGAACGCGCTCAGCGTCGGCTTCGGCAAGGAAGACAATCTGTACGTCTACAGCGACGTCTCGGTCGCGGTTCCCGACACGCCGTTCGGCGTCGCCGCGCACCTCGGCTATTCGCCCGACACCACCCTGATCACCGGCGACAAATATCTCGATTGGAACCTGGGCGTGACCTACACGTGGAAGGCCGCGACCTTCGGTGTTTCCTATGTCGACACCGATCACAAGAAGGGTTTCCTGACCTCGCCGACGTCCGGCAGGGACATCGCCAAGGCCGGTGTCGTGGTCTCGGCGACCTACGCTTTCTGATCCTGCCATCTGGGGGAGGCAGGGAGGGGCCGCGGTTCGCCGCGGCCCCTTTTCCGTTCAGCGGCTCGCCGCCACCAGTTTCGCCGTGATGGGATGGGCCGGCGCCGCGATCAGGCGCTCGGCCGGTCCCTCCTCGACGATCCGGCCCGCATCCATCACGACGATGCGGTGGCAGAGCCGCCGGGCGACGGCGAGGTCGTGGGTGATCATCAATATGGCGAGGCCGCGCTGCTTCTGGAGCTCGGCGAGCAGGTCGAGGATCGTGCCCGCGACGAGCACGTCCAGCGCCGAGGTTGCCTCGTCGAGCAGCAGCATCGCCGGATCGGGGCCGAGCGCGCGGGCGATCGCGACGCGCTGCGCCTGGCCGCCCGACAGCGCGGCGGGCCGCCGGCCGGCGAGCGCGGGGTCGAGCCCGACCTCGGCCAGCACCGCCTCGACCCGCGCGGCGACCGCCGCATCGTCGAGGTCGGGGCGCAGCCGGCGCAGCGGCTCGGCGACGATGTCGCGGACCTTCCACAGCGGATCGAGGCTGGCGACCGGGTCCTGGAACACCGGCTGGAGCCCGGCGCGGTCGCGCGGGCGCATCGCCTTGCGCGGCGGCAGCGGGGCGCCGCGCCAGCGGACCTCGCCCGCGTCGATCGGGCCGAGCCGGGCGATCGCGCGCGCCAGCGTCGACTTGCCCGATCCCGATCCGCCGACGATCGCCACGGCCTCCCCCTCGGCCACGTCGATGTCGACGGCGTCGACCGCCTGGAGACGGCCGCGCCGCCAGCCCGGTCGCGCGAAGGAGACCGACACTTGCCGCGCCTCGACCAGCGGTGTGCCGACCGGGCCGAGCGCGGGTGGGGGGCCGTCGAGGCGGGGGCTGGCGGCGATCAGCGCGCGGGCATAGTCGCTCTTCGGATCGCCCAGCACCGCGCGGGTCGGGCCGGTCTCGACGATCCGGCCGGCGTGCATCACCGCGACGGCGTCGGCATGGTCGGCGACGGCGGCGAGGTCGTGGCTGACGAGCAGCAGCGCCATCCCCTCCTCGTCGCACAGCCGGCCGAGCAGCACCATGATCTCGGCGCGCAGCATCGCGTCGAGCGCGGTGGTCGGCTCGTCGGCGACGAGCAGCTTCGGGCGATGGGCGATCGCCATGGCGATCAGCGCACGCTGCCGCTGCCCGCCCGACAGGCGGTGCGGATATTGGTCGAGCCGCTCGCGCGGGTCGTTGAGCCCGACCCGTTCGAGCGCGGCGGCCATCTCCGCCCGGCTCGGGCGTGGCGCCCCGGCCTGGGTCCAGGCCTCGCGGAGCTGGGCGCCGATCGTCAGGTGCGGGGTCAGCGCGGTCAGAGGCTGCTGGAAGACGAAGCCGACGTCGCCGCCGCGGACATGGCGCAGCCGTGCCTCGCGTGCGCCGACCAGTTCCTCGCCGTCGAGCCGGAAGGAGCCCTGGACGGTCGCGGGCGACAGGCCGAAGGGGGCGAGGCAGGTCTGGCTCTTGCCCGATCCCGATGCGCCGACCAGCGCCAGCGAGCGGCCCGCCGCGATCGCGAAGCTCGCGCCCTCGACGATCCGCCGGCCGCCGATCCGGATGTCGAGATTGTCGGCGGCGAGCAGGGTCATTGGACGAAACGGTCGCGCAGGCTCTCCCCGATCCGGGTCAGGCAGAGCAGCAGGGCGACGAGCATCGCCGCCGGCAGCAGCAGCGCATGCGGGGCGATGTCCATGTCGTCGGCGCCGTCCTTGAGCAGGATGCCGAGCGACGTCATCGGCTCCTGCACGCCGAGGCCGAGGAAGGACAGGAAGCTCTCGATCATCACCACCTGCGGCACGGTGAGCAGCAGATAGGCGATCGCGACCCCGGCGATGTTGGGCAGCATGTGACGCAGGACGATCGCGACCGGCGGCGCGCCGGCGGCTTCGGCGGCGGTGACGAAGGGGCGGTCGCGCAGCGCGATCATCTGGCCGCGCACCACCCGCGCCATGGTCAGCCACTCGACCGCGCCGATGCCGAGGAAGACGAGCAGGATCGAGCGGCCGAACACCACCATCAGCAGGATCACGACGAACATGAAGGGCAGCGCGTAGAGCGCATCGACGATCCGCATCATCGCCTCGTCGACCTTGCCGCCGCGCCAGCCGGCGATGGCGCCCCAGGCGACGCCGACGACCAGCGACACCAGCGCGGCGGCGAAGGCGACGCCCAGCGTCACGCGGGTGCCGACCAGCGTCCGCGCGAGCAGGTCGCGGCCGACGCTGTCGGTGCCCATCGGGTGGCCGGCGGTGAAGGGCGCCGCGCGCACCGCGTCCCAGTCGATCATGTCGTAGCGCCAGTCGAGCGCCAGCGGGCCGGCCAGCGCGGCGACGACGATCAGCGCGATCAGGATCAGCGCGGGCCGCATCGCCCTAGCGCCTCGCCCGTGGGTCGAGCCAGCCATAGGCCAGGTCGGCGAGCAGGTTGAACAGGATGATCAGCGCCGCGTAGAGCGTGACCACGCCGAGCACGAGCGGATAGTCGCGGTTGAGCGCGCCCTGCACGAAATAGCGGCCGAGCCCCGGCAGCGCGAACACCGTCTCGATCACCACCGCGCCGGTCAGCAGCCCGGCGGCGGCCGGCCCGAGATAGGAGGCGACCGGCACCAAAGCGGGGCGCAGCGCGTGGACGATCAGGATGCGCGGCCGGCTCAGCCCGCGCGCGCGGGCCATGCGGACATGGTCCTGCGCCAGCACTTCGGCGAGTCCCGCGCGCGCCAGCTTGGCGATCGCGCCGGTCGCGGGCAAAGCGAGGGCGATGACCGGCAGGATCATGTGCGGCGGATCGCCGTCGCCCCAGCCCGACACCGGCAGCCATCCTGCCCACAGCCCGAAGATCAGCGCGAGCAGCGGGCCGACGACGAAGCTGGGCAGCGCGGTGAGCAAGGTCGCGCCGAGCATCAGCCCGCGATCGACGCGGCCGCCCGGACGCGCGGCGGCGGTCATGCCGGCGCCGAGGCCGAGCAGCAGCGCGAGCAGCAGCGCCAGCCCGCCGAGCGTCAGCGAGATCGGCAGGCCGCGCGCGATCAGGTCGGTGACGCTGAAGTCGCGATAGACCAGCGACGGTCCGAAATCGCCGTGCAGCAGCCGCCAGACATAGCGGCCGACCTGCTCGGGCAACGGCCGGTCGAGCCCATAGGCGGCCATCAGCGCGGCGCGGGTCTGCGGATCGAGCGGCCGTTCGCCGTCGAACGGCCCGCCGGGCGCGACCCGCATCAGCACGAAGGAGAGGATCACCACCGCCGCCAGGGTCGGCAGCGCGGTCAGCAGCCGGCGGCGGATCAGGTCGAGCACTCGTCCGGACCTCTACGCCGTCATGCCAGCGGAGGCTGGGTTGAAGGCCTCCCAAAACGCGTCATCCCGGCGGAGGCCGGGATCTCGGGAGATGAAGCGCGGAGCCTCCCTCCTGAAATCCCGGCCTCCGCCGGGATGACGATAAGCCTTGGCTCTCAGTTGCCGATCGTGACGCTGGCGTCCGCGCTGTTCGTCGCGGCGGCGGCGAGGATGGTGCGGGTGGCGGGGCCCTTGTCGACCGTGTTCTGGCCGACTTCGGCGACCGAGGAGCGGATGCCGGGCTCGGGCACCGTCTTGGTCAGGCCGATGATGTCCTTCTCGGTCTGGCTCTTCGGCGCCTGGGTGTTGGCGAACATCGCCGACAGCGCCTGCTGGCTCGAATCGGCCTCCTGCGGGCGCGAGGCGCCGGGCTTCGGCGGGACCAGCGCGAAATCGGGCGGGATGGTCAGCGGCGCGCGCTTCGACACGGCGAAGGCGTCGAGGTTCGACGAGCGGCCGGCCATCACGCCCGGGCGATCGCCCCGGCTGCACGCCGACACCAAGGTCATGGCGACCAGCGCCGAACCGACAAGCAACTTAGACCGCATCGACATTCTCCGCAGGAACCTTGGGCTCACGCACCAGCAGGGCGCGCAGCACCAGGATCAACACACCTATCGTAATCGCGGCGTCCGCGACATTGAAGACCAAAAAGGGATGCCAGTCGCCGATATGGGGATCGAGGAAGTCGGCGACATAGCCGAGCCGCGTCCGATCGGCGATGTTGCCGATCGCTCCGCCCAGCACCAGGCCGAGCGCGACCACGTCGCCCTTCGCCTTTTCCCGCCAGATCCAGGCGACGATCCCGGCCGCGATCAGCGCGGTGCCGGCGACCAGCAGCCAGCGCTCGCGATCCGACCCGGCGATCAGGAAGCCCATCGACACGCCGTAATTTTCCACCCAGCGCAGGTCGAAGAAGCCGGTGATCTCGATCAGCCCGCGTTCGCGCAGCGCGACCGGGCCCATGATCGCCCATTTGCTGATCTGGTCGAGCAGCAGCACGATCGCCGCGACGCCGAAGCCCAGCGGCCGGTGCAGGGAACGCGCGTCAGCCATTCACCACCGTGTCGCAGCGGTCGCACAGCGCGCCGTCGCTCGCGACCTCGGGCAGGTGGCGCCAGCAGCGGCCGCATTTCTCGGCCTCGGTCTTGCTCACCTCGAAGGCGATCGGGTCGCTGCCCTCGGCGAGGCTGGCGACGGCCGGATCGCCGTCGACCACCTCGACCCTGGCGACGATGCCGATCTCGCTGAGGTCGACCGAGCGCAGCAGCGCGGCTTCGCCCGGATCATAGCTGATCGCGGCGACGTCGACCTCGAGGCTGGAGCCGATCACCTTGCCGCGGCGGAGCGGCTCGATCTCGCCGGTCAGCTTGGTGCGGTAGCGGCGCAGCAGCTCCCAGCGCATCCGCAGGTCGTCGTCCTTCCAGCCGGCGTCGACCTCCGGCCAGGTCAGCAGGTGGACCGAGCCGCCGTCGGGATAGCGGGTGCCCCACACCTCCTCGGCGGTGAAGCAGAGGATCGGCGCGGCGTAGCGGACCAGCGCGTGGAACAGCGTGTCGAGCACGGTGCGATAGGCGCGCCGCTTCGGGTCCGACGGCGCGTCGCAGTAGAGCGAGTCCTTGCGGATGTCGAAGAAGAAGGCCGACAGGTCGTTGTTCGCGAAGTCGCTCAGCGCGCGGGCATAGCGGTTGAACTCGAACGCCGCGGTCGCGTCCTTGAGCTCGGCGTCGAGGGTCGCGAGCAGGTGGAGGACGTAGCGCTCCAGCTCGGGCATCGCCGCCGGCGCGATCTTCTCCGCGTCGCTGAAGCCGTCGAGCGCGCCGAGCAGGTAGCGGAAGGTGTTGCGCAGCTTGCGATAGGCGTCCGACGTGCCGGCGAGGATCTCCTTGCCGATGCGGACGTCCTCGAAATAGTCGGTCGAGGCAACCCACAGGCGCAGGATGTCGGCGCCGCTCTCGTTGATGATCTTGAGCGGATCGACGACGTTGCCGACGCTCTTCGACATCTTGCGGCCCTGGCCGTCGAGCGCGAAGCCGTGGGTCAGCACCGCGTCATAGGGCGCGCGGCCGCGCGTGCCGCAGCTTTCGAGCAGCGACGACTGGAACCAGCCGCGATGCTGGTCCGACCCTTCGAGGTAGAGGTCGGCGCGGGTGCCGATGCCGTAGCGCGCCTCGACCGTGAAGGCGTGGGTGCAGCCCGAATCGAACCAGACGTCGAGGATGTCGTTGATCGGCTCGTAATGGGCCGCGTCGTAATCGGGGCCGAGCAGGGCCTGATGGTCGGCGGTGAACCAGGCGTCGGCGCCGCCGGCCTCGAACGCCGCGATGATCCGCGCGTTGACCGCCGGATCGCGCAGATAGTCGCCGGTCTTGCGGTCGACATAGAGCGCGATCGGCACGCCCCAGGCGCGCTGGCGGCTGATCACCCAGTCGGGACGGCCCGACACCATCGCATGGATGCGGTTGCGCGCCTTCTCGGGCACCCAGCGGGTCCGCTCGATCGCGTCGAGCGCGGTTTCGCGCAGCGTCGCGCCGTTGCCGCGTGCATGGCCGACGGGGTCGCTCGCATCGACGATCGGGGTCGCGGCGTCGCCGTCGATGCTCCGGTCCATGGGGATGAACCATTGCGGGGTGCAGCGGAAGATCACCTTGGCCTTGGAGCGCCAGCTATGCGGATAGCTGTGCTGGAAATCGGCGCTCGCCGCCAGCAGCGCGCCGGCCTCGCGCAGGTCGGCGCAGATCGGGCCTTCGGGGCCGTTGAACTTGGGATTGATCACCGATCCCTGGCCGCCGAGCCAGCCCCAGTCGGCGCGGTACTTGCCGTCGCCCTCGACCGCGAACACCGGTTCGATGCCGTGCGCCTTGCACAGGAAGAAGTCGTCCTCGCCATGGTCGGGCGCCATGTGGACGAGCCCGGTGCCGGCGTCGGTGGTGACGAAGTCGCCGGCCAGCAGCGGACGCGGCCGGGCGAAGAAGCCGCCGAGCCGGTGCATCGGGTGACGGGCGACGGTGCCGGCGAGGTCCTTGCCGATGAAGTGACGATCGGTCTTCGTCACGTTGCCGATGCGCGCGCTTACCGAGCCGACCAGATCGGCGGCGACCAGCAGGCGGCGGCCATCCTTCTCGACCAGCGTATATTCGACCTCCGGCCCATAGGCGAGCGCCTGGTTGACCGGGATCGTCCAGGGCGTGGTCGTCCAGATCACCGCATGGGCGCCGACCAGCTCGGGGACCTTGCTCTCGACGATCTCGAAGGCGACGTCGATCTGGGTCGAGACGATGTCCTCATATTCGACCTCGGCGTCGGCCAGCGCGGTCTTCTCGACCGGGGACCACATCACCGGCTTGGCGCCGCGATAGAGCTGGCCGCTCTCGGCGAACTTCAGCAGCTCGCCGACGATCGCCGCCTCGGCCGCGAAGTTCATCGTCAGATAGGGATCGCCCCAGTCGCCCTCGACGCCGAGCCGCTTGAACTGCTCGCGCTGCACGCCGACCCATTTCTCGGCATAGGCGCGGCATTCGGCGCGGAACAGGACAGGGTCGACCTCGTCCTTGTTCAGCTTCTTGGCGCGGTAGGCCTCCTCGACCTTCCACTCGATCGGCAGGCCGTGGCAGTCCCAGCCGGGGACATAGGGCGCATCCTTGCCGAGCAGCGACTGGCTGCGGACGATGATGTCCTTCAGCACCTTGTTCATCGCATGGCCCATATGGATGTCGCCATTGGCGTAGGGCGGGCCGTCATGCAGGATGAAGCGGGTCTTGCCCGCGCGGGTCTCGCGCAGCTTGCCGTAGAGATCCTCGGCCGCCCACTTCGCCAGAATCGCCGGTTCCTTCTGGGCCAGCCCGGCCTTCATCGGGAAATCGGTCTTCGGCAGGAAGACGGTGTCGCGGAAATCGGGTGCGTCGGTCATCGGTGAAGCTTCAATCCATCAGGCCGCATGTACGTTTCGCACGTACGGAATCGGGTGAGGCTCTAGGGCTTGGTCCCGTAACCGGCAAGTATGCGCTTCGCCTCGGCGCAGTCCTTGTCCATCTGCGCGGTCAGCGCCTCGAGGCTGTCGAACTTCGCCTCCGGGCGGATATAGGCGATCATCTCGACCTCGATGCACTGGTCGTAGAGGCTTTCCGCGAAGTCGAAGAAATAGGCCTCGAGCAGCTCCTTGGGCGGATCGAAGGTCGGCCGGACGCCGAGATTGGCCGCGCCGTCGAGCACCCGCCCGTCGGGCAGCCGCCCGCGCACCGCGTAGATGCCGTATTTCGGGCGGAGGTAGCGGCCCATCGCGATGTTGGCGGTCGGGAAGCCGATGGTGCGGCCCAGCTTGTCGCCATGCTGGACCTTGCCCTGGATGCGGAACGGGCGGGTCAGCAGCCGCGCCGCCTCGACCGGGTCGCCGGCGACCAGCGCCTCGCGGATGCGGCTCGACGAGACCGGGCCGCCTTCATCGCTGACCGGTCCGATCGCCTGCGCGGTCAGCCCGTGGGCGCCGCCGATCTCGGCCAGCACGCGGACATTGCCGGCGCGGCCCTTGCCGAAGGTGAAGTCCTCGCCGGTGACGACATGGGCGGCGCCCGCGCGGCCGATCAGCCAGTCGGTGACGAAGTCGGGGGCGGAGACGCTGGCGAGCTGCCGGTTGAACTCGAACACCAGCATCGCGTCCGCGCCGGCCTGTTCGAACAGCGCGGCGCGCTGGTCGAGCGAGGTCAGCCGGAAGGGCGGCGCATCGGGGTGGAAGAAGCGGACCGGGTGCGGATCGAAGCTGGCGACGAGCACCGGGCGCCCGGTCGCGCGGCCATGCGCCACCGCCGCGCCGACGACCGCCTGATGCCCCCTATGGAAGCCGTCGAAATTCCCCAACGCCACCACGCTTCCGCGCAGATGCTCGGGAAGCGGGCGGTCGCACGTCAGCCGATCCATGGGGGCGCTATAGAAAGTGCGGCGGCTTCACGCAATTAGCGGACGGGGCGATCGGCGATAATCCGGATATCGGGCAACGCCGCAACATTTCCCGACGTCGCCCCTGCGAAGGCAGGGGTCCATGTCTCTCACCAGCCAGAAGACATCTGAGAAGGCAACAGACATGGATGCCAGCCTCCGCTGGCATGACGGGAATGGGGAAGGGCGCTACCGCCGCCGCAGCGTGACGAAGGCGAAGGCGGGCTTCCCGTCCGCCGCCGGATGCGCCTCGCGGGCGTCCTCGCGCCAGACGGCGGGGTCGAAGGCGGGGACGACGGTGTCGCCCTCGGGCGCGTCGTCGACCTCGGTCAGCTCGATCCGGTCGGCGCGCGGCAGCAACAGAGCGTAGATCTCGGCGCCGCCGACCACGGACAGGCGGTCGGCATCGGCCAGCGCGACCGCGGCGTCGACGCTGTGCGTCACCTCGGCGCCCTCGGCGCGCCAGTCGCGATCGCGGGTCAGGACGATGTGGCGGCGGCCGGGCAGCAGGCCGGGAAGGCTCTCGAAGGTCTTGCGCCCCATCAGCATCGGCGCGCCCTGGGTCAGCGCCTTGAAATGCCTGAGGTCGGCCGGGATGCGCCACGGCAGGTCGCCGTCGCGGCCGATCACCCCGTTGCGCGCGCGGGCGAGGACGAAGACGATTTCGGGCCGGCTCACACCGCCACCTCGGCCTTGATGTGCGGGTGCGGGTCGTAGCCCTCGATCACGAAGTCGTCGAGCGCATAGGAGAACATGTCCGCCGGCTTGCGGGCCAGGCTGAGCCGGGGGAAGGGGCGTGGGGAGCGGGAGAGCTGCTCCTCGACCAGATGGCCGTGGTTCGAATAGACATGGGTGTCGGCGCCCATCCACACAAGCTCGCCCGGCTCCAGGTCGGCCTGCTGCGCGAGCATGCGGATTAGCACCGCCGCCTCGAAGATGTTGAACGGGAAGCCGAGGCCGAGGTCGCACGAGCGCTGGTAGAGGATGCCCGACAGCCGCCCGCCCGCGACATGATATTGATAGGTCATGTGGCACGGCGGCAGCGCCATCCCCGGCAGCTCGGGCACGTTCCAGCCGGTGAAGATCAGCCGCCGCGAGCTGGGGTTGGCGCGCAGCATCCCGACCAGCTCGGCGATCTGGTTGACGCCTTTCTCCTCGCGCCGGAACAGCCCGTCGCCGGCCGGGGTGTAGCGCGGCCAGTCGACCCATTGCTTGCCGTAGACCGGGCCGAGGTCGCCCCACTCGGCGGCGAAGGCAGGGTCGTCGACGATCCGCCGCTCGAACGCGTCGCGGTCGATCGCCTCGCCGGTCGCCTTGCGATATTTGTCGAGCGGCCAGTCGGTCCAGATATGGACGTTCTGCATCACCAGCGGACGGATGTTGGTGTCGCCCGACAGGAACCAGATCAGCTCCTTGATAGCCGACTTCCAGAAGATCTTCTTGGTGGTGATCAGCGGCACCGTGCCGTCCGACAGGTCGAACCGCATCGTCACCCCGAACAGCGACTTGGTCCCCACCCCGGTCCGGTCGACCCGCTCGTCGCCGCCATACCAGGCGCGCGCCATGGCATCGAGATATTGCTGTTCGGGATGTTCGGTCATGGCGGAGGGGGTAGCCGCTTACCCCCCTCCCTTTCAAGGGAGGGGTAGGGGGTGGGTGGCGAGCGTAGCGAGCCTCCCCGATCGTCCCGCGGAACTCCGCCAAGGGGCATCGAGCCCCTTGGCTCCGTCACCCACCCCCAGCCCCTCCCTTGAAGGGAGGGGGATTTTTCTGCCCCACTTCCTTTCGGCCCGCCCGCTCGCTACATCGCCCGCCTATGGCAAAGCTCAAGATCGCGTCCTGGAACATCAACTCGGTCCGCGCCCGCATCGATATCGTCAGGCAGTTCCTCGAGGAGCAGCAGATCGACATCCTCTGCCTGCAGGAGACCAAGGTCCGCGACGACACCTTCCCGTTCGGGATGTTCCGCGATCTCGGCTATGATCATTTCGAGATCAACGGCCAGCCGATGCACCATGGCGTCGCGATCATCTCGAAGCTGCCGCTGCATGACCATGGCCGGCACGACTGGCAGGACAATGGCGAGGCGCGCCATGTCGGGGTGCGGCTCGATTGCGGCATCCGGCTGGAGAATGTCTATGTGCCCGCGGGCGGCGACATCGCCGATCGCGAGGTCAATCCGAAGTTCGGGCAGAAGCTCGACTTCCTCGGCCGCATGATCCGCTGGTCGGAGGAGCTCAGGGAGCCGACGCTGCTGGTCGGCGACTTCAACATCGCCCCGCTCGAATGCGACGTGTGGAGCCACAAGCAGCTGCTCGACGTCGTCAGCCACACGCCGATCGAGGTCGAGACGCTCGGCCGGCTCCAGGCGAGCCACGACTGGGTCGACCTCGGCCGCAGCTTCGTGCCGCCGCCGGCGCGGCTCTACACCTGGTGGAGCTATCGCGCGCAGGACTGGGCGGCGTCCGATCGCGGCCGGCGGCTCGACCATATGTGGGCCAGCCCCGAGGTCGCGAAGCTCGCCACCAACCATTATGTCTGCGAGCCGTGCCGGTCGTGGATCAGGCCGTCCGACCATATCCCCCTGATCACCGAGCTCGACGTGTGAGCGGCGCGCGGACGGCGGCGCGCGCGATCGACGCGCTCAAGCGGGGCTGGCCGGTCGCGGTGACGGCGGGCGACGGGCGGCTGGTCGTGCTCGCGATCGAGACCGCCAACGACGTGACCCTCGCCGATTTCGACGGCTCGGCTCCCGCCGACGTGCTGCTGTCGGCGGCGCGCGCGGTGACCCTCAACCTCGCCAACCAGCGCGAGGCGGCGAGCCCGGCCTGCCCGGCGCTGGTCGAGCGGGTGCCGTGGATCGACCTGCCGACCGCCGTCGCGCTCGCCGATCCGGTGCGCGACCTGGCGACGCCGCTCAAGGGGCCGTTCCGCGCTAAGGCGGTCGCGGCGCCGCAGGCCGCCGCCGCGGCGCTGCGTCTCGCCCGGCTCTCCGGGCTGCTGCCGGCGCTGTTCGTCCGCGCCGACGGCCCGGTCGAGGCCGAGGTCGCGGCGGACGCGCTCGACGATTATGAGGACCCGGCGCATCTCGTCATCGCCTCGCAGGCGCGGCTGCCGGTCGCGGTCAGCGAGAAGGCCGAGATCGTCGCCTTCCGCCATGTCGCCGACGCCGCCGAGCATGTCGCGCTGATCATCGGCACGCCGGACGGCACCCCGCCGCTGGTCCGGCTGCACAGCGAATGCCTGACCGGCGACGTGCTCGGATCGCTCAAATGCGATTGCGGGCCGCAGCTCGCGGGCGCGCTGACCGCGATGACCCAGGCGAACTGGGGCATATTGCTCTACCTGCGCCAGGAAGGGCGCGGCATCGGCCTGATCAACAAGCTGCGCGCCTATGCCTTGCAGGACCAGGGCTTCGACACGGTCGACGCCAATCTCCGCCTCGGCTTCGGCGTCGACGAGCGCGACTTCCGGGTGGCGGCGCGGATGCTGTCGCTGCTCGGCCAGGCCGAGGTGCGGCTGATGACCAACAATCCGCAGAAGGTCGAGGGGCTCGAGGCGGCCGGCATCCGCGTCGCCGAGCGGGTGCCGCACCGGATGGGCGAGAACCCGCACAACAGCGCCTATCTGGCGACCAAGCGCGACCGCACCGGCCACAAGCTGTGAGCGGCGTCCGCGTCGATAGCGCGGCGCTGACCCTCATCGGGCCCGACGGACGGACGATCCCCTGCGCGATCGGCCGTTCGGGCGCCTGCCCGGCCGGGGAGAAGCGCGAAGGCGACGGCAGGACGCCGCTCGGCCGCTGGCCGATCCGAACCGTGCTGTTCCGCCCTGGCCATGCGGCGCCGCCCGCCGGGATGACGCTGCCGTGGCGCTGGGTACGGCCCGACGACGGCTGGTCGGACGATCCCGCCGATCCCGCCTACAACCGCCCGGTGCGGCACCCCCATGGATATTCGGCCGAGCGGCTGGTGCGCGACGACGGCGCCTATGACGTGATCGTCGTGCTGGGCCACAACGACGCGCCGCCGGTGCCGGGCATGGGCAGCGCGGTGTTCCTCCATTGCAGCGAGGGGCGTCCGACCGCCGGGTGCGTGGCGGTGGAGAAGGATGCGTTGCTGGCGGTGTTGCCGCAGCTTCGGCCGGGCGATGCGGTGGAGATCGTGTGAAGTGCTATAAGCCCCTCCCTGCAAGGGAGGGGGAAGGGGTGGGTGGCGAGCGTAGCGAGCTTCCTCGTTTGTCGCGTTTAAACTCCGCCGAGGGGCGTCGAGCCCCTCGTCTCCGTACCCCACCCCTACGCCCCTCCCCTGAAGGGGAGGGGAAGCTATAGGCTTCAACCCGTGGCGGCGATGCGTTCCTCGCACTGGCGGACGATGTCCTGCAGCTCGTCGAGGGTCTGGTCGAGCGCCTTGCGTTGCAGTTCGAGCGCGTCGATCCGTGCGCCGACGCGGGTCAGGAGCTGCCGGGTCTGCGCGAGGTGGAGCGAATCGACGGTGTAGAGGTCGAGGAACTCCTTGATCTCGCGCAGGCTGAAGCCGAGGCGCTTGCCGCGCAGGATGAGCTGGAGCCGCGCGACCTCCCGCCGCGAATAGACGCGCATCGTGCCGACCCGCTGCGGATCGAGCAGCCCCTTGTCCTCGTAGAAGCGGATGGCGCGGGTGGTGACGCCGAGCTCGTCGGCGACATCCTGGATGCCCTGGAGCGGCTGGCGCTCCCTGCCCGGTTCGATAGCGCGTCCCGGCATCGGCTCAGTTCGCCGCCTTCTTGGCTTCCTCGGCGACAAGCTCCTTCCTGGAGAGCTTGCCGATCAGCGTCTTGGGCAGGCTGGTGCGGATTTCGACCTCGCGCGGCATCTCGATCTTGGAGACTCGGCTTTTGAGGAATTCGAACAATTCGTCAACGCTGGCCTGCTGGCCGGGGCGCAGCACGACGAACGCCTTGGGCGCCTGCCCGCGATAGGCGTCGGGCACGCCGATCACCACCGCCTCCAGGATCGCGGGATGCTCGTAGAGCGCCTCCTCGATCACGCGCGGATAGATGTTGTAGCCGCCGGCGATGATGACGTCCTTGATCCGGTCGACCAGGAACAGATAGCCGTCCTCGTCGAGATAGCCGACGTCGCCGGTGCGGATCGCGCCGTCGACGAACACCTTCTCGGTCTCCTCGGGCTTGTTCCAATAGCCCTTCATGACCTGTGGCCCGCGCGCGCAGACCTCGCCGCGCTCGCCGGTCGGCAGGATGACGTGCGGATCGTCGAGGCTGCGGATCTCCAGCACGGTGCCGGGGAAGGCCGGGCCGGCGCTGTTGTCCTTCACCGCGCCCTCGACCGGGTTGCAGGTCAGGATCGGCGAGGTCTCCGACAGGCCATAGCCCTCGACGACGCGCGCGCCGGTCAGCCGCTCGAACTCGGTGCGGACGTCGAAGGGCAGGGGGGCGCCGCCCGACACGCAATAGTCGAGATCGTCGAAATGGATCGCCTGGCTGGCGGCCGCCTTGTTGATCGCGGTCAGCATGGTCGGCACCGCGAGCAGCTTGGTCGGCCGGGTGCGCTTCGCGGTCTTCAGGAACTGCTTCAGCTCGAAGCGCGGCAGCAGGATCATCTCCGCCGCGGTATCGACCGAATAGTTGAGCACCGTCGTCAGCGCGAAGACGTGGAACATCGGCAGCACGCCCATGATCCGGTCCTGCCGCGCGCCCGGCCGCTGCCCGACGTGGAGGATCATCTGGTAGCTGTTCGCGGTCAGGTTGGCGTGGCTTAGCATCGCCCCCTTGGGAACGCCGGTGGTGCCGCCGGTATATTGGAGCACCGCGACGTCGTCGGGCGACACCTCGACCGGGCGGAAGCCGCCGGAGGCGGCGCCGTCGGTCACGGTGGAGAAGGTGACGTGCCGGCCGTCGCGCGGCCATGCCGCGATCTCGCCGCGCTTGAACAGGCGATAGGCGATCGACAGCAGCGGCGGCAGGATATCGGCCATCGGGCAGACGATGATCGTCCGCAGCCCGCTCTCCTCGGCGACGGCGGCGACCTTGGCGTGGATCGAGGCGACGTCGATCACGGCCATCACGGTCGTGCCCGAATCCTGGATCTGGTGCTTCAGCTCATGCTCGACATAGAGCGGGTTGAAATTGACGATCGTCGCCCCGCAGCGCAGCGCCGCGAAATAGAGGATGACGAAATAGGGCGAGTTGGGCAGGCACAGGCCGAAGCGGATGCCCGGCCCGACGCCGATCGCCTGGAGGCCGGCCGCCGCGCGGTCGACCAGCGCGCCGATCTCGGCATAGGTCCAGTGGCGCCCGAGGAAGTCGATCGCCCGCCGCTCGCCATGGTCGCGCACCGCGGCGTCGATCAGGTCGGTGAGCAGCCGGGGCGGAATCGGCGGGGACGCTGGCACGTCCCCGCCGCCCGGGAAGGCGGCACCGCGACCGGGGGGGATGGGGTCCGTCACGGTGCCGCTGTTCGTCATGGTCTTGCCTTTTCCCTTCAGAAGCTCATCCGGCCGCCGACGGCCAGGACGATCGCGTGGGCCCCGGTCAGCCGGCCGTCGGGCCGGATGATCGTCTGTGCCGGGGTGCCGACATAGAAGCCGCCGAGCCGATCGATCGACGCGTTCTTGAAGTCGACGTAATTGGCCGCCGCGTCCAGCGTGATCGACTCGGTGATCGCATAGGAGGTGCCGAGCGCGAAGTTGATCCGGCTGGCGTCGGGAACGCGCGCGTCGCGGGAGCCGTCCTGGGTCGGCGTCTGGTCCCACTGCACGCCGCCGCGCATCGTCCATTGCGGGGTGACGGCATAGTCGACGCCGCCCGCCACGCTCCAGCTGTTCTTGTAGTTCTGGTCGAGCGCGGCGTTGACCGGCGCGCCGAGGCGGATCGCGTCGAACTTCTTCCAGCCGGCGCGGACGACCTGGCCGTTCAGGGTGAGCTGGTCGCTGACGTGGATGCGCGCGCTCGCCATCGCCTGCCACGGCGTGCGGAAGCTGGCGGTGATGTCCTCGATCCGGCCGTTCTGGCCGCCGAGCGGGCCGAGCAGGCCGGCGGTGGTGATGCTGCCCTTCAGCTTGTGCTTGACCGACGACTTGTAGGAGAAGCCGAGGTCGATGATCTCGCTCGGATGGATCTGGACGCCGGCCGACCAGCCGAAGTCCCAGCCCTTGCCGCGCAGCGTCTGGTGCCCGTCGGGCAGCAGCGGCGACAGGTTGGGCAGCGAGTTGGACAGCGACGCCTTGCTGCGCTCGATGTTCAGGCCGACGCCGATGCCGATCAGCGGCGACGGCGCAAAGGCGATCGTCGGCTGCAGGTCGATCGTCGTCAGCTTGGTCTTGTCGGCGGTGTAGCGCGCCCAGCTGTTGTTCTCGTAATTGGTCGCGAAGCTGTAGGGCGCGGTGAGCGCCAGGCCGACCGACCACTGGTCGTTGATCTTCCAGCCGACCGCGCCCGAGGGGAGGTAGCCCTTGTTGAGCGGATCGACCGAGACCTGGTTGCCGCCGACCGGCGCCGGGGCCTGTCCCGGCCGGGCGATGATCGTCCCGACGTTGCGGACCTTGCCCTTGGGCATGATCGCGCTGAAGCCGAGATAGGCGGTGCTCTTCTCGTTGCCGGCGATCGCGGCGGGATTCCACCACAGCGACTGGGCGCCCTGGTCGGCCGCCTCGCCGGAGAAGGCGCGGCCGGCGGCGACCACCGACTGTTCCTGCAGGTAGAAGGCGGAGGCGTCGGCCGCGCCCGCGCCGAGCAGCGCGATCGTCGAGGCGGCGCCCGCGAGCGCGATGCGGCGGAGATTCGAAATGGTCATGGGATGTGTTCCTCTCTTCCCGTCCGGCGGCGCCTCAGCGCACGCGGGTCCAGGTCTGGTTCTTGCAAAGCGGCACGAAGATGCAGCCCCTCAGCTTCAACGTGTTCGCATCGACGGGCGTGATCCGCGCGCCGTAGGTCTTGCCGTCCTCGGCATTGTAGATGGTGCCCTTGTCCCAGACGCCATCCTCGAAGCTGAAGCCGCCAAGGATCTGCAGACCCTTGAGCGCGCGGCCGCGCAGCTTCTCGTCCTTGTTGTTGGTGTCCTTCAGCGCGGGGTTGGCAGTGAGGCCGTCCGAGCCCAGTATCTTCCCGCATAGCGAAGCGCCGCAGCGTGTGATCTCTACGATGCCGTTGCGCGTTTCGGTTTTCCAGCGGCCGACCACTGCATCGGGACTCGCAGTGGCCGCCATCGCCAAGGCCATCAGTATCATGCTCATCGCCTCAGTCATCCTCCTGCCAGATGCCCGATGCTGCGGCCGGGTCATCCATCACGATGCAGCATCGATTGCACAAAAAGTGGTTGACGTATAGGGTAATCTACATACCTTTAAGACAAATCATTCGCGGCTGTTGCATAAAGGTCGCGTCGGAGGAGAAGGTTCCATGCCGAATGCCGTGATCGCGGGTTATGCGCGCTCGCCTTTCCATCTCGCCAACAAGGGGGAGCTGGCCCGCGTCAGGCCCGACGACCTCGCCGCCCAGGTGATTCGCGGCCTGATCGACAGGAGCGGGGTGAAGGTCGAGGACATCGAGGACGTCATTCTCGGTTGCGCCTTCCCTGAAGCCGAACAGGGACTCAACGTCGCACGGCTGATCGGGTTGCTTGCCGACCTGCCGATCAAGGTCGGCGGCATGACGGTGAACCGCTTCTGCGGCTCGTCGATGAGCTCGGTCCACATCGCCGCCGGCCAGATCGCGATCGGCGCGGGCGAGGTGTTCGTCTGCGCCGGGGTCGAGAGCATGAGCCGGGTGCCGATGATGGGCTACAACCCGCTGCCCAGCCCCGATCTCGCGAAGAAGCGCCCCGGCGCCTATATGTCGATGGGCGAGACGGCGGAGAATGTCGCCGGGCAATATCAGGTCCCCCGCGCCGCGCAGGAGGCCTTCGCGGTCGAGAGCCAGAAGAAGGCCGGCGCCGCCCGCGAGGCCGGCCGGCTGAAGGACGAGATCGTCCCGATCAAGACGAAGAAGGGCGTCGTCGACGTCGACGGCACGCCGCGCCCCGACACCACCGCCGAGGCGCTCGCTTCGCTCAAGCCCGCCTTCGACCAGAACGGCACGGTGACCGCAGGCACCTCCTCGCCCCTGACCGACGGCGCGGCGGCGGTGCTGGTGACGAGCGAGGATTATGCCAGGGCCAACGGCCTCACCATCCTCGCGCGGATCAGGAGCGTCGCGGTGTCGGGCTGCGAGCCGGAGATCATGGGCATCGGCCCGGTCCAGGCGACGCGCAAGGCGCTCGAACGGGCGGGGCTCGCGGTCGGCGACCTCGACGTCGTCGAGCTCAACGAGGCCTTCGCCAGCCAGGCGATCGCCTGCAGCAACGAGCTGGGTTTCAAGCCGGAGACGGTGAACCTCGACGGCGGCGCGATCGCGATCGGCCACCCGCTCGGCGCGACCGGCGCGCGGATCGTCGGCAAGGCGGCGGCGCTGCTCAAGCGCGAGGGCGGCAAATATGCCCTCGCCACCCAGTGCATCGGCGGCGGCCAGGGCATCGCCACCGTGCTGGAGGCGGTGTGACCATGGGCGCTGTCAGGAAAGTCTGTGTGATCGGCGCCGGGACGATGGGCGCCGGGATCGCGGCGCAGGTCGCCAATGCCGGCGTGCCCGTGCTGCTGCTGGACATCGTCCCCAAGGAGGGGAGCAACCGGAACGCCATCGCCGAGGGCGCGGTCGCGAAGATGCTCAAGGCCGATCCGGCGCCCTTCATGTCGAAGGCGGCGGCGAAGCTGATCGAGACCGGCAATATCGACGACGATCTCGGCCGCGTCGCCGAGTGCGACTGGATCGTCGAGGCGATCATCGAGCGGCTCGACATCAAGCAGGGCCTCTACGAGAAGCTGGAGAAGGTCCGCAAGCCGGGGACGGCGGTGTCGTCGAACACCTCGACCATCCCGCTGGCGAAGCTGGTCGAGGGGCGGTCGGACGCGTTCGCGGCCGACTTCATGATCACCCATTTCTTCAACCCGCCGCGCTACATGCGCCTGCTCGAACGGGTCACCGGTCCGAAGACCGACCGGGCGACCGCCGCCAAGGTCGCCGATTTCGGCGACCGTGCGCTCGGCAAGCGGGTCGTCGCGGCGAAGGACACGCCCGGCTTCATCGCCAACCGCATCGGCACCTACTGGATGCTGGTCGCGTACAACGCCGCCAGCGACCTGGGCCTGACGGTCGAGGAGGCCGACGCGATCGGCGGCAGGCCGATGGGCGTGCCCAAGACCGGCATCTTCGGCCTGATCGACCTGGTCGGCATCGACCTGATGCCGCTGCTGCTCAAGAGCCTCGGCTCGACCCTGCCCGAGGGCGACGCCTTCCACGCGGCGGTCCGGCCGATGCCGCTGGTCGATCGGATGATCGCCGACGGCTATACCGGCCGCAAGGGCAAGGGCGGCTTCTATCGCCTCAACCGCGAGGCCGGGAAGCGCAAGGAGGCGATCGACCTCGCCACCGGCGACTATCGGCCGGTGATCAAGGCCGACGTGCCGCGCGCCGCCCTGCCGCAACTCGTCGCGCTGCCGGGCAAGACCGGCCAGTTCGCCTGGGCGGTGCTGGGCCAGTTGCTCGCCTATGCCGCCGATCTGGTCGGCACGATCGCCGACGACGTCGTCGCGATCGATGACGCGATGAAGCTCGGCTACAACTGGAAATACGGCCCGTTCGAGCTGATCGACCAGCTTGGGCCTGCCGCCTTCGCGCAGCGGCTCGCCGACGAGGGGCGGCCGGTGCCGACGATCCTGAAGACCGCCGGCGACCGCAGCTTCTACCGGGTCGAGGGCGGCAAGCGCCAGTATCTCGGCCTCGACGGCGCCTATCACGACGTCGTCCGGCCCGAGGGCGTGCTGCTGCTGGAGGACGTCAAGCTCGCCGCCAAGCCGATCCTCAAGAATGGCTCGGCCGCGCTGTGGGACATCGGCGACGGCGTCGCCTGCTTCGAGTTCACCTCGAAGATGAATGCCCTGGACGGCGATACGCTCAAGCTGCTCGGCCAGGCGATCGAGCATGTCGGCAAGGGCATGAAGGCGCTGGTCGTCTACAATGAGGGGTCGAACTTCTCGGCGGGCGCCAATCTCGGCCTCGCCCTGTTCGCGGTGAACATCGCCGCCTGGGGCGAGATCGAGAAGCTCGTCGCCGGCGGGCAGCAGGCCTACAAGGCGCTCAAATATGCGCCCTTCCCGGTGGTCTCGGCCCCGTCCGGGCTGGCGCTTGGCGGCGGCTGCGAGATATTGCTCCACTCGGACGCGATCCAGGCGCATGCCGAAAGCTATATCGGCCTGGTCGAATGCGGCGTCGGCCTCGTCCCCGGCTGGGGCGGCTGCGGCGAATATATCGATCGCTGGGTCAAGTCGGGCCTGTTGCCCAAGGGGCCGATGCCCGCCGTCGCCAAGGCGTTCGAGACGATCTCGACCGCGACCGTCGCCAAGTCGGCGGCCGAGGCGAAGGAGCTGATGTTCCTGCGCAGGGACGATGCGATCACGATGAACCGCGACCGGTTGCTCGCCGACGCCAAGGCGAAGGCGCTCGCGCTGGTCGACGGCTATCAGCCGCCCAGGCCGCCCGAGTTCCGCCTGCCGGGACCGAGCGGCCGGGTCGCGCTGGCCATGGCGGCCGAGGGCTTCCACAAGCGCGGCATGGCGACCGACTATGACATGGTCGTCTCCGACGCGCTTGCGGGCGTGCTGACCGGCGGCGATACCGACCTCGTCGACGTGGTGGCCGAGGAGCAGATGCTCGCCCTCGAACGCGCGGCCTTCCTCGAGCGGGTCCGCGACCCGAGGACGGTGGCGCGGGTCGAGACGATGCTCGAAACCGGCAAGCCGCTGCGGAACTAAAATATCCTCCCCGGGACGGGGAGGGGGACCATGCGCAGCATGGTGGAGGGGCGGCGCGAAGCGCCGTTGCACGGCGGCCCCTCCACCGCTCTGCGAGCGGTCCCCCTCCCCGTACCGGGGAGGAACGATAAGGAGCATGAGATGCAAGTCTATGAGGCCCCGCTGCGCGACATGCGCTTCGTCATCCACGAGCTGTTCGGCGACGACGGTTTCGGCAACCTGCCCGCGCATGAAGAGTTCACCCCCGACCTGATCGACGCGGTGATCGAGGAGGCGGCGAAGCTGGCGCAGGACGTGCTGCTGCCGATCAACGCCAGCGGCGATCTGGAGGGCTGCGTCTGGGAGAATGGCGTCGTCCGCACCCCGGCCGGCTTCAAGGAGGCCTATGCCCAGTTCCGCGACGGCGGCTGGTGCGCGCTCGCCAGCGATCCGAAATGGGGCGGGCAGGGCCTGCCCGAGACGGTCAACAAGCTGGTCGAGGAGATGATCAGCTCGGCCAACCTCTCCTTCGGCCTTTATCCCGGCCTCACCCATGGCGGCACCACCGCGCTCAAGGCGCATGCGTCGGCCGACCTTCAGGAGCGCTTCCTGCCCAAGATGGTCTCGGGCGTCTGGTCGGGGACGATGTGCCTGACCGAGCCGCATTGCGGCACCGACCTGGGCATGCTGCGCACCAAGGCGGTGCCGCAGCCGGACGGCAGCCACCGGATCACCGGCAACAAGATCTTCATCTCGGCCGGCGACCATGATCTGAGCGAGAACATCATCCATCTCGTCCTCGCCCGCCTGCCCGACGCGCCGCCGGGCGTGAAGGGGATCAGCCTGTTCGTCGTCCCCAAATATCTGCCGAAGGAGGACGGTTCGGTCGGCCCGTCGAACGGCGTGTCGTGCACCGGCATCGAGCACAAGATGGGCCTCAAGGCCTCGGCCACCTGCCAGATGAGCTTCGACGATTCGACCGGCTGGCTGGTCGGCGAGCCGAACAGCGGCCTCAATGCGATGTTCACGATGATGAACACCGAGCGCGTCTCGGTCGGCGTCCAGGGCCTGGGCGTCGCGACCGCCGCCTATCAGAGCGCGGTCGCCTATGCGAAGGACCGCATCCAGGGGCGGGCGCTGTCGGGCCCGAAACGCCCCGACCTCGCCGCCGACCCGATCATCGTCCACCCCGACGTTCGCCGCATGCTGATGACGATGCGCGCCTATACCGAGGGCTGCCGCATGCTCAGCATCTGGGTCGCGCGCGCGCTCGATGCCGAGCGCCATTCGCCCGATGCCGAGGTGCGCCAGCGCGCCGAGGACATGACCGCGCTGATGACCCCGGTGGTCAAGGCGCTGCTCACCGACCTCGGCCATGAGACCGCGCAGATCGGTATCCAGGTCTATGGCGGCCACGGCTACATCCGCGAGCACGGCATGGAGCAATATGCCCGCGATGCCCGCATCACGATGATCTACGAGGGCACCAACGGCGTCCAGGCGCTCGACCTCGTCGGCCGCAAGATGCCGGCGCATGGCGGCCGCTACCTGCGCTCCTTCTTCCACCCGGTCGCCGCCTTCATCGAGCAGCACAAGGCGGTGCCGGGCATGGAGAAGATGATCGAGGCGCTGGAGAAGGCGTTCGGCGCGCTCCAGCTCTCGACCGCGACGATCGCGCAGAAGGGCCTCGCCGACCCGGAGGAGGCGGGCGCCGCCTCGTCCGACTATCTCCGCCTGCTCGGCCTTGTCGCCATGGCCTATCTGTTCGCCAGGGCGGCCAAGATCGCCGGCATGAAGAAGATGATGGGCCAGGACCCGGACGGCTTCTACGCCGCCAAGCTGGTGACGGTCCGCTTCTTCTACGAACGCATCCTGCCGCAGGTCGCCGGGCTGTTCCAGGCGATCAAGGCCGGCAAGCGATCGATGATGGAGCTGCCCGAAGAAGCGTTCTGACGGGCCGGGCCGGTCGAATGAAAAAGGGGCGGCTCCCGCGGGACCGCCCCTTTTTTCATGATCGTTTCACGAAGGCTTGCGACCGCCGCCCTTGAACGGTTTCGCGCCGTAGCGCTTCGGTCCGCCATGGCCGCGCGGGGCCCCGCCGAAGCCGCCGGGGCCGCCCGGAGCGCGGGGGCCGCGCGGGCCTCCCGGCGGCGGGCCGCGGCGGTCGCGGAGCTGGGCGGGGGGCGGGGTCGGCGCGTCGCCGGCGGGTTCGATGACGACGCCGTCCTCTTCCCCGGCGGTGCGCTTCAGCGCGTCGGTGAACTTGCCCGCGATGGCGCGCGGAATCTCGAAACGGGTCTCGGTCTGGAAGATGCGGATCGCGCCGACCTCGCGCTTGGTGATGTGGCCGCGACGGCAGAGCAGCGGCAGCAGCCAGCGCGGATCGGCGTTGGCGCCGCGCCCGACGTTCATGCGGAACCAGACCGTGTCCTCGAAACCGGGGCGCGGACCCTGCTCGCGGGTCGCCTGTTCGCGGTCGCCACGGGCGATCGGCGAGGCGTCGATCAGGTCTTCGGGCGCCGGCAGGCTCTGCCGCTGGGTGCGGACGAAGGCGGCGGCGATCTCCTCGGCGCTGCGCGTCTCGAGCAGCTTGCGCGCGACGTCCAGATCCTCGTCGGAGATTTCGCCGACCGACAGGCTTTCGAGCAGCCTTTCCTGGTCCCGCGCATAAATCTCGTCGGGCGTCGGCACCTTGTCCCAGGTGGCGTTGACGTTGGCGCCGCGCAGCAGCCGCTCGGCATGGCGGCGGCGCTGATAGGGGGTGATGAGGACGCAGGTGCCCTTCCGGCCCGCGCGGCCGGTGCGGCCCGAGCGGTGCTGGAGCGTCTCGGGATCGATCGGCAGCTCGGCATGGATCACCAGCTCGAGTCCCGGAAGGTCGATGCCGCGCGCCGCGACGTCGGTCGCGACGCAGACCCGCGCGCGGCGGTCGCGCAACGCCTGGAGCGCGTGGTTGCGCTCGTTCTGGCTGAGCTCGCCCGACAGGGTGACGGCCGAGAAGCCGCGCTCGGTCAGCGTCGCCGACAGGCGACGGACATTCTCGCGCGTGGCGCAGAACACCATCGCGCCCTTGGCTTCGTGGAAGCGCAGGACGTTGACGACGGCGTTCTGGATGTCGGCCGGGGCGACGGCCATCGCGCGATAGTCGATATCGGCATGGGATTCGCGCTCGCTGGTCGTCTGGATGCGCAGCGCGTCGCGCTGGTAGCGCTTGGCGAGCAGGGCGATCGGCTTGGGCATCGTCGCCGAGAAGAGCAGCGTGCGGCGCTCGGGCGGGGTCAGGTCGAGGATCTCCTCCAGATCCTCGCGGAAGCCCAGGTCGAGCATCTCGTCGGCCTCGTCGAGGATCACCGCGCGCAGCGATCCGGGCTGGAGCGCGCCGCGTTCGAGATGGTCCTTGAGCCGGCCCGGCGTGCCGACGACGATGTGGCAGCCATAGCTGAGCTGCCGCTGCTCGACGCGCACGTTCATGCCGCCGACGCAGCTCACCACCCGCGCGCCGAGCTTGGCGTAGAGCCATTGCAGCTCGCGCTGCACCTGGAGCGCGAGCTCGCGGGTCGGGGCGATGATCAGGGCGAGCGGCTCGCCGGCGCGGGGCAGGGCCTCGGCGCCCTGCAGCAGCGTCTCGGCGATGGCGAGGCCGTAGGCGACGGTCTTGCCCGACCCGGTCTGGGCGGAGACGAGCAGGTCGCGGTCGTGCGCCTCGGCGGCGATCACCTGCGCCTGGACGGGAGTAGGGGCGGTGTAGCCGCGCTCGGTGATAGCCTCGGCGACGGGCCGGGGCAGGGAGGAAAAGGGCATCTGATATCCGATAGCAGGGTCGCCGGCGCCTCTCCGCGCGGCATGTGATGCGGCCCTATACGCCCAAAGGCTGCGAAACGCCAGCAGCGCTGCTTGCATTTTCAACTATCGTCGCAGGCGTCGCGACGAAGGGCGCGATGGAAGAAAAGCGGCGCCTGCTTCGTATCGACCTCCATGGGCCCGTCCTGCGCGGCTCGAACGGCTGGGAGGGAGGACATGTCGGCGCGGGAAAACAACGGCCTGGGGCGGGGCGTGGCGAGGGCGCGACGGATGCGCCCGACATGCAGCTTGCGTTCATCTCCGCGTTGCCAGCAATGGGAGCGATGAGCCGCATGCTTCCTCCAGACGCGCCCGCGCGGCGGATGGCGCGACCACCATTTCCCCCCGTATCGCAGGCGATCGGCCTTGCGCGGCTGCTCTGCATCCTCGGCATCGTCTATGTCCATGCCTGGACCGGGCTCGGCGGTGACCAGATGGCGGCGCAGATGGGGTCGGCGCAGGATATCCTGCGCTGGACGGTGGTCGAGCTGTTCGGACGCAGCGCGGTGCCGCTGCTCAGCATGGTGTCGGGCTGGCTGGTCGCCGGGTCGCTCGCGCGGCGCGGGGCGAAGCCCTTCCTCGACAGCAAGGCGCGCACCATCCTGCTGCCGATGATCCTGTGGAACGCGATCGCGATGGTGCTGGTGGTCGGCGCCGCCACGCTCGGCTGGGCGCGGGCGCCGCTGCTCGGCGACGCGCGCTGGATCGCCGACAATCTCCTCAACCTCACCCGTGCCGGCGACATCAACGTCCAGACCGCCTTCCTGCGCGACCTGTTCCTCTGCATGCTCGCCGCGCCGCTGCTGGTGCGGCTGCGCAGCCGCTGGCTGCTGCTGGTCGGCGCGCTGGCCGCGCTGTGGTGGGTGAGCCTGTTCAAATTCCCGCTGCTGCTGCGCCCGACGATCCTGCTCTTCTTCGTCGGCGGCATCCTCGCCCGGCGTCACGGCCTGGCCGAGCGCGCGGCGCTGCTGCCGCCCTGGCAGGCGGTGCTGCCCTTCCTGCTGGTCGTGCCGGTCAAGATATGGCTGTCGATCGAGAATGGCGGGCTCGCCGATTTCCATCTCCACGCGACCGCGGCGGTCGACCTGCTGACGCGCAGCGCGGCCTCGCTGCTGGTCTGGCGCGGGGCGATCGCGCTGGCCGCGCGCCCGGTCGGTGTCCGGCTGCTCGAGTTCGAGCGCTACGCCTTCTTCCTGTTCTGCTGCCACCTGCTGTTCATGTGGCTGGTCGCGCCCGCGATCGGGGAACTGACGGGGACGATGGGAAGTCCGCTATGGCCGGCCTTCTTCCTGCTCCAGCCGGCGCTGGCCTTCGGCTTCGCGATCCTCCTGGCCAAGGCGGTCGAGGCGGTCTCCCCGAAGCTCGCCGAATTGTTGAGCGGCGGCCGGCTGGGCCGTGATCAGGCGACCTCGCCCGCCGCCCGGCCGCTCGCCCAGGCCCACTGAAAATTATAGCCGCCGAGCCAGCCGGTCACGTCGACCGCCTCGCCGATGAAATGCAGGCCCGGCGCCTTCTTCGCCATCAGGGTGCGCTGGTCGAGTCCGTCGGTCGAGACGCCGCCGATCGTCACCTCGGCCTTGGCGAAGCCCTCCGATCCGTTCGGCGTGAACGGCCAGCCGTTGAGCCTGCGCCCGGCGGTCGCCAGCGCCTGGTCCTTGTGACCCAGCATCGGCCCTGACAGCCCCAGCCGATCGGCCAGCACGTCGGCGAGCCGGTCGGGGAAATGCTCGCGCAAAATCGTGCGCGGCTCGGCCTTCGGGCGCGCCTGCTTCGCCGCGATCAGCAGGGCGGCCGCGTCGGCGCCGGGCAGCAGGTCGAGCGACAGCGTGTCGCCATGCCGCCAATAGCTGCTGATCTGGAGGATCGCCGGGCCCGACAGGCCGCGATGGGTGAACAGCGCCGCCTCGCGGAAGCGGGCCTTGCCGAGGCTGGCGACGACGTCGAGCGAGACGCCCGACAGCGTCTCGAACAATCGGTCGTCCTGGCCCAGCGTCAGCGGCACCAGCGCCGGGCGCGGCTCGACCACCTTCAGCCCGAACTGGCGCGCGACGTCATAGGCGAAGCCGGTCGCGCCCATCTTCGGGATCGACGGGCCGCCGGTCGCGATCACCAGCGACGGCGCGGCGTGGGTGCCGCCCGGCGTCTCGACCCGGAAGCGCTCGTCGGGTTTCGAGATGGCGGCGATGCGGGCGAGCAGCCTGGTCTCGACCCCGCCCGCCGCGCACTCCTCCTCCAGCATCGCGACGACCTGCCGCGCCGATCCGTCGCAGAAGAGCTGGCCGAGCGTCTTCTCGTGCCAGGCGATGCCGTGGCGGTCGACCAGGTCGATGACATCGGCGGGCCGGTAGCGGCCGAGCGCCGATCGGGCGAAATGCGGATTGGCGGAGAGGTAGCGCTCGGCCAGCCCGCCATTGGCGTTGGTGAAGTTGCAGCGCCCGCCGCCCGAGATCAGGATCTTCGCCCCCGTCCGGTCGAGATGATCGAGCAGCAGCACCCGCCGCCCGCGCTGTCCCGCCGTCAGCGCGCACATCAACCCGGCCGCGCCGGCGCCGATGATGATGACGTCGTGGGACATGGGGACTCCAGAATAAGCCCCTCCCTTTCAAGGGAGGGGGAAGGGGTGGGTGCGAGCGCAGCGAGCTTCCTCGATCGTCCCGCAGAACTCCGCCAAGGGGCATCGAGCCCCTTGTCTCCGTACCCCACCCCTACGCCCCTCCCCTGCAGGGGAGGGGAAGCAAAGCGGAAGGGAGGGGGTTAATTAGATGCGAGAAGGCTGCTATCGGCCCGCGCCATCATGAGCAAGCCGAACCGCCCCGACCGCCGCACCTTCGCGATCATCTCGCATCCCGACGCCGGCAAGACCACGCTGACCGAGAAGCTGCTCTATTTCGGCGGCGCGATCCATCTGGCCGGCGAGGTCAAGGCGCGCGGCCAGACGCGGCGGGCGCGGTCCGACTGGATGAAGATCGAGCAGCAGCGCGGCATTTCCGTCACCTCCTCGGTGATGACCTTCGAGCGCGACGGCATCACCTTCAACCTGCTCGACACGCCGGGCCACGAGGATTTCTCGGAGGATACCTATCGCACCCTGACCGCCGTCGACTCGGCGGTGATGGTGATCGACGCGGCCAAGGGCATCGAGCCGCAGACCCGCAAGCTGTTCGAGGTGTGCCGGCTCCGCTCGGTGCCGATCATCACCTTCGTCAACAAGGTCGACCGCGAGGGCCGCCCGGCGTTCGAGCTGCTCGACGAGATCGCCGACGCGCTGGCGCTCGACGTCGCGCCGATGAGCTGGCCGGTCGGCATGGGCGGCACCTTCGAAGGGATATACGACCTCGCCCGCGACCGGCTCTACCGCCCGGCGTCGGACGCGACCGGCGCCTATGAGGGCGATTCGGTCGCGGTCGCCGGCCTCGGCGATTCGCAGCTCGACGGCATGGTCTCGGCCGAGGGCGTGGCGCTGCTGCGCGAGGAGGCAGAGCTGGCGCAGGTCGGCTATGCGCCGTTCGACGAGGCCGCCTATCTCCATGGCGACCTCACCCCGGTCTATTTCGGATCGGCGCTCAAGGATTTCGGCGTCGAGCAGCTCATCGACGCGCTGGCCGACTTCGCGCCGAGCCCGCGTCCGCAGCCCGGCGAGCCGCGCGACGTCGATCCCGGCGAGCCCAACGTCGCCGGCTTCGTCTTCAAGGTGCAGGCGAACATGAACCCGCAGCACCGCGACCGCGTCGCCTTCATGCGGCTCTGCTCGGGCCGGTTCCGGCGCGGCATGAAGCTCGCCCAGGTCGGCACCGGCAAGCAGATCGCGATCCACAGCCCGATCCTGTTCTTCGCGCAGAATCGCGAGCTGGCCGAGGAAGCCTTTCCCGGCGACATCATCGGCATCCCCAACCATGGCACCCTGCGCGTCGGCGACACGCTGACCGAGGGCGAGATGATCCGCTTCACCGGCCTGCCCAATTTCGCGCCCGAGATCCTGCGCCGCGTGAAGCTCGCCGATCCGACCAAGACCAAGCAGCTCCGCAACGCGCTCAACGACATGGCGGAGGAGGGGATCATGCAGGTCTTCCACCCGCAGATCGGGTCGCAGCTCGTGATCGGCGTGGTCGGCCAGCTCCAGCTCGACGTGCTGATCTCGCGCCTCCAGGCCGAGTACAAGGTCGAGGCGGGCTTCGAACCCTCGCCCTACGATACCGCGCGCTGGATCACGGCGGACGACGAGAAGGCGCTCGACGAGTTCATGGGCCTGCACCGCTCGGCGATGGCGCACGACCGCGACGAGGCGCCGGTGTTCATGGCCAAGGACGCCTGGGAGCTGAACTATATCCAGGGCAAGTTCCCCGGGCTGCGCTTCTCGGCGACCAAGGACCGCCGCTGATCGAAATATGCGGCTGACGAAATAATGCGCCGCCGGGCTCGTATAGGGCCCGGAGGTCGCCCTTGTTCATCGCACAGCATCACAAGCAGGACGGCGCGCCCGCCGCCGTGGCCGACCGGCCGCTGCGGGTCGCGCTGTTCTCGGGCAATTATAATTGCGTCCGCGACGGCGCGAACCAGGCGCTCAACCGGCTCGTCGCGCACCTGATCGATCGCGGCCACGCCGTCCGCGTCTATTCGCCGACGATCGCCCGGCCGGCCTTTCCCCCGGCCGGCGATCTCGTCTCGGTGCCGTCGGTGCCGATCCCGACCCGGCGCGAATATCGCGTCGCGCTCGGCCTGCCGCGTGCCACCCGCGCCGACCTGGACGATTTCGCGCCCGACATCGTCCATCTCTCCGCGCCCGACTGGCTCGGCGGCGCGGCGCAGGCGCAGGCGCGGCGGCGCGGCATTCCCGTGGTCGCCAGCCTGCACACCCGCTTCGAGACCTATCTCTCCTATTATGGCCTGGGCCTGCTCCGCCGCCGGGCCGATGCCTGGCTCGACCGCTTCTACCGGCACAGCGACATGGTGCTGGTGCCCAATGCGCCGATCGCCGACGAGTTCGCCGCCAAGGGGCTCGGCGACCGGGTGCGCGTCTGGGGGCGGGGTGTCGACCGCGCCGTCTTCTCGCCCGCCCGCCGCGATCTCGGCTGGCGGCGGGGGCAGGGCTATGGCGACGAGGAGACGGTGGTGCTGTTCTTCGGACGGCTCGTCCTCGAAAAGGGTCTCGCCATCTTCGCGCAGGTGATCGCCGAGGCGCGGGCGCGGGGCCGGCGGCTGCGGCCGATGATCGTCGGCGACGGACCGGCGCGGGGCTGGCTGGCCGAGCGCCTGCCCAATGCGCGCTTCCTCGGGCACCTGACCGGCGCGTCGCTGGGCGCGGCGATCGCCGCCGCCGATATCCTGATCAATCCGAGCACGACCGAGGCGTTCGGCAACGTCAACCTGGAGGCGATGGCCGCCGGCGTCGCGGTGGTCAGCGCCGAGGTCGCCAGCGCGACGGCGCTGATCGCCGACCGGATCTCGGGCTGGCTGGTGCCGCCGGTCGAGGTCGGCGCCTATGTCGATGCGATCGAGGCGCTGATCGACCGGCCCGAGCTGCGCGCGTCGATCGCCGACGCCGGCCTGGCCGCCGCCGATGCCTTCCGATGGCCGTCGATCCTCGACGGCGTGATCGCCGACTATCGCTGGCTGCTGGCGGGATAGAAAGCGCGGGACGCACGTTCTCCTCACGGTACGAGGAGAGGAGTTGCCTGTGCGTCCGATGCCGTTGCTTGTCCTGACCGCCGCCCTGTTTCCCGCCATAGCCGCCGCCCAGGCCACGCCCCCCGATCCACGGGTGATGGGCGCGCAGGTGCTGCTCGATCGGCTCGGCTTCGGGCCCGGCGTGATCGACGGGGCGAGCGGCATGAGCCTGACCAAGGCGCTGCGCGGCTGGCAGCAGGCGAAGGGGTTGCCGGTCACCGGCCGGCTCGACGACGCGACGGTCGGGAGCTTCGAGCCCTATCGCGCCATGCCCACGATGATCGGCGTCACGCTGACCCCCGATATCCTCGAAGGCCCCTTCGTCGGGCCGATCCCGGCCAGGGAGAGCGAGCAGGCGAAGATGGCGTCGCTCGGCTATTCGGACGCGATGGAGAAGCTGGCCGAGCGCTATCACACGACGCCGGCGACGCTGGTCGCGCTCAACGCCCAGCAGACCAAGCTCGCGCCGGGTGTCGTCATCAAGGTGCCCAACGTCATCCCGCCGGCCTCGAATTTCCCCGCCGATCTCAATCCCGCGTGGCGCAAGACGCTGTGGACGCTCAACGTCGGATCGGACCAGCCGGAGGTGGCGAAGGTCGTGGTCGACAAGTCGGACGGCGTGCTCCGCGCCTTCGACGGTGCCGGCAAGCTGGTAGCGCAGTTCCCCGCGACGACGGGCAGCCGGCACGATCCGCTGCCGATCGGCCAATGGAAGATCCAGGGCCGCTCCTACAATCCGCCCTTCCATTATAACCCCAAATTGTTCTGGGACGCCGGCAGCAAGGACCGCAAGGCGCTGCTGCCGCCGGGCCCCAACGGGCCGGTCGGCGTCGTCTGGATCGACCTCGACAAGCAGCATTACGGCATCCACGGCACCCCCAATCCGGAGAAGATCGGCAGGACCGAAAGCCATGGCTGCATCCGCCTGACCAACTGGGACGCGGCGCGGCTGGCGATGATGGTGAAGCCGGGCACGCCGGCCGTCTTCCAGCCATGAGGAGAGCCCGATGATCCGGAAGGTCGCGATCCTGCTGTTGCTGCTGGCGATCGGCTATGTCGGCTGGGTCGTCTTCCTCAACCTGCCGGGCCGGGAAGGTGCTCCGCCCATGGCCACCGCCGACAATGGCGCTCCCGCGCCGGTTGCGCCTTCGACGCCTCCCGTCGCGCCGCCGCGAGGGGCGCTCGTCATCCCCGTCGCCGGCGTCCGCGCCGATCAGCTCGGCGACACCTTCGCCGATGCGCGGGGCCAGGGGCGGGTGCACGACGCCATCGACATCATGGCGCCGCGCGGCACGCCGGTGATCGCGGCGGCGGCGGGCACGGTCGAGAAGCTGTTCGACAGCCGGCTGGGCGGCCGCACCATCTATATCCGCCGCCCGGACGGGCAGTGGATCGACTATTATGCCCATCTCGACGGCTATGCGCCGGAGCTCAGCGAGGGCAAGCGGATCGCGCAGGGCGAGATGATCGGCACGGTCGGCTCGACCGGCGACGCCAGCGCCGAAGCACCACATCTCCATTATGCGATCAACGCGATGGCCCCCGGCGAAGGCTGGTGGCAGGGCAGGCCGGTCAACCCCTATCCGCTGCTGACGGCGGGGCATTGAGGGCGCGGGAGGATGACATTTGCGGCCGCCATGCCAATATCGCGGCCATGATGATCCTTCGTCCGCTGCTCGCCTTCCTCGCCCTCGTCGCCCTGCCCGTCGCCGCCCAGGCGGCCGACAAGCTCGTCCTCGCCTTCGGCGACAGCCTGACGGCGGGCTATAGGCTGCCGCCGGGCCAAGGGTTCGCGCCGCAGCTCGAAGCGGCGCTGCGCGCGTCGGGCGTACCGGCGCGGGTGCACAATGCCGGCGTGTCGGGCGACACCACCGCGCAAGGGAAAGCCCGGCTCGCCTGGGTGCTCGCCTCGCTCAAGGCGAAGCCCGACCTTGTGATCGTCGAGCTTGGCGCCAACGACATGTTGCGCGGACTCGATCCCGCCCGGGCCGAGGCGAATCTCGACGCGATTCTTGCTGAATTGTCGAAGCGCCGTATCAGGATATTGCTGGCCGGCATGGTCGCGGCGCCGAATCTGGGTCCCGACTATGCCAAGCGCTTCAATCCGATCTATCGCAGGCTCGCCGACAAATATCGCGCGGGCCTCTATCCCTTCTTCCTCCAGGGCATCGTCGGCGATCGTTCGCTGCACATCGGCGATGCGATTCATCCCAATGAACAAGGGGTTAGGGTGATCGTGCGCGGCATATTGCCGCACGTCCGGCGGCAGCTCGCGGGGCGATAATCAGTCCGTTGCAGCCGATCCCAACTCGCCCTAAGCTCGCTTCCGTAACGGGCCGCGGGGGAGGGCTTGGATGCAATGGGCGGGGTCGTCATCGGCGCGGGGACCGGTTGGGCGGCCGGCAGGCGTCATCGATGACGGCGCGCGCGATGCCTTTCTCGATCATCTGCGCTCGGGCGTGGCGGATGCCGCCGCGTCGGGCGGCGACTTCCTCCTCGACCTCGCGGCGGTCGACCATATGTCGGCGGGCGCGCTGATGGCGTTGACGATCGCGCGCAAGGAAGCGATCACCAGCGACGTGACGATCGTGCTCGCCCGGCCCAGCCCGGCGCTGCGCGAAGTGCTGGAGATCAGCCGCTACCAGCTGATCTTCGACATCGTCGACGACCTCGACGGCGGAAGGGACTGAGAATTTGGGGATGCTGGTCCGCTTCTGGGGGACGCGGGGATCGTTGCCGGTCGCGCCCAGGGCGCGCGCGATCGAGGACAAGCTGGTCGGCGCGCTGATGCGCGCGTCCGGACGCTCCTTCGCCGACGAGGACGCCGCGCGCCGCTTCGTCAACGAGGAACTGAGCTTCGGCGAGGGCCACAGCTATGGCGGCGCCACCACCTGCCTCGAGATCGAGGGCGCCGACGACAGCTTCTTCATCCTCGACATGGGATCGGGCCTGCGCGAGCTGGGCAACGACGCCTTCCGCCGCATCGCGCAGCAGGGCCGTTCGCGGACCTACAACTTCTTCATGTCCCACCTGCACTGGGACCATATCATGGGCTTCCCCTTCTTCGGGCCGGCCTTCGATCCCGACGCGCGCATCGTCATCCATTCGGGCCATGCCGATTGCGAGGCGGCGCTGCGCCGCCAGCAGGAGGAGATCAGTTTCCCGGTCGCCTTCGACTGGCTGCGCGCGAAGATCGAGTTCAAGGTGCTGGCGCCGGGCGAGGTCCACCATGTCGACGGGATCGACGTCGAACTGATGCCGCAGGACCACAGCCATGTCTCCTACGCCTGGAAGTTCCGGCGCGACGGCAAGACCTTCGTCTTCTCGACCGACGCCGAGCACCGGATGGACGACGTCGACGACAAGCAGGCGTTCGAGACCTTCTTCCACCAGGCCGACCTCGTCGTCTGCGACACCATGTACTCGCTCGCCGAAAGCATCACGCTGAAGGCCGACTGGGGCCATTCGAGCAACGTCATGGCGGTCAACCTCTGCCACGGCGCCGGGGCGCGGAAGCTGGTGCTGTTCCACCACGAGCCGACCAGCAGCGACGCCGACATCGACGCGCTGCTCGCGGAGACGATCCGCTACGAGGCGCTCAATCGGCGCGACTATCCGCCGCTCGAAGTGGTCTGCTCCTACGACAGCCTCGAACTCGAGGTCTGAGGGGAGACCAGCCGAGTGGCGTCATCCTGGCGAAAGCCAGGATCTCACTTCCTCTTCGGCATCGCCGGCGGGTCGAAGGCAGGGAGATTCCGGCTTTCGCCGGAATGACGGTTGGGAATGGTTCGGCATGCTCGACATGGCCCGGCCGGACGCCTACAGCCGCGCGCCATGCATGGCTGGATCATCATCGACAAGCCGCTTGGCCCGGGCTCGACCCAGATCGTCTCGGCGGTCAAGCGCGCGCTCCGGACCGGCGGCTACGGCAAGGTCAAGGTCGGCCATGGCGGGACGCTCGATCCGCTGGCGTCGGGCGTGCTGCCCGTCGCGCTGGGCGAGGCGACCAAGTTGTCGGGGCGGATGCTCGACGCCGACAAGGCCTATGACTTCACCATCGGCTTCGGGGTCGAGACCGACACGCTCGACGCCGAGGGCAAGGCGGTGGCGGTGTCCGGCGTCTGCCCGACGCTCGACGCGATCGAGGCGGTGCTGCCGCGCTTCACCGGAGCGATCGAGCAGGTGCCGCCGGCCTATTCCGCGCTGAAGATCGACGGCCAGCGCGCCTATGACCGCGCCCGCGCCGGGGAAAGCTTCGAGATGAAGACGCGGGCGGTGACGATCCATTCGCTCACCATTCCGTCATCGTCCGAGCCCCTTCGCGGCAATGAAGGCCTGAACGAGATCACCCTGTCTTGCTCGGTGTCGAAGGGCACCTACATAAGGAGCCTGGCGCGGGACATCGCGCGGGCGCTCGGCACGGTCGGCCATGTGACCATGCTCCGCCGCACCAAGGCGGGGCCGTTCACCCTGTCCCAGGCGATTTCGCTGGACAAACTGGATGAACTCGCTAAGGGCCGGCAGCTTGAAAAAGCACTCTTGCCGCTGACGGCAGGGCTGGACGACATCCCGGCTCTATCCGTCACCCCCGATCAGGCAAGGGCGCTCCGCGAGGGGCGCAGATTGATCGGGATTGCCGCACCCACCGGCCTCAACCTTGCGATCGACGGCGACATGCCCGTTGCGCTGGTCGAGGTCGAGGACCGCGAGGTTCGCGTGGTGCGGGGCTTCAATATGATGTCGAAGGAAGACAGATGACCGTTACCGCCGAACGCAAGACCGCGATCATTGCCGACAACGCCCGTGCCAACGGCGACACCGGCAGCCCCGAAGTCCAGGTCGCGATCCTGACCGAGCGCATCAACAACCTGACCGAGCATTTCAAGAGCCATGCGAAGGACAACCATTCGCGCCGCGGCCTTCTGATGCTGGTCAACAAGCGCCGCCGCCTTCTCGACTATCTCAAGCGGAAGGACGCGGAGCGCTACACCGCACTGATCGGCAAGCTCGGCCTGCGCAAGTAAGCCAGCTTCTGAACGGCCCCGCAAAACGGGGCCGTTCGCTTATTCCGCCAGGGGCAATCCGGCACCGGGCGGGACGGCGGGCACAAGGTCCCGCCACGGCAGGCCGAAGGCGGCCTGCCCCACGCGGCGGCTTCCAGCCGCCGGCATAGGCCCCGGGCGCATAGGGCGTCCGGAGACAAGGAACACAGATGTTCGATACGAAGAAAGTTGAAATCCAGTGGGGCGGGCAGACCCTCACCCTGGAAACGGGCCGCGTTGCCCGTCAGGCCGACGGCGCGGTGCTCGCGACCCTCGGCGAGACCGTCGTCCTCTGCGCCGTCACCGCGGCGCGCAGCGTCAAGGAAGGGCAGGACTTCTTCCCGCTGACCGTCCATTATCAGGAGAAGTATTTCTCGTCGGGTCGCATTCCCGGCGGCTTCTTCAAGCGCGAGCGCGGCGCGACCGAGAAGGAGACGCTGGTCTCCCGCCTCATCGATCGCCCGATCCGTCCGCTCTTCCCGGAAGGCTTCTACAACGAGATCAACGTCATCGCCCAGGTGCTGAGCTATGACGGCGAGAACGAGCCCGACATCCTGGCGATGATCGCCGCCTCGGCCGCGCTCACCATCTCGGGCGTTCCCTTCATGGGCCCGATCGGCGCCGCCCGCGTCGGCTACAAGGACGGCGAGTATCTGCTCAACCCGACCGACGCCGACGTCGCCGCCGGCGATCTCGACCTGGTCGTCGCCGCCACCCACGACGCGGTGATGATGGTCGAATCCGAAGCCAAGGAGCTGTCGGAAGAGGTCATGCTCGGCGCCGTCATGTTCGCCCACAAGGCGAGCCAGGACGTCATCAAGGCGATCATCAAGCTCGCCGAGAAGTCGGCCAAGGATCCGTGGGAGATGGCGCCGCAGGCCGATCTGTCCGCCGCCAAGACCAAGCTCAAGAAGCTGGTCGGCAAGGACATCACCGCCGCCTACAAGCTGACCAACAAGTCGGCCCGCTCGAGCGCCCTGAACGAGGCGCGCGCCAAGGCCAAGGAAGCCTTCGCCGACGCGACCCCGCAGGACCAGATGGCCGCGATCAAGCTCGTCAAGAAGCTCGAGGCCGAGATCGTCCGCACGGCGATCCTCAAGGACGGCCGCCGCATCGATGGCCGCGACACCAGGACGGTCCGTCCGATCGTCGCGGAAGCGCACTTCCTGCCGCGGGCCCATGGTTCGGCGCTGTTCACCCGCGGCGAGACGCAGAGCATCTCGACCTGCACCTTGGGCACCAAGGAAAGCGAGCAGATGATCGACGGCCTGAACGGGCTGCGCTACGAGCATTTCATGCTCCACTACAACTTCCCGCCCTATTCGGTCGGTGAAGTGGGCCGCTTCGGCGCGCCGGGCCGTCGCGAAGTCGGCCATGGCAAGCTGGCGTGGCGCGCGCTGCACGCGGTGCTGCCGACCAAGGAGGAGTTCCCCTACACCATCCGCCTGACCTCGGACATCACCGAGTCGAACGGTTCGTCGTCGATGGCGACGGTGTGCGGCGGCAGCCTCGCGATGATGGACGCCGGCGTGCCGATCAAGCGTCCGGTCTCGGGCATCGCGATGGGCCTGATCCTCGAAGGCAAGGACTTCGCGGTGATCAGCGACATCCTCGGCGACGAGGATCATCTCGGCGACATGGACTTCAAGGTTGCGGGCACGTCCGAAGGCATCACCACGATGCAGATGGACATCAAGATCGCCGGCATCACCGAGGAGATCTTCAAGACCGCGCTGCTCCAGGCGAAGGAAGGCCGCGCCCATATCCTGGGCGAGATGGCCAAGGCGCTCGACCACACCCGCACCGAGCTGTCGGCGCACGCGCCGCGGATCGAGACGATGTCGGTTCCCAAGGACAAGATCCGCGACATCATCGGCACCGGCGGCAAGATCATCCGCGAGATCGTCGCCACCACCGGCGCGAAGGTCGACATCGACGATGACGGCACCGTCAAGATCTCGTCGTCCGACACCGCGCAGATCGAGGCCGCCAGGAACTGGATCATCGGCATCGTCGCCGAGCCGGAAGTGGGCAAGATCTACACCGGCAAGGTCGTCAACCTCGTCGATTTCGGCGCGTTCGTGAACTTCATGGGCGGCAAGGACGGCCTCGTCCACGTCTCCGAGATCAAGAACGAGCGCGTCGAGAAGGTCGCGGATGCCCTGTCCGAAGGCCAGGAAGTCAAGGTCAAGGTCCTCGAGATCGACAATCGCGGCAAGGTCCGCCTGTCGATGCGCGTCGTCGACCAGGAGACCGGCGAGGAACTGCCCGACACCCGCCCGCCCCGCGAGGAGCGTCCGCGCGGTGACCGTGGCGACCGCGGCGACCGTGGCCCCCGCCGCGACGGCGACCGCCGTCGCGAGGGCGGCGATCGCGGCCCGCGCCGCGACCGTGGCGACCGGGGCGACCGTCCCCGCCGCGAGCGTTCGGAAGGCGGCGACGAGGGCCCCGCGCCCGACTTCGCGCCGGCCTTCCTGACCCGCGACGACGACTGATCGGTCGACGTTTCGAAGACAGGAAAAGGGGAGCGGAAACGCTCCCCTTTTTCTTTATGCTCGTTCGATGACCAACGAAGATCTTCTCCGTTACGTCCTGATCGGCGCGGCGATCGTGGTCGCGCTGCTGATCCGCCTGCGCCGCATCGGGCGGTGGCAACGGCTGCGGGCGGGGGCGCTGTGGATCGTCCCCGCGATCTTCACGGCGCTCGCCGCGATGATCCTCTGGCAATTTCCGCCGCATGGGCTGGAATGGCTGTGGGTGGCGTTCGGCCTCGCGGCGGGTGGCTTCTTCGGCTGGCAGCGCGGACGGCTGGTCGAGATCAGGATCGACCCCGACAGCGGCTTCCTGCTCCAGCGCAGTTCGCCCACGGCCTTCCTCTTCCTCGGCCTGCTCATCGTCGTCCGCTGGGTGCTGCACGGCGCGGTCGGGCTGGCCGACGCGCGCTGGCACCTCGGCGCGATGCTGGTCAGCGACATCTTCATCGCCTTCGCGACCGGCGTCCTCGGCGCCTACCGGCTCGAACTCTACCTGCGCGCGCGCCGCCTGCCGGCGGACGGGGAGGGTCCTTGAGGAAGCGCTTCCACGCCGGCTGATCACTCTCTAAGAAGCGTGGCGGGCAGTTGGGGAGATGCGTTTGGCAAGGCAAGGCGCCACGGTGCTCGAGCGCTTTCCCTTATGGCGCGACCGGCCGCTTCTCGGCTATGGCGCCGCCGCCGCCATTGCGATCCTGTCGTTGCTGATCCGCCTGCTCGTCGACGCGGTGATGCCGATGGGCTATCCCTATGTCGCCTTCTTCCCGGCGGTGATCCTCTCGACCTTCCTGTTCGGCGTCGGGCCGGGCGTGATGGTGGCGGCCATCTGCGGCGCGATGGCATGGTATGTCTTCATACCCCCCGAATTCAGCGTCAAGCTGTCCGGCGCGATCGTCTTCGCGCTGTTCTTCTACGCGATCGTCGTCACCATCGACATCCTGCTGATCAGTTGGATGCAGCGCGCCAACCGCCGCCTGGTCGAGGAGCGCGAGCGCAGCCGACAGCTCGCGGAGCGCGGCGAGATATTGTTCCGCGAGCTGCAGCATCGCGTCTCGAACAATCTCCAGGTGGTCGGCGGCCTGCTGGCGCTGCAGATGAAGAGCGTCTCCGACGCCGCCGCGCGGCTGGCGCTGGAGGAGGCGTCGCGCCGTCTCGCGCTGATCGGGCGCATCCATCGGCAGCTCTACGATCCGCATGGCGAGCAGCTCGATCTCGGGCGGTTCCTCGAACAGCTCGGCGCCGACCTGGTCGATGCCGGGGGCAGGGCCGGCATCGTCTGCCGCGTCGATGCCCATGCCGGAATCCGCCTGTCCGCCGACGCGGCGGTGCCGATCGCGCTGATCGTCGCCGAAGCGGTGGCCAATGCGATCGAGCACGGCTTTGCCGGGCGCGAGGCGGGCGAGATCGTCATCCGGGCGTCGCGGGACGGCGACGGGGCGCTCGACCTGCGCGTGATCGACGATGGCGCGGGGCTACCGCCAGGCTTCGATCCGGCGACGTCGGACAGCCTCGGGCTCAAGCTGGCGCAGATGCTGGCGCGCCAGATCGGCGGGAGCTTCCGCCTGTTCGTCGACGGCCGCACGACGGCGATGCTGCGCATCGGCTGAGCGGCCGGCGATCGCCTCAGCCGTGCTTGTGGGCCTTCTTCGGCGGCGCCCCGCTCTTGACGACGCTCTGCACCGGGCAGCGCTGGCCGCGGACGACGATCGTCGAGAAGCGGTCGAAATCGCTGGTGCCGCGTGTCTCGAAGCCGATCGCGTTGGCGAAGGGCAGGTCCTGGCACGGCGCCATCAGCCTGGCATGATACCATTGCCGGCCCGGGCCCTGGACGTAGAGCGCGTCGCGCCCGTCGGCCTGCCAATTGTCGATCGAGCCATGGTTGGCGAAGGGGATGCTTGCCTCGGGCGGGCCCTTGGCGGCGGTGGCGTCGGCCATGGCCGCGCCCGTCAGGAGCGCGCCGGCCAGTGCGAGGATGAGGGGCTTTTTCATGAATGCCACCCTGCCATGGCGGCCCTGAACGGAGGCTGAGCGAAGCCGCTATTCGATATGCGCGCCGTGCCGCCAGCCCATCTGCTCGGCATAATGGCGGCGGCACAGGGCGACATAGCGCTCGTTCCCGCCGACCTCGATCTGGGCGCCCTGCTTGACCGCGAAGCCGTCGGCGTCGATCCGCAGGTTCATCGTCGCCTTGCGGCCGCAGGCGCAGATGCCCTTCAGCTCGATCAGGTTGTCGGCGATGGCGAGCAGCGCTGCGCTGCCGGGGAACAGCTTCGCCTGGAAATCGCTGCGCAGCCCATAAGCGAGTACCGGGATGTCGAGTTCGTCGCACACGGCGGCGAGCTGGAACACCTGGGCGCGGGTCAGCCATTGCGCCTCGTCGACCAGGACGCAGTCGATCGGCCCCTCGGCGCGCTCGATCGATATCTCTTCGAACAGGTCGGTTTCCTCGTCGATCGCGGTGGCGTGGCTGGCGAGGCCGATGCGCGAGGTGATCCGGCCCGGCTCGAACCGGTCGTCGAACGCCGCGGTGAACAGCAGCGTGCGCATGCCGCGCTCGCGATAGTTGAAGTCGGCCTGGAGCAGCGTGGTCGACTTCCCCGCGTTCATCGCCGCATAATAGAAATAGAGCTTGGCCATCGCCCCCATCCTAGCGCGTCGCGGGCCGGCGGCAATCCATCCGGCGCGGCCGGATGGTGAACAATCCTTGCGTCAGTCGGCGTCCTGGTCGAGATCGCGGGCGATCGACGGATCGCGCAGCAGCCGGTCGATATGGCTGCCCTCGTCGAAGCTCTCGTCGGCGAGGAATTTCAGCTTGGCCGCATATTTGGTGTTCACCCGCCGCGCCACCTCGCTCTGGAGGAAGGCGGTGTTGGTGCGCAGCGCCTTGATGACGATATCCTCGTCGCCGCCCAGCAGCGGCTTCACGAACACCGTCGCGTGGCGCAGGTCGGGCGACATGCGCACCTCGGTCACCGACACCATGTGGCTGGCCAGCACGTCGTCATGCACCTCGCCGCGCATCAATATGTCGGACAGGGCATGGCGCACCTGCTCGCCGACGCGGAGCAGGCGGACCGAGCGGCCTTCGGGGGTTTCGTTACGGCGCATGGCGCGGCCTCTCTAAAGGGGCGCGACATCCCGGCCTCCGCCGGGATGTCGCCTGTCTCCTACAGCGTCCGCTCGCGCTCCTCGACCTCGAACGTCTCGACGATGTCGCCGGGCTTGATGTCGGTCGTGGCTTCGAGCGTGATGCCGCACTCCAGGCCGGCGCGGACCTCGGGGACGTCGTCCTTGAAGCGGCGCAGCGACGAGATCGAGCCATTGTAGATGATGACGTCGTCGCGCATGATGCGGGCGCGCAGCTTCTGGCGGATATAGCCCTCGAGCACGAGCAGGCCCGCGGCCTTGCCGTGCTTGCCCGCCGAGAAGACCTCGCGGATTTCGGCGCGGCCGACGACATGCTCCAGATATTCGGGGCCGAGCTGGCCGGCCATCGCGGCGCGGATCTCGTCGAGCAGGTCGTAGATCACGTCATAATATTTGAGCGCGACCCCGTCCCGCGTGGCGATCTCGCGCGCCTTGGCGTTGGCGCGGACGTTGAAGCCGATGATCGGCGCCTTCGAGGCGGCCGCCAGGCTGACGTCGCTCTCGGTGATGCCGCCGACGCCCGCATGCAGGATGCGGACCTGGATCAGGTCGGTCGAGATCTTGTTGAGCGAGCCCACGATCGCTTCGACCGAGCCCTGGGCATCGGCCTTCACGACCACCGGATATTGCTGGGCCTTCTGCTCGCGCAGCGCCGAGAACATCGATTCGAGGCTGGCCGGGGCGGCGGTGGTCCGCTTCTGGTGGATCACGCCGGCGCGATAGGCCGCGACCTCGCGGGCGCGCGCCTCGTTCTCGACGACCGAGAGCTGGTCGCCCGCGCTCGGGACGCCCGACAGGCCGAGGATCTCGACCGGCAGCGACGGGCCCGCTTCCTTGATGTTGCGGCCCTTGTCGTCGATCAGCGCGCGGACCTTGCCGCTTTCGGCGCCGACCACGAAGATGTCGCCGACCTTGAGCGTGCCGCGACCGACCAGGATCGTCGCGACGGCGCCGCGGCCCTTGTCGAGGGTGGCCTCGACCACGGTGCCTTCGGCGGGGCGGTCGGGATTGGCCTTGAGCTCGAGCAGTTCGGCCTGCAGCTCGATCTTCTCGATCAGTTCGTCGAGGCCGGTCTTCTTGAGGGCCGAGACCTCGACCTCCTGCACGTCGCCGCCCATGCTTTCGACCTGGACGTCGTGCTGGAGCAGCGCTTCGCGGACGCGCTGGGCGTTGGAGCCGGGCTTGTCCATCTTGTTGATCGCGATGATCATCGGGACGCCCGCCGCGCGGGTGTGGCTGATCGCCTCGATCGTCTGCGGGCGCAGGCCGTCGTCGCCCGCGACCACGATCACGACGATGTCGGTGATGTTCGCGCCGCGCGCGCGCATCTCGCTGAACGCCTCGTGGCCCGGGGTGTCGAGGAAGGTGATCTTGGCACCGCTCTTCACCTGCACCTGATAGGCGCCGATATGCTGGGTGATGCCGCCGGCCTCGCCGCTGGCGACGTCGGTGCCGCGCAGCGCGTCGAGCAGGCTGGTCTTGCCGTGGTCGACATGGCCCATGATCGTGACGACCGGCGGACGCGGCTGCAGCGTCTCCGCGGCATCGACGTCGTCGGAGGTGATCAGGTCGACGTCCGAATCCGACACGCGCTTGATGTTGTGCCCGAACTCGGTGACGAGCAGCTCGGCGGTGTCCTGGTCGATCGACTGGTTGACGGTGACGGGCATGCCCATCTTGAACAGCGCCTTGACCAGGTCGGCGCCGCGCTCGGCCATGCGGTTGGCGAGTTCGCCGACGGTGATCGTCTCGGGCACCGCGACGTCGCGGACCTGCTTCTGCTGGACGGTGCCGGCCTGATGGGCGCGCTTGTCCTTCTCGCGGGCGCGCTTGAGCGCGGCGAGCGAGCGGGCGCGGGCGCCGCTGTCGTCGTCGAGCGCGCGGGTGACGGTCAGCTTGCCCGACTGGCGGCGATCGTCGCCCTTGCGGTCGCGCTGCTGCGGACGCGGCGGCTCGGGCCGCTTCGGGCTCGGAACCGGCGTGAAGCGGCGCGGCGGCGGCATGGTGCTGCTGCTCGTGCGCGGGGCCTCCTCGGCGGTTCCGGCCGCGGCCGGGGCTTCCTCGCGCGGGGCGGCGGCGGCGGTTTCGGCCTCCGCCGTGGCGGCAGCGGCAGCCGCTGCGGCAGCGCGCTCGGCCTCTTCCTCGGCACGGCGATTCTCTTCGGCGCGGCGGCGTTCCTCTTCGGTCGCCTCGGCCTTGGCGCGCTCCTCGCGGCGGCGCGTCTCTTCGAGCGCCGCCATGCGCGCTTCCTCGGCCTCGCGCAGCAGGCGCTCCTGCTGCTCGCGGCGCTCGAGCGGCGTCATCGGCCGGCCGGTGGGTATCGGGGCCGGGGCGGGGCGGGGCGCGACCGGAGCCTGCGCGGCGGGCGCGGGGGCCGGGGCGGGCGCCACGGGCGCGGCCGCGGTCTCCTCGGTCACCTGCGGCTCCGCCTCGCCCGGCCGGCCGGGCACGATGCGGCGGCGCTTGACCTCGACGACCACGGTGTTGGAGCGGCCATGGCTGAAGCTCTGCTTCACCTGGCCCGTCTCCACCGTGCGCTTGAGGCCCAGCGGTGCGCGCATTCCCAGTTTCGGCTTGTCGTTGTCGCTCATCTGGTAACCGAACCCTTCACTTCAAATTTCCGTAGCGCCGATGGACCCTGCGGATCGGTTCCGCAAGGCTGAAGCGCTCTCCGAACGTCCTATGAAACCGCACCAGCGGCCCAAAGCGTCAGCAACGCGCGCGGCGGCAGCCGGCACGGTCACGCCGATATGTACCACATTGTCCCGCCCCAGCGCCATCGACAATATGGTGCGATCCGCCGGGATTACCACCCCGCGCAGGTCGCTGCCCTCCGCATCGAGGCCGACGCGGAGCGCCTGGTCGAGCTTGCGGTTGCCGTCCTCGGAGGCGTCCGCGGCGTGGAGCAGCAGCTGGACCTGTCCCCGGCGCGCGCCCTCGGCGATGCGGTCCGATCCGGTCAGCACCGCGCCGCCGCGCAGCTCCAGGCCGAGCCGGTCGAGCGCCGCGCGGCGCAGGCCCTGCTCGATCCGCTCGGGCAGGTCGGCGGGGATGGTGATGTCGCCGGTCTTGAAGGCGCGGGCGAGCGCGCCCTTGAGCTTGCCCTTGGCGATCGCCGTCTCCAGCGCCGCGCGGTCGACGCCGATCCAGGCGCCGCGCCCCGGCGCCTTGGCGCGCAGGTCGGGCAGCACCGAACCGTCAGGGGCGAGCGCGAGCCGGATCAGCTCGGCGCGCGCGCCATGCGCGCCCGACAGGATGCATTTCCGCTCGGGGACATGCTTGCCCGGCCGCCCCGTGTCGGGGGCGGGCCCGGAAACCGGCGCTACCGCGTGCCGTTGCTCATCGTTTGCCATCCGCAGAAGCGACCTCCTGCGCAGGACTTGCCGGGCGGTCGGCGATCAGGATGCCGCCGGCTCCGTAATTCTCGGTCGAGACTTCGATGATGTTCACCTGCACCGCGCTCGCCGGCTTGCCGAGATGCGCGCCGAGGGCCTTCGTCACGTCGGCGACGATGGCGGACTTTTGCGCACGGGTGGCGGTGCCGGCGATGCGGATGTCGACGAACGGCATCTGGGGTCAGGCCTCGTCGGTGAACCAGTGGGCGCGGGCGGCCATGATGATCTCGTTGCCCTGCTCCTCGCTCAGCCCATATTCGGCCAGGACGCCGCCCTTGTTCTCCTCGCGGTCGCCGCGCTCGGGGCGGTCGCTGTTCTGGCGGCGGCGCTGCTCGGGCCGCTTCTTCTGGATCAGCTCGTCGGTCGCCAGGTCGGCCAGGTCGTCGAGCGTCTTGATCCCGGCCTTGCCGAGCGTGACCAGCATCGCCTCGGTCAGATAGGGCAGCTCGGCCAGCGCGTCCTCGACGCCCAGCGAGCGGCGCTCCTCGCGGGCGGCGGCTTCGCGGCGCTCCAGCGCTTCCTGCGCGCGGCTCTGCAGCTCGGCGCCAAGCTCCTCGTCGAAGCCCTCGATCGAGGCGAGCTCGTCGAGCTCGACATAGGCGACCTCCTCGAGCGCGCCGAAGCCCTCGGCGACGAGCAGCTGGGCCAGCGTCTCGTCGACGTCGAGCTCGTTCTGGAACATCTCGCTGTTCTGGAGGAATTCCTTCTGGCGCTTCTCGCTGGCGTCGGCCTCGGTCAGGATGTCGATCGCCTTGCCGGTGAGCTGGCTGGCGAGGCGGACGTTCTGGCCGCGGCGGCCGATGGCGAGGCTGAGCTGATCGTCGGGGACGACCACCTCGATGCGCTCCTCCTCCTCGTCGATGACGACGCGCGAGACCTGGGCGGGCTGCAGCGCGTTGACGACGAAGGTCGCGGTGTCGGGCGACCAGGGGATGATGTCGATCTTCTCGCCCTGCATCTCCTGGACGACCGCCTGGACGCGGCTGCCCTTCATGCCGACGCAGGCGCCGACCGGATCGATCGAGCCGTCATGGCTGATCACGCCGATCTTGGCGCGGCTGCCCGGGTCGCGGGCGGCGGCCTTGATCTCGATGATGCCGTCGTAGATCTCGGGCACTTCCTGCGCGAACAGCTTCTTCATGAACTCGGGATGCGCGCGGCTCAGGAAGATCTGCGGCCCGCGATTCTCGCGGCGGACGCTCAGGATCAGGCTGCGGACGCGATCGCCGACGCGGACCACCTCGCGCGGGATCTGCTGGTCGCGGCGGATGACGCCCTCGGCGCGGCCCAGGTCGACGACGACATGGCCGAACTCGACCCGCTTGACGACGCCGGTGATGATCTCGTTGGCGCGATCCTTGAACTCTTCATACTGGCGCTCGCGCTCGGCGTCGCGGACCTTCTGGAAGATCACCTGCTTGGCGGCCTGGGCGGCGATGCGGCCGAACTCGATCGGGGGCAGCGGATCGACGATGAAGTCGCCGATCGCGGCGTCCTTCTGCAGCTTCTGCGCGTCGGCGACCGAGACCTGCTTGAAATAGTCGTCGACCTGCTCGACCACCTCGACGACGCGCCACAGCCGCATGTCGCCGGTCTTGCCGTCGATCTTCGCGCGGATGTCGTTCTCGGCGCCGTAGCGGGCGCGGGCGGCGCGCTGGATCGCGTCCTCCATCGCCTCGATCACGATCTCGCGATCGATCAGCTTTTCGCGCGCGACGGCGTCGGCGATCGCGAGCAGCTCGGCGCGGTTGGCGGAAATGGCGGTGGCCATGGCGACTTTATCCTTCCAGTTGAATCTTGCCGGCGCCGCGATGCGGCGCATCTTCCACAATCTGATCGACGCCCTCGGTGGAGAGCGGCGCGGTGGCCTTGATGAGAGCGTCGGTCAGGATCAGCTTCGCGCTCGCGATCTGCGCCAGCGGCACCGTCACCTCACCCAGCTTGTTTACACCCAGCGTCACCGAGTCGCCATCGCTGGCGACGATGCGTCCGTCGAACTGCTTGCGGCCGTCGAGCGGCGCGGCCAGCTTGACTCGGGCGTCGAAGCCCGACCAGTCGGCCCAGTCCTTGACGCGGGTCAGCGGCCGGTCGATCCCCGGCGAGCTGACCTCCAGCCGATAGGCGTCCTCGATCGGGTCGAGCTCGTCGAACTTGTCGGAGATGCGCCGCGACAGCGCCTCGCAATCGGCGATGTCGAGCTGGCGGGTGTCTGGCCTCTCGGCCATCACCTGCAGCGTCGGATCGCTCTTGCCCCCGAAGAAGGCGACGCGCACGAGGTCGAGGCCGAGGGCCTTGGCCTCCGGCTCGATCAGCTTCGTCAGCGCGGCGATGTCCGCCATTCCAGCTCCTGTTCGAAACGCAGCACTTCTTGTGCCGGAAGCTTTCGCAACCAGCCTCGGCAAAGTTTCCAATGTCGAGAAGTAGGCGCGATATAGGCGAAGACTCCGGACAGGGCAATATCCGATCGGCCGGCAGCGGCGGTCGGATGCCTCCTCCGTTGAATCCCCGATTTGACGCGGTCGAATTCGGCCATCGGTTAGGCTTTCGATAACCAATGCCGATCTACGCCGCGCGGCATGGATGGTCGCAGGCCCATGACCCTGGTCCAGATCGGCGCGGTCGTTGCCGCGATGGCCGGTCTCGCCTTCGCACCGCCGGCGCGGGGGCGGATGCTGCTGGTTCCGCTGGCGCCGGGGGCGGCGGCGAAGCTGCCCGCTGCGGCGGTCGCGGGCGGGGCGAAGCTGCTGGGGACGGGGCCCGTTCCCGGATCGCTGGTCGTCGTCGCCGATCGGGCGCGGCTCGGCGGCGTTTCGCTGGCCGACGGCATGGTCATCCTGTCGGCTCCGCCGCTGTTGTGCGGCGGCGGCGTGTTTGGGGAGTAGCGTGGCATGAGGATAGTCGAGCTGGACGAGCTGCGCAGGCGTGGCATCCGGTTGATCGCCTGGTGCGGTCTGGGTTTCACCGCGCTGCTGGGGCTGGCGATGCTCGCCGGGGTGATTCGTCCCAACCCGCCGGCGCTCCTCCTCTCGATGCTCGTCAATATCCTGCCGATCTGGGTCGTGCTGCGCCGCCGCTTCGACGGCGACGCGCGGATGATCATCGGTGCGCTCGCCGCCGCCCAGCCGGCGATCCTCGTCTACGCGCTGCAGGGCCATCAGTGGCAGATGGACATGCACATGTATTTCTTCGTCGCGCTCGCGGCGCTGACGATCATGTGCGACTGGCGCCCCATCGTGCTTGCCTCCGGCCTGATCGCCGTCCACCACCTGCTGCTCGACTATATGGCGCCGCACTGGGTGTTCGCGGGCGGCGGCGACCTGATGCGCGTCGTCGTCCATGCCGTTGCCGTGCTGCTGCAATGCGCGATGCTGATCTACATCAGCAACCAGCTCCGCGGCCTGCTGCTCGACCAGGGACGCGCGCGCGTCGACAGTGATCGCTTCGCCCGCGACGCCGAGGCCGCGATGATCGAGGCGCGCGCCGCCCAGCAGGCGGCCGAGGAGGCGCTGGCCACCGCCGCCGCCGAGCGCAGCCTGCGCCAGGACAGCGAGAAGGCGGCGAGCGCGGCGCGGACCCGCGACCTGCTGGCGCTGGCCGAACAGTTCGAGGGATCGGTCCAGCTCGTGGTCAGCTCGGTCGGCTCGGCGGCGTCGCAGCTCGAGACGACCGCCGCCTCGCTCAGCGACCTCGCCAATGACAGCGGCCGGCAGAGCGCCGCCGTGGCCGAGCGCGCCGCGCGCGCGTCGGACGCCGCGCGCGCCGTCGCGGGCAGCGTCGCCCAGCTCTCCACCTCGATCGCCGGCATCGCCGCGAGCGTCGACCAGCAGGCCGAACTGGGCGCCCGCGCGCGCAGCAATTCGGCGACCGGCGACCAGGCGGTGCGCGCCCTGTCGGGCCGCGCCACCGACATCGGCGAATTCACCGGCCGTATCCAGGCGATCGCCCAGCACACCAACCTGCTCGCGCTGAACGCCACGATCGAGGCGGCCCGGGCCGGCGTCGCGGGGCAGGGCTTCGCGGTCGTCGCGACCGAGGTGAAGACGCTCGCCGGGCAATGCGCCCGCGCCACGGCCGAGATCAGCGCGCTCATCGACGGCGTCCATGCCGGCGCCCGCATCGCCGAAGGCTCGCTGGGCGACGTTTCGCGCGTCGTCGAGGAACTCGCCGCCGCGGCGATGCAGATTCGCGAGATGCTGTCCGAACAGCGGCGCACCGCCGAGATGCTCGAAGCCAATGCGCAGAGCACGGCCGAGGGCGCCGACGAGATGGCGGACCGCATCGGCAAGGTCGCCGAGGTCGCCAACGAGGCCGGCAAGCTGTCGAGCCAGGTGCGCGGCGCGGCGGGCGACCTGCTCGGCCAGGCGGTGAGCCTGAAGCAGGCGACGCAGCGGTTCGTCCAGCAGCTACGGGTGGGGTGATCGGTGGTGTGGGACGCGTCCCGCCCCGCCCCACCACGAGGGCTGCGCAGCAACCATGCCGTCATCCCGGCGAAAGCCGGGATCTCGCTTCTTTTTTTCGAAGGTACGCAAAAGGCACTGAGATCCCGGCTTTCGCCGGGATGACGGTAAATGGATCAACCAGCCCGCTTGACGCTTCGCTTCAAGCCGCCAGCTTCATCTCCATGCGGTCCCAGATCTCCAGGAGCGCCTGGGTCAGCTCGCGCATCATCTCCTCGCTGTGCGCCGGGCCCGGCGTGAAGCGCAGCCGCTCGGTGCCGCGCGGCACGGTCGGATAATTGATCGGCTGCACATAGACGCCATATTCGGCGAGGAGGATGTCCGAGACCTTCTTGGCCTTGACCGGATCGCCGACCATCAGCGGGACGATGTGCGTCGTCGTCTCCATCACCGGCAGCCCGGCGTCGGCGAACATCTTCTTGAGGGTCGCGGCGGCGGCCTGCTGGCCGTCGCGCTCCGCCGAGGACTGCTTGAGATGCTTGACGCTGGCGAGCGCGCCCGCGACCAGCACCGGCGACAGCGAGGTGGTGAAGATGAAGCCGGGCGCATAGGAGCGGATCACGTCGATGATCATCTGGTCGGCGGCGATATAGCCGCCCATCACGCCGAACGCCTTGCCCAGCGTGCCCTCGATCACCGTCAGCCGCTTCGCCGCCGCGTCGCGGTCGGAGATGCCGCCGCCGCGCGGGCCGTACATGCCGACGGCATGGACCTCGTCGAGATAGGTCAGCGCGTTATACTTGTCGGCCAGGTCGCAGATCGCGTGGATCGGGGCGATGTCGCCGTCCATCGAATAGACGCTCTCGAAGGCGATCAGCTTGGGCGCCTCGGGGTCCTCGGCGGCCAGCAGCTCCTCGAGATGCTCGAGGTCGTTGTGGCGGAAGACGCGCTTCTCGCAGCCAGAATTGCGGATGCCCGCGATCATCGAGGCGTGGTTGAGCTCGTCCGAGAAGATGATGCAGCCGGGCAGCACCTTGGCGAGCGTCGACAGCGTCGCTTCGTTGGAGACATAGCCCGAGGTGAAGAGCAGAGCGCCCTCCTTCTCGTGCAGGTCGGCCAGCTCATGTTCGAGGTCGACGTGATAATGGGTGTTGCCGCCGATGTTGCGGGTGCCGCCCGAACCGGCGCCGACGTCGTGGAGGGCTTCCTCCATCGCCGCGATCACCTTGGGGTGCTGGCCCATCGCCAGATAGTCGTTCGAGCACCAGACGGTGACCGGCTTCGGCCCGTTATGGCCGGCAAAACAGCGCGCGTTGGGGAACATGCCCTTGTTGCGGAGGATGTCGATGAAAACCCGGTAACGGCCTTCGGCGTGCAGGCGGTCGATCGCCTGGGTGAATACGCGCTGGTAATCCAAGAGCCTTGCTCCACAGTGCCCCGCTTTGCCAAGGGGCTGAATCGGGTGCCTTTTACGGCCTGGCCTCGTCAAAAGCCAGTGCGAACGATTCCCAATAGTCGCGGCCGGAAAATCGTGCCCGGCCGGTCACAGGATCGAGATGGTGGCGAGCCCGCGCGCGGCAAGCCCGGCCCGCAGCGCGTCGCCGACGTCGAGCGGGGCGGTGAACACCGCTTCGCCCTTCGGCGCGGCCGGCCAGTCCTGTCCCTCGGTCAGATGGGCGACGCGCCGGGCGATGCCGGGACCACCGTCGACGAAGCGCAGCGGGCGCGGCGCGGCGGCGGCGAGCTCGGCCTCGACCAGCGGGAAATGGGTGCAGGCGAGCACCACCATGTCGATCCGGTCGCCGCCCGGCTGGCCGAGCAGGCCGTCGAGCACGGCGCGATAGTCGGCCGGGTCGGTCGGCTCGCCGCGCAGCTTCGCCTCGGCCAGCTCGACCAGCCGCGCCGAGCCGTGGCGCAGCACCAGGCAATCGGCGGCGAAGCGGGCCGACAGGTCGTCGACATAGGGCTGGCGGACGGTGGCGTCGGTGCCGAGCACACCGATCGCGCGCGCCGCCGATCGTTCGGCGGCGGGCTTGATCGCGGGCACCGTGCCGACGATCGGCAGGTCGAGCGCGGCGCGCACCGCCGCCAGCGCGATCGTCGAGGCGGTGTTGCAGGCGATCACCACCAGCCGGGGACGGTAGCGCTCGACCAGCCGGCCGAGCAGCGCGGGGACGCGCGCGGCGATCTCCGCCTCGCTGCGGATGCCGTAGGGGAAGCCGCCATTGTCGGCGACATAGACATAGGAGGCCTGCGGCAGCAGCGCGCGGGTCGGGGCGAGCACGGAAAGCCCGCCCACGCCGGAATCGAACATCAGGATCGGGCGGTCGTCGGCCATCGCGCCCCTCACTTAGGATGCCGCACGGGCCCCCGCAACAGCGACGCGAATCGGGGGCGGATATCGTGCCGTGCCCGTAACTTTGTGCATTAGTGCGTGTTGCGCGGGGGACGGCTTCGACTATGGTGCGCGCGCCATCAGGGGAGACACCGTCCTTCATGCCGTCCACGACCACCATCCTGCTGCTGATCGGGGCGTATCTGCTGGGTTCGATTCCGTTCGGGGTCGTGCTGACGCGGCTCGGCGGCGCCGGCGACCTGCGCCAGATCGGCTCGGGCAATATCGGCGCGACCAACGTCCTGCGCACCGGCCGCAAGGGGCTGGCGGCGGCGACGCTGCTGCTCGATGGTGGCAAGGGCGCGGCGGCGGTGCTGATCGCGCAGATGGTGCAGCCCGACATGGCGCTGTGGGCGGGCGCGGCGGCGTTCATCGGCCATCTCTATCCGGTCTGGCTGAAGTTCAACGGCGGCAAGGGGGTGGCGACGATGCTCGGCGTCTCGCTGGCCGCCTGGTGGCCGGCCGGCATCGCCTTCGCGATCGTCTGGCTGGCGATGCTGGCGTTGACGCGGCGCTCCTCGGTCGGCGGCCTCTCGGGCGCCGTGACCGCGCCGATCGCGGCGGCGGCGGGCGGGCAGTCCGACGCGGTGCTGGTGATGCTCGCCATGGCGCTGTTCGTCGTCTGGAAGCATCGCGGCAACATCACCCGCCTGCTCGACGGCACCGAGCCGAGGGTCGGCGAGCGCTGATCGGGACGGCCGATCTGGACGGGAACGAACGCCTTGCCCGGCTGCGGCTGATCCGCACGCCCCGCATCGGCCCCGTCGCCTATTCGCAGCTCATCCGCCGCTTCGGCAGCGGCGTCGAGGCGCTGGCCGCCTTGCCCGCGCTCGCCCGGCGCGGCGGCGGTGCGTTGCCCGCCATCCCGCCGTCGGCCGCCGCCGAGGCGGAGGCCGATCGCGTCGCCCGGCTGGGCGCGCGCCATCTGTTTCGCGGCGAGGCCGGCTATCCGGCGCTGCTCGACCGGATCGACACCGCGCCGCCCGTGCTGATCGTCCGCGGCGACATCGCGCTGCTCGATCGCCGCATCGTCGCGATCGTCGGCGCGCGCAACGCCAGCGGCGCGGCGGTCCGCTTCGCGCGGACCCTGGCGCACGGCCTGGGGGAGGCGGGGTGGCTGGTCGTCTCGGGCCTGGCGCGGGGGATCGACACCGCGGCGCATGCCGGGTCGATCGCGACCGGCACGGCGGCGGTGATCGCCGGCGGCATCGATATCGTCTACCCGCCGGAGAATGCGGCGTTGCAGGAGGCGATCGCCGAGCGCGGCCTGCTGATCGCCGAGCAGCCGCCCGGCGTCGAGCCGCGCGCGCGGCACTTCCCCTATCGCAACCGGATCATCGCCGGGCTGGCGGCGGGCACGGTGGTGGTCGAGGCGGCGCCCAAATCGGGATCGCTGATCACCGCGCGGCTCGCCGCCGAGTTCGGACGCGAGGTGATGGCGGTGCCCGGATCGCCGCTCGACCCGCGCGCGCAAGGCTGCAACCTGCTGATCCGGGAGGGCGCCACCCTGATCCAGTCGGCCGCCGACATCGCCGAGGCGCTGAGCCCGATCGCCGGCGTCGCCGCCCGGCCCGCCGACAACTTCGCGTCCGCGCCCGCGCCGGCCGAGGCGGACGAGCCGGCGCGCGCCGCGCTGACCGGCCTGCTGGGTCCCGTGCCGCTGGCGGTCGACGAACTGATCCGGCAGAGCGGCGTCTCCGCCGCGATGGTGCAGATGGTGCTGCTCGAACTCGAACTGGGCGGCCGGCTCGATCGCCATGCCGGCGGGCGGGTCAGCCTGATCGCCTCTTGACGACTCTCCGGCACCCTATCCACCCTCGTACGTGTACGCATGCGTAAGAGGACAGCCTGAATCCATGAAGCTCGTCGTCGTCGAATCCCCCGCCAAGGCCAAGACCATCGAAAAATATCTGGGGCCGGGCCATCGCGTCCTCGCCTCCTATGGTCATGTCCGCGACCTGCCCGCCAAGGACGGCTCGGTCGATCCCGACAACGGCTTCGCGATGGAGTGGGAGGCCTATGCCGACAAGAGCCGCCAGCTCAAGGCGATCGCCGACGAGGCGAAGGGCGCCGACACGCTGATCCTCGCCACCGACCCCGACCGCGAGGGGGAGGCGATCAGCTGGCACGTCAAGGAAGTGCTGGGCAAGCGTCGCGTGCTGCCCAAGGACGTTCGCCGCGTCACCTTCAACGCGATCACCAAGGCCGCGGTCACCGAGGCGATGGCGAATCCCCGCGACCTCGACGAGGATCTGATCGACGCCTATCGCGCCCGCCGCGCGCTCGACTATCTGGTCGGCTTCACCCTGTCGCCGGTGCTGTGGCGCAAGCTGCCCGGCGCCAAGTCGGCCGGCCGCGTCCAGTCGGTGGCGCTGCGCCTGGTCGTCGACCGCGAGCGCGAGATCGAGCTGTTCAAGGCCCAGGAATATTGGTCGGTCACCGCCGATATGGAGTATGACGGCATCGGTTTCCTGACCCGGCTGGTCCGCTGGAAGGGGCAGAAGATCGACCGGCTGACGATCGGCAACGGCAAGGATGCCGAGGCCGCCAAGGCCGATGTCGAGGCGGGCCGCTTCACCGTCGCCAGCGTCGAGACCAAGCCGCTCACCCGCAACCCGCCGCCGCCCTTCACCACCTCGACCCTGCAGCAGGAGGCGGCGCGCAAGCTCGGCTTCTCGGCCAGCCACACGATGCGGATCGCCCAGGCGCTCTACGAGGACGGCGCGATCACCTATATGCGGACCGACGGCGTGCAGATGGATGGCAGCGCCATCTCCGCCGCGCGCGGCGCGATCGCCAACCGCTACGACGCCTCCTACGTGCCGGACAAGCCGCGCCAGTACAGCGCCAAGGCCAAGAACGCGCAGGAAGCGCATGAGGCGATCCGCCCGACCGACTTCTCGCGCGATCGCGCCGGCAGCGGCGACCATGGCCGGCTCTACGACTTGATCTTCAAGCGCGCGCTGGCCAGCCAGATGGCGTCGGCGCGGCTTGAGCGCACCACCGTCGACCTGGTCGACGGCACCGGCCAGAACGCCCTGCGCGCGACCGGCCAGGTCGTCCTCTTCCCCGGCTATCTCGCGCTCTACGAGGAAGGCCGCGACGACCCGAATCCCCAGGGCCAGCAGGCCGGGGGCGGGGACGCCGACGAGGACAGCCGCCGCCTGCCGCGGATGAAGGAGGGCGACAGCCCGGCGAAGAAGAAGGTCGACGCCGAGCAGCATTTCACCCAGCCGCCGCCACGCTATTCGGAGGCCAGCCTGGTCAAGAAGATGGAGGAGCTCGGCATCGGCCGGCCGTCGACCTATGCGTCGATCCTTCAGACGCTCAAGGACCGCGACTATGTCACGGTCGAGAAGAACCGCTTCACCCCGAACGAGAGCGGGCGGCTGGTCACCAGCTTCCTCGAACGCTTCTTCGAGCGCTATGTCAGCTACGACTATACCGCGCATCTGGAGGAGGAGCTCGACGACGTCTCGGGCGGCCGCGCCGGCTGGCAGCAGGTGCTCGAGGCCTTCTGGAAGGACTTCAAGCCCAAGACCGCCGAGGTGATGGATCAAAAGCCGTCGGAGGTCACCGCGGCGCTCGACGAGTTCCTCGCGCCCTATCTCTTCCCCGACAAGGGCGACGGCACCGATCCGCGGCTCTGCCCGGTCTGCCAGGAGGGGCGGCTGTCTCTGCGCGGCGGGCGTTTCGGCGCGTTCATCGCCTGCTCCAACTATCCGGAGTGCAAGTTCACCCGCCGCTTCGCGCAGGCGGGCGCCGCCAATGACGGCGCCGATACGGGGCCGGTGGTGATCGGCACCGATCCGGCGACCGGGCTCGAAGTGTCGAAGCGGGCGGGGCGGTTCGGGCCCTATATCCAGCTCGGCGACGGCAAGGACGCCAAGCGCTCGTCGATCCCGAAGGACGTGCTGGGCGACGATCTCGACCTCGGCTGGGCGCTCAAGCTGCTGTCGCTGCCGCGTCTGATCGGCCCGCACCCGGAGACGGGGCACCCGATCACCGCCTCGATCGGCCGCTTCGGGCCCTATCTGGCGCATGACGGCAAATATGCCCGGCTGGGATCGACCGCCGAGGTGTTCGAGACCGGCATGAACGCCGCCGTCGTCAAGCTCGCCGAGGCCGCCAATGGCGGCGGGCGCCAGCGCGGCAAGGCCGAGCCGCTCAAGACCTTCGGCGCCAGCCCGGTGACGGGGAGCGAGGTCAAGCTGATGGCGGGCCGCTTCGGCCCCTATGTCACCGACGGCGAGACCAACGCGACCCTGCCCAAGACCGCGAACCCCGACGAACTGACCGCCGAAGCCGCGCTCGAACTGCTCGCCGCCCGCGCGGCGAAGGGCCCGCCGGCCAAGGGCAAGAAGAAGGCGCCGGCGAAGAAGGCCGCGCCCAAGAAGGCGGCGGCGAAGAAGTAATCCCCAATTGTCCCCCTCCCTTCAAGGGAGGGGCAGGGGGTGGGTAACGGAGACGAGGGGCTCGATGCCCCTCGGCGGAGTTCTACGCGCCGATGGAAGAAGGCTCCCCTGAAGCAAGTTCAGGGTCGCACCCACCCCTTGATCCCCTCCCTTGAAAGGGAGGGGAAAGTTACAACCCCATCGCCTTGTACGCCGCCGCTAGGGTCGGCGCGGCGAGCGTGCGCGCCTTCTCCGCACCCTTGGCGAGGATCGCGTCGAGCTCGGCCGGGTTGGCCTTCAGCTCCCGGAGGCGCTCGGCGATCGGGCCGAGCTTGCTCGCGAGCAGCTCGCCGAGCGCCGGCTTGAACGAGCCGAAGCCTTGGCCGCCGAACTGGGCGAGCACCTCGGCCGGGGTCGCGTCGGTCATCGCGGCGTAGATGCCGACCAGGTTGCGCGCCTCGGGGCGGCCCTCCAGCCCCTCGATCGTATCCGACAGCGGCTCGGGATCGGTCTTGGCCTTGCGGACCTTCGACATGATCGTCTCGGCATCGTCGGTCAGGTTGATGCGGCTCATGTCCGACGGGTCGGACTTGGACATCTTCGCGGTGCCGTCGCGCAAGCTCATGACCCGCGCGGCAGGTCCGCCGATCACCGGCTCGGGCAGGGTGAACAGCTCGACGCCGAAGTCGGTGTTGAACTTGGTCGCGATGTCGCGCGCAAGCTCCAGATGCTGCTTCTGGTCCTCGCCCACCGGGACATGGGTCGCCTGGTAGAGCAGCACGTCGGCCGCCTGCAGCACCGGATAGGCATAGAGGCCGATCGAGGCGCCCTCGCGGTTCTTGCCCGACTTCTCCTTGAACTGGGTCATGCGGTTGAGCCAGCCGATCCGCGCGGTGCCGTTGAGCAGCCAGCACAGCTCGGCATGGGCGGCGACGTCGCGCTGGCGGAACAGGACCGCCTTGTCGGGGTCGATCCCGCACGCGACCAGCGCCGCCGCCATCTCGCGGATGTTGTTGGCGAGCGTCGCCGGCTCGTTGTGCACGGTGATCGCGTGCAGGTCGGCGAGGAAGAACAGGCACTCGCCCTCATGCTGCATCTGCACCCAGCGCCGGATCGCGCCGAGATAGTTGCCGAGGTGCAGGTTGCCGGTGGGCTGGATGCCCGAGATGGTGCGCTGATGTGTCATGACCGCGCGGCTATTGGGGCGCGGCGGCGGCGAGTCAAGCGGACTCGCGATCAGCGTCGGCGGCGGAGCTGGCCCTTGAGCGTCGCCAGCGAATAGGCGCCGAGGGCGAAGACCAGGCCGAAATAGACGGTCACCGCCGCCGCGATCATCGCGCCCAGCGCGGCGACGCGCTCGATCAGGCTGCGGCCGGTCCACGGATCGATCCACGGATTGAGCAGGAACAGCAGCGCCGCCATCGCCAGCGTCGCCGCGATCAGGCGGATGCCGGTGCGGCGCAGCCGGTCGTCGACCGCGAAATGGTCGCGGCGGCGGAGCGTGACGTAGAGCAGCACCGCGTTGACCCAGGCCGAGATCGCCGTCGACAGCGCCAGGCCGACATGTGCGAGCGGCCAGATCAGGACGAGGTTGAGGACGAGGTTGACCAGCATCGCCACCAGCGCGATCCGCACCGGCGTCCTCGTGTCGGCGCGCGCGTAGAAGCCGGGGGTGAGCACCTTGATCAGCACATAGGCGGGCAGGCCGAGCGAGAAGGCGGCCAGCGCGCGGGCGCTGGCGATCGTGTCGTGCGGCGTGAACACGCCGTGCTGGAGCAGCGCGCGGATCAGCGGGGTCGCCGACACCATCAGCGCGGCGGTGGCGGGCAGGGTGAGCAGCAGCACCAGCTCGATCGCGCGGTTCTGCGTGTCGAGCGCGGCCTTCGCGTCGCCGCCGCCCAGCTGGCGCGACAGGCTGGGCAGCATCGCGGTGCCGACGCCGATGCCGATCAGGCCGAGCGGAAGCTGGTTCAGCCGGTCGGCATAATAGAGGTAGGAGACCGACCCCTGCGGCAGGAAGCGGGCGGCGAGCGTGGTCGAGATCAGCAGGTTGAACTGGACCGCTCCGGCGCCGATCGCGGCCGGGCCGATCAGCGCGAGCAGCTTGCGCACCTCGGGGCTGAGGCGCGGCAGGCGGACGCGCAGCCGGACGCCGGCCTGCCAGCAGGCGAGCACCAGCCAGGCGAGCTGCAGCGCGCCCGACACGGTGACCGCGATCGCCTGGGTCCGCGCGGTCTCCACCTCGCTATGGCCGCGGAAGAACAGCAGGCCGACGATCAGGCAGATGTTGAGCAGGATCGGCGCGGCGGCGTTGACCCAGAAGCGGTTGAGCGAATTGAGGATGCCGCCGAGCAGCGACACCAGCGAGATCAGCATCAGATAGGGAAAGGTGATCCGCGTATATTGCGTCGCCAGCGCGAATTTCTCGGGGCCGCCATCGGGGAATCCCCCGGTCATCGCCCAGACGATCGGCCCCGCCGCCAGCATCATGGCGACGGTGAAGACGATCAGGAAGGGGAGGAGGACCGACAGCACGTCCTCGGCGAAGCGCAGCGCGATGGCGAGGCCGTTGCCCGGCTCCTTCGCCTCGGCCTCGGCGACGGTGCGGTTGAACATCGGCACGAAGGCGGCGGAGAAGGCCCCTTCGGCGAACAGCGCGCGGAACAGGTTGGGCAGGCGCCAGGCGATCAGGAAGGCGTCCGACGCGAAGCCCGCGCCGACGAAGCGCGCCATCAGCATGTCGCGCAGGAAGCCGAGCACCCGGCTGACCAGCGTCAGCCCGCCGATCGTCGCGCTGGCGCGCAGCAGGCTCATGCCAATAATCCTCCCGGTCCGCAGGACGGGGAGGGGGACCACCCGCAGGGTGGTGGAGGGGTCGGCGACCCCGCCTCCTGCCTTACGAAGATGATGTCGTGGCGCATTACCCCTCCACCGGCTTCGCCGGTCCCCCTCCCCGAGCTTCGCTCAGGGAGGAATGGGGGAGGGACATCCGCTGTCAGGCTTCGCCCGCCGGCTGCGATTCGGCGAGGGCGGTCTGCTGCTCGGCCTGCTGCATGTAGAGCGCGCCGAAGTCGATCGGCTCGAGCACCAGCGACGGGAAGTTGCCGTCGCGAATCGCGTCGGCGGCGACGCGGCGCGCGAACGGGAAGAGCAGGCGGGGCGCCTCGGCCAGCAGGAAGGGCGGCAGATGCTCTTCCGGCACGTTGCGGATGCCGAACAGGCCGGCATAGACCAGCTCGACGGCATAGGCGGTCAGGTCGCCCTGGGTCGCCTTGATCTCGATCTTGAGCGCGACCTCATAGACGTCCTCGCCGGCCTGCTGCGACCCGATGTTGAACTGGACGTCGATCTTCGGCTGCTCGGGCGCCTGGTAGATGCCGGGCGCGCTCGGATTCTCGAACGACAGGTCCTTCACATATTGGGCGATCAGCGCGACCTGCGGCAGATGGTCCTCGCCGTTGGTCAGCGTATCGGCGGCGCCCGTCTCTTCACTCATTGTCTGTCTTTCCGTCGAAAGTGGGAGCCGGGAGGCGGGCTTCCGACCGCTTCCGGCAATGCGTCCCGCGCCTAGCAGGCGGGACGGGGCGGAGCAATGGGCCGATCCCCGCGAAGGCGGGGAACCTCCGCCGCGCCCGCGAGTCATTTGAATATTGCCGCCATTGTCCCTATGTTGGGAGCCCGGCAGTGTTTTGGCGGCAGCGTATTGGAGGCCCGGTGACCACGATTGTCATTCTTGCGATGGTGTTTCTCTTCGTCGCGTTCCGCCTGTGGAGCGTGCTGGGCCGTCGCACTGGGCATGAGCAGACGATCGCGCGTCCGGCCGAGGCCGCTCCCGCGCCGATCGGCGCCGGCCGGTCGCTGCCCGAGAACGCCACCCCCGTCCTGCCGGCCAAGCCCGCCGTGGTCGAGCCGCGCGCCGAAGCCGGCGTCCGCGCGATCCAGTCGGCCGACGGCGGCTTCGACGCCGCCCAGTTCCTGGAAGGCGCGCGGTCGGCCTATCGCATGATCCTCGAAGCCTATTGGCGCGGGGACGAGGAGGCGCTGCGCCGCCTGACCGACGACGACGTCTACGAGGCGTTCGCCGCCGCCATCACCGAGCGTCGCGAGGCGAACGAGGTGCTCGACAACCGGCTGGTGTCGATCGAGAGCGCCGTGATCGAACAGGCGCGGATGAACGGGCAGACCGCCAATGTCACCGTCCGCTTCGACGCCGACATCGCCGCCGTCACCCGCGACGGCGAGGGCAATGTCGTTGCCGGCTCGCTGACCGACGCGGTTCCGACGCACGACGTCTGGACCTTCAGCCGGCACGTCCGGTCCGACGATCCGAACTGGACCCTGGTCGAAACCGACGAGGCGGCGTGATCCGCCGTCTTTGCGCGGGGCTCGCCGGCGCGGCGATGCTCTCCGCCTGCACCGTCGTCCCGACCCCCGGCCCGCAGCATCGACCTCCGGCGCATCATCCCGAGCGCCCGGAGCCTGCGCCGCCGCCCGTCGTCACGTCCCCACCGGCCAAGCCGGGCAATGCGGCCGACAGCGGCGTACGGCCGGGGCCGGCCTTCGCCAGCTTCGCGATCAATCCCGACGCGGCGCGCGCCGCGCTCACCGCCTTCCGCCTGTCCTGTCCCGGCCTGCAGCGTCGCGCCGACCAGAGCGGGCTGACCCGCTCGGGCGACTGGTCGCAGGCCTGCGCGCAGGCGAGTGGCTGGCCCGACGGCGACGCCGCCGCCTTCTTCTCCAACCAGCTCGCGGTGGTGCAGGTCGGCGACGGCCGCGCCTATGCGACCGGCTATTACGAGCCTGAGATCGCCGGGTCGCGCGCGCCCGCGCCCGGCTACGACACCCCGATCTACAAGCGCCCGCCCGACCTGGTCGAAGGCGACCTCGGCGATTTCTTCCCCGAGCTGAAGGGCAAGAAGATCCGCGGCAAGGTGCAGGGCGGCAAGCTGGTCCCCTATCCCGATCGCGGCCAGATCGAGGACGGCGCGCTCAAGGGACGCGGGCTGGAGATCGGCTATGCCGCCGATCCGGTCGAGTTCTTCTTCCTCCAGGTCCAGGGTTCGGGGCGGCTGCGCCTGCCCGACGGATCGGTGATGCGGATCGGCTATGACGGGCAGAACGGCCGCGAATATGTCGGCATCGGCAAGCTGATGCGCGATCGCGGGCTGCTCGGCCCCGGCCAACTCTCGATGCAGGGCGTGATGGCCTGGCTGCGCGCCAACCCGGCCGAGGGCGACGCGATCATGCGCGAGAACAAGAGCTGGGTCTTCTTCCGCGAGCTGACCGGGCCGGGCCCGATCGGGGCGATGAACGTCGCCGTCACCGGGCGGGTGACGGTGGCCGCCGATCCGGCGTTCGTGCCGCTCGGAGCGCCGGTGATCCTGCAACTCGACCGGCCCGAGGCCAACGGCCTGTGGGTCGCGCAGGACACGGGCGGCGCGATCAAGGGCGCCAACCGCTTCGACACCTTCTGGGGCGCCGGCGAACAGGCGCGGACCATCGCCGGCGGCATGAGCGGGCGCGGCCAGGCCTGGCTGCTGATCCCGCGCGCGGCGGCGGCGCGGCTGGCGGAGCAGCGTGACCCGGCGGCTCGATCCTGACGAAGCCGCGCTCTGGCAGCGCGTGACCGCGACGGTCCGGCCGATCGCCCGCAGGACATCCAAGCCATCTTCCGCCGATAGCGGGGCCGGCAATGCGCCGGTTCCACCGCCGCCGTCCGCCGCGAAGAAGGGGCGCGTGCCGCCGCTGCGCGTGCCGGCGGCGACGCCCGTCACCCAGCAGAAGCCGCTCGCCGACAGCCTCGACGGCGGCTGGGACCGGCGGCTGCGGCGCGGCGTGACCCAGCCCGACTGGACGATCGACCTGCACGGCCACACGCTCGACAGCGCCCAGCGCCTGCTCGACCGGGTGCTCGACCAGGCGGTGGCGGAGGGCATCCGCGTCCTGTTGCTGATCACCGGCAAGCCGCCGCGCGACGACGATCGCGGGCTCGACGGCCGGCCGCGCCGGGGACTGATCCGCGCGTCGATCGGAAGCTGGCTGCAAAGCTCGCGCCACGCCGTCCGCATCGCCGCCGTCCGCAACGCGCACCCGCGCCATGGCGGCACGGGCGCGCTCTACCTGATCCTCCGCCGCGACCGGAAGGCTTAGCTCAGCGGCACGGCCGAGGCGTCGATCGACGACAGCTCGCCTCGCGCCTGGCGCATGATCTGCCAGCCGCCGCTGACGCCGAGCCCCGCCAGGATCGCCGCGACGATCAGGTCGGGCCAGGCGGTCCCGGTGCCGAACACGCCGAATGCAGCCGCGACCACGGCGACGTTGCCGATCGCGTCGTTGCGCGAGCAGATCCAGACCGATCGCCGGTTGGCGTCGCCGTCGCGATGGCGCCAGAGCAGCAGCGCGCAGACGAGGTTGGCGACCAGCGCGATCCCGCCGACGATCCCCATCGTCTCCGCGCGCGGCAGGGCGCCCGCCAGCGCCATCCAGACGGTGGACCCCAATACCCAGAGGCCGAGCAGGAACAGCGAGGCGCCCTTCAGCAGCGCGGCGCGCGCCCGCCATTGCAGGGCGAGGCCCGCCACGCCGAGGCTGATCGCGTAATTGGCGCTGTCGCCCAGGAAGTCGAGGGCGTCGGCCCTGAGCGCGGCGGAGGATGCCGCGACCCCGGCGACGATCTCGACCGCGAACATGGTCGCGTTGATCGCCAGCGCGATCCACAGCACCCGTCGCCAGGCCTTGTCCTGTCGCGCCGGCGGCGCCTCGCATCCGCCGCAACATCCACCCGCCATGCCGTCACCTTGGTTCCAGGGTCGTGGCGGCAATATGCACCCGCTAGCTGCCGCGGGGTCAAGCGATGATGCCGATCAACGGGAAAGGCCGTGCCGCCTCCAGGTCGGCACGGCCTCCTCGGACCTGATGGACAGGGCCGATGGCGCGGGACTTCGGGGGGCGCGTCCCGCGTGTTCCTTCCCCTTTCGCGGCGCCCGTCAGTTCTTCGACGCGTTGGGCGACCGGTTCTGGTCCTTGGCGGTCTTCTTGACCTCGCTTTTGCCCATGGCGGAGACGAGGACGTTGCCCGATCCGTTGAAATTGGCGGCGGGCAGCGTCGCGGTCGCGTCGCCGACCTGCATCACCACCGACTGGACGGTTCCGCGCGCGGTCGAACGGACGTCCTGCACCGTGCCGATCACCCGGCCGCGCGCGTCCTGCACGATCATGCCGGGGGCGACGTCGAAGCTGCCCGCCGCATTGGCGGCGGCGCTGCCGGCGAGCGCGAGCTGGCCGAGGCCGCCCGAGGCGTTGCCGGCGGCATTGCCCGATCCGGTGGCGCTGGCGGAGCTTGCGGCGCCCGCGGCATTGCCGGTCGCATTGCCGGCGAGGCCGGCGGCCTGACTGGCGGTCGATCGCGCGGTCGAGGCGACGCCGCCGACCGCGCCGCGCACCGCATCGGTGCCGACGAGTTGGGCATCGGCGCTGCCGCCGGCCGATCCGGTGGCGCCGGCGGTGGCGTTGTTGATCGTGCCGCCCAGGCTGCCGTCGGCATTGCCGCTGCCCGAAACCTTGCCGCTGCGGCGGTCGACCTTGCCGTTGCCGCGCGCCGAGACGGCGCTGTCGGCGCTGCCGGTCACGTCGGAGCCGAGCCGGCCGACGCTGCCGCCCAGGCTGCCCGAGCCGCCCAGCGTGCCGCCGACCATCCCGCCAATCCCGCCAAGGCCGCCACCCAGGCCACCGCCGAGTCCGCCGCCGCCCAGAAGCTGGGCGGGGGCCGGAGCGGCCATGATCGCAAGCGCGGTGATCGCGCTGCCCCAGAACATCGTCTTCATCGCACTATCCTTTCCGTTACGGGCGGCGTCCGGCGCCGCTCGAAAAGGCAACGGGAGGCGTGGGACTTTTCATCCCGGCCGGCGAAGAAAAATTTATTCCGTCACGATCTCAATGCGTTGCGCAGTCAGCACAGACGATGCCGCGCCCGGTCAGCCGGCCCTTGCCGCGCGCCTCGGCGGCCAGCAGCGCGATCGCGCGGGCGCGGGCGGGCCGCTCCGTCGCCGCCAGCCGGGCGAGCCGCCCGGCGACGAAGGGGGCGGCATAGGATGTGCCGCGCACCGTTCCCGTCCCGCCGGCGGCGGTCGCCGCGCGCAGGCCCGCGCCGGGGGCGGCGAAGTCGAGATGGCGCGCCTTGCCCGCCTCGATCAGCGGCCGCCCGCGCGCGTCGACGCCGGTGACGGCGATCACCTGCGGATAGGAGGCGGGATAGGCGGGCGGAGCCGCCGCCCCGTCATTGCCGACCGCCGCGACGATCAGCATGCCGCGCCGGTCGGCGGCGGCGATCGCGCGGGCGAGCAGCGGATTGTCGGGGCCGGCGAGGCTGATGTTGACGATCGCGACGTCGCTGGTCGCGAACCAGCCGAGCGCGCGGGCGATGGCGAGCGCGCTGCCGCCCTTCGGGTCGCGCCCGAAGATGTCGGCGACGAGCAGCCGGCTCTGCGGGGAGACGCCGCGCACCGCGCCGCGCCCGACGAGGATCGAGGCGATCGCGGTGGCGTGGTCGCCGGGCGCGGGCGCGCCGGCCGCGAAACCGCGCTGGACGATGCCGGCGGGCAGTGCCGGATGCGCCGCGACGCCGCCGTCGATTAGGCCGATCGGCGCGCCGGGACCGCTGGATGGGACTGGGCCGGCGCCGCCCGCCCGGACCGGCGCGCCGCCGCTCGGCTGATAGATGGGGTTGGACTGGACCTCGGCGCCGGGCGCGAGTTGGCGGAGGCGGCGCTCGGCGCGGGCGAGGCTCATGCCCTCGGGCGTGCGCAGCCGCGCGGCGCGGATGTCGAGGCCGTCGATCGCCTCCTGTCCGGCCAGGGTGAAGCCGGCGGCGGCGGCGGCCCGCAACGCCTCGGGCGCGGGATCGACCAGGATCAGTTCGCCCTTCACCGCCGGATCGCCGCGCGCGTCGATGTCCAGCGCTTCGGGATGCTGCCGCACCAGCGCGTCGAGCCGCACGATCCGCTGGCGCGCCAGCCGGTCGACCAGTCCGCCGGTGCGGTCGACCGTGTCGGACAGCGTGTCGCCGACCGTCTCGCCGAGCCGGCCGAGGCCCTGCGTCGCCTGGCCGATCGCGCCGCCGACCGGGGGCAGCAGTTGCGCGACGGCGGTGCCGGCCATCGCGGTCAGCGCCGCCGCCACTATCGCCTTGCCGAAACGCATCGGGATCGACTTCCTTTCATAGCCGTTATGATCAACGGATGTCGTCGCATCGGGTTGCATGGGATGAAACGGGCGAGGTCATCCGTTTCATCCTCGAGGCGGTCGATGGGACGGAGCTGAGGACCAGCGATGTGACCGAGTTCGAACGTGCGTTGCTCGATCTGCTGCCGCGATTGCGACGGTTCGCGCGCGCGCTCGCCATCGACGCGGCCGACGCCGACGATCTCTGCCAGATCGCGCTCGAACGCGCGCTCAAGGCGGAGGCGCAGTGGGAAAAGGGCAGCAGGCTGGATTCGTGGATGTACAGGATCATGCGCAATTGCTGGATTGACGAGGTGCGCGCGCGCAAGCGCCGGTCGGAGACTTTCGTCGCCGAGGAGGAAGGGCTTGCGGTGGGCGAGGCCGACGATCGCCGGATCGAGGCGCGGGTCGAACTGGGCCATGTCGACCGCGCGATGGCGGCGCTGCCGCCCGAGCAGCGCGAGGTGATCGCGCTGATCCTGGTCGAGGGGCTGGCCTATAGGGAAGCGGCCGAACTGCTCGACCTGCCGATGGGGACGATCACCTCGCGGCTGGTGCGCGGGCGGCAGGCGCTGATGGAGATGCTGGGAGAAGCGGCATGACCGAGGATCAGATCATCGCCTATGTCGACGGCGAACTCGGCCCGATCGAGGCGCTGCGCTTCGAACGGGCGATGGAGGCCGACGCGGCGCTGGCCGCCGCGGTCGGGCGGCATCGCACGCTGCGCGACCGGATCGCCGGCCATTTCGCGCCGGTCGCCGAGGAGTCGGTCCCCGCGCGCCTCGCGGCGACGCTCGACCCGTCGTCCAATGTCGTCGCCTTTCCGGCCCGGCCGCGCCGCTGGTCCGATGCGGGCGGGCGCTACGCCGCGATCGCGGCGACGCTGGTGGCGGGGCTGGTGCTGGGACAGCTGCTGCCGCGCGGGCCCGCCGCGCCGATCGGCGAGCGGGGCGGCGCGATCATGGCGCAGGGCGGGCTCGCCGCCGCGCTCGACAGGGACCTCGCCGCGGCGCCGGGGGAGGGAAGCTACCGGATCGGCGTCAGCTTCGTCAGCCGCGACCGGCGCTATTGCCGGACCTTCAGCGGCGATGCCGGCGCGGGGCTGGGTTGCCATGGGCCGGAGGGCTGGACGCTGGTCCGCTTCGTCGCCGGGACCGGCGGCGAGGGGCAAGGCGCCTATCGCCAGGCGGGCAGCGCCTCGGCCGACATGCTCGAGGCGGCCCAGGCGATGATGGCGGGCGACCCGCTCGACGCCGATGGCGAGCGGCGCGCGCGCGACTCGGGCTGGCACCTGCGATGAACCCAGGCTGACATATCGGGCCGACATTCGTTGCAATGCTGAAATATGGCGGCAAGGAAAAGGCGCGAGGGAGGCGCGACGTCCCTCTTGCGGAAGGATATCGCGCATGCCGCTCCAGCCGGCTCGCGCCGCCTCTAAAGGCGCTGTCCCGTTCAAGGCCAGCGCGATCGGTTGCGAGAATGGCCGCCATTCGGCGGTCAGCGCCAGCAAGGTCGAGATCAACGGCGTCGTCCACGCCGTCTGCCGCCATTGCGGCTGCGAGCTGATGCGTCTCGGCGCCTCGCGCCGCTGGTTCCGCACCGGGCAGATGGGCGGCTGACGGCATCTGTTCCTTGGAGGAACAGATGTTTCAAATATTATCCCAATAGTGTGGAATGCCGGCTTGCGCTAAGCCCCGCCCATCCATTTTTCGACAGCGAGGCGGCGATGAGCGACATGATCGACAGGGCGGGACTCATGGTGGCGGACGCGCTCGTCCGGTTCATCGAGGATCGCGCGCTGCCCGGCACCGGGCTGGACGCCGCGGCCTTCTGGACCGGCGCGGCGGCGATCTTCGCGCGCTTCGTCCCGGAGAATCGGGCGCTGCTCGCCACCCGCGACGATCTCCAGGCGAAGATCGACGCCTGGCACCAGGCGCGCGCCAGCAAGCCGGTCGACCCGGCCGAGTATCGGGCGTTCCTGACCGAGATCGGCTATCTCGTCCCCGAGCCCGCGCCGTTCGCGGTCGGCACCGCCAATGTCGATGCCGAGCTGGCGACGATGGCGGGCCCGCAGCTCGTCGTGCCGATCCTCAACGCCCGCTTCCTGCTCAACGCCGCCAATGCGCGCTGGGGCAGCCTCTATGATGCGCTCTACGGCACCGACGCGATCCCGGGCGCGGCCGCCGGCAAGGGCTATGACGCCGCGCGCGGCGCGCAGGTGATCGCCTGGGCCAAGGGCTTCCTTGACCAGGCGGTGCCGCTGGCGTCGGGGCGCTGGGCCGACTGGACGGGCGGCGACCTCGCGCTCGCCGATCCGGCGCAGCTTGCCGGCCGCGCGGGCGACAATCTGCTGTTCCGCCACAACGGCCTGCATATCGAGGTGGTGATCGACCGTGGCCATGCGATCGGCAAGGACGATCCCGCCGGGATCGCCGACGTCATCCTCGAATCGGCGCTGACGACGATCTGCGACCTCGAGGATTCGATCGCGGCGGTCGACGCCGAGGACAAGGTTGCCGCCTATGCCAACTGGCTCGGCCTGATGAAGGGCGACCTGGAGGACACGTTCGAGAAGGGCGGGGCGATGATGACCCGCCGCCTCAACGGGGACCGCGGCTACACCGCGCCCGACGGCGCCGGCTTCACCCTGCCGGGCCGCAGCCTGTTGTTCGTCCGCAATGTCGGCCATCTGATGACGACTCCGGCGGTGCTGCTCGCTGACGGATCGGAAGCGCCGGAGGGCATCCTCGACGGCATCGTCACCAGCCTGATCGCGCTGCATGACCTGAAGGGCCTCGGCAGCCACCGCAACAGCGCCAGGGGCTCGGTCTACATCGTCAAGCCGAAGATGCACGGGCCGGACGAGGCCGCTTTCACCAACCGCCTGTTCGACGCGATCGAGGACCTGCTCGGCATGGCGCGCCACACGCTCAAGGTCGGCGTGATGGACGAGGAGCGCCGCACCTCGGCCAACCTCGCCGCCTGCATCGCGGCGGTGAAGGACCGGATCATGTTCATCAACACCGGCTTCCTCGATCGCACCGGCGACGAGATGCACACCTCGATGCGGGCCGGTCCGATGATCCGCAAGGGCGACATGAAGGCCAGCGACTGGATCGCCGCCTATGAGGACCGCAACGTCCAGATCGGCCTCGCCTGCGGACTGTCGGGCAAGGCGCAGATCGGCAAGGGCATGTGGGCCGCGCCCGACAAGATGGCCGACATGCTCGCCCAGAAGATCGGCCATCCGAAGACCGGCGCCAACACCGCCTGGGTGCCGTCCCCGACCGCCGCGACGCTGCACGCGACCCATTATCACGCGGTCGACGTGTTCGGCCGGCAGGCGGAACGCAAGGCCGAGCCGGTCGCGAGCATCGACCGGCTGCTGGCCATCCCGGTCGCGGCGGGCAAGAACTGGAGCCCCGACGAGGTCCGCGCCGAGCTCGACAACAACGCCCAGGGCATCCTCGGCTATGTCGTCCGCTGGGTCGACCAGGGCGTCGGCTGCTCGAAGGTGCCCGATATCCACGACGTCGGCCTGATGGAGGACCGCGCTACGCTGCGCATCTCGTCGCAGCACATGGCGAACTGGATGCTGCACGGCGTCGCCACCGCCGAGGAGATCGACGCCGCGCTCAGGCGCATGGCCGCCAAGGTCGACGCGCAGAACGCCGGCGATCCGCTCTATCGGCCGATGGCCGGGAACGAGGACCGCAGCCTCGCCTATCAGGCCGCCCGCGCACTGGTGTTCGAGGGCGTCGAGCAGCCCAACGGCTATACCGAGCCGCTGCTCCACAGCTTCCGGCAAAAGGTGAAGGCGGCGGCCTGAGCGCCGCTCGCCCGCTTTCCTTCTCTTCCGTCATTCCCGCGAAAGCGGGAATCCATGGACGGCGGCACCTTCGTCAAAAAGCGCCCCGTGACCGTGGATTCCCGCTTTCGCGGGAATGACGATGAGGGCGGGCCAGGGGAGGAAGGGTCCCTAGGCTCACTTCATGAACAGCATCGCCACCGACTGCTCGGCGACGCTGGCGACGCCGTCGCGGTTGGCGTCGGCCATGTCGAACAGGCCGAGCGGGCGGGCCTGCGCCTCGGCGAGGCTGACCTTGCCGTCGCCGTTGGTGTCGCATTTGTCGAACCAGCTCCGCCCGATATGGGTCAGGCCGCGGCCCTGGTCGGGCTGGGCGTTCTGGAGCTCGCGATAGCGCTCGAACTCGGCGGGGCTGACGAAGCCGTTCCTGTCGGCGTCCATCTCGGCGAACTGCTTCTTGGCGACGGCGGCGACCTCGGCGCGGGTGATCGGGCGCTGGCCGAGCTCGAGCCCGGCATGGGCCGCGCTCGCGGCGGACAGCGAAAGCAAAGCAACGAACATCAAGCGGGTCATGGTTTCGATCCCATGGTGACAACGCGGTTGCGCCTAGACCTTGATCGTTTCAGGCTGAATCAGCCTGAAACGTGAATCAAGGTCTCAACACTTTGAATAGAGCCTGATTCACGCCATCGGCGGAAGCGCAAAGCGCTTCCACCTCAGACGATCAGGCTCTAGCGGGGATCAACTGACCGGGGCCTGAATGGGTTGCCCGGTGGGGGTTACTTCACCACGCCGACCTGGAAATCGAACAGGATGCGGACCCAGACGCCCATCTGCGGCTTGCCGCCGATCCGGGGCGGGCGGATCTTGAACTGCCACGCCGCCTGCCGCAGCGCGCGCGCCAGCCCCGATCCGCGCGGCGATTCGCCCAGCTCCTGGCAATCCTCGACCCGGTAGTTGGGCACCGTCCGGCAGGCGATCATGCCCCAGCCGGCCTGCCGCTGCTCCTTGATATAGAAGGCCATCTCGGCCGTGGTCGGCTCGACATACCAGTCGGCAGGGTAGAGCTTCTCGCCGCCGGGGCCTTCGCCCGGCCCCTCGCCCTCGCCGCTGCCGACGTCGGCGGCGCCGGGCGCGCTGTCGGCGCGCTGCGGATGGATCTTGGAGATGTCGCTCGCCCGGAACACCTCCGAGCTGACGATCATCATCTTGAGCGGGGTCGGGGGAGGCGGCGGCAGCGGCGGCGGGGGCGGCGTCTTCTCGGTTTCCCGGCGCTGGGCGCGCGCCGACGCCGCGGGCTTGGGCGCGGGATTCTCGGAAAAGGACAGCAGCGGGAAGCTCTTCAGCTCGGGCGTCAGCTTCCGCAGGGTCGCCGGGGTCAGCGACATCAGCAGCAGGAAGCCCAATATGTGGACGATGATCGCCAGCACGATGCCGGTCGCCCGCCGCCCCAGCAGGTCGTGGCGTCTCATCCATGCGGGGGAGGGAATGGGCAGGCGCATAGGCTGGTCCTGCACGGCGGGTCGAAGGCCGGCGGCGAGAGGGTCGGTTGGCGGCCTCGGGCCGGGCGCGGTCACGCCTTTACCCGGCAGTCCTGTGCCGATCAACCGGCCGCCGTCATGCGGTCCGACGGAACGGCGCCGTCATCGTTTAGGGTGCGAAACTGACAACAGGCTGAATGAATCGCCAGATGTGTCGATCAACTGGTCCCCGCCCAGCGCCTGGTAGAGCGTCACCAGATTCTGCGCCTTGAGCAGCCGCGCCTGGGCCAGCGTGCGCGCGGCGCCATAGGCGGTGCGCTGCGCATCGAGCATGTTCAGATAGGGATCGATGCCCTCGCGGTAGCGGGCATTGGCGAGGAACAGCGAATCGCGGGCCGACGCGTCGAGCTTGGTGCTGGCGGCGAGCTGCCGGTCGATCGTCGCGCGCCGCGCCAGCGCGTCGGCGACGTCGCGGAAGGCCGACTGGATCGCCTTCTGGTAATTGGCGAGCGCCAGGTCGCGCTGCGCCTTCGAGTAGCGCAGATTGCCGAGATTGGCGCCGCCGTCGAAGATCGGCAGCGTCGCCGAGGGGGCGACGCTCCAGGTGAAGGCGCTGCCCTGGAAGAGGCTCGACAGCGCGCTGCTGGCGAAGCCGGCGAGCGCGGTCAGGCCGATGCGCGGGAAGAAGGCGGCCCGCGCCGCGCCGATCCGGGCATTGGCCGCCCGCAGCGCATATTCGCTTTCGACCACGTCCGGCCGGCGCAGCAGGATCGACGAGTCGAGTCCGGCCGGCACCTCGGCGAGCTGGCCGTCGAGGCTCTCGATCGAGGCCGGCAGCAGATCGTCCTCGATCGCCGCGCCGACGAGGAGCTGAAGCGCGTTGCGGTCCTGCGCGACGGCGGTCTCCAGGCTGGCCTCGTCGGCCTCGGCCTGGGCCAGCACGGTTTCGGCCTGCCGCAGGTCGGTGCGCGGGGCGACGCCGCCCTTGAGCAGCGCCTGGGTCAGCTCGACGCTCCTGGCCGCGCTGGTCCGGGTCTCGGTGGCGATGGCGAGCAGGCTGCGGTCGGCGGCGAGCGCCAGATAGGCGTTGGCGACCCCGGCGACGAGGCTGAGGCGGGCGCCACGCTGGGCCGCCTCGCTGCCGAGATAGGTGTCGAACGCGGCGTTGTTCAGGCTGCGGAGCCGGCCGAACAGGTCGATCTCCCAGCTTACCCCCAGATCGGCATTGTAGGTGGTGCGCCGGCCGCCGGTGCTCGCGCCGTTGCCGCTTCCGCCCGTCGCGCCGCTGCCCGTGCCGCCGCGCGTCTCGTTCGAGCTGTCGCCGATGGTGAGGCCGGCCGATCCGTCGAGCTGGGGCAGGAGGTCGGCGCGCGCGACCGTCACCAGCGCGCGGGCGGACCGGACATTGGCCAGCGCGGCCTTGAGGTCCTGGTTGTTGGCGAGCGCCCGGTCGATCAGCGTGACCAGCCGGGGGTCGCGGAATATCTCGCGATAGTCGAGCCTGGCGGGCGCCTCGCCCTGGCCGGCGTCGGGCAGGGCGGCGGGGACGGCGGGCGCCGGCCGGTGATAGGCCGGCTCGAAGCTGCACGCCGCGAGCGCGGTCATCGTCAGCAGCGCGGCGGCGCGGCGGATCATGCGGCGACATCCCCGTTGCGCTTGCGCGGGAAGAGCTTGCGGACCAGCACGAAGAACAGCGGCACGAAGAACAGCGCGAGCAGGGTGGCGGTGAACATGCCGCCCAGCACGGCGGTGCCGATCGCCACGCGCGCCTTGGCGCCCGCGCCGGTCGAGATGGCGAGCGGCAGCACGCCGAACATGAAGGCGAAGCTGGTCATCAGGATCGGGCGCAGGCGGATGCGCGCGCCCTCGATCGCCGCCTGCAACGGCGTCTTGCCGTCATTCTCCGCCATCACCGCGAATTCGACGATCAGGATCGCGTTCTTGGCGCTCAACCCCATGGTGGTGACGAGGCCGACCTGGAAGAAGACGTCATTCTCCAGCCCGCGCGCCAGCACCGCCAGCGTCGCGCCGATCAGGCCGAGCGGGATGACCATGACGACCGCGATCGGGATCGACCAGCTTTCGTAGAGCGCGGCCAGGCACAGGAAGACGACGAGCACCGACAGGCCATAGAGGATCGGTGCCTGCCCGCCCGACAGCCGTTCCTGATAGCTGAGCCCCGACCAGTCGACCGAGACCCCCGGAACCTGCGCCGCCAGTTCGGTGATCCGCTTCATCGCGTCGCCCGAGCTCTTGCCCGGCGCGCCCTGTCCCTGGAAGGTGAAGTTCGACACGCCGTTGAAGCGGGTCAGCAGATTCGGGGTCTGCGCCCAATGGATCGTGGAGAAGGCCGAGAAGGGCACCATCTGCCCCGATGCGGAGCGGACGTGCCAGGCCGCAAGGTCCTCCGGCCGGCTGCGGAACGGAGCGTCGCCCTGGACGAAGACGCGCTTGACGCGGCCGCGGTCGACGAAATCGTTGACGTATAATCCGCCCCACGCCGCCGCGAGCGTCTGGTTGACCGCGGACTGGCTGACGCCGAGGGCGCCGACCTTCTCCGAATCGATGTCGACGGCGAGCGTCGGCGTGTCTTCGAGCGTGTTGAGGCGGACATTGGCAAGCTCGGGGTCGGCGGACGCCAGCGCGAGCAACTGGTCGCGGCGCTGCTTGAACTCCTCGCGGCTGAGATCGCCGGTGTTGAGCAGCTCCATCGAGAAGCCGGTCGACTGCCCCAGGCCGGGGATCGACGGCGGCGTCAGGATGAAGATCTGCGCGTCGCGGACCTTGGACAGCGCCTGGGTGGCGCGGCGGGCGATGGCCTCCGAACTGTTCTCGGGCCCCTTGCGCTCGTCCCAGGGGGCGAGCGCGATGAAGCCGCGGCCGGCATTCTGGCCCTGGCCGGCGGCGCTGGTGCCGCTGACGGTGTAGAAGGTCAGGATGTTGTGCGGCTCGTTCTTGGCCAGATAGGCCTCGATCTCGCGCGCGACCGCGACGGTCCGGCTCATCGTCGCGCCGGGCGCCAGCGTATATTGGGTCTGGGCGATCCCCTGGTCCTCGGTCGGCACGAAGCCGGTGGGCAGGCGGAAGAAGACCAGCACCAGCGCCGCGATCACCAGCACGAAGACGATCATCGCGGTCCGCATATGGCCGAACAGCTTCGAGACGGTGTCGCGATAGCGGTCCGACATGCGCTTGAACCATTCGTTGAAGCGATCGCCCTGATGATAGGCGCGCCCGACGATGCCGCCTTGCGCGGCGCGCTTCTCCTTGTCGGGGCGCTTGAGCACCGTCGCCGCCAGCGCCGGCGACAGGACCAGCGCGACGAACACCGACAGCGCCATCGACGCGACGATGGTGATCGAGAACTGGCGGTAGATCACGCCGGTCGAACCGCCGAAGAAGGCCATCGGCAGGAACACCGCCGACAGCACCAGCGCGATCGCGATCAGCGCGGTGTTGATCTCCGCCATCGACTTGATCGTCGCTTCGCGCGGGCTGATGTCGGGGTCTTCCTCCATCACGCGCTCGACATTCTCGACCACGACGATGGCGTCGTCGACGAGCAGGCCGATGGCGAGGACGAGGCTGAACAATGTCAGCGTGTTGATCGAGAAGCCCGCCGCCGCCAGCACGCCGAAGGTGCCGAGCAGCACGACCGGGACCGCCACCGCGGGAATCAGCGTCGCCCGCCAGCTCTGCAGGAAGACGAACATGACGAGGACGACCAGCAGGATCGCCTCGAACAGCGTCTTGACCACCTCCTCGATCGACAGCTTGATGAAGGCGGTCGCGTCATTGACGAAGACGTGGCGATAGCCGTGCGGGAAGCGCTCGGCCGCCTTGTCGACATAGCTCCGGACGATCTCGGACGTCTTGAGCGCGTCCGCGCCGGGGGCGAGGAGGATCGCGATGCCGGCCCCCGGATGGCCGTTGAGGCGGCCGACGACATTGTAGGATTCGCTGCCCAGCTCGACCCGCGCGACGTCCTGCAGCATGACCTTGGACCCGTCGGTCTGCGTCTTGACGATGATCTTCTTGAACTCGTCGACGTTGGTCAGCCGCGACCGCGAGGTGACGATCGCGTTGAGCATCTGCGAGTCGGGCGACGGCACGCCGCCGATCTGTCCCGCCGCGACCTGCGCGTTCTGCGCCTGCAGCGCGGACGTCACGTCGTCGGGGGTCAGCCCGAAGCTGGCCAGCCGGTACGGGTCGAGCCAGATGCGCATCGCATAGGGCGCGCCGAACACGTTGACGTCGCCGACGCCGGGCAGGCGGCCGATGCCGTCCTGGAGGGTCGAGGTCAGATAGTCGGCGACGTCGAGATTGCTCGCCCGGTCGCTCTCGTCATAGACCGACACCACCATCAGGAAGTCGGGGTTCGACTTGGTGACGACCAGCCCTTGCTGCTGGACCTGCTGCGGCAGGCGCGGCAGGGCCTGCTGCACCTTGTTCTGCACCTGGACCTGGGCGATGTCCGCGTCGACGCTCTTGTCGAAGGTGACGGTGATCTGGGCCCGGCCCGCCGAACTGGACGAGGACGAGAAATAGAGCAGCCCGTCGATGCCCGAGAGCTGCTGCTCGATGATCTGGGTGATGTTCGATTCGACCGTCTCGGCCGATGCGCCGGGATAATTGGCCCGGATATTGACCGACGGCGGGGCGATGTTCGGATATTGCGACACCGGCAGGCTGAGCAGCCCGCCCGCGCCGAGCAGCATGATCACGATCGCGATCACCCAGGCGAAGATCGGGCGATCGATGAAGATGCGCGATATCATCGGCGAGGGCTCATCCGGCCTTGGCCCGCCCGCCCGTTGCGGGCGGCAGCGGCGGCGAACCGGCGGGGACCGGGCGGATCGCCTGGCCGGGCCGGATATTGCCGAGGCCTTCGACGATCACCTTGTCGCCGGGCTTCAGGCCCGACGTCACCAGCCATTTGTCGCCCACCGTCCGGTCGGCGACGACCTCGCGCAGCTCGGCCTTGTCGCCCGCGCCGACCAGGACCACGGTGGCCTGGCCCTTGGGATCGCGGCTCACCCCGGTCTGGGGCACGAGGATCGCGTTGCGCGCGGTGATCTGCGACAGGCTGGCGCGGACGAACATGCCGGGCAGCAGCAGGCCGTTGGGATTGGCGAAGCGCGCGCGCAGCGTGACGGTGCCGGTCTGCGGATCGACCATCGCCTCGGCGAATTCGAGCCGGCCCTTGATCGGATAGTCGCTGCCGTCCTCCAGCTTCAGCCCCACCGTCGCCGACGAGGCGGTGCCGCTCCCGGCGGCGAGCTGGCGGCGCAGCGCGAGCAGGTCGGCGCTCGATTGCTGGATGTCGACGAAGATCGGGTCGAGCCGCTGGATCGTCGTCATCGCCTCCGCCTGGCCGGCGGTGACGAGCGCGCCGGTGGTGACCAGCGACCGGCCGATCCGTCCGCTGATCGGTGCCGGCACGTTGGTGAAGCGCAGGTTGATCCGCGCGGTGTCGAGCTGCGCGGCGGTCTGCGCGACCGCGGCCTCGGCCTGGCGGGCGGCGGCCTCGGCGTCGGTATAGTCCTGCTTGCTGACCGCCTCGATCTGGGCGAGCGGCTTCAGCCGCTGTGCCCGCGCGGCGGCGGCCTGGCGCTGCGCGCGCGCATTGTCGAGATTGGCGGCAGCCTGGTTGACGGAGGCCCGGAACAGGCTCGGGTCGATCTGGTAGAGCGTCTGCCCGGCGCGGACGATGCCGCCTTCCTCGAACAGCCGTGCCTTGAGGACGCCGGTCACCTGCGGGCGGACCTCGGATGTCTCGAAGGCGGCGGTGCGGCCGGGCAGCTCGATGAACAGCGGCACCGACTCGGTGCGCATCACGACGAAGCCCGCTTCGGGCGCTGGCGGCGTCGGCTTCTGCTTGGAGCAGCCGGCGACCAGCGCGCAGACGAGGAGAAGGAGCCCGTTACGGCGGCCCACCATGTTGGAAATCATCGAGCAACCTTCGCGAACTGCGGCGGGCATCCTGCCCTGCTAGACGCAGCCGGAACCCAAAACAATCATCGGACCATGCGGTTGCGAAGTTTTTTCCGTGTCTGATGCGGTTAATTTACCGTATCCCTCCCCCCGTCGGGGGGAGGGAATGTTGCTGCAATGCAGCGGTAAATGACGCCGTTCGGCCGCGATCAGCGACAGATTCGCACCCGGTGGTTCCGGCGCCATTCGGTCCAGCAGCGACGGCCGTGATGGCGGCGATCCCAGCGGGCGTCACGGTGCCAGCGGCGATCGCGATTCCAGTGGCGGTTGCGTTCCCAGCGACGATCATTGTCCCAGCGCCGGTTGCTCTCCCACCGGCGGTCATTGTCCCAGCGGCGGTCGTGCGACCAACTGCGATCGCCGCGGTGATCCCTGGCTTCGGCCGCGCCGCTCATGCCGAAGGCCGCGACGGCGATGCCGATGGCGGCGAAGATGGCTTTCATCTGCATGGCTCAACTCCTCTCATGCCCAATCCCCGTCGGCGGCGATGATAGAGGGGAGGAGTCGTCGCTTCGCTGAACGGCCGCTTCATCCGCCGTACAGGAAAGGCCGGATCAGCCCGCGTCGAAGGCGGGGTGGTAGCTCACCTGGCCGCGTGCGGCCGGGCCGGCGAGCGGCAGGTTCTGGAAATAGGGCGACGGCGCGTCTCCATAGTGGAGCGTCGGATCGCTGGTGAAGCCGAAGCGGCGATAATAGGCCGGATCGCCGAGCAGCACGCAGCCCGCGGCGCCCGATGCGCGGAGCCGGGCGATGGCCGCCTCGACCAGCCCGGCGCCGATGCCGCGCCGCTGCCGGGCCGGATCGACCGACAGCGGACCGAGGCCGAACCAGCCGCCGGCCGCGCCGTCGATCCGCACGGGGGAGAGCGCGACATGGCCGACGATCGCGCCGTCCTCGACCGCGACCAGCGACAGGGTGAGCGCGCCCGCCGCGCGCAGGGCGTCGACGATCGCCGCCTCGGTGCCGCTCGCATGCTCGGCGAGGGCGAAGGCGCGGGTGGTCAGCGCGGCGATCGCCGCCGCGTCGCCGTCACGCTCGTCGCGGATCGCGGCGGGGATCAGTCGACGTCCTCGACCTCGACCGTCTCGCCGGTCACGCGCTGCGACAGCGCGGCAGCCATGAAGCGGTCGAGATCGCCGTCGAGCACGTCCGACGGCGCCGTCGAGGTGGTGCCGGTCCTGAGATCCTTCACCATCTGATAGGGCTGGAGGACGTAGGAGCGGATCTGGTGGCCCCAGCCGATCTCGGTCTTGGCGGCATAGCCCGCCATCGCTTCGGCCTCGCGCTTCTGCAACTCCTGCTCGTAGAGGCGCGCCTTGAGCTGCTTCATCGCCTCGGCGCGGTTCTTGTGCTGCGACCGCTGGTTCTGGCAGGCGACGATGATCCCGGTCGGGACATGGGTGATGCGCACCGCCGAATCGGTGGTGTTGACGTGCTGGCCGCCCGCGCCCGACGACCGGTAGGTGTCGATCTTCAGGTCCTTCTCGAGCACCTCGATGTCGATGTCGTCGTCGACCTCGGGATAGACCCAGACCGACGCGAAGCTGGTGTGCCGGCGCGCCGCCGAGTCATAGGGGCTGATGCGGACCAGGCGGTGGACGCCGCTCTCGGTCTTGGCATAGCCATAGGCGTTCTCGCCGCGCACCAGCAGGGTCGCGGACTTGATGCCGGCCTGCTCGCCCGCGTGGAAATCGATCAGCTCGACCTTGTAGCCGTGGCGCTCGGCCCAGCGGGCGTACATGCGCTGGAGCATGCCGGCCCAGTCCTGGCTCTCGGTGCCGCCGGCGCCCGAATTGACCTCGATATAGGTGTTGTTGGCGTCGGCCTCGCCCGCCAGCAGCGCGCCGATCTTGTCCTTCTCGGCCCGCTCGGCGAGCGCGGCGAGCGCCTGGACGCCGTCGTCGACCAGCGCCGTGTCGTCCTCGGCCTCGGCCAGCTCGATCAGCTCGATCGTGTCGTCGCGCTCCTGCTCGATCGCCTTGACCGCCGAGACCGCCTCGTCGAGCCGGCGACGCTCGCGCATCACCTCCTGCGCGGCCTTGGCGTCGTCCCACAGCTTCGGGTCCTCGACCCGGTTGTTGAGCTCGTCGAGCCGGCGGAGCGCGCGGTCCCAATCCAGGAAGCGGCGGACGAGCGCCATCGCCTGGTTGATCTGATCGACACTGGCTTGCGCTTCGGCGCGCATAATCGGAACTCCGGATCGAAGGACGTCATCCCGGCGGCGGCCGGAATCTCGGGAGGCATATAGGCACGGTGGCCCTGTCTCGCGAGATGCCGCCCCTAGTAGATGCCGTCCTGGCTTTGCAAGAACTCGCTGTCGGTCGTCGCCCGCGCGGCGGGGGCGGCGCGCTTGGCGATCTCGTCGCGGCGGATGGTGCGGCGCGGCTCGCTCTCGGGCTTGAACGCCTCCCAGATCACCGGGCTGTAATAGCTGCCGTCGGGCCAGGCGCCGAACACGCGGCGGCCGGTCTTGCGGTCGATGCGGATCATGCGGATGCCGGGCGGCGCGCGGAACGGGACGACCGGCATGTCCTTCATCGCCTTGGCGGCGAAGGCCCGGAAGATCGGCGCGGCGATCGTGCCGCCCTGGGCATAGCCGCCCATCGAGCGCGGATTGTCGTAGCCGAGGTAGAGGCCGCCCACCATGTCGGCCGACCCGCCGACGAACCAGACGTTGGTCGGGCCCGACGAGGTGCCGGTCTTGCCGAACATCGGCCGGCCCAGGTCGCGCAGCACCGTCGCGGTGCCGCGCTCGACCACGCCCTGCATGATGTAGAGCATCTGATAGGCGGTCATCGCGTCGATCACCTGCTTCGATCGCAGGCGCGGGCGCGGCATCGGCCGGCCGTCATATTGCGCCATGTTGCAGCCCTCGCAGGCCCGCTTGTCGGCGCGCCAGATCAGCTTGCCGTTGCGATCCTGGACATAGTCGACGACGGTCGGCGTCACCGCGCGGCCCTGGTTGGCGAAGATCGAATAGCCGTTGACGATCTGCTGCACGGTCGTCTCGCCCGCGCCCAGCGCATAGGCGAGATAGGGTGGATAGTCGCCGATCCCCATGATCTTGGCGGTGTGGACGACCTTGTCCATGCCGATCTGGCTGGCGGTGCGGACGGTCATCAGGTTGCGCGACTGCTCGACGCCCCAGCGCATCGTCTGCTGGCCGGCATTGGCGCCCGAGAAATTCTTGAAGCATTTCTGGCCGAGCCGCGCCGACTGGTAGACGCAGAAGGGGCCGTCGATGATGATCGAAGCCGGGGTCATGCCGTTGTCGAGCGCGGCGGCGTAGACGAACGGCTTGAAGGTCGAGCCCGGCTGGCGCTTCGCCTGGGTGGCGCGGTTGAACGACGAGCCTCGCGAATCGAAGCCGCCCTGCATCGCCAGGATCTGCCCGGTGTGCGGGTTCTGCACCACCATGCCCCCCGAGATGCTGGGGATGCTGCGCAGCGTCCAGCCGCCATTGCCCTCGCGCCGCACGACGATCACGTCGCCGACCTTGAGGAAGTCGAAGGCGCGGCCGCCGACCCCGGCCTTGGGCATCGTCGCGCCCGAGCTCGGCAGGGTGCCGCGCGATCCGTTCTCGAAGCCGATCTCGGCCTCCGATCCCTGCCTGGACAGGACCACGGCGGGGAACCAGTTCGAATAGCCCGCGCCGACGTTGAGGTTGGCCAGGCTGCGCGCCCAATCGTCGTCGATGTCGATCCGGGCGATCCGGCCCCGCCAGCCGGCGGCGGCCTCGAAGCGGACCAGGCCGTCGCGCAGCGAGTCCTCGGCCGCCTCCTGGACCTTGCCGTCATAGGAGGTGCGCACCCAAAGGCCGCCCGAATAGACCGAATTGGGTCCGTCATCGGCGGTCTCGCCATAGCGCTCGATGAGCTGGCGGCGGACCTCCTCCATGAAATAGCCGCCGACGCTCGGACGCGGCGAATAGCGCGGCAGGACGCCCAGCGGCGCGGCGGTGGCGGCCTGGCGCTGTTCGGCGGTGATGAAGCCGTTCTCCTGCATCTGCTGCAGGACATAGTTGCGCCGCTCGATCGCGCGGTCGGCGTTGCGCTCGACGGTATAGTTGGACGGCGCCTTGGGCAGGATCGCCAGATAGGCCGCCTCGGGCAGGGTCAGCGCGCCGACGTCCTTGCGGAAATAGGCGCGGCTGGCCGACTGGACGCCATAGGCGTTGCGGCCGAGGAATATCTGGTTGAGGTAGATTTCGAGGATCTGCTGCTTGGTCAGCGCGCCTTCGATGCGGAAGGCGAGGATCGCCTCGCGGATCTTGCGCGAGATCGAATAGTCGTCGCCGACGATCAGGTTCTTCGCGACCTGCTGGGTGATCGTCGATCCGCCCTTGGCGCGCCGGCCGCTGCCCAGCTTGGTGGTATAGTCCCACACCGCGCCGGCGAGGCCGCCGACGTCGACGCCGGGATGGCTGAAGAAGGTCTTGTCCTCGGCCGAGATGAAGGCGTCGACCAGGACCTGAGGATATTCGGCATAGGAAAGCTGCACGCGCCGCTCGCGCGCGAAATCGGCGATCGGCTCCCCGTCATAGCCGCGGACGTTGGTCGGCAGCGGCGGCTGATAGGCGAGCAACGCGTCCGCCGAGGGCAGGCCGCGCGCGAACAGGAACCAGATCAGCACCCACAGGAACGCCGCCGACCACAGCACATAGCCCGACCAGCGCCAGGTCCGGAACGTGCGGAGGTGACGCACCTGGTCGCGCCAGCCGGGGAAGGGGTTGTGGAAGGCGGGTAGCTTCGGCACCGGCGCGCTCTAGCAGGTTTGAGGGGGTTTGGAAGTGTCGGGAGTTTGTCGGTTTCCCCTTCCCGTCATTCCAGCGAAAGCTGGAATCCCTCTTTTCTTCGCACGTTCGAAGGCAGGGAGATCCCAGCTTCCGCTGGGATGACGGAGGTCGGCGCGCACCGTCACTCCCCCGCCAGCCGCCGCGCGAAGTGGATCTCGACCGCCTTGCGTACCCCGATCGCGATGTTGCGGCGATATTGGGAGGAGAGCAGCAGGCCGAGATCGTCCTGGTTCGAGATATAGCCGGTCTCGAGCAGCACCGAGGGGACGTCGGGCGCCTTGAGCACGATCAGTCCGGCGAAGCGGTGGGCGTCGTCCTTGAAATGGATGGTCGGCGACATCTCGCGCTGGAGCAGCGTCGCGAATTGCGAGGAGATGTTCATCGTCTCGCGCTGGGCGAGGTCGAGCAGGATCGAGGAGACCTCGTTGTTCTCGCCGCCCAGGTCGATGCCGTTGAGGATGTCGGCGCGGTTCTCCTTGGCGGCGAGCTGCGCCGCGACCCGGTCGGACGCGACCTCCGACAGCGTGTAGATGCTCGCGCCGCGCGCGGCGGTGTTGACCGCGCTGTCGGCATGGACCGAGATGAACAGGTCGGCCTTGAGCCGGCGGGCGATCTCGCGCCGCTCGCCGAGCACGAGGAAGCGGTCGTCGCCGCGGGTCAGCGCGACCCGCACCCGGCCCGATTCCGCCAGTTCGTCGCGGATCGCCCGGGCGATCTGGAGCGCGATGTCCTTTTCCTTGTAGCGGCCGTCGGTCGATTGCGACCCCGGATCATGGCCGCCATGGCCGGCGTCGATCACCACCAGCGGACGCTTCGTGCCGCGCGCGCCCGTGATCGCCGGGACCGGCAGCGGGCGGGGCGGATCGAGCGGCACGGTGATGCCGCCGCGCTGCGCCGAGCGCGTGTCGACCGGCTTGTCGTCGAGCCCGAAGAGCTGGCGGCCCTTGCGCACCGCCCGCGCGAACAGGCTCTCGTCGACGGGCTTGAGGGTAAGGGTCAGCGCCCGGTGATCGGTCGAGAAGGTCGCATCGGACACGATCGCCGCGCGGCTCAGCTCGAACACCACCCGGGCGGTGTCGGGGTCATATTGGCCGTGCCGGGTCGCGGCGATCAGCCCGCCCGATGCGGTGACCCGCCCCATTCGCGCGCCGGGCAGGTCGACGGCGATCCGTCGCGGCCCCGAAAGCATGAAGGCGGAGGCGGTCGCGACCGGCTGATCGAACCGCAGCGTCACGCTCGTCGCGCCGATCTCGACCCCCGAAACCGTCGCCGCGGCGTGCAGCGCCGTGGGCAGGAACGACAGCAGCAGGGCGCACAAAGCGAGGACGAGACGCTGGCTGAAACCTGTTTCTGGCAAGATGGCCCCGCGATACCCGGCCGGTCCCGAAATGCCGACGTCCAAATAGTTTAACCAAAGCTGGCCCATGCTTGTCCAGTACGGTGAATGCTTGCTCCGTCTCCGATCGGATGCTAGCAGTTTTTATCCGGATGTCGGCCGGTCCCCGTAAGAGGCGGGGCGATAGGCGCCGCTCCGGCCTAACCGTCGCCCTGTGGCGACGGCGTAACAGGTTGACGATCGCATGAGTCATTTTTCGCCCCGTTCCCTAGGCTGCCAGACTTCTGGCGGCGCATGGAACGGTGCCTTTCTTTCGGCGCATCGCGCCGGAAATGACGATGCGACGGCTGCGAACACCCATTTTTCACCTTCGATGACGCTTCCGGGAACGATACGGCTTGCCGCTCCTCCCGGCCGCGCATCCTCAGCATATCGCGCGTCGAGGCCCGGCCACGCTGCCGGCTCCCGCGCCTGGAGAGCTTTGAATGACAACCCGCATGCTTATCGACGCACGCCACCGGGAGGAAACCCGCGTGGCGGTCGTCCAGGGGAACCGGATCGAGGAATTTGACTTTGAGTCTGCCGAGCGCAAGCAGCTCAAGGGGAATATCTATCTCGCCAAGGTAACGAGGGTCGAACCGTCGCTTCAGGCGGCGTTCGTCGACTATGGCGGCAACCGCCACGGCTTCCTCGCCTTCTCGGAAATCCACCCCGATTATTATCAGATCCCCAAGGAGGACCGCGAGGCGCTGCTCCGCGAGGAGGCCGAGCATGCCGCCGAGGAAGAGGCGCTGCGCGCCCGCGAGGCGGAGCATGACGACGACGGCGAGGAGATCGAGGACGACGGCCACGATCACCATGACGACCATGATCATGACGAAGACGGCGAAGGTGGCGAGGAACGCCCCCGCGCGCGCCGCGAATCGGTCGGCGGCGGTTCCGACGATGGCGCCGTGGAGAATCTGCGCCAGCGCCGGATGAACCTGCGCCGCCGCTACAAGATCCAGGACGTGATCCGCCGGCGGCAGGTGCTGCTGGTCCAGGTCGTCAAGGAGGAGCGCGGCAACAAGGGCGCGGCGCTGACCACCTATTTGTCGCTGGCCGGCCGCTATTGCGTGCTGATGCCGAACACCAGCCATGGCGGCGGCATCAGCCGCAAGATATCGAACGCGGCCGACCGCAAGCGGCTCAAGTCGATCATGGCCGAGCTGAACCTGCCGAAGACGATGGGCTGCATCGTCCGCACCGCCGGCCTCCAGCGCACCAAGACCGAGATCAAGCGCGACTTCGACTATCTCGCCCGGCTGTGGGACGAGATTCGCGAGAACACGCTCGGTTCGCAGGCGCCGGCGCTGATCTACGGCGACAGCGACCTGATCAAGCGCGCGATCCGCGACATCTACAACCGCGACATCGACGAGGTCGTGGTCGAGGGCGAGGAGGGCTATCGACAGGCCCGCGCCTTCATGAAGCTGCTGATGCCGAGCCACGCCAAGAAGGTCGGGCTCTATGCCGACGCGGTGCCGCTGTTCCAGCGCTTCGGCGTCGAGGACCAGCTCGCGGCGATGTACCAGCCGATCGTCCAGCTCAAGTCGGGCGGCTATCTGGTGATCAACCCGACCGAGGCGCTGGTGTCGATCGACATCAACTCGGGCCGGTCGACCCGCGAGCATAATATCGAGCAGACCGCGACCGCGACCAACCTCGAGGCCGCGCACGAGATCGCCCGCCAGCTCCGCCTGCGCGACATGGCGGGCCTGATCGTCATCGACTTCATCGACATGGAGAACAACTCCAACATCCGTAAGGTCGAGAAGGCGATGAAGGAGGCGCTCAAGAACGATCGCGCCCGCATCCAGGTCGGCCGCATCTCCAGCTTCGGCCTGTTCGAGATGAGCCGCCAGCGCCTGCGCACCGGCGTGCTCGAGGCCTCGACCCGGCAGTGCCCGCATTGCGAGGGCACCGGTCTGATCCGCACCGCCTCCTCGGCGGGCCTGTCGGCGCTGCGCATGCTCGAGGACGAGGCCGCGCGCGGCCGCGGCTCGCGCCTGCTGCTGCGCGCCAGCCAGGAAGCCGCCTTCTACGTCCTCAACCGCAAGCGCGCCGAGCTGGCCGAGATCGAGGAGCGCTACGGCGTCGTCATCGAGATCGTCTCCGACGGCACGCTCGAAGGCGCGCGGATGAGCGTCGAGGCCGGCGGTCCGCCGCCGAGCCATGCGCCGCGCCTGCCCGCGCCGCTCCCGATCGAGGCCGATGACGACATCGAGGAGGAGATCGAGGACGAAGAGGAGGAGGAGATCGCCGCCGAGGACGAAGGCCAGGAGGATGGCGAGCGTGGCGACGGCAATCGTCGCCGTCGCCGTCGTCGCCGTCGTCGTGGCGGTCGCGGTCGCGATCAGGATGGCCAGGGCGAGGCCGGCCAGGCCGATGAGGCCGGCGAGACCGACGAAGCCGACGAGCCTTCCGAGGAGGCCGAGGAGGCCGCCGCCGAGGATGGCTCCGCCGAGCCGCGCGGCCGTCGCCGCCGTGGCCGTCGCTCGGGCCGTCGCCGTAGCGGCGAAGGCGCCGAGACCGAGGGTGAGGCGATCGAACAGGCCGAGGCTCCGCTGAGCGAGCCGGTGGCCGAGGACGCGCCGGTCGCGGCCGAGTCCGAAGCCGTCGCCGAGGAAGCGGCCCCCGCCGAGCCGGCACCGAAGACGCGCCGCCGGCCGCGTGCCCGCAAGGCCGATGCCGCCCCCGTCGAGGCTGTCGAGATGCCGGCCGAGGAGGCAGCGCCCGTCGCCGCCGAGCCCGAGGCCGAACCGGTCGCCGAGGCGCCCAAGCCGCGCCGTGGCGGTCGCCGCAAGAAGGCCGAGGTCGAGGCGGAAGCCGCTGCGGCCCCCGCCGCCGTGGAAGCTGCGTCGGTCGAAGCCGCTCCGGCCGAGCCGGAAGCCGAGCCTGCCGCGGAAGCCGCGCCCAAGCGCCGCACCCGTTCGCGGGCCAAGGCCGCCGCTGCCGCGCCGGCCGAGACCGTCGAGGCCGTGGCTGAAGTCTCCGAGCCTGCCGGCGAAGCCGCCTCCGCCGAAGAGGCGGAGGAGGACGGCGGTTCGCCGCGCCGCGGCTGGTGGCAGCGGACCTTCGGCGCCTGAGCATGCGGGGCAGGCCTTCGCCGGAGGGCCTGCCCCGTCGCTTCACGCCCGGTTCAGCCGATCCGCGCCAGGAAGGGCGGACATGAGCCTCGTTGCCCTATCGACCCGCCGGCTCGGCCGGATGCTGCGGGCGCTGCTGGTCGCGTCGCTCGCGCTGGCGCTCACGGCCCAGCCGGTCATGGCCCAGTCGATCCTGCGCGACGCCGAGACCGAGGCCTATCTCAAGGAAATCTCCGCGCCGATCGTCGCGGCGGCCGGGCTCCAGCCCGGCAATGTCGACATCGTCCTGGTCGGCGACAAGGAGATCAACGCCTTTGTCGCCGGCGGCCAGGCGGTCTACATCCATAGCGGCCTGATCGAGGCCGCCGACAACACCAACGAGATCCAGGGCGTGATCGCCCATGAGATCGGCCATATCACCGGCGGCCATGTCATCCGCTTCGGCGAGGGCGCGCGTGGCGCGACCGGCATCACCCTGCTGTCGCTGCTGCTCGGCGCGGCGGCGATGGCGGCGGGTTCCGCCGAGGCGGGCATGGGCGTGATGATGGCGGGGCAGCAGGCCGCGCTCGGCAAGTTCCTCGCGTTCAACCGGGTGCAGGAATCGAGCGCCGATGCCGCGGGCGTCGGCTTCCTCAACAAGGCCGGCATCTCGGGCAAGGGCATGCTCAGCTTCTTCCTGAAGCTGCGCAAGGAGGAGTATCGCTACGCCTCGACCTATGCCGAGGTCGACCCGTTCATGCAGACCCACCCGATGTCGGGCGAGCGCGAGGCGACGCTGACCGGCGACGTGATGAAGTCGCCGGCTTATGAGAACAAGACCGATCCCGCGCTCGACGCGAAGTTCAAGCGCATCAAGGCCAAGCTGATCGGCTATATGGACGATCCGACCACGGCGCTGCGCAAATATCCCGAAAGCGACCAGAGCGCCGCCGCCCACTATGCGCGTGCCTATGCCTGGCATCGCGGCGCCTATCCCGACAAGGCGGTCGAGGAGGTCGAGAAGCTCGTCGCCTCCGATCCCAAGGACCCCTATTTCCGCGAGCTTCAGGGCCAGATACTGCTCGAATCGGGCAAGCCGAAGGAGGCGATCGGGCCGCTCAGGATCGCGGTGCAGGGATCGCGCTCCTCGCCGTTGATCTCGTCGCTGCTCGGCCATGCGCTGCTCGCCACCGAGGACCCCGCGCTGGTGCCGGAGGCGCGCGACGTGCTCAAGGTCGCGGTCGCGCGCGATCGCGACAACCCCTTCGCCTGGTACACGCTCGGCATGGCCTATTCGCGGCTGGGCGACGAGCCGCGCGCGCAGCTCGCCACGGCGGAGCGCTATGCGCTGCTCGGCAATGACCGGCTGGCGATGGCCAGCGCCGAGGCGGCGATGTCCCGCATCCCGCGCGGGACGCCCGACTATATCCGGGCGGAGGATATCGCCTTGTCGGCACGGGCCGCGGCAAGCCAACGGAAGAAATGATGATTCGCGATTTCATGACCCGTCACCGGCGCATCGCCGCGACGATCGGCGCGGGCTCCGCCGTGCTGATCGGCGTCGGCGCCGCCATGCTGGCCCACAGCCGCCGCGCGCCCGAGCCGCCCGCCGACAAGGCGCGGATCGAGATGGTGGTGCGCGACTATATCCTCGCCCATCCCGAGATCATCCCGCAGGCGATCGAGAAGCTGCGCGAGAAGCAGGGCAAGGACGCCTATGCCGCCAACAAGGCGGCGCTCGAGACGCCCTATGAATCGGCCTGGGCCGGCGATCGCGACGGCGACGTCACCCTCGTCATGTTCACCGACTATGCCTGCGGCTATTGCCGATCGAGTCTGCCCGACATCGACCGGCTGCTGGCCGACGACCCGAAGCTGAAGGTCGTGTGGCGCGAGATTCCGATCCTCGGCCCCGGCAGCGAGATCGCCGCCAAGGCGAGCCTGGCGGCGGCGCGGCAGGGCGCCTTCCGGACCTTCCACGAACGGATGTTCGCGGCGGGGCGGCCGGACGGCGCCAAGGTGTCGGAGGTGCTCCGCTCGATGAAGCTCGACCTGGCGAAGGTGCAGCGCGACGTCGACAGCCCCGAGGTGATGGCCGAGCTGCGCAAGAACCTGGAGCTCGCCGGCCGGATCGACGAGTCGCTCGCGACGCCGACCTTCCTGGTGAACGGACGGATGCTCAAGGGCGCGGTCGGCTATGACGCCCTTCGCGAGGCGATCGCCGAGGCGCGCAAGCGGGCTTGATCGGCGCGGTCAGCGCCGCCCCACCACCCCGCCTTCGATCGTCGCGGTCGCCGGATGGTGGCGGTCGAGGTGGCGCTTGAGCAGCTTGAGGTTGCGGCTGTTCGACCGGAAGAAGAAGTCGGGGATCGCGCCGACCCAGGGGATCGCGCCGAGCACCAGGTCGATCCCGACATTGCCGAACATCCGCGTCATCTGCCATTTCGACAGGCCGAGGTTGCGGGCCTCCCACACCAGCCAGCTTCCCATCACCGCGGCGATCGTCGGGCCGACCACCGGGATCAGGTCGAGCAGCACGTCGAGGCCGACCGGCTTGTTGATTCCCGGTACGACGAACATCCGCTCGAGCAGGCCTTCCATGGCCTCGACCCGGCGGCGCACCGATGCGGGATCGGTGCCGACGCCGGGCAGCTTGTCGGCCAGGCTGTCGAAATCGGCCATGGTGGGGCGTTTCATCCGATCATCTCCGCAATCCGTGAAGGCTGATCGCATCAGCGGCCATTTTGGTTCCCCAGCAGCGGCGCCAGCGGGTGGACCGCGCGGGCGTTGAGCTGGAAGCCGGTCAGGTCGGGCGCGGCCAGCGACCAGCGCAACGGCTGCGCGATCGGAATGAACGGGGCGATCGCGGCGAGCCGCTGCTCGACCTCGGCGATCAGGTGCGTCCGGCGCGCCGGATCGGTCGCCGCCCGCGCGAGGTCGAACGCCTTGTCGGCCTCCTCGCTGCACGGCCGGCCCTCGGCACAGAGGAAATGGGCGAGATACCAGTCGGCCTGGTCGGCGGGGGCGACCTCGTCGATCAGCCGCAGGTCGGCGGCGTCGCGCGGGCCGACCCGGGTGGCGTCGACGTCGATCGCCCGCCATTGCCGGCGGATCGCCGCGAACAGGATCGCCGATCCCGGGCCTTCGGGCATCGCCACGGCGATCCGCACCGGCTCGTCGCCGCCATGCTGGGCGCGCCAGATGCCGACGATCCGCCGCGCGGTCTGGACCCGGCTGTCGAACGCCTGCCGGTCCGACCCGCGGACATTGGCGAAGGCCTGCACCCAGAAGGGCCGGCTCGGTTCGGCGAGGTCGGTCAGGCCGGGCGGCAGGATCGCCTGGGCCGGCCGCCACCCCGTCGCCCCCAGCGCGGCGCCGAGCGCGTCGCGGTCGAGCGCCATCGACAGCGCCTGGCGGATCTCGGGCGCCATCGCCGCGGAGGAGGCGCGCGCGACCCGGAAGCCGAACAGGCCGTTGGCGGGATCGACCTGCACGTTGCGCGGCGGGATGCCCGCGAGCCGGGTGTAGATGAAGTCGTTATAGCCGCCGCCGGTGACGAGCTGGATATCGCCCCGAGCGAAGCGCGCGACCGCCAGCGCGGCCCGCTCGCCGCGCAGGTGGATGCGCCGCTTGGCGAAGGCCTTCAGCCGGTCGTCGTCGATCGCGTCGGCGATCGGCTTGGGGCGCAGGATCGTGTGGCGACCGACGGACCCGTCGACCAGCAGCGGGCCGGTGCCGCCCCCGGCCGGCAGCGCATAAGCGGGCCGCGCCAGCAGCGCCAGCAGCTCGGGGCGGGGCGCCGACAGGCGGATCTCGATGACCTCGGGCGTCACCGCCACGATCTCGCGCACGGCGTCGATGCGGACGCCGGGCCCGGCGTCGCGATAGCGGCGGATCAGGCGGCGGAGCTGGACGGCGACGCGGTCGGCATCGGCCAGCTCATGGTCGAGCCGGAAGGTGTAGTAGAGCCCGTCGTCGGAGATCGCCCAGCGGATCGCCAGCCCCGGTTCGACCTGGGCCGTCGCATCGAGCCGCACCAGCCCTTGCGCCACCGCGCCGAGCAGCGCGGCGTCGGCCTGGCGCGGCAGCCCCGACGCCGGATCGCGCAGCCGCGTCTCGCGCCCGATCACGCTGACCGAGACCTGTCCGCCACGGTCGCTGCCGCCGCAGCCGGCGAGCAGCAGCGCGGTCGAAAGCGCGATCAGGAGGGGCCGGGTCATTTCAGGCTCAACGTCCAGCTCGGATGGGTGTTCGGTGCATTGTCGTGCCAGCCCGCGACCCGCGGGGCAACCAGCGCGCGGCTGACATAATGATAAAGCGGGACCAGCGGCGCGTCGGCGACCAGGATCGCTTCGGCCGCGCGCATTGCCCGGGCGCGGGCGGCGGGGTCGGCGATCGCCATCGCCCGGTCGAGCGCGCGGTCGAAGGCGGGGCTGGCATAGCCCGAATAGTTGAGCATCCCGGCATCCGAGCGGTGGACGGCGAGATAATTCTCGGGCGCGGCGACGTCGCCGATCCAGCCCGACCGGGCGAAGGCGAAGTCGCGGCGGCGCAGGCTGGCGAAGTGGAGCGAGGATTCGCTGTTGAGCAGATGCGCGCTGACGCCCAGCGGCCGCCACATCGCCGCCATCGCCACCGCGACCCGGCGATGATCGGTGTCGCTGTTGAAGCGGATGTCGAAGCTGAGCGGGTGGCGCGGGCCATAGCCGGCCTCGGCAAGCAGGCGCCGCGCTTCCGCGAACCGCCGTTCGGGGCTCCACGCCGCCCAGGCCGGGCGGTAGGCGCCGGGCTCGCCCGCCACCGCCGGCGGGACCACGCCCCAGGCCGGCCGGGTACCGAGCCCGATCAGCCGCTCGGCGATCCATCGGCGATCGACCGCCAGCGACAGCGCGCGGCGGACGCGGGCGTCGTCGAACGGCGGGCGGGTGGTGTTGAACACGAAATAATAGCTGCCGTTGAACGGGGCGACATGCGCGGCCCCCGGCCGCCGCGCCGCGATCCAGGCGGCGCGCGTCGGCGGGAAGTCGTTGGCGACGTCGGCCTCGCCCGCGGCGAAGCTGCGCAGCGCGGTCAGCCGGTCGGTGACCGGGCGCCATTCGACCCCGGCGATCGGCGCCGCGCCGCCATGCCAATGGGGATTGCGATCGAGCCGAAGCCGCTCGTTGAGCCGCCATTCGGTCAGCCGATAGGGGCCCGACGTCACCAGCGGCCGCTCGCCGGTCCAGCCGTCGCCCGCCTGCGCGATCCGGTGCATCGGCAGCGCCGCGAGCGAGGGCAGCGCGAGCAGCTGGGGCAGCGCCGGCATCGGCGCGCGGAGATGGACGACCACGGTTCGTCCCTCGGCCTCGATGCGGTCGATATTAGCGAACAGGGCGGCGTTGGGGGAGGCGGTCGCGGGCGCGCGCAGCCGCGCGAAGACCTGGACGAAGGTGCCGGCATCGATCGGCGTCCCGTCCGAGAATCGCAGGCCGGGCCGCAATGGGAAGCGCCAGGCGAGTCCGTCGGCGGAGACGCTCCAGCCGCTCGCCAGTCCCGGCTCGGCCTCGCCCAGGCCGTTGATCCGGGTCAGCCCCTCGAACTGGTCCTGCGCGATCCTGATGGTGGCGAGGTCCGACGATTTCTGGGGATCGAGCGTCTTCACCTCGTCGTCGGCGAGCCGGATCAACCGATCCGGCGGCAGCGGCGCGCGGGGCCCGTCATGGCAGGCGGCGAGCAGCAGGAGCAGGGGGAGGATCAGGCGGCGCATGGGCGAGGGGATTTGGCCCGATGGGTGGGCAAGGCTCAACCTTTTTCCGCATGTCATCCCGGCGAAAAGCCGGGATCTCACTGCCTTGCGACCTGCTTCCGTCTCGAAGCCTGGAAGGTGAAGGGAGATTCCAGCTTTCGCTGGAATGACGACGGAGAGGCGGTCGGCACATTCCCGTGCTGGCATGGCGATCGGGGATTTGCCACAATCCCGCCATGCACAAGCTCATGATCATCGCCGCTGCGGTGTCGCTCGTAACCGCTCCCGCCTTCGCCAATCCCGCCGACGACCGCTTCGACGCGCTGAGCGCGAAGGAGTGGGCCTGGCGGCAGCAGAGTTTCCAGAGCGAGGAGTCGAACAAGGGCGGCATCCCCAGGCACTTGCCCGACGAGAGCCTCGCGACCCAGCAGGCGCGGCTCGCCACCTGGACCGACACGCTGAAGCAGCTCGACGCGATCCGTCCCGCCGATCTGTCGCCCGGCAAGCAGGAGGATTACGGGGTCTACCGCGCGCAGATCGAGACGCTGCTCGACGCGCAGCGCTTCCGCGATTTCGAGAAGCCGCTGAACTCGGACAGCAGTTTCTGGGCCGACCTCGGCTATTATGCGCGCCAGCCGATCCGCACCGAGGCGGATGCGCGGGCGATGCTGTCGATGATGGCCGACATCCCGCGCTATTTCGGCCAGAACACCGCCAATATGCGCGCCGGCCTGAAGCGCGGCTTCACCCCGCCCAGGGTGACCATGAAGGACCGCGACCAGTCGATCGCGCTGGTCGCCGAAGCAAAGTCGCCGCGCGACACCTTGTGGTTCGAACCGTTCGCGAAGCTCCCCGCCGCGATCCCGGCGGCGCGGCAGGAGGCGTTGCGCGGCGAGGCGGAGGCGCTGATCCGCGAGCGGATCATCCCCGCCTATGCCGGCCTGCTCGCCTTCATGCGCAAGGATTATCTGCCGCACCTGCGCGAGGGGCTGGCGGCCGAGGGCTGGCCCGACGGCAAGGCCTATTACCGCGCGCAGATCCGCGCCTACACCACGCTCGATCTGCCGCCCGAGGAGATCCACCGCATTGGCCTGGCCGAGGTCGCGAAGATCCGCGCGCAGATGGACGCGATCATGAAGGAGGTGAAGTTCCAGGGCGACTTCCCGGCCTTCCTCCACTTCCTGCGCACCGATCCGCAATTCTACGTCAGGACGCCGCAGGCGCTGCTCGATCGCGCCGCCTGGACCGCCAAGCGCTTCGACGGCGTGGCGGCGCGCTGGTTCGGGCGGATGCCGCGCGGACGCTTCGGGATCGTGCCGGTGCCGGCCGACATCGCGCCCTATTATACCGCCGGGCGCGGCGGGCAGGACCGCTATCTGCTCAACACCTACGACCTGCCGTCGCGCCCGCTGTTCCAGCTCACCGCGCTGACCCTCCACGAATCGGCGCCGGGGCACAGCTGGCAGACGTCGATGGCGGCGGAGAACGAGGACCGGCCCGACTGGCGGCGCTACACCTATGTCTCGGCCTATGGCGAGGGCTGGGCGCTCTATTGCGAGAAGCTGGGCGTCGAGATGGGGCTGTACGACACGCCCTATGAGCGCTTCGGCATGCTGAGCTACCAGATGTGGCGCGCGGCGCGGCTGGTGATCGACACCGGCATCCACGCCAAGGGCTGGACCCGCGAGCAGGGGATCGCCTTCCTCAGGGACAACAGCGCGCTCAGCGAGCATGAGATCACCACCGAGGTCGACCGCTATATCGGCTGGCCGGGGCAAGCGCTGTCCTATTATCTCGGCCAGCTCCAGATCGAGAAGGAGCGCGCCCGCGCCGAGGCCGCGCTGGGCGAGCGGTTCGACATCCGCGCCTTCCACGACATGGTGCTGTCGCTGGGATCGGTGCCGCTGCCGGTCCTCACCACGCGCACCGACCGCTTCATCGCCGAGGGCGGCAAGGGCCCCTGGCCGTTGCCCAATTGAGCGCGCGGGACGGGACGGCCGAAAAATCCGTCGAAATCCGCGAAGGTCGGCTGCCGTTCAGAAGGATCGTGGTAGCGGGGCCCCGGTTTTCTGAGCGGAGGAAAGATTGAAGCGCATCATCTGGGCGACGGTGGTCCTGTCGGCGGGCAGCCCGGCGGCGGCGGCGCCCCTTCCCGATCCGGTGCGGGCGATGATCGAGACGGCGCTCGCCACCGACGAGCCGCAGACCATCGCCGCGGTGATCGCCGTCGCGAAGCGCGCCAACCCCGACAGCGTCGCCGAGATCGAGGCGATGACCGCCGACCATGAGCGCGACCTGGCCGCCAGGGCCCGGGCGAAGGCGGATGCCGATCGCGAGCGGCTCGCCTCGGCCGGGGTCTTCTCTTTGTGGACCGGGCAGGTCGAGCTCGGCGGAAGCTGGTCGACCGGCAATTCGCGGACGCTGGGCCTTTATGGCGGGGCGAAGCTGAAGCGGTCCGGCCTCGACTGGCAGCACGACCTGTCGCTGCGGGTCGACTATCAGGAGACCGATGGGCAGACCACCACCGAGCGCGCCGTCGCCGCCTGGCAGCCGCGCTACAAGATCAGCCCGAGCTATTATGCCTATGGCCTGACCCAATATGAGCATGATCGCTTCCTCGGCTATCAGCATCGTCTAACCGCCGGCGCCGGCCTGGGCGTGGTGGCGGTGAACAATCCCAGGCTGCGGCTCGAATTCGATGCCGGCCCCGCCGTCCGCTATACGAGCTTCTATGACGGCGCGCCCGACGAGCAGCGACTGGCAGGGCGCGGCGGCCTCAACATGAAATGGACGCCCTGGCCGCGCCTCACGCTGGCGCAGGAGCTGGCCGTCTATGTCGAGAAGGAGAACACCACGGCGGCCTCGACCACCTCGGTCGAGACGCTGCTGTTCGGGCCGCTCAAGGGGCGGCTGTCCTACGCCGTCCAGTACGAGCGCGACGCGCCGCCGGACCAGAAGCGGACCGACACCGTGTCGCGCGCCTCGCTGGTCTACAGCTTCTGATTCAGCCCTGGTGCCAGTCGCGCGGCAGGCGCCAGGCGGCGAGCAGCAGGAACAGGGTGGCGAGGACGTAGAAGCCGGTGCCCGACAGGATCGCGTAGCGCAGCGCCTCCTCGCCGTACTGCGCCTTGAGGTGATCGGAGATCCAGCCGATCGCCGGGGTGCCGATGCCGATCCCGATCAGGTTGTTGACGAACAGGAAGATCGCCGAGGCGGTCGAGCGCATCGACGCCGGGACCACCGCCTGCACCGCCGCGATGACCGGGCCGAGCCAGACGAGGCCTAGCGCGGTCGGCACCAGCAGCAGCGCGAGGCTGAGCAACAGTGATTGGGCCGAGATGCCGAGCGCGTAGAAGGGGAGGGTGCCGACGAAGGCGAGCGCGGGCACGAGCGCATAATAGGCCTTCGACCGGCTGGCGAGCCGGTCCGACAGCGCGCCGCCCATCCAGATGCCGGCGAGCCCCGCGACCAGCAGGATCGCGCCATAGCCCAATGAGGCTTCGAGCAGGCTGATCCCGAAGCTGCGCACGAAGAAGCTCGGCAGCCAGAAGAACAGGCCATAGCCCATCATCGACGAACAGGCCGCGCCGACGCTGAGCAGCCAGAAGCTCGGCTTGGTCAGCAGCGTGGCGATGACGGTGCGGAGGCCGACCGCCGTCGCGCCCGCGGCCGGGCGGTCGCCGCGCGGGTCGCGGACGACGCGGCGGAACAGCGGGGCGAGCAGCAGCCCGGCCGCGCCGACGATGAAGAAGGCCGATCGCCAGTCGATCAGCGTCGCGATCACCCCGCCGAAGACGATGCCGGTGGCGCTGCCGATCGGGATGCCGAACGAATAGAGCGCCAGCGCGCGGGCGCGCCGCTCGGGCGGGAAGAGGTCGGCGATCAGCGTATAGGCGGGGGCGACGCCGCCCGCCTCGCCGATGCCGACGCCCAATCGCGCGGCGAAGAGCTGCCAGAAATTCTGGGCGAAGCCGCACAGCGCGGTCATCAGGCTCCAGATCGCGAGCGCGGCGGTCATGATCCGCGAGCGGTCGCGCCGGTCGGCGAGCATCGCGATCGGGATGCCGAGCCCGGTGTAGAACAGCGCGAAGGCGAGCCCGCCCATCAGGCCGAGCTGCGCGTCGCTGAGCGACAGGTCGGCCTTGATCGGCACCGCGAGGATGCCGATGATCTGCCGGTCGATGAAGTTGAGCGTATAGGCGAGCAGCAGCATCGCCATCATCAGGGTGGGCGAGGCGGCCCTGGCCGCCCCGCCCCCCGATGCCGTCGCGGTGCCGCTCAGAAACGCACCTCGCCGGTGACGGTGAAGGTGCGCGGCGGGCCGTAGAAGCCGATCACCGAATTGCCGGTCAGCGCGCCCGGGAAATTATAGCCGCCGACGCGATACTTGCGGTCGAACAGGTTGCGGCCATGGCCGGAGAGCGAGAAGCGCTTGTCGGGCGAGGTCCAGACGATCGACAGGTCGACCAGCTCATAGGCCTTCTGGTCGAGCACCGGGTTCGGCACCTCGAACAGCGAATAGCCGCTGCGGAAGGAGAGCGCCGGGGTGATCGTGACGCGGCCGAGCCCGTCGAAATCATGGCCCAGCGTCGCCGAGACGTTGGCGGTGTATTTCGGCGTGTTCTGGAACACCCGCTCGTCGGCGAAGTCGCGGACCTTGAGGGTCAGCGGATCGAGGGTCAGGAACTCCTTGAACTTGGCGTTGGTGTAGCCGACCGACGCCTGCACCTGGAAATCGCGGTCGGGCACGGCGCGCAGCTCGAGCTCCCAGCCGTAGATGCGCGACTTGCCGACATTGTCGACCGACGAGACGACCGTGGTGCCCGACAGGAACTGGGTCGTGACCTGCTGGTCCTTATAGTCGGAATAGAAGCCCGCGACGTTGACGAACAGGGTGCGGTTCAGGAAGGCGCCCTTCATGCCGGCCTCATAGGCGGTGACGGTCTCGGGCTTGTAGCCGTCGACGGTGCCCGGCGTGAAGATGGCGTCGCCGCGCGGATCGAAGCCGCCCGACTTGTAGCCGCGCGACCAGGACGCATAGAGGTTGACGTCCTCGACCGGCTTGTAGCTGAGCGACAGGCGCGGCGTGAACTTCTTGTCGGTGCGGCTGTTGGTGTAGTCGGTGCGGATGCGGAACGGCACCGCCGTCGGCCGGCCGAACAGCGGCGAGCGCAGGCCGAGATAGTCGGCGCGGAACACGGTGCCCTCGCGCTTGTCGCTGGTGTAGCGGCCGCCGACCGAGACCGAGAACTGGTCGCTGAGCTTGACCGAGACGTCGGCGAAGGCGGCATAGGACTTGGTGTCGACGTCGCCCGAGGTCAGCGTCGTCAGGTTGGCGTTGCCGATCACCGTGTCGAACGCGCCCGAGGCCGAGCCGTTGAGATAATAGAGGCCGAACACGCCCTGCACCCGGTCGCTTTGCAGCAGCGCCTGGAATTCCTGGGTGAACTGGTGGTCCTTGTAGAAGGACGGGATGTCGAGCACCGGGCCCGGCGTGCCGTCGAAATCGATCACCGTGTCGGTATGGCCCTTGCGATAGGCGGTGATCGACTTGAGGGTCAGCAGGTCCGACGCCTCATATTCGATCGTGCCCGAGACGCCCTTGGTCACGACCTTGTTGTCGTCGCCGACGCCCGCGCGGGTGTCGTAGACGTCGCCGATCGGGTTGAAATCGGGCAGCCCGCCATTGGGCAGCAGGCGATAGCCGTGGCGCGGGTTCGAATTGTCGCGGGTCTCGTCGGCGGCGAGGCGGACCGAGAGCTGGTCGGTCGGCGTCCATTCGGCCGAGACGCGGCCGGCGAGCACGTCCTTGTTGTAATGCTCGGCGCCGGTGAACAGGTTCTTGCCGAAGCCGTCGCGCTTGTAATAGGCGACCGCGCCGCCGATCGAGAAGGTGTCGGTGAGCGGCACCGTCACCGACGCGACGATCTCGCGCTGGTTGTAGCTGCCATAGGAGGCGCGGACCTTCGCCTCGAAATCATGGCCGAGGCGGCGGGTGACATACTTGATCGCGCCGCCGATCGTGTTGCGGCCGTAGAGCGTGCCCTGCGGCCCGCGCAGCACCTCGACCCGGTCGATGTCGAAGATGTCGAGCACCGCGCCCTGCGGGCGGGCGATGTAGACGTCGTCGACATAGAGGCCGACGCCGGGCTCGAAGCCCCACACCGGGTCCTGCTGGCCGATGCCGCGGATGAAGGCGATCAGCGTGCTGTTCGATCCGCGCGCGACCTGCAGGGTCATGTTCGGGGTCTTGTCCTGCAGCGTGGTGATGTCGATCGCGCCGGTGCGCGACAGCGCCTCGCCGCTGATCGCCGACACCGAGATCGGCACGTCGATCAGGCTTTCCTCGCGGCGCCGGGCGGTGACGACGATCTCGCCCATGTCGCCGGCGTCGGCCGCCTCGGCGGCGGCGGTCTCCGTGGCCTGGGCGAAGCCGGCCTGCGGCAGCGCGACGGTGGTGAGGGCGGTTGCGGCGGCGAGGAGCCGCAGGGCCTTGGTCCTCTGGATCATGATGGTCTCCCTGTTCATTTGCTGTCGTTCAGAAAAGCGCGGACGTCGGCGATGCTGGCGGCGCTGGCCTCCTCCTGCGGGGCGTGGCCGACATCGTCGTAGATGATGAGCTTCGATCCCTTGATCGCGGCGGCGAGCTGATCGGCCTGGGCGACCGGGATCACCTTGTCGGCGCGGCCCCAGAGGATCAGCGTCGGCGCCGTGATCCGGCCGAGCGGGCCCTGCGGGTCAGGCAGGGTGAACTGTTCGAGGTGCGCGACCAGCGCCGGGCCGTTGCGGGCGATCATGGTCCGCATCAGCGCCAGCCGGTCGGGGGTCAGCCGCTCGGGATGGGCGAAGATCGTCCCGGCCGAGAAGGCGACCGCCGCCGGCTTGGGATCGAGCAGATAGCCGCGCATCATGTCAGGCACGGGCACCGGCTTCTCGGTGACGCCGTTGATCGAATAGGCGGCGCTGTCGACCAGGATCAGGCGATCGACCCGGCGCGGATGGGCGACAGCGAAGTTCCAGGCGACGAGCCCGCCGAAGCTGTTGCCGACGATCGTCGCATGGGCGACGCCGAGCCGGTCGAGCAGCTTGCCGAGCTGCCGCACCCGCGCCGCCGTGCCGTACCGGCCGCGTGGGTCGGGGGTGCTCAGTCCATGGCCGGCAAGGTCGAAGCGGATCACGCGATGGTCGCGGGCGAGGTCGGCGGCCCAGCCGTCCCAGCTTTCCAGGCTGAAGGTGAAGCCGTGGATCAGGACGATCGGCGGCGCGCTGCGCGGGCCTTCCTCGCGCACCCGGAAGCGGATGCCCTCGACCGTGACGAAACGGTCCGCCGCCGCGGGGGATCGGGACGCGGCGGCGGGGGCCTCGACCGATGCCATCGCGGGGAAGGCGGGCATCGTCGCGGCAAGCAGCAGGGTCGATATCAGGCGATGGCGAACCATCAGGCGTTCCGCTCCCAATCGTGCCGCGCTCCGGCGCGGCTTCCGTCAGTCTCAAGGATAGGGAGGCGGCTTTCGCTGTCGATGACGGTTCGGATCAGATTCGGTGGGACAAATTCGCTCAGTCGGTGCTGCGGCGATAGTCCCCCGGCGCGACGCCGTTCCACTGGCGGAAGGCGCGCGCGAAGCTGCGTCCGTCCGAGAAGCCGAGGGTTTCGGCGATGTCGGCGATGCTGCCGCCGTCCTCCAGCGCCGCCCGCGCGATGCTGTTCAGATAGCGCGCGCGCAGGTCGCGGAAGGCGAGCCCGGCCTCGGCGAGCCGGCGGCGGAGCGAGGCGACGCTCATCCCCAGCGCCGACGCGACCTCGGCCTGGTCGAGCCGCCCGCGCGCGAGCTCGCGCTCGACCCGGCCGATGACGTCGGGCGCGTCCGCCGCGACCGGCCCGATCCGGTCGAGCATGTCGGCGACCCCGCCATAGATGGTGCGCGCCGACAGCACCGGGCTCTGCGCCGGGGCGACGCCGACGCCTTCGAGCGCCGCGTCATAGTCGAGCCCGAACAGGCCGGCCGAGGCCTTCACCGGCACGCCGAGGAAGGCGAGGTGGCTGCGGCCGGCGGCGGGGCCGCGGGTGCGGACCGAACGGAGCGGGATCGGCCCGGCGCCCGGCGCGAGCGATAGCAGCAGGACATGGACGTAGACGAGCAGGCATTCGAGCGAGAGGATGACGAAGGCGTCGTCCGGGTCGAACGCATAGGGGAAGTCGGCGTCGTCGATCGCGTAGCTGATCAACGGCCCGCGCCGCTGGACCTGGTTGTAGCGATGGCCGTGGATGATGTTGTAGCTGTTGGCCAGCACCTCCATCACCTCCGCCATCGTCGTGCAGCCGCGCAGCCGGGCCTGGACCAGCTCGGACGTGCCGACCATCAGCGGCCGCAGCGAGACATGGCAGCTCTCGTCGCCGCCGAGCAGCGCCATCTGCTCGCAGATGCGGAAATAGTCGGACAGGCGCAGCGCGCCGTTTCCCGGCCCCGCGAACAGGTCGGTCGGGAGGCCCGCGCGCCGCAGGACATGCGCCGGGGCGAGTCCGGCCGCTTCCATGACGCCGAGCAGGGGGCGGACCGCGTCGACGGTCAGCGATGGAAAGGGAGCGGGGGGACTCACGGACGCGACTCTGTCGCCGCGACGGCCGGCAATCAAGGTCGCGTATCTACGGGGGAAGGGGAGGCCGCCGTCAGGCGACCATCGCCGACTGGAGCGCCTGGACCAGCGTGTTGGGCGAGAAGGGCTTGCGCAGCACGATCGCGCGGTCGCCCAGAACCGCGTCGATCGCGTCGGACTGGGCGAAGCCGGTGGCGAAGACGATCCTGAGGTCGGGCCACCGCTGGAGCGCGGCGCGCGCCACCTCCGCCCCGTTCATGCCGGGCATGGCGAAGTCGAGCAGGATCGCCGTCGGTATCTCGCGCTCGATCATCGCCAGCGCGCGTTCGCCATTCTCGGCGGTCCGCACCGTGCAGCCGAGGTCGACGAGCATGTCGGCGACGACCTCGCGCACGATCGGCTCGTCGTCGACGACGAGGACGTTGAGGCCGGCGATCGTCTCGGCGGCGTCGGGCGCCGCGCTGCGCGGCGCGGCCTCGTCCTCGGCGACCTCCTCGACGGCGCGCAGGAAGATCGTCACCGTGCTGCCCCGGCCGGGCCGCGAGTCGATCGCGACGGTGCCGCCGCTCTGGCGCGCCATGCCGAACACCATGCTCAGCCCCAGCCCCGATCCGCGGCCGACCGGCTTGGTGGTGAAGAAAGGCTCGAACACGCGGGCCAGCACCTCGGGCGTCATCCCGCTTCCGGTGTCGGCGACGGTGATGCCGACATAGTCGCCGTCGGGCACGTCGTCGCGGCCTTCCAGCCGCTGCCGGTCGAGCGCGATCGTCAGCCGCCCGCCGTCGGGCATCGCGTCGCGCGCGTTGATCGCCAGATTGAGCAGGGCGAGCTCGAGCTGGACCGGATCGGCCATCACCGCCTCGGGGACGTCTTCGACGTCGAAGTCGAGCAGGATCGCGGGCTCGATCGTCCGCGACAGCAATTCGCGCAACCCGGCCAATATGTCGGCGATCCGGGTCGGCCGCAGCTCGATGCGCTGGATGCGCGAGAAGGACAGGAGCTGGCTGGTCAGGCGGCGGCCCCGTTCGATCGCCGAGATCGCTGCGCCGCAGAGATGCTGGATGCGCTCGTCGCCGCCCGCCCGGTTGTTGATCAGGTCGAGGCTGCCCGACACGACCTGCAAAAGATTGTTGAAATCGTGCGCGATGCCGCCGGTGAGCTGGCCCATCGCCTCCATCTTGCGGGCCTGGACCAGCGCGGCCTCGGTCCGCTCGCGTTCGGCGATCTCGGCGCGCAGCGCCTTGTTGGCCTCGCGCAGGCGGGCGGGCGAGGGCAGCGCGATCGCCTTGGGCAGCAGCGGCCACAGCACGATCGCGGTCAGCACCGAGGCGGCGGCGGTGATCAGCTTGAGCACCGCCTCCAGCGCATAGGCGCCGTTCCACAGGTTCCACAGCCCCACCAGATGGGTCAGTCCGCAGGCGGTGATGAACAGCGCGAACAGCCAGAAGACGCCGCCGAACGCGACGTCGCGGCGCTTGCGGACGAAGGTGACGAGCACGATCGGAATCGACAGATAGGCGAGCGCGATCAACGCGTCGGCGACCGCCATCGTCCATACCAGCCAGGGATCCCACAGCAGGCAATAGCCATGCGGGGCATAGCTGCCGCTGATGAATTCCCGGACGGTTTCGAACATCGGCGGCGGCCCCCCTCGTCGAGTGCTGTCCGCTAGTAGACGATGCGCCGACCGGTCGGAAGCGGGAACGGGTTCGTTCTGAATTTACACGGATTTCAACGCTGACATATCCGGTCAGAAATACCGGCTATGAGCCAGATCCAACATGATTCGATCAGGGGATTCATCGGTGCGTGCGAAGGGGTTGTCCGAAACCGGACTGGTTGCGATTCTGGTTGCGCTGTGCCTGGGGACGCCGGTCGCCGCGCAGAGCCGGACGGGCGACGAGCAACTTCAGGACGAAGCCGACTATGAGGATCCGAATTCGATCCTGGTGACCGGGCAGAGCCAGCGGCAGCGCGGCGCCGCGGTCGGCGACATCCCGCCGATCCAGCAATATAATAGCGGCGACATCCGCGCCCTCGGTGTCAACTCGGTCGCCGAGCTGCTCGAGGAGCTGGCGCCGCAGACGCGCAGCGGCCAGGGGCGGGGCGGCGAGCAGCCGGTCACGCTGCTCAACGGCCGGCGCATCTCGGGCTTCCGCGAGATTCGCGACATACCGGCCGAGGCGATCGAGCGGGTCGACATCCTGCCCGAGGAGGTCGCGCTCAAATATGGCTACAGCGCCGACCAGCGGGTCGTGAACATCGTCCTGCGCCGCCGCTTCCACGCGATCACGGGCGAGCTCGAAGGCGGGATGGCGACGCGCGGCGGCGGCGAGAACGGCCAGGCCGAGCTCAACTTCCTGCGCATCCGGCGCGACCAGCGGGTCAACCTCAACATCGAATATCAGGGCGCCGCCGCGATCACCGAGGCCGAGCGCAACCTGATCTCGCGCGGCGGCGGCCGGGCGTTCGACACTGCCGGCAACATCACCGGCATCCCGACCGGCGCCGAGATCGATCCGGCGCTGAGCGCGCTGGCGGGTGCCCCGGTGACGATCGCCGGCGTCCCCGCATCGGCCGCGAGCGGCACGCCCGCGCTCGCCGATTTCCTCGACACCGCGAACCGCGCCAACAGCACCGATGTCGGCCGCTACCGCACGATCCAGCCGAGGAGCCGGACGCTCGACGTCAACGGCGTCTATGCGCGCAACATCCTGGGCAATGTCGCGGCGACGCTCAACGCGACCCTCAACGCCACCGACAGCGATTCGCTGCGCGGCCTGCCGGGGGCCGGCCTGCGCCTGCCGGCGGGCAATCCCTACTCGCCCTTCGGGGAGGACGCGACGCTGCTGCGCTATCTGGGCACCAGCCCGCTGACCCAGGGCACCAACGGCGTGACCGGCCATCTCGGCTTCACGCTCGACAAGGACCTGGCGAAATGGCGGCTGTCGCTGACCGGCAATTACGACCATTCGCTCACGAAGACGCGGACGGTGCGCGGTTATGACGTCGGCGATCTCCAGGCGGCGCTCGACGCCGGGGACCTGTCGGTCAATCCGTTCGGGACGATCCCGGCGACGCTGCTCGACCAGCGGCTGGTCGATCGCGCGCGGGCGAAGTCGGACAGCGGCGACGTCCAGCTCGTCGCCAACGGCCCGATCGCCGAGCTGCCCGCTGGGCCGCTCAGCGCCAGCTTCAAGGCGGGGTTCAGCGCGCTCGGCCTCGACGCGACCTCGACGCGGTCGCGCGTCGCGACGTCGAGCGACCTGTCGCGCACCGACCTCAACGGCCGGGCCAGCTTCGACCTGCCCCTGACCAGCCGCAAGAACGACATCCTCGCCGCGATCGGCGACCTGTCGCTCAACGTCAATGCGGCGGTCGATCGCTATTCGGACTTCGGCACGCTGGGCAGCTACGGCTATGGCGCCAACTGGAAGCCGCGCGACGGCATCGGCCTGATCGTCTCGATGACCCAGGACCGCAACCCGCCCTCGGTCCAGCAGCTCGGCAATCCCGCCGTGCTGACCCCCGACGTCCGCACCTTCGACTATGTGCGCGGCGTCACCGTCGACATCCCCCAGCTCGGCGGCGGCAATCCCGATCTCGCCGCCGACCGGCGCCGGGTGCTGAAGATCGGCCTCACCCTGAAGCCGTTCAAGGAGGACGTCACCCTCACCGCCAATTATGTGAACAGCCGCATCCGCAACGCGATCGCGACCTTCCCCGAGGCGACGGCGGCGATCGAGGCCGCCTTCCCCGACCGCTTCACCCGCGACGCCGACGGCAACCTGCTGCGGATCGATGCCCGGCCGATCAACTTCGCGCGGCAGGACAGCAGCGAGCTGCGCTGGGGCTTCACCTTCACCAGGCGCCTCAAGACCTCCGAACGGGTGATCGAGGCGATGCGCAACAGCGCCTTCGCCCGGCGCATGGCCGAGCAGCGCGCTGCCGCGACGGCCGCGCGCGAGGCGGCGGGGCAAGGCGCGCCGACGCAGGGCGGAGGCGACGGGGCGCGCGGGGGCGGGCGCGGTCCGGGAGGAGCAGGCGGCCCCGGTGGCCCCGGTGGCCCAGGCGGTTTCCGGGGCCCCGGCGGCGGCGGGCAGGGCGGGCGGCTCCAGCTTTCGGTCTTCCACACCTGGCATATCAAGGACGAGGTGCTGATCCGCCGCGGCCTGCCGGTGCTCGACCTGCTCAATGGCGACGTGATCGGATCGGGCGGCGGCACCTCGCGCCACGAGCTGGAGGCGCAGCTCACCTATGCGAACAACGGCCTCGGCGCGCGGATCACCGGCACCTGGCAGAGCGGGACGACCGTCGACGGCGGCGCCGGAGCGCCGACCGGCGACCTCCGCTTCTCGCCGGTCGCGAAGGCCAATGCGCGGCTGTTCGTGAACCTGTCGCAGATTCCCGCGCTGGTCGACAGCGGCTGGGCGCGCGGCGCGCGCATCTCGCTGAAGATCGACAATATCTTCGACACGCGGCCGCGGGTGCGCGACGCGACCGGGGCGACGCCGCTGCGCTACCAGGCCGGCTATCTCGATCCGCTCGGCCGGGTGATCAGGATCGAGTTCCGCAAGCTGATCTTCTGATCAGGCCGTTCCGGAATATTAACCATTTAACGCCATGGCTCGTGGACGAATTTCTGCCGTCTCATGAGGTCGGACCGTGCACGAGCCTTCGCCCATCACCCCGCTTGCCTTCGTCGACGAGGGCGACGCCGTCGCCGCCGCGCTGGACCTGATCGGACGGGGCGGGATCGAGGCGATTGGCGTGGCCTTCGCGGCGCTTCGCCGGGCCGGCGTCGACCCGGCCGGCGCGGAAGGCCAGCCCGTCCTGATCGAGGCGGTCTTTCATCTGCTCGAACGGCTCGAACAGGACCCGGCCGCGCCGCTCGTGCCGTCGATCGTCCTCCGGCTCGATCCGGCCGTGGCCGGTGCGGCGGCTGACCTGCTGCTCATCGCCAACTTCCCCGAAGGGTCGGGCGATCTCGCCGATCTGGACGACGGCACCGTCCTGCTGTTCGCGGCGCTGAGGGCGGCGGCCGGCGCGCGCGGGGCAGGGCGCGAACTGCTGCGCGAGGCACAGGCCGCCCGCCCGACCGCGCGGTTCCAGGCGGCGGCGATCCAGCTCCGCTTCCTGCTCCAGGACGATGTCGACGCGGTCGTGCAGTTGCTGTTCGAGCAGGTCCTCGACGGCCTCGACCATCCCGAGATCTGGTCGGCGTTGCCCGTGCTGATCGATTATTTCCCGGCGCTGGCCGACCGGATCGCCGCGCTGACCGGGGACGAACTGGGCTTCTATACCGCGCTGTGGGGCGTGCTCGACGCGCTCTGCGTCGCGGCGGGCGGCGATATCGAGGGCGGCCTCGCGCTGCTCGAGCCGATCGCGACGGCGCACAGCCAGTCGACGATGGTCCAGGGCGCGATGTTCCACCTCCAGGCGCTGCTCGATCCGGCCAATCCGGCCTATGACCTGAGCACCCGCTTCTGCGAGACGCCGTTCGAGGTGCTCGACGTCCTCGACGGCAAGAGCCACCTCTGCTGCGCGAGCTGGCTGCCCGAATCGGTCGGCGACCTCGCCGGCCAGCCGTGGCAGGAGGTGTGGAACTCCGACAGCGCGCAGAGCATCCGCGCCAGCATCCTCGACGGCAGCTTCCGCTTCTGCAACAAGACGGCCTGCCCGAAGATCGTCGACGACCGCCTGCCGACCAAGGCGCGCCTTGCGTCCGAATCCGATCGCTGGCGCGACGTGATCGACAATTTCCGCACCCGCCTTCCCGAAGGGCCGCAGCGGGTCAACCTCGCCTATGACCAGACCTGCAACCTGTCCTGCCCGAGCTGCCGGACCGGCAAGGTCGCGGCGGATTCGGCGACGCGCGCCCGGTTCGACCGGTTGCAGGAGGAGCAGATTCTCCCGCTGCTGCGCCAGGTGAAGCTGGTCCTGGTCACCGGCTCGGGCGATCCCTTCGCCAGCAAGAATTTCCGCACCCTGCTCGAACGGCTGGGGCCGGACGACTATCCCGAGCTGCGCTTCCAGCTGATGACCAACGGCATGCTGCTGACCCCGCGCGAATGGGAGCGCTTCCCGGCGCTGCACGGGCGGACCACCTATTTGCGGATCAGCCTCGACGCCGCGACCGGGCCGACCCACGAGCTGCTGCGGCGCGGCGCGCGCTGGCCGGTGATGGAGCGCAACCTCGCCTTCGCCGGCGAGCTGCGGGCGCAGGGGATGGTCGATCGGCTCGAATTCTCGTTCACCGTCCAGGTCGACAATTATCGCGAGATGGGCGAGGCGGTCGACCTGGCGCATCGCCATGGCGCCGACAGCGTCGCCTTCACCCGGATGACCAACTGGGGCACGTTCAGCGCCGAGGACTATGCCACCAAGGCGGTGTTCATGCCGTCGCACCCGCTGCACGGCGATTTCATCGAGCGGATGCAGGACCCGCGGCTGCGCGATCCGGTCGCCGCGCTCAACGATATGAGCCCGTTCGTCCGGATCGCCTAGCTTGGCGCCTTAGCGCGCCGGCAGCACCACCGCGCGGCATTCGCCGAAGCCGATCGGCACATGGCCGTCGGCCCGCGCGGTCGCGGAGAGCAGGATCTCGTCGCCGTCCTGGAGGAAGCTGCGCTCCTCGCCGCTCGGCAGCGTCACCGGTCGGGTGCCGCCGCGCGTAATCTCCATCAGGCTGCCGCAACCGTCGTCGGTCGGGGCCGAGATGGTGCCGGTGCCCAGCAGGTCGCCCGGCTGGAGGTTGCAGCCGTTGGAGGCGTGGTGGGCGACGATCTGCGCCACCGTCCAGTACATGTTGGACGCTGGGCCCTTGCTCAGCCGGTGCGGCGGCAGGCCCTGCTCGCGCATCTTCGCGGTCAGCAGCTGGACCTCCAGTTCGATGCCCAGCGCGCCCGCCGCTTGGTCGTCCTCGTCCCAGAGATAGGGGAGCGGCTTCGGATCGCCCTCGGGCCGCGCCGGCTGGGCGATGCGGAACGGCGCGAGCGCTTCGGCCGTCACCACCCAGGGCGAGATGGTCGTCTGGAAATTCTTGGCGAGGAACGGCCCGAGCGGCTGATATTCCCAGGCCTGGAAGTCGCGCGCCGACCAGTCGTTGAGCAGGCAGAAGCCGGCGATGTGATCGGCCGCCTCGGCGATCGGGATCGGCTCGCCCAGCTCGTTGCCGCGGCCGATCCAGACGCCCAGCTCCAACTCATAGTCGAGCCGCGCCGACGGGCCGACCACGGGCGCGTCGGCCTCGGGCGGCTTGCGCTGGCCCTTGGGGCGCACCAGCGGCACGCCCGAGGGGCGGATCGACGAGGCACGGCCATGATAGCCGATCGGCACATATTTATAGTTGGGGAGCAGCGGATTGTCGGGCCGGAACTGGCGGCCGATATTGTTGGCGTGATGGATGCCGACATAGAAGTCGGTATAGTCGCCGATCGCGGCGGGCAGGTGCATCGTCACCGCCGATCGCTCGTGCAGATGCGGCTCCAGCGCAGGGCGATGGCTGTCGTTCGAGAGCAGTTCCGACAGCTTGTGGCGTAGCGCCAGCCGCCGCTCGGCGGGCAGCGCGAACAGCGCGTTCAGCGTCGACCCGCGCAGCTCGACCGGCAGCAGCCCGGAGATCGCCGACAGGTCGAGCAGCTTGTCGCCGATCGCCACCGCCGGCCGCTTCTCGCCGTCCGCGCCGAGCGAGAAGATGCCGTAGGGCAGGTTCTGGATGGGGAAATCGGGATGGCCGTCGGCCCCCGGCACCCAGCTTTTGAGGGCCGGGTCGTGCGTTGCGTCGATCATGATCATCTGGGAAGCTTTGCCTTGGTGAAGCCCGACCAGCAATCGTCATAATCGAGCTGGGCGAGCGGGCTTTCGAGCGCGAACCGGGTCGGGCGGAGCACCGAGCGGCTTTCGAACATGAAGGCCATGGTGGCGTCGATCTTGTGCGGCTTGAGATCGGCGGCGATCGCCGTCTCGTAGCTCGCGCGGTCGGGGCCGTGGCCCGACATGCGGTTGTGGAGCGATCCGCCGCCGGGCATGAAGCCGCCCGCCTTGGCGTCATAGGCGCCGGTGATCAGGCCCATATATTCGCTCATCACGTTGCGGTGGAACCAGGGCGGCCGGAACGTGTCCTCGGCGACCATCCAGCGCGGGGGGAAGATCACGAAGTCGCAATTGGCGGTGCCCGCCACTTCCGACGGCGAGGTCAGCACCGTGAAGATCGACGGATCGGGATGATCGTAGCTGACCGTGCCGATCGTGTTGAAGCGGCGCAGGTCGTAGCGATAGGGTGCCAGATTGCCGTGCCAGGCGACCACGTCGAGCGGCGAATGGTCGATCGTCGTCGACCACAGCGCGCCTTCGAACTTCTGGACCAGCTCGGTCGGCTCGTCGATATCCTCGAACCAGGCGGCCGGCGTCTCGAAATCGCGCGGATTGGCGAGGCCGTTCGATCCGATCGGGCCGAGGTCGGGCAGGCGGAAGGGCGCGCCGTAATTCTCGCAGACATAGCCGCGCGCCGCGTCGCCGGTCAGCTCGACCCGGAAGCGGACGCCGCGCGGGATCACCGCGATGTGGAGCGGCTCGACCTCGACCAGGCCGAGCTCGGTGGCGATCCGCAGGCCGCCCTGTTCGGGAACGATCAGCAGCTCGCCGTCGGCATTGAAGAAGACGCGGCGCTCCATCGAGCGGTTGGCGGCATAGAGATGGACGCCGATCCCGCCATTGCCGGCGATGCTGACCAGCCCGTCGATGAAGTCGGTCGGCTCGGACGGCAGCGGCAGCGGGTCCCAGCGCAGCCGGTTGGGATCGGCCGGCGCCTCGTCGAACGGACGATGGCGCAGGCCGGTCGGCCGGGTATAGGCCTTGAACGGCGGATGGTTGGCGGCCGGACGCATCCGGTAGAGCCAGCTCCGCTTGTTCTCGGCGCGGGGCGCGGTGAAGGCGCTGCCCGAGAGCTGCTCGGCATAGAGGCCGTAGGGCACGCGCTGCGGCGAGTTGCGCCCCACCGGCAGCGCGCCGGCAACCGCCTCGGTCGCGACATGGTTGCCGAAGCCGGGAATGTAGGAACCGGTCATCATGTCCTCCGGCCTTGCGGCGGTGGAGCCGCGAGCGGGGTCGACGTCAGCCATCGACCTTCACCACGCCGCGGCGGATCTGGTCGCGCTCGATCGACTCGAACAGCGCCTTGAAATTGCCTTCGCCGAAGCCGTCATTGCCCTTGCGCTGGATGATCTCGAAGAAGATCGGGCCGACCATGTTCTCGGTGAAGATCTGCAGCAGGATGCCGCCGCCGGTCTCGGGTGCGCCGTCGATCAGGATGCCGCGCTTCTGCATCTCGGCGATGTCGTGGCCATGGCCGGGCAGGCGGGCGTCGATCCCCTCATAATAGGTGGCGGGGGTCGACTGGAAACGGATGCCGTTGGCGCGGAGCCGGTCGACCGTCTCGAAGATGTTGTCGGTCGACAGCGCCAGGTGCTGGATGCCCTCGCCCTTATATTCGCGCAGGAATTCCTCGATCTGGCTGTTCTCGTCCTGGCTCTCGTTGAGCGGGATGCGGATCTTGTCGTCGGGCGCGGTCATCGCGCGGCTGAGCAGCGCGGTCGCCTGGCCCTCGATGTCGAAATAGCGGATCTCGCGGAAGTTGAAGACCTTCTCGTAGAAGCCGGCCCAGTGATTCATGCGGCCGCGCATGACGTTGTGGGTCAGGTGGTCGAGCGTGTGCAGGCCGACCGACCGCTGGTCGCGCGCCATGCCCGCCACCGGGCGGAAATCGACGTCGTAGATCTCCTGCGCGCCATAGCGGTCGACCAAATAGAGGTTGGAGCCGCCGATCCCCTCGATCGCGGGGATGTGCAGCTCCATCGGGCCGACCGGTCCTTCGACCGGGGTCGCGCCGCGCGCGACCGCCTTTTCGAGCGCCTTGGCGGCGTCATGGACGCGGAACGCCATGGCGTTGGCCGAGGGGCCGTGCGCGGCGCGGAAGTCGGCGGCCTGGCCGCCCTTGTCCATGTTGAGGATGAAGTTGACGTCGCCCTGCTGGTAGCGGCGGACGTTCTTCGACCGGTGGTCGCCGAGATGGGTGAAGCCCATCGCCTCGAACAGCGCGGCGAGCGCCAGAGGATCGGGGCCGGTGAACTCGACGAACTCGAAACCGTCGAGGCCCAGCGGGTTGTGATGCGGTTCGATGGCGGTGTCGGTCATGGCAGCCTCTTGAGATAGTATCATTGGATACCAATACGGGTTTGAACCGATTCGTGTCAAATGATACCAACGCGCCATGTCGCAAAAGGGCCTCATCCTCGACCGCTTCATTCCCTATCGCCTGTCGGTGACGTCGAACGTCGTCAGCGACGTGATCTCGACCGCCTATGAGGCGCTGTTCGGCCTCTCGATCCCCGAATGGCGGATCGTCGCGGTGGTGGCGGAGCAGGACGGCATCACCCAGCAGGGCGTCTGCATCGCCACCCGGATGGACAAGGTGACGGTGAGCCGCGCGACGATCGCGCTGGTCGATCGCGGGCTGATCACCCGCGCGCCCAACCGGGCCGACCGGCGCTCGCGGCTGCTGGCGCTGTCGGAGGCGGGGCGGCGGCTCTACGCCGACGTCGCCCCCAAGGCGATCGAGTTCGAGGAGCGCATCTTCTCGATCTTCCCGGCCGAGGAGCTCGACCGCTTCATGGCGATGCTGCGCGCGATCGAGGAGCGGGCGCTGGAGGTCGGCACGCTCTGAGAGCGTCTCGCCTTGGATATGATCCGCTCACCCTGAGGAGGGCTGAGCGGATAAGGTGATCCCGATTTAAGGCGCGATGCTCCAGATGCGAGTAGGGCCCGATGGCGGTGCCACCGGGCCCTTTTCGGCCACTCTCCTGCCGAACCTTCTGTCAGAAGAAGAAGGAGTAGATGATGTCGATGATCTCGCCGGTATCGGTGTCGACCAGCACCGCGTCGTCATAATAGCGGACCCAGCGATAGTCGCCATAGGCCGGCGGCAGGCGATAATACCAGGGATCGGAGATCCAGTAGCTCGAGCCGTAGAACCAGGGATCCCAGCGATAGCCCGGATACCAGCGCTGATAGCTGTAGCCCCAGCGCGGCGCGACATAGCGCGGCAGGCGATAGATGGACCGGTTATGGTTGCGGTAGTCGCGCCAGTCGTAGCGACGATCGGTGCGCCAGTTGCGGTCCCAGCGATCATTGCCGCGCCGGTCGCGATTGGCCCAGTCGCGGCGATCGCGGTCGTTCCGGTTCCAGTTGCGGTCCCGATTGCCGTCGTTGCGATCCCAGGTCCGGCCGTCGCGGTTCGAGCCCTCACGGTTCCAGTCGCGGCGGTCGCTGCTCCAGCGCTGGTCGCGGTTGGTGTCGCGGTCGCGCGTCCAGTTGCGGTCGCCCCGGTCCGGCCGGTTGGTCTGGTCGGCCCGATCGTTCCGGCCGTCGCGGTTCCAGACGCGCCGGCGATCGTCGGTGGTGGCGCCGCCGGCGGTGTCGCGATTGTCGCGGCCCCAGTTGCGCTGGCGATCGACGGACGGGGTGGCGCCCGGGTTCGTGTCGCGCGGGCGGACCGCGTCGCCGCCGCGGTTGTCGCCGCCGCGATTCCATCCGCGGTCGCCGCCGAAGTTGCGCTGCGGCACCTGGGGCGGGGCGACGCGCTGGGGCGCGACGGGGGCGGGGCGTTCGACGGGGGCGGGGCGCTCGACCGCGCGATTCGCCTCGCGCGCCTGGCGGAAGGCTTCGCGGCGGGCGTCGCCGTTGATCATGGCGCCGCGGTCGCGGCCGCGCTCCTGGGCCTGGGCGACGGTCGGAAGGATGATCGCCGCCCCCAGCGCCAGTCCGATCATGGTCCTCGAAAGGTTACGCATCGGAAATACTCTCCACGCGGGCGGCATGATGCCACCCTTGTCCCCCTTGTGCGCCCCGTCGACTGAGCGAAGGCTGAACCCCGCTGTCAGCAAGCAGAAAGAATCGCCCGGCTCAGCCGCCCGGCCTGGCGCCGAGCGCCGGCACCGCGCGGGCGGCGTCGGCCGGGTCGATTCCGGGCGGCGGCGCGGCGGCGATCGTCTCGCTGCCGGCCAGCACCCGGCCGGCGCGCCGGATCGCGCGGCGGACGCGCGGATAGGTGCCGCAGCGGCAGATGTTGGTCATCGCCGCGTCGATCTCCTCGTCGCTGGGATCGCGATTCTTGTCGAGCAGAGCGGCCGCCGCCATGATCATGCCCGACTGGCAATAGCCGCACTGGGGCAGGTTCTCGGCCACCCAGGCCTGCTGGACGGGGTGGCCGCGGTCGCGCGACAGCGCCTCGATCGTGGTGACGAAGCTGCCCTCGATCGATCCGATCGGGACCTGGCAGGATCGCACCGGCTGGCCGTCGATATGGACGGTGCAGGCACCGCACAGCCCGGCGCCGCAGCCATATTTGGTGCCGGTGAGATTGGAAGCGTCGCGCAGCGCCCACAGCAGCGGGGTCGCGGGATCCATCCGGTAATGCACCGGCTGGCCGTTGACGGTGAACCTTGTCATGCCTCGTCATACCGCGAAGGCGGAACGGGTGCAGCGGAAAAAATTCCTCTAATGCTTGAAGAATCGCGGCCGCGTTGGTAGGGGCGGCACTTCACGGCGCGGAAAGGGTTTTCGCGACGACACGCTTTTTTGCGTTGTAGCTGGAGACACCGTCGGATCGGCGGCGTGGATGGCTCGCTCCGCAAATGATTGGAGAATTGGTTTTTTTATGCAGATCATCGTTCGCGACAACAATGTCGATCAGGCCCTCCGCGCGCTCAAGAAGAAGCTGCAGCGCGAAGGCGTGTATCGCGAGATGAAGCTGCGTCGCCACTATGAGAAGCCGTCGGAGAAGCGCGCCCGCGAGCGCGCCGCCGCGATCCGCCGCGCCCGCAAGCTGGAGCGCAAGCGGATGGAGCGTGACGGCGTCCGTTAAGGCGTACCGGCGTATTCGCGGCCCGGTTCCGTCGGGCCGCCGCAGTTTCATCATGGCCTGAGAAAGCGACACGCCCATGTCCGAGGTAACCGCCGTCCCCCTTCGTCCGATCACGAAGGGTTCGCTGACCAAGCTCTGGCTGGGCATTGCGGCGGTGGTCGTCATCGGCATCGGCGCCGCCTATGTCGGCACCTCGCGGCAGGTGGCGATGGCGATGACGCCCGACGAGTTCCTCGCCGCGAACAAGGGCGGCGACGTCGTCGAGACGCCCTCGGGCCTGCAATATGAAGTGCTGCGCGAAGGCAGCGGCCCCAAGGCGACGGCGAGCGACATCGTCCTCGTCGAATATGAGGGCCGCCTCGCCAATGGCGAGGTGTTCGATTCGAGCGCGCGCCACGGCGGCCCGCAGCCGATGCCGCTCCAGGGCATGATCCCGGGCTGGACCGAAGGGCTCCAGCTGATGAACGCGGGCTCCAAATATCGTTTCTGGATGAAGCCGGACCTCGGCTTCGGTCCGGTCGGCGTCCCCGGCAAGATTCCGGGCGACGCGCTGGTGATCTTCGATGTCACGGTCAAGGAGGTCCTGCCGCCGCAGGGCTTCGGCATGGGCGGCGGCGGCATGCCCCCCGGCCATGGCGGCATGTAGCCGCGCCGGCATCACCGCATAGGAGAGGAAGGGGTCGCAGCGATGCGGCCCCTTTCTTTTGTTGGGGGCGCCTCCGCCACACGCCACCGTCATGCTGAACTCGTTTCAGCATCCACCGGGAGGCGGGACCTTGCCCCTGCGGTTCCTGCATCAGCGGCCCGCGCCATCTCCCGACCAGTCTGAGCGGCCTGGTGGATGCTGAAACGAGTTCAGCATGACGGCGCTCTTTCTACTGATACAAAGAACCGCGCGGCGATCGGCTCGCCGCGCGGTTCTTTCATCGTCCGGGGGTGTGGTTCAGCGGCTTTCCTGCGGGTGGAGGCTGGTGCCCGCCCGGCCGCCGCGCAGCGCGGTGAACCAGGTCAGCGGGTTCCACAGCTTGGTTGTGCCGTCGAGCGAGAAGGTGATGAACTCGGCGCGGCCGCCGATATTCTCGAACGGCACCGGGCCGTCGAGCCCGTTGCGATAGGCGGGAACGCGGCTGTCGGCCGACTGGTCGCGGTTGTCGCCCATCACGAAGATATGATCGGCCGGGATGGTGATCGCCGGATAATCGTCGATCTCGGGCATGTAGCCCAGGTCGATCGTGTCGTAGCTGCGGCCGTTGGGCAGCGTCTCGCGGAAGCGCGGCAGCGCGCAGTAGAGCTTGCCGTCGGGGCCGGTCACGCGGAACTGGGCCACCTCGGGCTGGTTGCACGGCACATTGGCGTCGACCGCGATCATCGCCGGGCTCTCGGGCGTGCGCTTCACCGGCACGCCGTTGATCACCACCACGCCGCCGCGCACCTCGAGCCGGTCGCCCGGCAGGCCGATGACGCGCTTGATGAAGTCGGTGTCGGCCTGCGGCGGCTTGAGGATGACGATGTCGCCCCGCTCGGGCAGGCGCCCGAACAGCCGGCCGTGGATGAACGGCAGGACGTGGAAGCTGGGCGATACATAGGACCAGCCATAGGGATATTTGGTGACCACCAGCCGGTCGCCGGTGATCAGCGTCGGCATCATCGATTCGGACGGGATGTAGAAGGGCTTGGCGATGAAGCTGTGGAAGCCGAGCACCGCCAGGATCAGCCAGAAGATGCCGCGCGCCTCCGCCCACCAGTCGGTGGCCGGCTTGGGGGCCTTCGCCGCCGGTTCGGCCGGCGCGGCAGGCGCGTCACTCGCATTGTCCATATCGTCACTCGGCCGATCGCTCACGCGATCCCCTCCTCACAGCGGGCGCGCATACAGGATCACGAACGCCTGCGCCCAGGGATGATCGTCCGTCATCGTCAAATGTACATCCACCGCGTGGCCCGGCGGCGTGAGCGCGTCAAGCCTTGCCTTGGCCCCGCCGGTCAAAACCAGGGTAGGGGCGCCGCTCGGCAGGTTGGCGACGCCGATGTCCTTCATGAACACGCCGGCCCTGAAGCCGGTGCCCACCGCCTTGGAGAAGGCCTCCTTCGCCGCGAATCGCTTCGCATAGGTGGCGGCGCGGGTCAGCACCCGGCGCTCCGCCTTGGCGCGCTCGACATCGGTGAACACCCGGACGACGAAGCGCTCGCCGAAGCGGTCGAGCGACTTCTGGATTCGCTCGATGTTGCAGAGGTCGGAGCCGATGCCGATGATCACGACGGTTCCCCGCTGCTCACCGCGCCTCGTCCATGAGCTGGCGCATGCGGCGCACCACCGGGGCGAGCCCGTCGAAGATCGCCTCGCCGATCAGGAAATGGCCGATGTTGAGCTCGGCGATCTGCGGGATGGCGGCGATTGGGACGACATTGTCGAAGGTCAGGCCATGGCCGGCATGCGGCTCGATGCCGTTCTTGGCGGCGAGCGCGGCGGCGTCGGCGATGCGGCGAAGCTCGGTCGCGCGCTCCTCGCCCTCGGCATGGGCGTAGCGGCCGGTGTGGAACTCGACCACCGGCGCGCGCAGCGACACCGCCGCCTCGATCTGGCGGGGGGTCGGCTCGATGAACAGGCTGACCCGGATGCCGGCGTCGCTCAGCTTCGCGATCAGCGGCTTGAGGTGGTTGTGCTGGCCGGCGGCGTCGAGGCCGCCCTCGGTCGTCACCTCCTCGCGCCGCTCGGGGACGATGCAGGCGGCGTGCGGGCGGTGGCGCAGCGCGATCGCCAGCATCTCCTCGGTCGCGGCCATCTCCAGGTTGATCGGCAGCGCGATGCCGCCGATCAGCCGGCCGATATCGTCGTCCATGATGTGGCGGCGATCCTCGCGCAGATGCGCGGTGATGCCGTCGGCGCCGGCCTCGCTCGCGATCTCGGCGGCGCGGATCGGATCGGGATGGAGGCCGCCCCGGGCGTTCCGGATGGTGGCGACATGGTCGATGTTGACCCCGAGGCGCAGCCTGCTCACGCCGCGACGGCCGCCCGGCTGCCGGGCTTCACCGCCGGGATCGCCGCCAGCTCGGGGGGCAGGGACTCGGGCTGGTAGGTCGGCACGTCGAGTCGGATCAGCGGATAGAAGGGGACGCCCAGATCGGCGGTGCCGTTCGACCGGTCGACCAGCGCGGCGGCGGCGATCACCTGGCCGCCGGCCTCCTCCACCGCCTTGATCGCCTCGCGCGACGACAGGCCGGTGGTGACGACGTCCTCCATCAGCAGCACCTTCTGCCCCGGCTCGAGCCGGAAGCCGCGGCGCAGGTGGAAGACGCCGTCGGGCCGCTCGACGAACATCGCGTCGAGGCCGAGCGCGCGGCCCATCTCGTGTCCCGCGATCACCCCGCCCATCGCCGGGGAGACGACCGAGCCGAGCTGGATCTTCAGCTTGTCCGGGATCTTGAAGGCCAGCGCCTCGGCCAGACGCGCCGCGCGCGCAGGGTTCATCAGGACGCGGGCGCACTGGAGATATCGCGAACTGCGCAGCCCCGAGGAGAGGATGAAATGCCCCTCCAGCAGCGCTTCCGCTGCCCGAAATTCGGCGAGTACCTGTTCGTCCGTCATCATCTGGATCCCGATTCACGCTGCCGCTGCGCAGCATCCGCCCAGATAGAGAGAGTATATATTCGCTTCAACCGCTTGCATTCGGCGCCAAGCGGTGCTTGAGGCACAGGCGAGCCGCGCCTATAAGGCGCTCGAATTCGTAGGGCCCGATAACAGGCAGGCGTGGAATCACCGCGCTTCACGGGGGTAAGATGAAGACGTTGAAGACTATCATGATGGCGCTTTCGCTGGCGGCCATTCCGGTGGCGGTCCAGGCTCAGGAAGCCGCTCCGGCTCCCGCGGCGCCCGCCGCGGCGGCCCCGGCAGCCGAGGCCGCGCCGGCCGCTCCCGCCTTCCAGCATCGCGCTCCCGAAGCCGATATCGGCCAGCCGATCCCCGGCGGCATCAAGCCCCAGCCGCAGGTGACCAAGGTCGGCCAGGACGCCGAGTGGCTGCACAACAGCCTGCTGATGCCGATCATCACGGTCATCTCGATCTTCGTCCTGATCCTCATCGGCTATGTGGTGATTCGGTTCCGCGCCAAGGCCAACCCGGTCCCGTCGAAGACCTCGCACAACACGCTGATCGAGATCGTCTGGACGCTCGTCCCGGTCCTGATCCTGCTGGTGATCGCGGTCCCGTCGATCCGGCTGCTCGCGCATCAATATGCGCAGCCCAAGCCGGACCTGACGATCAAGGTGATCGGCAACCAGTGGTACTGGACCTATCAATATCCGGACAACGGCGATTTCGAGCTGGTCTCGAACATGCTGCCCGATGCCGAAGCCAAGAAGCGCGGCGAGCCCCGCATGCTGGCGGTCGACGAGCGGGTCGTGGTTCCGGTCGACGCCGTGGTCAAGGTCATCGTCACCTCGAACGACGTGATCCATAGCTGGGCGGTTCCCGCCTTCTGGACCAAGATGGACGCCGTCCCCGGCCGCCTGAACGAGACCTGGTTCAAGGCCGAGCGCGAAGGCCTCTATTACGGCCAGTGCTCGGAACTGTGCGGCGCGCGCCACGGCTTCATGCCGATCGCGGTCGAGGTCGTCTCGAAGGACAAGTTCGCCGAGTGGGTGCACTCGAAGGGCGGCAAGATGCCGGGCGAGGAAGCCGCCGCCGCTGCACCGTCCGCCGCGCCCGAGGCTGCGACTCCCGCTCCGGCGGCCGACGCGGCCGCGCCCGGCACCGCCGCGCCCGCCACGTCCCAGCCTGCGACCGCGCAGAACTAAGGCCCGAGATCATGAGTGACATCACCGCAACCGCTTCGCACTTCCAGGCGCATGAGGACCATGGCCATCATGATGCCGACCACAAGCCGGCATTCTTCCAGCGCTGGTTCATGTCGACGAACCACAAGGACATCGGCACCCTCTACCTGATCTTCGCGATCGTCGCCGGCATCATCGGCGGCGCGATCTCGGGCCTGATGCGCGCCGAGCTCGCGGAGCCGGGCATCCAGTATCTGCAGGTCTGGACGAAGCTGATGGGCGGCGCGCCCGATTTCGACTCCGCGCTGCACATGTGGAACGTGCTCATCACCGCGCACGGCCTGATCATGGTGTTCTTCATGGTCATGCCCGCGATCATCGGCGGTTTCGGCAACTGGTTCGTCCCGATCATGATCGGCGCGCCCGACATGGCCTTCCCGCGGATGAACAACATCAGCTTCTGGCTGCTCATCCCGGCCTTCTCGCTGCTGCTCGGCTCGTCCTTCTTCTCGGGCGGCACCGGCCACGGCGCCGGCACCGGCTGGACCGTCTACGCCCCGCTGTCGACCAGCGGCTCGGCGGGCGCGTCGGTCGACATGGCGATCCTGTCGCTCCACCTCGCGGGCGCCTCGTCGATCCTCGGCGCGGTCAACTTCATCACGACCATCTTCAACATGCGCGCGCCGGGCATGACCCTGCACAAGATGCCGCTGTTCGTCTGGTCGGTCCTCGTCACCGCCTTCCTGCTGCTGCTCGCGCTGCCGGTCCTCGCCGCCGCGATCACCATGCTGCTCACCGACCGCAATTTCGGCACGACCTTCTATGACGCGTCGGGCGGCGGCGATCCGGTGCTCTACCAGCACCTCTTCTGGTTCTTCGGCCACCCCGAAGTGTACATCATGATCCTGCCGGGCTTCGGCATCATCAGCCAGATCGTCTCGACCTTCTCGAAGAAGCCGGTGTTCGGCTATCTCGGCATGGCCTACGCCATGGTCGCGATCGGCGTCGTCGGCTTCGTCGTGTGGGCGCACCACATGTTCACCACCGGCATGTCGGTCGACACCAAGATGTACTTCACCGCCGCGACGATGGTGATCGCGGTTCCGACCGGCATCAAGATCTTCTCGTGGATCGCGACGATGTGGGGCGGCTCGATCACCTTCAAGACGCCGATGCTCTGGGCGATCGGCTTCATCTTCCTGTTCACCGTCGGCGGCGTCACCGGCGTCGTGCTCGCCAACGGCGGCGTCGACAACTACATGCACGACACCTACTACGTCGTCGCGCACTTCCACTATGTGCTCTCGCTGGGCGCGGTGTTCTCGCTGTTCGCCGCCTTCTACTACTGGTTCGGCAAGATGACCGGCCGGATGTACAACGAGTTCCTGGGCCAGGTGCACTTCTGGCTGTTCTTCATCGGCGTGAACGTCCTGTTCTTCCCGATGCACTTCCTGGGCCTCGACGGCATGCCCCGCCGTATCCCGGACTATCCGGACGCCTTCCAGCACTGGAACTCGGTTGCCACGCACGGCTACGAGCTCATGGCCTTCTCGATGATCTTCTTCTTCATCAACGTCTTCTGGTCGATGTTCGCGGGCAAGAAGGCGGAGGGCAACTACTGGGGCGAAGGCGCGACGACGCTCGAATGGACCCTGTCGAGCCCGCCGCCGTACCACCAGTTCGAGCAGCTCCCGCATATCGGTGACGACCACAGTCACTGATCCAAGTCAGTAGGATGAAATGAGCCGCCGCTTCGACGACTCGTCAGAGCGGCGGTTTCATTAGGAACGTGAATCGATTGTCATGGCGAGCAAGGCTCATCCCGTCGCAACGACCGCCGCGGCCGACTGGCGCGATTTCCTCGCGCTGACCAAGCCGCGCGTGCTGACCCTGGTGGTGTTCACCGGGTGGTGCGGACTGCTGGCGGCGCCCCAGTCGATCCATCCGGTGCTGGGCTTCACCGCCGTGCTGTGCATCGCGCTCGGCGCGGGGGCGGCCGGCGCGCTCAACCAGTGGTATGAGGCCGATCTCGACGCGATGATGGCGCGGACGGCGAACCGGCCGCTGCCCGCCGGACGGATGGACCGGCAGTCGGCGCTCCACTTCGGCGTCGGCCTCGGCATCTTCTCGGTGCTGCTGATGGGCCTCGCGCTCAACGTGCTGGCGGCCGCGATCCTCGCCGTCTCGATCCTCTTCTACGTGGTCGTCTACACGATCTGGCTGAAGCGCCGGACGCCGCAGAACATCGTCATCGGCGGCGCCGCCGGCGCCTTCCCTGCGCTGATCGGCTGGGCCGCCGCGACCGGGCGGGTCGAAACCCTGCCGGTGCTGCTGTTCGCGCTCGTCTTCCTGTGGACGCCGCCGCATTTCTGGGCGCTCGCCCTGTTCATCAACTCCGACTATGCCCGCGCGGGCGTGCCGATGCTGCCCGCCGTGGCCGGCCAGCGCGCTACCCGCATCCAGATCATGCTCTACACCGTCCCGATGGTCATCGCCGCGGTGGCGCCCTGGGCGATGGGGCTGACCGGCGCGATCTACGGCATCGGCGCGAGCCTCCTGTCGGCGCTGTTCCTGCTGCTCGCGGCGCAGGTCGGCTTCAGCCGCGAGGCCGATCCCGCGAGGATGAAGGCCGAACGCCGCCTGTTCGGCTTCTCGATCCTCTATCTGTTCCTCATTTTCGGCCTGGTCGTCGCCGACAAGGTGCTGGCATGAACTATACCCCCGACGAGCAGAACGAGATCCGCCGCCGCCAGAAGTCGCGCGCGCTCGTCACCGCGCTGATCCTCGGCGCCTTCGTCGTCCTGTTCTACGCGATCTCGATCGCGAAGATGCTATGAGTCACGCGCTTCCTCCGCAGCAGGACCGCAACCTGCGGGTCGGGTTGATCGCCGCCGCGGTCGCCCTTGCCATGCTGGGCCTCGGCTATGCCGCCGTGCCGCTCTACCGCATGTTCTGCCAGGTGACCGGCTTCGGCGGCACGACGATGCGCAGCGAGACCGGGATCGCGCCGGGCGCGGTGATCGGCAAGCTGATCAACGTGCGGTTCGACGCCAACGTCGCCCCGTCGCTGCCGTGGAGCTTCGCGCCCGAGAAGCGGGTGGCTCGCATCGCGATCGGCGCGCGCAACATGGCCTTCTTCACCGCGACCAACCTGAGCGACCATCCGATCACCGGCACGGCGAGCTTCAACGTCACGCCCGAGCTGGCCGGCGCCTATTTCACCAAGATCCAGTGCTTCTGCTTCACCAGTCAGACGCTGAAGCCCGGCGAGACGATTCGCATGCCGGTGATCTATTATGTCGACCCCGCGATCCTGAAGGATAAGGAAGCGGGCAAGTTCAACGAAATCACTCTGTCCTACACCTTCTTCCCCGACAAATCCGCTGTGGATTCCGAACGGGCGGGCGGTTAAGGGACTTCCCATCAGATTATCAGGGGCACGGAAAATGGCCGGAGCTAAGAGCCACGATTATCATATCCTACCGCCGAGCATCTGGCCGTTCATCGGTTCGATGTCGGCGCTGGCGATGGCGTCGGGTGGCATCATGTGGATGCACAAGGCCGCTTTCGGCGGCTATGTGTTCTTCGCTGGCCTGCTCGGCGTCCTGTTCACCATGTTCTCCTGGTGGTCGGACGTGATCCGCGAGGCGCATGCCGGCGATCATACCCCGGTCGTGCAGCTCCACCTGCGCTACGGCATGATCCTGTTCATCGCCTCCGAAGTCATGTTCTTCGTCGGCTGGTTCTGGGCGTGGTTCGACTTCTCGCTCTTCCCGGTCGCGCTCGAACTGAAGGACGGCGCCACCTCGATCATCGAGGGTCCGAACAGCATCACCCATGCGGCCGGCATCTGGCCGCCCAAGGGTCTGGAGGTGATCGACGCCTTCCACCTGCCGCTGCTCAACACGCTGCTGCTGCTCTGCTCGGGCACCACGGTCACCTGGGCGCACCATGCGCTGCTGCACGGCGACCGCGACGGCCTGAAGAAGGGCCTGTGGCTGACGATCATCCTCGGCATGGTGTTCACCAGCGTCCAGGCCTATGAATATATGCATGCGCCGTTCCCCTTTAAGGGCATCAACTATGGCGCGGCCTTCTTCATGGCGACCGGCTTCCACGGCTTCCACGTTCTGATCGGCACGATCTTCCTGATCGTCTGCCTGATCCGCGCCTATCGCGGCGACTTCACCCCGCAGCAGCATTTCGGCTTCGAAGCCGCCGCGTGGTACTGGCACTTCGTCGACGTCGTGTGGCTGTTCCTGTTCGTCGTCGTCTACGTCTGGGGTGGCTGGGGCGCTCCCGTCCACGGCGGCTGACGCCGACGGCCATGACCGCATAGGGGCGCGGCGGCGGGGGAGACCTGCCGCCGCGCCTTTTTCTTTTCCAACCGGGAGGATCGTCGATGCCTGAACCGTCCGCGCCGCCCCCGCCGGCCCCCCTCGACGCAGCGCTGCGTGGTCTTTGCCCGCGATGCGGGGCGCCGGGCCTGTTCGCCAGCTTCCTGCGCTTCGCCGACCGCTGCGCCGGTTGCGGCCTCGATTACCGCGCCTTCAACGTCGGCGACGGCGCCGCCGCCTTCCTCATCCTGATCGTCGGCGGGCTCGTCAGCCTGCTCGCGATCATCGTCGAGCTCAAATGGTCGCCGCCACTGATCGTCCACCTGCTGCTCTGGCTGCCGCTCACCATCGGGTTGACCGTGCTGCTGCTGCGCCTCGCCAAGGGATTGCTCCTCGCGCTCGAATATAAGAATGCCGCGCGCGAAGGCCGGTTCGTGAAGCGCGACTGATGCGGCGGATACCCGTGCTGCCGACGCTGGTCGTCGCGCTCGCCATCGCCGCGATGGTGGCGCTCGGCATCTGGCAGATCCGCCGCGCGCATTGGAAGGAAGGGCTGCTCGCCAGCTATCGCGCGTCGCGCAACGCGGCCGATCTCTACGGCGTGCCGGCCGGCGCCGATCCCGACGCGATCGCCTTCCGCCACGCCCATGTGCTGTGCCGGGTGACCACGAAGGAGACGCTGCTCGGCGGAACCGACGCCTCGGGCCGCACCGGTTTCCGCGCCATCGTCGGCTGCGCGCTGATCGACGGCCGGGTGATCATGGCCGATCTCGGTTGGCGGGCGATCGACGCCCGGCCGGCGCTGCCGGTGGTCGGCGCGCGGATCGAGGGCAGGGGGCTGCTCATCCCCGACGAGGTGCTCGCCCGCCGGGTGCTGGGCAAGACGGCCGGCGCGGTGCCGTTGCTGCTGGTGCTCGACCGCGGCGTCCAGGGCCTGTCGCCGAGCGTCCCGCCGTCGATCGAGACGATCCCCAACAACCATATCAGCTATGCGGTGCAGTGGTTCCTGTTCGCGGGCGTCGCGCTGATCATCTACGCGCTGGCGCTCTATCGCCGATCGGCGACGACCCGCCCGCGCTGATCGGCGCGGCCGCAGGACAGGACGAAGGGACGGTCGGCCTGTCCGGCCTGGAAGGCGGCTTTCGAGTCCCAGCCGTGCCAGCCGACCGCCAGCAGCGACTGGATCACCGCGCCGCCCAGCGTCTCGCCGGGCCCCAGGACGATCAGGCAGTCGGGCGCGAACTCGCGCACCGCGACCCGGATCGCGCCGGTGAAGTCGTAGCTCCGCGTCACCTGATAGCCGAACGTGTAGTCCCACAGCGCGTCGAGGTCGCTGGCCTGCGGGCGCCAGACATGGCCGCGCCCGTCGATCAGCGGGACCGCCGGCGACTGGAACCATGCGGCCGGCAGGCTGCGCCGCGCCTCCCGGGCGATCGGTTCGAGCAGCGGCGTGTGGAAGGCGGCGTGGTTCTGCAGCCGCATCGGGAAGCTGCCCGGCCCGGCGGGAAGGCGGTCGCCCAGCGTCCGCAGCGCCGCGTCGCTGCCGGCGAAGACGATCATCCCGCCCAGCTCGATCGAGACATGGAGATCGGGGATCGCGTCGACCAGGTCGAGGAACTGCTCGCGCCGGCCCGGGATCGGCCGCCAGTCCTCGTCGAGCAGGGTGTGGACGACCTGCCCGCCGATGCCTTCCGCATGCATGCGGGTGGCCATCGCGTTGACGACCTCGAAGCCGTGCGCGGCGTCGAGCGCTCCGCCGCAGGCCAGCGTCGTGTACCAGCCCATCGAATTGCCGGTGACCGCGACGATGTCGAAGCGGTCGCGGTCGATCGCCAGATAGTCGGCATAGGAGCAGGCGAAGATCAGCCCCGAGGCATTGTCGCCGCGGCCATGGACCGCCGCCGAATGGCTCGCCGCGCCGTCGAGTTCGGACAGGGTCGGCTGCCCCAGCTCGGCGCGGCGGCGGTCGAACCCTTCGATCAGCGCGTGCTGCCCCGCATGGAAGCGGTGGAGATAGCCGAGCTCGCCCTTGTTGTAGGTGCCCCGGCCGGGGCAGACGACGACCGCTTTCCTTTTAGTCACGGACAGCCTCCAGCGCGGCGGCGAGGATCGAATCGCGGCTCGGCAGGGTCAGCGTCGCGGCGCGGGCGAGCGGGATGAAGCTGTCCTCGGCGGCGATCCGGCTGACCGGCAGGCCGGGCGCCTTCTCCATGAACATCGCCATCAGCGCCTCGCTCTGCGATCCGGTGATCCGGCATTCGTCGACGATCAGCACGCGGCGGGCGTCGCCGACCGCGCGCAAGACGGCGTCGGGATCGACCGGGGCGAGCCAGCGCAGGTCGATCACCCGCGCATCGACGCCATGTTCGTCGGCCAGCAGCTTCTGCGCCTGGCGCGACAGATAATAGCCATTGGCATAGCTGACGATGGCGAGGTCGATGCCGTCCCCATGGCGGCCGACCTCGCCGATGCGGATCGGGGTATCGCTGCCCGGCGCCTCGTAGACGCTGGTCCACAGGCCGTCGCCCTCGGCATGGAGGTCGCGGGTCATGTAGAGCGCGATCGGCTCGACGAAGACGACGACCCGCCGTTCCTCGATCGCCAGCCGCACGCATTCGCGTAGCATCGCCACCGCGTCGCGCCCGTTGGACGGGCAGGCGAGGACGATGCCGGGAATGTCGCGGAAGACCGCCAGGCTGTTGTCGTTGTGGAAATGGCCGCCGAAGCCCTTCTGGTAGCCGAGCCCGGCGATCCGCACGATCATCGGGTTGGCATATTGGCCGTCCGAGAAGAAGGGCAGCGTCGCCGCCTCGCCGCGCAACTGGTCCTCGGCATTGTGGACATAGGCGAGGAACTGGATCTCGGTGATCGCCAGCAGGTCGTTGTGGGCGAAGCCGATGCCGAGGCCGAGGATGCTCTGCTCGTCGAGCAGCGTGTTGATCACCCGCGCCGGGCCGAAGCGCTGGTGGAGCTTCGCGGTGACGTTGTAGACGCCGCCCCTGGGGCCGACATCCTCGCCCGCGACGACGATCTGCGGCCATTGCAGCATCGCGTCGGCCAGCGCCCAGCTCAGCAGCCGCGCCATGTGCTGCGGCTTGTCCATCTGCGCCGCGTCGCCGCCGAAGGTCTCGGCGCGCTGCTCGGGCGAGGGCAGGTTGGTCGTGGCGACGGCGCGGCGGGGCGGCAGCAGGCTCGCCATCACCTGCGCCGGGGTGGTCAGCTTGGGGCGGCGGATCGCCTCCTCGGCCGCGCGCGCGATCGTCTCCTCGGCCTCCTCGTAGAGATCGAGGATCTGGTCGGGCCGCAGGATGCCGAGGTCGGCGAGCAGCGCCGCGCCGTGGAGCAGCGGATCGCGCGCGTCGCTCTCGGCGATCTCGGTGCGCGACAGATAGGTCGACTGCACGTCCGATCCGGCATGGCCGTAGAGCCGGGTGCAGCCCATGTGGAGGAACACCGGCTTGCGCCGCTCGCGGGCGATCGCCGCCGCCTCGCGCGCCGTGCACAGCGCGTCGAGCAGGTCGAGCCCGTCGCAGGCGAGATAGGCGAGCGCGGGGCGGTTGCGGAACGAGGCGGCGATCCAGCCGGACGGCGTGCGGGTGGAGATGCCGATGCCATTGTCCTCGCAGGCGAAGATGATCGGCATGGGGATGCCCTGATAGGCGGCCCAGCCGGCGGTGTTGATCGCCCCCTGCGCGGTCGAATGGTTCGCCGAGGCGTCGCCGAAGCTGCACAATATGATCGAGTCGGGGGCGAGCGGCCGGTCCGCCAGCCCGATCCGGGCGGCGACGCCGATGCTGAACGCCGCGCCCACCGCCTTGGGCAGGTGCGAGGCGATCGTGCTGGTCTGCGGCGGGATGGCGAGCGCCTTCGATCCGAGCACCTTGTGCCGCCCGCCCGAGATCGGGTCGTCCGCCGACGCGGCGAAGCTCAACAGCATGTCCCAGACCGGAGTCTGGCCGGGGATCTGCTTCGACCGGTGGATCTGGAAGGCGGCGTCGCGATAGTGGAGGAAGGCCATGTCGCCGGCCCGCAGCGCGGCGGCGAGCGCGGCATTGCCCTCATGGCCCGAGCTGCCGATCGTGTAGAAGCCCTCGCCCCGCGCCTGCAGCTTGCGCGAGATGCGGTCGAGCTGGCGACTCACCACCTGCGAGTGGAACAGGTCGACCAGCGCGGGCGCGGCGATGCCGGCGTCGGCGAGCCCCAGCCGGGATCGCCGCGCGGGCAGGGTGCCCGATCGCAGCGCGGCGCGGAAATTCTCGTGGATCGTCTCAGCCGCGTCCATGGCGGCACCCCCGTGCGACCGACGCGAGGTCGGCGTCTTGCTGGCTCATGCGGGTCTTCGCTCTCTTCGTGGCCCGCGACGAGGCGGGGCCTTATCGTTTCACTGGCGCCTTCATGGCACAAATATCGGCGGCAGGCGAAGCCCGTCCGAGGCCCGTCGCTATCGATGCCTCGGCCGCATTCCGCCGCAGCGGGCGCATAGTAGCGGCAGTTGGCGCATATCGCCGCCTTCGCCGCCGGCGATAGCCTCCTTCCCGATATCACGAGGGGAATGGGGTAGGATGATCCGATCGATCGGCATCGTTGGCTGTGGGCTCGCCGGTCTCGTCACGGCCAAGACGCTGAAGCAGTTCGGCTTCGACGTCCATCTCTTCGAAAAGGAAGCCGATATCGGCGGGGTGTGGTCGGCGTCGCGCCGCTATCCGGGCCTGACGACGCAGAATCCACGCGAAACCTATGCATTCGCCGACTTCCCGATGCCGGCATCCTATCCGGAATGGCCGACCGGCGCGCAGGTGCAGGCCTATCTCGAAACCTATGTCGATCATTTCGGATTGCGCGACGCGATCCGGCTGAACACCGAAGTGCTGTCCGCCAGGCCCCTCGCGGACGGGTGGACGCTCGCCACCCGCGACGCCGCGTCCGGAACGACGGCGGAGCATCGCGTCGATTATCTGATCGTCTGCAACGGCATCTTCTCGATACCCGCCATTCCGCCGTTCGAGGGCGCGGATGCGTTCGTCGAGGCGGGCGGGCATATCCTGCACACCAGCCAGTTCACCGACGTCGGGCTGGCGCGCGGCCGGAACGTGATCGTGGTCGGCTACGGCAAGTCCTCGTGCGATGCCGCCGTCGCCATCTCGGGCGTCGCCGCCTCGACCACGGTCGTCGCGCGCCACCTGATCTGGAAGATCCCGAAGAAGCTGGCGAAGCTGGTCAACTTCAAGCACCTGTTCCTCAACAGGCTGGGCGAGGGGCTGTTCCCCTACATCCGGATCAGGGGGTTCGAGAAATTCCTGCATGGGCCGGGCAGGCCGCTGCGGAACCTGATGATGGGAACGGTGCAGTTCGTCATCAGCCGCCAACTCGGATTGAAGAAGATCGGCCTTGAGCCGTCCGGCAAGCTCGAGACGATCGCGCGATCGACCGTCAGCCTGGTCACCGACGGCTTCTACGAGAAGATCGCGGCGGGCGAGATCGGCTTCCACAAGGCCGAGATCGCTTCGTTGCGCCCCGGCGAAGCCCGCCTCACCGACGGGACGACCGTTCCCGCGGGCGTCATCGTCTGCGGGACGGGATGGCATCAGCGCTGCGATTTCCTCGCGCCCGACGTGCTGGAGAAGGTCACCGACGGGCGGGGCAATTTCCGCCTCTATCGCTCGATGCTGCCGGTCGGCGTCCCCCGGCTCGCCTTCAACGGCTATAATTCCTCCTTCTTCAGCCAGTTGAACGCGGAGATCGGCGCCTTCTGGATCGCGGACATGCTCCGCGGCGGCGTGACGCTGCCCAGCGATGCGGCGCAGAACGCCTATGTCGACGAGCGGCTGGCGTGGATGGAAGCGCGCACCGACGGCAAGCATTCGAAGGGGACCAACATCATCCCCTTCTCGGTCCACCATATCGACGAGCTGCTGCGGGAAATCGATCTGGAGCTGCCGGTCATGACCCGGATCAAGCATTGGTTCGTCGCGATCGATGCGGCCGACTATGCCGGATTGCTGCCGCGTCTGTTGAAGCGCCATGGCTTTTCCGGCGCATCGTCCACCATGGCCCGAGGGAGGAAATATGGCTCGGCTTGACGGAAAAGTCGCGATCGTCACGGGAGGCGCCGCCTCGATCGGCGCGGCGATCGTGCGCAAGCTGCACGCGGAAGGCGCGCGGGTGGCGATCGCCGCGCGCAGCGCCGGCAAGGGGGACGCGCTGGCCGCGGAACTGGGCGACGGCGCGCTGTTCGTCCCCACCGACATCACCGACGACGCGGCGCTCGCAAGGCTCGTCGCGCGAACGGTCGACGCCTTCGGCCGGCTCGACATCGTCGTCAACAATGCCTGCTCCTATGGCGACGATGGCGCGGCCACGGCGCGCGGCACATGGCTCGACACGCTCAACGTCAATGCCGTATCGGCCGCCATCCTCGGCGAGACTGCCCGCCCCCATCTGAAGACGGCGCGCGGCAACATCGTCAACATCGGCTCGATCTCGGGCCGGTTCGCGCATGTCGGCCGCTGGGCCTATCCGGTGTCCAAGGCGGCGCTCGCCCATCTGACGCGCGCGCAGGCGATGGACTATGCGGCGGACGGCATCCGGGTGAACATGGTCACGCTGGGGCATATCTGGTCTGACCCGTTCGACGGCCTGACCGGCGGCGATCGGGCGCATGCCGACGACGTCGCGCGCGACCTCAACCTGATCGGTCGCGTTGCCGATGCGGGCGAAGTGGCGAACGTCGTCGCCTTCGTCGCCTCCGACGCGGCGAGCTACATGACCGGCAGCGAGACGTCGGTCGACGGCGGCTACGGCATGATGGGGCCGGAGCGCCGCGTGCCGTTGATGCCGCTGCTGTCGGGCCAGGCCTGATGTGCGCCGGGAAGGTTGAGCGCGAGTGCGCGATGGCATAGCCTCCCCCGTCTCGCGGGCTGCTCGCGCCGCTCTTCCGGGTGCCGGTCACGGCATCGGAGCCGGGCGGCGCGGCCGAAGCGGGCGCGCGGAGAATGCTATGCAACTGGCAGGGGAACTGAGTCGGCATTCGATCCTGAGCACCACGGATCTCGATCATGCCCGTCACGCCGTCGGCAGGATTTTCTGCCCCCATCGCCTTACGCCGGGCTCCGAGCTGGGAGAGGGCGTGGTTCGTTTCCATCATGCGCCGGTTCGCGCGCTCTCCGTCAACTGGGTCGACTATGGCCGGGACGTCGTGATCGACCCGGTGCCCTTCGAGAAATTCTACCTGTTGCAGATCCTCCGCTCGGGCAGTGCGGAGATCGGCTGCAACGGCCGGCGCTTCGCCCTGGCGGCCGGCGAGGCCAGCCTGCTCAATCCCGACGACGAGGTCAGCATGCGCTGGTCGGGGCATTGCCATAAGCTGATCGTCAGGATCGAGCGCGCCGCGCTCGAGCGTTTTGCCGAGGACTGGTTCGGCTTCTATCTTCCCGGTCCGCTGAATTTCGAGAATCGTCCGGGCTGGGAAACGCCCGAACTCGCGGTCGCGCGCGGCCTGGTCGAGCTGATCGTGCAGGACTTCGAGAGCGGCGTCGCGACGCTCAGCCATGCGAAGGCCCAGCGGCATTTCGAGGAGGCGCTGTTCACCGCCTTGCTGATGAGCCGCCGGCATTCGCTGTCGGGCCACATGCAGGCTGGCGCGTCGGTGGTGCCGCGCGCGGTCAAGCGGGCCGAGGACTATATCGCCGCGCATGCGGGCGAGGACATCGGCATCGCCGACCTCGTCGCCGCGAGCGAAGTGTCGAATCGGACCCTGTTCGAGAGCTTCCGGCGCTTCCGCGGCGTCACGCCGATGCAGTATCTTCGCCGCTACCGGCTCGATCGCGTGCGCGAGGAACTGCTCGATCCCGGTTCCGATGTCTCGGTGACGGACGTGGCGATGCGCTGGAACTTCGATCAGCTCGGGCGCTTCTCGTCCTATTATGCCTCGGTCTTCGGGGAAAAGCCGTCGCAGACGTTGAGGCGCGGGCGCTCGTCCTAGAGGACCGTGCTTGTGTGGTGATAGCAAAAATCCTATATTGATATCATCGCTATCGGTTCATGGATTTGCTAGCAATGCCTGCCGTCACCATCCGCAATCTCTCCGAAGAGGCGCATCGCGCGCTCAAGATTCGGGCCGCCCACCATGGCCGCAGCACCGAGGCGGAGATGCGCGATATCCTGGAAGGCGCGGTTCGCCCGGCGAATCGCGTCCGTATCGGCAGCGCGCTGTCCCGGTTGAGCCGCGATGCCGGGCTGACCAATGCCGATTTCGAGGCTCTCGATCAGGCTCGCGACCGCAAGCCCGCCGAACCGCTGGGCTTCGAATGATCGTCCTCGACACCAATGTCGTCTCCGAGGCGATGAAGCCTGAACCGAACCCGGACGTGTGCGCCTGGCTCGATGAGCAGGCGGCGGAGACGCTCTATCTTTCGAGCGTGACGATCGCGGAACTGCTGTTCGGTATCGGCGCGCTTCCCGACGGCCGGCGCAAGGACAGGCTGGCCGTGGCCTTGGACGGGCTGCTCGAGCTGTTCGACGGGCGGATCCTGCCCTTCGACATGGCCGCCGCCCGTCATTATGCCGATCGCGCGGTCAGGGCGCGCAGTGCCGGCAAGGGATTTCCAACGCCGGACGGATATATCGCCGCCATCGCGGTCTCCCGCGGCTTCGTCGTGGCGACCCGGGATGCCAGCGCATTCGACGCCGCCGGAATCGCCGTCATCGATCCCTGGAAGGCCGATCGGCGGCAATAGCGCGCAATGGAAAGGAAATGGCGGAGAGGGTGGGATTCGAACCCACGGTACGGTTGCCCGCACAACGGTTTTCGAGACCGCCCCGATCGACCACTCCGGCACCTCTCCGCAGAGGTGGAACGAACGGCCGTGGAGCCATCCGTCAGTCGATAGGGGCGGGGCCTTAGCGGACGGATTCGCGTTTGCCAAGCGTTGGCTTGCATGTGACGGCGACTTCCCTACATTAGTTGCGTGATTGAGAAGAGCGTTTCCATTCCGGCGGCGGCCGGCGCCCTGCATCAGGGAATCATCTCGCCCAGCATTTCCCATGCCCGTTTCTCGATCGGGGATGTCGTGCGCCATCGGATGTTCGAGTTCCGCGGCGTCGTGTTCGACGTCGATCCGGTCTTCGCGAACAGCGAGGAATGGTATCAGGCGATTCCCGAGGACATGCGCCCGGCGAAGGAGCAGCCCTTCTACCACCTGTTCGCCGAGAACAGCGACAGCAGCTATATCGCCTATGTCAGCCAGCAGAATCTGGTGCACGACGAAAGCGACGAGTTGGTCGACCATCCGGCGATCGCGGGCCTGTTCGACAGCTACGCTGACGGGCGCTACCAGCTGCGCCGCGAGCATCGCCAGTAGGCGACGGGGCGATTCGCCGTCCGGCCCGTTTCCGCCGGCGGATGATTCGCTCCGGGGCCGATATTTTCGGGCGCGAGCCCGGTCCATAAAGGTTGACTTTCCGGCGTCGTGCCTTTAGCGAGCCGCTTTCCCGCGTGGGGCTGACGGCCACGAGCCGTCGCGTTTGCGCTAACAGTTTGAAGAAGTGATGAGGGCCATGTTCGCTATCGTGCGCACGGGCGGCAAGCAGTATCGCGTTGCCGCGGGAGACAAGATCGTCGTCGAGAAGCTTCCGGGTGAAGCCGGCTCGACCGTGTCGCTGGGCGACGTCCTGCTGGCCGGCGAAGGCGCCGAGCTGAAGGACGTGAAGGGCCTGACCGTTTCGGCCGAGATCATCGCGCAGGCGAAGGGCGAGAAGGTCATCGTCTTCAAGAAGCGCCGCCGCCACAATTATCGTCGCCGGAACGGCCATCGCCAGCAGCACACGATCCTCAAGATCCTGTCGATCGGCGGCGAAGCCAAGGCGAAGAAGGCCCCGGCAAAGGCCAAGGCGGATGCGCCTGCGGCCGCCGAAGCCTGATCGAAGAGCCAACGGAGTAGTTTGAGATGGCACATAAGAAAGCAGGCGGCTCTTCGCGCAACGGTCGCGATTCGGCCGGCCGCCGCCTCGGTGTGAAGAAGTTCGGTGGCGAGCTCGTCATCGGCGGCAACATCATCATCCGCCAGCGCGGCACCAAGGTCTATCCGGGCCGCAATGTCGGCATCGGCAAGGATCACACGCTGTTCGCGCTGACCGACGGCCGCGTCGCGTTCCACAGCGGCAAGCTCGGCCGCAAATATGTCAGCGTCGACACGCTGGCCGAAGCCGCCGAGTAACATCGGGCGAGCCCATATTCGGGTCGCCCAGAGGGCGACCCGAAGGTCCGCTGCGCCGGACCGATGAGGGAGAGGGTCGCAACCTCTCCCTTTTTCGTGTCTCCCTCCGAAAATTGTCGCTGCCCTGTAACCTTATCAGTTCACAGGCGTTTTCGGGGCGGCGGAGAGGAGATATCTGCATGTTCGCGCGTACCCAGCGGCTTTTGTTGCGTCCCGGCTGGAAGGAAGATGCGCCCGCGCTCGCCGCGGCGATCAATGATTTTTCGGTGGTCGGCAAGCTCGCCCGCGCGCCCTGGCCCTATCGCCAGGAGGATGCCGAGGCGTTCCTGGCGGCCGATCGCGGCCCGCTGCCCGATTTCCTGATGTTCGCCCGCACCCATGGCGCGCCGCGCCTGGTCGGCGGCATCGGCCTGTCCGAATGCGACGATGGCGTCGAGCTCGGCTATTGGATCGCCCGGCCCTATTGGGGCCTGGGCTTCGCGACCGAGGCCGGCCGCGCGGTCGTCGATCTGGCCGACCGCGGGCTACGGCTGCCGCGGCTGATCGCGGGGCATTTCGCCGACAATCCCTCCTCGGCGCGGGTGCTCCAGAAGCTCGGCTTCGCCGCCGCCGGCACGGTCAGCAACCGGGCTTGCCGCGCGCGCAACTCGGTCGAGCGCTGCATCGACTATGTCCGGCCGGCCTTCGCCCGGTCCCGTCCGGCCCCGGCGCACGGGATCGGCTATGACCGCGAGGATGCGATCGCCGCATAACGGCGCCCGTCGTCCCCTTTGCGGTCGCGGACAAGTGATGCTATCGCCGCGCCGAACGGGTCGGGGGACGGGTTGCCGCGCGGTTGCGCCGGCCCCCGGTTCGGCCATCGATGGTCAGGACCTCCAGATGCCGCATTCACGTCCGCGCCTGTCGACCGATGAGATGCGCCGGCTCGCGCTCGAAGCGGCGCGCAGCATCCTGATCGAGGAAGGCCCGCAGGCCGTCACGCTGATGGCGGTCGCCAAGCGGATCAACCGCACCCACGCCAATATCCTCCACCATTTCGGTTCCGCCGGCGAACTGCGCCGCGCGATGGCGGAGATGATGGTCGGCCGGGTCGCGACCGAGATCGGCGCGAAGGTCGTCCGCGTCCGCGAGACCGAGGGCGACCTGCGCGAGATCGTCGACATCACCTTCGACGTCTTCGAGAAGCAGGGCATGGCGGCGCTGATGTCGTGGATGATCCTGTCCGGCGAGCATGACGGGATCGCCCCGATCCTCGACGCGGTCCACAATCTGGTCGAGGAACTGGGCGAGTATCGCGGCGCGCCGCTGCGGCAGATCACCCAGATCCTCGTGCTCACCGCGCTGGGCGAGGGGATGATCGGCGGCCCGATCGCCGAAGCGCTCGAAGTCCCGCGCGAAACCGCCCGCGCGACCCTGGCGGCCCAGCTCCGGATCATGCGCGGCTGGTGATCGCGCAACCTGGGAGGGTTCTTTTCGCCGCCATTTCGTATAAAGGCGCGCGATGCATTTTCTCGATCAGGCCAAGATATTCATACGCTCGGGCGCGGGCGGACCGGGAGCCGTCAGCTTCCGGCGGGAGAAATTCATCGAATATGGCGGCCCCGACGGCGGCCATGGCGGCAAGGGCGGCGACATCATCTTCGAAGCGGTGCCCGGCCTCAACACGCTGATCGACTTCCGCTACACCCAGCATTTCAAGGCGCAGCGCGGCCATGGCGGCGCCGGATCGAACCGCACCGGCGCGGGCGGCGAGGACCTGCTGATCAAGGTGCCGGTCGGAACCCAGATCCTGTCCGAGGACAGGGAGCAGGTGCTCGCCGACTTCACCGTGCCGGGCCAGCGCCAGGTCTTCCTGCGCGGCGGCGACGGCGGGCGCGGCAATGCCAGCTACAAGACCTCGACCAACCGGGCGCCGCGCCAGCACGGCACCGGCTGGCCGGCCGAGGAGATGTGGGTGTGGCTGCGGCTCAAGCTGCTCGCCGATTGCGGGCTGGTGGGGCTGCCCAATGCCGGCAAGTCGACCTTCATCAACGCCGTCTCCAACGCCAAGGCGAAGGTCGGCGCCTATCCCTTCACGACGATCCGGCCGCAGCTCGGCGTGGCGACCCACAAGGGGCGCGAGTTCGTCGTCGCCGACATCCCCGGCCTGATCGAGGGCGCGGCCGAAGGGGCCGGCATCGGCGATCGCTTCCTGGGACATATCGAACGCTGCCGGGTGCTGCTGCACCTGGTCGACGCGAGCGGCGACGATCCCGTCGGCGCCTATGAGATCGTCCGGGGCGAGCTCGACGCCTATGGCGCCGGGCTGGCCGACAAGCCGCAGGTGCTGGCGCTCAACAAGATCGACGCGGTCGACGCCAAGACGCTCGACAAGCTGGCGAAGAAGCTCGCCAAGCTGGGCGGCGGCGAGGTGATGCGCCTGTCGGGGGCGAGCGGCGAGGGGCTGCCCGCGGTGCTCGACAAGATCATCGAGATATTGGGCCCGGCGCCCGAAACGACCGCGGCCAACGAGAATGACGAGCCATGGTCGCCGATCTGACCCCGGCCGCTTCCCGCTTCACCCCCGCTGCCTGTCCCCGCCTGGTCGTCAAGATCGGGTCGGCGCTGCTCGTCGATCCCGACGGCAGGGTCCGGCGCGACTGGCTGCAGGGCGTCGTCGCCGACATCGCCGAGCGGCACCGCGCGGGGCAGCGGATCGCGGTCGTCTCCTCGGGCGCGATCGCGCTCGGCGCGCGGCGGCTGGCGCTGCCCAAGGGGGGGCGCGCCAGCCTGGAGGATGCACAGGCCGCCGCCGCGACCGGGCAGATCGCGCTGTCGCACTGCTGGGCCGAGCTGCTCCATGCCGAAGGGCTCACCGCCGCGCAGATCCTCGTCACGCTCGACGACCTCGAGGATCGCCGCCGCTACCTGAACGCGGCGTCGACACTCCACCGGCTGCTCGGCCTCGGCGTGGTGCCGGTGATCAACGAGAATGATTCGGTCGCCACGGCGGAGATCCGCTTCGGCGACAACGACCGGCTCGCCGCGCGGATCGGCCAGGCCGCCGACGCGGGCGGGGTGATCCTGCTGTCCGACATCGACGGGCTCTACACCGCCAATCCGCATCGCGACCCGACCGCGCGGCTGGTGCCCGAGGTGGCGCGGATCGACGCGCGCATCCGCGCGATGGCCGATGCCGATTCGGCCTCCGGCATGGGATCGGGCGGGATGATCTCGAAGCTGGAGGCGGCGCGCATCGCGCAGCGCTCCGGCGCGCATCTCGCGATCATCACCGGCAAGCGCGATCACCCGCTGGCGGCGTTCGACGCCGACCATCGCGGCACCGTCTTCCTCGGGGAGAAGATCGGCACCGCGCGCAAGGCCTGGCTCGCCGGACGGCTGACCGCCAAGGGCCGGATCGTCGTCGATGCCGGCGCGGTCGGCGCGCTGGCGCAGGGGCGCAGCCTGCTCGCCGCCGGGGCGGTCCGGGTCGAGGGGCGCTTCGCGCGCGGCGACGTGGTCGACATCGTCGCGCCGGACGGCCAAGCGATCGCGCGCGGCCTGATCGAATATGACGCGGTCGACGCCGCCAAGATCGTCGGCCGGCGCAGCAACGCCCACGAACAGATCCTCGGCTATGCGCCGCGTTCGGCGCTGGTCCACCGCGACCATATGGTCCTGCTGTGATCCTGGCCGTCACCGGCGGCACCGGCTTCCTCGGCGGTCATGTCCTGCGCATCGCCGCTGAGCGCGGGCATGTCGTCCGGGCGCTGGCCCGCCGGCCGCAGCTGCCGCGTCCCCATGTCGAATGGGTCGCCGGAACGCTCGACGACCATCGCGGGCTGGCCGACCTGTGCGAGGGGGCGGACGCCGTCATCCATATCGCCGGCGCGATCAACGCGCCGGACCTGGCGGGCTTCGTCGCCGCCAACGTCACCGGCACCGCGTCGCTGCTGACCGCCGCCGAGGCGGCCGGGGTCGCGCGCTTCATCCATGTCTCGTCGCTGTCGGCGCGCGAGCCCGACCTGTCGAACTATGGCTGGTCGAAGGCCGCGGCGGAGGCGCTCGTCGTCCCGTCGCCGCTCGACTGGACGATCGTCCGCCCGCCCGCCATCTACGGCCCCGGCGACCGCGAGATGCTGGAGCTGTTCCGGATCGCCAGGGCGAAGGGCGTGCTGCCGCTGCCGCCGAAGGGGCGGCTCTCGCTGATCGAGGCCGGCGACCTGGCCCGGCTGCTGCTCGACCTGGTCGGGGCGCCCGCGGCGGTCGGACAGACCTATGAGCCGGACGACGGGGTCGAAGGGGGCTATGGCCATCGTGAATTCGGCAAGCTGATCGGCGCCGCGGTCGGGCGGCCCGGCGTGCTGACGCTGCCGGTGCCCGGCTTCGCGCTACGGCTGGCCGCGACGGCGGAGCGTTTCCGCCTTGGCGACAAGGCCAAGCTGACGCCCGATCGCGTCCGCTATTTCTGCCACCCCGACTGGGTGGTCTCGAAGCGGCCGCCGACGTCGATCTGGCGTCCGCTTGTCGGCGCCGCCGAGGGGCTGAAGGCCACCGCCGACTGGTATCGCGCGCAGGGCTGGCTGTAGGGCGGAAGGCGGCTCAGCCGATTCCCATCGTGAAGTGCAGTATGAAGGCGATGAAGCTGAGCACCAGCCCCGTGACCATCACCCGATAGGCATAGCCGAGCAGCCGATACTTCTTGCGGGCCAGCACCCGGCCATTCTGGTAGATATCGTGGGCGAAGGCCTCGAACACCGCCTCGTGGGTCTGCACCGTCTTCAGCATCATCGCGACGAATTCCTCCTCGGTCAGCTGGCTGAACGAGCCGAAGAAGAGCAGGTTCGCGGGCCCCTCGGGGCGCGGCGCGGCCTTGGTCGACGGCAGCACCGCCATCACCGCGAGCAGCGCCGCGAGGAAGGCCGCCGCCCCCAGGATCAGCAGCGCGACCGCGGGACCGGTTCCGGCCTTGGCCTGGCCGATCGTCACCGTGAAGATGACGAAGGTCGTGCCCATCAGCAGGTTGGCCTTCTGGTCGGCCATCTGGCTGAGCTGATACTGGATCTGTTGCGTGGTGCGGAGCAGGTGAATGAAATCCGGCGAATAAACGCGCGGACCGTTGGGATTGACGGGATCTGTCGACACAAAGCCCCCTGGAGCGACATCCGATCGTCGCGTTTATGCATCGCGAACCGGCGCCTGCCAAGCACCGCCGTTTGCTTGCCGCGATGCCGCCGCAATCGCTTGTCATGCGCGGCCCAACGACCTTAAGGACATGGCATGAGCAGCAGAGAAGACATCTTCACCCGCGTCGCCGAGCAGATCGAGCCGTTCAACAAGAAGGGCATCGACCTGGCTGAGACGACGAGCTTCGCCGGCGACCTCGAATGGGACAGCCTGACGGTCATGGATTTCGTCGCGGCGGTGGAGGATGAGTTCGACATCATCATCACGATGAACATGCAGGCCGAGATCGAGACCGTCGGCCAGCTCGTCGATGCCGTCGCCAAGCTGCGGGGCTGACCCGGTGGCCGACCTCCTCTCCAAGTTCGACCCGCTGATCGCCGAGCGCGAGGCGCTGCTCGCCACCGGCGTGCGCGATCCCTACGCGATCGTCATGGACAAGGTGCTGTCGCCGACCGAGGCGATGATCAACGGCAGGAAGACGATCCTGCTCGGCACCTATAATTACATGGGCATGACCTTCGACCCGGACGTCATCGCCGCCGGCAAGCAGGCGCTCGACGAATTCGGCTCGGGCACCACCGGCAGCCGGGTGCTCAACGGCACCTATCAGGGTCACAAGGCGTGCGAGGACGCGCTCAAGGAATTCTACGGGACCGAGCACGCCATCGTCTTCTCGACCGGCTACCAGGCCAATCTCGGGATGATCTCCACCCTGGCTGGCAAGGGCGACTACATCATCCTCGACGCCGACAGCCACGCCTCGATCTATGACGGCTGCTGGCTCGGCGACGCGGAGATCGTCCGCTTCCGCCACAATTCGGTCGAGGACCTCGACAAGCGGCTCGGCCGCCTGCCGGCCGAGGCGGGCAAGCTCGTCGTCCTCGAAGGCGTCTATTCGATGATGGGCGACATCGCCCCGCTCCAGGAGATGGTCGCCGTCTCGAAGAAGCACGGCGCGATGATCCTCGTCGACGAGGCGCACGGCATGGGCTTCTTCGGCGAGCATGGCCGCGGCGTGTTCGAGGAGGCCGGGGTGGAGGCCGACGTCGACTTCGTCGTCGGCACCTTCTCCAAGTCGGTCGGCACGGTCGGTGGCTTCTGCGTCTCCAACCATCCGAAGTTCGAGGTGCTGCGCCTCGTCTGCCGGCCCTATGTCTTCACCGCCTCGCTGCCGCCGTCGGTGGTCGCGACCGCCGCGACCTCGATCCGCAAGCTGATGCATGCGGGCGACAAGCGCGCGCACCTCTGGAAGAATTCGCGCCGCCTGCACCAGGGCCTGCGCGACATGGGCTACAAGCTCGGCACCGAGACCGCCCAGTCGGCGATCATCGCGGTGATCCTGACCGACATGGCCCAGGCGGTCGCGCTGTGGCAGGGCCTGCTCGAGGCGGGGCTCTATGTGAACACCGCCCGTCCGCCCGCGACGCCGGCCGGCATGTTCCTGCTGCGCTGCTCGCTGTGCGCCGAACATAGCGACGAACAGGTCGAGCAGATCCTGGGCATGTTCGAGAGCGCGGGGCGCGCCACGGGAGTAATCCCCTGACCTTTCCAACGCTTCGTCGGATTGGCGGCTTTGCCCATCGCTGCGGCTGCGGTACAATGCGATCATGGCGACGTTCTCTCCCGACGCCTTGAAGCGGGGTCTGTCCCCGGCGACGCAGCGTGCGCTCGCGGCAGCGGTCCTCGCCCTCACGGCGCTGGGGCTGCTTGTCGCCGTCGTCATGATGGTCGCGCAATCGAACGCCGCGCGCGACGATGCGCTGCGGCGGGAGCAGCACAGCTACGACATCATGGTGCTGACCCGTTCGCTCGATGCGTCGCTCGCGCGCTCGGAAGCCGCGCTCGGCCGCTATGTGGTGAACGGCGACCGCAAGGTCGGCACCATCTATTATGACGAATGGCGCCGGGCGATGAGCCAGCTCCGCCAGCTCGACAGGCTGGTCGGCGAGCAGCCCGACCAGGTGAAGCTGGTCCGCAAGCTCGAAGGGCTGGCGAGCCAACGCGACAAGGAACTGACCGACGCGGCGTCCTTCGCCAATGTCGGCAAGGGCTGGTACGCGATCGGCATGTTCAACAAGGCCGGCGAATCCCCCAATGTCGTCGCCATATCCGCGACCCTCGAACAGATCGCCGCGAACGAGCGGACCCGCCTTGGCGTCCGGTCCGAGGCGACCTTCTTCTCGGCCGAGCGGGCCAACGGCTTCGCGACGCTGCTGTCGGTCCTCGGCCTCGTCCTGATGGGGCTCGCCATCCTGCTCGGCTGGCTGGTCGCGGCCGCCGCCGCGCAGCGCGCCCATGCCGCCGAACAGGCCGAGGCCGAGGCCGACCGCGCCTCGCAGCTCGAGGCCGCCGTCGCCGAACGGACGCGCGAGCTGCGCGAGGCCAACGACCGGCTGCGCGAGGAGAGCGAGACGCGCGTCCGCGCCGAGGCGCAGCTCGCCCAGGCGCAGAAGATGGAGGCTGTCGGGCAGCTCACCGGCGGCATCGCGCACGACTTCAACAATATGCTGGCCGTGGTGGTCGGCGGGCTCGACCTCGCCCGGCGCAAGATCGCCCAGCGCCCGGCCGAGGCGGGAGTCCATCTCGACGGCGCGATGGAAGGGGCCGACCGCGCGGCGGCGCTCACCCGCCGGCTGCTGTCCTTCGCCCGCGCCGAACCCTTGCTGCCCGATGCGGTGCTGCCGGCCAAGCTGGTCGCAGGCATGAACGTCCTGCTCGACCGGACCCTCGGCGAACGCGTCACCGTCCAGGTCGACACGGCGGGCGCGCACTGGCCGATCTGGGCCGATGCGCACCAGCTCGAAAATGCGATCCTCAACCTCGCGGTCAACGCCCGCGACGCGATGGAGGGGGCGGGGCGGCTCGACATCTCGGTCGCCGACGTCGCGGTCGCCGCGGGCGATTCAGCCGACGTCAAGCCGGGCGACTATGTCCGGATCAGCGTCGCCGACACCGGCTGCGGCATGTCCCCGCAGGTGCTGGCCCGCGCCTTCGAGCCCTTCTTCACGACCAAGCCGGTCGGCAAGGGCACCGGCCTCGGCCTCAGCCAGATCTTCGGCTTCGTGCGGCAGTCGCACGGCGACGTCCGCGTCGATTCGGAAGTGGGCAAGGGCACGACCATCTCGCTCTACCTGCCGCGCTATCATGGCGTGGCGGCGGAACGGAACGCCGACGCCGCCGACCGGGCCGCGCGGCCCAAGGTCGGGTCGCTCTCGATCCTGCTGGTCGAGGACGATCCCCGCGTCCAGGCGTCGACCCGCGCGGGGCTGACCGAGCTCGGCCACATCGTCCGCGCCTGCGCCTCGGGCGAGGAGGCGCTGGCGATGCTGGCGGAGGATGGCGGCGTCGACCTCGTCCTGACCGACGTGATGATGCCGGGGATGACCGGGCCCGAGCTGATCGCCGCGATCAGTCGCGACTATCCCGAGATCGCCGCGCTGTTCGTCACCGGCTATGTCGGCGAAGCCGGCCAGAGCGATGATTTCGCGGGCTATGAGGTGCTCCGCAAGCCCTTCACCATCGCCGCGCTCGGCAACGCCGTCGCCCGCGCGATCGATCGTCGCGGCAAGCCGCCGACCTCCCAAGCCGCCTGATCCACGTGACGTCACCCCAGCGAAGGCTGGGGTCCATGTCTGTGTTCTTCTCAGATGCCATCTGGCTGATGAGAGACATGGACCCCAGCCTTCGCTGGGGTGACGCTGAACGGGACGAGCGGGAGACCCTCTACTTCACCGCACCCTTCGCCAGCAGGCGGGGGAGGAGGGCGATGGCGCCGAGGATCGGCCAGCGGCGCTGCCACGGCTTGATCTCGATCGCGGCGCCGGCGTGGCGGTTGATCTTCCAGGCGAGGTAATCGATCCCGCCCGCATAGGTGGTGGTCGCCTTGGCCAGCCGGGCGAGGGTCAGCGCCTTGCCCTCGCGCCGCCGCCGTGCCCAGAGCTTCTTTCCCGCGCGGCGCTCGGCGGCCGTGAGCGGGCGGGCGAAGACGATCTCGTTCCCTTCGACCGCCGCATCGATCCCGGCGGCGGCAAGCGCGGGGGCGGTGAAGCGGCGATAGCGATCGGGGTCGGCATCGACCACCGAGCCGGCGCGGCCCTTGCGCTCGGCGCGCAGCTCGGCGCCATAGGTCAGGGCGAAGGCCTCGCCCCACAGCCGGTCGATGGCGATGCGGTCGGCGATCATCGGGCGGGCGGCGGCGAGCAGCGCGGGGGCGGCGAGGCTGACGGCGGCGATGCCCGCCTCGCGCGCCGCCGCATCGGCGGTCCAGACGAGCCGCGACGGCTGGGCGAAACGCGCCCAGACCGACACGTTGCGCGTCGCCGAGGAGGCGAGGCGGGCGAAGTCGGCCTCGCTCAGCACCGCATATTTGGCGACTAGCCCGTCATGCTCGAACGGGAAGACGTTGGGCGGCAGCAGGCGGTTGGCGAAGGCGAACCAACCCTTGCCGAAGGCGTCGGCATAGTCCGAGACGATCAGGTAGAAATCGAGCATCAGCCCGTCGAGATTCGCTTCGCGCAGGCACGAGCCGTAGAACAGGACGGCGCGCGCGGCGGCCGGATGGCGCGCGGCGATCGCCCCGGCCATCGCCGCGACGCGCGGGTCCACGGGTTCGGCCAGCTCCGCCGCCACCAGCGCTTCGAGGGTCATGCCGCCGCCCGGTTCAGGCGGCGAGGCGCAGGAAGGGCACCGGCGGCGTGGTCTTCAGGATGATCGGCTTGCCGGCGTCGGCCTGGAAGATCTCGCCGTCGAGGATCACGCTGGAGCGCTCGCCCTCGATCTTGATCTCGTCGCCGCGCTCGAAATGGACGCCGTCCATATTGCCGCGCCCGACCCGGCCGAAGATGCCGGCGAACAGGGCGCGCAGCAGCGGCATCGGACGCTGCTCCACCACCATCATCTGCAACGACCCCGAGGTCGAGCTGTTGCCCGTGCTGCTGCCCAGCAACAGCTTGTGCAGGGTGGTGACGATCAGCAGCGAGAAGCGGCCCTGCAACTGGCCGTGCCGCATCATCGACACCTTCATCGGGCGGGCGGCGGGCGGCAGGAAGGCGGTGCGGATGCCGAGGATCAGCGTCACCAGCACCGCGATCGCGGTCAGGAAATGGCTGATCCCGTTGGGCAGGCCGAGCGGATAGATCTTGTTGCGGCAATAGAGGATCGTGTCGGCGAGCCCGGCGCCGCCGAGGAACATGCCCAGCACCGGGCGGGTGCCGTCGGCGCCGTCGGACAGGGCGATCAGCTCGCGCACCACGACATGGTCGTCGATGCCGCCGCGGGCGATCTCCATCACCCGCTCGAGCGCGGCGATCGGGTCGCCGACCGCGCCCAGGTCGAGCGCGATCAGGTTGGTCTTGCCGTTGGGCAGCACCGCCACCGGCGGCGGCGACCCGTCGAAATGATCGCCCAGATAGAGTTCGGTCAGCGCCGCCTGCACCGTGCCGTCGCCGCCGTTGACCACCAGCACCTTGGGATTGACCCGGGCGATGGTACGCAGCGCCTCGCCGATCTGCTCGACCGACTCGACCTCATAATGGAAGATGTCGCTGTGCGAGGCGCAGAAGCTCCGCATCCGCGGCAGCATCGACAGGTTGCCCGTCGAGCGCGGATTGGACAGGAGCGCGACCGCCGCCATCGTCAGCGCGCCGCCATCGCGAGCGGGCCGAAGGAGCCGCCCTGGACATAGTTGAGGACGACCGGCACCCGGGTGACGCCATGGACGGTCACCTGCACCTTGTCGGGATTCGGCTTGCGCCGGAAGATCACGTCCATCAGCGACAGCTTCGGGTTGCCCGACATGCCGCCGCCGTCGTTCATGCCGGTCTTGCCCGATCCGTCGACGTCGTGGCGGACCGAGACGGCATAATTGCCGTTGGCCGGAACGGGGACGCAGATGTCGGCCGCACCCGAGGCGGGCACCGGCACGTCGACCCGGCGCAGCCAGCTGCCCTTTTCGAAATAGCGGGTCGGATTGCCGCCATAGGATTGGACGCGGAGCATGCCGGTGCGCTTCTTGAAGCCTTCGACATGGACCAGCATCGCGGGGCCGCTGCCCTCGCAGGCGGTCGCGTCGGGGCCGAGCATAGCTGCCCCTGCCGCGGCGGGCAGTGCCGCCACGAGCGAGAGTCCAACCATCCCAGCCACAAGTTTCGACATGACCTCACTACTCCTGGAAGCTATAGCCATCCGCGAACGCATGGCCGGCACCTCGCCCCCATGAGTCGGAAGGTGGGCTGCGATTGCGGCCAGAACATGGTCACGGGGCGTCGAAAAATTGAGATTTGACACGCTGACCGACCGCTATGTCGCCCGACTGATCGCCACGCCGCTGCTCGCGACGCTGGTGATCGCCGCGATGTTGCTGACCCTCGACAAGATGCTGCGGCTGTTCGACTTCGTCGTGTCGGAGGGCGGGCCGGTCAGCGTCGTCTGGCGGATGCTCGCCAATCTGATCCCGGAATATATGTCGCTCGGCATCCCGATCGGGCTGATGCTCGGCTGCCTGCTCGCCTTCCGCAAGCTGGCGCTGTCGTCCGAACTCGACGTGTTCCGGGCGGTGGGGATGAGCTACGGCCGGCTGCTCCGGGTGCCCTATTATTATGCGGTCGCGCTCGCCCTCCTCAATCTCGCCATAGTCGGCTTCATCCAGCCTTATTCGCGCTACGCCTATGAAGGGCTGCGGTTCGAGCTGCGCTCGGGCGCGCTCGGCGCCTCGATCAAGGTCGGCGAGTTCACCAAGCTCGGCAAGCGGATGACGATCCGGGTCGAAAGCAGCCGCGAGGGCGGCCGCGAGCTGTCGGGCATCTTCGTGATGACCGAATCGAAGGACGGCAAGAGCCTGGCGGTGACCGCCGAGCATGGCCAGTTCCTGGCCACCGACGATCCCGACACGATCATCCTGCGGCTCCAGAAGGGCGTGCTCGTCCATGATGCGCCGCAGTTCAAGGAGCCGCGCGTGCTCCAGTTCGTCGGCCACGACCTGCCGATCGACCTGCCGAAGATGGAGGCGTTCCGCCAGCGCGGCGGCCGCGACCTCGAAATGACGATGCCCGAACTGGTGGTGACGGCGCACCAGGCGACCACGCCCGCCAAGCAGCGCGCCCAGTTCCGATCCGAATTCCACTTCCGGCTGGTCGAGGTGGCGACGATGTTCCTGCTGCCGATGCTGGCGCTGGCGCTGGCGGTGCCGCCCAAGCGATCCTCGTCGGCGCTCGGCGTGTTCCTGTCGATCGTGATGATCGTCACCCAGCACAAGATCAACGAATATGCCGCCTCGGTCGCGGCGCTCGGCCGGATCGATCCGCTGATCGCGCTGTGGGTGCCGTTCCTCGCCTTCGCCGCGCTGGTGTGGTGGATGTACCGCACGATCGCCCATGTGCCGGGCGGCCAGCCGATCGGCGCGCTCGAACGCGGCGCCGACAAGGCGGTCAAGTCGGTGCTGCGCTGGATCCGCCTGGGCCGGAAGGAGGCCGCATGAACATCTCCTTCTTCGCGTCGCGGACCATGACCCTCTACATGGCCCGGATGTTCCTGGTGCGCTTCGCGGCGGTGCTGGCGGCGCTGGTGATCGTGCTGATGGCGCTCGACCTGCTCGGCGAATCGGGCGACATCCTCGCCTATCCGGGCAATGGCGACGCGCAGCTCTGGCTCTACGTCACGCTGCGCACGCCGCAGATCATCGCCCGCTTCCTGCCCTTCGCGGCGCTGCTCGCGACGCTGATCACCTTCGTCACGCTGAACCAGAACAGCGAGATCATCTCGATGAAGGCGGCGGGCATCTCCGCCCACCAGATCCTGGCGCCGCTGGTGGTGGCCAGCCTGGGCGTCGGCATCGTCTCCTTCACCTTCAACGAGCGGGTGGTGGCGCGCGCGACCGCGACGCTGACCGCCTGGCAGGACGCCGATTACGGCCCGATCCCGCGCGATCGCGGCATCGTCCCCAATATCTGGGTGCGCGACGGCGACGACCTGATCCACGCCACCGCGGTGCGCGGGCGAGGCGCGCAGGCGCGGCTCGACAGCGTCACCATCTACGACCGCGACGGCGGCCGGCTGATCTCGATCATCAAGGGCGAGCGCGCCGTCCAGGCCGCCGGCGGCTGGCGGATCACCGGCGCCAGCCGGTTCGACGTGGCCAAGGGCGTGACCCTCCGGCTCGCCGGCTTCGATTTCGCGAAGGGGGTGACGGCGGACCGCTTCACCCTGGCAAATGTCGATCCGGCGTCGAAGTCGATCGTCCAGCTCCGCACCGCGATCGCCGATCTCGACGCGGCCGGCCGGCCGACCGGGCCGCTGCGCGCGGGGCTGTGGCACAAGCTGTCGGGGCCGCTGTCGGCGGTGCTGATGCCGCTGCTGGCCGCGGTCGCCGCCTTCGGCCTCGCCCGGTCGGGCCATCTGTTCATCCGCGCGGTGATCGGCATGGCGCTCGGCTTCGCCTATTTCGTCGCCGACAATTTCGCGCTGGCGATGGGCAATCTCGGCGCCTATCCGCCCTTCCTCGCGGCCTGGGCGCCGTTCCTGCTGTTCCTGCTGATCGGCGAGACGGTGCTGATCCGGACCGAGGAATAGCTTTTTCGACGCCATGCGGTCGCAAAAGCGCCGCATTGCCAATTCAGACCGCGATCCCATATGGGCCCCGGGTCGGGGCGGTTTTCGAATTCGAGGTTTGCGTGAAGCTGTCGGCCATCAAGCCCGCCTTCTGGGCGAAGGATCATCATCTCGACCGCATGACGCTGCGGGAGCTGTGGATCGCCTATTTCCAATATCCGGCGATCATCGGCTATCTGCTGTGCGCCGCGATCGCGATCGGGCTGTTCTTCCGCTATCCGGCGCCGGTGCTGCCGACGGCGGTGGCGATCGCCGTCTCGGTCTTCGTCTATCCGCTGGTCTGGTACTGCCTGCACCGTTGGGTGCTGCACAGCCGCTGGATGTTCAAGGTGCCCTTCCTGGCGGCGACCTGGAAGCGCATCCATTATGATCATCACCAGGACCCGAACCGGCTCGAGATCCTGTTCGGCGCGCTCCACACCACCCTGCCGACGATCGCGCTCGCGACCGCCCCGATCGGCTATCTGATCGGCGGCCCCGGCGCCGCGCTGGCGGCCTTCGCGACTGGCCTGATCACGACCTGCGTCTACGAATTCTTCCACTGCATCCAGCACCTCGCCTACAAGCCGAAGCGCAAGTGGGTGATGGAGATGAAGGCGCGCCACATGGCCCATCATTTCCATGACGAGCGCGGCAATTACGGCATCACCAACTATTTCTGGGACAAGCTCTTCCGCACCTATTACGAGCGGATCGACAAGGACAAGAAGAGCGAGACGGTGTTCAACCTCGGCTATACGCCCGAGGTGGCGGAGCGTTATCCCTGGGTGGCGCGCCTGTCGGGCGGGGTCGCCGTCGGCCATCCGAGCCAGCGCATCCCGCACTGATGTCGCTCGTCATCCGTCCCATTGCCGGAAAGGCGGACCGCAAGCGCTTCGTCGAGTTGGCCTATGCCCTCAACGCGAAGGACCCGAACTGGGTGCCGCCGCTCCGGGTCGAGGCGCTCGAGCTGATCACGCCGGGCAAGAACCCCTTCTACGAACATGCCGAGCAGCAGCTCTTCCTGGCCGAGCGCGGCGGCAAGCCGGTGGGGCGGATCTCGGCGCATTTCGACCGGCTGTGGCATGCGATGCCGGCCGAGCAGGGCGGCGGCCCCGGCATCGGCAATTGGGGCCTGCTCGAGGCGGCCGACCAGGAGGTCGCGACCGCGCTGATCGCCCAGGCGGAGCAATGGCTGCGCGACAAGGGCATGACCAGCGTCATGGCGCCGCTGAGCTGCTCGATCTGGGAGGAGCCGGGCCTGCTCGTCCAGGGGCACGACCATCCGCCGACGGTGATGATGGGGCACGACAACCCCGCCTATCAGGGCTGGATCGAGCCGCTCGGCTACAAGGGGATCAAGGATCTCCTGACCTATGATCTCGACATCATCCAGGATTTCCCGCCGCTCGTTCAGCGGATCGTCAGCTCGGGCGAGCGCAACGCGCGCATCCGCATCCGCAAGGTCGACAAGAGCCGCTTCGACGAGGAAGCCCAGCTGATCCTGTCGATCCTCAACGATGCCTGGTCGGACAATTGGGGCTTCGTGCCCATCACCCCGGCCGAGATCGCCTATACCGGCAAGAAGCTGAAGCCGATCGTGTTCGAGGACCTGATCCGCGTCGCGGAGGTCGACGGCGAGCCGGTCGCCTTCATGATGACCTGGCCCGACCTCAACGAGCTGATGGCCGATCTCGACGGGCGACTCTTCCCCTTCAACTGGGCCAGGCTGCTGTGGCGGCTGCGCAAGCCGCAGGTGAAGACGATGCGCGTGCCGCTGATGGGCGTCGTCAAGAAGCTGCAGGCGACCCGCCTCGCCAGCCAGCTCGCCTTCATGATGATCGAATATATCCGCCGCGATTCGGTCGCCAACTATGGCGCGACCCGCGGCGAGATCGGCTGGATCCTCGAGGACAACCAGGGGATGCGCTCGATCGCGGAGACGATCGACAGCCGGGTCAACAAGACCTATCGGATCTACTCCAAGGATCTTTGAGGGCCGCCATCCGGGCGCGGCCGTCATCCACGCGAACCGGATCGGAGGGACCGTGCCTCTTCACAGCTGGTGGCTTTTCGTCTGCGCGACCTTCGTGATCTCGGCGATACCGGGTCCGAACATGCTCCATGTGATGACGCAGAGCATGCGCCACGGCTTCCGCCGGGCGTTCTTCACCATGGCGGGCTGCCTGCTCGCGCTGCTCGGCCTGTTCGGCCTGTCGGCGATGGGGATGAGCGCGCTGATCGCGGCGGTGCCGCAGCTCCTGACCGTGATCAAGGTGGTCGGCGCGGCCTATCTGATCTGGATCGGCATCAAGGCCTGGCGCGACGACAGCCCGCCGATCGACATCGACGCCGGCGCCGCGGAGCTGCACGGCCGGACGGCGGGCGAGCTGTTCCGCGCGGGCATGCTGATCAGCCTCAGCAACCCCAAGGCGCTGATCTTCGCCGCCGCCTTCTTCCCCCAGTTCGTCAGCCCGGCGCTGCCGAAGGCGCCGCAGTTCGCGGTCCTGCTCGCCACCTTCGTGGTGATCGAGGGCGGCTGGTATCTGACCTATGCGACCGGCGGCCGGACGCTGGCGCGCTATCTGCGCCGCGCCGAATGGCAGCGCCAGGTCGGCCGGGTGAGCGGCGCGCTGTTCGTCCTCTTCGGCCTGTCGCTGCTGGCGTGGCGCGAGCGATAAGGAGAATGAGATGACCATCGACGACATCGACGACAAGCATGCCGCCGCGGCTTTCCGCCGGCTGGTCCGCCACCTCCAGCATCGCGACGACGCGCAGAATGTCGACCTGATGGGGCTGGCCGGCTTCTGCCGCAACTGCCTGTCCGACTGGCTGGCCGAGGCGGCGGGCGGCGCGATCGACAAGGACGCGGCGCGCGAGGCGGTCTACGCCATGCCCTATTCGCAATGGAAGGCGAAGCAGCCGCCCGCCACCGCCGAGCAGCTCGCCCGGATGGACGCGAGCGTGGCGAAGAACAAGGCGGGCTGAGTCAGCGCAGCGTGATCCAGGTCGGCGCGTGGTCGCTGGCCTTCTCCAGCGCGCGGGTGTCCTTGTCGACCCCGGCGCCGGTCAGCCGGTCGGCGGCGGCGGGGCTCAGCATCAGATGGTCGATGCGGAAGCCGGCGTCGCGCTGCCAGGCGCCGGCCTGATAGTCCCAGAAGGTGTAGACCGGCCCGTGCGGATGGATCGTCCGTACCGCGTCGGTCCAGCCCGCGTTGCACAGCCGGCGGAAGGCGGCGCGGCTCTCGGGCTGGGTCAGCGCGTCGCTCGCCATCGCCCGTTCGGAGAAGACGTCGTCGGTCGACGGGGTCGGGATGACGTTATAGTCGCCGGCCAGCACCACCGGCATCTCGCCCGCCCACAGATCGGCGGCATGGTCGATCAGCCGGTCGAACCAGGCGAGCTTGTAATCGAACTTCGGGCCCGGCGCCGGATTGCCATTGGGCAGGTAGATCGAGGCGACGACCACGCCGTTCACCTCCGCCTCGATATAGCGGCTGTGGCTGGGATCGGGATCGTCGGGCAGGCCCTTGCGCCGCTCGACCGGTTGCGCCCCCTTGGCGAGGATCGCGACGCCGTTGAAGCCCTTCTGCCCGTGCCAGATCGCCCCATAGCCGGCGGCCTCGATCTCGGCGATCGGGAAGGTCTCGTCGGAGGTCTTGATCTCCTGCAGGCAGGCGACGTCGGGCGCCTTCTGCTCGAGCCATTCGACGAGGCGGGGGAGACGGGCCTTGATCCCGTTGATGTTGAAGGTCGCGATCTTCATGCGGCGGGGATAGCGTGCCCGGAGGCGTCCGTCATCCATCTTGGGTCATCCCGGCGGAGGCCGGGATCTCGGGAGAGAGGAGAAGAGGTCGAGGCAGGAGCCTCCCGAGATTCCGGCCTCCGCCGGAATGACGGTCGCCGTCAGACCGAGAAGCTCGAACCGCAGCCGCAGCCCGACGCGGCGTTGGGATTGGTGACGCGGAACGCCGCGCCGCCCAGCGATTCGACATAGTCGACCGCCCCGCCGCGCACGAGGTCGAGGCTCATCGGGTCGACCACCAGCGTCACGCCGTCGCGGGTCGCGACGGTGTCGTCTTCGGCCGGGGCATCGGCGAGTTCGAATTTGTACTGGAAACCGGCGCAGCCGCCGCCGTCGATCGCGAGCCGCAAGATGGCGGGCTTGCCGGTCTTGCCGGCGATCAGGGCGACCCGCGCCGCGGCGGAGGGGGTCAGGTCGATGTCGGGCGTCGCGTCCATGACATCAAGATAGGGAGGAAAGCGGCCACCGACAATCGCCGGCGGTCGATTCTCTTGTTCCCGAGGGGGAGATCAGTTCTCGGGACCGCCCTGGGCGATGTCCGAATTCTGCTCATTGACGGCCATGATGTAGTTGGCCGACTGCAGGAACGGCACCGGGTTGACGGCGCGGCCGTCGATGCGGACCTCGTAATGGAGGTGGTTGCCGGTCGAACGGCCGGTCGAGCCGACATAGCCGATCAGGTCGCCGCGCTTGATCCGCTGGCCCGGATGGGCGGCGATGCGCGACATGTGGCCGTAGCGGGTCGAGATGCCCTTGCCATGCTCGATCTCGACCATGTTGCCATAGCCGCCGAACCATTCGGCGCGATCGACCATGCCGTCGGCGGTCGCGTAGATCGGGGTACCGCTGGGCGAAGCGAGGTCGATGCCGGCATGCATCGCGGCCGACCCGGCGAACGGATCGGAGCGGACGCCGAAGGCGCTCGAGAAGGTGAACTTGGCGATCGGCAGGATCGACGGGATCGAGATCGCGCCGGTGCTCGCGACGTTGACGGTGTCCAGCTTCTTCCACGACTGGAAGATCGCCTGGAACTGCGCGGCGGCCTGGGCGTTGGGGGTGGGATCGCCGTCCTGGGCCAGGGCGGGCGCGGCCGACGCCGTCAGCAGCAGCGCTGCGGCGAATGCCTTCGCATTGCCCTTTGCGGGCATGCGGGCAAACAGGCGCCGAAGCGTCGGAAGAACAGTAGCAAGGAAGAGCATAATTCCCCCGACATCGGAACATTTGCCCGAACCGGATCGCCCGGTCGGACCCTGTTGCGCCGACGTCAGGAATGGCCCCCCCTCACGCGACTGGGGCGGTTGTGAGAAAGATCACAGGGGGCGGCAACCCCGGCCATCATCTCTTTCGTTAAACCGGCTCTGTCGCGCGCCGAGTCGTTGAACGGAGGCTTAACCGCTCCGCGGAAGTGTAACCTGACCATCGATTGCCAGCTCTGGGCGCAGTCGATTCGCGCTGCGTCGCACAAGAATCGGAACCAGCCGACCCCCGCCGCGACATGGTCGACCTCGTCGTCGGCGATGCGGCGCATGACGCGGGCCGATCGCTCGTCGCCGGCGGCTTCGAAACGGCTTATCAATGAAGGGGTTACGTCCAGTCCCCGGGCTTCGAGCACCATCGGCACCACGGCCAGCCGGGCGAGCGGATCGTGCGCCGTCCCGGCCGCCGCCTCCCACAGCCCGTCATGCGCGGGGAGGTCGCCATAGCGTGCGCCATAGCTGTTCAGCCGCCGTTCGATCAGGGCGAAGTGCATCGCCTCCTCGGCGCCGACCGCGATCCATTCGTCGACGAAGCGTTGCGGGAAATGCCCCCCGAACCGGCCCACCAGATCGAAGGCCAGGTCGATCGCGACATATTCGATATGGGCGAGCGCATGGAGCATCGCGATCCGCGCGCGGGGCGATCCGGCGCGCCCGCGCTTGGGCATGCGCGACGGCGGCAGCAGCGGCGGGCGATCGGTGCGGGCGGGGCGATCGGGCATCGCCGTGGCGAAGCCCCACGGGGTCCGGCCGAGCCGCCAGTCGCGCGCGGCCCGGCGCGCCGCCTTCACCTTGGCGAGCGGCCGGGGTTCGTCGAGGACGGCCCGGCAGGCGGCCGAAATGTCGGGAAGCATCAGAGCGAATCCAATAGGGCGGCGGTGCCTGTCTCGCCCGGCATGCCGGCGTCGTGAAAGGCCTCGTACAGCGCGAGGATCGATCCGACGTGCCGCCGCGCCACGGCGAGGCGGTCGTCGCCATAGCCGCCACCGAGCACGCTGGCCAGCGGGATGCCGCGCCGCCGCGCCTGCCGCATCACGAAGCGGTCGCGGTCGGCCAGCCCCTCGTCGCTGAGCGCGAGCCGGCCGAGCTTGTCCTCCCGATGCGGGTCGACCCCGGCCTGGTAGAGGATCAGGTCGGGCGCGAAGGCGTCGATCGCGGCGGGCAGGTGCCCCGCCAGCGCCGCGAGATAATCGGCGTCGTCGGTGTCGTCGGGCAGCCCCAGGTCGAACGAGGACCGGGCCTTGCGCGCGGGGAAGTTGCGCTCGCTGTGGATCGAGAAGGTGAAGATGTCGGGCCGGCCGGCGGTCAGCACCGCCGTCCCGTCGCCCTGGTGGACGTCGAGGTCGACGATCATGATCCGCGCGGCGTCGCGCTCGACGATCAGCCGGTTGGCGGCGATGGCGAGGTCGTTGAACACGCAATAGCCGGCGCCGCTGTCGGCCATCGCATGGTGGCTGCCGCCCGCGCCGTTGGCGGCATAGCCGTGCCGCAGCGCCAGCTTCGCCGCCAGCCAGGTGCCGCCGGGGGCGAGGAAGGCGCGCCGCGCCACCCGCTCGGTGACCGGGAAGCCGATTCGCCGCGCCTTGACGGGCGGCACCCGGCAGGCGGCGACCTCGTCCACATAGTCGGGATCGTGGACCGCCTCGATCCATGCGCGCGGCATCGGGTCGGGCTGGTGGAGAAGGGGATCGGCGCCGCTTTCGGCCAGCGCCTGCATCACCAGCCCATATTTGTCGAAGCTGAAGCTGCTTCCCGGCGCGGCCGGCGAGACATAATGAGGGTGGTGAACGACATGCAGCATCTTGCCTCATTATCCGATTTTGCCGATGGAAAGCCATGAACGAGGAATTTGTCCGCCCCGACGTCCGCGCCTTTCTGGACGACATCAACAATCGCGCCGGTCCCAAGACCTATGAGGTCGATCCGCCGGCCGCGCGCGAGATGTCGGCCCGATTGCGGGTCTTCGCCGATGTCGAGAGTCCGCCGATCGCGACGCGCGAGGACCTGTTCATCACGACCCATGACGGCCGATCGATCCCCGCGCGCTTCTACGATCCGCGCCCGGAGCGGGGGGAGGGGCCGCTGGTCGTCTTCTTCCACGGCGGCGGCTTCGTGCTCGGCGACCTCGAACTGTACGACGCGGCGGCCGCCGACATCGCGATCGGGCTCGACCTGCCGGTGCTGTCGATCGACTATCGGCTCGCGCCCGAGCATCCCTGGCCCGCCGGCCCCGACGATTGCGAGGACGCGACCCGCTGGGCCGCCGAGCAGGGCATGTTGTTCGGCCGCCGCTTCAACGCGCTCGCGCTGTGCGGCGACAGCGGCGGCGGCACGCTGTCGATCGTCACCGCGATGGCGCTGCGCAACCATCCCGCGGCGCTGCCGGTGATCGCGATCTGGCCGCTCTATCCGGCGGTCGACCTGCGCAAGCGCTATCCGTCGACCGAGCGGCTGGGCGAGGGCTACATGCTCAACCTCGACACGCTGCGCTGGTTCAACGGCCATTATGCGCCCGACTTCAACCATTGGCGCGCCTCGCCCCGGCTGGGCGACCAGCGCGGCATGCCGCCGGCGCTGGTGGTGACGTCGACGCTCGATCCGCTGCTCGACCAGGGGCGGGCCTATGCGGTGGCCTGCATCGAGGCGGGCGTGCCGGTGGCCTATCGCGAGGCGAAGGGCAATATCCATGGCTGGCTGACGCTCCGCCGCGCCATCCCCTCGTCGGAGGACGACCTGCGCGGCTGTCTCGCCGCCTTCCGGACGATGATCGAGGAATATCGGCCGTGAAGAAGACGCTTCCCTATCGCCCGGCGGCGGCGATCATGCTGCTCAATGCCGAGGACAAGGTGTTCGTGGCGCAGCGGATCGACAGCGCGCTCGAGGCCTGGCAGATGCCGCAGGGCGGGCTCGACCCCGACGAGGCGCCAGAGGCCGGCGCGCTGCGCGAGCTGGAGGAGGAGACGGGCATCGGCCCCGGCCTCGTCGAGATCCTGGCCAAGGCGCCCGACATCCTGCTCTACGACCTGCCGCCGGAATTGCAGGGCAAGATCTGGGGCGGCCGCTATCGCGGGCAGGCGCAGCACTGGTTCGTCGCGCGCTTCCTGGGTACCGACGCCGATGTCGACCTCGACACGCCCGAGCCCGAATTCCGTGCCTGGAAATGGGTCGACGCCGGCGAGCTGGTCGACCTGATCGTGCCGTTCAAGCGCGAGCTCTACACGCGGGTGATCGAGGTGTTCCGCGATCATCTGCCGCGCTGATCCACCTCTCGCGGCGGTTCGCTACTGATAATCACTTGCAAGAGTGGGCGATAGGGATTAGCGGCTCCCCCAATCAGAAGGGGGAAAGATGATCCGTCCGTTCCGTATCGCCGCATCTGTCTCGGCACTCGCCATCGCCATGCCCGCCCTGGCCCAGGTCTCGCCTGACGCCGCTACCGAAACGGCGAAGGACGACATCGTCGTCACCGCCGCGCGCAGCATCCTGCCGGCCAATGCCCTGCCGCTGACCATCGACATCGTCGGCAAGTCCGAGCTCGACCAGCAGATGTCGATCTCCGGATCGGTGATCGATTCGATCGCGACGCTGACCCCGTCCTTCTCGCCGACCCGGCAGAAGATGTCGGGCGCGGGCGAGACGCTGCGCGGCCGCTCGCCGCTCTATGCGATCAACGGCATCCCGCAGACCACCCCGCTGCGCGACGGCAGCCGCGACGGCTTCACGATCGACGGTTTCTTCATCGACCGGGTCGAGGTGATCTACGGCTCGAACGCGCTGCAGGGTGTCGGCGGCACCGGCGGTATCGTCAACCAGGTCACGGTCGCGCCGCCGACCGCCGAGGGGTTCGGCGGCCGGGTGCTGCTGCAGGGCAATGCCGACAATGATTTCCGCAAGGACGGCCTGGGCGGGAAGGCCGCCGGCCTGGTCCAGTATCGCAAGGACTGCTTCGACGCGACGGTCGGCGCGGCCTATGAGAAGCGGGCGGTCTTCTACGACGGCGACGGCCGCCGGGTCGGCGTCAACCTGACCCAGGGCGAGACGCAGGATTCGAAGACCCTCTCGCTGTTCGGCCGGTTCGGCTACCAGCTCGGCGATACCGGCCGGATCGACCTGATCGCCAGCCGCTACGAGATGAAGGTCGACGGCGACTATATCGCCGTGGCGGGCGACAAGACGGCCGGCCTGCCGACCAGCGCCACGCGCGGCAACCCGCCGCTCAAGCCCGCCGAGAGCCGCACCGAAAGCGTCGCGCTTTCGGTCACCGACACCGATCTCGGCGGCGGCAACTTCGTCAGCCAGCTGTTCTTCAACCGGACCCGCGACACCTTCGGCGGCGAGCCGGTCACGCAGGCGACCTTCCAGGACCCGACGATCGCGCCGGTCGGCACGCTGTTCGACCAGTCGCAGAACCGGTCGCGCAAGCTCGGCTTCAAGATCAGCTATGAGCGCGCGGTTCCCGGTTTCGAGGCGTTGACCGGCACGCTCGGCTTCGATGCGCTGTTCGACAAGACCGAGCAGCGGCTGATCGCCACCAACCGCGTCTGGGTGCCGCCGAGCGATTTCCGCAGCCTCGCGCCCTTCGCCCAGCTCAACCTGGCGCTGTTCGACGAGAAGCTCCGCCTGGCGGGCGGCGCGCGCTGGGAGAATGTCCAGATCAGGATCGACGACTTCCAGACGCTCGCCTCGACCACGGTGACGACGGCCAATCCGAACGCTTATGGCGGCGTCATGGTCGGCGGCGGCAAGCCGAAGTTCGACGACGTGCTGCTCAACGGCGGCATCATCTTCGAGCCGTGGAAGGGCATCCGCGCCTATGCCAGCTATGCCGAGGGCTTCACCGTCGCCGACATCGGGCGCATCACCCGGGCGATCGGCAAGCCCGGCATCGACCTCGACAATTATCTCGACATCAGCCCGGTCATCTCGAACAACCGCGAGATCGGCGTCGAGGTGAAGCGCGGGCCGCTCGATACCAGCGTCACCTATTTCTGGTCGTCGAGCAACAAGGGCCAGGTGCTGGTCAACGGCGGCGCCGGCATCTTCAACGTGATCCGCCAGCGGGTCGAGATCGAGGGGCTGGAGGTCAACGCCGGGGTCCGCATGCCGATCGACGGGCTCAGGCTGTCGGTGGGCTATGCCCATATCAAGGGCCGCTACGATGCCAGCGCGACGCCCGACGGCACGGCGGGGACCGACCTCGACGGCGCCAACATCTCGCCCGATCGCCTGAACCTGGCGGCCAGCTTCAACCGGGGCGCGGTCTCGGCGCGGGTGCAGACCAACTTCTATCTGAGCCGGACCTTCCGGAGCAGCGAGATCGTGCTCGATCCACGCAACAGGTTCGGCGGTTATGACCTGACCGATGCGAGCATCCGCTACCAGACCGGCCTGGGCGGGTTCACCTTCTCGGTCCAGAATCTTTTCGACAAGCAATATATCGACTACGCGTCCGCCACGCAGCGCCCGACCGACAATTTCTTCAACTTCGCCGGGCGCGGCCGCAACTTCACGCTTAGCTGGGACTATCGCTTCTGAGCCTGCTCGACACCCTGCACCGCTGGACCGGCGGGCTGATCGGGCTGGTGCTCGCCCTGTTGGGGCTGACCGGCGCGATCCTCGTCCATCGCGACGCCTGGATCGGCCTGCCGCACGCATCGGACGCCCGGGTGGCCGACGGGGCGGCGCTCGCCGCCGCGACCGCGCGGCTGATGGCCGATCCGGCGGCGCGGCCGCAGAGCATCCTCTATGCCAGCGACGGCTTCGGCCTGCTGCGCCTCTCCTATGCCAAGGGGGCGGGCGCCTATGCCGATCAGGCGGGCGACATCGTCAGCCGCTGGGACAGCCAGTGGGAACGGCCCGAGCTGTGGCTGTTCGATCTCCACCACCATCTCTTCGCCGGCGACGCGGGCGAGGTGGTGATCGGCATCGCCGCGCTGTGCGGGCTGTTCTTCGTGATCTCGGGCGTGGTCCTGTGGTGGCGGACCCGCAGGACCTTCGAATGGCGGCTATGGCCGCGCCGGATGAGCCGCCCGGCGATCGTCCGCCACCATCGCGACCTCGGCATCGTCATGGCGCCGCTGCTGGCGCTGTCGCTCTACACCGGCGCGGTGATGATCTTCCGGCCGGTCGCCGTCGTGGCGCTCGGCCCCGGCACGTCCGCCGCGGTCGAACGGGCGATGAAGCCGCCGAAGCCGATCGGCGTGCCGCTGTCCGACGCCATCGACTGGGCCGCGATCATCCGCGCCGCGCATGCCCGCTTCCCCGATGCCGAGCTGCGGCTGCTCAGCCTGCCGCGCAAGGACAGCGGGCTGATCGCGGTGCGGATGCGCCAGCCCGAGGAATGGCTGCCCAACGGCCGGACGATGCTGTGGTTCGCGGCCGACAGCGGACGGCTGGTCGCCGCGCGCGACGCCCGCGGCTTCGACCGGCAGGCGCGCGGCTACAACATGATCTATCCGATCCACGCGGCGAAGGTCGGCGGCCTCGGCTGGCGGATCGTCATCACCCTGTCGGGGCTGGCGCTCGCGCTGCTCGGCAGCCTCGCGGTGTGGAGCTTCTGGTTCCGGCGGCCGAAGCGTCGCCTATAGCGTCTTCGCGACGGCCAGCACGTCCTCGGCATGGCCCTTGACCTTCACCTTGCGCCAGATGCGCGCGATGGTGCCGTCCTTGCCGATCAGGAAGGTCGCCCGGTCGATGCCCATATATTGGCGGCCATAGAGCGACTTCTCGATCCAGGTGCCGAACGCCTCGCAGACGCTGCCGTCGCCATCGGAGGCGAGGCGGATCTTGAGGCCATATTTGTCGATGAACTTCTGGTGGCGCGCGGCGCTGTCCTTCGACACGCCGATGATCGTCGCGCCCGCCTTGGCGAAATCGTCGGCCAGCGCGGTGAACCCCTGCGCCTCGGTCGTGCAGCCCGGCGTGTCGTCCTTCGGATAGAAATAGAGGACGAGGATCTTGCCCGCCTGTTCGGCGACGCTCGTCTTGCTGCCGTCGGGCAGGTCGAGCGTCACATCGGGGGCCTTGTCGCCTTCCTTGAGCATCTTGTGTCTCCTGAGTCAGGCGATCCTTAGGACGAGGCGGAGGGGGACTTCAACCGTTCGTCGCCATCGTCCGCGCGACGGCCGCCTGGCGGCTTTCCTGCACGATCACCCGCGCCGCGCCGTAATCGGCCTCCAGCCCGTCCCAATGGTCATGGCCGCACAAGCGGGCGATGGTCGGCCGCTGCTCGGGTGCGGGCTCCCCGCCGTCCGGCGCCAGCAGGTCGAGCGCCACCAGCAGCCGGACCAGCGTCGCATGCGCGCCGGCCGCCGCCGGATCGAGCAGCCCCGCCCGAACCTGCGCGCCGATCGCCGTGCGCAGGTTCGGATCGATGTCGGCAAGGCCGGCGATCTGGTTGAGCCGGACCGCGAGGTCGAGCTCGGCCAGTCCGCCGCGCACCCGTTCGACGTCATAGGGACCGGCCGCCGGCCTGCGGCGCGCGATGTCGAGCGGTTCGCCCAGCCCGCGCCGCATGGCCGCCGCCGCCCGGCGGGCCGTGTCCGGGCCGTAGACGAACCGTGCGCGCGCCAGCGCGACGGGGTCCAGCGAGCGCGCTTCGAAATGCTCGACCGAGCAGAGCGGCCCCATGGCGGCGCTGATCCGTTCCGCCACCCGGTCATAATAGGCCTCGGCGGCGATCGGCGCGCGGCCGTCGCTCGACGCCTGGCGGTCGCCGGTGAACAGATAGGCGAGGTCCAGCGCGTCCCGGCTGGTCAGCGCGCCGCCACCGAACCGGCCGAGGGCGAGGATGACGAGGTCCGATCCCGGCACGACGCCATGATCCTCGCGCATCCGCGCCAGCGCGTCGTCGGCGATCGCGCGCAGCGCCGCCTCGGCGAGGCGGGCATGGGCCGCGGCGATGTCGAGCGGATCGGCCGTCCGCTCGATCAGCCGCAGCCCCAGATCGAAGCGATGCGCCTCGATCGCCCGGGCGATCCGCGGGGGTCCCGCCTGCCGGTCGTCGAGACCGATCAAATGGCCGAACTCGGCATCGAGATCGGCAGGCGGGGGCAGCGGCGCGGAGGCGCTGCCGTCGATCAGCCGGCGGATCAGCGCCGGCTGGGCGATCAGGGAAGACGACAGGCCCGGCGCATCGCCGAGCAGCTCGACCAGCGAGCGGAGCGACGCGGAGAGGGCGATGTCGGCGGGTCGCCGGGCGACGATCGTCTCGAGCGTCGCCAGCATCCCATCGGGGTCCCGGGATGGGCCGAGCATCGCGACCAGGCCGGGCAGCAGCGCGTCGAGCGCGTCGCGGTCGGCCGGATCGGCGCGCCAGCCGCGCAGACGCCGCGCCGCGCCGGGCGGATCGACGCAGCCCGCATCGGCCAGTTGCGCCTCGATCGGATCGGCTATCCCCGGATGGAGCAGCGCGCGGACCTCGCGCGATAGCGTGGCGAGGAGGCGATCGGCATCGGTGCGGAGCGGCGCCAGCAGCGCCATCAGCGCGGTGGCGGCCAGCATCTCGTCGCTGAAGCGGGCGGCCGCGATGCCGAGCCGCGCCGGAAGCGCCAGCAATCTTTCGATCTCGTCGAAGGCCTTGCCCAGGTCGGCATGGGCCTGACGGAAGGCGCGGCGAAGCGGTGGCTGCGGGCCGGCGGGACAAGAGAGGTCGTCGACCAGCGCGGCGGCGCGGATCGCGAAGTCGTCGAACCGCGCGAACAGCGGGTCGATACGGGCTGCGCCGGGCCGGGTCCGCAGGTCGAGGCAATGCCGCTCGAGGTCCGCCAGCAGGCGGGCGGAGCCGGGGCCAGAGCCGGCATCGGGGAGGGCCGGAACCCGGAGGGCGGGTTCGTGCCTCATGGCCGCACCGGGCGGAGGGAAAGGGGGCGCCCCGATACGCTGGGGCGCCCGTCGATGAATACGACCATCGATGATCTCACGCTACGCAACACGCACTTCAATGATGATCGGGATAGCAGCGAGTCTTTAAGCTCGGGTGCGCGAGACTGGTTAAAATCGGGACACCATATTTTCCCGGCCGCTCGTGTGGACGCCGGAAGAAGCCCATGTTTCGGGGCTTTTCCGTCTCAGCTTGCGGAGGAAACCCGCTTCCATTCGCCGCCGATCAGCGCGCGGGCGGTTTCATAGGCCTTAACCAGCGACGGCCAGTCGGCCTCTCCGCAGGTCCGCGCCACCAGCGTCTGCGACGCTTCGGGCGGCTCGGTCGAGGCGGGGGAGACGAGCCGCAGGGTGACGAGCATCCGGGTCAGCAGCTCATGCGCGGGGATCACCGCCGGATCGAGCAGCCCCTGCTCGGCGAGCAGCCGCATCGCGGTGCGCAGCCGCGGATCGAAGCCGGTGCGATGGCGGAGCTGGAGCAGGTGGACGGTGAACTCGGCATCGACCAGCCCGCCGTCGATCAGCTTGACGTCGAACGGGCTCGACGGCGGCTTGTGGCGGGCGATCTCGCCGCGCATCTTGACGACGTCTGCGAGCAGCACGGCGGGATCGCGCTCGCGGCCCAGCGCCTCGGCGATGATCGCGTCGACCCGCGCGCGCGCCTCCGCCGATCCGAAGATCGTCCGCGCCCGGGTCAGCGCCATATGCTCCCAGGTCCAGGCGCTCTCGCGCTGATACTGCGCGAAGCTGTCGATCGACACGGCCAGCGGCCCCTGCGTGCCCGACGGGCGCAGCCTCGTGTCGACCTCGTAGAGCGGGCCGGCGGCGGTCGGAACCGACATCGCCGCCGAGACGCGCTGCGCCAGCCGGTTGAAATAGGTGGTGGCGCCGAGCGGCTTGGCGCCGTCCGATTCGGCCATGAAGTCGCCGCTGAACAGATAGACGATGTCGAGGTCGGAGGCGTTGGTCAGCGCGCCGCCGCCGAGCCGGCCGAGCGCCACGATCAGCAGCTCGCCGCCCGGAATCCGGCCGTGGTTCGCCTCGAACTCGGCGACGGTCGCGCTCGCCAGCACGGTCAGCGCGGCCTCCGCCACCCGGGCATAGCCCTGCGCCACGTCGAGCGGATCGGACACCGCCTCGATCAGCTGGACGCCGAGCGCGAAGCGCCGCTCGCCGACCCGCTGGCGGACGCTGTCGAGCAGCAGCTCATAATTGTCGCTGCCCTCGCTATCGTCGAACTCGGCGACCAGTTCCTCCTGCGGCGGGGGCGGCGCCAGCGCGGTCGCGTCGATCAGCCCGTCGAGCAGCGCGGGGCGGCGGCCCAGCGCCTGCGACAGCGCCGGGGCATGGCTCAGCACGTCGATCAGCGCGCGGGCGAGGGCGGGCCTGGCCTGGAGCAGCCGGAACAGGTTGATCGCGCTCGGCAGCCCGGCGACCAGGTCCTCGAAGCGGTTGAGCGCGTCCTGTGGCGACGGCGCCTTGCCGAGCGCCGCGATCAGCGTCGGCAGCATCGCCTCGAGCGCGTCCTGCGCCACCGGCGTCCGCAGCGAGCGGCTCTTGCCGTCGCGCATCCCCTCGATCCGCAGCCGCGCGGCCGGCGGATCGGCGAAGCCCGCCTCCTCCAGCGCCGCTTCGAGCTGGTGGGGCTGCACCGGCAGGCGCGCCTCGCCGTCATTGTCGAGCCCGTCATAGACGGTTCCGACCCGGTCGACATGCGGGCGCAGCAACTCGACCAGCGCCGCCCCGTCGTCGAGCCCGTGGAGCCGCGCGACATTGTCGAGCGCCTCGGCCTGCTTGGGGAGCTGGTGGGTCTGGTGGTCGTCGACCATCTGGAGCCGGTGCTCGATGGTGCGGAACAGGCGATAGGCCTCGGCCAGGTCGGCCGCCGAGTCCGCATCGATCCGCCCCGCCTCGCTCAGCGCGCGCAGCGCGTCGAGCGTCGCGGGCGCGCGGAGCTGCGGCTCGCGCCCGCCATGGATGAGCTGGTGGATCTGCGCGAAGAACTCGACCTCGCGGATACCGCCGCGTCCGCGCTTCAGGTCGTAGCCGGGACCCAGCACCTGTCCCCGCGAATAATGGTCGCGGATGCGGCGCGAAATCTGCCGGATCTCGCGCACCGCGCCGAAATCGAGTGAGCGGCGCCAGACGAAGGGGCGGATCGCTTCGAGGAAACCCTGTCCCAGCGCGATGTCGCCGGCGGCGGCGCGGGCGCGGATGAAGGCGGCGCGCTCCCAGGGCAGCGCCGCCGATTCATAATAGCTGAGCGCGGCGTCGACCGGCAGGGCGAGCGGCGACACCTCGGGCGAGGGGCGCAGCCGCAGGTCGACGCGGAACACATAGCCGTGCTCGTCGCGGCTCTGGAGCAGCTCGACGATCCGCCGCGCGATGCGGACGGCGGCCTCGACCGGCTCTTCGCGCGGCCGGTGCGGCAGCGTCGCGGGATCGAAGATCAGGATCGGATCGATGTCCGAGGAATAGTTGAGCTCGCCGCTGCCATGCTTGCCGAGCGCCAGCACCGCGAAGCCGCCCGGCTCGGCATCGGGGGTGCGCTCGGCGATGGCGGCGCGGATCGCGGTGTCGAGCGCATGATCGGCGAAGGCCGACAGCTGGCCGACGACCTGTTCCAGCGTCGCCATGCCGGCAAGATCGGCGAGCGCGACGGCGAGCGACACGACCTGGCGCTGCCGGCGCAGCATCCTGCCGACGTCGTCCGATTCCTCCCTCGCGAGGCCGTCGCGGATCGCCTGGTCGAGCCCCTGGTCGCGCACCGCCGCGACGACCTCGGGATGGCGGCTCGCGAGGCCGGACAGGAAAGGCGAAAAGTCACCTATCCGTGCCAAGGCGTTGGAAAGGATGTGCTTGTCGACGCGCCCGGTCATCCTGTCATCGCATAGGCGATTCGAACGGGAGTGCAACATTGGGAAACAAGGTCGGCTTATTGCGTTATGTTAGTCATGGAAAAGCCGACGCCCTCCCATTTGTCCATGCAGGCCCGAATTTCACCGATGCGGACGATTCAGGCGCCGCAAGGTCATGAAGGCATCGGCAATGCGCTGCGGGCGGCGTTCGATCCGGGCAGCTACGGCCTGCCCGACGATCTGGCGCGGCTGCTGTCGAAGCTCGACCGCAAATAGGGCGGAAGCGCGCCGCGACGGCGGCGGGGCCTCCGCCGGTCGTCCCTATTCCTTGCTGAGGTGATCGACGTCGGCCATGATCTGCTGGAGCGTCGTGGTCGACGGATCGGTCTTGTGCTCGCGGCGCGACGGCAACTGGCCATGGTCGAGGAGCTGTTCGAGCGCGGCGCGCCCGCGGGCCACCCGGCTCTTGATCGTTCCCACCGCGCAGCCGCAGATCTCGGCGGCTTCTTCATAGGCGAAGCCGCCAGCCCCGACGAGGATCAGCGCCTCGCGCTGCGGCTGCGGCAGGTGCATCAGCGCGCGCTGCATGTCGGCCAGCTCGATGTGGCGGTCCTGCGAAGCGGGCGCAGCCAGCAACTTGTTGGCGGTATGCTCGTCCCATTCGCCGCGGAAGCGGGCGCGCCGCATCTGCGACAGGAACAGGTTGCGCAGGATGATGAAGGTCCAGGCCCGCATGTTGGTGCCCGCCTGGAAGCGCTTGCGCGCCGCCCAGGCCTTCATCAGCGTCTCCTGGACGAGATCGTCGGCGAGGTCGCGATTGCCCGACAGCGAGCGGCCGAAGGCGCGGAGATGGGGGATCACCCGCGCGAGCTCGTCCTTGAACTCGTCGTCGGACAAGGCGACCAGCTCGCCGCGCGGCGTCTCGACGCCGTCGACGTCCCGATCCTCGTCATCCATATGATCTGCTACCCCAGCTGAAGCGTTCGCCGCCATCGCGGTGCGGGCCTGTCCTGCCATCCGATCCCCATTGTCCCGGCGGGACGACTCGTGTCGTCCATTCTACCGGCTCAACGATCGTCCGCAGGGCGGGTTCCAATGCAATCGCGACCGAAACGATATCGCTCAGGCCTCGATCGTGGCCGCGTTGAAGAACAGCGCCTGGCTGATCGCGGCCTTCACCGTCGACCGCTGGAAGGGCTTGGTGATCAGGAAGGTCGGTTCGGGCCGCTCGCCGGTCAGCAGCCGTTCGGGGAAGGCGGTGATGAAGATCACCGGTACGCTGAACTCGGCCAATATGTCCTTGACCGCGTCGATGCCGGAGCTGTCGTCGGCGAGCTGGATGTCGGCGAGGACGAGGCCGGGCCGATGGGCGTGCGCCTGCGCCACCGCCTCGTCGCGGGTCACGGCGACGCCGCTGACGCTGTGGCCGAGATCGCGGACGATGGTCTCGAGGTCCATCGCGATGATCGGCTCGTCCTCGATGATCAGCACGTCGGTCCGGGTCTGGCGATCGATTTCGGCGATCGCGTCGGCGACCAGCGATTCGACCTCCTCGGGGCTGGCCTCGATCAGATAGGCGGTGTCGGCCACGGTGAAGCCCTCCATCGCGGTCAGCAGCAGGGCCTGGCGCGACAGCGGCGTGATCGCGTTGAGCCGCGCCTGGGCGATCGCCTCGCGCTCGGCGTCGGCGGTCGGGGTTTCGATCTCGTCATAATTGGCCGAGCTCCAGATCGCCTGGAAGGTGCGGTAGAGGCCGACCCGGACGTCGACCCCGCCGGGGAAGCCGTCGGGGGAGGCGACGATCGCCTCCAGCGTGGCCCGCACATAATTGTCGCCATGGCTCTGGCTGCCGGTGAGCGCCCGGGCGTAACGACGCAGGAAGGGCAGGTGGGGGGCGAGTTTCTGGCCGAGCGACATGGGTATCAACACTCCCTGGATTCATCGACGCGGGTGTCCGCCGCTACACGGGCAAGAGCGATAACAGCCCAGCCGGTGTCGCGGAAGCCGCCCGGGGCTTCCAATGACGAATGTGCAAAAAGAGACATTCCCGTCATGGAACCAACGGACAAGTTTTTTGTTTCATGCATGATGCGCGTTTTACCATGGCGTGTAAAATGGTACGCATCCGGATCGATCCAAGAGGGGCGGTGTCCAAAAGCCGTTGCATTGGAGAGTGTTGGACAACGAGATGCAGGTCAGGGGCGTGGGCCGGTTGGCTAATCAGGAACAGTCGGACGAGCCGGCAAACGACACCGGCGGAGGCAAGGCGGCCCGGAAGCGGAAGAGCGACCCCGTGCGCGACGCGTCCGTCGGCGCTGCGTTGCGTTCCGTCTATTCCCAGACGGTCGATGAAGCCATTCCCGCGGAATTCCTGGATCTGTTGAACAAGCTGGATTGATCATGTTCCCGGCAGCCGCCCTTCCGATCGGACGGGCCAGCGGGGCGGGTCGCCCCAGCGGATGAAGCAGCCCGCCAAACTGGCCTTCGCCCGCCTGTCCACCGGCACCAAGATGCTGCTGATCCTGTCGGCGGCGATGCTGCCGCTGGGTTTCATCGCGCTGCTGACCTCGCTCGACATGGCCCGGTCGGCCTCGGCCGAGCAGCGCATGGCGGTGCGGACGGCGATGGCCTTCCACGCCACCCGCGTCGAGATGGTCATCGACCGAGGGCTCGATGCGGTGCGATCGCCCCAGGCCAGCCTCGAGCCCGCCTCCGCCCTCTGCGCGGCGATCGCGCGGCAGGCGCGTCGCGACCGCAGCGGGCGGCCGCCGGTCGCGATCTTCGACGGCGGCCGGCGCCGGATTTGCCAGTCGCACGGCGCGCCGATCGAGCGGATCGCACCGGTCGATCAGGGCGTCGACCATGTCTGGCTCGACCTCCAGCGCCACAGCTTCCGCTTCACTGCGGCTCGCCGCGACGGCCTGCTGTTCGAAGCGGACATCCCGCTCGACGATATCCGTCTCGCCGTCTCCTCGGGTGGCGGGCTGCCGCTCAACCGGATGATCCTGCGGCAGGGCTCCGTCGACGTCGTGCTGGTCGATCATGGCGAGACCGCCGAAAACGACCTGTTGCGGCTCTCGCAGCCGCTGGCCGGGGGGCAGCTCGCGCTGATCGCCGAATATCGGCTGGCGCCGTCGCGGGCCCGGACGATGCTCGTCGTCCTGCTGCCGCTGCTGATGTGGGCCGCCGCCGCGTTCACCGGATGGCTGATCGTCAACCGCCTGCTGCTGCGCCCGCTCAGCCAGCTCAAGCAGTCGATCGACAATTGGAAGGGCGGCCACAGCTCGCTGCACCTGCCCCGGCTCACCACGCCCAGCCAGGAGATACGCGACCTGGCCGAGAGCTTCGCCGCGGTCGCGGCGCGCATCCACGACCATGAGCTGGAGCTGGAGGAGGGCCTCGCCCGCCAGACCCGCCTGACCCGGGAGGTCCACCACCGGGTGAAGAACAATCTTCAGGTCGTCTCCAGCCTGATCAACCTGCACGCGCGCGGGGCCGAAGGCGCCGTCGCCGACGCCTATGGCGCGATCCAGCGCCGGGTCGACGCGCTCGCCGTCGTCCACCGCAACCATTATGCGGAGCTGGAGGAGAATGAAGGCGTCTCGGTGCGGGCGCTGGCCGGCGAGCTGGCGACGTCGCTCCGGGCGTCGGCCCCCGCGGCCGCCACCGGCATGCCGATCGCGCTCAACCTGATCGACGCGCATGTGACGCAGGACATCGCGGTGCCGACCGCCTTCTTCATCACCGAGGTCGTCGAGCTGCTGATGCATTGCAACCCGCAGGGCTCGGTGCTGATCTCGCTCGAGGCGACCGACCGGCCCGGGCGCGCCAATCTGCGGATCGAGACGGTCGGCATGGCCGAAGGCGCGCTCGACGACTATCCTGGGATCGGCCGTTTCGAACGGGTCGTCACCGGCATCGCGCGCCAGTTCCGCTCGCCGCTTTCGCAGGATCTGCAGACCGGTCGCTTCGAGGTCGAGATCGGCGTCCAGCCCTGAAACGACCCGCGTCGCGGGGACCAAAAAATTTCCATGCGGGCGGGGAACAAGGCCGGGGCCGGCTCGTTCTGCTGTTCGGATAGCGATGCTTTGCCCCCCCGCTCCCGCTATCCGCTCGACAAAGGGCCCGGTCGCATTACCCCCCCGTAAATGCGTCCGGGCCCAACTTTTTTGGGCAAGTTCCTGGAATCGAAGGCGGATTTGCACGGGTCGGGATGGATCGGGAACCAAGCCCGACAGCGAGCATTGATCCGATGCAGCTTCCGTCGCGGAAGCCTCAGAGCATCCAGGAAAGGTTTGCCATGTTCAAACGCACCATCGCCGTCGCCTTCGTCAGCCTTTCGCTGCTCGCGGTCACCGCGTGCAATACGGTCGAGGGCGCGGGCAAGGACGTATCCTCGGCCGGCCGCGCGGTCTCCGACGCCGCCGACGATTCGAAATAAGCCATCGACGAAAGTGCCCGCCTTCATGGCGGGCGCGACACGGGATCAGGCCCGGGACGGTCAGGCCGTCTCGGGCTTTTCCTCATCCCCGGTCTTGCGCCGCCGCTCGGTGAACCAGATGCCGATCAGCGCCAGTTCGTAGAGGATGATCAGCGGGACCGCGAGCAGGAGCTGCGAGCCCACGTCGGGCGGGGTCAGCACCGCCGCGATCGCGAAGGCGCCGACGATCGCGTAGCGCCGCGCGCCGACGAGCTGCTTGCGGGTGACGATCCCGGCGCGTTCGAGCAGCATCAGCAGCACCGGCAGCAGGAAGGACAGGCCGAAGCCGAACAGGAACTGCATCACGAAGGACAGGTAGTTGCCGACCGCCGGCAGGGCTTCCTGCTGGACGCCGCCCAGATTGCCCTGGAAGCCGAGCAGGAAATGGAGCGCGACGGGGATCGCGACATAATAAGCGAGCGCGGCCCCCGACAGGAACAGGATCGGCGTCGCGAAGATGAAGGGCAGGAGGGCGCGCTTCTCGTTCTTGTAGAGTCCCGGCGCGACGAACTGCCAGATCTGGTTGGCGATGACGGGAAAGGCCAGCATCATCGCGGCGAAGAAGGCGACCTTGATCTCGACGAAGAAGGCTTCGAAGATCTGGGTGTAGATCAGCTTGCCCTGGCCCGCGCGCAGCAGCGGCTGGACGAGGAAGGCGAAGATCGGGCGGGCGAAATAGAGGCAGATGCCGAACGCGACCGCGAGCGCCGCGAATGCCATCAGCAGGCGGCGGCGCAGTTCCAGGAGATGGTCGAGCAGCGGCGCGCGGCTGTCGTCGATGTCGTTCATGGCTGTTGCGACGTGGCGGGGCGATCGGGCGGGGTGCCCTCGGCTGCGGCTTGCGTCGTCGATTCCGTCGAAGTCATCTCCGTGCCGCCGCCGTCCTGCGGCGCGCCGAGCGGCAGCATCTCGCCATCGGCCGGCTGCGGCTGCGGCGGATGCTCGCGCATGATGCGCTCATTCTCCGCCTTCCACTTCTTTTCCATCTCCTCGAGCTCCGCCTGGCGGATCATCTCGTCGATGCCGGAGCGGAAATGGCGGGCGACACCGCGCGCGCGGGCCACCCACTGGCCGACGAACCGCATCGCGCGCGGCAGGTCCTTCGGCCCGATGACCACGAGCGCGACGAGCGCCACGAGCAGCAGTTCGGTGGGGGCGACGTCCAGCATCGCTTATGGCGCCGAGGGCCTCGAAAGGGTCAGTGCTGCGGCCGATCGTCCTGCATCGGCTGGAGCTTCGGATCGGCGTTCGGCTCGATCGGGGGCTGCTGCTGCAGGCGCGGGGTCGGGCGGGGCTCGGCCGGCTGGGTCGGCTCGTCCTCTTCGGACATGCCCTTCTTGAAGCTTTTGATGCCCTTGGCGACGTCGCCCATCATGTCCGAAAAGCGGCCCTTGCCGAACAACAGCAGCACGAGGACGCCGACGACGAGCCAATGCCAGATGCTCATACTACCCATGGGGAATCTCCTTGATTGGGGTCATTTAGGGCCTGCCCACGGTATCCGCAACGTTCGTTGCGGGCGAAGCGAAGAGGGAGGACGCGGACGGCGTCCCATGGAGCCTGGCCGTGACGGGACGGTGACGGCCGATCGCCGCGCTGCCGGGCCGTCACTCCTCGTCGTCCGGCGCGCCGCCGGTCTCCATCTGGAGCTGTTCGAAGGCGAGGTCGACCGGATCGAGCAGGCCGGCCGCCTTGAGGTCGGCGATCCCGGGCAGGTCCTTGCGGCTCGACAGGCCGAAATGGGTCAGGAAGCTCGGCGTGGTCGCATAGAGCAGCGGCCGGCCGGGCGCCTCGCGCCGTCCGGCGGGGCGGATCCATCCCGCCTCCAGCAGCACGTCGAGCGTGCCCTTCGATATCTGCACGCCGCGGATCGCCTCGATCTCGGCGCGGCTGACCGGCTCGTGATAGGCGATGATCGCCAGCGTCTCGATCCCGGCGCGGCTCAGCTTGCGCGGCTCCTCGCGGGTCCGGCGCAGGATATGGGCCATGTCGGCGGCGGTCTGGAAATGCCAGCGGCCGCCGCGCTCGACCAGCTCGATGCCGCGGCCGGCATAGAGCGCGGCGAGCCGGGGCAGGGCGTCGCCCAGCGCGTCGATGCCGATCACCGTCGACAGCTCGGCCGGGCTCATCGGCTCCTCCGCCGCGAACAGCGCGGCTTCGAGGGCACGGAGCAGATTGTCGGGTTCCTCGATCATGCCGCCGCGCTCCGCAGCATGAGCGGCGCGAAGGCTTCATCCTGTTGCAGCGCGACCCGGCCCTGCCGGGCGAGCTCGAGCGCGGCGAGGAAGCTCGACGCGAGCGCCGAGCGGCGATAGTCGCCCGACGCGCCGGGGGGCAGGAAGGCCTCCAGGCTGGTCCAGTCGATCACCGCGCCGACCATCATCGACACCCGCTCGATCGCCTGGTCGAGCGTCATCACCGGCCGCCGCTGGACGACATGGACCGCCTCCTCGCCGCGCGCGCGGACCGCGCCATAGGCGGAGATCAGGTCGAACAGGCTGGCGTCCCAGGCCGCCTTGCGGACGACCTTCAGCCCCTCGGGCGTGCCGCGCGCGAACACGTCGCGGCCGAGCCGGTCGCGTCCCATCAGCCGCGCGCCCGCCTCGCGCATCGCCTGCAACCGTTGCAGGCGCAGTTGCAGCCGCAGCGCCAGCTCCTCGGGGCTCGGCTCGACCTCGGGGTCCTTGGGCAGCAGCAGGCAGGATTTGAGATAGGCGAGCCACGCCGCCATCACCAGATAGTCGGCGGCGATCTCCAGCTTGAGCGCCTTGGCGTTGTCGATGAAGGACAGATATTGCTCGGTCAGCGCGAGGATCGATATCCTGGCGAGATCGACCTTCTGGGCGCGGGCGAGGCTCAGCAGCAGGTCGAGCGGCCCCTCCCAGCCGTCGATGTCGAGCGTCAGCACCTCGTCGGAACGAGCCTCCGCCAGCGGCAGGTCGAAATTGTCCTCCTCGTCCCCCATCGGGCGAGTTAATCAGGATTCGGACGCGTTGGAAACCGTGATCCGTCAGGCCGGCAAGATAGCCAGCAGCGCGTCGCGCTTCGCGATCAGCTGCTCGGCCGGGTTGCCGTCGCGGCGGCCGGCGACGGTCGCCATCGCGCGGTCGAGCCGCGCGCGGGCCTGGTCGCCGATCGACCCCACCGCGCCCGCGATCGCTTCCATCTCGGCCATGTCGCCCGAACAGTGCAGGGCGATGTCGCACCCCGCCGCCAGCACGCCCGCCGCCCGGTCGCCGAAGCCGCCGGTCAGCGCGTGCATGCCCAGGTCGTCGGACATCAGCAGCCCGTCGAAGCCGATCCGCCCGCGGATGATCCCGCCGATCACGCTGGCCGACAGGCTGGCGCATTCGGCGGCGTCCCACGCCGGGTAGACGACGTGCGCGGTCATCGCCATCGGCGCGTCGTTGAGCGCGACGAACGGGGCGAGGTCGGTTTCCAGCGCCGCGGCATCGGCATCGACGACGGGCAGCTCGACATGGCTGTCGGCCATCGCCCGGCCATGTCCGGGCACATGCTTGACGACGCCGACCACGCCGCCGGCGCGCAGGCCCTCGATCACCGCGCGGCCCATCGCCGCGACGCGCAGCGGCTCGGCCCCCAGCGCGCGGTCGCCGATGATGTCGTGCGCGCCCGGCTGGCGGACGTCGAGCAGCGGCAGGCAGTCGACGGTGATGCCGACCTTGGCGAGCGTCGCCGCGATCGCCTGGGCGTTGTGGCGGGCTGCCTCGATCGCGGTCATCGGCGCGATGTCGTAGAGCCGGTCGAACAGCTCGGCCTTGGGGAAGGCCGGCCATTCGGGCGGCTGCATCCGCGCCACCCGCCCGCCTTCCTGGTCGATCAGGATCGGCAGGTCGTCGCGGCCGGCAATGGCGCGCAGCGCGTCGGTCAGCGCGCGAAGCTGGGCGCGATCGGCGACGTTGCGCTTGAACAGGATGTAGCCGGCCGGATCGAGATCGCGGAAGAAGCTGCGCTCGGCGTCGGAAAGCTCGGTCCCGGCCATGCCGAGGAACAAGGGCGTCATGGTCGTCATCCCCCAACAACGTCGTCCCGGCGGAGGCCGGGATCTCAGGAGGCTCACGCGCTGCGCTGCTCCCGAGACCCCGGCCTCCGCCGGGGTGACGGATTCATCCTATCCGATCACCGAGCAGCTTTCGCCCGCGGTCTTGAGCCGGCGGCAGATGTCGCCCGCATTGCCGCCATTGGCGCGCAGCCGATAGAGTGTCTTGTCGCCCGACTGCACCGGCACCACCGACTGGGTGAGGCTCGACAGGAAGGAGAAGCGGCCCGACAGCGTCTTCCACGCCGCATTGGCCTTGGCCTGGCTGGAGAAGGCGCCGAGCTGCACCATCGATCCGCCCGATGCCGGCGCGGGGGCGGGGGCCGCCGCCGCTGCCGCCGGCTTGGGCGCGGGCTTCGCCTCGGCGGGCTTGGCCGCCTGCCGGGCGAGCGCCTGGTCGACGGTCGGGGTCGGCTTCGGCGCCGCCGGTTTCGCCGGGGCGGGGGCGGAGCTGGACGGCGGGATGGCGGCGGTCCGCACCGGCGCCTCGGGGTGCGGGCGATCGATGTTGACCGGCGTCTCGGCCGCGCCGCTGGTGTCGATCACGCTCTCGACCTCATTGCCCTTGCTGGCGCTGTAGACGATCTCGTCCTCGCCGACCGGGGCGGTGGTCTCGCCGGGGCGCTCCTTGTAATAGGCGTCGGGCGCCTTGATCAGCGCGCCTTCGCCCGAGGTCGCCTTGTCGTTGCCGCGCAGCCAGAAATAGCCGCCGACAACCAGCGCCAGCAGCATCAGCGCCGCGACCAGCCAGACGATCAGCCGGCCGGTGCCGACGCCGCTCTCCTCATATTCCTCCTCGACCGGTTCGAGCCACGGCAGGCGGTCCTCGTCCTGGGGACCGAGCCTGTCGCGCGAATAATCGGTCATTACTGCATCTCCTCCGCAGCGGTGACGCCCATGACGCCGAGACCATTGCGGATAATCTGCCCGATCGCATCGCTGAGCGCCAGACGGGCGCGCGTGATTTCGGGCTTGTCGGAGAGCAGGAAGCGACGGGCCGGGTCGTCGTTGCCCCGGTTCCACAGCGCATGGAACATCGCCGCCAGGTCATAGAGGTAGAAGGCGATGCGATGCGGCTCGTGCGCCTGCGCCGCGCCCTCGACGATCCGGGGGAATTGCGCGGCGAGCTTGACCAGCGCCAGCTCCTCGGCGTCGAGCAGGGAAAGGTCCGCCGCCGGGGCCAGGTCGATCCCCGCCTCGGCCGCGCGCCGGTGCAGCGAGCGGCCCCGCGCATGGGCGTACTGGACGTAGAAGACCGGATTGTCCTTCGACGCCTCGACCACCTTGGCGAAGTCGAAGTCCATCTGCGCGTCGGCCTTGCGGGTCAGCATGGTGAAGCGGACGACGTCCTTGCCCACCTCGCGCACCACGTCGGCCAGCGTCACGAAGCTGCCCGAGCGCTTCGACATCTTCACCGGCTCGCCGCCGCGCAGCAGGCGGACCATCTGGACCAGCTTGACGTCGAACGCGACCTTGCCGCCGGTCAGCGCCTGGACGGCGGCCTTGATCCGCTTGACGGTGCCGGCATGGTCGGCGCCCCAGATGTCGATCAGCATGTCGGCCGTCTCGGCCTTCTGCGCATGATAGGCGAGGTCGGTGCCGAAATAGGTCAGCCCGCCGTCCGACTTGCGGACCGGCCGGTCGCTGTCGTCGCCGAAGGCGGTCGCCTTGAACAGCGTCATCTCGGTCGGTTCCCAGTCGTCGGGAAGCTCGCCCTTGGGCGGTTCGAGCGTGCCTTCGTAGACCAGCCCCTCGCCGCGCAGCCGATCGAGCGCGACGTCGACCTTGCCGGCCTTCTGGACGGCGGCCTCGGACGCGAAGACCTCATGCTCGATGCCGAGCAGCGCCAGGTCGGCGCGGATCATGTCCATCATCGCCGCGACCGTCTTCTCGCGGAACAGGTCGAGCCACGCGCTCTCGGGCTTGCCGACATAGGCGTCGCCGAACTCGGCGGCGAGCGCCTGGCCGATCGGGATCAGATAGTCGCCCGGATAGAAGCCCTCGGGAATCTCGATCGTCTCGCCCAGCGCCTCGCGGTAGCGCAGGTGCGCCGAGCGGGCGAGCGTCTGCACCTGCGCGCCGGCGTCGTTGACATAATATTCGCGGGTGACGGCATAGCCGGCGAACTCCAGCAGCGCGGCGAGCGCGTCGCCGACGACGGCGCCGCGGCAATGGCCCATGTGCATCGGCCCGGTCGGGTTGGCCGAGACATATTCGACGTTGACCCGCGTGCCCCGGCCGGTGGCGGTGCGGCCATAGTCGCCGCCCGAGGAGAGGATGCCGGCCAGCTCGTCGCGCCAGCTCTGCTCGGTCAGGCGGACGTTGATGAAGCCGGGGCCGGCCACCTCGGCGCTCGCGATCTCGGGCAGCGCGGCGAGCTTCGGCACGATCAGTTCGGCCAGCGCGCGCGGATTGGTGCCGGCGGGCTTGGCCAGCACCATCGCCGCGTTGGTGGCGAGGTCGCCATGCGCGGGATCGCGCGGCGGCTCGACCGCGACATTCCGTCGATCGAGGCCGGCGGGCAGCGCGCCGCTGGCCTGGAGGTCGTCGAGGATGGCGCCGATCCGGTCGGCGAAGCTGGCATAGAGCGTGGTCAAGGCGAAATCCGCTGGAATGGAAGGAATGGTGCGTCGCCATAAAGCGATTTCGATGCGGGTGGAACCCGCAGGCTCGGAAATCGCGTCAAGCGACCATGGATAGGAAGAGAAAGGTCAGCCCTTCGTCTTCTTGCCGCCTTCGGCCTGGCTGTAGACCGCGACCGAGGGGGCGATCGGATCGAGCCGTACCCAGAGCGTGATCGCCAGCGCGGCCGCCAGCGCGGCGGCCGGTATCCAGCGCGGCGTCCGCTCGGGCAGCAGCGGCAGGAGCAGCGGCATCGCCGCGAACAGCAGGACGATCATCACCGCCGGCAACTCGGCGCCGATGCCGAGGAAGATGAAGTGCGCCTGGGTCAGCAGATGGCCGACGCCTGCCGCCGCGCAGGTCGCGGTCAGCGCCAGCGCCGCGCCCCGTGGCAGCCAGGCCCGGCCGGCCAGCGCGACCGCGCCGAGCAGCAGCGGCCATTGCAGCAGCGGGCCCGCGGTCGGCTGGGTCGCCTGGACGGCCGTCGCCGCAAGCAGCAGCAGGAGGATCGCGGCGGTCGGCGCCTCGCCGTCGTCGGCGGGCAGGAAGAAGGCGGCGGCCATGGCGAGCAGCGCGAGCGGAATCACCGCGACGATCGCGCCGCCGGTCAGCAGCCCGACCCACATCAGCGCCATGGCGGGCCCGATCGCGACCATGCGCGGGTCGGTCCGGCGGAAGAGCGGCAGCAGCAGGAGCAGCGCCGCGACGAGCAGTCCGGCGACCGTCTCCAGCCGGGGCAGGGCGGCGAGCCGGTCGTAATAATTGGCGTCGCCGCTGCCCGACACGGCGTTGTAGACGGTTAGCAGCAGCGCGCCGTGGAGCAGGATCGCCGCCACCAGCACCGCCGCCCCACCGACCGTCCGAAGCGCCGGCCGCCGGCGCCACCAGGCCGCGCCGACCAGCGCGGACGAGACGATCAGCAGGCCCCAGCCCGCCGCCGCCGGATAGACGATCGTCATCCGGCCGAGCAGGTCGGCGAAGGCGGCGTTGTCGGACCGGGCGGGCAGCTCCGGCGCGAAGGCCAGCGCGGCGGCGAGCGCCAGCGCCTGGTCGCCCATGTCCTGCACCGATCCGGGATCGACCACCGCCGGGGTCGCCAGCGGCGAATGATAGGCGAAGGCGCGATCGAGCGTCGCGAGGTTGAAGCCGGGGATGCCCTTGCGCTTGGCGACCGTATAATCGGTGTAGTTGGGCATCAGGTCGTAGATCAGCACCGCCAGCGAATTGGTCGCGGGGCGGGCGACCCGTTCGGCATAGAGGCGCATCATCTCGCCATTGCCGGACCCGGTCTCGAACATGTTGGCGCGGCCGGCGGCGCCGCGCGCCTCCATGTTGACGATCGCGCCGACATGGGCGGCCAGGGGATGCGGCGGCGCGCCATCGCCGAAAAAGGCCTTCGCGCCGTTGAGGCCCAGCTCCTCGCTGTCGGTGAACAGCAGGATGACGTCGCGCTCGGTCCGGCCCTGGACGCGCAGGGCGCGGGCGACCTCCAGCGCGGCGGCGACGCCCATCGCATCGTCGGCGGCGCCCGGCGATCCCCAGACGCTGTCGTGATGCGCCATCAGCAGCAGCGCGGGCTTGCTGCCGTCGCGGCCCGGGAACAGGCCGATCAGGTTGCGGCCGGTCACCGCCGTCTCGGTCCGCCCGCTCCATTTGCCGAGCCGGTCGAGCGTCTTGCGGTCGAGCGGGACGGGCTGCTCCGAAACCTCGGCGCCCAATGTCCGCAGCCGCGCCGACAGATAGGCGATGCCGCGCGCATGGCCGTCCGATCCGATCGGGCGCGGCGTCCGGCTCAGCGCCTCGATATCGGCGAAGGCGCGGGCGGCGGAGAAGGCGACGGCCGGCGCATCGGCCCCACGCGGCGTCGGGGGGACCGCCGCGACGATCGCCCAGATGAGGGCGGCGGCGAGGGCGGCGACGAGCGCGATCGTGCGATGCATCAGAAACCCTCGATCGATATGGGCCCCACCAGCTCCTCGTAGCGGGACAGCGCGTAGCGATCGGTCATCCCGGCGATGAAGTCGCCGATGTGCCGGGTGAGGGCGGGCTCGGCGGCGGGCAGGCTCTCCCGCCATTTGTCCGGCATCAGGGCGGGATCGGCCTTGTAGACCGCCGCCAGCCCCGCGATCACCTCGGCCATGCGCGCGGCGATGTCGATCTGCTGCGGATGGTGGTAGAGATTGGCGTACATGAAGCGGGTCAGCGCCTTCTCGCGCGCCGCCATCGCCTCGGAGAAGCCGATCAGCGGCCGGCCCGCCGCGCGGACCGCCTCGACCGACCGGGGCGCGGCCTCGTCGAGCCGGCGGCGGCTCTCGTCGAGCAGGTCGTTGACCATGCAGCCGATCTGCTCGCGCACCAGCTCGCCGACCAGCCGCTCGGTCGGAACGTCGGGATAGCGGGCGCGGACCCTGTCCCAGTTCGACCGGATCAGCGGTTCCTCCAGCACATGCTCCAGCGTCAGCAGTCCGGCGCGGACGCCGTCGTCGATGTCGTGATTGTCATAGGCGATGTCGTCGGCGAGCGCCGCGACCTGCGCCTCGGCCCCCGCCCAGCTGTCGAGGTCGAGCGGCCATTGGTCGTCGATCTCGGCCATCGCCCAGGTCCGCCGCCGCACCGGGCCGTTATGCTTGGCGAGCCCTTCGAGCGTCTCCCAACTCAGGTTGAGTCCCTCATGGGAAGGGTAGGGGGAATCGAGCCGCGTCAGCATCCGCAGCGTATGCGCGTTGTGATCGAAGCCGCCGGCATCGGCCATCGCCGCCTGCAGCGCTTCCTCGCCGGCATGGCCGAAGGGCGGGTGGCCGATGTCGTGGCCCAGGCACAGCGCCTCGGTCAGGTCCTCGTTGAGGCCGAGCGCGCGGGCGATGGTGCGGCCGATCTGCGCGACCTCCAGGCTGTGGGTCAGCCGGACGCGATAATGGTCGCCATCGGGGGCGACGAACACCTGCGTCTTGTGGCGCAGGCGGCGGAAGCTGATCGAATGGATGATGCGGTCGCGGTCGCGCTGGAAGGCGTCGCGCGGGCCGCGCGTCTCGCCCCCGCCCTGCTGGTGGAAGCGGCCACGGCTGCGGGCGGGATCGGAGGCATAGGGAGCGAGCGTCGACATCGGTCCCGTGATGGCCGACCGCGCCGGCCAAGTCGACTATCTTGTCTCGGGCCCCGCGGCGGGCGGCGTATCGGCGGCGCCGGCGGTCCGGGCGCGCGCGGCCTGCTCGACGTTCATCAGCATGATCGGCAGCAGCCCGCGCCAGCCCTCTCCCTCGATCTCCATCTCGGGATAGAGGCGCGCGACCGGCGGCGCCTTATCCGCCGGCAGCACCGGCCGGCCCCGCACCGCGAACGCGGGTTGGGCGGCGAGCAACAGCAGGGCGGCAACGGGCAGGCGGGTCATGGCGTCTCCGATTCGGTGACGCTGATGCGGCCTGGCTGTTACGTGCGTATGACAGTTGGGTTGCGGGGGACGGATCAGCCCGCCGGTGTTCGAGCCCCGATCGTCATTCCCGCGAAAGCGGGAATCCACGGTCACGGAGCACGTCGTCTCTTGCGGGCCGCCATCCATGGATTCCCGCTTTCGCGGGAATGACGGAAAGATGGGGAAATCGGCCCGCTTCGATCAATCCCATCCAGCTCTAATCGACCCGTTCCACCTTCTGCCCGGCCGAGGTGGTGACCGGGAAGCTGCTCAGCCCGGCGGCGCGCGCGTCGTTCACATAGTCCTGCGCGGCGCCCTTGCTGGGGAAGGGACCGATCAGCAGCCGGTTGGTCGCCTTGAAGGGCGTGGTCCACGGCGTCTTGCCCGCGAGCAGCTTGCCATGGGCCTTCTTCTGCTTGTCCCATTCCTTGTCGAGGTCGGGCTTGTAGGCGCCGCTCGCGATCTGGACCCAATAGCGTTCGGGGTTTGACTTGCGGGTCTTGGCTTCCTCCTGCGCCTTCGCCTTCTTCTCGGCGGCGGCTTTCTCGGCGGCGGCCTTGCGCTGGGCGGCGCGGCGATCCTCGGCGAGGCTGCGCTCGTCGGCGGCCTTCTGTTCGGCGGCCTGCCGTGCGGGCGAGGGTTCGGCCGAGGCCGAGGTCGACGTCGTCGGCGCGGCGGCGTCGGGCTTCATCACCAGCCGGCCGCTGCTGTCGAAGCGCGGGCGGGTCGCGGGCGTGGAGGAGTAGGATGGGGACGGCTGGGGCGCCGCCGCGACCGGCATGCCCTTGGACGCCGGAACCGGGCTGACCTGCGCCATCTCCATCGGGACCTTGTCCTCGGGGAAATGGCCGAAATGGACGGCGGCGGCCTTTTCGGCGGCCTTGAGCGTGGGCAGGCGCGACAGGAAAGGCCGGAGCGCGTCGGCCTGGTAGCGCGGCAGCACCGCATAGGCGGCGGATTCCGCACCCGCCGTGTCGCCGGTCATCGCCAGCACGAAGGCGCGCGCGCGCCAGGCGGCGATGTCGCGCTTCTGCAGCAGCGGATCGAGGGTGGCGAGCGCGCCGACCTTGTCGCCGCTCATCGCCAGCGACAGCGCCAGCCGGCGGGTCGCCTCGGCGTCGGGGCGGGCGCGGAGCAGCAGATTATATTCGGCCTGCGCCTTCCTGGTCTCGCCGCGCAGGTCGTAGGCGAGGCCGCGGTCGAGCGCGACGTCGACCGGCGGCACGCCCAGGTCGGTCGCATTGTCGAACAGGCGCAGGGCGGCGCGGGGCTGCTCCTTCTGGACCAGCGCGGAGCCGAGGCCCGCCTTGACCCGGCCGTCGCGCGGCGAGATCTTCTCGGCCCGGACGAAGAAGTTGATCGCGGCATCGGCGTCGCCGACCGCGAGCGCCGCCGATCCGGCGCCCGACAGGGCGTCGAGGTCGCCGGGGTCGCGCGCCAGCACGCGCAGATAGCGGGACAGCGCCTCGGCGGGGTCGCCGCGCGCCATCGCGTCGCGGGCCTGGGCCATCGGATCGGTGATCACCGGCTCATCGCCGGCCGTGGCCGAATCCATCTGCGCGGCGGCGGGGGGGATGATCAGGAAGGCGGAAGCCAGCGCGAGGAGGCTGACGAAGCTGTTTCTTTTCATGGGCACATCGCTTTCGGACATCCGCCTTATCGTCCGCAAGAGGTGAACCCCGGCAGAACGCCGAAACGAGTTACGCCCGCGCCGATCGGCGCGGGCGTAACGATATTGCACGCTTACTGGTTGCTTTGGCGGTTCAGGAAGCGCGGGATGTCGGCATCGTCGCCGCCGCGATCATCGTCGACCTGCGCCTTGGCGGCGCCGCGCGCGATGTTCGACATCCGCTCGAACAGGGTCGATCCGGCGCCCGACGGGCGGCGGGCCGGCTCGGCGTCGGTCACCCAGCGGCGATTGCCCTGCGATGCGGCGTCCTCGTCGGCGGGCGCTTCCGGCGCCGGGGTCGGCATCGCCGATTCCGGCTGGAGCAGCAGCTCGTCGTTGAACAGGTTGGTCAGCTCGAGCGGCTCGGCGGCAGCGGCCTGCTCGGGCGCTTCGAGGACGATCTTCTCCTCGGCCGGGGCTTCGGCGGCGGCCGGCGTAGCGGGCGCCTCGGGCTGGGCGGCCTGCGACTGCGCGGCGGGGGCCTCGGCCTGCGGCGCGGGGGCCGGGGTCTGCGGCACCACGACCGGCTTGTCGTCGCGGATCGGGGTGCGCGGCGGGAAGCTGAAGCTCTTCGACGGCTCGGGCATCGTCGCGGCGTCGACCTCTATGCCGGTCGCGACCACCGAGACGCGGATGCGGCCCTCGAGCTCGTTGTTGAACGCCGAGCCCCAGATGATGTTCGCGTCGGGATCGACGAGCTGGCGGATGTGGTTGGCGGCTTCGTCGACCTCCAGCAGGCGCATGTCGTCGCCGCCGGTGATCGACACGATCACGCCCTTGGCGCCGTTCAGGCTGACGCCGTCGAGCAGCGGATTGGCGATCGCCTTCTCGGCGGCCTCGATCGCGCGGTTGTCGCCGCTCGCCTCGCCGGTGCCCATCATCGCCTTGCCCATCTCGCTCATCACCGAGCGGACGTCGGCGAAGTCGAGGTTGATCAGGCCGGGCATGACCATCAGGTCGGTGATGCCGCGCACGCCCTGCTGCAGCACCTGGTCGGCCATCTGGAACGCTTCCTTGAAGGTCGTGTTCGGGTTGGCGATCAGGAACAGGTTCTGGTTCGGGATGACGATCAGCGTGTCGACGTGCTTCTGCAGCTCCTCGATGCCGGCGTCGGCCGAACGCATGCGGCGGTTGCCCTCGAAGCTGAACGGCTTGGTGACGACGCCGACGGTCAGGATGCCGCGGTCGCGCGCCGCCTTGGCGATGACCGGGGCGGCGCCGGTGCCGGTGCCGCCGCCCATGCCGGCGGCGATGAAGCACATGTGCGATCCTTCGAGCGCCTTCTCGACCTGCTCGAGGGTCTCCTCGGCGGCCGCCCGTCCTATTTCGGGACGGCTGCCGGCGCCCAGGCCCTGGGTGATCTTGAGACCGAGCTGGATGCGGCGCTCCGCCGACGAGGCGTTGAGCGCCTGCGCGTCGGTGTTGGCGACGATGAAGTCGACGCCCTGCACGTCCGCGCCGATCATGTTGGCGACCGCGTTTCCGCCCGCCCCGCCAACGCCGATCACGCTGATCCGGGGTTTCAGCTCATCGACCTGCGGGCGCATGAACTCGATCGTCATAGATTTTCTCCCTGGCGGCCATGCCGGCCCAAGCAACACGTGGATCGAATCTTGCCAGACGCGATTCGCCGAATCACGCGAAAAGTTGTCCTATCCACAGTTTTCGAGGTTAACCGATGCGGGACGCGCGCCCACATGATCAATAACCCGACTTCACCGCTGCGATGAGCCGCCCGACCAGGCCCATGGGCTGTGTCCGGTGGACGGTCTGCTCGGCGGCGAAGGGGCGCAGCTCGGCCGGGTTGGTCGCCGCCACCTGGGCGAGGCCGACCAGCGTCGCGAAGCCCGGCCCGCTGTGCGCGTCGGGCAGGCCGGACAGGGTGCGCGGCCGGCCGACCCGGACGCTGCGGCCGAGCACGCCCTGCGCATAGTCGGCGATGCCGCGCAGCTCGGCGCCGCCGCCGGTCAGCACCACCTGCCGCCCGACCGGGCCGACATAGCCGAGGTCGGTCAGCGCCTTGGCGACCGCGTCCATCCAGTGGTCGAGCCGCTGGCGGATCACCTGGATCAGCTGGGCGCGGCTGATGCGCGGCGGCTCGGCGCCGTCGGCGACCTCCTCGGGCGATCCGATCTCCAGCATCTCGTGATTGTCGCGCGGCGAATTCTGCGCCGATCCATGGACGCATTTCAGCCGCTCCGCCTGGGCGCGGCGGATGTTGAACGCGGAGGCGATGTCGTCGGTGATGTCGGCGCAGCCCATCGGCAGCGACGCGAGGCCGACCAGCAGCCCGCCCGCGAACAGCGAGACGTTGGTGACGCCGGCGCCCATCTCGACCAGCGCGATGCCCATCTCGCGGTCCTCCTCGGTCAGGCAGGAGGCGCCGGTCGCGATCGGCGAGGCGACGATCGAGCGGACGCCGAGATGCGCCGAGCGGACGCACAAAGCGAGGTTGCGGACCGGCGAGGGCTCGGCCGCGATGACGTGGATCTCGACGCCGAGCTTGTCGGCGTGGAGGCCGAGCGGGTTCTTCACCCCGTTCAGCCCGTCTAGCGTGTAGAGCGTCGGCTGGGCATGGAGGACCATGCGCCCCTCGGGGTTGAGCGAGCGGCGGCCCTGGTGGAGCAGGTCGTCGATGTCCTGCTGCTCGATCTGCACGCCGCCCAGGTCGACCTCGACCTGCGCCACGTCGCTGACCAGCCCGCCGGCCGAGAAGCTGACCCAGACATGGTCGATATTGGTGCGGGCGATCGTCTCCGCCTGCTCGACCGCCTCGCGGATCGCGCCCTCGGTCGCCTCCATGTCGGCGATATAGCCGCGGCGCACGCCCCGGCTCTCGCGCTGGCCGGTGCCCAGCACCTCCAGCTCGCCCTGGTCGTCGGCGCGCGCGATCAGCGCCGAGATCTTCGACGACCCGATGTCGATCGCGGTGATCAGCCCGTCATTGCGTGCCTGCGACATCGCTATCCCCTTTCCCAAAATCGCCATGCCCGCCTCACGTCACCGACTTCGCGCTGAGCGGCGGGGCCGGGGCCTCGATCCGGCTGCCCGGCTCGCGCGACATGCGCGCCACCATCCGGCTCGGATCGCGCAGGTCGATCGACACCAGGCCCTTGCCCAGCATCCCCGCGCGCCGGTCCTCCTGCGCGAAGAAGGCCAGCGCCTTGGCGGCCTCCTGTTCCCCCTCGGGGAGCATCAGCTTCTCGCCCGACTGGAAGATGATGTCCCAGCGGCGGTCGCCCTGCCAGCTCGCCGCCGTGATCAGCGGCTTGAGCGAGGGCGCGGCCGTCATCAGCTGGGCAAGCTGGGTCGCGCGGCGGTTCGCGCCGGGGCCGACGACGACCGGCAGGTCGGGCATCGCCCGGTCGTCGACCGGGCCGATCACCACGCCGTCCCTGTCGATCAGCGCCAGCCGGTGCTGATATTGCCAGATCGCGGCCGGCACCCGCTCGACGATGTCGACGACCAGCGTGTCGGGCAGGCGGCGCGACACCCGCGCGTCGGCGATCCAGCCCATCTTCATCAGCTCGGCGCGGGTGCCTTCGAGGTCGACGAGCGGCATCGGCCGCGCCTGCTGCCGCATCGCGATGTCGTAGACATAGCCGCTGTCGACCTGCTGCCGGTTGAGGATCTCGACGTTGCGGACCTTGAAGCCGGCGTCGCCGATCCCGTCGGCGATCATCAGCCCGATCATCTGCGGCAGGCCCATCGCCACCAGCCCGGCGACGATCGCGCCGCCGATGCCGATGCCGAGCGTCCAGTTGCCGGCGGTGCGCAGCGTGTCGCGGGAGACGGGAAGCTGCTCGATCGCGCGGGCGACGATCGACGGCTTGCGGCGCGCGGGCGCGCGCTTCGCCGGGGCCGCGGCGCGCGGCCTCCGGTCGACGGGGCGTGCCCGCGCCGCCTTCATCGCGCGGCCTTCCCGGCCAGCGCCTCGTCGACGATCGCCTGGACCAGGTCGGCATAGGTCAAGCCGACATGGCGCGCCTGTTCGGGGACCAGGCTCAGCGGGGTCATGCCCGGCTGGGTGTTGACCTCGAGCAGGTAGAGCCCGGCCTCGCCCCGTTCGTCGTCCCAGCGGAAGTCGGAGCGCGACGTGCCCTTGCAGCCGAGCAGCCGGTGCGCGTCGAGCGCCATCCGCATCGCCGCCTCGGCGATGTCGGCGGGGACGTCGGCGGGGCAGATATGGGTGGTCAGCCCGTCGGTATATTTGGCTTCATAGTCATAGAAGCCGCTGCTGGGGACCAGCTCGGTCACGCCCAGGGCGCGATTGCCGAGCACCGCGACGGTCAGCTCGCGCCCCCGGATGAAGGGTTCTGCCAGCAGGGTCGCGAAGGTCTGCCACGGGCCATGCGAGTCACGATGAATCGGCACGCCGTGATTGTCACGTTCTTTTATGATCGCGACGCCGACCGACGATCCCTCGTTGACGGGCTTGAGCACATAGGGGCGCGGCATCGGGTCGCCGGCATGGAGGCTCTCGCTCTCGACGATGATGCCCTCGGGCATGCGGATGCCGTGGGGGACGAGCTGCTGCTTGGTCAGCTCCTTGTCGATCGCGATGACCGAGGTGGTCAGCCCCGAATGGGTGTAGGTCAGCCCCATCAGGTCCATCATGCCCTGGACGGTGCCGTCCTCGCCCGGCGTCCCGTGCAGCGCGTTGAACACCACGTCGGGCTTCGCCTCGGCCAGGCGCAGCGCGACGTCGCGGTCCATGTCGATCCGCGTCACCTTGTGACCCAGGCTCTCGAGCGCGTCGGCGACGCCGTTGCCCGAGGTCAGCGACACCTCGCGCTCCGACGACCAGCCGCCCATCAGCACCGCGATGTGGAGGGGATGGGTCACGCGAAAATCCTCCCTGTCCGAAGGACGGGGAGGGGGACCGCGCGAAGCGTGGTGGAGGGGACGGCGGCGGAGCCGCCGCTGGCGCGGCGCCCCTCCACCAGCCTGCGGCTGGTCCCCCTCCCCATGCTGCACATGGTGAGGATCATGGATTCACCCCCACGCGCTGGATTTCCCATTCCAGGGTCACGCCCGAATTCGCCTTCACGCGTTCACGCACCTCTTCGCCCAGCCCCTCGATATCGGCCGAGCTGGCCGTGCCGAGGTTGAGCAGGAAATTGCAATGCTTCTCGCTGACCTGCGCGTCGCCGCGGGTCAGGCCGCGGCAGCCGGCGGCGTCGACGAGCTGCCAGGCCTTGTGGCCCTGCGGATTCTTGAAGGTCGACCCGCCGGTGCGGCTGCGCAGCGGCTGGCTCGCCTCGCGCTCGGCGGCGATGCGATCCATCTCCGCCTGGACGACGGCCGGCGCCTCGGCATGGCCCCGGAAGGTCGCGGCCACGACGATCGCGCCCTCGGGCAGCGCGCTGTGGCGATAGGTGTAGCCCAGCTCGGCCAGGCTCAGCACCCTGCGCTCGCCCGATCGCAGCACGACCTCGCCCTCGACCAGCACGTCCTTGACCTCGCGGCCATAGGCGCCGCCGTTCATGCGGACGAAGCCGCCGACCGTGCCGGGGATCGAGCGCAGGAACTCGACCCCGCCGATCCCGGCGTCGCGCGCCGTCGAGGAGACGAGGATGCCGCTCGCCCCGCCGCCGCAGCGCAGCGTTGTCGCGTCGAGCCGCTCGACCCGCGCGAACGGCTTGCCGAGGCGGACCACGACGCCGGGGACGCCGCCGTCGCGGACGATCAGGTTGGAGCCGAGGCCGAGCCCCATCACCGGCACCGCCGGATCGAGCGCGGCCAGGAAATCGCTCAGGTCGTCGACGTCGGCGGGCTCGAACAGCCATTCAGCCGCGCCGCCGCTCTTGAACCAGACCAGCGGCGCCAGCGGCGCACCCGCCGTCAGCCGGCCGCGCACGGGCGGCAGGGTCGACGGACGGGTTGCGCTGCTGGCGGCCGGGCTCACTTCTTGTCGACGCCCCACATCGCCATCCAGCGTTCCCACGCCTGGACCTGCATGTCGGCGAGGTCCTTGGCGGCCTTCGCCGCATTGTCGAACTGCGCGCCGCTGCCCATCGCCTTGAACGCCGCGTCGACCGCGGTCCTGTGCATATGCATCGCCTGGTCCTGGAGCATCTTCCAGGGTCCGAAATAATCGGTCATCGCGCCGTCTCCTTGGCTATCGCCTCCGAAAGCCCCGCCGCCCACTTGGTGATATCACCGGCGCCCAGGCAGATCACCATGTCGTCGGCCGCGATGGTCGCCGCCAGCGTCGCGGCGAGCGCCTCGGGCCCGGCGATGACCTGCGCCGACCGATGGCCGCGCTGCTTGAGCCCGGCGACCAGCGCGGCGGCGTCGACCCCGTCGATCGGCGCCTCGCCGGCCGCGTAGACCGGGGCGACATAGACGGTGTCGGCATCGTTGAACGCGGTCTGGAACTCGGTCATCAGGTCGCGCAGCCGGGTGAAGCGGTGCGGCTGGACGACCGCGATCACCTTCGCCCGGGCGCCCTCGCGCGCGGCGGCCAGCACCGCGCGGATCTCGACCGGGTGATGGCCGTAATCGTCGATCACGGTCGCGACGCCGTCGCCGACCGGAACCTCGCCGACCTTGGTGAAGCGCCGCTTCACCCCGCCGAATTTGGCGAAGCCGGTGGCGATGATCGCGTCGGAGATGTTCATCTCCAGCGCGACGCCGATCGCGGCGAGCGCGTTCTGGACGTTGTGGCGGCCCGGCATCGGCAGGGTGACGCCCTCGATCCGGCGGGTGTCGCCGTCGCGGTTGCGGACCACCACGTCGAAGCGGTTGCCGCCGGGGATCGGGGTGACGTTGTCGCCGCGCACGTCGGCCTGGGCGGAGAAGCCGTAGGTCACGACCTTGCGGTCGCGGACGCGCGGGATGATCGCCTGCACCTCGGGATGGTCGATGCACAGCAGCGCCGCGCCGTAGAAGGGAACGTTCTCGACGAACTCGACGAAGCAGTCCTTGACCTTGTCGAACGAGCCATAATGGTCGAGATGCTCGGGATCGATGTTGGTGACGACCGCGATCGTCCCGTCGAGGCGCAGGAAGCTGCCGTCGCTCTCGTCGGCCTCGACCACCATCCAGTCGGACGCGCCGAGCCGGGCGTTGGAGCCGTAGCTGTTGATGATGCCGCCGTTGATCACGGTCGGGTCGACCCCGCCCGCGTCGAGCAGCGCCGCGACCATCGAGGTCGTCGTCGTCTTGCCGTGGGTGCCGGCGATCGCGACGGTCGACTTGAGCCGCATCAGCTCGGCCAGCATCTCGGCGCGGCGGACGACGGGGACGCGCTTCTCCAGCGCCAGCTCGACCTCGGGATTGCCGCGCTTGATCGCGGTCGAGGTGACGACGACGGCGGCGTCGCCCAGATTCTCGGCCTTGTGGCCGATCATCACGGCGATGCCGCGCTTGCGCAGGCCCTCGACGACATAGCTCTCGGCGACGTCGCTGCCCTGCACCTTGTAGCCCAGATTGTGCATCACCTCGGCGATGCCGGACATGCCGATGCCGCCGATGCCGATGAAATGGATGGTGCCGATGTCGGTTGCGACACCCTTCATGCGAAAGCGCCTTTCAAGGGACGGAGTTCCAGTTTTTCGACGGGGATGGGTTCGACGATCGGATCGGGGCCGATCCGCTCGACGAGGTCGGCCAGCTCGGCGGCGGCGTCGGGGCGGCCGACGCTGCGCGCGCGCCTGGCGGCGTTGATCAGCGCCTGGGGATCGAGCGCCAGCTTCTGCATCTGCTTGGCGAGTTCCTGCGGCGTGAAATTCTCCTGCCGGATCGCGCGCGCGCCGCCGACCTGCGCCAGCTCGCGGGCATTGGCGGTCTGGTGATCGTCGGCGGCGGAAGGCAGCGGGATCAGGATGGCGGGGCGGCCCGCGACGCTGATGTCGGCGATCGTCGATGCGCCGGCGCGCGCGATCACCAGATGCGCCCAGGCCAGCCGCTCGGGCAGGTCGGTGAAATAGGTGCCGAGATCGGCGGGGATGCCGAGCACCTTATATTTGCTGCGCACCGTCTCGATGTCCTCGGGGCGGCACTGCTGGGTGACCTGCAGCCGGCGGCGGAAGCCCTGCGGCAGCAGCGCGAGCCCGTCGGGCACCACGTCGGACAGGATCGACGCGCCCTGGCTGCCGCCGGTCACCAGCACCCGGAAGATGCTGTCGGGGCCGAGATCGGGGAAGGGCTGGTCGCGGATGTCGCGGACGATGTCGCGCACCGGATTGCCGACCAGCACGGCCTTGTCCTCGAACTTCGGCTTGAGCCGCTCGACCACCGGATAGGCGGTGGCGATCGCGTCGACCCGGCCGGCGACCAGCCGGTTGACGCGGCCGAGCACGGCGTTCTGCTCGTGGATCACGGTGGGGATGCGCCGCTTGAAGCCGGCCCGCAGCGCCGGCAACGCCGGATAGCCGCCGAAGCCGATCACCGCGGAAGGATCGAAGGTCGAATAGAGCTGGAGCGCCATCGCCGTGCCGGCGCGGATGTCGCGGAACGCCTTCAGCCATTCGCGCGGTCCGCCGCCCAGCCGGCCGGCCGGGATGACGTGGGTCTGGACGCCGTCGAACAGGCCGGGGATGCGCGCGCCCCGCTCGTCGGTGACCAGCGCGACGCGGTGGCCGCGCCGCATCAGCTCGGCCGCCAAAGCATGCGCGGGGACCATATGGCCCCCGGTACCGCCCGCCGCCAGGACGAAATGCCGCGTCACCGTCATCTGCCGTTCCACCGCACCGTGTAGGTCGCTTCCTTCAGATGGGGATTCTCGCGGGTGAAGGCCAGCAGCAGGCCCATGCCGATCGACAGCGCGATCATCGACGAGCCGCCATAGCTGATGAACGGCAGGGTCATGCCCTTGGACGGCGCGAGGCCGACATTGACCATCATGTTGATCAGCGCCTGGAGGCCGAACTGGGAGACGAGGCCGGCCGATGCGAGCAGCAGGAAATCATCCTCCTCGCGCAGCAGGCGCAGGCTGACCCGCAGGACGATGGCGAGGTAGAGGCAGGCGATGGCGATGCAGGCGATCAGCCCGAATTCCTCGCCGATCACCGAGAAGATATAGTCGGTGTGCGGCTCGGGCAGGGTGAACTTCTCGGTCCCCGCGCCGGGGCCGGTGCCGAGCAGCCCGCCGTTGGTCAGCGTCGCATGGGCGCGGTCGACCTGATAGGTGTCGCCCTGCTTGAACAGGAACTTGTTGATGCGCTCGGTCGCCACCGAATAGAAGAGATAGGCCGAGACGATCGCGGTGAGGCCGCCCGCGCCGAGCATGCCGAGCAGCTTCAGCGACGCGCCCGACAGCATCAGCAGCACGATCCAGACCGACGCGAAGATCACCGTCTGGCCGAAGTCGGGCTGCTTCATCAGCAGCGCCGCGATCAGCGCCATCGGCACCACCGATATCAGCGCGAAGGGCAGGCCGGGATTGCGCGCCCGCAGCGAGAACAGCCAGGCCATGGCGATCGCGAACATCGGCTTCAGGAATTCGGACGGCTGGAGCTTGGCCGGGCCGATCGAGATCCAGCGGGTGGCGCCGTTGGCGGCGCTGCCGACCACCGGCACCAGCGCGAGCAGCGCGAGGAAGACCAGGCCGCCGATCAGCGCGGCGCGCCGCGCGATCTGCACCGGCAGCGCCGAGACCGCGAGCATGATCGGCACCGCGATTACCGTCCAGCCGAGCTGCATCCAGAAATAATGGCGCGCCGCGACGGTGACGCCCGCGCCCGAATAGCGGACCCCGGCGGCGGGCGAGGCGGCGGCGACGGCGATCAGCCCGACGCCGATCAGGATCGTCACCAGCAGCAGCAGGACCCGGTCGATCTCCCAGAACCAGCGCGCGATAGGGGTGCGCTTGCCGCGTCCGAAACGCGAGCGCTTGAAGGGGGATTGCGGGGTGGGCACCGAGGACTCGAAGGACACTGCGACGTTCATAGCGGAAGCCCCTCCACCGCGCGACGGAAAGCGTCGCCACGTGCCTCATAGTCGCTGAACTGGTCGAACGAGGCGCAGGCCGGCGACAGCATCACCACCTCGCCCGGCCGCGCCGCCGCGGCGGCATCGGCCACCGCCTGGTCGAGCGTGCCGCTCTCGGTCACCGGCTTGCCCGCCTCGCGCAGGATGCGGGCGAACATCGGGCCCGCCTGGCCGATCGTGTAGCCGGCGACGACATGGCCGAACCAGGGCGCGCAATCGTCGAGATCGTCGGTCTTGGGCAGCCCGCCGAGGATCCAGTGGATCTTCGGATAGGCGCCGAGCGCCGGCGCGGTCGCGGTCGCGTTGGTCGCCTTGCTGTCGTTGACGAACAGCACGCCTCGCTTCTCGGCGACGCGCTGCATGCGGTGCGGCAGGCCGGGATAGCTGCGCAGACCTTGGTCTATTTGACTATATGACAAACCCAGCAGCCGACAGGTCTCGATCGCCAGCGCTGCATTCTGCGCATTGTGCGGACCTTGCAGGGCTGGCCAGTTCTCTTGACCTTGCAACGAACTGGACATCACGCGCATCACACGGCCCATTTCGACGCGGCTGATGACGGGCCGCTGTTCGCCTTGTTCCGTAGTCGCCCAAGATAAAGAGGCTGGATGTATCGGTCGATTTCGAAGCGCGTTGATTATCTCGACGCTGGGTTCGTCGTCACCGGCAATGACCGAGATACCCTTCCCCTGCATCGTGAAGAGGCGGAGTTTTGAAGCGGCATAGCCGGCGAAGCCGTCATAGCGGTCGAGATGGTCGGGGGTGATGTTGGTCAGCACCGCGACGTCGCAGTCGAGGCTCTGGGTGATGTCGATCTGGTAGCTCGACAGCTCGAGCACATAGACCCCGCCCGCCGGCAGCGGATCGCGGCCGAGGATCGGCAGGCCGATATTGCCGCCCATCAGCGTGGGAACGCCCGCCGTCTCCAGGATATGGGCGATCAGCGCGGTGGTGGTCGACTTGCCGTTGGTGCCGGTGATGCCGACGACCTTGTGCGCGGGCAGCGAAGCGCGCGCCTGGGCGAACAGCTCGATGTCGCTGATCACCGGTACGCCGAAGCTGGCGGCATGGCCGGCGATCGGATGCCGGTTGAGCGGCACGCCCGGCGACACGACGACCCCGGCATAGCCGGTCAGGTCGATCTCGATCGGGTCGGCCAATACCAAATCCTCCCCGCGCGCAGCGGGGGGAGGGGGACCATCCGCAGGATGGTGGAGGGGGTGGCGCGCAGCGCCAGCTTCGCTGTCGCCCCCTCCACCGGCTTCGCCGGTCCCCCTCCCCATGCTGCGCATAGGGAGGATTTTTTGGCGCGCCGCCTCGTTCGAGTCCCACGCCGTCACCTTGGCGCCGCTGGCGAGCAGCGCCTCGACCGTCGCCAGCCCCGACCGGGCGAGGCCGAGGACGGCATAGTGCTTTCCGGCGAAGGCGGGGCTCGTGATCACCGCAGCTTCAGCGTGGCGAGGCCGGCGAGGGCGAGGACGAAGGAGATGATCCAGAAGCGGATCACCACGGTCGGCTCGCTCCAGCCGAGCTGTTCGAAATGATGGTGGATCGGCGCCATGCGGAAGATGCGCTTGCCGGTCCGCTTGTAGAAGAAGACCTGCAGGATGACCGAGATCGTCTCCATCACGAACAGGCCGCCGACGATCGCCAGCACGATCTCGTGATGCGCGACGACCGAGATGACGCCGAGCGCGCCGCCGAGGGCGAGGCTGCCGGTGTCGCCCATGAACACGGCGGCGGGCGGCGCGTTGAACCACAGGAAGGCGAGGCCGCCGCCGATGATCGCTGCGGTCAGGATCGTCAGGTCGCCCGCGCCGGGCACGTGCGGAATGCCCAGATACTGGGCGAATTTCGCGTTGCCGACGAGATAGGCGATGACGAAGAAGGCGAGACTGGCGATCACCACCGGCATGATCGCGAGGCCGTCGAGCCCGTCGGTCAGGTTCACCGCATTGCCGAAGGCGACGATCACGAACGCCGCGAACACGACGTAGAAGGGGCCGAGGTCGATCACCGGGCCGTTGTAGAAGGGCACGTAGAGCTGGGTGCCGTTGCCCGACACGATCAGCCAGCTCGCGAGGCCGGCGATCAGGAACTCGCCCAGCAGGCGGGCCTTGCCCGAGACGCCCTTGGTGCTGCGCTTCTTGACCTTGTCGTAATCGTCCATGAAGCCGATCAGGCCGAAGCCCAGCGTCACGCCGATGCAGGCCCAGACATAGCGGTTGCCCAGGTCCATCCACAGCAGCAGCGACAGCATCACCGAGATCAGGATCATCAGCCCGCCCATCGTCGGCGTGCCGACCTTGGACAGGTGGGTCTGCGGGCCGTCGGCGCGGATCGGCTGACCCTTGCCCTGGCGGATGCGCAGCCAGCCGATGAAGCGCGGGCCGATGATCAGGCCGATGAACAGCGCGGTCAGCGCCGCCGCCCCCGCGCGGAAGGTGATGTAGCGGATGAGATTGAGCACGCCCGGGAACCCGAGCTGCTCGGCTATCAGGTAGAGCATGTCGTCCTTTCGCCGGCCACCGCCTTCGTGCGCAGATGCGCGACGAGACGCGACAGGCCGATCGCGTTGGATCCCTTGATCAATATGGCGTCGCCGGGCGCGATCTTCGCTTCGATCGACTCGATCGCCGCGTCGGCGTCGGGCACATGCTCGAATTCGATGCGTCCCTCAAGGGCGTTCGCGAGCGCGGCCATCTCGGATCCGACGAGCAGAGCGAAATCGACCCCGGCGTCGCGCAGCGGCCCGGCGAGATCGGCGTGATAGCCGGCCGATCCGGCGCCCAGCTCGCGCATCTCGCCAAGCACGGCGAGCCGACGGTCGGCGCGCTCGCGGCCCAGCATCTTGATCGTCGCGGCCATCGAGGCGGGGTTGGCGTTGTAGCTCTCGTCGATCAGCAGCGCCTCCCCCGATCCCACTGCGCCCGATCCGACCGCAATCGTGCTGCGCTGGCCGCGGCCGGGAAGCCCCTCCATCTCGGCGAAGGCGAGGCCGGCGGCGGCGAGGTCGCCGCCCACCGCCCAGACGGCGGCGATCACCGCCATCGCGTTCGACACCCAATGCTCGCCCGGCGGGGCGATGGTGAAGGTCAGTTCGGCATCCGGCAGGACCAGCGACAGCAGCGTGCCCCGGTCGAGCGGGATCACGTCCTGCGCATGGACGTCGGCGGCGCGGTCCATGCCGAAGGTCAGGATGCGCGCGGCATGGGGTTTCGCTGCGGCGATCAGCCGGTCGCGATGCGGGCTGTCATAGGGGATGATCGCGACGCCGCCGGGCTGCAGCCCTTGGAATATCTCGCCCTTGGCGTCGGCGATGTCGGCCTCGCTGGCGAAGAAGGCGCTGTGCGCGGGGGCGATCGCGGTGACGATGGCGACGTGCGGGCGGACCAGCCGGGTCAGCGCCGCCAGCTCGCCGCTGTGGTTCATCCCCATCTCGAACACGCCGATCCGGGTGTCGGCGGGCATGCGGGCGAGGCTCAGCGGAACGCCGGTATGGTTGTTGTAGCTCTTGACCGAGCGATGGACCCGGCCGGGCAGGGCGCGGTCGAGGCAGGCGTAGAGCGCTTCCTTGGTGCCGGTCTTGCCGACCGATCCGGTGACGCCGATCACCCGGCCGTGCATCCGATCGCGTGCCGCGGCGCCGAGCGCGTCGAGCGCCGCCATCGTGTCGGCGACGCGGACGTGCGGTCCGTCGCAGGCGTCGGAGACGATTGCGCCCGCCGCGCCGGCGGCGAACGCCTTGTCGAGGAAGCGGTGGCCGTCGGTCGTCTCGCCCTTCAGCGCGATGAACAGGTCGCCGGGGCCGACCTCACGCGAGTCGAAGGTGACGCCGTCGGTGCGGAAATCGCCATAGACCTCGCCGTCCACGGCGGCGGCGATGTCGAAGGCCGTCCAGAGGGGAGCGGTCATGACGGTGTCCCTCCGCCGTCATTCCCGCGAAAGCGGGAATCCACGGACGCGAAGGTCAGGAGAATGGGCGTGCCGCCGTCCATGGATTCCCGCTTTCGCGGGAATGACGAAAGGGATGGGGCGGGACTCATGCCGCGCATTCCCGCGCGACGGTGACGTCGTCGAAGGGCAGGACGCGCATCTGGTCGCCGGCGCCGACGATCTGCCCCTGTTCATGGCCCTTGCCGGCGATCAGGACGATGTCGCCGGCCTGCGCTTCGGCGATGGCGGCGGCGATCGCCTCGCGCCGGCCGCCGATCTCGATCGCGCCGGTTGCCCCGGCCATCACGTCGCGGCGGATCGCGGCGGGGTCTTCGCTGCGCGGATTGTCGTCGGTGACGATGGTGCGGTCGGACAGCCGGGCCGATACCTCGCCCATCAGCGGCCGCTTGCCGGTGTCGCGGTCGCCGCCGGCGCCGAACACGGTGATCAGCCGGGCCTCGGTGTGCGGGCGCAGCGCCTCGATCGCGGCCTCCAGCCCGTCGGGCGTATGCGCATAATCGACATAGATCGGCGCGCCGGTTCGGCTGATCGCGGCGCGTTCGAGCCGGCCGCGCACCGGCGCGACCCGCTGGAGATTGGCGAGGGTCAGGCCGATCTCGCCGCCGGTGGCGACGACCAGCCCGGCCGCGACCAGCGCGTTGGCGGCCTGGTAGGCGCCGATCAGCGGCAGCTTCACCTCGCGCGCCTTGCCCTCGATCTCGAGCTTGAGCGTCTGGCCGAGCGCGGTCGGCGTGCGCTCGACCAGGCGGATCGTCTCCCCGGCCGCGCCGACGCTGAGCAGGCGGACGCCGCGCGCCCGCACCGCCGCGATCACCTCGACCGATCGCGGATCGTCGGCCCAGACCACGGCCGCGCCGTCCTGGTCCACCACCTCGGTGAACAGGCGCAGCTTGGCCGCGAAATAGGCCTCCATCGTGCCGTGATAGTCGAGATGGTCGCGGCTCAGATTGGTGAAGGCCGCCGCGCGCACCGGCAGCCCCTCGGTCCGATATTGCGACAGGCCGTGGCTCGACGCCTCGAAGGCGGCGTGGGTGACGCCTTCCTTGCGGAGCCCCGCCATGTTCGACAGGAAGGTGACGATGTCGGGGGTGGTCAGCCCGGTCGACACCTGCTCGTCGGCGGTGGTGACGCCGAGCGTGCCGATCGAGGCGGCGTGGAAGCCCGCCATCCGCCACAGCTGGCGGGTCAGCTCGACCGTCGAGGTCTTGCCGTTGGTGCCGGTGACGGCGACCGTGGTGTCGGGGAAGGGCGCGAAGAAGCGCGCGGCAAGCCGGGCGAACAGCCGGCGCGGCTCGTCGTCGACGATGTGGACCGCGCCCCCGATTGCGCTGCCCACGGCGACGCCGGGCGCGGAGACGATCGCCGCCGCGCCGTCGGCGACGGCCTGGGCGATGAAGTCCTCGCCGTTGAAGCGGCTGCCCCTGAAGGCGCCGAACACCGTGCCCGGCGCGACCTTGCGATGGTCGATCGCGAAGCCGGTGATCCGCGCGTCGCCGGCGTCCGCGCCGGTCGTGGCCGGAAACCCGGCCAGGAGGTCAGTCAATCGCATGGACCCCCGTGTCCTTCTTTTCCGGCTTGTAGACGAAGGGCATCAGGTCGGAGACGTCGATGTCCTTGCTGGGATCGGGAATGACGCCGAGCAGCGGGCCGATCCGGGCGATGACGTTCTTGACCGCCGGCAGCGCGTTCCACGCGGCGGTGCGGAAGCCGTAGGTCTCGGGAATGCCCTTCGGCTCGTCCATCGTCACCACGACGACGTAGCGCGGCGCGTCCATCGGGAAGGCGGCGGCGAAGGTGGTGACGAGGCTGCTGTGGATGTAGCGGCCGTTGAGGTTCTTCTCGGCGGTGCCGGTCTTGCCGCCGACGCGCAGGCCCGGGATGTTGGCGCCGCGCCCGGTGCCTTCCTCGACGACGAGGCGCATGAGCTGGCGGATGCGGAAGCTGGTCTGCTCGGAGACGATGCGCTTGCCCTGCGGCGCCTGGCCGGCGGGCAGCTTGAGCATCGTCGCGGGCCGCAGGATGCCGCCGTTGACCAGCGCCGCATAGGCGTTGGCAAGGTGCATCTGGCTGACCGCGATGCCATGGCCATAGGCGACCGTCATCACCGTGGTGCGCGCCCAGTAGCCCGGCCACAGCGGCTTGCCGCGCGCGCCGAGTTCGAGGTCGACCGGCCGGTCGAAGCCGAGCTGGCGGAAGAAGGCCTGGGTGCGTTCCGGGCCGATCTCCTCGGAGATCCGGGCGGTGCCGATGTTGGACGAATGGATCAGGATGTCGGGCACCGACATCCAGCGATTCTCGGGATGGTCGTCCTTGATGCGGAAGGCGCCGACCTGGAGCGGCGCGGTCGCGTCGTAGCGCTTGCCGAAGTCGGTGATCACGCCATGCTCGATGGCGTTGGCCATCGTCACCACCTTGAAGGTCGAGCCCAGCTCATAGACCGAGCTGACCGCGCGGTTGTAGCGGGCGTCGGGGCGCAGCGGATCGTTGCCGACCGGGACGAGGCCCGGCGCGTTCGAGTTGAACACCGGCAGCGACGCCATGGCGAGCACCTCGCCGGTGTGGACGTCGAGGACGACGCCGGCGCCGCCGACCGCGAGATATTTCTCGGCCGACGTCCGGATCGCGCTTTCGAGCGCGGCCTGCACGCGGCTGTCGATCGACAGCGCGACCGGCTGGCCGCCATTGGCGGCGCTGGTCAGCCGCTTGTCGAGGAAAGCCTCCATCCCGCTGACCGGCACGCCGCCGATGTCCATATAGCCGATCACCTGCGCGGCCATCGTGCCCTGCGGATAGAAGCGCTTGGGTTCGGGAACCTCCTCGATCGCCGGCTCGCCGAGCAGGCGGACGGCGTGGATCTTGGCGGGGGTGGCGCCGCGCTCCAGATAGACGAACTTGCGCCGTCCGTGCAGGATGCGGCGATAGTCGTCGACGCTGCGGCCGGGGAAGAGGCGGGCGAGCTCGACCGCCAGCCTGTCCTTGTCGCCGATCACGCGGGGCGGGCGGATCGCCAGGCTGATGCCCTTGATCGTCGCGGCCAGCACCACGCCGTTGCGGTCGGTGATGTCGGCGCGCGGACCGATCGCCGACACGACCGGCGAGCGGTCGGGCGCGTCGAACACCGCCAGGTAGAGCAGCCGCAGCGCGATCACGCCGACCATCAGCGCGAACAGCAGCATCAATATCATCAGCCGGTAATGGGCGACGTGGACGCTGTCGTTGGTCTTGACGAGGGCGCGGTCGCGCGGCGGGGCTAGCCCGGCGGCGGTCGCGTTCATTGCTTCCCCTTGCGCGCGCGGCCCGGCGCCTCCTCGGCGAGACCGTCCAGGAAGTCGTCGTCGAGCCGGACGGCCCGGACCAGCTTGCGGTCCGCCACCTCACGCACCGGCGAGGCCTGCGGCGCCAGCGCCGACGGCGTCGGCTGCACGTAATTGGCCTGGCGCAGCGCGGGCTGCGGCGGCGGGGCGGGGGCCGCCACCGGCGCGGGGGCGGTCGTGCGGGTCCGCGGCGCCGCCATGCCGCCGTCCTCGATCCGGTCGTAGCTGACCTTGTCGAGCGCGCCATGGCTGGCGACGATCGCCGGGTCGAGCGGCAGGCGTTGCGGCTGGGTCAGCGCGACCAGCCGGACCGAACTGGTCACGAACTGCTCGGGGCCGGGCGCCTGCAGGCCGTAGACGCTCTGGTTCCACCGCTCGATCTGGGCGAGGCCGCCGCGCGTGTCGATCTCGGTCCGCAGGCGGCGGATCTCCTGGTTGGTCGCGGCGATCTTGCGCTCGACGCCGGTCAGCTCGGCGCGCTTCGCGGCGACGGTCTGCGAGATCATGTAGAAGGAGAGGGCCGCGACACAGATGCCGCCCGTCCAGACCACCTCCTTGAAGCGGGTCGTGATCATCCCTGACGTCCTTCCTTTTTGGGCGCCGTGCCCCATGGCGCTGCTGCGGTCCGCCGGGCGACGCGCAGCGTCGCCGAACGGGACCGGGGGTTGCGGGCGAGTTCCGCCTCGCCCGCGCGAACGGGTTTGGCGACGGCCTCGAAGCTGGGACGCGGCCCCCCGGCGCGCGCATCTGGAAGGTGGCGGGAACCGGCCGGCGTGGCGCCGCTGCGATCGCGCAGGAAGCGCTTCACGATCCGGTCCTCGATCGAATGGAAGGAGACGACCGCCAGCCGGCCGCCCGGGCGCAGCACGCGCTCGGCGGCGGCCAGCCCCTGCTCGAGCTCGTCGAGCTCGGCATTGAGGTGGATGCGGATCGCCTGGAAGGTGCGGGTCGCGGGGTCCTTCTTCTCGTGCGGCTTGTGGCCGAGCGCGCGGCGCACGACCTCGGCCAGTTCGGAGGTCCGCGTGATCGGCCGGGCCTGGACGATGGCGCGCGCGACGCGCCGCGCGCGCGGCTCCTCGCCCAGGTCGTGCAGGACGTCGGCGATCTCGGCCTCGTCGGCGGTGTTGACGAAGTCGGCGGCGCTCATGCCGCTCTTCTCCATTCGCATGTCGAGCGGGCCGTCCGCCTGGAAGGAGAAGCCGCGGTCGGCGCGGTCGAGCTGCATCGACGACACGCCGATGTCGAGCGTCACGCCGTCGACCTGGTCGATGCCGCGCTCGTTCAGCGCCTCGGCCATGCGGGAGAAGCGTTCGGGGACCAGGATCAGCCGGCCGTCCTGCCCGTCTTCCAGCGCGCGGCCCTCGGCGATCGCGTCGGGATCGCGATCGAACGCATAGACGCGCGCGCCCGCCTGCAGCAGCGCGCGGGTATAGCCGCCGGCGCCGAAGGTGCCGTCGACATGGGTCTCGCCGGTCGCGGGTTCGAGGCCGGCGATCACTTCGTCGATCAGGACGGGGACGTGGGGCGCGGTCGTGGTCATCCGCGCTCCTTCCGCTTGGCGAGGAGGTCTTCCATCTCCTCGAGCACGTCGCCGGATTCGCCGCCGGCGACCGCGCGCAGCACCTCGGGACTCCAGATGCGGAAACGCCGGCCACGGCCGACGAAGAAGGCGTCATTGCCGATCTGCGCCTTGGCGCGCAGCCGGTCGGGCAGGACCATTCGGCCCGCCGTGTCGAAGTTGACGTCCTTCATCAGCGGATAGGTCTCGGCCTCCAGCCGGTCGAGCACGTCGCCCACCAGCTCGCCGGTCTGCTCGGAGACGCGGACGGCGTGGGCGTTCATCTGCTCCTCGGTCTCGGCGATCTGCAGGCCGTCGCTGACCTCGATGCACTTGAGCGCGGCGTTGAAGGTCATGCGCAGGGTGCGGCCGAGGCCCGAGGCGACCTTGGGCGAGCCCGAGCGGATGTCGATCGTCTGACGGAAGGCAGCAGGGAGCGAAACGCGCCCCTTAAGGTCCACGCCGTTCAAATGAACGTCATTGAAGACCGCACCACCCGCCGCCACCGACGCATACCCCAGCCAGATCGAGGGAAGCACCGCCGGGACCGCGCCGCCCTTTCGGGCCGGCGGGAGGCGTCAATGCGCCAAGCGATACTCCCCACCCCATTTCACCATTGTGGTGTACTTGGGTCGGCCCCCCATTTCAAAGGATTTTTATACCATTTTATGGTTTTCCATGGATTCGGCTGTGGATTCCAGGGAAGGCATGGGTCGCCATGGACCGACCGGAAACGCACGGAAGCGCAGAAATCCGGGCAGGGAAGCGCGCTCGCTCCCTGTGGATAAGTCTGTCGAAAAGCTATGGGCCGAGTCTGGGCGGAATCGCCGCCGGCCGAACCCGTTGGGCCTGGACGGAGCCGAAACGAGTTGGATTTTAGGGGTTTATCGCGGTTGCCGAGTCGGCGGATCGGCGGATGCGCCCGCCCGCGCGGCGAACGCCGTCACTGTTGCGGAGGGGTGCCCTGGGTCGTGCCGCTTTCGCCCGACGTGCCGCCCGGGGCGACGCCCAGTTCGGCGAGCGGATCGGCGGGGGGCTTGGCGCTGTTCTCGCTCTCGGCGGTCATGTTCGCCTCGCCGCCCCGCTCCTTCGAGCGAAAGCCGACGATCGCCGCCGCCAGCAGGACGACGAGGAAAACGACGGCCAGGCCGGTGATACCGATCCGCACGCGCTGCATCAGGCGATGATCCCCATGCCGCCAATGTCCGCCAGCCTCGGGCGGAGGTCAATCGTCAATATCGTCGCCGAGGGACGACGGCCGTCCGGGATCAGCGGCGCAGCAGCGCCGGGACCGGCAGGCCCTTGGCCTCCAGCCAGGCCGGATTGAACAGCGACGACAGGTAGCGCATCCCGGAATCGCACAGGATCGTGACGATCGTCTTGCCCGGCCCCAGCTCCTTCGCCAGCGCGATCGCGCCGGCGACGTTGATGCCCGACGACAGGCCGACGCACAGCCCCTCGCTGCCGAGCAGGGCGATCACCTGTTCGAGGCCCTCCTCGTCGGAGACGCGGAACTGGGTGTCGACCGGCGCGCCGTCGAGATTGGCGGTGATGCGGCTCTGGCCGATGCCCTCGGCGACGCTCGATCCCTCGGCCTTGAGCTCGCCATGCGCGAAATAGTTGAAGAGCGCGGCGCCGTATGGGTCGGTCAGCCCGATCACGACGTCCTCGCTGAACGCCTTCAGGCCCAGGCCGACGCCGGCCAGCGTGCCGCCGGTGCCGACCGCGCAGGTGAAGCCGTCGATCCGGCCGCCGGTCTGCGCCCAGATCTCGGGCGCGGTGGTGCGGATATGGGCGAGGCGGTTGGCGGTGTTGTCGAACTGGTTGGCCCAGAGCGCCCCCGGCGTCTCCTCGGCGATCCGGCGCGAGGTGTGGACGTAATGGGCGGGGTTCGAATAGGCGGTCGGCGGCACCAGCACCAGCTCGGCGCCCAGCGCGCGCAGCGTGTCCTGCTTCTCCTGGCTCTGGGTGTCGGTCATGACGATGATCGTGCGGTAGCCGCGCGCATTGCCGACCAGCGCCAGGCCGATGCCGGTGTTGCCGGCGGTGCCCTCGACGATGATCCCGCCCGGCGCGATCAGGCCGCGTTCCTCGGCATCGGTGATGATCGCCAGCGCGGCGCGGTCCTTCACCGAACCGCCGGGATTCATGAACTCGCACTTGGCGAGGATCTCGCAGCCGGTGGCTTCGCTGGGGCCCTTCAGTCGAACGAGGGGGGTGTTGCCGATCAGGGCGAGCGCATCGGGCGCTATCATGTCATGTGCCATGCCGCCGAGCCTAGCCGAGCGACGCCGGGCTTGCCAACATAGCTTCTCTTGGGTCCGCGTCTTTGCTGCTTGGCAGCGTCGGCAAATCCCACCATCTCCGGGCCATGACCGATCTTCCCCCGCGCAAGGCCAGCTTCCCCCCGGTGGTCTCCGCCGACACCCGCCTGCTGCTGCTCGGCAGCCTGCCGGGCGAGGCGTCGCTGCGCGCCGCGCGCTATTATGCCCATCCGCAGAACCAGTTCTGGCGACTGACCGGCGCGGTGATCGGCGACGAGGGGCTGGCGCTGCTCGACTATCCGGCGCGGCTCGACCGGCTGCGCGCGGCCGGGGTCGGCCTGTGGGACGTCGTCGCCGACGCGCTGCGCGACGGCAGCCTCGACGGGGCGATCCGCGATCATCGGCCGAACGATCTTGCGGCGCTCGTCGCGACGCTGCCGGCGCTCCGCGCGATCGGCTTCAACGGCGGCACGGCGGCGCGACTCGGGCGGCGGATGATCGGGGCGCCGGCGGGACTCGCGCTGGTCGACCTGCCGTCGAGCAGCCCCGCCTTCACCCGGCCGATCGCCGAGAAGCGGGAAAAATGGCTCCATTTGCGCGAATTCCTCGATCCGATAGCCGGATTCCGCCGCGATTGACCGAAATTCGCATGTTCATGGGCCCTTCATCGGCACGCTGTACTTGACGCACTGCACACAAGGACTCAAAGACACCGCTCGTTATGCAGAACCACCACCGCTTCACCGCCGCCGCCCTTCTCGGCACCGCCCTCCTGCTCACCGCTTGCGGCAAGCCCGAAACCGTCACCGCCGGGAACGACGATCCCGATTCGGCCACGCTGAACGCCGCCGCGCCGGTCGAGCTGCCGCCGATGGTGACCGCCAGCCGCACCTATCGTTGCAAGGACGGCAGCCTGGTCTATGTCGATTTCTTCAGCAACAACACGGCGGCCTACAAGACCAAGAAGGAAGAGGTCGGCGTTCCGCTGACCGCTCCCGAGGCCGGCAAGCCCTATGTCGCCGAAGGCTATTCGATCAGCGGCGACGGCCCGCAGGTCGACATCGCCGCCCCGGGCAAGCCTTCGCAGAGCTGCAAGGCCTGATCCACCCTTCCCTGATCATCGAAAGGCCGGTTGGAGCGATGCTCCTCCGGCCTTTTTTGATGCGCCGCATCAGAGTCGGTCTGGAAATGATCCTGCGGATCATTTCAGGCGGCACCGGCCCGCTCCCCCACCCGACCTCCCACTCAGTGTATCTTTGATGGGAGGTCGGGCCGGTGCCGCAAAATGCGGTGAAACCGCATTTTCCAAACAGACTCAGGCTGGCGGCTGGCAGACGTCGATCCATGTCGCGCCGGTCAGCGCGACGAGCCGGTCGGGGGTGAGCCGCACCGATGCGGTCCGCGAACCGGCGGCCGGATAGACCACATCGAAATCCTTCAGCGAGAGGTCGCAATAGATCGGCAGGGGGCTGGCCAGCCCGAACGGGCAGACGCCGCCCACCGGATGTCCGGTCAGCGCCTCGACCTCTTCCGCGCCCAGCATGCGGGGCCGCCCGCCGAGCGCGTCCTTGGTCTTGCGGTTGTCGAGCCGGGCGTCGCCACGCGCGACGACCAGCATCACCGTCTCGCCGACGCGGATCGACAGCGTCTTGGCGATCTGCCCCGGCAGCACGCCGAGCGTCTCGGCGGCTTCGAGGACGGTGGCGGTGCTGGCGCCCTGGTCGATGATCGCGATGTCGGGGGCATGCGCCGCCAGGAAGGCGCGGACCGATTCGAGGCTCATCCCGTCAGTCCTTGCGGGCGATCAGGGCGAAGGGGACGCTGGCGCGCGGGCCGATGTCGGCGAAATGGAGCTGCGCGACCGAGAAGCCGCGCGCGATCAGCATGACCGCGAGCCGCTCGACCTCCGGCCGGGGAAGCCCGGCCGCGCCGGCGGCCGTCGCCAGGTCGAACAGGTGGACGACATAGCCGCCGGGACGCAGCACGCTCATCAGCTCGGCGAGCAGGTTGACGGTGCTGCCGGCGGCATGGCCCTGTTCGGCCATGCCGATCGACCAGAGGAAATCGAAGCCGCGCTGGTCGGCGGACTGCGCGACCAGCGACACCAGCTGGCCGGGCAGCGCGCCGTCGGGCCCCGGAACGGCGTCGAGCGCCGAGCAGGCGAAGGCGTTCCAGGCGATCGACAGGCTGGCGGGATCGGCGGGCGGAGTGGCCAGCGCCGCATCGCACCCGGCCGCGGCGAAGATCGGCGCCAGCGCCCGGCTCTCCTCGCCCCAGCCGACCCCACGGGCGCCGGGGCGGAGCATGCCGTAGCGGTCGAACGCCTGCGCGATGATCGCGAGCCGCCACTGCGCCTCGGGCGTGGCGGGGCGCGGCGACAGGCGCGACGCCCAATGGTCGAAGGCCGGCTCGCCGAGCTGGGCCTCGGTCAGCGGCTGCGATGCCGGGTCGACGAAGCACGGGGCGTCGTCGCCGACCAGCCGGGGCGGCGTCTGCAGGTCGATCCCGGTGAAATGGGTCGGCAGCAGCGGCTGCTGCCCGGCCTCGTCGTTCGCTTCGAGCTGCTCGGCGTGGATCGAGATGCCGGCGGCCTGCGCGTCGGTGCCCTCCGCGCAAAAGCCGAAGGCGGCATAGGTCGCGCCGGCGACGCTGAGGAAGGGGATGGACAGGCCGCGCGCGACGGCGCTGGCGTCGCCGAGCTGGAGCCGGACCGAGGTGACGAAGATCGCGTCGCGGCCGCTGCCCGGGATGAAGGCGTTGATGTTGACCCGCAGCTCGCCGAAGCTGGCCTTGAGCTTGTCGAAATGGATCGTGAACAGCACGCGGCCCGGCCGGAACTCGACATAGGGCGTGTGGAAGACGTAGCGCGGATCGGGGCTGCGCTCGCCGCCGCCGAGCGGGCGGATCGCGCTGGCATGCCCGATCATGAAGCCGAACGGATCGAGATCGCGGGCGGTGTCCTGGGCGTGCGCTTCCATCGTCGCCCCCTTAGGATCGAACGTGATGGGCCGCAATGGCCGAGCTATTCATCGCCGGGCCGCTTGCGCCCGGCCTTGGCCCAGGGCTGGCCGATCCAGCGGCGATAGATGTCGTGGGTCAGCCACAGCAGCGGGACGCGGCGCTCGGCGATGCCGGGCAGGCTCCACGGGTCGAGCCCCGCCAGCGGCAGGAAGGGGTTGCGGCGGCTATAGGCGAACAGCTCGATCCGGGTGGTCGGCCGGTCGCTGATGGTGCGGGCGTGGAAGCCGTAGGTGTCGGCGACGACCAGCGTGTTGGCGGGGACGGCGAAGGCCTTGGCCGGCGGCAGGCCGAGGCCCGCCAGCTCCGCCTCGTCGACCCGGAAGGAGCCGCGCGCCGACAGATAGTCCTGCTCGCGGCCGACGGTCAGGCTGCGCTTCTCCTCCCAGGCGAGCCGCTCGGGGGTCAGCCGGTGCGATCCGGGGACATAGGAGAACGGGCCGTCGGCGGGGCCGACGTCCTGGAGGAACAGCCAGGCCTTCATCGTCGGGTGGAAGGTGTCGGCGTGGAGCCGGGTCTGCGGGTCGGGCGGCGCGTCGTGGCGCCGGCTGAGGATCGACTGGACATAGAGCAGCGGCTCGACGTCGAAGCTCGCGACGTAGCGCGCCAGTCCCTGCCAGCGCGGATCGCGCAGCAGGGCCTTCATCGCCGGCACCGCGCGGATCAGCTCGGGGTCGACCGCGTAGCGGCGGGTGATCGTGTCGCCCTGCACCATCTCGCGCGCGGGACCGGACCAGTCGAGCAGCCCGTCGCGCAGCGCGACGAAGCTATCGGGCGGCAGGAAGTCGCGCTTGATGACGAAACCGTCGCGCTCGAACGCCTCGCGGTCCTCGGCGACGACCTGTCCGGCGAGCGCGGCGCGGCGGCGCTCGGCGAGCCGGCGCGCCGTCGCCACCCGCCAGCGATGGAGCCCGCGCCGGTTGAGCGCCTCCGACCCGATCAGCGGATTGTCGAGGAAGGACTTGGCGCCGGTCAGCAGTTGCGCGGCCCACCAGGGCGCGAGGAGCGAACGCAGAATCGAACCGGCCATGGTTCCTCTTAGGCGATGCCGCGCGCTTTGAGGATGGCTTCGATCGGGGCGACGTCGGTCGGGTTGTTGAGCTCGATCGCGTCCCATTCGATCGGATCGAACGGCACCACCCCGACGGCGATGCCGCCCGCCAGGAAGCGGAGCTGCTCAAGCCCCTCGAGCAGTTCGAGTTCCGATACGCCCATCGCGACGTAGCGGCGCAGCGCGTCGGGCCGATAGGCATAGACGCCGAGGTGGAGGTGGACCGGCGGGAAGGCCATCGTCGCGGCTTCGGGCGGCAGATGCGGGATCACCCGCTTCGAGAAATAGAGCGCGCGGCGGTCGGCGCCGAACACCACCGTGGTGCCGCCGACCCGGCCCTGCGCCTGGTCCTCGACCAGATGGGCATAGGTGCTCCGCGCGCAGCGGATCGCCGGGGTGGTCATCGCGACATCGGGCATCGCGCGCAGCGCGTCGACCAGCGCGGCGACGACATGACCGGGCGTCAGCGGGGCGTCGCCCTGCAGGTTGACGACGATCTCGGGCGCGATGCCGAGCCGCGCGATCGCGTCGGCGCAGCGCTCGGTGCCGTTGGCGCAGCTCTCGGCGGTCATCACCACCTGCCCGCCGAAGCCGCGCACCGCATCGGCGATGCGATCGTCGTCGGTCGCGATCCAGATCGAGGCGGGATCGACGATCGCGGCCGCGCATTCCCAGCTTCGCCGGATCAGCGGCTTGGGCGTGCCGGTCGCGCCGACCAGCGGCGCCAGCGGCTTGGCCGGATAGCGCGACGACTGGTAGCGCGCGGGAATGATGACCGCGACGTCGGCCATGCCGGGCGGCGGGATCAGCTCAGGCCGTAGCGGACGAAATCGTGGATATGGACGATGCCGGCCGGCGTGTCGGGCCGTTCGTCCTCCATCACGAAGACGGTGGTGATCTTGCAGTCGTTCATGATCATCAGCGCGTCCTCGGCGAGGGTGCCGAGCGGCACCGTCTTGGGATTGCGCGTCATCACGGCGGCGGCGACGCCGTCGCCCAGGTCGCCGACATGGCGGCGAAGGTCGCCGTCGGTGATCACCCCGACCAGGCGGCCGTCGTCATCGACCACGCCGGCGGCGCCGAAGCCCATCGACGTCATCGTCATGATCACCTCGCGCATCGGCGTGTCGCGGCGCACCAGCGGCAGGCTGGCGCCGCCGTGCATCATCTCGCTCACCGCCATCAGGCGCAGGCCGATCGCCCCGCCCGGATGCAGCTTCTTGATATTGTCGCGGGCGACGCCGCGCAGGTCCATCAGCGCCATGCCGAGCGCATCGCCGAGCGCGAGCATCATCGTCGTCGAGCTGGTCGGCGCGATGTTGCTGGGGCAGGCTTCGCGCACCTGCGGCAGCAGCAGGCGGACGTCGGAGGCCTGCATCACCGGCGAATCGAGCCGCGAGGCGATGCCGATGATGCGGATGCGCATGCTGCGGCAATGCTGCATGATCGGGGTCAGCTCGGGCGTCGAGCCCGAATTGGACAGGACGATCAGCGTGTCGCCCTGCTGCACCATGCCGAGGTCGCCATGCGCCGCTTCGGCCGGGTGGATGAAGATCGCGGGCGAGCCGGTCGCCGCGAAGGTGGCGGCCATCTTGCGGGCGATATGCCCCGACTTGCCCATGCCGGTGACGACGATGCGGCCCTGGGTCGCGTCGAGCATCCGCACGGCGCCGGCGAAATTGTCGTCGAGATAGGCTTCGAGCTGGAGGAGGGCGTCGATCTCGGCCCTCAGCACCTGGCGGCCGCGTTCCAATAGCTGTTTCGCGGTCGCTTCGGACCGGATGTCGTGTGTTATCACGCTCGTCTCCCTGGCCCCACCGCGCGCCGTGAAAATATACAGGCATGCATTTGTTGCAATAACAAATTGCGGCATTGCACCAAAACGGATCATGGGGCTGCGTAGTAACGACGGAGCCGTTTCGGGGTTGCCTTGATACTCAGCTCTTTTTTCGGACGATCATCCCGAAGGAGGTCGAAACCCAGCGCAGCAACTGCAATTTCAGGTGCGGATCGCTGGAATAGGGCGGGAGGTCTATGAAACGGTCGAGATCGGTGTCGCCGCTGTCGAAGGTGATCGGCATCACCTCATGCCCCTGGGCCAGCAGCCGCTCGGCGAGCGTCTCGAAGTCGCGGCGGCGGAAGATCACGGTGCCGCCCTTGTCGAGGGTCGAGCTGTTCGAGCTGAGGTTGAGCTCGGTCGTGTGCACCGCGATGCCGCCGGGGGCCAGGCACTTCAGCGAATTCTCGAAGAAGGTCAGGCCGGCCTCGATCGAGCCGAGATGCTCATAGGCGCAGGACGACCAGGTGAAGTTGAAGTCGACCAGGTCGGCCGGGATCGCGTTCATGTCGACCGGGCGATAGCTGACGCGCTCGAAGAAGGCGGCCTCGTCGCAGAGCTGCGGATTGTGGATCTGCCGCAGGTTGGAGCCGAGCTGATAGGTGTCGTTCCACACCTGCGCCCGGTCGTCGTCGGCGGCGAGGTCGGTCGCGACCACCTCGCATCCCGCCGCGGCGAAGATCGACGAGAGCGGCTCGATCCCCACCCCGAAGCCCAGGCCGCGCGCTCCCGGTTGCAGCGCGCCGTAATATTCGAGCGCGCGCAGGATGAACACGAACTCCCACTGCTTGCGGTGGCGGGTGGGCGCGTTGTCCATGCGGCGGCACCATTCCGCATAGATGGGCTCGGCCATCTGCGAAGCGGTGCACATCTGCGAGATCGGATGGGCGAGGGTCGCGCGGCGGCGCACGACGGTCTTCCCGAGCGCCCCGGTGCCCGGCGCCGCCAGGAATTCGCGCCGCGCCGCCTCCAGCCGGGCGCGCAGCGCGTCGCTGCTGTCGCCGCCCTTCAGGCTGATCTCGACCCGCTCGGCGCGGGCGTCGGCATCCTCGCTCAGCGTGCCCATGATCGCATAGCTGTGGCCGGGCAATCCGAACTTGGTCACCTCGAAGTCGCCGCCGTCGGCGACCAGCTTGTCGATCGGCAGGGCCAGCACCTTGGGCGGCACCGACTCGCCGGCCTCGGTGAGCCCGTTGATGTTGATGATGAGCTGGCCGCGGGTGCCGGTCAGGCCGGGCAGGTGGACCCGGTAGCGCATCCGGCCGCCGGTCGACGGCACATAATCGGTGTGGAAGGCATAGCCCGGCACCAGGCTGGGGTCGGTGCCGCCCTCGCCGGACAGCGCGCTCGTCTGTCCCGCCCAGAAGGAGAAGGGCCGGAGCAGGACCGCCACCTCGTCGCGCCGCCCGCCGGTGCGCAGGTCATGCCACCAGCGAAATGCCCTGGTCGCGATGAGGCGAAGCAGCGACCGATCCGGAAGCGAGGCGGGACGGGACTGAATGGGTGCGTTTACGGTCATGATCGATCGGCTGCTCTATGGCCGCACAAGAACATGGTTTCAACCGTGTAGATGACGAACGGCCTTGTGGGACGGTCAGCATGACGGTGCCGGCTTAACCCAACCTTGCCGTTTCGGCCGCTCGCATTGCCAATCCGGCGGCCCGTCGCCATATTCGCGGTGGTGGAGATGTTGCTTTGAACCAGCCAGGAACCGACCAGGGCGGAGACCGCGGATGGCGGCAGCGGATGAACACGCTGACCGCGCGGCGGGCCGATGCCCATCGTCCGCAGGTGCCGGCGGGGCAGCGCGTCTATGCGGTGGGCGACGTCCATGGCCGGCTCGATCTGCTGCTGCCGCTGCTCGCCCATATCCGCGACGACATCGCCGCCCGGGCGGAGGCCGACAATCATGTCGTGCTGCTCGGCGACCTCGTCGATCGCGGGCCATATTCGGCGGAAACCGTGGAATATGCGATCAGCGGCCTGCCCGCTTTCGCGACCTTCCACATCCTCATGGGCAACCATGAGGAGGCGATGCTGCGCGCGCTCGATCCCATGGACGACCAGAGCCAGAACCTCTGGCTGAAGTTCGGCGGATACGAGACGCTGGCCAGCTACGGGGTCCCGGTCGCGACGCTGGGGGAGGAACTGCCGCCGGCCGAGACGCTGCGCCGCTATATTCCCGAGCGCCATCGCCAGTTCCTCGACGGCCTGCCCGATGCCATCCGCTTCGGCGACTATGTGCTGGTCCATGCCGGGGTCCGCCCCGGCGTCCCGCTCGAGGAGCAGGACCCGAAGGACATGCGCTGGATCCGGCAGGAGTTCCTCGATCACAAGGGCGATCATGGCGCCTTCATCGTCCATGGCCACTCGATCTCGACCGAGCCCGACATCCAGGCGAATCGGATGGGCATCGACACCGGCGCCTATCGCAGCGGCACGCTGACCGCGCTCGGCCTCGAGGGCGACCGCCGCTGGCTGCTCCGCGCGAGCGTGGTCGACGGCGAAGTTCAAACGAAATTAAGCAGCCTGGGATAGACCTCGACTCGACGGGCGCGGGGGTGGGTCTCCGCGGTCCGTGCGGGATCGAGGGAGAAGCGCCGGATGCGGCGGGTACGCGGAAGATCGGCCTTCGCGATCGAAGGGCGTGGCGACGGCGAGGATGGCGCCGATGCGGGGCGCCTGCGCTTCCTGCGCGGCCTTTTCCCGCGCGGCGACGCGCACGACCGGCAATCGGTCGCCAACCGCGTGCGCATGGCGCTCGACGCCCTGCCGCTGCTGCTGCTCGCCGACCTGATCGTCGCCGCCGGCCTCTGGCTGCTGGGCCGCCCTGCCTTGGGCGGCGCCGGCTTCTGGATGATCGCCGCGCCGCTGCTGGCGATGCTCGTGGCGGGCGGGGCGATCCGGCTGGTCGCGCGGCGCGGGAAGGGGGCCACCGCCCCCGAACGGATGCACGGCTTCGTCGCGCTGCTCGGGCTGGTCCAGGGGTTCGGCTGGTCGGTCTGGCTGCTTGCCTCGGCGACCGGCCTCGCGCCGTCGCGCTGGGCGCTCGCGGCGGTCGCGCATGGCGGGCTGCTGGTCGTCACCACGCTCGTCTTCGCGCCGGTGCCGACCGCCGCGCTGGCGCTGTGGCTCTGCCTGGCGATCGCGGCCACCGTCGCGCTCGGGCCCTGGGCGGTGCTGGCCCTGTTGGTTCCCCTGCTCGCCGTCGCGGTCGTCATGCTCGGCGGCATATCGGAGCGCAGCTATGTCGCGTCGCGCCGCTGGCTGGCCCGCGCCGCCGTGGCGCTGAAGGCGTCGCTGCTGCTCGGCGAGTTCGAGGAGAGCGGGCGCGGCTGGTTCTGGGAAACCGACGATCGCGGCCTGATCAGCTATATCTCGCCGCAGATCGCGGCGGCGCTCGGCCTCGCCGCCGATCGGCTGCTCGGCACGCCGATGACCGGGCTGGTGCTGCACGAGGCGGGCGACGGCGCCGGTTCCGGCGCGGGCGAGAGGACGCTGGGCTTCCACCTCGCGACCCGGCTCGCCTTCTCCGAGATCGCGGTGCGCGCGGCGGGTGACGACGTGCGCTGGTGGTCGCTGTCGGGCCGCCCGGCCTTCGACGAATATGGCAATTTCCTGGGCTTCCGGGGCAGCGGCACCGACCTGACCGAGATGCGCCGGTCGGAGGCCGAGGTGAAGCGCCTCGCCAGCTATGATTCGCTGACCGGCCTGCCCAACCGCATCCTGATGCGCCGCACCCTCGACGAATCGCTGCGCGACATCGCCGGCCGGCCCAAGCGCGCGGCGCTGTTCATGCTCGATCTCGACCGCTTCAAGATGGTCAACGACACGCTCGGCCATCCGGTCGGCGACGCCCTGCTGCGTCAGGTCGCCGTGCGGCTTCAGCGCGTCGTCCAGCAAGACGGGCAGGTCGGGCGGCTCGGCGGCGACGAGTTCAACGTCGTCCTGCCCGGCATCGTCGAACGGAACCGCCTCGCCACGCTCGCCTCGGCGATCATCCAGCAGCTGTCCCAGCCCTATCTGATCGACGGGGCGCATGTCTCGATCGGCGCCTCGATCGGCATCGCCATCGCGCCCGACGACGGCGCCACCGCCGACGCGCTGGTCCGCAACGCCGATCTCGCCCTCTACGCGGCCAAGGCCGACGGCAAGGGCGTCCACCGCTTCTACGAGCCGGAGATGCACGCCAGCGCCAAGGACCGGCGCCTGCTCGAAATGGACCTGCGCGGGGTGATGAGCGAGAGCGGGCTCCACCTCGTCTACCAGCCGGTCGTCGATGCCGGGAGCGAGGCGATCGTCTGCTTCGAGGCGCTGGTCCGCTGGGACCATCCGACGCGGGGCGCCGTCTCTCCTTCGGATTTCATCCCGGTGGCCGAAGAGATCGGCCTGATCCCGCAGATCGGCGAATGGGTGCTGCGCACCGCCTGCCTGGAGGCGGCGAACTGGCCCGATCCGGTGCGGGTCGCCGTCAACATCTCGCCGATCCAGTTCGCCAATCCGTCGCTGCCCGGGATCGTCCTGTCGGCGCTCGCCGCCGCGCAGCTGCCGCCGCACCGGCTGGAGCTGGAGATCACCGAGGGCGTGTTCCTCAACGACGATGCCGCGACCGATGCGATGTTCGCCCGGCTCAAGGCGATCGGCGTCCGCTTCGCGCTCGACGATTTCGGCACCGGCTATTCGTCGCTCGGCTATCTGAAGAAGGCGCCGTTCAACAAGATCAAGATCGACCAGAGCTTCGTGCGCGGCGCGGCGGTTCCCGGCAACCGCAACGCGGCGATCATCCGTGCGATCGTGGCGCTCGCCGAGAGCCTGGAGATGGAGACGACCGCCGAGGGGGCGGAGACGCCCGACGAACTGGCGCTGATCCGCTCGCTCGGCTGCAGCCACATCCAGGGCTATATCTTCGGCCGGCCGATGCTGTCCGACGAGGCGCGCGCGCGGGTCGCCGGATCGGGCAAGCTCGCCATGCCGGGCCTGCTCGTGACCCGCGATCCCCGGGTCGCGGTGCTGCGCTCGGCGACGGTGCGCAGCGCGCGCGGCGTCGAGCCGGCCCGCATCCGCAACCTGTCGCGATCGGGGGCGATGATCGAATGCGCCATCCCGTTCCGCCCCGGCGAGGCGGTCACCCTCGACCTCGGCAATGGCGGGCCGGTCGACGGCGTGATCCGCTGGGCCGACGAGGACCGCATCGGCGTCGCCTTCGACGAGCCGATCGAAGCCGACCAGATGGCCCCGCAAAGGATGGTCCGGGCAGCAACCCTCTAAATCCTCCCTGTCCGGAGGACGGGGAGGGGGACCACCCGCAGGGTGGTGGAGGGGTCATCCGCGCCCGTGGCAAATCCGACGAATGGAATCCGCCACCGCCGCCACGTCCCGCAACACCTCCGCCGCCGGAACGCTGACGATATCGATCCGCTGCTCCGCCAGCCATGCCCGCCGCCGCTCGTCCCGCTCCGGCTGGTCGCCCATGTCATGCCCGATCCCGTCGACCTCGACGGCGAGCCGAAGCTCGGGGCAGTAGAAGTCGAGGACATAGGGGCCCGCCGGATGCTGCCGCCGGAAGCGGAAACCGGCGCCCTTGTTTCGCAGCAACCGCCAGAGCAGCACTTCCGGCAGGCTCATCTCGCGGCGAAGCTGGCGGGCTCGGGCGCGGGGCGTCGGGCTTGGCAGCGTCGGATACCCCTCCACCATGCTGCGCATGGTCCCCCTCCCCGCCGCTGCGCGGCAGGGAGGATTTTTTAGTTGGCCATCAAGGTCGGGAAGAAGCCTTCATGCGCGTCGCGCAGCTTGTGCAGGGGGACGCCGGCGAGGGTCTCGCCGCCGGTGGTGCCGAGGCGGCGGGCAGTGACGCCGGCGGTCAGCGCGGCGGCCAGGATCGCGTCCGAATTGGCGGTGGTCACGACGTAGCGCGCCTGGTCCTCGCCGAAGGCGCGGCCATGGTCGAGATCGTCGACATGCGCGCCGATGCCGCCGGCCAGCGCCATCTCGGCGAGCGCGACCAGCAGGCCGCCGTCCGAGACGTCGTGGACCGCGGTGACCCGCCCGGCCAGGATCAGCTCGCGGACGAAGTCGCCGTTGCGCTTCTCCAGTTCCAGGTCGACCGGCGGCGGCGGGCCGTCCTCGCGGCCCGCGACATGGCGCAGCCACAGCGACTGGCCGAGATGCGCGCCGTCCTCGCCGATCAGCAGGATGTGCTCGTCGGCCGCCTTGAAGGCGATCGTCGCCATCGCATCGATGTCGGCGAGCAGGCCGATGCCGCCGATCGCCGGGGTCGGCAGGATCGCGCTGCCCGACCCGTCGTCGTTCTTGGTCTCGTTGTAGAGGCTGACATTGCCCGACACGATCGGGAAGTCGAGCGCCGCGCAGGCCTTGGCCATGCCCTCGATCGCGCCGACGAACTGGCCCATGATCTCGGGCCGCTGCGGGTTGCCGAAGTTCATGCAGTCGGTGGTCGCGAGCGGCTTGGCGCCGACCGCAGTGATGTTGCGCCAGCATTCGGCGATCGCCTGCGCGCCGCCCTCGACCGGATCGGCGAAGACGTAGCGCGGGGTGCAGTCGGTGCTGATCGCGATGCCCTTCTTCGTCCCGTGGACGCGGACCACCGCGGCGTCGCCGCCGGGGCGCTGGACAGTGTCGGCACCGACCATGTGGTCATATTGCTCCCAGATCCAGCGGCGGCTGGCGAGGTCGGGCGAGGCCATCAGCGCGACCAGGTTGTCGCCGATCGATCCCTTGGCCGCGACCGCGCCAAGCGGCTCGCGCGGGGCGGTCGGCACCCAGGGGCGGTCGTAGAGCGGCGCCTCGTCGGCGAGCGGGCCGAGCGGGATGTCGCACACCGTCTCGCCGTCGAAGCGCAGCACCATGCGGCCGGTGTCGGTGACCCTGCCGATCACGGCGAAGTCGAGTTCCCACTTGCGGAAGATCGCCTCGGCCTCGGCCTCGCGGCCCGGCTTGAGGACCATCAGCATCCGCTCCTGCGATTCCGACAGCATCATCTCATAGGGCGTCATGCCGGTCTCGCGGCAGGGGACGGCGTTCATGTCCAGCTCGATGCCGACGCCGCCCTTCGACGCCATCTCGACCGAGGAGGAGGTGAGGCCGGCCGCGCCCATGTCCTGGATCGCGACGATGACATCGGTCGCCATCAGCTCGAGGCAGGCCTCGATCAGCAGCTTCTCGGTGAACGGGTCGCCGACCTGCACGGTCGGGCGCTTCTCCTCCGAATCCTCGGAGAAGTCGGCCGAGGCCATGGTCGCGCCGTGGATGCCGTCGCGGCCGGTCTTCGAGCCGACATAGACGATCGGGTTGCCGACGCCCGAGGCGGCCGAATAGAAGATCTTGTTGGTTTCGGCGACGCCCACCGTCATCGCGTTGACGAGGATGTTGCCGTCATAGGCGGCGTGGAAATTGACCTCGCCGCCGACCGTCGGGACGCCGACGCAATTGCCGTAGCCGCCGATGCCGTGGACGACGCCGGCGATCAGGTGGCGCATCTTGGGATGGTCGGGCCGGCCGAAGCGCAGCGCGTTCATGTTCGCCACCGGCCGCGCGCCCATGGTGAAGACGTCGCGCAGGATGCCGCCGACGCCGGTCGCCGCGCCCTGATAGGGCTCGATATAGGACGGGTGGTTGTGGCTCTCCATCTTGAAGATGGCGGCCTGGCCGTCGCCGATGTCGACGACGCCGGCATTCTCGCCCGGGCCGCAGATCACCTGCGGGCCGGTGGTCGGCAGCTTCTTCAGGTGGATGCGGCTCGACTTGTAGCTGCAATGCTCGGACCACATCACCGAGAAGATGCCGAGCTCGGTCAGGTTCGGCGTCCGGCCGAGCGCGCGCAGGATGCGCTCATATTCCTCGGGCGACAGGCCGTGCTCGGCGACGATTTCGGGCGTGATCTCGGTGGGCTGGGTCATGCGCCGCCGATAGCGGGCGAATCGCCGGGCGGCTAGACCCTATCCGGAGCCTTCGGCCTCCGGCCGCGTTGATATGGGGGAGACCGAGGGGAGGATGATGAAGCCTGAAACGATAGGCCGGGCGATCGGCGCGGCGAGCCTGGCGTTCGGCATCGCCGACATCGCGCTGGGGCGGCGCCTCGGCCACGGCATCGGCGCCGGGGCGGAGATGGGCGGGCGGCTGTTCCGGATCGCCGGCGCGCGCGAGGTGGCGACCGGCGTCGCCGGCCTGCTCGCGCCGGGGAGCGCGGCGCCGGTGCGGTGGCGGCTGGCGGGCGACGCCTTCGACCTGGCGGCGCTCGCCTATATCGCCGCGCCCGCCAATCCGCGCCGCAAGATGGCGCTGCTCGCGCTCGGCGTCGTGGCCGGCGTCGCCCTCGCCGATTTCCTCGGCTCCCGCGCGCTCGACAAGGGCCCCGACAAAGGGTTGGAATAATCCCCCCGCCGGCTCGTATCTGGGGCATGAGCGGATGGAGCAGCCATGAGATCGAGCGCGAATTGCCGCGATTGCGCGGCTATGCGCGCGCGTTGACCAGGGACGCGGTCGCGGCCGACGACCTCGTCCAGGAAGCGTTGCTGCGCGCCTATGAACGGGCGTCGACCTATCGGCCCGATCGGGCGCTGCGGTCCTGGCTGCTGTCGATCCTCCACAATCTGTTCATCGACCAGAAGCGGCGCGAGGGCAGCGAGCAGCGGCGCAACGCCAGGCTCAGCCAGCTCAGCGAGGGGCTGGTCGCGCATGGCGGGCAGGAGCAGGCGGTGTTCCTGCGCGAGATCGCGGCGCGCTTCGAGGCACTGCCCGAGGAGCACCGCGCCGTCATCAGCCTGATCAGCGTCCAGGGGCTGAGCTATCACGAGGCCGCGACGACCCTCGGCGTGCCGGTCGGCACGGTCATGTCGCGGCTGCACCGCGCGCGCGCCGCGTTGCGCGAACCCCAGGCCGCCGAAGCGACCCGCCTGCATATCGTTGGAGGCAAGGATGCATCCTGAACCCGTCACCGAAGCCGAGATCCAGGCCTATCTGGACGGCGAGCTCGATCTTGGCCGCCGGCTCGAGGTGGAGAGCCATCTCGCCGCCGATCCGGAGGCCGCCCATGTCTTCATGGAGGATTTGCGCCTTCGAACCTCGCTGCGCCTGCTGGCCACCGACCTCGGCGACGCGCCGCCGGAGATGCTGTCCGCCGCCGCCCGGCTGTCGGCCCGGCTGGGCGACGGGGCGCCGCGCAGCTTCCGCAACCTGTGGGGCGGCCGGGCGATGCAGGGGCTTGCGGCTGCGGCGCTGATCGCGATCGTGGTGCTGCCCGGGCGCGACGTCCAGGCCGGTCCGCCCGCTTATGTCGGCGACGCCGTCGCGGCCTATCGCACCGGCCTGCTGCGCGAGGCGATGGTCTCGCAGGTCGAGACGCCGCGCTTCGACGCCGGCGAGGTCCAGCGCAACACCCAGATCCGCGTGCCGCGGCTGCCGGCCCAGTGGGTCGTGACCGACGCGCAGATATTCCCGTCGAAGGAGGGGCCGGCGTTGCAGCTCATGGTGCGGACGCCCAATGCCAAGAAGCTGTCGCTGTTCGCCGTCCGGGCCCCGAGCGACGCGCCCATGGCGCCGACCGCCGTGCGGCACGAGGGCGCATCGGTCGCCTATTGGCGCGAGGGCGAGATGTCCTACGCGATCACCGGCCCCGAGGAGCCCGAGACGATCGACACGGTGGCCGAGAATTTCGTCGACGAAGCGGTCTGATCGGAACCCGCCCGCACGATGACCGGATTTCTGATGCCGGGGGACCCGGCGCCCTGGTTCGCTGCGCCGACGCTCGACCGGCCCCGCTTCCAGTTCGACAGCATCGCCGGCCGCCATGTCGTGCTGCTGTTCCTCGGCAGCGCGGGCACGGCGCAGGCCCAGGCGGCGCTCGCCGCGCTGGCGGCGCAGCGTGACCTGTTCGACGACCGGAGCGCCTGCTTCTTCGGGATAAGCGACGATCCCGACGATGCGGCCCAGGGCCGCATCGCCCATCGGATGCCCGGCATCCGCTGGTTCCTCGACCATGACCGGTCGATCGCGCGGCGGTTCCGGGCGGTCGATCCCGACGGGCGGACGCGGCCGCACTGGCTGCTCTGCGATCCGATGCTGCGCGTCCTCGGCCGCGCCGGCATCGGCGCCGGACCGAAGCTGCTCGACAGCTTGCGCGCCCTGCTGGCCGGGCCCGCGCCGGACCTGCCCGCGCCGGTGCTGGTCGCGCCGAACATCTTCGATCCGGCCTTCTGCCGCCGCCTGATCGACCTCTACGAGCGGCACGGCGGCAGTCCCTCGGGCTTCATGCGCGAGGTCGACGGCCGGACGGTGGGGGTGATGGATTCGTCGGTCAAGCGGCGGAGCGACTATTATCTCGACGACGACGACGTCCTGCGCGAGCAGGTCAGGGCCCGGCTCTCCCGCTTCCTGGTGCCGCAGATCGAACGCGTCTTCCAGTTCCGCGCCAGCCGCATCGAGCGGTACATGATCGCCTGCTACGACAGCGGCGACAGCGGCTTCTTCCAGGCGCATCGCGACAACACCACGGGCGGCACCGCCCATCGCCGCTTCGCCTGCACGATCAACCTCAATGCCGGCGACTATGAGGGCGGCGACCTGATCTTCCCCGAATTCGGCCAGCGCCGCTACCGCGCTCCGACCGGCGGCGCGGTGGTCTTCTCCTGCTCGCTGCTGCACGAGGCGACGCCGGTCACGCGCGGCAAGCGCTACGCCTATCTGCCCTTCCTCTATGACGAGGCAGCCGCCCGCCAGCGCGAGGAGAACGCCCGTTCGGGCAAGGTCGGCGCCGACCTCGCCACCTATCGCGCGGAGGCGTAAATCCATCCGTCATCCTGGCGAAAGCCAGGATGACGGATGGGGGGAGGATGCCTCTCAGCTCGGGCAATAGGCGCCCGAATCCGCCCAGGCCTTGAACAGCGCCCCGAACTCGGCCTGGGTGCCGGGCGCGGGGGTGCGCTTGCCGCCGGGATGCCAGCCCCAGCCGACCAGTTCGTCCTCGGCCATGTGGTGGACGAGTTCGGCCATGCTGCGGCCGCCGTTGCGGTTGCTGTCCTTGATCTGCGCGCAGATCGCCCCGAGCGACTTGCCGGCCCAGGCCATCTCCTCCGGCGCGAGCTGCCATTTCGGGTTGCCGGGCACGCCCGCCGGCTCGAAATTCTCGCCATGGTGGCAGGTCATGCAGCGCATGCCGGCCGCGCCCATGCCGCCGTCGCCGCGCACGACCAGCGGCATGTGCGGCCGCATCGCGTCGGTCTGGGTCGGCCGCTGGCCGGCCGGGTGGCAGTTGGTGCAGCGCGGATGCTGGATCACCTTGCCGACCTCGGCGAACAGCGCGAGCGAGCGGGCCTTGCGGTCCTTGATCCCGGCGAAGTCGGACAGCGGGCGCAGGCTGGTCGCCATCGGCGTCGCTGCTTCCTTGCCGGCGGCGATCCCCGCCCCGGCGACGGCCAGCGCGGCGAGGGCCGCGACGATCGACAGCCGGGCGATCATGCCCGCACCATCGGCAGGCGGGCCGGACGCTTGCCGCCGAGCGCGGCGAGCGCGTTGGCGACGGCGGGGGCGAGCGGGGGAACCCCCGGCTCGCCGATCCCGGTGGGGGGCTCGGCCGAGCGGACGACGACGACCTCGATTTCGGGCATCTCGTTGATCCTCAGCGATCGATAGTCGTTGAAGTTGGAGACGGCGGGAACGCCTTCGACCAGCGGCACCTCGGCATAGAGGGCGTGGCCCAGCGCATAGCCGATCCCGCCCTCGACCTGGGCGCGGATGATGTCGGGGTTCACCGCGATGCCGCAGTCGACCGCCGCCCACACCTTGTGGACGCGCGGCTCGCCGTCGGCACCGACCGAGACCTCGGCGATCTGGGCGACGAACGTGTTGAAGCTCTCGACCACCGCGACGCCGCGGGCGCGGCCGTTCGCCGCCTGCGACCCCTTCCACTGCGCCAGCTCGGCGACCGCCTTGAGCGCGCCTGCTGCGCGCGGCGCCTTGCCCATCATCGCCAGCCGCCCGGCCACCGGGTCCTGCCCCGCCGCCTTCAGGAGCTGGTCGACGAAGCATTCGACGGCATAGCCGGTATGGGTGTGGCCGACCGACCGCCACCACAATGTCGGCACCGGCGACTGGGCGACATGGACGTCGCAGCGGAAGTCGGCGATGTCGTAGAGCAGCTCGGCGGCGCCCTCGCTCATGATCGAATCGATGCCGTCCTTGACGGCGAAGGATTCGAACGGCGATCCGATCATGAAGGACTGGCCCATCATCGTGTTCGACCAGGCGGTGATCCGGCCGTCCTTCACCGCGCCGCGGAAGCGGTGGACGAACAGCGGGCGGTAATAGCCGCCATGGATGTCGTCCTCGCGCGTCCACACCAGCTTGACCGGGGTGCCGACCGGCATCGCCTTGGCGACTTCGGCCAGCTCGGCGGCGAGGTGCGCGGTCGCCTGGGCGCGGCGGCCGAAGCTGCCGCCGGCGAGCAGCGTCTCGATCTCGACCTTCTCCATCGGGATGCCGAACACCCTGGCGATCGCGCCCTGGTCGATCGTCTGTCCCTGCGATCCGAAGCGCGCGCGGGCGGTGGTGCCGTCCCAGACCATGAAGCCGTCGAGCGGCTCCATCGGCGCATGGGCGAGATAGGGGAAGGCATAGTCCGCCTCGATCACCTCGCCGCCGGCGGCCAGCGCCTTGTCGACGTCGCCGCTCGCATGGTGGACGCGGCCGGGTTTCCGCGTCTGTTCGAGATAGGCGGCGATCATCTCGTCGGTGCCGCGCATCTCGGCCTTGCTGTCGTCCCAGGCGACCTTGAGCGCCTTGCGGCCCTTGATCGCGGGCCACATGCCGCGCGCATAGACGGCGACCCCGCTCGATATCTGGCGGACGGCGACGACGCCCTTGACCTTCAGCGTCTCGGCGGCGTCGAAGCTCTTCACCGTCCCGCCGAAGCGCGGGCTGCGCGCGACCAGGACGGTCAGCATGTCCGGCGCGGTCATGTCGATGGTGAACTTGGCGCGGCCGGTCGACTTGTCGGCGCTGTCGACGCGGCGGCCCGACTGGTCCTTGCCGATCAGGGTGAAGGCCGACGGGTCCTTGAGCCTGACCTGCTTCGGGGCCGGCAGCTTGGCCGCCGCCGCGGCGAATTTGCCGAAGCCGGCCGAACGGCCGCTTGCCTTGTGGCTGATGACGCCCTTGCCCACCGCGATGTCGGCGGCCGACACCTTCCATTCGGCGGCGGCGGCCTGGACCAGCATCGCCCGCGCCATCGCGCCGGCGCGGCGGAGCTGGTCGAAGCTGTTGGCGATCGCGGTCGAGCCGCCGGTGAGCTGCGCGCCGAGCAGGGTGTTGGCGTAGATCGCGACGTTGGCGGGGGCGCTCTGGACCCGCATCTGCGACCAGTCGGCGTCGAGCTCCTCGGCGGCGATGGTGGCGAGGCCGGTATAGGGGCCCTGGCCCATCTCGGTATGCTTGACGATCACCGTCACGACGTCGTCCGCGCCGATGCGGATGAAGGCGTTGGGATCGACCGGGGCCGGGCCCTTGGCCTGCGCCAGCGCCTTGCCCGCCCCGAACGGCAGGCTCAGGCCGATGACGAGCGCGCCCGCGCCCTTGAGCGCGTCACGGCGGGAGAGGGGCCGGCGGGAGAGGGTGGTGTGCTGCGCGCCCATGGTCATGCCGCCGCCAGGGTCTTGGCCGCGGAATGGATCGCGGCGCGGATGCGGACATAGGTGGCGCAGCGGCAGAGATTGCCGTTCATCGCCAGGTCGATGTCGTTGTCGCTGGGCTTCGGATTCTCGCGGAGCAGGGCGACCGCGCTCATCACCTGGCCCGACTGGCAATAGCCGCACTGGGGCACGTCGTGCGCCACCCAGGCGTCCTGCACCGCCTTGGCCTCGGCTCCTTCGACCGCCTCGATCGTGGTGATCTCGCCGGTCACGCCGGAGACCGGCATCGCGCAGGAGCGCAGCGGCTGGCCGTCCATGTGGACCGTGCAGGCGCCGCACATCGCGACGCCGCAGCCGAACTTGGTTCCGGTGAGGCCGAGATCGTCGCGGATCACCCAGAGCAGCGGGGTGTCCTCGTCGACGTCGACGCTGCGATCGGTGCCGTTGACTTTGATGGAGTAGGCCATGGAGTCGACCTCAGGATGTTACGATGGGTAACATCATAGCGTCTCCGATCGCCATGTCACCAAAAACGGGCTATATACGGGCGTTTACAGCACTTTCGCAGTGGTCGACGGAACCGGCGGCGGCGCCTATCGTCTCTTTCGTCATGGCCGCTCGCTGGATCGAAGCATCGCCCAAGGGCATCTATGTGCGTCCCGCCGATGCGTGGATCGATCCCTCGGTCCCGGTCGAACGCGCGCTGGTCACCCACGGCCATGCCGATCATGCGCGCGGCGGCCACGGCACGAGCTGGGCGACGCCCGAGACGCTGGCGATCATGGCGCTGCGCTATGGCGACATCGCGGGCATCCCCGTCGCCTATGGCGAGACCGTCTCGCTGGGCCCGGTGAACATCAGCTATGTCCCTGCCGGCCATGTGCTGGGATCGGCGCAGATCCTGCTCGAACATGCTGGCGAGCGGGTGGTGGTGACGGGCGACTACAAGCGCCGCGACGATCCGACCTGCGCGCCGTTCGAGCCGGTGCCGTGCGACGTCCTCGTCACCGAGGCGACCTTCGGCCTGCCGGTGTTCCGCCATCCGCCGATCGGGCAGGAGATCGACCGGCTGCTCGGCGCGCTCCATGCCGCGCCGGAGCGCTGCGTGCTGGTCGGCGCCTATGCGCTGGGCAAGGCGCAGCGGGTGATCGCCGAGCTGCGCGCGCACGGCCATGCCGATCCGATCTACATCCACGGCGCGCTCGAACGGATGTGCGACCTCTATCGCGACTTCGGGGTCGAGCTGGGCGAGCTCGTCCCGGCGACGGCGGCCTCGGCCGAGCAGCTGCGCGGCAAGGTGGTGCTGTGCCCGCCGTCGGCGCTCAACGACCGCTGGTCGCGGCGGCTGCCCGATCCGATCACGGCGATGGCCTCGGGCTGGATGCGCGTGCGTCAGCGCGCGCGGCAGAAGAATGTCGAGCTGCCGCTCGTCATCTCCGACCATGCCGACTGGGACGAACTGACCGCGACGATCCACGAGGTCGCCCCGTCGGAGATCTGGGTGACGCACGGGCGGGAGGAAGCGCTGGTCCACTGGTGCGGCCTCCACCAGATGCAGGCCCGCGCCCTCGCGCTGGTCGGCTATGAGGATGAGGACGAGGGGTGATGGCGGGGTGTCGTCATCGCCCATCCCTCGAAGGGAGGGAAAAGACCTAGTCGATGCACGCCTTCTCCCAGCTCCTCGACGGCCTCGTCTACACCCGCTCGCGCAATGCGAAGCTGGCGCTGATCGCCGATTATCTGCGCAGGGCGCCCGATCCCGACCGGGGCTGGGCGCTGGCGGCGCTGACCGGCGATCTCGACCTGCCGGCGGTCAAGGCCTCGGCGATCCAGGCGATCGTCGCCGAACGGGTCGATCCGCTGCTGTTCCTGATGAGCCGCGACTATGTCGGGGACCTCGCCGAGACGGTCGCGCTGATCTGGCCCAAGCGGATCGACCAGCCCGCCGAGATCGACGACGGCTCGCTCGGCCTCGCGGCGGTGGTCGATCGGCTGATGCGGCTCGGCCGGGCCGAGGCGCCGGCCGCGCTGAGCGAGATGCTCGACCATCTCGACGCGAGCGGCCGCTTCGCCCTGCTCAAGCTCGCGACCGGGGGCTTGCGGGTCGGCATCTCGGCGCGGCTCGCCAAGACCGGCTTCGCCCAGGCCTTCGGCCTCGACGTCGACGCGGTCGAGGAGGTGTGGCACGCGCTGCGGCCCCCCTATGCCGAGCTGTTTGCCTGGGGGCTGGGCGGCGAACGGCCCGATCCGCGCGGCACGCCCTTCTTCCGGCCGTTCATGCTCGCCCATCCGCTGGAGGCGGAGACGCTCGACCTCGCCGACTATGCCGCCGAATGGAAATGGGACGGCATCCGCGTCCAGATCGTCGGCACCGGCCAGGCGGTGCGGCTGTACAGCCGCGCGGGCGACGACATCACCGCGACCTTTCCCGACATCGCCGCGGCCGCGGACGGGATCGACGCGGTGCTCGACGGCGAGATGCTGGTGCGGGGCGAAGCGCAGGGCGCGGCCGAGCATGGCGGGTCGGCCGCTTCGTTCAACGCCTTGCAGCAGCGGCTCGGGCGCAAGAACGTCTCTTCGAGGATGCTCGCCGACTATCCTGCCTTCGTCCGCCTCTACGATCTGCTGATCGACGGCGGCGACGATCTGCGCGCGCTGCCCTGGGAGGCGCGGCGCGCGCGGCTCGAAGCCTTTGCCGCGCGGCTCGATCCGGCGCGCTTCGATCTGTCGGCGGTGATCGCGGCGCGCGACTTCGACGAGCTCGCCGAGACCCGCGCCGGCGCCCGCGACGCGGCGATCGAGGGGGTGATGCTCAAGCGCCGCGACAGCCCCTATGTCGCCGGCCGCCGCACCGGCCTCTGGTACAAGTGGAAGCGCGACCCGCTGACCGTCGACTGCGTGATGATGTACGCCCAGCGCGGCCATGGGAAGCGGTCGAGCTTCTATTCGGACTATACCTTCGGCTGCTGGTCGGAGGAGGGCGAGCTGCTGCCGGTCGCCAAGGCTTATTCGGGCTTCACAGACGAGGAGCTGAAATGGCTCGATGGCTTCGTCCGCAACCACACGGTCAACCGTTTCGGCCCGGTGCGCGAGGTGGAGAAGCTACTGGTCGTCGAACTGGCCTTCGACAGCATCCACGACAGCCGGCGCCACAAGTCGGGCGTGGCGATGCGCTTCCCGAGGATCGCCCGCATCCGCCGCGACAAGCCCCCCGGGGAGGCCGACACGATCGAGACGCTGAGGAAGCTGATCGTGTGAGGGGGAGGGCGGCCCGCGCCTCTCCTGAGACCCCGGCCTCCGCCGGGTGACGATCACAATGGACGGAGCGCTTCAGCGCTCCGCAAGGCCGAACGGCCGCCCGAGCTTATGCGAGGAAGCCAAGGCGGACGGACGTCCGCCGCCCGGCGTCTGAGGGCCTAATCCAAATACGCGAATTCCAGATTGCCCCAGCGGCGGCCCTTCACATGGAGGGGCAGGCAGATGCTCTTGACCGGCCGATAGCGTCCGCCGCCCAGGTCCTGGCGATAGGTCTCGACGATGAAGGGCGCGTCGCTCTTCAGGTTGAGCGCGGTCTGCTCGTCCATGAAGAAGCGGCGGTTGCGGCAATGCTCGGCGTTCCACAGCGGATCGGGGCCCTGTGGCAGCGAGCGGCTGCCGATATGGGTCGGCAGGAAGCCGTTGGCGTCGACGATCGCGGTGGCGAGGACGCGGCTGTCGCCCTCGACGATGCGGTCGAGCAGCGGCCGGACATGGGCGTCGGCGAAGGCGACGAAGCGGGTCATGAACTGCTCGGGGTCGCTGCCTGCGACGGGCACATAATCGCGGTCGAACACGTCGTCGATCGCCAGTCGGCCTTCGTCGATCGCCGCCTCGGTGATCCGCCTTATGTCGAGCATCAGCCGCCGCGCGGTCTCGATGAACGGCGTGTCGGCGGTGGGGACCCCGGCGTTCGACACCAGGTTGAGCAGGCCGTTGGAGATGCGCTCCAGATTGCCCAGCCGGTCGCGGGCCTCGCTCAGCGCCTGGCTGTTGGCCTGGGCCTCGTTCGACAGGCTGGTCAGCCCCAGTTCGAAATCCTGGACGTTGCGGCGGATCGCGAGCGACCCCTCGGCGATGTTGCCCGACCGGGTGTCGAGCGCGTCGACGAAGGCCAGCGTCTCGCCCAGCACATGGGCGAGCTCGGCGGTCTTCGCGCGCGCCTCGCCGCCGTTCGCGACGCCGGCCTCGATCTCGCCGCCGATGCCGCGCGCCTCCTCGTTGAGCCGCTCGATCGTGCGGGCGATCCGCTCGGTCGCGCTGCGGGTGTCCGACGCGAGCTTCTTCACCTCGCCCGCGACGACCGCGAAGCCGCGCCCCGCCTCGCCGGCGCGGGCGGCCTCCAGCGTGGCGTTGAGCGCGAGCAGGTTGGTCTGCCGGCCGATGCTGTCGATCGACTGGGCGACGGTCCGCACCTGGCGCAGCGCCTCCTCCAGATTGTCCATCCGCTGGCCGAGGCGCAGCACCAGTTCGGTGAGGCCGGCGAAGGTTTCGATCGCGCCGTCGACGACGGGCTTGGACGCTTCGAGATGGCCGCGCGCCTGGGTGGCGAATTCGCGCGCTTCGGCGGCGGCCTCGGTGACCTGCTCCTGCTCGGCGCGCAGCCCGGTCGCCGCCTCGCGAAGCTGGTCGAGCAGGTCGGCCTGGGCGACGATCTTGTCGCCGACCTCGACGACGTTGCCGCCGACGTCGCTGCATTCGATGGCGAAGCGTCCGCAGCCGCGCGCGATCTCGCCGATCGCGGTTTCGAGCTTGAGCGCGTCCTTGCCTATCGGAGCCATCTCCATTCGGACTGTTATAGGGCGACATGGTAAACAGAATCTTGTCGCCGCCGCCGACAAGGAACGTTCGCCGCGCTGGGGGTTTGAATCGGTCACACCGTTGCGCAGGAGGAATCATCATGGCCGCGCGCGCCTATTGGCAGGGACAGATCCGCCTCGCGCTCGTCTCGATCCCGGTCGAGATCTATCCCGCGACCGGCAGCGGGGCGCAGGTCGCCTTCCACCAGATCCACGAACCGTCGGGCAAGCGGATCAAATATGAGAAGGTGGTGCCCGGTATCGGGCCGGTCGATACCGACGACATCGTCAAGGGCTATGAGGTGTCGAAGGGCAATTACGTCCTGCTCGAACAGGACGAGATCGACGCGGTCAAGCTGGAGAGCAAGCGTACACTGGAACTGGTCCAGTTCGTCGATTCGCACGAGATCGACGTGCTCTACTTCGACAAGCCCTATTATGTCGTCCCCGCCGACGAGCTGGCCGAGGAGGCGTTCATCGTGCTGCGCGAGGCGCTGCGCCGCACCCGCAAGGTCGGGCTGGGGCAGCTCGCGATGCGCGGGCGCGAATATGTCGTCAGCCTGAAGCCCTGCGGGCGCGGCATGGTTCTGGAGACGCTCCGCTACGCCGACGAGGTGCGCAAGGCGCAGGGCTATTTCCGCGACATCCCCGACAGCAAGCCCGATGCCGACCTGCTCGACCTGGCCGAAACGCTGATCGACAAGAAGAGCGCCAGGTTCGACGCCAACGAGTTCCACGACCGCTATGTCGATGCCCTCAAGGCGCTGATCGAGAAGAAGCGCAAGGGGAAGGGCAGGAAGGTCATCGAGGAGGCCGAGGAGGCTCCGGCGCGCAAGGGCAACGTCATCGACCTGATGGCCGCGCTCAAGAGGTCGGTCGAGGGCGGGAGCGCCGCGAAGGCGACGCCCGCGCGGAAGGCGGCCCCGCCGCGCAAGGCGCCCGCCCGCAAGCGGGCCTGATCCATGGCCCGGCTCGACGAATATAACCGCAAGCGCGACTTCGCGAAGACGCGCGAGCCGGCCGGCACCCTGGAGACGCGCGGACGCCACCGCTTCATCGTCCAGAAGCACGACGCGACCCGGCTGCACTATGACTTCCGGCTGGAGATGGACGGCGTGCTCAAGAGCTGGGCGGTGACGCGCGGCCCCAGCCTCGACCCCGACGACAAGCGGCTGGCGGTCCGCACCGAGGACCATCCGGTGTCCTATGGCGGTTTCGAGGGGACCATTCCCGAAGGCGAATATGGCGGCGGCACGGTGATGCTGTGGGACGAGGGCAGCTGGGCGCCGATCGCGGGCAAGAGCGAGCGCGACCTCGACAAGGGCCATCTCCACTTCACCCTCGACGGCCATCGGATGAAGGGCGAATGGCTGCTCGTCCGGATCAAGGGGCGGCCGGGCGAGAAGCGCGAGAACTGGCTGCTCCGCAAGATCGACGACGGCGAGGCGGGCGGCAGCGACGATCTCGTCGCGCACGCGCTGACCAGCGTGAAGACCGGGCGGACCATGGCCCAGATCGCCGCCGACAAGGCGGGCGAATCGAGCCTGAAGGGCAAGCGCGGCAAGGCGTTCGACGCGATCATGGCGAAGTCGGACGCGCACAACGCCCGGGTGGCGCGGCGACCGGCCAAGGGGAAACCCTCGACCACGCCGCCGCCGGCCTTCCGCAAGCCGCAGCTCGCGACGCTGGTCGATCATGTCCCGACCGGCGGCGCCTGGATCCACGAGATCAAGTTCGACGGCTATCGCGCCCTGGTCGCGGTGGCCGGGGACCGGGTGAAGATATTCACCCGCACCGGCCTCGACTGGACCGACCGGTTCGCGCCGGTGGCGGAGGCGGTCGCCGCGCTCGGCCTGCCGCCGGCGCTGATCGACGGGGAGATCGTCAGCCTCGACGGCGCCGGCAATCCCAGCTTCTCCGCACTGCAAAAGGCGATCAAGGGTGAAGGCGGCGGGGGCGGCGGCTTCGAGCTGTTCGCCTTCGACCTGCTCTCGCTCGACGGCGACGACCTCACCGGGCTCGGCACGGTCGAGCGCAAGGCGCGGCTCGCCGGACTGCTGCCCCGCAGCCACCCGATGATCCACTATGCCGACCATGTCGTTGGCGCGGGCGAGAAGCTGTTCGACGCGATGTGCCGCGCCGGGCAGGAGGGGATCATCTCGAAGCGCGCCGACGCGCGCTACCGCGCCGGGCGGACGACCAACTGGCTGAAGACCAAATGCACCCGGCGGCAGGAGTTCGTCATCATCGGCTGGAGCCGGAGCGACTCCGCCGCGCGTCCCTTCCGCGCGCTGCTCCTCGCGCAACAGGGCGAGGACGGGCTGGTCTATGCGGGCAAGGTCGGCACCGGCTTCGATCGCGCGACAATGGAGATGCTGGCGGAGAAATTCGTCGCCCGCGCCCGCAAGACCCCGCCCGCCGACGTTCCCCGCGCCGAGGCGCGCGGCACGTCGTGGGTCCGGCCCGACCTGGTCGCCGAGATCGGCTTTGCCGAGTTCACGGATGAGGGGATATTGCGGCAGGCGAGCTTCATCGGGCTGCGATCCGACAAGGAGGCCGCCGAGGTGACAGCGGAGAAGCCCATGCCCGTCGAGGAAGCCGCCCGGCCCGAGGAAGCGCCGGTGAAGATCAGCAACCCCGACCGGGTGATCTTCCCCGAGGCGAAGGCGACCAAGGGCGATCTCGCCCGCTATTATCAGGCGGTCGGTCCGATCATCCTGCCCTGGCTGGCACACCGTCCGGTCAGCCTGGTGCGCTGCCCGCAGGGGCGGGCGAAGCAATGCTTCTTCCAGAAGCATGATTCGGGCAGCTTCGGCGAGCATGTCCACCACGTCCCGATCCGGGAGAAGGACGGCAAGACCGAGGATTATCTCTATGTCGACGACGTCGCCGGCATCCTCGCCTGCGTCCAGATGGGGACGATCGAGTTCCATGGCTGGGGCTCGCGGGTCGAGCGGATCGAGATGCCCGACCGGATGATCTTCGATCTCGATCCCGATGTCGGCCTCGACTTCGCCGACGTTCGCACGGCGGCGAAGGACATTCGCCGGCTGCTGTCCGACATCGGCCTGACCAGCTTCGCGATGCTGTCGGGCGGCAAGGGCGTGCACGTCGTCGTGCCGCTGCGTCCCGAGGCGGAATGGCCGGCGGTGAAGGATTTCGCGCACCGCTTCGCCGAGGCGATGGCGCAGGCCGAGCCCGACCGCTTCGTCGCGACCATGGCCAAGGCGAAGCGGGTCGGCCGCATCTTCATCGACTATCTGCGCAACCAGCGCGGCGCGACCGCGGTGGTCCCCTATGGCGCGCGGGCGCGCGAGAACGCGCCCGTGGCGGCGCCGGTGGCCTGGAACGAGCTCGACGATTTCGACAAGGCGGGCGCCTTCACGATCAAGGATGCCGACCGGCTGCTCAAGCGGGCGTCGTCGAAGGCGCTCAAGGGCTGGGGCGTGGCGGACCAGGTGCTGCCGGACCTGTGAATAATTTATAGCGGATGCTATAAAATGCGGGCGCGGGAGAGGAGAAGCCGATGTTCGTCGCGGTCTATTGGTGGCGGGTGCATCCGGGCAAGGAGGAGCAGTTCATCCGGGCCTGGACGCGGGGGACCGAGCTGATCCGCGACATCTACGGCAGCTACGGGTCGCGCCTGCACCGTGACGCCGACGGCCGCTTCGTCGGCTATGCCGAATGGCCCGACGAGGCGACCTGGCGCTACGCCTTCGACCGCAAGATGACCTATGAGGACCCCGAGACCCGCGCCGCCTTCGTCGATGCGGTGTGCGAGGTGCCGCCCGACGCCGATCCGATCTTCACGATGACGGTGGTGAGCGATCGGCTGACGACCCGGAAGTCGCTGTAAAACAAGGGCTTGGAATGGCCGATCTGATGCCGTTGGAGCATGGGCCGGTCCAGGCTGGCGGCGAATGACCGGATGGCTTCCAGGCACAAAAAATGGGCGCCCCGAGGGGCGCCCATCTCGTTCGGTAATCGTGGCCCCTTGCGGAGCCGGCGATTACTTCGAATCCTTGACGGCGTCGGCCGCGTTGGCAGCCGCGTCGGCGGCGTTCTCGAGCGTGCTCTCGGTCGCCTCATTGGTGGCGGCGTCGGCAGCGTTCTCAAGCGCGTCGGCCTGGTTGTCCAGGGCGGCAGCGGCGTTGTCGGCGGCGTTCTCAGCCGGGGTTTGCTTGTTGCAGGCGGCCAGAGCCATCAGGCCGGCAGCAACGAAAACGAGGCTCAGCTTCTTCATTCGAGCAGCTCCCAAAGCATATTATCGGCCCGGCTCGAACGCCGTTCCTTTGGCTGACATAACGTTGATCAGGGGTGGGTCAACGGAAAATCGACATGAATCGAAGGCTTAAGCGCGCATCCGCAACGGCTTGCCGCAACCGTTCAGCGCGGGTTCACGGGCGCGGGAGCGGCGAGAAACCGGGATCGTTGCGGAGTCGGACCCCGGCGGGCGGAGGCTATAGCGGAATCGATTCCGCCAGCGACAACTGGTCGAGAATTTTCGCCGTTTCGTCGCGGACCGAGAGCATCACGCCGCGCAGCCGGCACTCGGTTTCGTCGATGCAATGATCGCACGGCGTATAGGCGAGCCGGGCTGCGCACGGCACCAGCGCCAGCGATCCCCGCGTGGCGCGGACGATGTCGCCATAGGTGATCTCGGTCGGCGCGCGCGACAGCCAGTAGCCGCCTTCCTTGCCGCGCATCGTCTCGACGAAGCCGGCGCGCTTCATCTCCGACAGGATGACGGTCAGGAATTTGGCGGGAATATTCTGCCGCTCCGCGATCTCGGCGAGCTGGATCGGCCCTTCGCCGTGATGATCCGCGAGATGGAGCAGGGCGCGGATCGCATATCGGGTTCGTTGGGACAGCACGGGACGGCCTTTAAGGAGCTTTCACCGATGTAGGCAAACCTTATAAAAATGGAAGAGTAGAGTTAGCCCGATCATGTCCGCTTGCGTCGCAACGGCGCTTTCCCTATGGAGCGCCATCTCGGCGCCCGCTGGCGCCCGTGGCGATCGTAGCTCAATTGGTTAGAGCGCCGGTTTGTGGTACCGGAGGTTGCGGGTTCAATCCCCGTCGATCGCCCCATTCCTGCACAGCAGCGATCATCCAGAGGCTCCCGCGCAATTTCCGACTCGCCTTGGCAGGGAAATAATATTATTTCTCTGATCGGTAATTAAATTACGCGCAATTATACGAGGGCCTGATGACCGCTCCCTGGACCTATCCCGATTTCGACGAGCATGAAGGCGTCCACCTGTTCCGCGACGCCGCGTCCGGCCTCACGGCGGTGGTCGCGATCCACTCGACCCATCTCGGGCCGGCGGCGGGCGGCACCCGTTTCTGGCATTATGCCGACCCGGCGGAAGCGATCACCGACGCGCTGCGCCTGTCGCGCGGCATGAGCTTCAAGAACGCGATGGCGGGGCTGCCGATGGGCGGCGGCAAGGCGGTGATCGTCGCCGATTCGCTGCGCACCAAGACGCCGGAGATGCTGGCCGCCTTCGGCCGCGCCGTCGATTCGCTCGGCGGCCGCTACATCACCGCCGAGGATGTCGGGATGAGCGACGCCGACATGGTCGCGATCTCGAAGGAGACGCGGCACGTATCGGGCCTGCCCGTCGCGGCCGGCCATGCCGGCGGTGATCCGGGGCCGACCACCGCGAAGGGCGTCTATCTGGGCGTCCGCGCGGCGATCGCGCGCGGGCTGGGCAAGGCCGACCCGGCCGGCGTCCATGTCGCGGTGCAGGGCGTCGGCAGCGTCGGCGGCGGGCTCGCCCGACTGCTGGCGAAGGACGGCGTCAGGCTGACCCTGGCCGACGTCGACGCCCGCCGCGCCCAGGCACTGGCCGACGAGCTGGGCGCGACCGCGGTGGCGTCGAACGAGATCATGACGATCGAGGCCGACGTGCTCAGCCCCTGCGCGCTCGGCGCGGTGCTCGACGAGCGCTCGATCGCGGAGCTGCGGGTCGGCGTCGTCGCGGGCGGCGCCAACAACCAGCTCGCCACCCCGGCGGACGCCGACCGCATCCATGCGCGCGGCATCCTCTATGCGCCCGACTATGTGATCAACGCGGGCGGCATCATCAACGTCGCGCTCGAATATCTCGGCCAGGGCGACCGCGCCGAGGTCGAGGCGCGGGTCGCCCTCATCCCCGAGCGGCTCGAGCAGATCTGGGCGGAGAGCGCGTCGACCGGCGTGCCGTCGGCGGTCGTCGCCGATCGCATGGCGATGCGGCTGATCGGCCGGGGCTGAGCTTCCCTTCGCGGCGGCGTTCCCGGTCGAGCTATTCGATCGGCGGCGTCGCCGCGACCATGTCCTTGTGCAGCCGGTGCTCGCGCCAGGCGGTGGCGAGTCCGCTGGCGATGATCAGCGCCGCGCCGATCGCGGTGTTGAGGCCGGGCAGGGTCGACCAGATCAGCCAGCCGAGCAGCGCGGCCCAGATGATCTGGGTATAGTCGAACGGCGCGACGACCGACACCGGCGCGACCTGCAGCGCGCGGGTCAGCAGCAATTGCGCCGCCGCCCCGGTCACGCCGCCGAACAGCAGCAGCGCCCAGGTGAAGGGCGGATGCGGCGCGCTGTGGAAGAGCATTCCGACGCCGCTGACCAAAGTCGTCGAGAGGAAGAACCAGAAGACGATCGATCCGTGCGTCTCGACCCGGCTCATCTCGCGGATCGTCACCGTCGCGGCGGCCGAGGCGGCGGCGCCCAATAATGTATAGACGATACCGGCGAGCGGCAGCGCGCTGCCCGACGGCCGGGCGACGATGAACACGCCGAGGAAGCCGATCGCGACGGCGGCCCAGCGGTGCGGACCGACCTTCTCGTGCAGGACCAGCACCGACAGCAGCGTCGCGAAGGCGGGCGCCGAGAAGCCGATCGTCACCGCGTCGGCGATCGGCAGCAGCATCAGCCCCTGGTAGAGCATCGTCAGCGAGACCATGCCGATCATCGAGCGGAGCAGGTGGGCGCCAGGGCGCTTCGTCCGCACCGCGCCGATGCCCGGCCCCAATGCGAGCCAGGCGAGCGTCACCGGCAAGCCGACCGCCGAGCGGAAGAAGACCAGCTCGACCAGGCTCGCGCCGCCCTCGCTCGCCCATTTCATCGCCGCGCTCATCAGCGCGAAGAAGACGACCGCGATCGAGCGCAGCAGGATGCCTTGCAGGGCGTGGGAGGAACGGGGCTGGGAACCGGCCATGCGGGTATGGGCCATGGGGCCGATCGGCGGGGCGCGCAAGCCATGTTCCGGGGCTGGCCATCGCGGCCATTGCGAACCGCGCGGGGACCCCTTATTCCCCGTCGCGCCGTGCATATCTTCGCCAACCCCGCCCGCTTCCTCTCGATCGCGCGACCGCTGACCCCCTGGCTGGGCTGGCCGGGACTGCTGCTGATCGCGGCCGGGCTCGTTTCGGGGCTGTTCCTGACGCCGCCCGACTATCTGCAAGGCGAAAGCGTGCGGATCATGTACGCCCATGTCCCCGCCGCCTGGCTCGGCATGGCGGGGTGGAGCGGGATCGCGGTGGCCAGCCTGATGCAGCTCATCTGGCGGCACCCGCTGGCGGCGGTCGCAGCGCGCGCGATCGCGGTGCCGGGCGCGCTGTTCGCGGCGATCTGCCTGCTCACCGGCTCGATCTGGGGGCGCCCGACCTGGGGCACCTGGTGGGAATGGGACGGGCGGCTGACCTCGATGCTCGTCCTCTTCTTCCTCTACATCGCCTATATCGCGCTGTCCTCGGCGGGGGCGGAGCGCGGCAGCAACGACCGCGTCTCGGCGATCTTCGGCGTGGTCGGCGCGGCGAACATCCCGATCATCCATTATTCGGTCGAATGGTGGCGCACGCTCCACCAGGGGCAGAGCATCGGCCTTGCCGGATCGAAGATCGACGGCGCGATCCTGTGGCCGCTGCCGCTCACCACGCTCGGCTTCACCCTGTTGTTCGCGGCGATCGTGCTGATGCGGATGCGGGCGATGCTGGCCGAGGCGAAGGTCGAGGCGCGGCTCAAGCGGATGGCGTCCGAATGAACCACTGGCCCTTCATCATCGCGGCCTATGCGATCACCATCGTCGGCACGCTCGCCGTGCTCGGCGCCAGCTTCGTGCGGATGCGCCGCGCCGAGCGGCGGGCCGACGCCCTGACGAGACGAGACTGATGGCGTTGAAGGCGAAGAACCAGCGGCTGATCCTGGCCCTGCTCGCGGTCGTGGCGATCGTCGGCGCGGCGCTGCTCGCCATGTCGGCGCTCAAGGACCAGGCGGCCTATTTCTACACGCCCGCCGACGCGAAGAAGGACCATGTCGAGGTCGGCCGCGCGGTCCGGCTCGGCGGCATGGTGCAGAAGGGGTCGATCGAGCGCGAGGCGGACGGCGTGACGATCCGCTTCGTCGTCACCGACAATGTCGAGACCGTGCCGGTGCGCTTCACCGGCATCGTCCCCGACCTGTTCAAGGAAGATTCGGGCGTCGTCGCCGAGGGCAGCTTCCAGCCCGACGGCAGCTTCGTCGCCACCAACATCCTCGCCAAGCATGACGAGCGCTACATGCCGCCGCAGGTCGCCGGCGAGATGCACAAGACGGAGAGTCTGGACGCCGACGGCGCCCAGCAGAAGGGGACGAAGTGATCGCCGAGGCAGGATTGGCCGCCCTCTGGCTGGCGGCGGCGCTCGCCGCGCTCCAGCTCGCCATGGGCTGGATGGGGGTGTCGAGCCAGCGGACCGATCTGCTCGCCGCGGTGCGGCCGATCGCGATCATCCAGGCGGGCCTGACCGGGATCGCCTTCCTGGTGCTGATCTACCTGTTCGTGACGGTCGACCTGTCGGTCGCGCTGGTCGCGGCCAACGACGCCTCGACCAAGCCGCTGCTCTACAAATTCGCCGGCACCTGGGGGAACCACGAAGGCTCGATGCTGATGTGGGTCACCATCCTCGCGGTGGCGGGCGGCGCGGTCGCGATCTTCGAGCGGCGGCTCGACGAGCGCACGCTGATCGCGACGCTGGCGGCGCAGGCGGCGATCGGGCTCGGCTTCTACGCCTTCCTGCTGTTCGCCTCGAACCCCTTCGCCCGGCTCGATCCGGCGCCGGCCGAGGGGCAGGGGCTCAACCCTCTGCTCCAGGACCCCGGCCTCGCCTTCCATCCGCCGACGCTCTATCTCGGCTATGTCGGCCTGTCGGTCGCCTTCTCCTTCGCGGTCGGCGCGCTGGTGACCCGCGACGTCGGCACCGCCTTCGCGCGGGCGATGCGGCCCTGGGTGCTCGGCGCCTGGATCCTGCTGACGATCGGCATCACCGCCGGCAGCTACTGGGCCTATTATGAGCTCGGCTGGGGCGGCTGGTGGTTCTGGGACCCGGTCGAGAACGCCTCGCTGATGCCCTGGCTCGCGGCGACCGCGCTGCTCCATTCGGTGACCGTGCTCGCGACCCGCGAGGGGCTGCGCGCCTGGACGGTGATGCTCGCCGTCGTCGCCTTCTCGATGTCGATGGTCGGCACCTTCCTGGTCCGCTCGGGCATCCTGACCTCGGTCCACGCCTTCGCGGTCGATCCCGAGCGCGGCACCTTCATCCTCGCGCTGCTCGCCATCTACATCGGCGGCGCGCTCGCCCTGTTCGGCCTGCGCGTCGGCACGGTGCGCGAGGGATCGCGCTTCGACGCGGTCAGCCGCGAGGGATCGCTGGTCATCAATAACCTGCTGCTGTCGGCGATCCTCGGCATCGTCCTGGTCGGCACGCTCTATCCGCTGATCGCCGAATCGATCACCGGAGAGAAGCTGTCGGTCGGCCCGCCCTATTTCAACAGCGCCGCCGGCCCGCTGGCGCTGATCCTCGTCATGGTGATGGCGGCCGGGCCGATCATGCGCTGGCGCCGCGACGACCTGAAGGCGACGTTGACCCGGCTGGCGATCCCGCTGCTGCTCTCGGCGCTGGTGCTGCTGCTCGTCATCCTGCTGGCGCCCGGCATCCGCATCCTGCCGCTGCTCGGCCTGGTCGCCGCCGCCGGGGTCGGCCTCGCCAGCCTCGCGCCGCTCTGGGGCCGCAACCTGCGCCGCACCCCGCTCTACATCTGGGGCATGGTGATCGCGCATCTCGGCATCGCTGTCAGCATGGCCGGCATGGCCTCCGAAAGCGCCTTCACCAAGGAGACGCTGGTCGCCGCGCGGATCGGCGAGCCGCATCGGGTCGGTCCCTACAGCGTGCGGCTCGACGACGTGCAGCCGGTCGCCGGGCCCAACTATACCGCGATCGAGGGCACCGTCACCGCGCAGCGCGGCGACGGCAAGCCGTTCACGCTCCACCCGCAGACGCGCAACTTCCCCTCGCCGCAGACCGAGACCAACGAGGCGGCGATCACCACCGTCCCCGACGGCCAGCTCTACGTCGTCGTCGGCCGCGCCGACGAGCAGGGCCGCTGGCAGCTCCGCCTGTGGTGGAAGCCGTTCGTCACCCTGATCTGGGCCGGCGGCGGGCTGGTCGCGCTCGGCGGCTTCCTGTCGCTGATCGGCCGCGTCCGGCGCGAGATGCGGCATGCGCCGCCGCGGGAGTTCCTATGAGGAAGCTGCTCATCTGGCTGCCGTTGGCGCTGTTCCTGGTCTTCCTCGGCGTGTTCGCCAGCGGGCTGATCAGCCCCGAGAGCAAGACCATCCCGTCCAAGCTGGTCGGCAAGCCGATGCCGGGCTTCGCGCTGGCCCCGGGGGTTCCCGGCAAGCCCGGCCTGACCAGCGCCGAGCTGACCAACGGCCGGCCGCACCTCGTCAACGTCTTCGCGAGCTGGTGCGTCCCCTGCATCGCCGAGGCGCCGCAGCTCCGCCAGCTCGCCGAGGCCGGGGTGCCGGTCTACGGCATCGCCATCCGCGACCGGCCGGAGGACCTCGCCCGCTTCCTCGAACGCAACGGCGACCCGTTCCGCGCGATCGGCGGCGATCCCAACAGCAGCGTCCAGATCGCGCTCGGATCGTCGGGCGTGCCCGAGACCTTCATCGTCGACGGCAAGGGCATCATCCGCCGCCAGCATATCGGCGCGATCAACCCGGAGGACGTCCCCGGCATCATGTCCGCGCTGGGAGACGCGCGATGAAGGGCTTGCCTGAAATCCTCCCCGCGCGCAGCGGGGGGAGGGGGACCATCCGCAGGATGGTGGAGGGGTGGCGCCGCCGGCGCCTTCTTCCGAAGGCGCCCCCCTCCACCGGCTTCGCGCGGGGAGGATTTTTGGCGGCGGCGCTGCTGCTCGCCGTCTCCGCCCCCGTCTTCGCCGACTCGCTGATGCCGGCGGCGAAATATGCCGACGAGCAGCTCGCCGATCCGGGCAAGGAGAAGCAGGCCAAGGCGCTGATGGAGACGATCCGCTGCCTCGTCTGCCAGGGCCAGTCGATCGCCGATTCGAACGCGGAGATGGCCGGCGACATGCGCGCGCTGATCCGCACCCGGATCGAGGCGGGCGAGAAGCCCGAGGCGATCCGCGCCTGGCTGATCGAGCGCTATGGCGACTGGGTGAGCTTCAAGCCGCCGCTCGACGGGCTGACCTGGCCGCTCTACGTGGTGCCGGTCCTGTTCCTCGGCCTCGGCTTCTGGATCGTGAGTGGGCGCCTCAAGCGCCGGAGGAAAGGCTGATGACCGGCTGGTTGATCTTCGTCGGTCTCGCGCTGATCGTCGCGGGCCTGTTGTGGCGCTTCGGCCGGTTGCCGAAGGGCGGGATCGAACTGGTCGCCGCCACGCTGTTCCTGGCCGTCGCCGGCTATGCCTGGCAGGGCAGCCCCGGGCTTTCGGGCAAGCCGACCCCGGCGCCCGAGACCGCCAAGGTGCCCGACAGCGCCTTCGCCATCGAACGCGACAAGCTGCTGGCGCAGGTCGGCAGCGATGCCGACGTGCTGAGCGCGGCCGACGCCTTCCATCGCCAGGGGCTCAACCTCTACGCGGTCGGCATCATCAAGGGCGCGCTCGAGAAGCGGCCGAACAGCGCCGACCTGTGGGTCGGCCTCGGCAATGCGATGGTGGTGCATGGCGGCGGGCTGATGTCGCCGGCGGCCGAGCTCGCCTTCCAGCGCGCCGCCGCGATCGCGCCCGATCATCCAGGCCCGCCCTTCTTCATGGGCCTCGCTTACGCCCAGGCCGGCCAGCTCGACCGCGCCGAGGCGGTGTGGCGCGACCTGCTCGATCGCGCGCCGGCCAACGCCTCCTGGCGGCCCGAGCTCGAACAGCGGCTGATCGAGATCGAGCGGCTCAAGACCCAGATGGCGCAATAGGGACGGGGACCCATGGCCGGGGCCCGCATGACCGCGCACCAGCTCCAGGCGCTGCTGGTCAACCGGCTCCTCCGCGCGCATGGCGGCGACGGCCGCGCCTGGCGTCGCGCGATCGGCCCGGTGCGCGTCTACGACGTCGCGACCCATCCGCATTGCAACTGGGCGGTGATGCCGTCGGGCTCGATCCGCGAGAATGCCGCGATCGAACGGCTGTGCGACGGGGTGCGCGCCGAGCATCCGATCGTCGCCGGTTGAGGCATGAAGCGCGGTGCCAATCACCGCTGGAAATCGGCCGGCGGGGGCCCTATAGCCTCGATCCTCGACGATGGTCCGACACGCGGGTGTGGCGGAATTGGTAGACGCAGCGGATTCAAAATCCGCCTCTGGCAACAGAATGTCGGTTCGAGTCCGACCACCCGTACCATCTTCCGCCGACCGCCCCGGAGCGAGTCGTTTCTCCCTCGCGACGCGGCATCGCAAACCGACCGTCGCCGTCCTGCCGCGCCTCGCCAAATTCCACTTCGATTCCATGGGCTTGACGGAAGCCTGCGGATCAGATGAAAGTTTGTTCCCTTCTGCGCTTTCGGCTTGCTTTGTCGGGCCGATGGGCTAAACCAGATACGTCATTAGTCAGAATCCTCCAGCGAATAACCCGGCCCCCAAAGCCGGGTTATTCACTTTCTGGCGCAGCGCATCCTTCCCGCCGACGCCATCGCCCCGGCCGGTCGCGCATCCCGACGATTCCCTCCTGCCGCGATTGTCGTTAAGGCCTGGTTGATGGCCTTGTTCATTTTCTGGCGGGATCGTGCGGCGAAGGGGCGCCCCGCCGAGCAACTCCATCCGCTGTTGCGGGCGGAGGCGCATCTGCTGCCCGACCATGTGGCCACCGGCCACCAGCCCGATGCGGCCGGCGGCTGGCACTTTGCCGCTTATGCGACCCGCACCCATTTCTATGCGCCCGAGGCGCAGCTCTGGCAGCAGGCCGGGCAGGGCGCCTGCGCCATCCACGGCCTGATCTGGCGGAGCGTCGACGGTCGCCCGGTGCTGCTCGACGCGGCGGCGGTCGCGGCGCTGCTCGACCGGCCGGGCGCCGAGCTGCCGGCCGACGTCATGGGCGAATATGCCGTCGCGCGCCTCCATCCGGACGGCACGCTCGACGCCTTCTCCGATCGCGCCGGCCTGCACCAGCTGTTCCACGGCGCGCAGGGGCAGGCGGTGCTCGCCAACCGCGCCGGGCTGGTCGCGACGCTGCTCGACGACTGGACGAGCGATCCGGCCGGGCTGCGCTGGCTGCCGGCGATCGGCTACCGGGTCGGCACCGCGACCGCCTATCGCGCGGTCGCCCAGCTCGGGCAGGAGCGACGGATCGGCATCGGGCCGGCGGGCACGGCGATCACGACCATGGCCGATCCGGTCATCCGCTTCGACGGCCCGCGCGGTTTTTCGGCGGCGCTCGATCCGCTGCTCGACGAGGGGATCGTCCAGGCGCAGGCGGCGATCCGGCTCGGCATCCCGGCCGACGGCGCGATCGACCTGCCGATCACCGGTGGCAAGGACAGCCGCGTCGTCCTCGCGCTCTGTCTCGCCGCCGGGCTGCGCGATCGGCTGCGCCTGTTCACGCGCGGCTATGAAGGCCATCCCGACGTCGTCGCGGGCGCCGGTGTCGCCGCCGCGCTCGGCCTGCCGCACCGGCGCGAGCCGCCGCACGGCAGCGACGAGCCGGCGCATTGGAGCCGCGAGCGCTTCTTCGCCAGGCTGATGGCGCAGACCTGGCAGAGCGACGGCATGGTCGGCGGCTGGGACCTGATCCTGGGTGATCGGCTCGGCACGGGCACGCTGATCACCGGCCATATGGGCGAGGTGCTCAAGGCCTATTCGAAGAAGCCGCTGCCGCCCGGGCCGCTCGATCCGGTCGCGATGGTGCGGTTGCAGGCGCCGTTCGATCCGATGGGGCTGCTGCGGTCCGATGCGCGCGCCGCTATGGAGGCGCAGCTTCGCGCGCAGATGGACGAAGCGCGCGCTGCGGGCGCGGCCGAGGCCGACCTTCCCGACATCTTCTACTATCGCAACCGCCTGCCCAACTGGCTGGGGGCGATCCGCGCGATCAAGTCGTTCGAACGCCAGCCGGTCGTCCCGCTCGGCGCCCCCGCGCTGCTCCGCCTCGCCTTCCGCCTGACCCCCGAGGAGCGCAAGCGCGAGCTGCTCCACCATGCGATCGTCCGGCGCTGCGCGCCCGAACTGCTCGCGCCGCCCTTCGCGATGCAGGGGTGGGACCCGGCGCTGGGCGAGGAGGTGCCGCGCTCGCCGCCGATCCTGCCCGGCGCGGGGGCGCCGCCGACCTTCGGCAACTGGCAATTCTCGATCAACCACAACCCCGGCATCCGTGCCGCGATCGCCGCCGAGGCGATGGCGCGCGACGACCTGACCCTGTGGGAGACGATCGATCGCGCCGTCCTGATCGACCGGCTCCGGCATCGGCGGCTGGATTATTTCGACGGCATCGGCATGCTGGGCCTCGTGGTGGCGATGTTCCAGGAGCGCGCGATGATCCGGCCGGTGCGGCTCGGTGCCCCCGAGCCGGCGGCGGTTCCCGGCCGTCCCGCGCCCACCCTGCCGAAGCCCGTCGATCCGCCGGCGGTCGAGGGGCATCTCGACGCGGTGCGTCCTGTCGACGGGGCGGTGATGTTCGACGGCTGGGCGCATGCGCGCGACTGGCCGGCGGCGCAGATCGCGATCGAGGCGCGCGCCGGGGAACGGTCGCTGGCGATTGCCGTCGCGGCGAACGAGCGGCCCGACCTCGTCCCGCACGGCTTCGGCGACGGCCGCCACGGCTTCTCGCTCGCGGTGCCGGCCGAGCGGCTGGGGGACGGCGCGATCGAGGTGACGGTCGGCCCGTTCGACGGCGGCGCGGCGATCGCCCGGACCGTGGTGACGCGATGAGCCGCGCGATCCTGGTCATCGGGCAGAGCCATGTCGCGGCGGTGCGCGCAGCGGCCAAGGCGCGGCGCGAGGCTGATCCCGATCGTCCGCGCACCCGTGTCATCCACACGATCGAACCGCAATATGCGCCCGAGGTCGAAGGCGAGGGCGACGGCGCGCGCTTCGCCCCCGCGCTGGCCGACGCGATCCGCGAGCAGATCGATCGCCATGCGCCGCTCGTCGCCTCGGCCAGCGGCGGCAATGTCCATAATGGTTTCGCGCTGATCCGCCATCCGCGCCCCTATGACTTCCTGCTGTCGGACGAGGACGGTCCGCCGCTCGACCCGGACGCCGAGCCGGTCACCGAGGCGCTGGTGCGCGCCGCGCTCGAGGCGGGGCTGGAGCGCGACCGCGTCCGGCTGCGCGAGATCCGGCGGATCGCGGGCGAAGGCGTCGTCCAGCTCGAATCGCCGCCGCCGCTCGCCGACGGCACGATCATCGCCGCGCAGGCCGACGCCTATTTCCGCAACCGCGGTATCGCCGAGTTGGGCGTGGCGCCGGCCGGGCTGCGCTACAGGATCTGGCGGCTCCATTCGCGCATCGTAGCGGGCTATTGCGCCGATCTCGGCCTCCGCTTCCTGCCGGCGCCGGCCGGGACGCGGGACGCGCGGGGCTTCCTCCGCCCCGAATTCGCCGGGGATGCCACCCATGGCAACCAGGATTATGGTGAGGCGGTGATCCGCGCGTTGGAGGCCCTGTGAGCGACCATCCCTATCGCAGCCTGCCCGACGGCGCCTATTGGCGCCGCGCGGTGGCGGGGCGGGGGCCGGCGATCGATCCGCTCGGCGGCGGCTTCCTCACGCTCGGGCGGGAGGAGAAGGTCGCGACGGCGGGGAGCTGCTTCGCCCAGCACATCGCCCGCTACCTCAAGCGCAGCGGCTTCGCCTTCCTCGTCACCGAGACGGCGCATCCGATCGTCCCGGCCGACGCGGCGGAGCGGCACGGCTACGGCCTGTTCAGCGCCCGCTACGGCAATATCTACACCGCGCGCCAGCTCCTCCAGCTGTTCGACCGGGCCTATGGCGCCTTCGCCCCGGCCGAGGATGTCTGGGACGCGGCCGAGGGGGGCGGGCGCGTGGTCGATCCCTTCCGGCCGACGATCGAGCCGCGGGGCTATGCCAGCGAAGCCGAGCTGCGCGCCGACCGCGCGCATCACTTGGCGAAGGTGCGCGAGATGTTCGAAGCGCTCGACATCTTCGTCTTCACCCTCGGCCTGACAGAGGGATGGGAATCGACCGACGACGGCGCGGTCTTCCCGGTCTGTCCCGGCGTGTCGGGGGGGCGCTTCGATCCGGCGCGGCATCGCTTCCGCAACTTCCGCGTCGCGGAGGTGACCGCCGACATGGCCGCCTTCGTCGCGCGGCTGCGCGGGGTCAATCCGGGCGCGCGGATCATCCTGACCGTCTCGCCGGTGCCGCTGGTCGCGACGGCGAGCGGCAACCATGTGCTGGCGGCCACGACCTATTCGAAATCGGTGCTGCGCGCCGCCGCGCAGGAGATCGCCGAGGATCATGACGGCGTCTTCTACTTCCCCTCCTATGAGATGATCACGGGCGCCCCCGCCGCAGCGCGCTATTTCGCCGAGGACCTGCGCAACGTGACGGAGGAGGGCGTCGCCCATGTCATGTCGGTGTTCCTGCGCCACGCCGCCGGCATCGACCTCCCCGCGCCGGCTGCGGCGCCCGCTTCCGAAACGCCCGACGCGACCCTCGCCGCCGCGCGCGAATGGGTGCAAGTGATGTGCGACGAGGCGCTGCTCGACCCCGAAGGGGAATAGCGCCTACAGCTTGCGCGCGATCAGCGTGTTGCCGGCGGCGAACATGGCGCGGGCCGGTTCGGGCGTCGCCGCCAGCACCCGTTGCCAGAAGGGCCCGCCGGGCGGCTGGGCGATCAGCTCGCCGACGCTCATCGCCTTCAGCTCGTCGCGCAGCGCGTCGTCGGTCAGTGCCTCGGCCAGCCCGCCGAGCTGCCAGTGGAGCGCATGGTCGGGGGTCTGGTTGCCCTCGGTCGCCAGCTTGACCCGCTCGAACCCCGCGTCGAACAGCCGCGCCAGCCCCTCGCGGGTCGCGTTGTAATAATGGGAGGGATAGCCGTGGACCGGCACCAGGAAGGGATAGTCGATGAACACCATCCCGCCGGGCTTGAGCATCCGCGCGAACTCGGCGGCGGCGACCCAGGGCTCGGCCATATGCTCCATCACCGCGAAGCAGCCGATCCCGTCGAGCGAGGCGTCGGCGATCGGGTAGCGGCAGGCGGGCGCGATGACCAGGTCGGCGCTGACCGAGGGATAGACCTCCAGATAGAGGCAATTGTCGAAGGTCCGCGAGCGGCGGCCGCAGCCGACGTCGAGATAGAGCTTGTCCGGGTTGGCGCGCACCGTCTCGACGAAGTCGCTCAAGCCGGGATTGGCCGATTCGCCGTCATAGTCGCCCAGGTCGTGCGCGGCCGCGCCATAGCCGATCGGGAAGCTGTCCGCCGCGCCGAGGAAGCGGAAATCGCCGCCCGCGCCGCGTCCTGCGTCGAGCAGCGGAGCGAAGCGGGCATATTTGGCTTCGGCGCGGGTGCCGGGCAGGCCGGCGGCGGCGCGGGTGAGTTGCCGGCGGCCCTCCTTGCGGCCGTGGCGCTCGAAATGCTTCCAGGCGTCGCCGCCCGCCGCGACATGGCGCGCGACGTCGGGATTGGCGGCAAGGTAGAGCTGCTCGACGAAATTCTCGTCGGTGGCCGGCTCGAAACGCGAGGGGTCCTGCATCGCGCCTGCCTATCGCGAGATGGCGGCGAGGGCCAGCGGACTCCGTGGGCGACGGCCCTCACCGGTTCAGCGCGATCAGCCGCCGGAGCGTTTCGCCCAGGAAGATATTGTCCTCCTCGGCCTCGAAATGGATGCCGGCCACCGGCGACGGGGTGTGCAGATAGGCGAGGCGGTGCCGTCCGCGCTGCTCCCAAAGCTCCAGTCCCTGCGGCGCTCGCCGTTCCGGGGAGATGAGGACGAGCAGCTCGATTGCGGGATAGGAATCGAGCGCGGCGCAGAGTCGGTCGAACCCGAACCATCCGCCCTGATACCGCTCGGCGATGGCGAGCAGCAGATGGGGCCGGCCCGATGCCAGGGCGGCCCGGAAACGGGCAACGCACCGTTCGAGATAGGCGTAGCCCTCTGCCGAGACGGGATCATAATGGTTGAACATCGTGTTCAGCCCGTAGCGGCGGCGATAATGGTCGTGATCGGCGAAACAGCTGTCTGCCGTGTGGCGTTGCTCGACGGGCACGGGCTTCAGATGCCGGCGGTCGAGGAAGACGGCGAAATCATCCTCGATGCAGTCGCTCACCATGCGGAGGTTGGAGAATATCCAGTCGAAGGGCGCCGAATAGCGTTTCAGGCCGGCGGCCTTGAGCATCGTGCTGGTCAGGCATTGCGCGCCGATCGACAGCACCGAGTCATAGCTTCGCGGAGCGTCCCAACGGGCTTCGGCCGACATGAATGACAAGAACCCCACCGCGCGGCAAAGCCATATTGTGCGCAGCGCGTGCGTGGCGATCAAGGCCGGATCGGCCTATGGGCTTTTTCCGATCAAGCCGCTAACCGTTCGCGCGACCGTGAAGGAGACGAGATTGGGGCGGCCCGACACCCGACAAGCGCGCATCGCGATCCTCGTGCTGGGCATGCACCGCAGCGGGACGTCGGCGCTCACCCGGCTGATCGGGCATCTCGGCGCGGCGCTGCCTGCCGACGCGATCGAGGCGCATGCCGACAATGCGCGCGGTTATTGGGAATCGGCCGCGATCGTCAAGGCCGGCGACCAGCTCTTGCGCGTCGCGCGGTCGAGCTGGTTCGATCCGCGCCCGCTCGACCTGTCCCGCCTCGACCCCTCGGCGCTGCGGTCGCGCAAGGACCGTCTGTGGGAGGCGGTCGGCGCCGCCTTCGGCGATGCGCCGCTGATCGCGATCAAGGACCCGCGCCAGTGCCGCTTCGTGCCGACCGTCGTCGAGACGCTGGCCGAGCATGGCGTGGCGAGCCGCGCGGTGCTGATGCTGCGCGATCCCGACGCGATCGCCCGCTCGGTCGCGAAGCGCGACGGCACAACCCATGCCTATGCCCAGCTCCTGTGGCTGCGGCACATGATCGACGCCGAGCGCGCGACGCGCGGATTGAACCGCGCCGTGGTCGACTATGACGCGATGCTGGCCGACTGGCGCGACGCCGCCGCGCGGTTGCTGCCGCTGACCGGCGGGGCGATGCCCGACGGCGAGGCGGCCGAAGCGATCGACGCTTTCCTCGACCCGTCGCTGCGCCACCATGGCGGCGGCGGAGCATCGGCGATCGAGGCGCCGCTCGGACCGATCGTCGCCGCCGTGCGCGACGGGATGGCGGCGCTCGCGGTCCGCGACGACGCTGCCGCGCGGGCGGCGCTCGACGAGGCCTATGCCGGGCTGGAGGCGCTGCCCTGGCTCGCCGACGACATCATCCATGACGAGCTGCGCCATCGCCGCACCGGCGAGAGCGACGCCGTGCCGGTGCCCGCCGCGCCGTTCCCGGCGGTCGAGGTCCCGCGCGCGTCGATGCCAGCGCCGACCCCCGAACGGGCCGAGGCGGTGGCGATGATCCGCGACAGCGGGCTGTTCGACGAGGCCTGGTATCGCGCCACCTATCCCGACGCGGCCGCCAGCGGGCTCGACCCGATCGAGCATTATCTGACGATCGGCGCGCCGAAGGGGCATGATCCCAACCCGCTGTTCGACACCGGCTTCTATGCGCGGCAGATGGCCCGTCGCATCGCGGCGGAGGGCGGCCGGTGAAGGCGGCGCTGGTCCTCCACCTCTTCTACCCCGAGGTCGCGGTAGAGCTCATCGACCGAGTGGCGGCGATCGGCGCGTCGGTCGATATCTTCGTCACGCACAGCGTCGCGCTCGACGAGACCGTCCTCGCCGCGCTCGATCGCCTGCCGCGCAAGGCGGAGGTGGTGACCGTCGCCAATCGCGGCTGGGACATCGGCCCGCTGTTCGAACTGCTGCCGCTGCTCGCCGAGCGCGGCTACGACCTGATCGGCAAGCTCCACAGCAAGAAGGGTGGATCGGGCTATGCGCCCGAATGGCGCCGGCTCGCCTATGACGGGATGATCGGATCGCCCGCGCTGGTCGCCGACATCGTCGCGGCGTTCGACGCGCACCCCGATCTGTCGCTGCTGGGGGCGAAGCCGCTCTACAAGTCGGTCGCCAGCCATCTGTTCCGCAATGCCGAGCTGCTCTCCGACCTCGCCCCGCGCCTGACCGCGCCCGCCTATCCTCCGGCCGACTGGGGTTTCTTCGCCGGCACCTTCTTCTGGGCGCGGCGGACGCTGCTGGAGAAGGTCGCGGCGCTTGCCGACTTCCGCGACGCGGCCCCCAACCAGGATCGCGACGGTGCGCTCGGCCATGCGGTCGAGCGGCTGTTCGGCCTCGCCCCGATCGGGCTGGGCGGCAAGATCGGACTGGTCGAGGACGGCCGGATCGAGCTGATCCGGGCGCCGGGCGCGCCGTCGCACGAGCCGGTGATCCAGACGCTGGTCGACGCGGCGGGGCTCGGCGTCGGGCCGGTCGACGAGCAGCTGGCGGCGCTGATCGCGACGCACAACCCGCTGATCGACTATATCCGCCATGGCCGCGAGGCCGATGCGCTCGATCCCAATCTCTATTTCTCGTCCGCCTGGTATAATTCGATCCACGCCGACGTGCATGCGGCGGGGATGCTGCCGCTTCACCATTATATCCACCATGGCGCGGCCGAGGGACGGTCGACCGGGCCGCTGTTCGACGGCCTCTTCTACCGCAAGAGCCATGACGACGTGACCGGCGATCCGCTGCGCCACTTCCTCGAGGTCGGGGCCGCCGAGGGGCGGGTGGCGATCCCGGTCAGCCGGCCGCGCTACGAGACCGGCGACGAACGGCCGCGCCGCTTCTACCGCCATTTCGACATCGCCCGCGAGGAGGCCTTCCTGCGCGCGATGGCGGAGCTGCCCGACGATGTCCGCCAGAGGGCCGACGAGACGCTGGTCAGCGTTGTCATGCCCGCCTGGAACCGGGCGGACCGGATCGCGGCGGCGATCCGGTCGGTGCTGGCGCAGAGCCACCGCCGGTTCGAGCTGCTGGTCGTCGACGACGGATCGACCGACGGCACCGCCGAGATCGCCGCCGCCTTCGCCAGCGACCCGCGCGTCCGCCTGATCCGCGGCGGGCATGGCGGGGTCAGCGCCGCGCGCAACCTGGGGCTGGAGGCGGCGACCGGCGAGATCGTCGCCTATCTCGACAGCGACAATGTCTGGAAGAGCTGGTTCCTCGACGTGATGGCGCTGTTCATGACCGCCGAGGGGCTCGACGCCGCCTATTCGGGGATCGCGCTGCGCGACGAGCTCAACCAGCTCACCGGCTATCGCGGCGACGATTTCGACTGGGACGCCTGCCTCGCCGAGAATTATGTCGACCTCAACGCCTTCTGCCACCGCCGCGCGCTGGTCGCCGGGCTTGGCGGGTTCGACACCAACCTCCGCCGGATGGTCGATTGGGACCTGATCCTGCGCTACGCCAAGGGGCGCCCGGTCGGCTATGCGCCCTTCGTCGGCGGCGAATATCATGACGCGAAGGGCGACCAGGGGCGGATCACGGTCACCCAGCCGGCCGCCTTCCAGGCGCTGGTGCGGACCAAGAACCGGCTCGGCCTGCCCACCGGCGCCGGCGCGCATGAACTGGCGGCGGCGCTGAAGCTCACCATCGCGATCAAGATCGCCGCGCCCGAGGAGGAGAAGGCCGCCTGGGGCGACTATCACTTCGCCGAGAGCCTCGCCGCCGCGATCGGCCGGCTGGGCCATGCCGTCCGGATCGACTTTCGTGGCCAGTGGCACGGCCATGCGATCGCCAGCGAGGATCTGGTGATCGTGCTGCGCGGCCTGATCCCCTATGAGCCGCGTCCCGGCCAGATGGCCTTCCTCTGGAACATCAGCCATCCCGACCAGGTCGGCTTCGACGAATATGACCGCTATACGCGCGTCTATGCCGCCTCGGGATCGCATGCCGCGCTGCTCGGGCATATCGTCCGCCCGCCGGTCGCTCCGATGCTGCAGGCGACCGATCCCGGGCGCTTCCACCCGATCGATCCGCCGCCGTCTGCGCCTGACATCGTTTTCGTCGGCAATTCGCGCGGTGTCGACCGGGAGATCGTCTCCTGGGCGATCGAGGCCGGGCATCCGCCCGCCATCTACGGCGACGGCTGGGACGGTCGCGTGCCGGCCGATCTGGTCAGGGCCCGCAACGTCGACAACCGCGCGGTCGGCGCGCTCTATGCCGGCGCGGGCGTGGTGCTCAACGATCACTGGCCGTCGATGCGCGCCTTCGGCCTGCTGTCGAACCGGCTGTTCGACATCGTCGGCAGCGGGGGGAGGGCGCTGTCCGATCCGGTGCCGTCGATGGCGTCGGTGTTCGGCAATGCGGTGGCGCAGGTCTCGGGCCCGGCCGAGCTGAAGGCGGCGGCGGACGAGCTGCTCGCCCGGCCGCGCAACGATCCGGCGGCGCGGCTGGCCGCCGACTATGTCCATGCCGAGCACAGCTTCGACGCGCGGGCGCGGACCTTCATCGCCGACGCCTTCGCGGTGCTGGGCCTGCCGTCGCCGGTTCCGGCCAATGCCCCCGATTTCGACGATCGGCTCGCCGTCCACGTCATCGCCAGGCACAGCGCGATCGGCCCGCAGAGCTCGGCCTATATCCGGCTGGTCGCGCCGCTGACCGACGAGAGCGTCGCGGGGCGGCTGCGGCTGACGCTCGGCGCGCCCGACGATGCCGTGCCCGACTGCGACGTCTGCATCGTCCAGCGCACCGCGCTGCCGACCGTCGAGGCGGTCGACGCGTTGGTCCGGCGGCTGGGGGAGATGGGCGCGGCGCTGGTCGTCGATGTCGACGATGCCTTCACCCTGATCGGGTCGGATCATCCCGAGCATGATCTCTATCGCCCGCTCAACGCCGCGCTCGACCGGGCGGTGGCGGCCGCGGCCGAGACCTGGTTCTCGACCGCCGAGCTGGCTGACGCCTATGCGCCGCTCGGCGCGCGTGGAATCGTCGCGCCCAACGCGATCGACCCCCGGCTGTGGCGCGACTGGCGCACGGCGCGGCCTACGCCCTTCGCCGGGGACAAGGTGCGGATGCTCTACATGGGCACCCATACCCATGGGCCCGATCTCGCCCTGATCCGGCCGGCGCTCGACCGGCTCCATGCCGAGCGTGGCGACGCCTTCGACCTGACCGTGATCGGGGTCGATCCCGATCTCGCGCCCGCGCCCTGGCTGCGCCGGCTGGCGCCGCCGGCCGAGGCGGTCAGCTATCCGCGCTTCGTCCGCTGGCTGCGCGGGCAGGGGCCGTTCGACCTCGGCCTGGCTCCGCTCGCCGATAATCCGTTCAACCGCTGCAAGTCGGACATTAAGGCTCTCGACTATGCGGCGCTCGGCATCCTCCCGCTGGTCAGCGACGGACCCGCCTATCGGGCCGACCGGCTGCTCGGGCGCCACATGCCGTTCGCGGAGGCGGATGGCTGGCTCGACGCGCTGCGGGCGGTGCTCGACGATCGCGGCGATGCGGCGCGGCGGGCGGCGGCGGTCGAGGCGCATGTCTGGGATCGCCGCGTGGTGGCGCGGAGCGGCCCGATGCTCGTCGACCGGCTCGAGGCATATCGACGGTAGGAGAAACGGATGAGACTGTTCCGGCTGCTTCCCCTGGCGGCGCTGCCGCTCCTGCTGGCGGCGACGGGCAGCGCGCCGAAGCTGATCCTGCCGATCGCCTGTGAACTCGGCCGGAACTGCGCGATCCAGAATTATGTCGATCTCGATCCGTCGCCGGCCGCCAGCGACTATCGCTGCGGCAGCCGGACCTACGACAAGCATAGCGGGGTCGACTTCCGGCTGACGAGCATGGCCGAGCAACGCAAGGGCGTCGCGGTCCTCGCCGCCGCCGCCGGTACGGTTCTGCGGGTCCGCGATGGGGTGCCCGACGTCTCGGTGCGCGAGGCGGGCAAGGCGGCGATCGCCGACAGGGAATGCGGCAACGGTCTGGTGATCGCCCATGCCGGCGGGCTCGAAACCCAATATTGCCACATGGCCAGGGGCAGCATCACCGTGAAGCCGGGCCAGCAGGTGAGCGCCGGCGCGCCGATCGGCAAGGTCGGCCTGTCGGGCAACACCGAATATCCGCATCTGCACTTCACCGTCCGGCTGGACGGCAAGGTGGTCGAGCCCTTCGCCGCCGGTGCGAAGTCCGGGCAGTGCTCGGGCGGTCGGAGCCTCTGGTCGCCGGCGGCGGGGCTGGCCGGGGCTTACAAGGCGGGCGAGGTGCTGAACGCGGGCTTCGCCACCGGTCCGGTGACGATGGCGGCGGTGCAGGAGAACGGCGCGGACCAGCAGCCGCGCCCGAGCCGCAGCGCGCCCGCGCTCGTCGCCTTCGTCCAGGCGATCGGGCTGAAGGGCGGCGACGTCCAGCGCATCACAATCACCGCGCCCGACGGATCGGTGCTCGTCGACAGCAGCGCCAAGCCGCTCGATCGCGACAAGGCGCAGTGGCTATCGTTCGCGGGCAAGAAGCGGCCGGCGGCGGGATGGCCCGCCGGTCGCTATGGCGCGCGTTATGTGGTGTTGCGCGGGGGCAAGGCCGTGATCGACCGGCGGTTCGAGATCGTCCTCTGAGGACGCGACTTTCCTTGGGCGGAGCGGTGCGATAGGGCTCGGCGATCATGCGCGTCCTCATCGTCCACCAGAATTTCCCCGGCCAGTTCCCGCACATCGCCGACGCGCTGATCGCGCGCGGGGACCAGGTGGTGGCGATCGGCGGGCCGACCGCGAAGGAGCGCTCCGGCCTCTCCCTGATCCGCTGGAACAACAAGCGGGGAACGGCGGCGGGCATCCTTCCCGTGGCGGTTCGGGCCGAGGCGGACCTGATCCGCGCCGAGGCGGCCGCGATGGCGGCGGTCGAGCTGGCGCGGCGGGGGTTCAAGCCCGACCTGATCATCGCCCACCCGAGCTGGGGCGAGACGATCCACCTCAAGGACCTGTTTCCTCACGCGAAAATGATCCTGTTCGGAGAATTCTACTATCGCCATCTCGGCGGCGACGTGAATTTCGATCAGGAGTTCGAGACGCCGAACCTGGCCGGCGCGATGCGCACCAACGGCAAGAACGCTGTCCAGACGCTGGCTTATACGCAGGCCGACCTGATCGTGTCGCCGACCGCGTTCCAGGCGTCGACCTTTCCGGCGATATTCGCTCCACGCATCCGGGTGCTGCACGAGGGCGTCGACCTGTCCCGCGCGCGGCGCAATCCGGAGGCGCGCCTGATCCTCGCCGACGGGCGGGTGCTCGACGGCTCGACCCCGGTCATCACCTTCATCAACCGCAATTTCGAACGGCTGCGCGGCTTCCACATCTTCATGCGGGCCCTGCCGCGCCTGATGGAGGCGGTTCCGGAAGCGCAGGTGGTCGCGATCGGTGCCGATGGGGTTGGCTATGGTGGGGAGCATCCGGACAAGAAGCCCTGGCGCCACGCCATGCTCGACGAGATGGGCGGGCGGATCGACCGGTCGCGGTTGCACTTCGTCGGCCGGGTCGAGCATGACCGGATGATCGACATCCTGTCGATCGGTGCGGCGCATGTCTATTACACCTACCCCTTCGTCCTCTCCTGGTCGCTGGTGGAGGCGATGGCGTGCGAATGCCTCGTTCTTGGATCGGACACCGCGCCGGTGCGCGATGCGATCACCGACGGGCAGGACGGCGTGCTTAACGATTTCTTCGATGTGGACGCCCTGTCCGCCGCGATGATCCGCGCGATCCGCGAGCCCGAGGCATTCCAGGCGATGCGCGCCCAGGCGCGGCGCACCGCGCTCGCCCGCTTCGACCGCGCGACTGTGGGCGTGCCCGGCTGGCTGGCGCTGATCGACGAGGCGATGGACGGCTGACGAAGGACCGCCCGGAGACCTCCTGCGGTTTCTCTTCTCTCACCATATTCCCATGGATCGGGAAACCATGGACGGCGTCCGCTTGCGCCCGATGGGCTGTGACCGCGGAGTTTTCGCCTTCGGGGAAGACCGTTTTGGGGAGATGACTGCGACAGGGATCAGGTGAAGGGGACGAGGCCGGACCAAGGCAATGCGGACTGGCTCGGTCCGGCTCGTTGGTCAGCGCATCGCTCGCGCATCTCGCAAAAAGAAAAAGGCCGGCTTTCGCCGGCCTTTTGAACCGGGAGCCGACCGAGGTCGGCTCCCGCTCTCCCACCAAGCCGTTAGGCCGGGAGGGTGAAGTTGTCCTCGGTGAGGTCCGAAGCGGTCACACCGGCCAGCTTGATGATGCCGTCGATGCTCGCGTCGGTGGTGTACTCACCGTCCGTGTCGTAGAACAGGTAGGTGTCGGCGCCGACCTGGATCGCGGCAACCGAGCCAGCGGCCGAGCCGGTGACCAGAACACCCTCGACATAGTCGAGAGCGGCCGCAACGGTGGTGAACGAAACGCCCGAGTTCTGGAAGACCAGGTTGTCCTCGGTGACGGTCAGACCGGTCAGGCTGATGATGTCCTCATCGGTGCTGAAGTCGGTGATCGTCTCGTAGTACTTGGTACCAGCGATCGTCGTGGTGGCGACGTCGCCCGCGCCGAACACGAACACGTCAGCGCCCTCGCCGCCGGTCAGCAGGTCGGTGCCAACGCCACCGGTGATGGTGTCGTCGCCAAGGTCGCCCAGGATGACGTCGTTGCCGTCGCCGCCCGTGATCTGGTCGTCGCCAGCACCGCCACGCAGGCTGTCATCGCCAGCGCCGCCGTCAATGACGTCGTCGCCCTTGTTGCCGTTGATGGTGTCGTTGCCGGCATCACCGCTGATGGTGTCGTCGTCGGCGCCACCGTTGATGCGGTCGCGACCGTCGCCGCCGTTGAGCTGATCTTCGCCGGCATTGCCCTGGATATAGTCGTTGCCCGCGCCGCCATCGATGGTGTCATTGCCATCGGTGCCACCAGCCGCCGACTGACCATAGATATGGTCGTTGCCGCTGCCGCCGAGGATGCTGTCGTTGCCAGCGCCGCCGAAGATGTTCAGATGACCCTCTGCGTCCGCTGCGTCGATCGTATCGTCGCCGGCGTCGCCGAAGATGTTGTGGTTGCCTTCGCCACCGCTCACGGTGATGGCGTCAGCACCGGCGCCGCCATAAACGAGGTGGTTGCCGTCGCCGCTCACGTCGATGGTGTCGATGCCGTCGAAACCATAGACCGCGCTGTCGGCGTCCGAGGTAACGGCCAGGGCCGCGTCGTTGCCGGCGGTGCCGAAAACCAGCTGACCATCTTCAGCGAAGAAGGTGATGTTGGTGCTGGCATCGCCGAGCGCGTTGGCAGCGAAAGTCAGCGACTGGTCGCCGATCGTCAGGGTGACGGTCGCAACGTTGAAGCCCGAAGGCGCATTGTAGGTGACGCCGACGTCGGAAGGCGCCGCCGTCTTGAACAGCAGGGTGTCGCCAGCGACGAAGCCGCTCGCCTGAAGCTGGGTACCCTCTTCGAAAATCACATTAGCCATTAGAAACCTCCAGTTGAACCTTACCCGGGCAAGCAGTGCGCAACCTCCCGTTTGCACGAGCGGGAGGCACCCCTTGCCGCCCGCGAACCGATCCCCCACGGCATGGTTCGACGGGCAAGCCCAGAACGTTGCTTAGCCAAGCTTTCTCAACCGTGCAACAGACAAAAGCGCACCGCAACATAGGCGATTGCACTATCTTATCTGCGAGTTAGCCCCGTCGAGTCGGCTCGAGCCGTCCACATGCCAGCAATAATATCGAAAAAAGCAGCGAAACGAAGCCCTTTTTCGCGGCGCGGCAAGGTCTGAGCCAAGTGATTCAGTAAATCGTGTCGAAGCTAGGGCGACTTCGCAACAAACATGGTGATCGAACGGGACGCTGTTCGCCGTTCTATGGCCAGTTCCGGGTCCAGGCATCGGTGGGCAGACCGGATAGCGTCTCGAATCGGGCGAGATCCTTGCGATAGAGCCCGGCGAGCAGCGCTCGATCTTTCCCTTCTAGTTGCGAGGGATAGGTGATCTCGCGCGCGGCATGAACGGTGCGCGGCGCGGTTGATGCGGGAGGCGACACGCCCAGGAACCGGCAGACCGCGCCGATCGTGGTCTCCGGGTCGTGCTGTAGCTCCTCCGACCGCAACAACAGGCATTGCTCGCGGGGGAAAAGGGCGAACAGCCGTTCGACCTGCGCTCCGTAGAAGCCCCGCTCGACATAGCTGAATATGCGGTGATGGCCCGGCGCGGCTGGGTCCCCTGTTGCCACCCGCTCGCGGCCCTCGCGGATGCACCAGGTGAAGGGCTCGGTCTCCTTCCGCTTGGCATATTCCATCTTCCAGTGGGACCATGCCCGCTGGATCGGATCGCGGAACAGCAGGATGATCTTCATCGCCGGATGGTAGCCGGCGATGCGCTCGAGCGCGTTGGGCCAATAGAGATAGATCGGGGTCGCCTCGCCGCGCAGCCGGTCGTCCGCCGCGAACAGGGCGTGATAGGCGGAATAGTCCGGATTGGACCAATCTACCGCCTGCTCCTCGTCGAAGAAATGCGCTTCCTTGACCGCCGGCATCTGGATGTCGGGCAGCTCGCGCAGATAGTCGAACAGGGCGCTGGTGCCCCCTTTCTGCACCCCGGCGACCAGGAAATCGACCTTGCGGTCGCCGCTCATCTTTCTCTCATTGCCGTCCGCATGGAGTCGGTGAACGGTTCGAGCAGATAGTCGAGGATCGAGCGCTCGCCGGTGACGATCGCCACGCTGGCCGGCATGCCGGGAGTCAGGTGGACATTGGGTCCCGCCTTGGCGAGATTCGCCGCCGGCACCGTGATCTCGACGAGGAAATAGCTCGTGCCGCTCTTTTCGTTGACCCGCGCGTCGGCCGACACCAGTGAGACGGTGCCGTCGACCGGCGAGACCAGCCGGGGGTTGAAGCCCAGCAGCGTCACCCGCGCCGGCATGCCCTTGCGGACATCGGAGATGTCGCGCGGGGAAACCTCGGCCGCGATGATCAGCTCGGTGTTGGTCGGGACGATCTGCATCAGCGTCTGCCCGGCCCCGGCGACACCGCCCTCGGTGAACTGGGTCAGGTTGAACACATAGCCGGCGACCGGCGCGCGGACCTCGGACTGGTCGCGCAGCACCTGCGAGGCGCGCAGCTTCGGCACCGCGTCGGCGAGCTTTTCCTGTGCGGCGCGGATGCCGTCGGCGACCTCGGTCTGGTGACGGTCCTCGAGCTGGGCGATCTGCAGGCGGATCTGGCCGATCGACTGCCGGACCCGGGCGACGTCGGACATCACCGAGCCCTTCTGGCCGCGGACCTGAACCGCATTCCGCTCGAGCGCCAGCAGCCGGCTGTTCGGGGCATAGCCCTGCCGCGCCAGTTCGCGGACGCCATCCAGCTCCTCGCGGATCAGCTTGCTCTGGTCCTCGATCGCCTGAGCCTGGATGTTCAGGCCGTTGATCTGCGTCTCGAGCTGCTGGGCCTGCGAGCCGAGCACCAGCGCCTGGCTGCGGTAGAGCGTCGTCCGGGTCTGGAACAGGGCATCCTGGCCCTGGATCAGTGCGGCGACGCGCGGGTCGTTCATCCGGCTGCGCAGCTCGGACGGATAGGCGACGGCGGCGGCATCGGCGGCCTCCGCCTGGAAGCGCGCGATCTGCGCGTTCGAGCTGTCGACGACGCTCTGGTAGATGTCGACCGAGGCGCCGGCCTGGCTGTCGTCGAAGCGGATCAGCAACTGCCCCTTGGCGACCTTCTGTCCCTCCCGGACGAAGATCTGACGGACCACGCCGCTTTCGAGACGGCTGAGATTCTTGCTGTTGTTCTCGACCTTAACCACGCCGGTGGCCATCGCCGCGCCGGAGATCTTGAAGACCGCGGCCCAGACCAGCAGGGCGAAGACCAGGGCGAGGACGACGATCCCGCCGGTCCGCATCGGCCGGCGCAGGTCGCGTTCCAGTTCCGGATCGCTCTGGGCGGGGGCAAGGCTGAACGCGACGGGGGCGGGCGAGACGTCGTCGGTTTCCTCGTCCGGGGCGGGTTCCGTGCGGGTCAGCATGCGACGAAGATCGGGAAGGAGCTTCACGACTTGGCCTCCGCCAGTGCCGGGACCGGCTTCTTCTGGGGCGTGAGCGAGCGCATCACCTCCTCGCGCGGACCGAAGCGTTCGATCCGGCCGCCGCGCAGCATCATCAGCTTGTCGGCGTGGGCCAGCACGCTCGGCTTGTGCGAGACCATGACCACGGTGGTTCCGCGCTCCTTCAGCCCCTTGATCGCCTCGGCTAGCGCGGCTTCGCCCTCCGCGTCGAGATTGGCGTTGGGCTCATCGAGCACGGCGACCTTCGGATCGCCGTAGAGCGTGCGGGCGAGGCCGACGCGCTGCCGCTGCCCGGCGGAGAGGACTGAGCCGCCTTCGCCGAGTTCGGTCTCATAGCCCTTGGGCAGGCGCAGGATCAGCTCGTGCGCGCCGGCCGCCTGGGCGGCCTTGATGATGTCCGCATCCTGGGCATCGGGCAGGAAGCGGCAGATATTGTCGCGTACCGTTCCCGCGAACAATTCGGTATCCTGCGGCTGATAGGCGACATATTGTCCGAAGTTGCCGCGCTCCCAGCTATAGACGTCCGCGCCGTCGAGGCGGACCGTCCCCGCCGTCGGTTTCCAGATGCCGACCATCAGCCGGAGCAGCGTCGACTTGCCTGCGCCCGACGGCCCGATGATGCCGACCATCTCGCCGGGCTGGATCAGGAAGCCGGCACCGACCAGGATCGGCGTGGGCGAAACGGTGGTCGAGAAGCTGACGCCCTCGAATGCGATCCGCCCCTGCGGAACGGGGAGCTGCGTCGCGGGCACCGGCGGTTCATAATCGCTGAGCGCCTTTTCGAGCCGGCGATAGGATTGCGATGCCTCGAACAGGACCTTCCACGATCCGACGATTCGGTCGATCGGCGCCAGCGCGCGGCTCGCCAGGATCATGTTGGCGAACAGCAGGCCCGAGGCGATGTCGCCCGCGATCACCAGATAGGCGCCGACCGCGATCGTCGCGATCTGGATTCCCATGCGGACGAAGCGGATCGTGCTGGAGTAGAAGCTACCGCGGCTGCTCGCCACGATCGTCATCCGCTGCGCCATCTGGCGATAGCCGGCCCAGGCGCTGCCTAGGGTGGGCAGCATGCCCAGCGCGCGGACGACCTCCGAATTGCGCAGCGCGGCGTCGGTGAACGAATAGCTCTTGATCGACGCGGCGCTCGCCTGCTTGAGCGCTGAATGGGTGGCGCGGTCCTGGAGCACCGCCAGGATCAGCAGGATGATGCCGCCGACCAGCGTGACGACGCCGATCCAAGGATCGATGATGAACAGCAGACCCATGAAGATCGGCATCCAGGGCAGGTCGAACAGGACGCTGACCGCGGCTCCGCTGATCGCGCCGCGGATCGCGTCGAGATCGCGGAGCGCCTGGGCGTGCGACCCGCCCATCCGCCGGACGACGAGGTCGAACAGTGCAGCGAAGGTCGGGCTCGCGAGTTGGCGGTCGAACGCCACCGAGAAATTGGTCAGCACCTGCGTGCGATAATGGTCGAGGACGCCCGAGACCATGAACACCACCAGCGCGCCGCCGGTCAGGACGAGCAGCGTCGAGCCGCTGTGGCTGTTGAGCACCCGCGAATAGATCTGGTTGGTGTAGATCGGCAGCGCCAGGTAGAGCAGGTTGCTCGCGAGGCTGAACAGCGCCGCGCAGATGAAGGAGTTCTTCCCCTTCTTCAGCGCATCGGTGATCATGTTCTTCTCGAACAGGACGGATATCATCGCGCAGTCGTTCCTGGTTGCGGCATCCGCCGGCAAGGCCGCCGGGAGCGGCTCATTACCATCGTGGCCGGTGCTCGGCTAAGGCTTTTCATCGAGGATCGTCGGGGAGCGGCGGCGGGTCGCCATAGTCGCCGACGATCGACGGAATCTCGGCGGCGGTCACGACCCGGCTCTTGCTGATCGGGGTGAGCGGCTCTTCCACCGAATCCTTGGGCGGCGGCGGCGGCATCGTCGTCGCGCCGGTCGGCTTCGGCTGGTTGGCGCCGCGCAGCTCGACCTTGGGCCGCGCATGCGGGCTGGCCGAACCGATCCGGTCGAGCAGCATCGCCGCCGGTTCGGTCGGCGAGATGCCGCGCCAGCGGACGCGCTTGAACTCGGCATCGAGGTCGCGTGCCGGGATCGCCGAATTGACCGTGCGCGCGTCGAGCCGGCCCATCGCCAGCAGCAGCGAGGCGCGCGCGACATATTCGCTGTAGCGGCTCGACAGCAGCGTCAGCTGCGCCGATGCCAGCTCCTGCTCGGCGTTGAGCACGTCGGTCGTGCTGCGCAGCCCATATTGCTCCTCGCGCTGCATGCCGGCGAAGGTGATCTGGGCGGCTTCGACCTGGCGGCGGCCGGCCACCACCGCGACGCGCGCGGCGGAGAGCTGACTCCAGGCCAGGACGACGTCCTGGAGCGCCTGCCGCCGTTCGCCGTCGAGCGCGGCCTGCGCGGCATTGTTCTGGTCCTGCGCCTGGCGGATGCGCGAGCTGATCGTGCCGGCCTGGAAGATCGGCTGGGTGATCGTGATCTGCGCGGTGACGTCGGTCTGCAGATTGTGCCGGTCATAGGGCGACAGCGGACCGAGCTTGCCGGCGCTCGCGCTGATCGTCGCCTGTGGGCGCTTGTTGCCGCGTTGCTCGGCGATATTGGCGCGGCTCGCCTCCTCGGAGAAGCGCGCGGCGGTGAGGTTGGCGTTCTCCTGGTCGGCGACGGCGAAAGCCTCGTCGATCGTCTCGGGCAGGCCCGGCAGCTCGGGCATCGGCTGCAGCTCGCCCGGTTCATGGCCGACGATCCGCAGATAATCGCCGCGGGTGATCGCGAGCTGGGCCTCGGCCGTGGCGAGCTGGCTTTCGCCCGCCGCGAGTCGGGCGTCCGACTGGGCGACGTCGGTGATCGTCGCATCGCGCACCTTGCGTCGCGCCTTGCGCTCGGCAAGCTGTTCGCGCAGGGCCGCGACATTCTCGCGCGATACCTCCAGCCGCTGCTGGTCGCGCAGCACCGCGCCGTAGGCCTGGATGACGAGGCGGACGACCTCGCCCTCGACGCGGCGGAGCTGTTCCTGGCTGCCGCGGACGTTGGCGTGGGCTTCGGCGAGCGCGCCGCGCAGGCGGCCGCCGCTATAGACCGGCTGGCGCACGCTGACGCTCAGTTCGCCCTGGTTGCTGTCGAGTGACCGCTGGCGGAGCTTCTCGTAGCTGTAGCTCGCCTGGCCGGTGATCGAGACGGTCGGTCCATATTGGCCGCGCGTCTGGACGTAGGTCTCGTTGGTGCTCTTCTGGCGATAGCGCTGTTCGACCAGCGTCGGGTTGGTCGCATAGGCCGACTCGACCGCGTCCATCAGCGTTTCGGCATGGGCGGGGAGCGACGGAAGGCAGGCTAGCAGGACCGAACCCAGCATCAGCCGCCGGGCGCGGGCACGAAGATGTGCCGGTCGATGATCGGTACGCTGCTTCTCGAAGATCATCCGAATTCGCCGCCAGTTCGCGGACGGCTCCACCCTCGGCATGCCTGTCATGCCGGGGCGCCCCCATAGCTGCCTGTGCGCGGCTGTCAATTGGCATCGCTCGCTTGCTGCAGCCTTAACGGCTTGCCTTAAAAGCGCTCTTGTTCCTAAGGAGCCCTTTTCCTGGGCCGTCCTTCCCGCCGGTCTTCAAGAGTTTTCCCGGATGGCTCGTGGCTATTTCTCCGTCCTGTTCCACATGTTAACCGATAACGCATGACGGGGGGATTTCTACGGAGGCGCGCGGCCCGGCGCGCATTTGTGCAAGCTGGCGTCGAGCGTGACGGCGGGCGATGGGCGGGTGCCGCCGTCCATTATCGCCGCTATCTCCGCTACCGTCCCGACGATTTCGCGATCTGGGTGCAGCTTGGCCACATGTTGGGCGAGAGCGGCGATCCGGCGGGGGCCGACCAGGCCTATCGAACCGCGCATGCGCTGAACCCGGACGATGCCGACCTCGCCCTGTGCCGCGGGCACCTCGCCCGGCGCGGCGGCGATGTCGAGGCGGCGATCGTCTTCTACCGCCGCAGCTTCGAGATCGACGGCAATGAGCGCGCGGTGAACATGCTGGCGGAGCTCGATGCCGAGACCGGCGGCGAGTCGGAGACCGAACAGGCGCCGGTCCATGGCGGGCGGCTCGACGGCTGGTTCGAGCGATCGGTCTCCGGCGTCCTGTCGGAGGACGGCGTCGACGATCCCTGGGTCGTGTTCCGCGCCGGCGACCGGCTGGTGGGACAGGCGCGGCCGGGCCGCAACGACGACGGCGCGCTCGAATTCCGCGCCACGCTCGATGTCGAGCTGGGCGAGAATGGCGAGGGGGTCGAGGTGATCGCCCGGCGCATGCCCGACGGCGCCATGCTCGAACCCGGCCCGTTCTTCCTGTTCCCGCCGTCGCGCCACCCGGCCGACCATGCGGCCGCTTGGTCGGTCCCGGCCGAGATCGTCAAGCCCTACGACCTGCCGGCTGGGCGCGAGGTCGCGCTGTTCGTGACCCATTCGCGTTCGGGCAAGATCAAGCCCAACGTCCTGCCCTATGTTCGCGCGCTCAGGCAGGCGGGGCTCGCCGTCTTCCTGGTCGCGACCGTCGACCGGCCCGTCGACCTGCCGGCCGAGCTGCTCGACAGCGTCGACGCGGCGATGGTCCGCCGCAATGCGGGCTACGACTTCGCCGCCTGGGCGCATGCGCTGAAGCTCCATCCCCGGCTGTACGGGGCCGCGACCCTCTATCTCGTCAACGACAGCGTAGTGCCGGCGGCCGACGACGCGCGGATCGCCGCGATTGTCGACCGGGTCCGCCGCAGCGGCGCCGACCTGATCGGGCTGACCGAGAGCCACGAGTGGCGCTGGCACGTCCAGAGCTATTTCCTGGCGATCAAGCCGGGCCTGCTCGCGTCGCGCTCGTTCCACGGCTTCATGGACGACGTCCGGCTGCTGACCCGCAAGGATCACGTCATCCGCGCCTATGAGGTGCGGCTGGCCGAGATCGCCGAGGAGGCCGGGCGCTCGGTCGAGATCCTCTTCCCCAGCGCGACCGCGATCAACCCGACGCTGTTCGGATGGCGCGGGCTGCTCGGGCAGGGCATGCCCTTCGTCAAGGTGCTGCTGCTGCGCGGCACCTTCGACGCGATCGACACCGACGGCTGGCGCGACGTGCTCGCCGGTGCGGGCTTCGACGTCGCGCTCGCCGAGGCGACGGTCGCGGCGGGGGCGGAGGAGGGACCGGTCGACGATGGCGGCCGGCTGCTGGCCCGTCGCATGCCGGCCGGGCTGCGCGCCGACCGGCCGCTCAAGGTCGCCTTCTTCGGGCCCTGGAACTACGACAACGGCCTCGGCCATGCCAGCCGCGGGATCATCGCGGCGATCCGGCGCACCGGCGTCCTGCTCAACCTCCATCCGGTCAAGCGGCCCTTCCATATCCACAAGCCGCTGGTCCCGCCCACCGACATCCTCGACTTCGAAGGTCCGGCCGACGTCGCGATCGTCCATCTCAATCCCGACAGCTGGCACCTGCTGACCGACGACCAGCGCGAGACGATCGCCCGGGCGAAGCGTCGCATCGGCTATTGGGTCTGGGAGATGGGCCATATCCCGCCGGCCTGGCGCCGCAACTTCGGCGCGGTCGACCGGATCTGGGCGCCGAGCCGCTATTGCGCCGAGCTGTTCGCCGCGCAGGGCGGCGTGCCGGTCGACGTGGTCCCGCACGCCGTGCCGGTGGGCGAGCCGGCGACGGTCGACCGGGCCGGTGCGCTCGCCCGGCTCGGCCTGCCCGCCGATCGCCGGGTCATCCTCTATGTGTTCGACGGGTCGAGCTATCTGGTCCGCAAGAACCCGGCCGCGCTGGTCCGCGCCTTCTCGGCCTCCGGCCTCGCCGCGCGCGGCTGGTCGCTGCTGCTCAAGACCAAGCATCTCCAGGACCGGCCCGAGGAAGGCGAGGCGTTCCGCGCCCTCGCCGAGGGGACCGAGGGCGTGGTGCTGGTTGACCGGGCGATGGCGGCGGAGGAACTGGCCGAGCTGACGGCGCTCGCCGATCTCTACGCCTCGCCGCATTGCTCCGAGGGGTTCGGCCTGACGATCGCCGAGGCGATGGCGGCGGGCAAGCCGGTGGTCGCGACCGACTTCGGCGGCAGTCGCGACTTCCTCGACGCATCGGTCGGCTGGCCGGTCAAGGCGCATCCCTGGCGGCTCGAGCAGGATTTCGGCCATTATACCGAAGGCGGCGACTGGGCGCGGATCGACGAGCCGGCGCTCGCCGCCACGCTGGCGTGCGCGGCCGACGCGATCGAGGCTGGCGGCGACGGCAAGGGCAAGGCCGCCCGCGACCGGATCGCCGCGCAACTCTCCTACGACGCGGTGGCCGAACGGGTCGCGGCCAGCCTCGCGGCGCTGCGCGAGATGCCGGTGGGCGGCGGTGGCGTCCATGTCGAGCCCAATCTCCTGGCCGGCATGCCGGTCGAGCAGGCGATCCTCGGCCCGGGGCTGAGCCTTGTCGCCCTGGCCCCCGACGGCGCGCTCGATACGCCGCTGCCCGAGGACCTGCCGACCGACCGCGCCGCGTGGGTCATCCTCGCCCCGCGCGGCGCTATCCTCGCGCCGATGATCGAGCGCGACTGGCGCCAGGCGGCCGAGGCCCGTCCCGATGTCGGCATCTTCTACGGCGACGATTTCGCGGCAGGGGCCGAGCGCGGGATCGACCAGCTCCGGCTGAAGCCGGCCTTCGACCTGACCCTGCTCGCCGCGCAGGACTATATCGGCGCGCCGCTGATCGTCCGCGCCTCGGTGCTTGCCGACCTCGGTCTGCGCGCGGGGATGGGCACGGCGCTGCTCGACGATCTGCTGCTGCGCGCGTACCATGCCGGCGTCTCGATCGAGCGGATCGCCAGGGTGCTGCTGCTCCATCCGGGGCCGCGCCCGCAGGCCGACCCGGTGGTGCGACAGGCGATGCTCGCGGCGCAGCCGCGCTTCGCCCACCATCGCTTCCGCCCCGGCCGCGCGCCGGGCACGCTGGCGCAGGAACGGCGGTTCGGCCGCGATCATCCGCCGGTGTCGCTGCTCATCCCGACCCGGCGGAGCAAGCTGCCCGGCGGGCGCACCGCCTATGTCGAGCGGCTGCTCAAGGCGCTCGTCGCCACCGACTGGCCGATGGACCGGCTGACCGTGATCGTCGGCGACGACGTCGCGGGCGAGCCGGCCTGGGCGAAGCGCGCCTGGCCCTTCGCGCTGCGCCGGATCGAGACGCCGCGCCGCGACGATGAGCCGTTCAACTATGCCGCGAAGATGAACCGGCTGTGGCGCGCCGCCGGGAGCGAGCAGATCGTGATGATGAACGACGATCTGCTTCCCACCGAACCCGGCTGGCTGAGGGCGCTGATCGGCTTCACGATGGACGAGGGCGTCGGCGGCGCCGGCGGGCGCCTGCTCTATGAGGACGGCCGGCTCCAGCATGCCGGCATTGGCCCGCTGTTCGGCGCGATCGCCCATGTCTGGGCGGGCCGGGAGACGGTCGCGGGCAGCTATCAGGACTGGGCGCTGGTCCAGCGCGAATGGTCGGCGGTGACGGGCGCGCTGTTCGCGACGCGGCGCTCGCTGATGGAGGAGGTCGGCGGCTTCGACGAGCAGTTCACGCTCGAATATAACGACATCGACCTCTGCCTGCGGCTGCGGGCGCTGGGCTATCGGATCGTCTGCACGCCGGAGGCGGAGATGGTCCATGCCGAGCGCGCCTCGCGCGGCGACATGCCCGCGGGCGGGGACCAATATGCCGCCTTCCACCAACGCTGGAAGCACTGGCTCGACGACGATCCCTCCTGGCATCCCGGCCTCAGCCGCGACAGTTTCGAGCTGATGCCGATCGACGATCCCCGCGCCTGGTATCGGTGAGGGCATAAAAGCCTAGGCTCGGGTGGAGCGAGCCGCTAACCGCTTCCCATGGCCACGCAGAAACCCTTCGCCGACGGTCCGGCCGTAGCCGTAGCCGACCTGCCGCCCGCCTTCGACGCCGGCTATTATCTGTCGGCCAATCCCGACCTGGCGATCGCCGCCGATGTGGCCGCCGACCATTATGCCGCGACCGGCCGGGCCGAGGGCCGGATCGCCTCGCCGCTGGCGCTGCGCGAGAATCTGATCGGGCTGATCGCCGACGGGCGCTCGGTGCTGGAGATCGGGCCGTTCTGCCGGCCGCTGCTGCGCGGGCCCAACATCGCCTATCTCGACGTGCTCGATGCCGCGCAGTTGCGCGCGCGGGCGGTGGAGGTCGGCGCCGATCCGGCCGGATGCCCCGCGCATATCGACTATGTCGGCGGGCTCGAGCAGGTACGGCGGCGCTTCGACGCGGTGATCAGCAGCCATGCGATCGAGCATCAGCCCGACCTGATCCACCATCTCCAGCAGATCGAGCGGATATTGCGGGCCGACGGCCTGTTCTGCCTGATCGTGCCCGACAAGCGCTATTGCTTCGACCATCATATCGCCGAAAGCACGATCGCCGACGTGATCGAGGCGCATCGCGAGCAGCGGCGGCGGCACAGTCTGGCGAGCGTGATCGAGCATCACGCGCTGACCACCCACAATGATCCGCGCCTCCACTGGGCCGGGGACCATGGCCCCGCCGTCCGGGCCGACCGCGTGGCGCAGGTGGAAAAGGCGATGCGCAGCCATGACTTCAATCCCGGCCGCTATATCGACGTCCACGCCTGGTATTTCACGCCCGACAGCTTCCGCACGACGATCGAGACGTTGACGGAACTTGGGCTGATCGGCCTCGAGCTGGCCGGGGTCTACGATACTGCGCACGGCCGGAACGAGTTCTGCGCGGTGCTGCGCCTCGGCGCTGCGGCCCGGGCGCGGGTGCGCGAGGCGCGCGACGAGGGCGGGGTGCTGTTCCTCCAGACCGCCGATGCCGAGCATTATGCGCCGATGCTGGCGATCACCGCCGCCGGCGTCCGCGAATATTGTCGTCGGCACGGCTTCGGCTATGAGAGCTTCCTGGGCGTCAAGCGCGGCTTCCACCCCTGGCAGGCGACCTTCAACCGCATCCCGATGCTGGAGGAACTGGTCGCACGGGGCTTCACCGGCTGGGCGGTCTATCTCGACGCCGACGCCTATATCCAGGATCTCGATTTCGACCTGACCGCCTATCTGGCCGACAAGGGGGATCGCGCCGCGATCTTCGCGACCTCGGGGGTGACGGGCGAGCATTGGGACGTCAATGCCGGCGTCGCGCTGATCAACCTCGGCCATCCGCTCGGCCGCGAACTGGTCGCGCGATGGAGCGCCGTCTTCGCCGCGCACAGCGACGAAACGCTGCGAGGCGCCGTGGAATGGATGGGCGCCGGCAACGACCAGGATTTGCTGCACAAGATATTGGAGCGGGACGAGGCGATCGCCCGGGCCGTTCTGGTCGAGCCGATGAGCCTGCTCAACGGACCGGACGCCCGTTTCATCCGCCAGCAGTTGCGCACGCTGGGACCGACGCTGGAGGCGCGGACGGACGCCCTGGCGGAGGCGGTGTCGCTCGCCCTGCGTCGCGGCGGAAACATGCGGTCCGCCCTCATGACCGACGCGGATCAGCGCTGGGCGGCGCGCTTCGCGCATCCCGAAGGACGCATTCCGGAACTGGTCGAGGCGCCGGTGCCCGATCCGCTGCCGGCGGTCGCGGCCAGGATCGCCGCGGCGTGGTCGGCCGCGGGGGGAGGCGATGCGGGATGGCCCGCTTATCAGCAGGCCCTGGCCGATGGCCTTCGCGCCAACGACGCCGCGACGGTGGCGGCGGAACTGGCCGGCCTGGGCCGGTCGCAGGCCGCGCAGGGCTTTCTCGGCGGCGCGCGCCAGCATGCGCGCGCGCGCGATCGCGGCTTCGCCAGGCGGCTGGCGGGCTGGACCTATGACAAGCTCGTCTCGCTGGCGGAGGCGGTGGGCGTGCTGCCGCTCGAAAATCCGGAGAATGGCCGCTGGGGCGAGAATGCGCTGACCGACCCGGCCGAGCTGTTCGCTGGGGTCGAGGCGGCGCTGGGAGCCGATCTCGCCCCGCCGGCCTCGGTCGGCGGCCATCTCGGCATCGCCGTGGGGCGGGGCATCGTCCTCCACATGCGGATGCTCGACGCGATCCACGCGGCCTGGCGGCTCCGCCAGCTCGCCGACACGGCCGGCCTGGGCAATGATGCGCGAATCGCCGAGATCGACGGCGGGGCCGGGCTGACGGCCTATTATGCGCTGCGCCTGGGCCTGACCCGATACCGGCTGTTCGACACGCCGACGATGAACGCGATCCAGGCCTATCTGCTCGCCGGGGCAGGGCCGTTGCAGCCGGAGCCGCTCGTCGCCTTCGCCGCGCAGCCGCCGGGATCGATCGACATCCTGTTCAACGCCGACACGCTGCCGGGAATGGAGCAGGCGGCGGCGGTCGCCCATCTCCGCGACGCGGCGCGGATCGGCATCCGGCACGTCTTCAGCATCAACCACGAGGCGGCCGCGCCCGGCCAGGCCCCCGTATCCGACCTGCTCCGCGAGGCCGGCGGCTATCGCCTCGCCGCCCGCCACCGCCACTGGCTGCGGGCGGGCTATGTCGAGGAGCATTATCTGCTGGTCTGACCGGGAATGTGGAAGCGCGCCGGAATTGGTCCGGTTCGGATAATCCTGCGGCGGCAAAGGCTTGCCATGGGCAGGTTCGTCAATGCACTAGTCGAAGGGGGACGGGAAGTGTCGTCCCGCTGCCTTTTCCCACCATATACGGACGATCGGACGGAATATGAGCGTTTCCCGCGAGGAAGTCATCTGGGCCTACCGCATGTTGCTGGGTCGCGAGCCCGAGAGCGAGGCTGTCATCGAGCTCCAGATGGGGGCATCCGATCGAAACCATCTGCGCCAGGCCTTTCTCGGCAGCCCCGAGTTCCAGCGCCGTTTCGCCGGTCCATATGCGCCGTTGCCCGTCGGACGCTTCTTCGACGTCGATCGGACCGATATCGACATCGCCTGTTCCGATGAACAGCTCCAGGCGATGTTCGACCGGATCGGGGAGGCGTGGAAGACGTTCGGGGAAACCGAGCCGCACTGGTCGGTCCTCACCAGCGACTCCTTTCGCCAGGAAAACCTCGCCGCCAACATCGATGCCTTCTACGCCAGCGGGCGCAACGACGTCGATCTGCATCTCCATTTCCTGCGGCGCGCCGGCTTGCCCGTCAGGTTCGGCAAGGCGCTCGATTTCGGTTGCGGCGTCGGGCGGCTGACGCTTGGCCTGGCGGCCCATGCCGATCAGGTCGTGGGGGTCGACATCTCACCGCCGCATCTGCGGCTGGCGACCGAGCGGGCGCGGGAGAGCGCCGTCGCCAACATATCGTTCGAGAGCATCGCGGCGCCCGACGATCTCGATCGCTATCGCGATTTCGATCTGGTGATCAGCCTGATCGTCCTCCAGCACAATCCGCCGCCGGTGATGGCCAGCCTCTATCGCAACCTGCTGCGGGCGCTGGCGCCGGGCGGCGTGGCGATCATCCAGATGCCCACCTTCATGCAGGGACAATCCTTCACGGCGGCGCACTATCTGGCGAACGAGCAGCCGTCGATGGAGATGAACGCGCTTCCCCAGAAGCTGATCTTCGAGATCATCGAGGAGATGGGCTGCCGGGCGCTCGAAATCCGCGAGAATGGCGTCGCCGGCGAAAGCGGGCTGAGCCATGTCGTCGCGGCGCAACGCGTCCGATAACGGTCGCTGGTTCGGGAGAGGGCGGCGGAGCGATCAGCCCCGCTGCCGGAACTCGTAGACCTGCGCCCAATGGGAATTGGGGTCGCGATGCTCTGCACATTCGAACCCCGCCCGCGCGAACTCGCCGATCAGGAAATTCTTCTGGAAGCCGAGTTCGAGCCAGCCGCGAATCCGCATCACGGCGACATTCTCCCAGTCGAGCCGGAATCCCCATAGATAGGGCAGGTCGGAACAGAGCGCGTCGAAGATGGGTTCCCCGGCGAGGATGACCTTGCCGGTCGGGGTCAGGAGATCCCGCAGGCGTGGGAGCAGCGGCGCGAAATCCAGCGCGTGGTGGAAACTCTCGTAGAAGAAGATCAGGTCGTAGGCATTGGGAATGCCGGCCGGGTTGAAGCCGAACTCCCCGACGTGCGGCGTCAGGTCGACCTGGTAGCGATCCGCTGCGGTCTGCACGGCCCGGCAGAAGGCGGGATTGATGTCGACCGTGTCCACCTTCGCGCCGAGCCTGCCGAAGGAGAGGGCGGTCAGGCCGAAACCGGCGCCATATTCGAGCACCCGCTGCCCGGCGGCGATGTCGCTGCGCATCAGGATATGGCCCATCGCCATGAGCTGGCCGCCCGCGAACCTTGTATCGCCCGACGCATAGAAGGCGGGACGGAAGGTCGCGTCCAGATCGGCGATCTCGGGCGTATCCTCGTTGCTGGCCGGCTGGTAGTCCGACCGGTTGGTGATCGCCTCCCACAGCTTCAGCATCTGGTCCCGATAGGCGGTGCCCCAGGGATCGAGGGTCGGGTCGAACCAATCGGGCAGGCTCAGCGAATGGCCTCGCCAGCGGTCGTGATTGCCCTTCTCGAAGTCGAGCGCCACCTCGTCCAGCATGTCGAGGGTGATCGCCTTTTCCGACGTGAAGCGTGTCCGGAACCCGCCCCGGAATTCGTCCGATTGGAGCAGTGCCGCAAAAAGGTCGGTCCGTGTCTCGAAATGCCGGTGATGGTCGATCACCAGGTCGTTTTCCGGTTCCCGGCCCAATATCTCGCGATAGCCGTCGATCACGTCATCCCGACTGATCATCTCAGCCGTCTTGCTTCCCAGGAGCTTCCGTGTCGCGGAGAGCAAGCTCCGCGCCGATTCTCGTCCGATATTCAGGGCTGTCGAGTAACAGGCCGACGACTTCCGGAATGCCATGTTCCAGTCCTTTCGCGGCAATGAGATGGGAATAGCTGGCGCTGCCCGGATCGGGCTCCCGTTTCAGGATGAGGCGATACAGGGCGGCGGTCACGCTGCTGGCCGGGCTTCCGTCGCCGGCATCGCCGAGGACCCGGGCGACCGCCGTCGCGATCGTGTCCGTCCTTCGCTCGATGTCGGTGTCCAGCGAATGGAGGAACTGCCGGATGAAGCGCGCCTCGTGGTGATTGAAGATCATCGGATCCTCGAACAGCACGGAGTCACGCAGCGCCACATTCTGGTCGAGCGACTGGTAGAGCATCGTCTGGTCATTGTCATAGTCCCAGACGGAGGTGAGGGTGCGCAGCCTTTCCTCGGGAATGGCCATGAAGCGCCGCTTCCATTCCGCGATCAGGTCGGCGCTCGACGGGTGGGCGAGGTTGAAGAACAGCACCCCCGCGTTGATGTGCCAGGGCACCGTCTCGCCCGGGATGGTCGTCATGATCGCCGAGTGCCGCTGCTTGTCGGCGAGATAGGCGCGGAGATCGAAGGCCAGATCGTAGATATAGGCGTCGGCGTCCATGTAGAGCGCCCAGCCGCGATAGCCGCGCTCGATCAGCTCGGTCAGCATGAACATGCGGTTGAACGTCGCGTGCGCGCCATGGAAGCCGCGCTTGATGCCGACGAAGCTTTCATAGGCGAAGCCGTGCCGCCGGCAATATTCGATCGCGGTGCGCGACGTGGCCCGCAGCATGCGGCTATATTTGAACGCATCCGAAGTCTGGAGGATCGTCAGCTCCAAACCGGTACTCCCCTGCTGTCCCGTGGCCGCTCCATCCCGCGAATATACGCGGGATGGCGGCCATCCATTCCCCAACTTTTCCGAAACTTCCCTACAGCGAATGCTCGCGCACGCCGGCGGCCAGCAGCCAGCCGATGCCATAGGCGATCAGCAGCGATAGGAAGACCGTCAGCAGCATCTTGCCGCGTTCGGGGAATTCGGACTTCACCGGCACGTTCGGGTCGACCACGCGGACGATGTAGAGCTGCTGCTTCGTCGCCGTGTCGCGCGCCTTCTCCAGGTTGGCGGCGGCGACCTCGTAGCGCTTCGCCGCGAATTCCTGGCGGATCTGGAGGTCCTGGTAATTGCCCAGCCGCGCCGCGGTCGATCCGCCGCCGGCGGTGAGCTTGCCGGCCTGGCCGGCGACCTGCGCCTCGAGCGCGCGGACCCGAGCCGCGACGGCGACATATTGCGGGCTGGTCGGGGCGATGATCCCCTGCATCGCGTTGAGCTGCGCGCGGGCGCTGGTGAGCTGTCCCTGCAGCGTCGCGATCAGGCTCAGCTGGGTCTTGCCCGAAACCTCGGGGTCGAGGTCGCCGCGCTGCTGACGAAAGGCGGTCAGCTGGCGCTGGATGTCGAACAGGCCCTGTTCGGCCTCGCCGAGCTGGCGGTGCGCATTCTTGAGCGCGTCCGCCTGGCTGCGGCGGTTGAGCATGTTGACCCGTTCCTCGCCCATCCCCAGCAACTGGTTGATGATCGCGTAGGAATCGTCGGGCCGGAAGGATCGGACGCGCAGCGTGGTGATCCCCGTCTCCTGGTTGAACCGCACGTCGACCTGCTTGCGATAGTAGCGCATCAGCATTTCGGGGGTCGGCTGCGCGAACCACAGCCGGGTGGCGATGTCGGCCTCCGGGCGGCGGAAGCGCTCGACCAGGTTCGCGCGCTGGTTGAGCAGGACCACGGCCTGCTGCGAATCGAGATAGTCGTTGACGCTCATCGCCTCGCTGCGCGACTGCGACGCGCCGCCGCCCAGGCCGAGGAGCTGGCTGAAGCCCATCGACGGCATCGGCGAGCTGTCCGCGGTGCGGACGATGAAATGCGCCTCCGACTGATATTGGTCGGACGCGAACAGATAATAATAGGCGGCGACGAGCAGGGTCGGCGCCAACACCACCAGCACGAACCATTTGTTGCGATGGGCCCAGCCGCGCAAGGCGTCCGGCCAGCGTTGCTCGGCGGCTTCCTGGCTGGCGTGGGGCTTGATGATTCCGTGCATCGATTATCCGAATGAAACTGGCTGAACGGTGTTTAGTGCAGGTGGATGCGATTGCGAACCCGCCGAATGCCGATCAGTCCGGTATAGGTGTAAATGGCGCAGTTGGCGATGAGGTAGCCGGGGAACAGATGCTTGTCCGACGCGGCCTCGAACATGCCGTAGCGGGTGATCTCGAAGATGTTGACCAGCGGGAACCAGTTGGCCGCGTTCTGGATCGAGACCGGCATCCATTCCACCGCGAAGAAGGCGCCCGACAGCGGCATCATGAAATAGGATATCGGGTGGACCAGCCGCTGCAGCGTCGGCTTCTCGAAGGTGATCGCGGTGACGTTGAGGCCCCAGGCGAAGGATATCCAGATCATCCCGGCGACGCCGCCGATCGCCCAGAGCGGGCGGGCGGGCGGTTCGGCGAAGCCGAGCAGGATGATGATCGTGTAGAGCAGCACGAAGGTGGTGACGCACCCCGCCGCCTCGACCACGACGCGGGCCAGCGACAGGTTCAGCACCGATATCATCCGGTGATACATCAGCGGCAGGCTGCTCTCCAGGATGCTCTCGGCCCGGTTGAAGATGCCGCGGAAGATGATGAAGACGCAGTAGCCGACCAGCGAGAAGGCGACCGGCGGCATCGTCGATCCGATATGGCCCGGCTGGAAGGCGTGCAGCGCGCCGATCACGGTGGCCAGCATCAGCGGCTCGCCGACCATCCACAGATAGCCGATATTGTTGCGGCCGAAGCGGGTGTGCAGCTCGCGCAGCACCAGCGCCCCGATCACGTCGAGCTGCAGGGTAAGGTCCCGGTAGAAGGAGGAGCGGGTCGCCGTCACGCGCCGCCGCTCCCGCCGGAATCGAGTTCGCGAACCAGGTCAAGCACGGTGGCGATATGCCCGCGCCACCCCGGCGGTGTCCAGCCCCGCAGCCGCTCCATCTGTCGATCGCGCCGTTCCGAGCGGTCGGCGGCATAGTCGAGGATCATGTCGGCCCAGGCGGGGCCGTCGAGCGGATCGAGGAATTCGGGCACCGCGCCGCCGGCCTCGCGCAGCGCCGGCAGGTCGCTGCAGATCGCCGGCGTCCCCGCCATCAGCGCCTCCGTGACCGGCATGCCGAATCCTTCGGCGAAGGACGGCAGCAGCAGCGCGCGGGCGTTGCGGAGCAGCGCGGCGACCCCGCGGTCGGACAGGCCCGCCAGCTCGTGGACATGGCCGCGGATCGCCTCGCACCGCTCGAGCATGTCGAGGACGTTCTCATTCTCCCAGCCGCGCCGGCCGACGATCGCCAGGTGCGGCGTCCGCTCGGGCCCCAGCGTCTCCGCCATCCGCCGCCAGACGTGGAGCAGCAGCAGGTGGTTCTTGCGCGGCTCGATCGTGCTCAGCACGACGAAATAGGGGGCGGGGATGGGCAGCGGACCGTCGTCGCCCTCGGGCAGCGGGTCGCAGCCGAGATGGGCGACCCGGATCGGCGGCGGCGTGGTGCCGGTCAGGAAACGGGCCATCGAATCCGCGGTCGCCTGGCTGTTGGCGATCAGCCCGTCGGCCAGCGCCGCCATGGTGCCGATCCGCAGCCGATGGGTCGCCGCGCCGTTGGGGCGCGCATATTCGGGGAATTCGATCGGGATCAGGTCGTGGACCAGGCAGATGAAGCGGGCCTGCTCGGCGCGCAGCTTGGCGCGGACCCGCTCGGGGCGGTGCAGGTGATGCGGCGACGCCTGGACATAATAGCGGCGGACGCCCGGCGCGGGCCGGGGCACCGGGCGGGGGGCGAGCCGGGCCAGCGTGCGCGCGGCGGCGAGCGTCATCGCGCGCCGGCCCGGCGCCGCGCGCTCCGCCCAGCGGGCCTCGGTCTCGTCGAGGAAGCGCAGCACCGCCGCATGGGGCAGCCGTCCGTAGACGCCGAACGGATTGACCGCCGCGAAGCGCAGCCGGTCCGGCACCAGGTCGAGAAGCTGGCGCGCATAGACCAGCTCGACCCGGTCGATGCCGGTCGGCATCGCATGGAGCGTCCGCGACAGCAGGCGCGACAGGTCGAGGATGATCTCGACCCCGGCGGGCAGCAGCGGCGACGAAGCGGCATCCCGCGGAGCGGCCAAGGTCGACATGGCGGCTGCTTTATCGCGTCGGGCGCGCGCCGTCATCCTCCCCGAAGGCATTGAGCGAATCGAGCCGGTTGAGCGTGATCGCCTCCAGGAAATCCTGGCGCGCGCTCACGTCGTCGGTGGCGTGCAGGAAGAAGCCGACCAGGAAGAAGGTGACGACCGTGCCGTCGCCGGCCGCGAGCGGCCTGATCCGGATCGGCACGTCATGGGGCCCGTCCGCCGCCGCGATCTCGACGGCGATCCACTTGCTCTCGTCCGGGTGCAGGTCGCCGGTCAGCGCGGTCGATCCGGATTCGAGCGACCAGAAGGCCTGGACATGATCGTCGCCGGTGAGGTGGAACAGCGCGCGCAGCGGCGGGTGCGGGCCGTCGAGATGGAGCAGCAGCGCGCCGCCTTCGCGCCGGACGCGGCAGCCGCGATTCTCGGGCCAGTGCCAGCCGAGGTCGGCGCGGAAGCCCTCGCCGGTGCGCATCCCCGTCCAGATGCGGATCGATTCGTTGCGGCTCAGCGGATGCCAGCGGCCGACGCGCGCGGTCAGCGGCGGCGGCACGACGATGCCCTTGCCGGCGTCGCGCCCGGCGAAGCGGTCGAGCTCGTCGCCGATCTGGCCGGCGAGATCGCTCCACGCGCGCGGGCGGAAGCCGGCGGCGATCTTCGCCTCGGCGGCGGCGCGATGGTCGGCGTCGAGGATCAGCGTCTCGGCGGCGTCGGTCAGCGCCGCGACCGATCCCGCCTCGACATAGACGGCGAAGGGGCCGCCCGCCTCGGGCAGCGACGCGGCGTCGGAGACCAGCGGCACCTTGCCGTAGCAGAGCGATTCGGTGACCGGCAGGCCCCAGCCCTCGTAGAGGCTCGGATAGACGGTGAAGAGCGCGCTGCGATAGAGCAGCGCCAGTTCCTCGTCCGACAGGCGCGACAGCATCGACACCTTGCTCGCCAGCACCTCGTCCTCGGCGAGCCGCGCATAGATGCGGTCGTTGAGCCAGCCGCGATTGCCGACGCAGACGAGCTGCGGCACCGCGTCGGCGCCGTGGCGGCGGATCAGCTCGGCCCAGGTCTCGAACGCGACCATATGGCCCTTGCGCGATTCCACCGTCGACACGAACAGCACGAAGCCGCCCGGCTTGAGCTTCCACGGGTCGAGCGCCTGGGCGGGCAGCTCCGCCAGCGCGGGCTTGCGGAAATCGGTGTCGAGCGGGACCACCGCGACGTCGTCGGGATCGAGCGGGTGGCCGAGCGTCGCGGCGACGCTGAGCAGATCGTGCCGCGTCGCCTGCGAATTGACCAGGAAATGGTCGGCATGGTCGAACACGCCGATCACCCAGCTGATGAAGTCCTGGGTCAGCCCGCGCGTGCAATGCTCCGGCGCCATGATCGGGATCATGTCGTGGACGAACGGGATGTAGCGGATGCCCCGCGTCGCCTTGGCATGGCGGACGTAGAGGAAGTAGTTCTGCAGCCACCAGCTCGTGCCGAGGTTGATCAGCGACGCGCCCTGCGGGAACTCGAACGGATCGGTCAGCGACAGGAACAGCTTCAGCCCGGCGACCGCCTCCAGCCAGGCGGGGTCGAAGCGATCTCCGCCCGAGGTGCTGAGCCGCGCGATCGCGCGCATCCGCTCGACCGGCAGCTCGAGCCAGTCGTCGCGCCCGTCGATGAAGCAGCACAGCCTTATGTCGCGATCGCCGCCGCGCGCCAGTGCGCCCTCGATCGTCTCGATCTGGACGCGCTGGATGCCGGTCGGCAGCCGGGCGTTGCCGTAATAGCTGATCAGGTCGGAGATATCGAAGACCAGCGCCGGTTGCGGGCCGCGCGGCGCCGGCTGGCTCGCCGGGGCCATGTCCTCGGTGATCACGCCGCGGATCTGCCCGAGCAGCGGCGCCTCGCCGGCGCGCGGCGGGAGCTGCGTGAACATGGCGCGGAGCTGTTCGATCAGCGCGCCGCGATCCTTGTGCGTGCGCGCCGCCAGCAGCCGCAGCAGCTCGTCGCCTTCGTGCGTCGCCGTCTCGCCGGCATGCAGCGCCCGCAGGAAATGCAGGATGGCGAGATCGTCGCGCCCGAGCTGCTTGTAGATATGCGCCATGAAGACGTGGGTGTCGGCGCGGGCGGGGTCGAGCTTCGCCGCCTGGCCATAGGCCTCCGCCGCCGCCGCGAGCGCGCCCTGTTCCTTCTGGGCATGGCCGAGCTGGATCCAGATGGCGACCAGCGACGGCTGGTCGCGGACCGCCGCGCGATAGGCATCGGCGGCCGCCGCCCAGTCCTGGCGCGACCGCGCGGCGTCGCCGCGCGCGACATGCTCGGTGGCGACGGTCGACCCATAAGCGGGGACGATCATGCGGCGGATACGGCGGACGAACGGCAGCCTCATCGCGCCGTCCCCCGCATGCGGCAGGGCGACGATGGCGCGCGCTCACCGCTGGCGGTCGTCATCGACCGGAAAATATCCTGTAACATCAATGTCATAAACTGAATGACTTGGTTCCCCAACAGGAAAATCCTCGTAAAGGAGGTCGTGTCGCGCCGCAATATCCCCGCCATGTTTTCTTCATGATGACAATTGACGCTGGACAGCGGCGATTGGGCCTGCGAACCGCGGGGCGGATCCAAACGGGAGCGATCTTCTTGCCGGTCAAGCTCATCCATACCCGTCGTTTCGGCGATGATCGGGGGTGGTTCTCGGAAACCTATCATCGCCCGCGTTGGACCGCCGACGGCGCGGCGGAAGAGTTCGTTCAGGACAACCACAGCTATTCGAAGCATGCCGGCACGCTGCGCGGCATCCATTTTCAAGCGCCGCCGCACGCGCAGGCCAAGCTGGTCCGCTGCATCCGCGGCCGGATTCTCGACTATGCGGTCGATTTGCGCGCCGGGTCGCCGACCTATGGCCGCCACGTTGCCGCCGAGCTGTCGGCCGACAATGGCGACCAGCTTTATATTCCGGTCGGCTTCGGCCACGCCTTCGTGACGCTCGAGCCCGACAGCGAGGTGATCTACAAGGTGTCGGACGTCTATGCGCCCGATGTCGACGGCGGCATAAGCTGGGATTGCCCGACGCTCGCGATCGACTGGCCGCTGCCGCCCGGCGGGCCGGTGCTGTCGGACAAGGACAGGACGTTGCCGCATCTCGCCGACTGGGATAGCCCGTTCGCCTATGACGGCGCGCCGCTGCGGCCGCTCTGACGGAGAGACGATGCGTATCCTGGTCACCGGCGGCGCCGGCTTCATCGGCTCGGCGCTGATCCGCCACCTGATCGGCGAGACCGATCATGAGGTGCTCAACCTCGACAAGCTGACCTATGCCGGGGTGCTGAGTTCGCTCGATCCGGTCGGCGACAGCCCGCGCTACCGCTTCGTGCGGGGCGATATCTGCGACGGCGAACTGGTCGGGCGGCTGCTCGGCGAGTTCCGGCCCGACGTGATCGCCCATCTCGCCGCCGAGAGCCATGTCGACCGCTCGATCGACGGCCCCGGCGCCTTCATCCAGACCAACCTGGTCGGCACCTACACGTTGCTGGCCGAGGCGCTCGCCTATTGGCGCGGCCTCGACGGCGACCGCCGCGACGCCTTCCGCTTCCACCATATCTCGACCGACGAGGTGTTCGGGTCGCTCGGCGAGGACGGCTATTTCACCGAGGCGACCGCCTATGACCCGCGCTCGCCCTATTCGGCGTCGAAGGCGGGGTCGGACCATCTCGTCCGCGCCTGGGGGCATACCTATGGGCTGCCGGTGCTCGTCACCAACTGCTCGAACAATTACGGGCCCTATCATTTCCCCGAGAAGCTGATCCCGCTGATCATCATCCGCGCGCTCGCCGGCGAGCCGCTGCCCGTCTACGGCGACGGATCGAACGTCCGCGACTGGCTGTTCGTCGAGGATCATGCCCGCGCGCTGCGCGCCGTGTTCGAACGCGGCGTGCCGGGCGAGACCTACAATGTCGGCGGCGATTCGGAGCGCAGGAACCTGGAAGTGGTGCAGGCGATCTGCGCGACGCTCGACCGCCTCGCCCCGCGCGCCGACGGCCGCGCTTATGCCGGGCAGATCGGCTTCGTCGCCGACCGGCCGGGGCACGACCACCGCTATGCGATCGACGCGTCGAAGATAAAGGCCGAGCTCGGCTGGGCGCCGCAGGTCGGCTTCGAGGAGGGGATCGAGCGCACCGTGCGCTGGTATCTCGACAATCGCGGCTGGTGGGGCGACATCCTCGCCGGGCGCTACGACACCGCCCGGCTGGGGCTGGCGAAGGCGTGACCCGCGCGATCCTCGTCACCGGCGGGCAGGGGCAGGTCGGCCTCGAACTGGCGCGGCAGGACTGGCCCGTCGATATGTCTATATATTATCCGACACGCGACGAGCTCGACATCGCCTCGCCGGACAGCATCGCCGCCTATCTGCTCGGCCGCCGCTTCGATGCGATCGTCAACTGCGCCGCCTACACCGCCGTCGACAAGGCGGAGGAGGAGCGCGACCTCGCCTTCCGCGTCAACGGCGAGGCGCCCGGCCTGCTCGCCGCCACGGGCATCCCGCTGGTCCACGTCTCGACCGACTATGTCTTCGACGGCAGCGGCGACGGCTATTATCGCGAGGACGACCCGGTCGCCCCGCTCGGCGTCTATGGCGCGTCGAAGCTGGCGGGCGAGCGCGCGGTGCTCGCAGGCGGCGCGCGGGCGGTGGTGCTGCGCACCGCCTGGGTGCTGTCGGCCCACCGCAGCAATTTCCTCAGGACGATGCTGCGGGTCGCCGCGACCAACCCGACGCTGCGCGTCGTCGACGACCAGCGCGGATGCCCGACCGGGGCGGCCGATATCGCCGCGACGCTCCGCACCATCGCGCTGCGGCTGGTCGAGGACCCCGCCGCGCCGACCGGCGTCTATCATTTCGTCAATGCCGGCGAGGCGAGCTGGTGCGAACTGGCGCGCGAGATCTTCGCGCTGAGCGCGGCGGCGGGCGGCCCTTCGGCGGAGGTCGAGGCGATCACCACCGCCGACTATCCGACGCCCGCGAAGCGCCCGGCCAATTCGAGGCTCTCGACGGCGAAGATCATCGCGGACTATGCTGTCCGTCCGCGCGACTGGCGGGAGGCCGTCCGCGACATCGTTGGTGAGCTTGTGGGGCCCGTGCCCCGGACAGGGGCGTAGTGGCGTGAAGGGGATCATCCTGGCGGGCGGCGCGGGGACGCGGCTCCATCCTATGACGGCGGTCACGTCCAAGCAGCTCCTGCCCGTCTATGACAAGCCGATGATCTATTATCCGCTGTCGACGCTGATGCTGGCCGGCATCCGGGAGGTGCTGCTGATCTCGACGCCGCGCGACGTGCCCGCCTTCCAGGCGCTGCTCGGCGATGGCGGCCAGTGGGGGATGGACATAAGCTACGCCGTCCAGCCCAGCCCCGACGGGCTGGCGCAGGCCTATGTGATCGGCGCCGATTTCGTCGGCAACGATCGCTCGGCGCTGATCCTCGGCGACAACATCTATTACGGCCATGGCGCGACCGACCTGTTCCGCTCGGCGATCGATCGCGACGAGGGGGCGACGGTGTTCGCCTATCACGTCACCGACCCGGAACGGTACGGCGTGGTCGAGTTCGACGATGCGATGCGCGCCGTCTCGATCGAGGAGAAGCCGGCGAAGCCGCGCTCCAACTGGGCGGTGACCGGCCTCTATTTCTACGATTCGGACGTGATCGAGATCGCCCGCTCGCTGAAGCCGTCGCCGCGCGGCGAGCTGGAGATCACCGACGTCAACAAGGCCTATCTGGCGGCGGGCAGGCTGTCGGTCGAGCTGATGGGGCGCGGCTATGCCTGGCTCGACACCGGCACCCCCGACAGCCTGATCGAGGCGGCCGAGTTCGTCCGCACGCTGGAGAAGCGGCAGGGGTTCAAGATCGCCTGCGTCGAGGAGATCGCCTATGGGCAGGGCTTCATCGACGCGGCCCAGCTCGAACGGCTTGCCGACGCCCTGGGCAAGAGCAGCTATGGGACCTATCTCAAAACGCAGGTGTTGAGGCGCTGATGCAGAATGCCCGATATATCGCCGCCGGCCTGAGCGATGCCGACATGCTGTGGCTGCTGTCCGTGGGCAAGCTGCGGGTGCTGCGCCCCGGCGAGACGCTGGTCGCGTCGGGCAAGCCGGTCGCCGACCTGTTCTTCGTCACCGACGGCCGGCTCGAGGTCCGGCTCGACGACGGGACCCGCGTCGCCGAGCTGCACCATGGCGACGTGGTCGGCGAGATGTCGTTCGTCGAGCGCCACTCGCCGCTCGTGTCGGTGGTCGCGGCCGGCCCCAAGCCGACCGAGATGCTCGCCATCCCGCGCAAGCTGATCCTCGACCGGTTCGAACAGGAGCCGGTGTTCGCGGCGCGCTTCTACCGCGCGCTCGCGGTGTTCCTGTCCGAACGGCTGCGCGAGACCACCGCCGCCGTCCGCGCCCAGGCGAAGAGCCTCCGCGACGACAAGGCCGACAAGGAAGCGCGGGCGCGCTTCAGCCGGCTGTTCAGCAAGTCGGGGCCGTGATCTCTTCCCGTCATGCCGGCGGAGGCCGGCATCTCAGCGGGCTCTTGCGACGGCCTTGCCTCGACTCTCCCGAGATGCCGGCCTCCGTCGGCATGACGGATTAAGAAATAGCCAGCACCCCGGCATATTTCGGGTCTTCGAGCGCCTGTCCGGCGCCCATCGCGACGCAGATCAGGGCGTCGTCGGCGACCGCGACGGGTAGGCCGGTCGCCTGGGCGATCACCTCGTCGATGCGGGCGAGCAGCGCGCCGCCGCCGGTCAGCACGATCCCGCGATCGACGATGTCGGCGGCGAGCTCGGGGGCGGTGTTCTCCAGCGCCGACATCGTCGCGCGGACGATCTGGCCGACCGGCTCGGCGATCGCCTGGGCGACCTCGGCCTGGGTGATGGTCAGCTCGACCGGCCGGCCCGTCACCAGGTCGCGGCCCTTCACCTTCATCTCCGGCCCCTCGCCGTCGGGCGCGTTCGCCGCGCCGATCTCATGCTTGACCCGCTCGGCGGTGGCCTCGCCGATCATCAGGTTGTGCTTGCGGCGGATGAAGGAGGAAATCGCATCGTCCATCTTGTCGCCGCCGAACCGCACCGAGGTGCTGTAGGCGAGGCCGCGCAGCGACAGGATCGCCACCTCGGTCGTGCCGCCGCCGATGTCGACCACCATCGCGCCGGTCGGCTCGGTGACGGGCAGGCCGGCGCCGATCGCGGCGGCCATCGGCTCCTCGATCAGGAAGACCTTCGAGGCGCCGGCGTTGAACGCCGCGTCGCGAATCGCGCGCCGCTCGACCGACGTCGATCCGGAGGGGACGCAGATCACGATCTTCGGGCGCCGGGGGAAGCGGCTCGGCCCGCCCAGCGCCTTGTCGATGAAATGCTTGATCATCTGCTCGGCCACGCCGAGGTCGGCGATCACGCCGTCGCGCAGCGGCCGGACGGCCTGGATGCCGGCGGGGGTCTTGCCCATCATCAGCTTGGCGTCGTTGCCGACGCTCTTCACGCGGGAGACGCCGTCGCGCGTCTCCAGCGCGACCACCGATGCTTCGTTGAGGACGATCCCCCGGTCGCGGAGGTAGACGACCGTGTTCACGGTCCCCAGGTCGATCGCCATGTCGTGCGAGGAGAAGTTCAATATACGGGAGATCAGCATCAAGAGCGCCATGTTGCCGGATCGGGATACCGGGTCGGCCCGATCGGGGAGCGAAGGCCTGCTGATCGCCCTCGCTTCCGTCAATCAAGCGAGCGTTGAAGCGCCGCCTTTCCGAGCCCAAAGGCTATCCGCCCCGGCTTTGCCGCCCGAATCCCTCCGCCGCCGCCCTGAGTTCCGCCACCGGCGCGCTCGCCAGCCAGTCCCGCGCCTTGGCGAGGAAGGCGTCGGTCGCCGTTTCGGGCACCTTCGCCAGCCAGTGCAGCGCCTCGTCGATCCGTCCGGCGTCGGCCAGCATCCGCGCATGGTTGAACTGGCCGCGGAAGTCGCCGCCCTCGGCGGCCAGCGCGTAGCAGCGCGCGGCTTCCGCCATGTCGCGCTCGACCACCCAGCCGTCCTCGTGGAAGCTGCCGACGAAGTTGATCGCCTTGGCGTTGCCCATCGCCGCCGCCCGGCGGAACAGGGCGAGCGCGGCGGGCTTGTCCTCGGCCACGCCGGCGCCGAGCGCCAGCGCCGTGGCATAATTGTACATGCCCCAGTCGAGGCCCCGGTCGGAGGCGATCCGGAACCATTCGGCCGCGCGGACCTTGTCGACGGCGACGCCCCAGCCGAGGTCGTAGCAGCGCCCCATCATGTTGATCGCCATGACATGGCCCTGGCGCGCCGCCCGGTCGAACCAGCGCACCGCCTCGCGCGGGTCGGCGGGGAGGCCGGCGCCGTCGAGCAGCATCTGGCCGTAGATCGCCTGCGCCTCGGCGACGCCGCCTTCCGCCGCGACCCGCACGAACGCCGCGCGCTCCTCGGGCGGGGCCGCCATGCGGCGGCGCATCTCGTCGGCATCCATCGCCAATATGGCGTCGATCGTCAGCGTCTCGGTCATCGCTCCTCCGAACGAGAAAGGCCCGCCCCTAGACCTTGATCGTTTCAGGCTGATTCAGCCTGAAACGTGAATCAAGGTCTCAACCAATTGAAGAGAGCCTGATTCACGCCATCGGTGGAAGCGCGAAGCGCTTCCACCTCAGACGATCAGGCTCTTGCGGGACGGGCCATCCTCCAGAAAATCGGCCCGAGCTCAATATTTGAAGCTGAGCGTCGCGAAGGCCGAGCGGCCCGGCGCGATCGAGGCGTAATGCGAACTGTAGACCTGGTTGAAATAGGTCTTGTTGGTCAGGTTCTGCACGTTCACCGACAGGTCGATGGCCTCGCTGACCTTGTAGCCGACCCGGGCATCGAAGCGCCAATAGCTCGGCACGGCGCGCGCCAGCGTGGTGGTGGCCGGCACGATCGTCACGACGCCGGCCGCGTCCTGGACCGCCTTGCGGTTGTCGGCATAGCCGCCATAGACCCGGCTCGAATAGAAGGCGCCGCCGCCGATCGAGAGCGCGTCGGTGACCTTGTAGTTGGTCCACAGCGTGAAGGTGTGCTTCGCGGTCTGCGGGAACTGCTTGCCGGTGTTGACCGACTGGACGAGCACGGTCTTGGCCGCCTGGCTTCCGACGGCCGCAGCGGTCAGCGTCGAGAAGCCACCGTCGACGATCTTGGCGTCGAGATAGGTGTAGCCGCCGAACACGCTCCATTCGTCGGTGATGTTGCCGTTGAAGCCCAGTTCGACGCCGCGGATGCGCCGCTCTCCGATGAAGGCGACGGTGTTGGCGTCGCTGGTGACGCGGGCATTCTTGGTCTTGGTCTGGAACACCGCGCCGGTCAGCGACAGGCCGCCGCCGAACAGGTCGGCCTTGGCGCCGATCTCGAACGACTTGGTCTTCTCGACGCGTAGCGCGTCGCTCGCCGCCTGGACGGCGTTGAGCGCGTTCTGCTCCTGGCCTTCGCCCAGCAGGCTGTTCGGCGGGGTCGCGGCGGTCGCGTAGGAGGCATAGAGGCTGGTGTTCGGCGTCGGCTTGAAGATCAGGCCGGCCTGCCAGTTGAAGATGTTGTCGACGCGGCGGACCACCGGACGGGTACCGCCGGTCAGCGGCAGCGTCGAGGTGGTGCGGAAGCGGTCATAGCGCGCGCCGAGGTTGAGGATGAGCTGTTCGGTCAGCGTGATCGAGTCGAACGCGTAGACCGCCTTGGTGTTGGCCTCGTTCTGCGTCCGCGCGCTCGGCGCGGCGCGGGTGATCGGGGTCGGGACGCCGGTGGCGGTGTCGTTCGAATAGTTGATCCACGGATCGTTGGGGTTCGGATTGAACAGGCTGGCGCAGTAATAGCGCGCGATGGCGAGCGCCGAGCAGCGCGGGCTGATCGTCGATCCGGTCGCCAGCACGAAGGCGCCGCGCTCGGCCTTCTCCGACGACAGCTCCGCGCCGATCGCGAAGCTGTGCTTGATCGATCCGGTCTCGAAGGTGCCGTAGAGGTCGGTCTGGTTGATGAAGCTGTCGGTGTAGCCGAAGCGGGTGTTGGCGCGCCGCCAGACCTGGCCGCCGGGCTGCTGTGCCAGGTTGGCGGGATTACCGAACACGTTGCCGGTCGAATCGTCGGGCAGCAGGAAGCTGTAGGCCTGCGAGCTATGGCTGAAGCGCGCGGTGTGGCGCAGCGTGACGGAACCGAAGTCGTGCTCGGCGCGGATCGTCGCCTGGTCGGTCTTGCTGTCGCGGAAGTCGCGGCTCTTGAGGCCGTAGAAGGTGTCGCGGCCGACATGGCCGGTGACGCCGCTGGCGGTGGTGATGTCGCCGAGCGCCGGGGCGGTGATCACATTGCCCGCGGGCGCGTTACACAGCGTCGTCGAGCAGGTGTAGAGGAAGGGGATGCCGCTGTCGGGCAGCTCGTCGGTGTCGAGGTGGTAATAGGCCAGCGTCAGCTTGGTCGGCCCGTCCATGCCGATCGTGACCGACGGCGCGACGCCCCAGCGCTTCTGGTAGATCGCGTCGCGGCCGGCGACGTCCTGGTCGTGCCACATCGCGTTGAGGCGGAAGGCCACCTTGTCCGACAGCCGCACGTTCACGTCGCCGGTCACGCGCTTGTAGTCGTCGGTGCCGTAGCTGCCCGAACCGGCGAAGAAGGTCTCCTCCTGCGGCAGCTTCGAGACGATGTTGAGCGAGCCGCCGGCGCTGCCGCGGCCGCCCAGCGTCGAATCCGATCCGCGCACCACCTGGATCTGCTCGATCGCGAACACCTCGCGGGTCTGCGCGCCGATGTCGCGGACGCCGTCGAGATAGGTCGAGCCCTGGCTGTCGAAGCCACGGATGAACGGACGGTCGCCGATCGGATTGCCGCCCTCGGCCGCGCCGAAGGTGATGCCGGGGACGGTGCGCAGCGCCTCGACCAGCGTCGCCGATCCGGTGTCCTTGATCACCTGCTTGTCGACCACGACGATCGAACGCGGCGTGTCGAGCAGCGGCGCCACCGCCTTGGGGCTCTCGACCCGCTCGGCCTTGTAGCCTTCCTCGTCGATCGCGGTGTCGGTCACGGTCATGCCGCCGAGCCGCTTCTCGCCATTGGCCGGCTGTGCGTCCTGCGCCAGCGCGGGTGCCGAAGCGATGAAGCCGATGCAGCCGAGCGCCAGGAATGCGGGCGCAGGCGAGCCGGCCGTCGGGCGGTTGTCGGAGCGAGCCATGATATTTCCCCTTCTGGAGTTCTTGTCCATGTCGGGATTGGCTACTGATAATCACTCTCAACTATGTCAATTCTTTTTTGATAATCAGTCGCATTTGCTGCGTCGGACGGCGGAAGCCGGGAGATTTCAGCCGCCCATCGCCGTGCGGATGGTGTCGAGCGTCGCCGGCAATTGCTGGCGCAGTTCATGCACCGTCCTGCCGAGCAGCGGATCGGCCTGGAAGGCGGGCGACGACATGGCCGCGGCGAAGGCGACGAGGCAGCTGCCGAACACCAGCTTGTACGGCGCCCGGCCGCTCTCGTCGCGGATCAGCGCCCGGCCGGTCGTCGCGATCATGATGCCCCCTCGATCCCTGTCTTGCCCGGGGCCACCGCATAGCGGCCGAAGCCTAAGGTCCGGTAAAGGCGGCGCGGTTGCCAAGGCGGGGGCGGCATCCCTATCTGGGGAGCAGAGAATCGAAGCCATCACCGGAGCAGACTGCCCTTATGACCGCCAGCCATTCGACCCGCATGCTGATCCTGGGATCCGGTCCCGCCGGCCTGTCCGCCGCCATCTACGGCGCGCGCGCCGGGCTCGCGCCGATCGTGGTGCAGGGGCTCCAGCCGGGCGGGCAGCTCACCATCACCACCGACGTCGAGAATTATCCCGGCTTCCGCGACGTGATCCAGGGCCCCTGGCTGATGCAGGAGATGCAGGCGCAGGCCGAGCATGTCGGCGCGACGATGATGTGGGATACGATCGTCGACGTCGACCTGAGCGAGCGGCCGTTCCGCCTGCGCGGCGACGGCGGCACCCTCTATGTCTGCGACACGCTGGTGATCGCGACCGGCGCGCAGGCCAAGTGGCTGGGCGTCGAGGGCGAGGCGGCGCTGGGCGGCAAGGGCGTGTCGGCCTGCGCGACCTGCGACGGTTTCTTCTATCGCGGCAAGAAGGTCGCGGTGATCGGCGGCGGCAACACCGCGGTCGAGGAGGCGCTCTACCTGACCAACCACAGCCAGGACGTGACGCTGATCCACCGCCGCGATTCGCTGCGCGCCGAGAAGATCCTGCAGGACCGGCTGTTCGCCCATCCCAACGTCAAGGTGCTGTGGAACAAGCAGGTCGATCGCTTCGTCGGCGGCAGCGGCAATGAGGGGCTGGTCGCGATCGCGCTGCGCGACACCGAGACCGGCGAGACGTCCGAACTGGCGGTCGACGGCGGTTTCGTCGCGATTGGCCACAGCCCGGCGACCGAGCTGTTCCGCGGCCATCTGGAGCTCGACGAGGACGGCTATCTGGTCGTCGAGAAGGGCGGCACCCGGACCAGCGTCCCCGGCGTGTTCGGCGCCGGCGACGTCTCCGACAAGGTCTACCGCCAGGCGGTCACTGCCGCCGGCATGGGCTGCATGGCCGCGCTCGACGTCGAACGCTTCCTGGCCGAGGCCGATTTCGAAGCGCGGGCGACCGTGGCGGCCTAATCCCCCCTCCCTTTCAAGGGAGGGGCAGGGGGTGGGTGGCGAGCGCAGCGAGCCTTGCTCGTTCGTCCCGTAGAACTCCGCCGAGGGGGATCGACCCCCTCGTCTCCGTACCCCACCCTTTCATCCCTCCCCTGAAGGGGAGGGAGATTTTTTGGATTATTTCGCGGCCAGCTTCCGCTCGACGAACGCCACCAGCGCGCCGAAGCTTTCGAGCATCTCGCCGTCGACCTCGTCGTCGTCGATGATGATGTCGAGCCGGTCCTCGAGTGCGGTCAGCAGGCCGGCGACGGCCATCGAATCGAGTTCGGGGAGCGACCCGAACAGGCCGGTGTCGGCGGTGAAGCCGGCGGCGCGGTCGGCGTCGAGCGCGAGCACCTCGACCAGCACCGCGCGCACCACATCCTCTGTCTGGTCGAAATCGGCTGCGCCCACGTCATCGTCCCTGCAGGTTTCGAAATCGCGGCTCCCTAGACGGATCGCGGCGCAGGGACAAGATTTCGGATCGTCGCGGGCGCGAACCGTTGCCCCGAAGCCGCACAGGCCCTAGCTGATGCGACGATGGATGTGCCTCCCGATCCGACGCCCCGGCCGCTCGATCATCTCGCGCTGATCGGCGCCCGCGACGCGCCCGCGCTCGCCGACAAGGCGGGGCTGCTCGACCATGGCGGGCTCGACGATGCGGTCGGCGCGCTGGCAGCGGCGCTGCTCGGCCGGGGCTTGCGGCCCGGCGACCGGGTGGCGAGCTGGCTGGCCAAGCAGCGGCTCGCCTGCCTGATGCCGCTCGCCGCCGCGCGGGCGGGGCTGGTCCATGTCCCGATCAACCCGCTGCTCAAGCATGGCCAGGTCGCGCATATCCTGGCCGACAGCGGCGCGCGGCTGCTGATCGCCGGCCGGGGCCGCGCCGACACGCTCGGGCCCGGCGACCGGCCCGACGATTGCGCGCTGCTGGTCGAGGAGGACGAGGGCGCGGCGCTGCTCGGCCATGGCGACCGGCTGCCGCCGTCCTCGGCCGATCCCGACGCGCTGGTCGCGATCCTCTACACCTCGGGGTCGACCGGGCGGCCCAAGGGGGTGATGCTCAGCCATGCCAATCTCTGGCTCGGCGCGATCAGCGTGGCGCATTATCTCGGCCTCGGCGCCGACGACCGGGCACTCGCGGTGCTACCGCTCAGCTTCGACTATGGGCAGAACCAGCTCCTCTCGACCTGGGCGGCGGGCGGCTGCGTCCACCTGCTCGACTATCTGACGGCGCGCGACGTGGTGCGCGCGGTCGGCCGGCACGGCATCACCACGCTGGCGGGGGTGCCGCCGCTGTGGATCCAGCTCGCCGAGGCCGCATGGCCGGCCGAGAGCGTCGCCCCGCTGCGGCGGCTGACCAATACCGGCGGGCGGATGAGCGTGCCGCTGGTCCGGCGGCTGCGCGCCCTGTTCCCGGCGGCGCGGCTCTTCTCGATGTACGGGCTGACCGAGGCGTTCCGCTCGACCTATCTCGATCCGGCGCTGATCGACGAGCATCCCGATTCGATCGGCCGCGAGATTCCGTTCGCCGAGGTGCTGGTCGTCGGCCCCGACGGCGCGGTCGCGGCCGACGGCGAGCCCGGCGAACTGGTCCATGCCGGCCCGCTGGTGGCGCAGGGCTATTGGCGCGACGCCGATCGGACCGCCCAGCGCTTCCGCCCCGCGCCCGCCGCGTCGCGTCATGGCGGGACGGCGGTGTGGTCGGGCGACACGGTGGTGCGCGACGCGGCCGGGCTGCTGCGCTTCGTCGGCCGCGACGACGAGATGATCAAGAGCGCGGGCAACCGGATCAGCCCGACCGAGATCGAGGAGGCGGCGATCGCCAGCGGCGCGGCGGCCGAGGCGGTCGCGCTGGGCATCCCCGACGATCGGCTGGGCCAGGCGATCCTGCTCTATGCCCGGCCGGCGAGGGCCGACGCCGACGCGCGGCTGACCGACTGGTTCCGCCACAACCTGCCCAATTTCATGCAGCCCGCGCGGGTGATCTGGCGCGACGAACTGCCCCGCAACGCCAATGGCAAGCTCGACCGCACGGCATTGAAGGCCCAGGCGGCGGAGGAGGCGCGGTGAAACCGACCGGACCGATACCTCCCGATTTCCCATGGCGGGACGGCGCGCTGATGATCGGCGGGCGCAGCGCCGACGAATGGATCGCGGTCGCGGGCGACACGCCGCTGTTCGTCTACGACCTCGCCGTCGTCCGCGACCGCATCGCCCGGTTCCGGGCGGCGTTCGCCGGCGTGTCGCTCCATTATGCGGTGAAGGCCAATCCGCATCCGCCGCTGGTCGCCGCGATCGCGCCGCTGGTCGATGGGATCGACGTCGCCTCGGCGGGCGAGGCGCAACTCGCGCTCGACGCGGGGATGGACGCGCGCCGCATCTCCTTCGCGGGTCCCGGCAAGCGCGATCGCGAACTGGCGATGGCGATCGAAGCCGGCATCACCCTCAACCTCGAATCGGAAGGCGAGGCGGAGCGCGCGCTGGCGATCGGGCGCGGCATCGGCCGCACCCCGCGCCTCGCGCTGCGGATCAACCCCGATTTCGAGCTGAAGGGATCGGGGATGAAGATGGGTGGCGGCGCCAAGCCCTTCGGCGTCGATGCGGAGCGCGCCGCCCCGATCATCCGCCGGATCGTCGAGGCGGGCGCCGACTATCGCGGCCTCCACATCTTCGCCGGCTCGCAGGCGCTCGACGCCGATGCGCTGGTCGAGGCGCAGCGCTCGGCGCTGGCGCTCGCCGCGCGGGTGAGCGTCGAGGCCGGAGTCGCCCCGCCGCACGTCAATCTGGGCGGCGGCTTCGGCATCCCCCATTTCGCCAACGACGCCCGATTAGACGAAAGTAGGGTGGGCGGCGCATTATCCTCGGCGCTCTCGCGACGCGACCCGATCCTTGCCGAGGCAGAGTTTACAATCGAACTGGGGCGCTGGCTGGTGGGGGAGGCGGGGGTCTATCTGACCCGCATCGTCGATCGGAAGGCCAGCCATGGCGAGACCTTCCTGGTCGTCGACGGCGGGCTCCACCACCAGCTCGCCGCCAGCGGCAACTTCGGTACGGTGGTGCGCCGTAACTATCCGATTTCTTTGACGAAATATTCGGATTCGGTTAAGGTCGAGGAGGTGACGGTGGTGGGTTGTCTCTGCACCCCGATCGATCGGCTCGGCGACCATGTCGGCTTGCCGGAGGCGAAGGTCGGCGACGTGGTCGCGCTGTATCTGGCGGGCGCCTATGGGGCGAGCGCCAGTCCGCAGGCCTTCCTCGGCCATCCGTCGCCGCTCGAAATAACGATAGACGGGACCCGTATCCTGTGATTCTAAGCTAATGTTCAGGGATGATGGAGCATGAGCGGGTCCGGACTCTTGGAGTAGGCGTTGTGTTTACGGGCTTGGGGAAGGCCCTGGAGGATGTGCATATGGCCTTTGGTGCTGCGCTGAAGCGGCTCGTCGCGATGCTGGCGGCGGCGATGATGCTCGCCGCGATGCCTGCCGGCGCCTATGCCAAGGACAAGGAACTGCCGTCGGCGCCCTTCGTGCCCGACGGCGGCGCGCCGGGCGAGGACTATACGATCGGGCCGCTCGACGCCCTCACCGTGTTCGTGTGGCGCAACCCGGAGCTGGGCGCGCAGGTGCAGGTGCGGCCCGACGGGCGCATCACCCTGCCGCTGATCAACGACATGGTCGCGGTCGGCAAGACGCCCGCGAAGCTGTCGGACGACATCCGCGACGCGCTGTCGACCTATATCACCGACCCGATCGTGTCGGTGATCGTCAACAATTTCTCGGGCACCTTCGCCCAGCAGATTCGCATCGTCGGCGCGGCGGAGAAGCCGGCGACGGTGTCGTACCGGTCGGACATGACGCTGCTCGACGCGATGATCGCGGTCGGCGGGCTGTCGCAATATGCGGCGGGGAACCGGGCGAAGCTGATCCGCTACGATCCGGTGACCAAGCAGCAGCAGGAATATCGCCTGCGCATCGACAGCCTCTTGAAGCGGGGAGACATCAAGGCGAACGTGAAGCTGCAACCGGGCGATGTGATCATCATCCCCGAAAGCGTGTTCTAGGAATCGGCCGTGGGGGCGGCGGACTAATCGATGGAAGCCATCTACACCGAGATCAGGATTGCCCTGTACGCGATCTGGCGGATGCGCTGGCTGGCGCTCGCCGTCGCCTGGGCCTTCTGCCTGGTCGGCTGGGTGATGGTGATGCGGGTCCCCGCCGCCTATGAGAGCAGCGCGCGCATCCAGGTCCAGGTCAAGTCGCTGTTCGCCGACGGGGCCGAGAACGACATGCAGCGCAATGTCGATCGCGTCCGCCAGTCGCTGACCTCGACCGAGATATTGAAGCGGGTCGTCCGCACCGTCTCCAACGGCGAGCGGCCGCTGACCTCCTACGAGTCCCTGTCGCTGATCGGCGCGCTGCGCTCGGGCATCTCCATCACCGCGCAGGGCGACGACCTGCTCGAGATCAAGACGCGGATCAGCCTGAAGGGCATTTCCGAGCAGCAGACCGCCGCGATCGCCCGCAACGTCACCCAGAAGCTGATCGAGATATTCATCCAGGAGAATGTGATCGGCAGCAAGGCGAACAACGCCGAGACGCTGAGCTTCCTCGACCAGGAACTGGCCCGCCGCGCCAAGGAGCTGGCCGAGGTCGACCGCCAGCGCGCGCAGATCACCCAGAACACGCTCGGCTCGCTGCCGGGCACGGGCTCGCTCGACCAGCGGATGGACGCCGCGCGCAACGAGATGGTCAATCTCGATTCGAACCTGATGCAGGCGCGCAGCGCGCTGGCGGCGATGAACGGCCAGCTCGCCGCCACCCCGGCGCAGATACCGGCGGGCAGCGTCAACGGCATCGACACGCTCGACCAGCGCATCGGGACGCTCGAAGGGCAGCTTTCGGAAGCGATCTCGCGCGGCTGGACCGAGAAGCATCCCGACGTCATCGCGATCCGTTCCCAGCTCAAGCAGCTCCGCGCCGAAAAGGCGCGCGGCGGCAGCCGGTCGGTGCCGATGGCGCCCAACCCCGTCTATGTTTCGCTCAAGTCGATGCAGGCCGAGCGCGAGGGCAATGTCGCGGCGCTCCAGGCGCGCAAGTCGCAGCTCGAACAGGCGGTGACGACGATCGCGCAGCGCCAGCTCACCGCGCCCGGTGCCCAGATCGACCAGGCCCGGCTCGACCGCGACTATGACGTGCTCAAGGACCAGTACAACAAGCTGCTCGCCCAGCGCGAGTCCGCGAAGCTGCGGTCCGACGCGACCGGCAAGACCGACGGCGTCCAGTTCCGGGTGATCGACCAGCCGTCGCTGCCGCGCCAGCCGGCGGCGCCCAACCGGGCGATGCTGCTCACCGGCGTGCTGGTCGCCGGCATCGTGATCGGCGCGGGCGTGGCCTTCGCCAAGAGCCAGCTCGCCAATGTCTACACGACCACCCAGCAGCTCGCGAAGGCCAGCGGCCTGCCGGTGCTCGGGTCGATCTCGGAGGTGATCACCGCCGACACGCGGGTGATCCGGCGCAAGCAGATGATGTGGTTCTCCTCGGCCGCCGCGGGGCTGCCGGGGATGTTCATGCTGCTGATGCTGATCGAGTTCGTCAAACGCATCATGGTGTCCTGACGGCATGGACGGACAGGACGATAGCGGCAAGCCGCCGCCCCGGAAGCGGAAGCGCGGCGGCTCGCTGATCGAGCGGGCGGGCTCGGTCTACGACTTCGAAGCGGTGCTGCGCGCCCGCGTCGTCATGCCCGACGGCGGCGGCGAACGGCCGGTGATCGACCTGCCGCCGATCCCGCCGCAGCCCTCCGTGCCGCTGGAGCCCCTCCAGCCGGCGGCGCAGCCGCTGCCCTATCAGGGGCTCGATGCCGGGACGGAGGTCGCCGCGGCCGACCCGACCCTGCCCTTGGCCCCGCCGCCGACCCTCGCCGATGCGGGGGGCGGGGCGCTGGTGCCGCCCGCCCCGCCGCCGGTCGCGGCCGCCGGCGCCGACGCCGCGCTGCCCGCGCCCGAGATCGTCTATCGCACCGCCAAGGTGAATCGCGCCGACCTGATCGACCAGGGCTTCGTGATGCCCGACGCGGCGATCACCGCGCTCGCCGAGGAATTCCGCATCGTCAAGCGGACGCTGCTGCTCAACGCGATCGGGCCGACCGCGCTGCCCAACGGGCGCCGCATCCTGATCTGCTCGGCGCAGGCGAACGAGGGCAAGACCTTCTGCGCGGTCAACCTGGCGCTGTCGATGGCGAACGAGCGCGACATCGAGGTGCTGCTGATCGACGGCGACTTCGCCAAGCCGACCGTGCTGTCGACGCTGGGCATCGAGGGACCGGTGGGGCTGATGGACGCGCTCGCCGATCCCGATATCGATGTCGAGACGCTGGTGATCAAGACCGACGTCGGCAACCTGTCGGTGCTGCCGTCGGGCAAATATACCAACGAGGCGACCGAGCTGATCGCCGCCGACCGGACCCGCGCGATCATCGAGCGGCTGTCGGCCCGGTCCAACCGCATCATCCTGTTCGACAGCCCGCCCGCGCTGGCGGCGTCGCCCGCGTCGGTGCTGGCCTATCATGTCGGCCAGGTGCTGCTCGTCGTCCGCGCCGACAAGACCGCGGAGGCGGAGCTGCGCGACGCGGTGCTGCTGCTCGGCGGCTGCGAGGAGATCCAGCTCCTCCTCAACGGCGCGCGCTTCGCACCGAACGCCCGCCGCTTCGGCAGCTATTACGGATATGAAGCGCCGCGATGAGCCGCGCGAGATCGCGAGTCCTGCTGGGCCTATTCGCCGGAGGCGCCGTCTGTGGCACCGCTCATGCCGACCGGCCCGAATTCGGCGCCTTCATCAACCTCGACCAGATCGCCGAATCGCAGCTCCACGGGCCGGGCTCGGACGACGTCACCTATACGGAGGTTTCGGGCACGCTGACCGCCCGGATCTCGAACCGCCGCATCGTCGCGTCGGGCACCTATCACCTGTCCTACCGCATCCCCGAGATGGGCGGCATCGACAAGAGCTTCAACCAGGACGGGCTGATGCGGTTGCAGGCCAACGTCATCGACGAATGGCTGACCCTGGAGACCGGCGCGCTGATCACCCGCAGCCGCGTCGACGCGAGCGGCGCCGCGCCACAGTTCAACATCGGCAATCCCCAGAATCTGACGCAGACCTATTCGGCCTTCGTCCAGCCGACGATCATGCATCGGATCGGCGACCTCGGCCTCGGCCTGAGCTATCGCTACGCCTATACCCAGAATGCGACGAGCCAGGACAATGTCCCCGTGAACGGTCCGATCGACGATCGGTTCGACAGCTCGAAGGGACAGCAGGTGACGCTCGACATCGGCATGGACCCGGGCAACCTGCCGTTCGGGTGGAAGGTCTCGTCGGAATATCGCCACGAGAACACCACCAACCTCGCGCAGCATTTCCGGGCGCTCAACGTGATCGGGGAGGTCAGGGTGCCGCTGGCCAGCGTCCCGATCGCGCTGGTCGCCAGCGGCGGCTATGAACGGACCCGGACGTCGGAACGCTCGCCGCTGCTCGATCCGGTCACGGGCTTGCCCGTGCGCGGCAAGGGCGGCCGGTTCGTCGTCGACCCCGCGAGCGCGCGCCAGCTCACCTACGAGGTCGAGGGGCTGATCGCCAATGCCGGGGTGATCTGGCGGCCCAGCCGACGCACCCGGATGGAGGCGCGCGTCGGCCGCCGCTATGGCGACCTTTCGGTCACCGGCCTGATCGAGATGCGGCCGAGCGAGCGTTCGGGCCTGACCCTGATCGTCACCGATCGGGTGGAGAGCTTCGGCCAGGGCGTGTCCAACGGCCTCGCCGGGGCGCCGCCGACGCTCGACGTCAACCAGATCGATCCGTCCAGCTCCTACCAGCAGTGCCTGTTCGGCAAGACCTCGGGTTCGGGGAAGTGCATCGCCAGCTCGCTGGGCCAGGCATCGGCGAACAGCTATCGCGAGCGGGCGGCGAACATCATCTTCACGCGGACGATGCGGACCTGGACGTTCAGCGGCGGGCTCGGCTATGCGCGCCGCACCTATATCGACAATCCCAATTCCCCCTTTTCGCTCGACGGCGTCGTCGACCAGAGTTTCTTCAGCAGCCTCTCGATCGGCCGGCCGCTCAGCCGAACCTCGGGGGTGTCCTTTTCTTTTACGGGCAATTTGTTTAAGAATGGACAGGTCGGAGCATCTGACGTGATGTCTGGGTCGTTCAGCACGAATTACTACCAGAGCTTCGGACGAGGTATCCAGATGCAGGCGAGTGTCTCGGTGGACGGGTCGAAGCAGGATGGGATGACGACCGATGTATCGGGACGGGCGCGGCTTGGCTTGCAGTATCGGTTCTGAGATGCCGCACCGCTGCGTATCCGGGTGGGAGGGTCGATTTGGACCATGATCCCTACGGCCTGACCGACCGGCCGTTCCAGCTCACGCCCGATCCGCGCTTCTATTTCGAGAGCGCGACCCACCGCAAGGCAATGACCTATCTGGGCTACGGACTGGCCCAGGGCGAGGGGTTCATCGTCGTCACCGGCGAGGTCGGCACCGGCAAGACCATGCTGGTCGGCCGCCTGATGGCGACGATCGACCGATCGCGGCTGACCGCGATCAACCTCGTCTCGACCCAGCTCGAGGGCGAGGACATCCTGCGGATCGTCGCGCTCGCGCTCGGCGTCGCCACCGACGTCGCCGCCAAGGGGCAGCTGCTCGCCCGGATCGAGCGCTTCCTCCACGAACAGGCGCGCAGCGGCAAGCGCACCCTGCTGATCGTCGACGAGGCGCAGAACCTGCCCATCTCGGCGCTCGAAGAGCTGCGCATGCTGTCCAACTTCCAATATGGCGGACAGGCGCTCCTCCAGATATTCCTGCTCGGCCAGCCCGAGTTCCGCGAGGCGCTGGCCCAGCCGCGCTTCGAACAGCTCCGCCAGCGCGTGATCGCCACCCATCACCTGACCGCGATGGGCGCGGACGAGGTCGCCCCCTATATCATGCACCGGCTGGCCTGCGCCGGCTGGAAGGGGACGCCGCGCTTCACCCAGGATGCCTATGAGGCGTTCCACCGGCTGTCGGGCGGCATCCCGCGCCGGCTGAACATGCTCGCCGGCCGGGTGATGCTGCAGGGCGCGATCGAGCGGCTGACCGACATCGACGGCGAGGTGGTCGAGGACGTCGCCGCCGACCTGGCGAGCGAGAGCATCATGCCCGCCGCCGGCCCGCAGCCGCAGGCGCGGGCGATGCCGCCGGCGCCCGAGCCGCAAAGCTACGCCTATCGCCCGCCGGCCGCGCCCGAGCCGGTCATGGAACCCGCGCCGCAATGGACGCCCGCGCCGATGCCCGCCGCCGCTCCGCCGGCCGAGGCCTATGCGGCGCCGACCCGCGCGCCGGGCCTGCCTTCCTATACGAGCTACGCTCCCGACGAGGCGGACGGGCCGCCGGCGCCCGCGGCCCAGCCGGACCCGTTCGTCGGGCTGGCCAGCCACATCCCGCCGCCCGCGATCGAGCAGCCGCCCCGCTATGACGGCTATGTCCCGCCCGAGGCGGTCGTGCCGTCGCCCTCGCCGATCGCGGCGCCGCGTCCGCCGATGTGGAGCGTGGAAGCGGAGCCTGCACCGGCGCCAACGCCTGCGCCCGTTGATACGCCCGCGCCCATCTGGGCTCCGGCGCCCCAGCCGATCGCCGCGCCGCCGCCGGAAGCTTTCGCGCCTCCGGTCCAGCCCGCCTATCGGCCGCCCGTCGCGGAGCCGTCGGCCGCGCCCCAGCAGCCCGCCTATCAGCCGCCCGCTTATCAGCCGCCCGTTCCTGCGGCCGATCCGGCGGTGGCGGACTATGCCGCGCGCAATGCCGAGCTCGAAGCGCGGCTGGCCGAGCAGGAGGCGATGCTGCGGCGAACGCTGTCGCTGCTGGTCGAACTGGTCGAGACCGACCCGCAATTGCCGAAGGACCCGCAAGGCAGCGGCAATGGCGGCAACCAGGACGCGGCCTGATCCCAGCATGGTCACCAACGGCCTGTCGGTCGATATCGAGGACTGGTTCCAGGTCGGCGCCTTCGAACGGACCATCCGCCGCGAGGACTGGGACGCGCTGACCCCGCGGGTCGAGCGCAACAGCGACGCGGTGATCGACCTGTTCGGCCGGATGGGCGCCAGGGCGACCTTCTTCACGCTGGGCTGGGTCGCCGAGCGCTATCCCGCGTTGATCCGCCGCATCGTCGACGCCGGGCACGAGCTGGCCAGCCATGGCTGGGACCATCTCCGCGTCTTCACGATGACGCCCGCGCAGTTCCGCGAGGACCTGCGCCGCACCCGCGCGGTGCTGGAGGACCTGTCGGGGCGGAAGGTGACCGGCTATCGCGCGCCGAGCTTCTCGATCGACGAGCGCACCCCCTGGGCGCACGAGATCCTCGCCGAGGAGGGCTATGCCTATTCGTCGAGCGTCGCGCCGGTCGTCCATGACCATTATGGCTGGCCCGAGGCGCCGCGCTTCGCCTTCCGGCCGGTTGCGGGCAGCGCGCTGGTCGAGCTGCCGGTGACGACCGCCCGGCTCGGTCGCCGCATCGTCGCCGCCGGCGGGGGTGGCTTCTTCCGCCTGTTCCCCTATGCCTTCTCGCGCTGGGCGATCCGCCAGGTCAACGGCGAGCGGCAGCCCGCCATCTTCTATTTCCACCCGTGGGAGATCGACCCCGGCCAGCCGAGGGTCGCCGACGCGCCGTTCAAGTCGAAGCTGCGCCATTATGCGCGGCTCGGCGCGATGGAGGGCAAGCTCGAACGGGTGATCCGCGACTTCCGCTGGGACCGGATCGACCATCTGGTCGCCGCCGAAGCGGCCAAGGGCGGCTGAGCCGTGGCGGGGGTGCGCAGCGCCGATCTGGCCGACCCGTCGACCCGGGCCGCGATCGACGCCTATGTCGAGCGCCATCCCCAGGGCAGCGCCTTCCACCGCGCCGCCTGGAGCCGCGCGGTCGAGCGGGGCTGCGGGCAGGCCGCCCATTATCTGGTCGCCGAGGCGGGCGGGGCGGTCGCCGGGCTGTTGCCGCTGACCGCGGTGCATTCGCCGCTGTTCGGCCGCGCGCTGGTGTCGGCCGGCTTCGCGGTGGGCGGCGGCCCGATCGCCGACGACGCCGCGACCGTCGACCGGCTCGCCGAGGCGGGCTGGACGCTGGCCGGCCGGCTGAGCTGCCCGTCGCTCGAGCTGCGCGGCGGTGCGGTGCCGTCGGGCCCGGGTTGGCATGTCGAGCAGGGGACCTATGCCGGCTTCGCCCGGCCGCTCGCCGCCGATGACGAGGCGGAGTTGCTGGTGATCCCGCGCAAGCAGCGCGCGGAGGTGCGCAAGGCGCAGGGCTTTGACCTGGCGGTGACCACCGGCAGCGGCGAGGCGGACCGCGCCGCCCACTATGCGGTCTATGCCGAAAGCGTCCGCAACCTCGGCACCCCGGTCTTTCCCCGGTCGCTGTTCGACGCGGTGCTCGACGGTTTCGGCGACGATGCCGACATCCTGACGGTCAGCCGCGAGGGCGCGCCGCTGGCGAGCGTGCTGAGCCTGTACCACAAGGGCGTCGTCATGCCCTATTGGGGCGGCGGCACCCGCGCGGCGCGAAGCTGGCGGGCCAACGACATGATGTATTATGCGCTGATGCTGCACGCGCGGCGGCGCGGCTGCGCGGCGTTCGACTTCGGCCGGTCGAAATTCGGCACCGGCGCCTTCGCCTTCAAGAAGAACTGGGGCTTCGAGCCGGAGCCGCTCGCCTATGCCGCGCGGACGGCGGACGGCCAGCAGCCGCGCGAGATCAACCCGCTCAGCCCGCGATACCGGTTGCAGGTCGCGCTGTGGCAGCGGCTGCCGCTGGCGGTCGCCAACCGGATCGGGCCCTGCATCGCGAAGGGGCTCGGCTGATGGGCGAGCTGATGTTCCTGGCGCATCGCATCCCCTTCCCGCCGGACCGGGGCGATCGCATCCGCAGCTTCCACATGCTCCGCCATCTCGCGCGGAGCCGGCCCGTCCACCTGCTCGGCTTCGTCGACAATGCCGAGGATCGCAAGGCGGCCAAGGAATTGCTGCCGATGCTCGCCTCGCTGCACATCGAAGTGCGGAATAAGTCGCGGCTGCGTGCCGGCATCGAGGCGCTGATGCTCGGCGAGCCGGTGTCGGTCGCGGCGTTCGGATCGCGGCGGATCATGCGCATGGTCGACCAGCTTCTCGCCGAACGGCCGATCGACACGATCCTCGCTTATTCGGGCCAGATGGCGCAGTTCGTCCCCGACGATCGCGAGGGCCGCCGCTTCATCATGGATTTCGTCGACGTCGATTCGGAGAAGTTCGCGGCCTATGGCGCCGAGGAGGGTGGGTTGATGGGCTGGGCCCATCGGCGCGAGGGGCGACTGCTGGCGGCCTATGAGGACGGCATCGGCCGCTGGGCCGACGTCAACCTGTTCGTCAGCGAGGCGGAGGCGGCGCTGTTCCGGCGGCGGGCGGGGCTGTCGAGCAGCCATGTCCGCGCGCTCGACAACGGCATCGACACGGCCTTCTTCGACCCGGCCGGCTTCCCGCGCATCGACGGGGCGGAGCCGATGCTCGTCTTCACCGGGCAGATGGACTATCGCCCCAATGTCGAGGCGGTCGATTATTTCGCCCGGCGGACCTTCCCAGCGATCCGCGCCAAGCATCCCTCGACCCTGTTCGCGATCGTCGGCCGCGATCCGACTCCGGCGGTGCGGGCGCTGGCGGGCCTGCGCAACGTGATCGTCACCGGGTCGGTGCCCGACGTGCGGCCGTGGCTGGCAGCGGCGGCGGTCGTCGTCGCGCCGCTCGACATCGCCCGCGGCGTCCAGAACAAGGTGCTGGAGGCGATGGCGATGGCGCGGCCGGTGGTCGCCTCCCCGGCCGCCTTCGAAGGGATCGATGCGGTGCCCGACGAGCATCTGCGCGTCGCCCAGGGCTATGACATGGCCAATGCCGTCCTCCATTTGCTCACCCATCCCGCCGAGGGCGAGGCGATGGGCCGGGCGGCGCGCGCGCATGTCGTCGCCCGCTACGACTGGGAGACGCAGCTCCGCACCCTCGACGCGCTGGTCGGGCAGCCCTGAGCCATGTGCGGGATCGCCGGCCTCTATCATCTGCAGACCGCCAAGCCGGTCGAGGACGCCCGCGTCCGGGCGATGACCGACATGATCGCGCATCGCGGGCCCGACGGATCGGGGGTGTGGACCGGTCCGGGCGTCGGTCTCGGCCATCGCCGGCTGTCGATCATCGATCTCGCGGGCGGCGCCCAGCCGATGGCCAGCGCCGACGGCCAGGCGATGCTCAGCTATAATGGCGAGGTCTATAATTACCGGGCGGTGCGCGCCGAGCTGGAAGCGCTCGGCCGCGCCTTCCGCACCAGCAGCGACAGCGAGGTGATCGTCGAGGCGTGGCGCCAATGGGGGCCCGACTGCCTGTCGCGGCTCAACGGCATGTTCGCCTTCGCGATCCACGACCGCGAGCGCGGCTGCCTGTTCCTGGCGCGCGACCGGCTCGGCGTGAAGCCGCTCTTCTATGCCGAGCTGTCCGACGGCAGCGTCGCCTTCGGGTCGGAGCTCAAGGCGCTGCTCGCCCATCCGCTGCTGCGTCGCAGTCCCGATTTCAGCGCGGTCGACGACTATCTGGGGCTCGGCTACGTCCCCGACGACACCAGCATCGTCGCGGGCGTGAACAAGCTGCCCGCCGGCCATTACCTACTGCTCCGGCGCGGCGCGCCGCTGCCCCGGCCGGTGCAATGGTGGGACGTCAGCTTCGCCGACCGTGCGAAGGGCAGCCGCGCCGCGCTGGAGGAGGAACTGGTCGGCATCATGCGCGCCGCCGTCACCGACCGGATGGTGTCGGACGTGCCGCTCGGCGCCTTCCTGTCGGGCGGGGTCGACAGCTCGGCGGTGGTCGCTCTGATGGCGGAGGCGAGCCGGCAGGCGGTCAAGACCTGCTCGATCGGCTTCGACCATCCCGATTTCGACGAGACCCGCTACGCCGCCGCGATCGCGGAGCGCTTCGCCACCGATCATCGCACCCGCATCGTCTCGGCCGACGACCATGGCCTGGTCGACACGCTGGTCGCGGCGTTCGACGAGCCCTTCGCCGACGCCTCCGCGCTGCCGACCTACCGCGTCGCCGAACTGGCGCGCGAGACGGTGACGGTCGCGCTGTCGGGCGACGGCGCGGACGAGGCCTTCGCCGGCTATCGGCGGCTCACTTTCTTCCAGGCCGAGGAGCGGGTGCGCGGGCTGCTCCCGCTCGGCTTCCGGCGCGGCCTGTTCGGGACGCTCGGCCGGGTCTATCCCAAGCTCGACCGGGCGCCGCAGATGCTGCGCGCCAAGAGCACGCTGGAGGGGCTCGGCCGGTCGAGCGAGGAGGCCTATGCGCTCGCGGTCGGCGTCACCGGGCCGGCGCTGCGGCGGCGGCTCTACACCGATCGCGCGGTCCGCGAGTTGCAGGGCCATCGCGCCGAGGATCGCTATATCGCCGCGATGCGGGCGGCCCCGGCGCGCGACGCGCTCGACCGCGCCCAATATGCCGACCTCAAGATCTGGCTGCCCGGCGACATCCTGACCAAGGTCGACCGCACCAGCATGGCGGTCGGCCTGGAGGCGCGCGAGCCGCTGCTCGACTATCGGCTGGTCGAGTTCGCGGCGCGGCTGCCGGTGCGGATGCGGGTGCGCGGCACGACCGGCAAATGGCTGCTCAAGCAGGCGATGCGCCGCTATCTGCCCGACGACATATTGTTCCGCCGCAAGATGGGCTTCGTCACCCCGATCAGCGCCTGGTTCCGGGGCCCGCTGGCCGAGGAGGCGCGGCGGATCGCCAGGGCCTCCTCGCTGGTCGAGACCAGCTGGTTCGACCCCGCCGCGCTCGACGCCGTCGTCGCCGAGCACCAGGCCGGCCGCTTCGACCATGGCCGCCTGCTGTGGCAGCTGATGATGCTCGACCGCTCGCTGGGGCGGCTGTTCGGGGCGGGGCGATAAGCAGGCTACCGGACCTTGATCAGCTCCACCTCGAACAGCATCCAGCTATTGGGCGGGACGGGCCCCTTGCCCTTCGCGCCATAGCCGGCCTCGGGCGGGATGGTCAGGGTGCGGATGCCGCCTTCCTTCATGCCGACGATGCCCGATTCCCAGCCCTCGATCACGTCGCCGGCGCCGAGCGTGAAGGTCAGCGGCTCGCCGCCGCGCGAGGAATCGAAATTCCGGCCGCGCTCCTCCTCGGGCTGGAGCCACAGCCAGCCGGTATAATGGACGGTGACGGTGCGGCCCTTGCGCGCCTCGGCGCCGCTGCCGACCTCATAATCCTCGACCTGGGTGCCGTCGGGCAAGGTGGTCGCCTGGGCATGGACGACGGCGCCCGCCATCAGGGCGAGCAGCGCGAGCAGCGGCTTGCGGAGCGTCATCGGGCGGTTTCCCCCGTTTCCGCCGGATAGACGGCTTCCATGAAATAGAGCCCGTCGGGCGGCGCGTTGAGGCCGAGCCGGGCGCGGTCCGCCGCCGCCAGCGCGTCGGCCAGGTCGGCGGCGGTCCAGCGGCCCCGGCCGACCAGCGCGAGGCAGCCGACCATCGAGCGGACCTGGTGATGGAGGAAGGAGCGCGCCGCCGCCTCGATCTCGATCAGTTCGCCCGAACGGCGCACGTCGAGCCGGTCGAGCGTCTTGACCGGGCTTTCCGCCTGGCAATGCGCCGAACGGAAGGTGGTGAAGTCGTGCCGCCCGACGAGGCACTGCGCCGCCGCGTGCATCGCCTGGTCGTCGAGGTCGGCCGCGACCTGCCAGGCGAGGCCGGCGTCGAAGGTCAGCGGCGCGCGGCGGTTGACGATGCGGTAGACGTAGCGCCGGCCGACGCAGGAGAAGCGGGCATGCCAGTCGCCGGCGACCGGCTCGCAGGCGAGGATCGCGACCGGCGCGGGGCGCAGCCGCGCGTTGAGCGCCTCCTTCAGCCGGAACGGCGTGATCGGCTTGGCGATGTCGGCATGCGCGGTCATCGCCCGGCCATGGACCCTGGCATCGGTCCGCCCGGCGGCGTGGATCACCGCCCGCTCGCCGGTGACGGCGGTGATCGCCTCCTCGATCGCCTGCTGGACGCTGGGGCCGTGCGCCTGCCGCTGCCAGCCCATGAAGGGGCGCCCGTCGAACTCGACGGTCAGGCGGAAGCGGGTCATGTCCGGGGCGGGCTCGCCAGCTGCGTGCCCGCCGGGATGGCGAAGCCGCGCAGCAGCTCCCCGGCGCTCATCGCCGCCTTGCCGGCGCGCTGGACGCGGGTCGGCCGGATTGCGCCGTCGATGCAGGCGATCGTCAGCGCGTCGTCGATCACCGCGCCGGGCGCCTCCGGGCCATGCCGGTCGACCGCCTCGCAGGCGAGGATGCGGATGCGCTCGCCCTGATGCTCGAACCAGGCGCCCGGCGCCGGGTTGAAGGCGCGGACCTGCCGCTCGATCTGCCCGGCCGCCTCGGCGAAGTCGATCCGCGATTCGGCCTTGTCGATCTTGGCGGCATAGGTGACGCCCTCCTCGGGCTGGACGACCGGCGGATGGGCGGGAAGATCGGCGAGCACCTCGACCATCAGCGCCGCGCCGCTCCGCGCCAGCTCGTCGGTCAGCTCGCCCGCGGTCTTGCCGTCGACCGGGGTCTCGACCGTCGCCAGCATCGGCCCGGTGTCGAGCCCGCGCTCCATCTGCATGATCGTCACGCCGGTCGTCGGATCGCCGGCCAGGATCGCGCGCTGGACCGGCGCCGCCCCGCGCCAGCGTGGCAGCAGCGAGCCGTGGACGTTGAGGCAGCCATGGCGCGGCGCGTCGAGGATCGGCTGCGGCAGGATCAGCCCATAGGCGGCGACCACCGCGACATCGAGGGCGAGCGCGGCGAACACCGCCTGCGCGTCCGCGTCGCGCAGCGTGACCGGATGGCGGACCGGGATGCCCAGTTCCTCGGCCCGGCGCTGGACGGGGGAGGGCATCAGCGCCTTGCCGCGCCCGGCGGGGCGGGGCGGCTGGCAATAGACGGCGGCCAGCTCGTGGCCGGCGGCGACCAGCGCGTCGAGCGTCGGTACGGCGAAATCGGGGGTTCCCATGAAGGCGATGCGCATGCCCCCTCTGAAACGCTTGCCATCCGATGATGCAAGCCCATATCGATGGGCGATGTCGTCTCCCGAGATCGAAACGCTGACCCAGGCGCTCGCGAAGCTGCCCGGCCTCGGGCCGCGCTCGGCGCGCCGGGCGGTCCTGCACCTGCTCAAGAAGCGCGAGGCGGCGCTCGGCCCGCTGCTGCGCGCGCTGGAGGCGGTCAACGACAAGCTGACGAGTTGCCATGTCTGCGGCAATGTCGACACCGGCGATCCGTGCGGCATCTGCGCCGATCCCCGGCGCGACGCGCGGATGCTGTGCGTGGTGGAGGAGGTCGCCGATCTCTGGGCGCTCGATCGGTCGCGCCTGTTCCCCGGCCGCTTCCACGTCCTCGGCGGGCGGCTCTCCGCGCTGGAGGGAATCCGGCCCGAGGACCTGTCGATCGACCTGCTGATCGGCCGGATCGCGGCCGGCGGGATCGACGAGGTGGTGCTGGCGATGAACGCCACGCTCGAAGGGCAGACCACCGCCCATTATATCGCCGACCGGCTGGAGAGCTTCCCGGTCCGGCTGACCCAGCTCGCCCACGGCCTGCCGGTGGGCGGCGAGCTCGACTATCTCGACGAGGGCACCCTGGCGCAGGCGCTGCGCGCGCGCCGTCCGGTGAGTTGAGCCGGACGCTGTTCTGCTGCGGTTAAGATTGACCGGTCCATCTTCGATTCAGCCCGACTCCAGCTCGGACCCAAAAAGGGAAGGAGCTATGCAGATGAGACCGATATTCACCCGGCTGGTTGCGGCGCTCGTCGTCACCGGCGCGGTCGCGGCGGCGGCGCCAGCCGAGGCGCGCGATCGCTGGGGCCACCGTTATGAGCATCGCTGGGACGGCGACCGCCACTGGCGCGGAGACCGCTGGCGTGGCGATGGCTGGCGGGGCGACCGCCATTGGCGCGGCGATCGCTGGCGCGGCCGCGGCTACGGCTATTATGCCCCGCGCCGCTATTATTACGAACCGCGCTATTACGGCTATGGCTACGGCTATCCGCGTGGGCATTATTATTATCGCGACCGTGGCGGCGATGCGCTGATCGGCGCGATCGCGGGTATCGCGATCGGCGCGGCGATCGCCGGCGCCGACTGATCGATCCGGCCCCCTTCCGCGCCGCGGGAGGGGCGCCGGTCGTCGCCTTGACGATTCGGCCCGAAATACCTAGCTCATCGTCATGGCCATCCGTCTGATCCTCGAAGCGCCCGATCCGCGGCTGCGCACCATCTCCACGCCGGTGGAGGCGGTCGACGACGAACTGCGCGCGCTGATCGCCGACATGTTCGAAACCATGTACGACGCGCCCGGCATCGGCCTGGCGGCGATCCAGGTCGGCGTGCCGAAGCGCGTGCTGGTGATCGACCTGCAGGAGGAAGAGGACGCCGAGGGCAAGCCGATCCGCCATCCGCGCGTCTTCATCAATCCCGAGCTGTTCGATCCGTCGGAGGAGCAGTCGGTCTACAATGAAGGCTGCCTGTCGGTCCCCGAGCAATATGCCGAGGTCGAGCGTCCGGCGGTGATCCACGCCCGCTGGCTCGACGAGCAGGGCGCGAAGCATGAGGAGCGGCTCGAAGGCCTGCTCGCCACCTGCCTCCAGCATGAGATGGACCATCTCGAAGGCATCCTCTTCATCGACCATCTGTCGCGCCTGAAGCGCGAGATGGTGATGAAGAAGCTCGAAAAGGCCCGCCGCGCCCGCAAGGCGGCCTGATTTATCTTCCCATTTCGTCATTCCAGCGAAAGCTGGAATCTCTCTGCCTTGTCGGCTGCCGGAGAAAGGCAGGGAGATCCCGGCCTTCGCCGGGATGACGAGGATATGGGCCTGAGGTTTTACGCCTCCGCCCAGCGCCGCAGCAGGTTGTGATAGACCCCGGTCAGCCTGATGATCGCCGGATCGTCCTGGCCGCGATCGGCGGCGACCGCCTGGATCGCGGTGTCGAGGTCGAACAGCGTGCGACGGGCGCCGTCGTCGCGGACCATGCTCTGGATCCAGAAGAAGGAGCATAGCCGTTCGCCGCGCGTCACCGGGGTGACGTGGTGCAGGCTCGACGCCGGATAGAGGATCATGTCGCCCGCGCCGAGCTTGACCTTGTGGGTGCCCAGCGTGTCCTCGACCACCAGCTCGCCGCCGTCATAGCTGTCGGGATCGTTGAGGAACAGCGTCGCCGACAGATCGGAGCGGATGCGGAAGTCGGTGCCGCGCTTCATCCGGATGGCGTTGTCGACATGGGTGTCGAACCGCTCGCCGCCGCCATAGAGGTTGAACAGCGGCGGGAACACCTTGAGCGGCAGGGCCGCCGCGATGAACAAGGGCGTCGCGCCGAGCGCGTCGAGGATGATGCCGCCGGCCTCGCGCGCCGCGTCCCCGTCCTCCGGCAATTGCCGGTTCTTCTTGGCGAGCGCCGACTGATGGCCCGAGGTGGCGTTGCCATCGACCCATTCCGCCTCGGTCACGAGGGTACGGACATGGTCGAGCGTGCGGCCCGACAGGACGCCCGGTATCGCGATCATCATCGGCGGATCAGCCGTTCAGCGTGAAGGGCATGGTGTAGAGGCCGCGCACCTCGACCGGCTGGCCGTCGCGGATGATCGGTTGCCAGCGCCAGCCCCGGATCGCCTGGAGCGCGGCCTGGTCGAGCCGGGCGAAGCCGCTGCTCTGCGCGATCGAGATATCCGCGACCCGGCCGTCGGTGCCGATCAGCAGGCGGACCACGACCGTGCCCTGTTCATGCTTGCGGCGCGATTCGACCGGATAACGCGGTGGCCTGCCCTCGAGCAGCCGCTCGTCGAGATTGCCGACCGTCACCGGTCCGGCGGGCGGGGGCGCCGCGACCGCGACCGGCCGGGGCGGCGGGGGCGTGGTGGTGACCGTGATCGGCGGGGGCGGCGACGCGAGCGTCTGGACGATCGGCGGCGGTGCCACGACGACCGGCTGGACCTTCTCGACCACCACCGGCTCTGGCTTCGGCTTCTCGGCGGGCGGCACCGGCGGTTCGGCGATCAGGTCGACGACCAGCGGCTTCTTCTTCTCGGCGATATGGATCACGTCGAAGGTGACCAGCGCGTAGAAGGCGACGATGTGGAGCGCGACGATCGCGGCGATCATCGGCCAGTTGGGCGCGCGATCGGCGCCATAGGCCGAACGCTCGACGACGAGGGGAGCCGGTCCCTTCGCCGGCGAATCGGGCAGATCGGCGAAGAAGAGCGCATGGCCCTCCGCCCCCGCATCCCTGTCCAGCGTCGCGTGCATCGTCAACAATCGACTCCCTGTCTGCGGATTCGCTACCCCAGTTCTTAGTGCAAATCAATCGCAATAGCGTTTGACGGTCGTCAAAAAGCGCCGATATTCCGGAGCGTGACGAAGCGCCCCGCGATCCCTATGTGATGGACATGCGTCATCCCAAGGCAGCCGGTCTTCCGACCCGCGAACAGATCATCGACTTCATCACCACGTCGGAGGCACCCGCCGGCAAGCGCGAGATCGCGCGCGCCTTCGGCCTGCAGGGCAATGAGAAGATCGCGCTCAAGGCGTTGCTCAAGGACATGGCCGACGAGGGGCTGATCGACAGCGCGCGGGGCCGCGCCTTCCACAGGATGGGCGGCATCCCCAAGGTGACGGTGCTGCGGATCACCGACGTCACCGACGAGGGCGTGCCGCTGGCGGTGCCCGAGACGTGGCATGGCGAGAATGGCCCGCCGCCGCAGCTCCGCGTCCGCGAGATACGGGCGCGCAAGGGCAGCGCGCTCGGCGTCGGCGATCGCATCCTCGCGCGGACCGAGGAAGCCGGCAGCGGCTGGATCGCGCACCCGATGAAGAAGCTGGCGCGCGGCGAGGCGCTGATGCTCGGCATCCTCCATCGCGACGGCGACCGGCTGTGGCTGCGCCCGGTCGACAAGCGCGAGAAGCGCGACACGCTGGTGTCCGATGCGGGCGACGCCGATGCGGGCGACCTCGTCCTCGCGGAGAGGGCGGGCCGGCCGCCGCGCATCACCGCGCGGGTGACCGAGCGGCTGGGCGATCCCTTCGCGCCGCGATCGTTCAGCCTCGTCGCGATCCACAAGCACGGCATCCCCGACGTCTTTCCCGAGACCGTGATCGAGGAGGCCGGGCTCGTCACCCGGCTCGACCTGGGGGAGGGGCGCGAGGACCTGCGCGACCTGCCGATCGTCGCGATCGACCCCGCCGACGCGCGCGACCATGACGACGCGATCTGGGCGATGCCCGACGACGATCCGGGCAATCCGGGCGGTTTCCGGGCGATCGTCGCGATCGCCGACGTGTCCTTCTACGTCCGTCCCGGATCGGCGCTCGACCGCGAGGCGAAGAAGCGCGGCAACAGCGTCTATTTTCCCGACCGGGTCGTGCCGATGCTGCCCGAGGCGCTGTCGGCCGACATCTGCTCGCTCAAGCATGGCGAGGACCGCGCGGCGATGGTCTGCCACCTGACGGTGAAGGCGAACGGGACGCTGGCGAACTGGCGCTTCGCCCGCGCCGTCGTCCGCATCGCCGCGAACATCGCCTATGAGGACGCGCAGGCGGCGATCGACGGCGCGCCGGTCGCGGGGACATGGGACAAGGCGCTGGCCGACAGTGCGCTGAAGCCGCTCTGGGCCTGCTGGAAGGCGCTGGCCAGCGCGCGCGACGCGCGCGAGCCGCTCGACCTCGACCTGCCCGAGCGGCGGGTGGTGCTCGACGAGAAGGGCCGCATCCTGTCGGTCGCGCCGCGCGAGCGGCTCGACGCGCACCGGCTGGTCGAGGATTACATGATCGCGGCCAATGTCGCGGCGGCCAAGGCGCTGGAGGCGAAGAAGGCGCCGGTCATGTACCGCGACCATGAGCCGCCGAGCCGCGAGAAGCTGGTCGCGCTCAAGGACTATCTGGCCACCTTCGACATGGAGTTCGCGCTGGGGCAGGTGGTGCGCCCGGCCACCTTCAACCATATCCTGAAGCGGATCACCGACGACGCGATCCGGCCGCAGATCATGGAACAGGTGCTGCGCAGCCAGACCCAGGCCTATTATGCGCCGCGCAACGCCGGCCATTTCGGCCTGGCGCTGGGCAGCTACGCGCATTTCACCAGCCCGATCCGCCGCTATGCCGACCTGCTGGTCCACCGCTCGCTGGTCGGCGCCTATGGGCTGGAGACGGGCAAGCCCCGGCTGGAGGGGCCGGGCCGCTCGGGCGACATCGTGCCCCGGACCGCGCTGACCCAGGAGGAGGCCGAGCGGATGACCCCGATCGGCGAGCTGATCAGCCAGGCCGAGCGGCGCGCGATGGAGGCCGAGCGCGATACCATCGACCGCTATGTCGCCGCTTTCCTGTCGACCAAGGTCGGCGAGCTGCTCGACACCCGGATCACCGGCGTCCAGCCCTTCGGCTTCTTCGCGACGGTCGAGGGGCTGGGCGGCGACGGGCTGGTGCCGGTGTCGACCCTCGGCGCCGAGCGCTTCCATTATGACGAAGGCGCGCAGGCGCTGGAGGGCGAGGAGAGCGGCGACCGCTACACGCCGGGGATGAAGCTGCGGCTGCGGCTGGTCGAGGCCAACCCGATCAACGGCTCGCTGCGCTTCGAACTGGAGGAAGGGGCCAGCCACCTGCCGATGCGCGGACCGCGCGGCACCCGCGGCCCCAAGCGGCCGATGATGGGCCGCCGCGGCCGGCCCGCCAATATCCGCCACAAGGGCGGGCGGCGGCGCTGAGGCTGCGGCCGCCGTCGATCCATGCTAGTTTCTCTGCCTTGCCGGCGAACCGGGGAGGATGGCATGTTGAGGCGGATAGGGGCGGTCGTGGCGGGAATCCTCGCCTGGACCGTCGTCGTGACGATTCTGAACCTGGGCCTGCGCCATGGCTGGCCGGCTTATGCGGTGGTCGAGAAGGCGATGACCTTCAGCCTGGCGATGATGGCCGCGCGGCTGGCGATCAGCGCGCTGTCGTCTTTGGCGTCGGGCTATGTCGCGGCCTGGATCGGCCGGGATCGCTGGAGCGCGCTCGTCGCCGGCGTGCTGATCATGCTGTTGTTCCTGCCGGTCCACGTCCAGATATGGGACCGCTTCCCGATCTGGTATCATCTGACCTTCCTCGCCTCGCTGCCCTTGCTCGGCTGGCTGGGCGGCAGGCTGCCGAGGGCCGTTACAGCCGCGGCAAGGTGACGCCCTGCTGGCCCATATATTTGCCGGCGCGGTCGGCATAGCTGATCTCGCAGGGCTCGTTGCCCTGGAGGAACAGGAACTGGCAGGCGCCCTCGTTCGCGTAGATCTTGGCGGGGAGCGGGGTGGTGTTCGAGAATTCGAGCGTGACATGGCCTTCCCAGCCCGGTTCGAGCGGGGTCACGTTGACGATGATGCCGCAGCGCGCATAGGTCGACTTGCCGAGGCAGATGACGAGCACGTCGCGCGGCACCCGGAAATATTCGACGGTGCGCGCCAGCGCGAAACTGTTCGGCGGGATGATGCAGACGTCGGTCTCGCGGTCGACGAAGCTGTTCGACGCGAAGTCCTTCGGGTCGACCGTTGCCGAATCGACATTGGTGAAGATCTTGAACTCGGGCGCCACGCGGGCGTCATAGCCATAGGAGGAGAGGCCGTAGCTGATGCAGCCGTCGCGCCGCTGCGCCTCGACGAACGGCTCGATCATCCCGTTCTTCGTCGCCTGTTCGCGGATCCACTTGTCCGACATGATCGTCATTCGGCTTTAATCCCCCAATGAAACCGCTCATCCTGAGGAGAGGCTGAGCTTGGCGAAGCCTCGTCTCGAAGGATCCCTCGAGATGCCATTTCGCCTTCGCTCAATGGCTCCTCAGGACGAGCGGGTAAAGATCAATCCCCAAGTCCCAGATCGGCCGGCCCGAAGGCATGCGGCAGCAGCTCCGATGCCCGAAACCAGGCGAAGGCGCCACCGTCGGCCGATCCGCAATAGATGTCGATGTCGTGGCCGCCGAGCTGGGCGGCCTCGTTGATGATCTGGCGGCAGCGGCCGCACGGCGTGACCAGCGCCGATCCGGCGATCGACCCGTCGCTTTCGAGCCGTCCGCCGGTGACGCCGATCGCGACCACGTCGCGCAGATGGCCCTCGCTGTTCGCGGTCGCCAGCGCCACCGTCTCGGCACAGAGCGACAGCCCGTAGCTGGCATTCTCGAAATTGGCGCCGGTGACGATCCGGCCGTCGGCGAGCAGCACCGCCGCGCCGACGCCGAAGCGCGAATAGGGGGCATGGGCGTTGGCCGCCACCCCGCGCGCCGCGTCGATCAGGACGCGGCCGGCCACCTCGCGCATGTCGACCGGTTCAGCCACGGATGTGCAGCACGCAGATCAGCGTGAAGAGCCGGCGGGCGGTGTCGAAGTCGACCTCGATCTTGCCTTCCAGCCGCTCCTTGAGGAGCTGCGCCGCATCGTTGTGGATGCCGCGCCGGGCCATGTCGACCGTCTCGATCTGCTGCGCGGTCGAGGTCCGGATCGCCTGGAAATAGCTGTCGCAGATCGCGAAATAATCCTTGATCGGCCGGCGGAAGCTGGCGAGCCCGAGGACCAGTGTTTCGAGCAGGTCGCTGGAGTCGGCGTGGACGTCGATCGCCAGCCGCCCCTCCTCGACCCTGAGCTTGACCCGATAGGGGCCGGCATAGTCCTGGGGATAGGCGCGCAAGGGCTTGAAATGATTGCCCTCGAGCAGGTCGAAGATGGCGACGCGCCGCTCCTGCTCGACATCGGCATTGCGCCAGATGATCGTCTTCTCGTCGAGATCGATGGCGATGATGCGCGGATCGGACATTGTCTCGGCCTTAGCCTTGGCGGAGCCGCTTGGCAAAGTGAAGCATGCAGATCCTTGGGGGGTCTGCATGCTTCCAGTTGGCCTCGGGGGAGGAACTCAATCGGCGACGTGTACCGTGACATGGGCGCTCCAGCCGGCGACGAGCGGACGGTCGAGCCGGTCGTCGATCTGGATGCGGACGGGGACGCGCTGGGTGACCTTCACCCAGTTGCCGGTCGCATTCTGCGGCGGCAGCAGGGAGAATTGCGAGCCGGTGCCGGCGTTGATGCCGATCACATGGCCCTTGATGGTCCGGCCGGGAATGGCGTCGAGCTCGATGTCCGCGCGCTGGCCGATGCGGACCTTGTCGAGCTGGGTTTCCTTGAAATTGGCGTCGATCCAATAGCCCTGGTTGCTGACGACGTTGACCATCGGCAGCATCTGGATCGCCATGGTGCCGGGCTGGAGCTTGTCGGCCTGGCTGATCCGGCCCTCGATCGGCGCGCGGATCTCGGTGCGGGCGAGGTCGAGCGCGGCCTTGTCGCGCGCGGCGATCGCGGCCTCGATCTGCGGGTGGCCGCCGTTGCGCGACGTCCCGATCACGGCGCGCGCCGATTCGGCTTCGGACCTGGCCGAGGCCTGCTGCGCCTGCGCGGCGGCGAGCGCGGCCTTGGCGGCGTCGAAGGCGGCGCGGGTGGTGAAGCCGCGCGCGAGCAGCTCCTGCTGCCGGGCGAAGGTGTCGCGGGCGAGGCTGACGTCCGACAGGCTCTTGGCGGTGTCGGCCTGCTTGGCGTGATAGGTGCTCTCGAGCTGGGCGACGGTCAGCTCGGCATTGCCGACCGCGGCCTCGGCCTGCATCAGCGCGATGCGATAGGGCTGGGGGTCGACGCGGAAGAGCAGGTCGCCCTTCTTCACGAGCTGGTTCTCGCTCACATAGACGTCGGTGATGCGGCCGGCGACCTCGGCGCTGACCTCCACGACATGGGCGTTGACCTGGGCATTGTCGGTCGAGACGGTCCGGCCGCCGGTGAGCCACAGATAGAGGCCGGTCGCGAGCAGCAGCGCCGGCACCGACAGCATCGCCGCGAGCCGCCCCAGCCGCCGCTCGCCGTCCAGGGCCGGCGCGGCGACCCCGGCGTCGCCGGTGATCGATCGCATCTCGTTCATTGCCGGCGCTCCGCCGCCAGCAGCGCATCGCTCCGCTCGTCCTGTTCGCGGAAATGATCGCGGACGATGGTGAGCAGGTCGGTGAGCGTCGCCCGCTGCCCGGCGTCGAGCGGGGCGAGCAGATTGTCCTCCATCTCGTTGGCGATGTCGGTCAGCTCGTCGACCAGCGGGGCGGCCTTGTCGGTCAGGTAGAGCCGCCAGACGCGGCGGTCGGCGGGGTCGGCGCGCCGTTCGACCAGCCCGCCCTCGGATAGCCGGTCGACCATGCGGCACAGGGTGATCCGCTCGACGTCGAGCATCTCCGCGACCTCGCTCTGGGTCGGGCCGTCGGAGCGGTCGAGATAGAGGAGCACGCGCCATTGGGCGCGGGTCAGCCCGCGCGACCGGGCGCGCGCGTCGAACCAATAGCGGGACTGGCGCGCGATATCGTGCATCAGAAAGGAAACGCGGCGACTCAATTCTGTATGCATGCTTACATTGTGGATGCTTGCTGTATGTATTGCAAGCGGGATTATATCCACAGATCGACCCCCCGAACTTTTACGGAGAGGCGCTTGCGGCGGAGCGCCCGGGCGGGGATAATCGCGCCATGGTCGAGCCTGTATCCATCCTGCCGCCCGCGCCGGGCGAGCCGCCCGCCTTGCCGCACAACGTCGAGGCGGAAGCCGCGCTGCTCGGCGCGATGATGCTCGACAACCGCATCGTCGAGGACATTCAGATCAGGCTCCGGCCCGAGCATTTCTTCGAGCCGCTGCACGGCCGGGTCTATGAGGCGATCCTGCGGATGCTCGATCGCAACATGCTGGCGACGCCGGTGACGCTGCGCCCGATGTTCGAGGGCGACGCCAGCATGCGCGAGCTGGGCGGCCCGGCCTATCTGGCGCAGCTCACCGGCAGCGGCGCGGCGCTGATCGGCGCGCGCGACTTCGCCAACCAGATCTACGACCTCGCCCTGCTGCGCGCGCTCGTCGCGGTCGGCCGCGGCATGGTCGAGGGCGCGCTCGACACGTCGGAGGAGGTCGATCCCAAATCGCAGATCGAGCAGGCCGAGATCGCGCTCTACAAGGTCGCCGAGGAAGGCGGCGAGGAGGGCAGCGTCAAGAGCTTCGGCCAGGCGACCAAGATCGTCATCGAGACCGCCAGCGCCGCGCTCAACTCGGGCGGCCATGTCGCCGGCCTCACCACCGGGCTCGAACGGCTCAACGCCAAGATCGGCGGCCTGCACCCGTCCGACCTGATCATCCTCGCCGGCCGTCCGGGCATGGGCAAGACCTCGCTCGCCACCAACATCGCGTTCAACGTCGCGCAGCGCTACATCCGCGACCAGCAGGACGGCATCGCCCATACGGTGGGGGCGCCGGTCGCCTTCTTCAGCCTCGAAATGTCGGCGGACCAGCTCGCCGGCCGCGTGTTGTCGGAACAGGCCGAGATCAGCTCCGAGCAGATCCGCATGGGCAAGATGAGCCATGCCGAGTTCGCCACCTTCGCGCGCGCGGCGCAGGACCTCGAGAACCTGCCGCTCTACATCGACGACACCCCCGGCCTGACGATCGCCGCGCTGCGCACCCGCGCGCGGCGGCTGAAGCGGCAGCGGGGGATCGGCTGCATCATGGTCGACTATCTCCAGCTCCTCCAGGGATCGGGGCGCAACTCGGACGGCAACCGCGTGCAGGAGATCTCGGAGATCAGCCGCGGCCTCAAGACGCTGGCCAAGGAGCTGAGCGTGCCCGTCATCGCGCTGTCGCAGCTCAGCCGCGCGGTCGAGCAGCGCGAGAACAAGAAGCCGGTGCTGTCGGACCTGCGCGAATCGGGCTCGATCGAGCAGGACGCCGACATGGTCTGGTTCGTCTATCGCGAGGATTACTACCTCAACCTGATCCGCCCCAAGGAGGCCTCGATCGAGGCCGGCGACAGCGCGGTCGAGGTGACCGCCTTCGAGGAATGGAAGATCAAGATGGAGCGCGCCCACAACCGCGCCGAACTGGTCATCGCCAAGCAGCGCCATGGCTCGACCGGCACGATCCCGCTCAAGTTCGAGGCCCGCTTCACCAAATTCTCCGACCTCGCGGACGATTATTACGGCACCACCGACTTCGACGATTGACGGGTGCTCGACAAGCCTGCCGATTCGTGATCTTCTCCCCTCCAGGCATCCGCAAGAAGCGGGCTCAGGTGGGGAGAGGGTGCGATCATGGAGCGCATCGATCATGTCATGGACCGCGTCCTTACGACGGCGGTCCTCTGCGTGCCGTTCTACGTCATCTACAAGCTGGGGCTATTCCTGATCGAATAGTCCCCCTCCGTCCGGTCAGAAGACGGGTTCCTCGCCCGGGCGGACGATCGGCTCGCCGTGGATGCCGCATTCGACCTTGTCCCAGCCGCGCCAGCGGCCGGCCCGCGGGTCCTCGCCCGGCTTGACCACGCTGGTGCACGGCGCGCAGCCGATCGACAGATAGCCCTGCGCCTCGAGCGGGTGGCGCGGCAGGTCGCGCGCCTCGAACCAGCGGTCGAGATCGGCCTTGGCCCAGTCGGCGAGCGGGTTGAACTTGATCCGGTCGCCGTCGAGCTCGAAGCGGGCGATGCCCGATCGGGTGGAGGCCTGGAAGCCCTTGCGGCCGGTGATCGACGCGTCGAAATCCTTCATCGCCGCCGCCAGCGGCAGCACCTTGCGGATCTCGCAGCAGCCGTCGGGATCATAGGACCAGCGCAGCCCGGTGCCGTCCTTCGCCGCGATCGTCGCCGCCTCGGGGGCGACGACGCGGATGCCGGTCAGCCCGAGCCGCGCGACCAGCGTGTCGCGATAGGCGAGCGTCTCCGGGAACATCTTGCCGGTGTCGAGGAAGATCACCGGGATCGCCGGATCGACCGCGGCGACGAGATCGAGCAGCACCGCCGATTCGGCCCCGAAGGAGGAGACCACGGCGACGCGGCCGAGCAGCCCCTCCTCCAGCACCGCCCGGATCACGTCCTGCGTCGCGACGCCCTCGAAGCGCGCGTTGAGGCGCGCGACGTCGGCGGCGGTGAAGCGCGGGGCGGTGTCGATCCGGTCGATGCGGCGGGCCGGTTCAGCCATGCCGTTTCGCCCAGACGGGCGTGAGGCCGTCGGCGGCCTGCTGATAGACGGCGGGGAAGACGGTCATCGCGCGCTCGGCCGCCGCCGGATCGATCGGATGATCGGGGGCGAAGGAGTCGAAGCCGCAGCGGCGCATGAACAGCAGCTGGTCGAGCAGCACGTCGCCGACCGCCTTGATCTCGCCCTTGTAGCCGGCCTCGCGCAGGATCCGCGCGGAGGAATAGCCGCGCCCGTCGCGGAAGCGCGGGAAATCGATCTCGACCAGGCGAAGCCGGTCGAGCACCGGCACCAGCCGGCGCACGTCCTCGCCCGCTTCGATCCGCACCGAGGTCGCGTCGGGCTGGTCGAGGAAGGCGTCGAGGGTCACCGCCGGCTCGTCGGCCGGCTCGTCGTCGCGATAGCGCAGCGGCTCAGCCATAGATCGCCTCCTTGAACGGCTCGAAGCCGACGCGGCGATAGGTGTCGAGGAAGCGCTCGCCGTCCGCGCGCACCTCGCGATATTTGTCGATGGTCCGCTCGATCGCGTTGACCACGCCGTCCTCGTCGAAGCCGGGGCCGGTGATCTTGGCGAGCGCCGCGTCCTCCGCGCCCGATCCGCCGAGCAGGAGCTGGTAATTCTCCGTGCCCTTGCGGTCGACGCCGAGGATGCCGATGTGGCCGACATGGTGGTGGCCGCAGGCGTTGATGCAGCCCGATATCTTGATCTTCAGCTCGCCCAGGTCGCGCTGCACGTCATAGTCGGCGAAGCGCTCGGCCAGCTTCTGCGCGAGCGGAAGCGAGCGGGCGTTGGCCAGGGTGCAATAGTCGAGCCCCGGGCAGGCGATGATGTCGGTGACGAGGTCGAGGCTCGCCGTCGCCAGGTCGGCGTCGCGCAGGGCCTGCCACACCATATGGAGATCGGCCTTGCGGATGTGCGGCAGGACGAGGTTCTGCGCATGGGTCGAGCGCAGGTCGTCGAGGCTGTAGCGCTCGGCGAGGTCGGCGACGACGTCCATCTGGTCGGCGCTGATGTCGCCCGGCGTCTCGCCGACCTTCTTCAGGCTGATCGTGGCGATCGCATAGCCCGGCTGCTTGTGGGCATGGACGTTGTGCTTCACCCAGCGGGCGAAGTCGGGATCGGACAGGTCGAGATCGTCGCTCAGCCCCGTCTCGAACGCCGGCGGCGCGAAATAGGCGGCGATGCGCTCGAATTCCTTCATCGGAATATCGTCCATCTGCGGCTGGATCGCCTGCCACTCCTCCTCGACCTGGCGCGTGAACTCCTCGGCGCCGAGATCGTGGACGAGGATCTTGATCCGCTGCTTGTGGATGTTGTCGCGGCGGCCGTTGCGGTTCCACACGCGCAGGATCGCCTCGAGATAGGAGCAGATCCGGTTGGCCGGCAGGAAGGGGCGGATCAGCGAGGCGACGAAGGGGGTGCGCCCCATGCCGCCGCCGACATGGACCTCGAACCCCATCTCGCCCGCGTCGTTGCGGAGGATACGGAGGCCGACGTCGTGCAGCTTGATCGCGGCGCGGTCCTGTTCCGACGCGATCAGGCCGATCTTGAACTTGCGCGGCAGATAGCTGAACTCGGGGTGGAAGGTGGTGTACTGGCGCAGCAGCTCCGCCCAGGGGCGCGGATCGCAGATCTCGTCGGCGGCGGCGCCGGCGAACTGGTCGGCCGAGATGTTGCGGATGCTCTCCCCGCTGGTCTGGATCGCGTGCATCTCGACCTTCGCCAGCTCGGCGAGGATGTCGGGGGTCTGGTCGAGCTTGATCCAGTGATATTGGAGGTTCTGGCGCGTGGTGAAGTGGCCGTAGCCGCGGTCATATTCCCGCGCGATCCGCGCCAGCGTGCGCATCTGCAGCGCGTTGAACGTGCCATAGGGGATGGCGACGCGCAGCATATAGGCGTGGAGCTGGAGATAGAGGCCGTTCTTGAGGCGCAGCGGCTTGAACTGGTCGTCGTTCATCTCGCCGGCGATGCGGCGGGCGACCTGGTCGCGGAATTCCTCGACGCGGGCATCGACGATCGCCTGGTCGTAATTGTCGTAACGGTACATCAGATCACCCAATTGCCGGCGTCGTGGTCGACGGGTTTCAGCGACAGGTCGAGACGGACGGTCGGGCCGAGCGCCCGGATCCGATCCTTGATATGGGCGGGGCGTGGCCCCTCGGGCGTCGGCGTCGCCTCGACGACATAGCCGCCGTTGACGCGCTGCGCGGCGGTCTCGGCGGCGATCAGCGTGTCGCCGGTCTCGCCGACGTCGACCGCGTCCTCGATATGGCGCGACCAGCCGTCGCCGGCCCACCAGATCACCGCCCCGGACTTGAGATCGTTGCCCGTCACCACCTTCAAGAGAATGCCTCCACTTGCTTGGCCAATGCCATCAGCCTGTCCTCCGCGTCGGACAGCAGGACCACCTCGCCGACGACGATGATCGCCGGGCTGACCACCTTCTCGCGATCGACCATGTCGCCGAGGTCGGCGAGCAGCGTCCGCATCGCCCGCGATCCTTCGAGGGTGCCGCGTTCGAGCACCGCGACCGGCATGTCGGGGGCGACGCCGTCGGCCATCAGCTTGTCGGCGATCAGGCCGGCGCAGGTGACGCCCATATAGATGACAAGGGTGCGGCCCTGGCCGGCGAGCCCGGCCCAATTCTGTTCGGTCAGCCCCTTGCAGGTGCCGGCGACGAAGCTGACCGCGCTCGACCAGTCGCGGTGCGTCAGCGGCAGCATCGCCTCCGCCGCGCAGCCGAGCGCCGAGGAGACGCCGGGGACGACCTCGACCGGCAGGCCGGCGCCGCGCACCGCCTCGACCTCCTCGCCGCCGCGGCCGAACACGAAGGGGTCGCCGCCCTTCAGCCGGACGACCACCGACCCCGCCTTGACATGGGCGATGATCAGCGCGTTGATCGCGTCCTGGGGCAGGGTGTGGCGGTCGCGCTTCTTGGCGACCGAGATGCGCTGGGCCGAGGGCGGCGCATGGTCGAGCACGCGCGGGTCGATCAGCCCGTCATGGACGACGACGTCGGCGGCGCGCAGCGCCTCGACGGCGCGCACGGTCAGCAGGCCGGGATCGCCGGGACCGGCGCCGACCAGGATGACGCGCCCACGCGCTTCGGGATCAAGCAAGGATGCCATGGCCGCCACATGGGCCCTGATGCCGCGCTGCGCAAATCAAGGATGCTTGGGGGGCGGCCAAGTTTTCTTTGCTCAAGGACTTAGCCGGCCTCGTCGCGGTGCTTCCCGCCCTCGCCCTCGCGGCTCCTCTCCCGCAAGCGTCATTCCGGCGGAGGCCGGAATCTCGGGCGTCAGGAGCGCGCGGCCGTCTCCCCGCAACGACGCGACGGCGGCCCCATCCGCCCCGCATTTTCCGGGTGCATGGGGTTGTGTGTGCGTTTTTTCATTTTTCCCGCTCGGCCCCGATGCGGTGAGGGCCGTGCCGTCCGCCACGCCGAACCCCTCGACCAGCCGATCCGTCGCAGCGGGGCTGGTGGCGCGCAGATAGCGGACGATCGACCGGATCCAGGCGGACCGCATCCCATGCTTCCACGCATTGCGATTGCCGCGCGGCGCACCGCTGCCCTTGCCCCCGTGCATGCGACACCGCCGGCTGCCGTGCACTGCAGGCGATCGGCAGGGGAGGCCGGAACGGGTGCGGGCGCCGTAGCGGGGAGAGTTGGCGAGGATTGCGGGTTGGCCGGGTATGTTGGTTGGGGAGTGCATATCTTCGCTTCGGACAGGCTATGGCGAGGCGTGGCTCTAGGGGGGGGCTACTTAGCAGGAAAATGCGGAAATTGTAAGAACAAAAAAAGAACAAATGTCGGCCTGTCGTGTGTGGCATGCTGCCGGATGAGCCTTCAGTCATCCTGAATGGGCGGAAGTAGTTGGGCCGGCTGCCGCCAGACCGCTTCCGGGCGAGCGACCCCAGAAGCCGACCCTCATTCAGTTGCAGGCGTCGAGGATAAGGCAGCTTGGGGCGTGAAAAGCGTTTTATCATCTCGCCAAAGACATCACTTCCAAGTTTCATGAAAATATGATTTTATATTTTCATGAAACTTGGAGAAACGGCGGACGGAGGCGATGACGAGCATCTCCAGATCCAGGTTCCTGCGGCGACCAAGCGCGATCTCGGTCAGCGCGCGCTTGATACCCGTGAGCCGATCCGCATGGTCGTGCTGAGAGCGTTGGCGGCGTATGGCGTGACGGTGCCCGAGGGCGCCATCACCGATCGGCGGAAGCGCAGCTGATGGCCGACGACTTCGAAGCGCTAACCGTGGATCAATATGTTCGCGAGGCGGCGCGAACCGACCAGCGCAAGGGCCCGGGGACGATCGGTTTCACGATGCTAGGTCTGGTCGGCGAAACCGGCAGCCTGCTCGCCGAAGCCAAGAAGAAGCAGCGCGATGCCGCATCCTATCTGGGCTATGCCGAAGCCGTCGCCGAGGAGATTGGCGATGTTCTCTGGTATCTGGCCGCTGTTGCGCGCCGGCATCGGTTGGCGCTGAGCGATATCGCTGCTGCGGCGCTGGTCGCCGATGGCGTCTATCGTGCCGGGGACAATGCCGCCCTCAGCCTACATGCACTCCAGCCTGCGCATATGCCGCTCGCCAAGGCGCCGATGCCGAAGTTCGAACATGGTCTGCTCGGACTGGCGGGTGAGGTCGGGCTGCTCGCCCGCGAGATCGACGGCGCGGGGCAACCCGGCCATCGCGCGGCCGTAGCGCAGCGTCTTGTAGCAATCATGCGTCGATTGATCCAGGCTGCGACCGATTCCGGCGTCACCCTGGAAGGCGCTGCGATCAAGAATCTTCAGAAGATCTTCGACCGCTGGCCGCGCGAACGACAGTATCCGGCCGCGTTTGACGAGGACAAGGATGCCGAGGAACAGCTTCCGCGCACAATGGAGATCGACGTCTATGAGCGCACCGTGCGTGGGCAGGTCTATGTCTTCCAGCGTTCGCGCGGTGTGTATGTCGGGGATCGGCTGACCGATAACGCGATCGAACCGGACGATTATCGTTTCCACGACGTCTTTCACTATGCCTATGTCGCGGTGCTGGGCTGGTCGCCGGTCATTCGTGCTTTGCTCCGGCTTAAGCGGAAGAGCGACCCTAAGCTCGACGATGCCGAGGATGGCGCGCGTGCGATCCTGATCGAGGAAGGCGTGACGTCCTGGCTTTTCGGTCAGGCACAGCAGCTCAATTTCTTCGACGGTGTGAAGCCGGGCGGACTTCCGCTGGACATGCTCAAGCATGTTCGCCAATTCGTCGCCGGCTACGAGGCCGACCGCTGCCCGCTGTGGCTCTGGGAGGAGGCGATCCTCCAAGGCTACGCGGCTTTTCGTTTCCTCCAGAAGAACCGACGGGCGCGAATTGGCATCGATTTCGCCCGCCGCCGCTTGCGTATCAAGGAGTTACCGTGATGACCCCCAAAAGCTTTGTATCGGCGCTCGCGGCTGCTGATCTGCCCTCGGTCTTCAATCCATGGCGCGATCGGTGCTCGATCCATGATCGTCGTGATGCGGCCGCCCGACGCCGGGCCAATCTGGAAAGTGTGATCGCTGCCGCGCTCCACGCGCGCGTGGAGACGATCTGGATCGCCCGCGACCTTGGCTATCGCGGCGGCCGCAGGACCGGCGTGCCGCTCACCGACGAGGTGCATCTGACCCATGCTGCGGCGCTAATGGGCGGCATCGCGCTGGAGCGCGCCACCGAGGGGCCGGCGATCGCCGAGCGCACGGCCGCGATCATCTGGCAGGTGCTGAGCCGGATCGGTCAGCCGGTGATGCTCTGGAACGTGTTTCCCTTCCATCCGCACGAAGCGGACGATCCAATGTCCAATCGCTGCCACACTCGCGCCGAGCGCGAAGCGACCTGGCCGATGTTGCAGGCGCTGGTATCGATGCTTCAACCCAAGCGGATCGTTGCGATCGGCCGCGACGCCCATCTGGCGCTCGACGGCCTCGACATTCCGACCACCGCCATCCGTCATCCGAGCTATGGCGGTCAGCGCGAGTTTATCGACGGCATGTTCGACCTGTACGGCATCGCGGATACCCCCCGCGCTCCCGAACTTCCGCTCGAACCGCGCTATGCGGCCGCTGTGACCTGCGCATTGGCCTGACCGCAGGCCGCGAGCAGCGCCTTGATGTCGGTCCGGTTCCATTTGTCGGTGTCGATCGTCGCATGGGTGGACAGGATCGTCAGCGGCCCCGGCGCGATCCCCGCTTCGGCGGCGACGAATGCCATCAATCGGCCGAGACCGATCAGATTGCCGAGCAGTTTCTCAATATAATAATGGTTCCGGTACATCGCGGTGAGCGCCAGCCGGCGGTTGCTGCCGTCGCCGATCGGCTTGAAGCTCGCGAAACTGAGGCACTGGCCGCCATAGGGCGAATCGTCGACGTCGCGCGCGGGATCGAACACGCTCAGTTCGAACTTGTTGAGCGCGCTGATCGAGGAATCCTTGAGGCGGCGGATGATGTCGGTGAGCTGGTTGATCGGCTCGCCCTTGAGCTGCGGCAACTGCATCATTCGCTCGAAGTAATACCCCGACCATCGATCGCCCTTGTTGCGCACCTTGGGCAGGACATTGTCGCGGAAGCGGTCGAAGAAGAGCGGCGATCCGTGCCGGTGATAGAGGGCCGCCGGGAAGATCGTATTGGCGACCGTCTCTATGCGCTTGGCGCCGCGCTTGCCGAAGAAGTCGTCGACCGCTGCGACCACCGGATCGGCGAGACTGGCGCGTGCGAGCGGATCGGCCACGTCGATGACGACGTTGAAGTCGTGATGGCCGGGCCGCCCATCGACGAGGGCGACGGCTTCACGCCAAGCGGAGACGCAGTCAGGCTGCGGCGGAACGGGAAGGTACATCGATCTCCTCCGTCAGGATCGCCGTCGCGAACAGGCGCGGCTTCAGGAATTTCTCGGTGAGCCAGGCATGGCCCTCGACACCCCAGCCGGCTCCCCAGCTGTTTCGCACGAGGATCGCGCTCTGTCCGTCGGCGAGGCCATGGCCGACCGCGAGGGTCGCATGGCGAAGGCTGGGATCGGGCATCTCGTCATTCGCCGGATCGACGATCCCTTCGCCCGACGGCTGGAAGAACGAGGCGGAGAGGCTGGACAGCAACATGACCGGCCGCTCGGCATCGAGCGAAGCAAGGATCTCGGCGAGATCAAGCGTGGCCGTGCCGCCCTTGCGGCCAAAGCATGGTCCGGTCACCGATGGCGGAGCCCATTCACTGTCCGGAACGATGTCGAGATAGGGCCACCCGCTTTCGGCAGGCTGCCCGTCCAGCCGTAGCGCATCAAGCATCGTGGACAGGGTCGCGCCCTGATCGGGAGCGCGACGGCCACGGCGCTGGGCGTGAAAATAGGCATATTCGCAGGAAAGCGGAATCAATCCGTCGCGCAAGGCGGCGTGTCCATCGCTCGCAGCGAAGGCGAGACAGGTCGGCCGCGCGCCCTGATCGCGCACCGGTCCGAGCAGGTGCCGAAGATCTGTCTTGATCGCGATCATGCGTATCAGGCCGCCTCAAGCAGATGGCGCCGTTCGGCGCGGGAAAGGCCTTCTTGCTCGGGACCGGTAAGATCGAAGTCGATCGTAAGGCTGGCATGCGCGGCCGCCGGTTGCCAGGGGCGCCGTTCGTTGAGCGACATGCGACCGCGCCTCGCCGCTTCGGGTGCCGCGGTGACGCGGCGGACGACCGGACCACCGACCGCCTCGACGTCGAACGCTTCGCGCTCATCGCGCACCACCGCGAAACCGCTCGCGATGAGCTGGTCGAGATCCCAAAGATAGCCGCCGCCGCTATGCTCCTTGAGACGCAGCACGAACAGGTCGTTGCGACTGCCGTCGAGGCGCACGCCCTCGTCGCGTTCGGTCAGCAGCCAGACATCGCCGCGATAATTTTCGGGGCGATAATCCTTTAGCAGATCAACCTTGAGGCTACGGGGCTGAGTATCGAGAAGCTCGCGCATGATCGCGCTTGAGATGAGATCGTAGCGGACCAAGGTGCGGCAGGTCGCCTCATAGCTGGCACCAATGCGCAGCGAGAGCTGATAGGCGATATTGGGTCGGCGAAGGTCGGTGACGGTCCAGCCCTGTCGCGCGCAATGCTGGGCGATCAGCCATTTGGGCATCATGAACGCGATCGCGAATGCATCCGCCTCGGTTTCCTGGAACTGACTGCCGGGTTCCGGGCTCATCGGCATGCGGCGCAGGATGCTTTCATCGTCGAGGCTGGGATCGTGCCGCATCGAGAAATGGCCCAGCTCATGTGCGGCGGTGAACCGCTGGATGCTCATCGGCCGCTCGGTCGTGACCAGCACACCGGGTACCGGTGCGCTGAGATAGGCGCCTAGCAGGCCTTTGAGCGGTCGCAGTAGCAGCGGCAGGTCGAGCGCATGGATCGTGCCGAACACATCTACATTGCCGCCCTGCTGTTCGATCAGGGCCTGGGTGCCAAGCTGGCGATGGAGACGGCCTGCCGCCATCGCGCCTGCCCGGACTGCGCTGGCATAGTCGCGCGCCACGGATCAGGCCGCCCCGCCCGACGATCGCGCGAGAAGATACTCGGCGAAGCGGCTGAGTTCGGCGCGGTCCTCGGTCGACAGATCGGCGACGCGCCGCGCGAGATGGGCGACATCGACCGGCAGGCTCGCCGACGCCTCGTCCTCGCCAGTGAAATAGGCGACTGACTGCCGGTAGAGCTTGGCAAGGCGCGTGAGTTCGATCGCTTCGACCCGGCGTTGACCACTTTCGATGTCGGTCAATGCGGTGCGGGGTATCTTGAGATAGGTCGCAACCTCGTCCTGCTTCAGGCCGAGATATTTGCGGGCTTCGCGCAAGCGGTCGCCCAGCCGCCGACGTTCGGCCTCGTCATCGGCCGCCTGACCAAGCGACAATTGCGTCACGGCTTGGCTCCCTTCTTCTTGATCCAGACCTTTTCGATGCGAGGCACCAGATGCGCGAGCGCTTCCTCGACCGAGACATAGCCGCCGGTCTGGACGATATTGTCACGCAACTCGAAGCCGATCACTGCCTCGACCGCGCACAGCGTATCCACGATCGAGAGCGAATCGAGCGGCACTGGCGCGTTTCTGATGCCGGCCTCATCCTTGGGAAGCGCGATGCCGCGCAATTGCGCTTCGGTGCGGGCGACATCGAGCAGTTCGTCGACTAGCGCCTTGATGACATCGTTCTTCGGGAAGGCCGTAATCGTCGGAGCGGGGGGAGCAATGGTCGCCATTCGAACCTCGCACGATTTCTCCACATATCTCCTATATAATGTCGGAAAATCCGACATGCAAGCGGTTCGAAGAAATCTCGCGAATGCCTCGTGACCGATCGTCCAATTAATTGATTAGCAGTTGGATCGGAATCCGTTGCAGACGAGTGGGTTAGCTATTGGGAATGAGAGCACCGTGGCGCCAAAGCCGAAAACTTGTCCCGCCAGATACCCGCTCACGCGCGTGGCGGAACGCGACCTTTGTGGTCTCACCTTGCAATAGATGATGGATCAGAAAGCTCTGCAGGAACTGCGAGGCGATCGCGCCATGCACGCTATGAAATGCGCCAATATAGGAATCGCAGACTTCTAGACTGGAAAATGGCTTGCCGAGGGGGGCCTGCCCGCCTTGGCAGGCTAGGTTCACGAAATACTTCGCCGCCGCGCCGGGGATCGAGAGGACAGGGTCTAGCTGTGCGGCAGTCTGCCATCTGTCATTAGCGAACTGAACGGCGCTGCCGTTACCGTGCCCAATTAGGATAACATGACTGTAAGTCGCGTGTTCACGTACCCAGATTGCCCTTAGTTCAGCAATCGAACGAACCTTATAGAAGCGGACTTGGTCATCGGGGACGAGCAGGCGGCAGAATTGGAGCACTGTCTTTGACAAGGGGTCAAGGAGAGTCGCCTCGGTAGCCCAATCACTGATACAGATTATCAGCAGGCCGACATTGCGTTGGCATCGGCTACTCGCAATCCAATGATCGGCTCCGCGGAACGTGATCCGCACTTTGCGCCCGGCAACATCCTCAACCGCGGTCCTCAGAAATGCGGACGGGAGATCTTCGACATCCACCAAGGCCGCCGGCACATAGATCATCTCACCAACCGCAAGATTCTTTGCCATCAGTCGTACCTTGGTTCGCCCTGGATCGATTTGCCCCTACGTCCATAGATGGTTTGAGCGAAACTGTCGGCCTCAATAACGGCCGCTTTGGAGAACTCTACCAGCTACCCTCGACGACCGATTAGAGGGCGCAATGCTGACGCTTCAACGTCGAAGGATTCCCCCGCTCACCTAATAACGAAATCCCCGATCTCGAAATCGGTCGCCAAGGTGTTGAGGGCCATCACGCTGTCCTTCGGGATGTCGCTCGACGGCATGCCGGTGCTGAAGAGGTAGGTGTCGGAACCGACCTGGACCGCCGCGATCTCGTTGTAGCCGGCGTGGGCGGTCATCATCGCCTTCGCCTGCTGGATCGCCGCCTCATAAGAGTCGGCGGTGCCGCTCAGTACCGTCTCGATTTCCGCTCCCATGATCCCGCTGAATTTGATGCGGTCCTCGCCATGGGTGAAGTCGGTGATCACGCTCAGCTCGGATCGGTCGGCGGGTGGGGTGGCAAAGGAGCGCATGATGAAGAGGTCGGCGCCTTCGCCGCCGGTCAGGGTGTCGGTGCCGGTCTGGGCGTCGATCGTGTCGTCGCCGAGATCGCCCATCACCACATTGTAGCCGGCCCCGCCTCTCAGATTGTCGTTGCCCTGTCCGCCGCGCAGGAAATCATTGCCGTCCCAACCGTCGATTATATCGTTGCCCTTGTTGCCGTTGACGGTGTCGTTGCCCTCGCCGCCGAAGATATAGTCGTTGTCGGCGCCGCCGCTGATGCGGTCCGAACCGAGGCCGCCGTCAAGATCGTCGTTCCCGGCATTGCCCTGGATATAATCGGACCCGTCATTGCCTTCGATGATGTCGCTGCCGTCGGGTCCGCCATCGGGGGACTGCCCGTAGAGATGGTCGTTGCCGGGGCCGCCGGAGATCGTGTCGAAGCCCGCTCCGCCCATCACGACGTCATGGCCGCCCTGGACGTTGAAATAGTCGTCCTTCGAGCCGCCGGTGATCGAGTCATCGCCGGCGAAAAGCGCGATGCGCGCCGTCGATGCGCGTGCCGCGGGATCGGCCGCGAAGAGGTCGCCCAGGTCGAGCTGCGCATCGGTCAGCGTGAAGGCCGGCGCGCCGTCGGCGGTGGCCTGGATGGCGGTGATCAGGCCGTCGGTCGGATGGCCGCCGCGGTCATAGACGATGGCCGCGCCGGTCAGCCGGAGCTGGGTGGTGGCGTTGAGCGCGAACTGGAGCGCCGTCGGCAGGCGCTCGGTCAGGTCGGCCGTGAAGGCGAGCGACAGATCGAGCTTCGGATGGACGAAGGCGTAGCCGTCCGCGACAGTGATGGTGGTCATGATGCCCGGTTACGAAGCGCGGTCGGATGCCGTCAATCGGGCTCGGGTCCATTTCGGTGGAAATTCGGGCGATGCAAAATTGGGGGGCGCAACCAAACTAGAGGAGCGCTGGCCGAGAGGTGAGCCAAGCCGAAAGGCGAGAAATAAGCATAGTGTCCCCGAAATAGGGGTTTGGTCAGCTTTTTCGGGAGGGGTGTTTCATCCAGCGGCGGCCCGGCGGTTTCAGGATCAGCAGGCCGCACCGGGCGCAGTTGCTGATGAATTCGCCGTCGTCGCTGCGGGTGTAGCGGGGGTCGGGCAGATGGCCGGTCAGCCAACAGGAAAGATCGAAGTTCAGCGTGCCATCCTCAGGCTCGGCAGGGACGCAATGTCATCCGGACGGCCGCGGACGGGAGGCGTTCGGCGACACCGATAGGCAGCCTCCGCGAAAAACAAGCCAAATGCAGAGTCCCGATTCATCCCGCTTCAAAAAATAATGTGCCGGAGGCATCTAGGCAATCATCCCCGATCATGATAGAAAATTCTCATCGCCGATAAGGATTTTCGGGTATCGCCGGCCAAGATGCGACCGCGCTTCCGCTTGCATGATGGAAGAATATTGCGGATTTGAATTGTCTTTATTCGTGCGGTCGGATTTTCCTGATCAATGCGGGGAGCACGAAATGCTCGGGATCGCGGGTCGTCCATTTGGACCGCGCGAGATCATATGCGGTCGAGATCAATGGCGCTCGCCGCGTCCTCGGCGCCGGATCGGGCCTCGTTCCCCTTCGGCGCGCCTTTCGAAGGATGTCGTCGGATGAACCACAGGCCCGCCGGAGGGATCGAGATATTTCCGGCCACCGCCGGCTGGGCCACGGACGAGGACGGCATTCGCGTCCAGGGCCGCTCGGCCGAAGGTCCTTTCACCGTCCTGATCACGCGGGCCGGCCTAGCCGCGCTGGTGGGCCGGGATCGCTGCGAGCTGTCGGCGTCCATGGCGTGGACGCTGTTCGAGCGCTTTTCGGCGAAGATCGCGGCGTTGATCGAGCGGGAGCATGCGGCGCGGCCGGCATCTTCCATCCGGATCGACTATGCCGATGTCGAGAGGGTCGGATGAGCGCCGCCTTTTGGGAGCAGCCCGCCCGGCTGATGCGCGTGCATTACAGCGGCACGATGTGGAAAGGCGCGCGGCAACCCGAGCAGATCGCCGCCGGCCCGCTCGCCGGGATGGTCCGTCAGATCGCCGCCGAGGATCCCGAGGATATCTGGCGTTTCATCATCGTGACCGATGACGGGCAGCATATCAGGTCGGCCGACCTGCGCGCATTGATCCGGCGTGCGGATTTTCCCAAGGTGGAGGGACCGTGACGCGCCTTCGCGGAGCCCGCCCGTGATGCCCGATCCTGCCCCGCATAGGCGGGGCGGGAGGGCCGTTCAGGCGGCTTCGTCGAAGCGGGCGAGGCGGCGGCCGGTGCGGAGCGTCTGGCCGATGAACAGCAGGATCAGGATTCCGCCCACCGTGCCCACGAAGACGTCGAAGCCGGAGAGCGCGCCGAACAGGCCCGGTCCGCTGCCGAGCAGGATCATCAGCACGGTCAGCACCACCAGCATGATGCGCAGCTCGCTCGGCCCCGCCGAGAGATAGGAGAGCTTCAGCTCGCCCAGCACGCGGGCCGAGAGGAAGGCGTGGATCGACAGCAGCATGTAGCCGGCCAGCGCGATCAGCGCGACGTCCATCGTCACGAACGGGCTCAGGCCGATGCCGGCCAGGATGAGCAAGGTCGCCAGCCCGTCGCAGCTATGGTCGATGAAATAGCCATAAGCGGGCCGCTCGACACGGCGGAACCGGGCCAGGCTGCCGTCCATCGAGTCGCCGAACCATTGGACGGCATAGCCGCCGATCGCGAGCACCAGCCAATAGGGGCTGAGGTTGCTGGCGACATAGCCGACGAAGATCATCACCGCGCCGGCCATGCCGAAGGCGGTCAGCCGATCGGGCGTGACCCAGGCCGGCATGCGGGAGCATAGCCAGGTGAGGAGGCGGCGTTCGTTCGCGGCCAGCCAATTCTGCTGGATGCGCGAGAGCTGGGCGGGCTTGGGCGGTGCGATCGTGAAAGCCTTTGTCTGCTGGGAACGGCGCGGATCGGCGTCGATGTCCTCGATATGCGCGCTCGCGACGCGGAAGCCGGAACCCGTCCCCGCATCGTTCCCGACACCTACCGCCTGAACGGCCCCGCGTCCAATCCCTTCGACCGGAATCCCGCGCCATCGGCCCGGGACGGGCCGTTTTCGCGACGGACCCGGCCCCTCAGCCGTCGTTGGAGGTCCGCAGCCGCACCGATCGCCACGGAATCGTGGCCGGATCATGCGCCGGCACGATCGTCATGCCGGTTTCCCGAAGCTCGATGAGCGCCGCGTCGTAGCATTTGGCGAGATCGCGATATTGCTGCGCCGTCAACGGGTCGACGGCCGCGCGCGCGCTGGCCCACGCCTGCTCCCGCATCGCGGCGAGCGTGGTGAATTCGGGGGTGGGGGGCATGGCTTCGCTCCTGTGCGAGCGGGAGCGCGGTCATCTCTCAGCCGCGCTCATGCTCGGGGTGGCGGGCGCGGTGGACAGGATATGGGGGCGCGGCGGGGATTTATAAGGGCCGGCGGAAAATCATCCGGTGCCGGCCATCGCCGTCACCGTCACGTCGACGTCCATGCCCAGCAGGTCGTCGGCCGAACCCGCATATCGCCCCGTCAACGGCATGATCTGGCGGTTCTCGCGCGCAACCGCGACGGGTATCAGATGGGCGTCGCCCACGCGGCCATGGGTCGGGTCGAACGCGATCCATCCGGCGCCGGGCAGGAAGACCTCGGCCCACGCATGGGTCGATCCCTGTCCGCCGGCCGCCTGATCCGGATCGTGGAGATAGCCCGACACCGCGCGCGCGCCGAAGCCGAGGCCGCGGGCGCAGGCGATGAACAAGGCGGCGATGTCCCGGCAGGACCCGCTGCCGAGCGCGAGAGTCTCGGCCGGCGACTGCGTGCCTTCCTCCTCGCGCGGCCGATAGGCGACGCGCGGGAGCATCCCGGCATTGAGATCCTTGAGCAGCGCGAGCGTGTCGGTCGGCTCGGCGGCGACGAACCCGCGCGCGAAGGCGGCGACGCTGTCCGCCTCGCCGGACGCCGGGCCGGCGAGCGCGCCGAGGTCGGCCCGGTCGTCCTCGTCATAGGGGAAGGGATATCGGTGTGCCTCGACGGCGATGGCGAACAACGGCCAGGCCGGAGCATCGAGTTCGACGACCATCGAGGCGTCGATCGCGATCTCGCGCCGGTCGCCGGTGAAATCGATCGTGGCGATGCGGTTGCCGAACACGTCGTCGCTCCAGGCGATGGCGGTGTCCGGCCCGGCGTCGAGGATGAACTCGTCGAGCCGAAGCTCCGCCCCGCAGCGCGGCACCGCGAGCAGGCGATGCGGTTGCACCGTCACCGGACGGCGATAGCGATATCGTGTCCGGTGACGGATGCCGAGCTTCATGCGAGCTGCAACGCTCCGGCGCTGCCCGCGGGAAGGTCGCGGCGCTGGAGGTTGATGCGGGCAGCATAGAGATCCGCGAGACGCCTGTGGGCGATCCGCGCCTCGGCCGACGTGGCTGCCGCCGCGTTGATCAGCGAGACCTGGTGCCGGGAATGGAGATAGTTGAGGTCCATGGTTTCTTCCTCGAGGCGGTTATCCACGGCGCAGGCGGAGCGGCTGTCGCACGACATTGCCCTGGATGACCTTGGCGCCATAGTGGCGGGCGATCGCGGCGCTTTCGACCGAATTGCTGAGCACGACCCGGGAGCCGCCGGACGCGAGCGCCTCGATCGTGGTGGCGCGGGCGCCGATCTTCTCGCAGGTCTGTGCGATATGGTCGGGCGTGGCCTGGATGTTGACGGCTCTGGACATGACGTCTCCGTTACGGCGCGAGGGAAAGGGCGGGCATGCGCCAAAAAACGGCGCACTCCGGCTTCGCGAGGCTAGAAAGGGACAAAGGGGGAGCCACGGCGGCCCGATATCCGTCGCATGCGACGTCAGCCCCGCTCATATAGGCGCTCGGCCGGCAAAATGAAAGGGAGGCCTTCGGAATCGCTCGCCTGGAGCCTGTTTGGGGAGCCTGTTTCGGGGACATGATATTAATTGAAATCCGCCGGCCGATGTGGCCCGGCCGTCCCGCATCGTGATCCCCGCCAGGCGCGGGCCAAAGCCGAAGCTCGAGAGATAAGTATAGTGTCCCCGAAACAGGGCGCGATGGGGGCCGGGGGGAGGTCAGGCGTCTTCGAGCAGTTCCTCGATCTCGCCGCGGATCGCCTCGGGCTTGGTGGTCGGGGCGTAGCGGCTGAACACCTGGCCGGAGCGGTCGATCAGGAATTTGGTGAAGTTCCACTTGATGCCCTCGGTGCCGAGGATGCCGCGCGCGTTGCTCTTCAGCCAGCCGTAGAGCGGGTGGGCGGCCGGGCCGTTGACCTCGACCTTGGCGAACATCGGGAAGCGGACGTCGTAGCTGGTGCGGCAGAAGGCGTCGATCTCCGCCTCGCTGCCCGGCTCCTGCCCGCCGAACTGGTTGCAGGGGAAGCCGAGCACCACCAGCCCGCGGTCGGACAATTGCTCGTGCAGCATCTCGAGCCCCGCATATTGCGGGGTGAAGCCGCACTGGCTGGCGGTGTTGACGATCAGCAGCACCTTGCCGCGCCAGCGGTCGAGCGGGACCTCGCTGCCGTCGATCGCGCGGGCCGAGAAGTCATAGACGGTCGTCATCGCTCGCTTCTCCTCATCATCCCCGCTTGCCGGCATGCGGCATGCGCGGCTTCTCGTCGGGCGGGACCAGCCCTTCGAGCACCGCCCAGAAGCCGGTCACCGCATTCTGCCCGGCCTGGGCATAGGCGCCCGACAGGCGTTCGCGCAGGGCCTCGAACAGCGACGCCTCCAGCGCCGCGCCCGCCTCGGTGACGCGGAGCAGGCGCTGGCGCCGGTCCTCGCGGCCCATCCGCGTCTCGATCAGCCCGCGCTCGGCCAGCTCGTTGAGGACGCGGCCGAGCGACTGCTTCGTGATGCCGAGCAGGCGCAGCAGCTCGCTGACCGTGATGTCGGGGTTGCGGGCGATGAAGTAGAGCGAGCGGTGATGCGCGCGGCCGAGGCCCTGTTTCGCCAGCCCCTCGTCGATGCCGCGCAGCAGGTGGCTGTAGCCGAAATAGAGCAGTTCGACCCCGCGCCTGATCTCGGGCTCGCGCAGGAAGAGCGGGGAGGCGGCGCGGAAGCCGTCGGGGGGATTTTGGACAGCCATGTTGACGTATTTTGCCACTGCTTCTATCCCGATGCAACGAAAGAATCGTGCGTGGAAGCGGAAAAATGGCTGAGGAAATAACGTTCGACGATCGCGACGGGTTCATCTGGATGGACGGGGCGCTGGTCCCCTGGCGGGCGGCGAACGTCCATGTCCTCACCCATGCGCTCCATTATGCCTCGTCGGTGTTCGAGGGGGTACGCGCCTATGAGGGCACGATCTTCGAGCTGAGCCGGCACAGCCGCCGGCTGCGCGAGAGCGCGCGGCTGCTGGGGTTCGAGCTGCCCTGGTCGGTCGAGGCGATCGACGCGGCCTGCATCGAGACGCTGGCGGCGAACGGGCTGAAGGACGCCTATGTCCGCCCCGTCGCGTGGCGCGGATCGGAGCAGATGGGGGTGTCGGCGATCCGGACGCGGCCGCACCTGGCGATCGCCTGCTGGGCGTGGGGCAGCTATTTCGATCCCGACGCGGCGGGGCTCAGGCTCGACATCGCGCCGTGGCGCCGGCCGCCGCCCTATTGCGCGCCGGTGCAGGCCAAGGCGTCGGGCCATTACATGATCGCGACCATGTCGAAGCACCATGCCGAGGGGCGCGGCTTCCACGACGCGCTGATGTTCGACCATCGCGGCCAGGTGGCGGAGGCGACCGCGGCCAATATCTTCTTCGTCAAGGACGGCGCGCTGCACACGCCGACGGCGGACTGCTTCCTGGACGGCATCACCCGCCAGACGGTGATCGGGCTGGCGCGGCGGCGCGGGATCGCGGTGGTCGAGCGCGCGATCTGGCCCGAGGAGCTGGAGGGGTTCGAGCAGTGCTTCCTGACCGGATCGGCGGCGGAGATCGTCGGCGTCGCCTCGATCGGGCCGTGGAGCTTCGAGACGGGCGATCTCGGCCGGCAGATGCGCAAGGACTATGCCGATCTGGTGCGCGGGCGGCTGGCGGCCGGCTGACCGCTATTCGGGCAAGGTCGGCGTCACCCGCCCCCGGTGCCAGGTGACGGCGACATAGACCGCGAGCCCCGCCCAGATCAGCGCGAAGGCGAGCATGTGGATCGGCCGCAGCGGCTCGCCGAACACCGCCACCGCGATCAGCAGTTGCAGGGTCGGGCCGATATATTGGAGCAGGCCGAGCTCCGAATAGCGCATCCGGTGGGCCGCGCCGACGAACAGCAGCATCGGCACGGTGGTGACGAGGCCGCTCGCCAGCACCAGCCAGAGCGCCGGGGCGTCGGGCCGGGCGAGCACGTTCGGCATGGTCAGCAGCCAGGCGAGGGCGATCGGCAGCAGCAGCCCGGTCTCGATCAGCAGGCCCTCGACCGGGCCGAGGCCGACGATCTTGCGGACGAGGCCGTAGAGGCCGAAGGTGGCCGCGAGGCCGAGCGGGATCAGCGGGACGCCGCCCTGGTGGATCGCGAGCGCGGCGACGCCGGCCGCGGCGAGCAGGATCGCGAGCGTCTCCGGCCGGCCCAGCCGCTCGCGCAGGAAGACGACGCCGAGCAGCACGTTGACCAGCGGGTTGATGAAATAGCCGAGGCTCGCCTGCAGCGTCTGGCCGCTGTTGATGCTGTAGACGTAGATCATCCAGTTGCTGCCGATCAGCAGCGTCGAGGCGATCAGGGCCAGCAGGAAGCGCGGCGTGGCGATGGCCGTCCGGATCGCCGTCCAGCGCTTCATCGCGGTGGCGAGGACGAGCAGGACCGCGAGCGACCAGATCACCCGGTGCGCGAGGATGTCCGCCACCGGCATCGCCTGCAACGCGCGGATGAACAGCGGCAGCAGGCCCCAGATCGTGTAGGCGCCGAGGCCCATGGCGATGCCGAGGCGGGTTTGCGAGCGGGACGACATGAAGGCCGCCTATTGCCGCGCGGGGCGAAAGGCAATCGATCTCCGCCCGCGCGCCACCCAAAACGGGCGGCACCCACCCCGCGCGCGCTTTGGCGTCGGGCCCGCGATCCGCTTATGGTCGGGGCCGGAAAAGCGTGGAAGGGAGGAGTCGTGAATCTCATTCTCACGAACGGCAGGGTCTTCGACGGAGCGTCGGAGGAGATCGCCGAGCGGCGGTTCGTGTGGATCGAGGACGGCGTCATCCGCGAGGTCGGCGACGTCCCGCCGGCGGCGACGCGCGCCGAGATGCTCGATCTCGGCGGCCGCTTCCTGATGCCGGGGCTGATCGACGCCCATTTCCACGCTTATGGCATCGAGGCCAATCCGGCGCGGATCGACCTGGTCCCGCCGGTGCTGCGGGGCTTGCGCGCCAAGCGGCTGCTGGAGGCGGCGCTGCAACGCGGCTTCACCACGGTGCGCGACGCGGCGGGCGCCGACGCCGCGCTGGCGACGGCGCTGCGCGACGGACTGATCGAGGGGCCGCGGCTGTTCTATCCGGGGCTCGCGCTCAGCCAGACCGGCGGGCATGGCGACCTGCGGTCGCCCGACCATCACGACCTGTGCGCCTGCGCCTATTGCGGCGCGCTGACGACGGTGGTCGACGGGCCCGACGAGATGCGCAAGGCGGTGCGCGAGCAGCTCCGCCTGGGCGCGCACCAGATCAAGCTGTTCGTATCGGGCGGCGTGCTGTCGCCGAGCGACCCGATCTGGATGAACCAGTTCTCGATCGAGGAGATCCGTGTCGCGGTCGAGGAGGCGGCGGTGCGCCGCACCTATGTGATGGCGCACGCCCATACCAACGAGGCGGTGCTGCGCTGCGTCGCCAACGGCGTCCGATCGATCGAGCATGCGACGATGATCGAGAATGATGGCGCGCGGGCGATCGTCGAGCATGACGCCTTCGCGGTGCCGACGCTGGCGGTCGGCGACGCGATCCGCAAGCTGGGGCCCGAGCTGGGCCTGTCGAGCGTGATGCTCGCCAAGGCCGCGGAGCGGGGCAACCAGGCGGTCGCCTCGATCGACAAGCTGCGCAGCGCCGGGGCGAAGATCGGCTTCGGCACCGACCTGCTCGGCCCGGCGAGCACGCGGCAGTCGCTCGAATTCGGGCTGCGCCGCGAGGTGCTGAGCCCGATCGAGATATTGCGATCGGCGACGTCGGTGAACGCGGCGCTGATCGGGATGGAGGGGCGGCTCGGCACGGTGGCGCCGGGGGCGTTCGCCGACCTGATCGTCCTCGACGGCGATCCGCTGGCCGACGTCGCCCTGTTCGAGCGGCACGAGGCGATCCGGCTGATCGTCAAGGACGGGCGCATCCACAAGAACAGCCTCCCGGCGACGGCGGCGGGCGGCTGAGCGAGGCGCCGACGGTGGCCGACGCTCCCAGGACATGGACCCGGACGGTCGGGCGGCGGCTGGCGCCGCCCGCGCTGCAGCCGGGGCTGTGCGAGCGGACGCTGCTGCTGCGCTCGCTCGACGTCGCGTGCGCCGGGCGGCTGACGCTGGTGATCGGCCCGGCCGGGTTCGGCAAGACCACCGCGCTCGCGCAATGGCATGCGAGCCTGGTCCGGCGCGGCCAGACCGCCTGCTGGTGCACCATGTCGGAGGAGGAGCGCGATCCCTCGCGCTTCCTGTGGATGCTGGCGCTGGCGCTCGAGGCGGCGGGGATCGCGCTCGACGGCGACGTGCTGCGCACCGTGTCGGACGGGTCGGTCGGGCTGGCCTGCGACGCGCTGCTGATGGCGCTCGAACGCGCCGCGCCGAAGGGGGCGATCGTCATCGAGGAGTTCGAGCGGATCGACCATCCGCCGATCGCCGCGCTGGTCGCCGAGCTGGTCGACGGCCTGCCCGAGGACATGCACCTCGTGCTGAGCGCGCGCCGCAAGCCGAAGCTGCCGATCTCGGTGCTGCGCGTGCAGGGCCGGGTGCGGGTGATCGACCCGGCCGAGCTGCGCTTCGGGCGGCGCGAACTGACCGCGCTGCTCGACGACGGCGCCGACGCGGAGGCGCTGGAGACGATCGAGCAGCAGACCGAGGGCTGGCCGGTCGCCGTCCAGCTCTATCGGCTGTGGCGCGAGCGGGCGGGCGCCGACGCGGTGGTGCCGAAGTCGAGCGGGCTGGCGAGCGAGGTCGCCGACTATCTCGCCGAGCAGATCTTCGACGGCCTGGCCGTCGACGCGCAGGACATGCTGATCGACCTGTCGATCGCCGAATATTGCGAGATACCGCTGGCCGACTTCATCCGGCAGAGTCAGGACAGCGCGGCGCTGCTCCGCCAGGTCGCCGACCAGCTTCCCGGGCTCGTCCAGCGCAGCGACGCCGAGGACGACCTAGTCTATCGGCTGCACCCGCTGCTGCTGGGCCATGCGCGGGCGCGGCTCGCCCTCAAGCCGGGGCGGGCCGACCTGATCCATGGGCGCGCGTCCGACTGGTACTGGCGCAACGCCCGCTTCGCCGCCGCGATCCACCATGCGGTGCTGAGCCATGACGAGGCGCTGCTGGCCCGGCGGATCGAGGAGCTGCCGTTCCTCGACATCCTCGGCACGGCCGGGGCGGGCGAGCTGCTCCACATCCTCAACCAGGTGCCGGCGGCATGCCAGGGGCTGCCGCAGGTCCGCCTGATCACCATCCTGCTGCTGTTCCGCAACGGCCTGTTCCCCGAGGCCGAGCAGATGCGCGCCGAGGAGGAACGGCTGCTGGCCGACCGCGCGGACGCGGCCGACCCGCAGGTCCGCCGGCTGCGGCTGGGGAACCTGGCGCTCAAGCTGCTGTTCGCGGTCCATATCGACGGCTTCGTGGCCGATCACGACCGGCTGGTCGCCGAGATCAGGGCGCTGTCGCTCGACGCGCCGGCGACCTGGGCGTGGGTCGAATGCCTGAGCGCGACGATCCTCCAGATTCGCGGCGACCTCGATGCCGCCGCCGAGGCGCTGCTGCGCGCCGGCAAGCTGTCCGCCGCGATCGGCAAGCCGACCCCGGCGGCGAGCATGGCGACCTGCCAGACGCTGATCCTCGGCCTCGCGCATGGCCGGCTGGGCCATGTCCTGGAGACGGTGACGGCGATCCGGCAGCCGGCGGCGGGGCAGGGGACGGAACAGGCGGTGGGGGAGCAGGCGCTCCACGCCATGGCCGGGATCGCGGCGGCGGTGGTCGACTATGAGCGCGGCTATCGCGTGCAGGCGGCCGAGGCGCTGCGCATGGCGCTGGCCGAGTTCGGCGAGAGCGAGGCGTGGTTCGACCAATATGCGCTGGCGCTGCCGATCATCGTCGACGTCACCTATCGGCGGCACGGCTTCGACGCCGCGCGGCAGGAGATCGAGCGGCTGCGCGAACGGGCGAAGCGGCTGGGGCTGCGCGGGGTGCTGGGGCTGTTGTCGACGATCGAGCTGTTCCAGGCGGTCCGCGCGGGCGAGCCGGCGGTCGCCGACGCGGCCGAGCCCGCCGACGATGCGACGCTGTCGTGGCGCGAACGCGACACGATGCGGCTCGCGCTCGGCCGGCTGGCGATGGAGCGCGGCGCGTTCGACCGGGCGGCCGGGCTGGCGGCGCGGGCGATCGCGGCCGGGGAAGCGGGCGACCGGCTGGGGACGCGGATCAGGGGATCGATCCTGCTGGGCCTGGCGCGCGATCGCGGCGGCGATGCCGACGGCGCCGACGATGCGCTGCGCGAGGCGGTGCGGCTGTCCTACCCCGAAGGCTATGTCGCGCCCTTCGCGCAGGAGGGGCGATCGATCGTCCCGCTGCTGCAACGCGCGATCGGCAAGGGATCGGTGATCGAGCAGCGCCTGCTGGCGCAGGTCGCGCGGGCGATCGAGCGCGAGCGCGAGTTCGCCGCCCCCGATGCGCTGAGCAACCGCGAGGCCGAGATCGTCGCGCACCTGGCCGATGGCGCATCGAACAAGGTGATCGCCCGGCGGCTGGGCCTGAGCGACAACACGATCAAATTCCACCTCAAGAAAGTCTACGCGAAACTGGGTGTCAGCAGCCGCAAGGCGGCCGCGGCCGCGGCGGCGAAATTCGTGGCGGACGGGCGATGACCAAGGGGCCACCCATCCTGCGCGGCGACCACCCTTATCGACGCTGGAGAAGGCCGTGGCCGCGTGTATCAAACCCCGGTCCGGTTCCGCCCGAGGCGGCCGGTGATGACAAGATGGGACTGAGTGATGGGTGAAAAGCTTCGTTTGGGCATCGACGTGGGGGGGACCAACACCGACGCCGTGCTGATGGCCGGCCAGGAGGTCGTCGCCACCGCTAAGCAGTTCACCACCGCCGACGTCCGCGACGGCGTGATCGCGTCGGTCGCCAGCATCCTCGACCAGTCGGGGGTCGACCGCGCGAGCATCAAGGCGGTGATGATCGGCACGACCCAGTTCGTGAACGCCTTCGTCCAGCGCCGCGACCTCGCGCCGGTCGCCGCGATCCGCGTCGCGCTGCCGATGGGGGACGGCATCCCGCCCTTCTCCGGCTGGCCGGACGACGCGGTGGAGAGCGTCGGCGGGCATCGGTACATGATCGGCGGCGGTTCCTATTTCAACGGCACCGAATATCGCCCGCTCGACGAGGATGCGCTGCGCGCCGCGGCGCTCGACGCCCGCGCAAAGGGCATCGACTGCTTCGCCATATCCGCCAATTTCTCGCCGATCCGCCCCGATATCGAGGCGCGCGCCGCCGCGATCGTCGCGGCCTGCGTGCCCGGGGCGATGATCACGCTGTCGTCGGAGATCGGCGGCCCCGGCCTGCTCGACCGCGAGAATGGCGCGATCATCAACGCCTCGCTGGGGCCGCTGGCCAAGCGGGTGGTCGCCTCGCTCCAGCAGGCGATCCACGACCTGCGGATCGACGCGCCGATCTTCCTGAGCCAGAATGACGGCACGCTGATCAGCACCGACGTCGCCGCGCGGCTGCCGATCATGACCTGCTCGGCCGGGCCGACCAACAGCATTCGCGGCGCGGCCTTCCTGACCGGGATCAAGGAAGCGGTGGTGGTCGACATCGGCGGCACCACGGCGGACATCGGCTTCCTGCGCGAGGGCTTCGCGCGCGAGACGACGCTGCCCAACTATCTGGGCGGGGTACGCACCAATTTCCGCATGCCGGACCTGCTGTCGATCGGCGTCGGCGGGGGAAGCCTGGTTCGTCCGGACGGCCGGGTCGGCCCCCGGTCGGTCGGCTTCCGCCTGCAGCAGGAGGGGATGGTGTTCGGCGGCGACACGCTGACCGCGACCGACATCGCGGTGCGCGCGGGTCATGTCCGGCTGGGCGATCCCCAGGCGGTGGCGGGGCTCGATGCCGCGCTGGTCGAGGCGGCGCTCGACGACATGCACCTCCAGATCGAGGACGGGATCGACCAGGTGAAGGTCAGCCCCGAGCCGCTGCCGCTGATCCTGGTCGGCGGCGGCAGCATCCTGCTGTCGAGGCCGCTCAAGGGCACGTCGGAGACGCTGCGCCCCGCGCATGCGGCGGTCGCCAACGCGGTCGGCGCCGCGATCGCGCTGGTCAGCGGGCAGGTCAACAAGCTCTACGACTTCCGCACCCACGGCCGCGACGCCGCGCTGGCGCAGGCCAGGGAGGAGGCGACCAACGCCGCCGTCGCCGCGGGCGCGGCCCGCGACGAGGTGGAAGTGATCGACATCCGCGAGCTGCCCATGTCGCACATGCGATCCGGCATGGTGCAGGTGCGGGTGCGCGCCGTCGGCCCGCTGGTCGGCCACGCCTGACGTTCATCAAGGAAAGCATAATGTTCATCATTCGAGAGCTGCAGGAAGTCCGGGACATGGCGCGCGGCGCCGTGCTGCTGGGAACGGGCGGCGGCGGCGACCCCTATATCGGCGAGCTGTTCGTGGGCGAGCAGATCAAGCGGGGCAATTTCCCGAAGGTCATCGGGGCCGACGAGCTGGAGGACGACGCCTTCGTGCTGTCGATCGCCGGCGTCGGCGCGCCGACCGTCGGCAGCGAGAACCTGATCAGCGAGAAGATGCTGATGCGCCTGCTCGCCTATGCCGAGGCGCATTTCGGCCGGCGGGTCGACGCGCTGATCAGCGCCGAGATCGGCGGCTCGAACTCGATCATGCCGCTGGCGCTGTCGGCGATCAGCGGCGTCCCCGTGCTCGACGCCGACGGCATCGGGCGGGCGATGCCGCAGATCGAGATGACGACGTTCAGCATCTATGGCTGCCCGGCCAGCCCCTGCATCCTGACCGACGCGCTGGGCAATGTCGTGACGGTCGACGCGATCAGCGACCGCAAGGTGGAGGACATCTGCCGGGCCGTCGCCAGCGCGCTGGGCGCGCACGTCACCAGCGCGATCTATCCGATGACCGGCAAGCAGGCGCGCGAGGTGGCGGTGCAACGGTCGCTGAGCCTCGCCTACGGGATCGGCCGGTGCATCCGCACCGCGCGCGAGAGCTCGTCGAACATCTTCGACGCGCTGCTCGCCTATCTGAACGACTGGGATGGCCGCCACGCGCGGATATTGTTCGACGGCAAGATCACCGACGTGATCCACGAGACGCGCGACGGCTGGCATTGGGGACAGGCGACGCTGAGCGGCCTGGGCGACAATCGCGACGAGTGCGTCATCGAGATCCGCAACGAGTTCCTGATCGCCCGGGTGAACGGCGAGCCGGTGGCGATGGTCCCCGACCTGATCACCGTGCTCGACCGCGAGACGGGGGAGCCGCTGACCGGCAGCATGCTCGCCTATGGCCAGCGCGTGAAGGTGCTCGGCTATGCGGCCGATCCGATGCTCTGCCGGCCCGAGGCGCTCGAGGTCGTCGGGCCGCGCATGTTCGGCATCGACCTCGATTTCGTGCCGCTCGCACAGAGCGCCGCCGCCGCGTCGCGCGTCGGCGCCAAGGCGACGGCTTCCGACCCGGTGGCCTGACGACGCCACTACCTGTTTCGCGCGGCGACCACCCTCCGCCGCCGGTTGTCCGGCGACATCAGGGGTCTAGGGTTTGCCTGCGAAAATCGCGCTGCAAGCCCGGCAGGACCGGGCATCCAGGGAAAAATGAGGGGGTGATATGGTCTCTCGATACGCACTTGCGCTTTGTTCCGTTGCTTCCGTCCTGCTGACCGCCTCGCCCGCCTTCGCGCAGAAGAGCGCCGCCGCGGCGACCGAGGCGGACGCCCAGGGCGACATCATCGTCACCGCGCGCCAGCGCGCCGAGCCGCTCCAGAAGGTGCCGGATTCGATCACCCTGCTGTCGGCGGACATGATCGAGAAGGCCGGGATCAACTCGACCGCCGATCTCGGCCGCTTCGTGCCCAACCTCTATTTCCGCGACGGCCACCGGGGCGGCGCCTCGGCGATCACCGTCCGGGGCCTGATCACGCCGCAGGGCGGCGAGATGCCGATCGCGCTGGTCGTCGATGGCGTGCAGCTTTCGGGCAACGACTATTTCCTCCAGGACCTGCTCGACGTCGAGAACATCCAGGTGCTGCAGGGGCCGCAGGGCGCGCTCTACGGCCAGGGCGCGGTCGCCGGCGCGGTGATCATCACCACCCGCCAGCCGACCGACGAGTTCCAGATCTACGCGAAGGCGGGATATGGCAGCGGCGACAACTTCACCGGCGTCGCCCGCATCTCCGGCCCGCTGGTCAACGACCGGCTCTATTTCAAGCTGCTCGGATCGTTCCGCGAGGCCGACGGCGTGATCAAGGACGCGAACGGCGTGCCCCGCGACTATGCGCATCGCTATCTGGTGCGCGGCGAGATCAAATATGATCATGAGGCGACGCGCGCCACGGCGGCGCTGAGCTATGGCCGCGACCGCAATGGCGCGATCTACCAGGATTATGCGCCGGTCGTGAACGGCGTGGTCCAGCCCGACGACCCCGGCCTCGGCATCACCAGCGACATCGTCGGCGTCGACCGGGTCAGGCGCTTCTCCAGCTCGCTCAGGATCGAGCAGGACATCGGCGACGGCGCGCTGGCGCTGACCACCGCCTACAACACGCTCGACCAGGTGACGCGCGGCGACGCCGACTGGACCGCGGCGGACCGCTTCTCGCAATATAATCTGAACGACTATCGGCTGTTCAACGGCGACCTCCGCTACACCTCGAAGAGCGACCAGCGGCTGCGCTACGTGTTCGGCGCCTTCTACCAGAAGCGCCGGATCGAGGAGGCGGTGCAGGTCGCCTTCCTGCCCGGCTCGGGCCGGACGGGCTTCGCGGTCGACACCCGCGACACCCAGCGCAGCGAGGCGTGGGCGCTGTTCGGGCAGCTCAACTATGACGTCACCAGCAAGCTCGAGCTGACCACCGCGCTGCGCTACGACGACAACAACCGCAAATTCTTCAACATCGGCACCAATGTGAAGATGCGGGCCAAGTTCAACAAATTGCAGCCCAAGGTGTCGCTGGCCTACAAGTGGACCGACGGCCTGATGACCTATGCGACCTATGCGCAGGGCTTCAGGAGCGGCGGCTTCAACACGGCGGCGTCGCTGTTCGCCGGGCCGATCATCGCGGCGGAGAAGTCGAACAACTACGAGCTCGGCTTCAAGGCGCGCCTGCCGCTCCATTCGAACCTGACGGCGTCCTTCTACCGCATCGACGTCAAGGACGCGCAATTCTACTTCGCGTCGTCGATCCCGCCGTCGCAGAACACGATCAACATCAAGTCGGTGAAGATCACCGGCGGCGAGGTGCAGCTTTCGTCCAACCCGATCAAGCCGCTGCGCATCGACCTGGGCGTCGGCGTCAGCCATTCCGAGATCCAGGATTTCAACGGCACCGGCTTCAACGACGGCAACATCTTCCCGACGGTGCCGGCCTATTCGATCCGCGGATCGATCAGCTACGCCATCCCGGTGGGCGAGGACCTGACCATCACTCCGCGCGTCGACACCTATGAGCGCGGCCGGCTGTTCTTCGACGCCGCCAACCTGGTGCGGTCGGGGCCGATCAACCTGACCGACCTCCGGCTCAACGTCGAGACCGGGCCGTGGGAGTTCTCCGGCTTCGTCACCAATGTCGGCAACACCCGCTATGGCGAGACGGTGACGCCGACCAGCGGGCTGCGGACGATCAATGCGCCGCGGACCTATGGCTTCTCGGTGAGTTTCCGTCATTAAGCGATGAGGCGATGGGGAGGGTGGCGGCCGCCGGCCGGCCGCCCTTTCCTTAACGGGATGGGATGCCGATGACCGAGCGAACGCAGCATCCACGGGCCTGGCTGTTCGTCGGCATCTTCACCTTCTGCTATCTGGTGTCGTCGCTCGACCGTTATGTCGTCAACCTGACGATCCAGCCGATCGCCACCAGCCTGCACCTGGACGACGTCCAGATCAGCATGCTGGTGGGACTGGCCTTCACGCTGTTCTATTCGACGGCGGGGCTGCTGCTCGGGGCGCTCGTCGACCGCTACGACCGGCGGGTCATCGTCGTCTGCGGGATCGTCATCTGGACGATGGCGACCGCGTTCACCGGCCTCGCCTGGAGCTATGCGTCGCTGCTGCTGGCGCGCATCCTGGTCGGGACGGGCGAGGCGGCGCTGTCGCCCTCGGCCTATTCGATCATCGCCGAGACCTTTCCGCCGGCGAAGCTCAGCCGGCCGACCAGCATCTATTTCCTCGGCGGGGCGATCGGGCCCGGCATATCGCTCGTCCTCGGCGGGCTGATGCTGGGCGTCGCCGAACATCTCAACCAGGCCCAGGCGCTCGGCTGGCTCGACAATGAGCCGTGGCGCTTCGTGCTGCTGCTCGCGGCGGCTCCGGGCGCGCTGGCGGCGCTGGCGGTGTTCCTGTTCGTCACCGATCCGCGCCGGTCGCGGCCCGCGCCCGAGCGCGCCAGGCCCGCGACCAGCCTGGTCGGGGAACTGCGCACCAAGCCGGCGCTCTATGCGGCGCTGCTGATCGGCGTGAGCGCCGTGTCGGTCCAGATCAACGGGCTCGCCGTGTGGTGGCCGACCCATGCGCTGCGCAGCTTCGGCTGGCCGCTGACGCAGAGCGGCGTCTGGTTCGGCGGGGCGCTGGCCGGCGGCGCGCTGATCGGCATCGCCCTGGGCGGGTCGCTCGGCACGGCGATGAGCCGCCGGCTCGGCGAGCGCGGCGTCAGTCTGGCGATGGCGCTGCTGTCGGCGGGCGCGCTGATCCCGATGGCGGGCGCGACGCTGATCCCCGATCCGATGATGCAGTTCGGCGCGGTCGCGCTGTCGCTCGCGCTCGCCTTCGCGGTCAACTGCCTGGCGCCGACCGCCTTCCAGCTCGCCGCCAGCCCCGACGTGCGCGGGCGGATCGCGGCGCTCTACGTCAGCGTCGGGACCGTGGTCGGCGCCGGCGTGGGGCCGGTGCTGGTCGCCTTCATCGGCCAGATGCGGATCGGCGGCGCTCCGGCGGGGCTGGGCGTCGGGCTCGCCAGCGTCGGTTTCGGCAGCGGCCTGTGCATGATCCTCGCCTTCGCCTGGGCGAGCCGGAGCGGCGCCTCCCGGACGGTTTAGGCCAGTGCCTTCCACAGGCTGAAGACGCTGGTCGCGACGAGGACGATGCCGACCATCGTCAGCAGCCGCTTCGCCGGGATGCGCTTGACCAGCAGCGCGCCGATCGGCGCCGCGAGCAGGCCGCCGATGATCAGGCCGACCGCCGCGATGGTGAAGGCCTGCAGTCCGAGCGTCGCGACGAAGGTCAGCGAGATGGTCGAGGTCAGGAAGAACTCGGCGGTGTTGACCGTGCCGATCGTGCGGCGGGGCTCGGTGCCCTGGACCAGCAGGTTCGAGGTCACGACCGGCCCCCAGCCGCCGCCGCCCGCTGCGTCGAGGAAGCCGCCGACCAGGCCGAGCGGGGCGATGACCTTCGCCGGCTTGTGCTCGGCGCCATGGTCCATCCGCCAGGCGCGCCACAGCAGGTAGACGCCGATCCCGACCAAATAGGCCATCACGAACGGCCGCGCGACCGAGCCGTCGATATTGGCGAGCAGATAGGCGCCGAGGATGCCGCCGAGCATGCCGGGCAGGACGAGCCGCGCGAACAGCCGCCAGTCGACGTTGCGCTGGGCGATGTGGCTGACCGCCGAGGCGGCGGTGGTGAAGGTCTCGACCAGATGGACGCTGGCGGAGGCGCGCGCCGGGGCGATGCCGATGACGCTGACCAGCAGCGTATTGGTGATGACGCCGAACGCCATGCCGAGCGCGCCGTCGACGACCTGCGCCACGAAGCCGACGGCGATGAACGGCGCCAGCGCCTCGATATGGGCGAAGGTCAGTTCGGGAAGCAAGAAGGAGAACATGCGACTGGTCTTCCATCCGGAAAATCCCGGCCGGCGCCTTTCAGGCACCGGCCGGGACGGGAAAGCAAGGCAGCTTTTGTCGGCTGCCGGCTATCAGAACTTCGCCTTGACGGTCGCACCCCAGGTGCGCTGGTCGCCGAGGGTGCCGGCGATCAGGCCGACATTGCCGGGGGCGACCTGCAACAGATCGATATATTTCTTGTCGAAGGCGTTGCGGACCCAGCCGAAGACGTCGAACCGCTCGGTGCGGAAGCCGGCGCGGAAGTTGGTCACGATATAGCCCTTCACCTCGGTATAGACCGACGGCGAGGCGTTCGAGTTCCAGTGCGAGCGGTAATTGCCGTCGGTGCCGATATATGCCTGGCCCTCGTTCGCCAGCAGCGCGACCGGGATGTTGGCCTCGGCGCCGAAGGAGGCGGACCAGCGCGAGACGCCGGGGAGGCGCTGGCCGGAGATGTCGCACTGGCGCGGGCTGAGCGCACCGGGGACGCCCGGCTGCGAATAGTCCGGCGTGGCGCCCGCCGGCTGGAGCGTGCCGCCCGACAGCTCGGGCGGGCAGGGCGCGTTGTCGAACTTCTTGTACTTCGCGTCGGTGTAGGCGCCGCTCACATAAGCGAGGAAGCGCTCGCTGGGATTGATGCGGAAGTCGGTCTCGACGCCCTGCGACCGGACCTTGCCGGCGTTGGCGAGATAGCCGCGCACCGTGCCGAACTGACCGCCGTTCACGGTCGCCTGGAAATTCTTGATGTCGGTGCGGAAGGCGCTGATGTTGAAGGTGGCCCTGCGATCCCAGAACTGGGTCTTGAGGCCGACTTCGAAGTGATGGACCGATTCCGGCTTCACCGTGCTCGCCGAGAGATCGGGCACGTTGGCCGCGGTGAGCGGCAGGCCGTTCTGGTTGATGCCGACGGTCTTGAAGCTCTTCGCATAGGTGGCGTAGCCGAGGATGCCGGGCGCGAACTTGTAGTTCACGTTCAGATCATAGCTGAAGTTCCACTTGCTCACCGACGGGCTGGTCGACTGCGGCTGATACACGCCGCACTGGGCCGCCAGGGCGGTGCCCGCCGCCGGAGCCGGGGTGCAGCTGATCACCTGGCCCGCGCCGTTGGTGACGACGCGCTCATAGAAGCCGCTCTTCTTGTCGTAGTTCAGGCGGACGCCCGGCTGGATGGTCAGGGCGTCGGTCACCTTCCAGGCGAGCTGGCCGAAGGCCGCCGCGCTGGTGCTCTTGAGATATTGCGTGTTGGTGGCGGTCAGGCCGTCGAGGATGCTCGGATCGTTCGCCTGGGCGCCGGTGAGGCTCCAGCGGCTGGCGTCGATGCCCTGGGATTCGGTGCCCTGGGTGTCGATGCGCTGCTTGAAGCCGAACAGGCCGACGACGAAGTCGATCTTCTCGCCCTCGTAATTATAGCGGAATTCCTGGCTGTACTGATCCTGCTGCGACGGGTTCTGCGACTTGGCGACGACCGACAGGCCGGTGAAGTCGCGGTCGTTCTCCGGCTTCCAATCCCAGAAGCGCCAGGCGGTGATCGAGGTGAAGGTGCCGATGCCGGCATCCCAGACCGCCTTGAGCGACACGCCGCCGATCTTGTTGCCGGCATTGAGGCTGGAGTCGAGATCGGTCAGGCGGTCATAGGGATTGCGGCTCGGCACCTGATAATTGCGGCCGGCGGCGTTGGCGGCGGCGACGAGCGCGTCATATTGGCGGGAGAGGGCGCGCTGGGTCCGGCCGACGCGGACGAAGGTGGTGCCGTAGCCCAGGGGGTCCTGCTTGCTGTAGTCGCCCGACAGGGTGATCTTGAGGTCGTCGCTGGGCTTGAACAACAGGGTGCCGCGCACGCCGAGATTGTCCTGCTCGTTGATATATTGCCCGGTGGTGACGTTGTAGAGCGTGCCGCGGCGCGAGGTCACGCCACCGGCGACGCGCACCGCGACCTTGTCGGACAGCGGACCCGACACGGCGGCCTTGGCCTGCTTGAACTCCAGGTTGCCGGCCGTCACCTCGGCGCGGCCCTCGAAATCGAAGGTCGGCTGGTTGGTGGTGATGTTGATGGCGCCGGCGGTGGTGTTCTTGCCGTAGAGCGTGCCCTGCGGACCGCGCAGCACCTCGACCTGGTTCACGTCGAGGAAATCGAACACGGCGGCGGCGACGCGCGAGTTGTAGACGTCGTCGACATAGATGCCGACGCCCTGCTCGAAGCCGTCGCTGGTCAGGCCGAACGGAACGCCGAGGCCGCGGATGTTGACCGAGGTGTTGCGCGGGTTGGACGAATAGACCTGCAGCGTCGGCGCGAGCTGCTGCAGCTTCAGGATGTTGAAGTTGCCGGTGCTCTCGATCTGGTTGGCGCCGACCACCGAGATCGCCAGCGGCACTTCCTGCGCGGTCTCCTGCCGGCGGCGCGCGGTGACGATGATCTCGCTGTTCGCGCGCGGCGATTCGAACTGCGCGGCGTCGTCGGCCGCAGGCGGCGCGTCCTGCGCATGGAGCGGAGTGGTGAGGCCGGCCAGTGCGGCGCTCGCCAGGAGCAGTTTCTTCATGATGTCCCCCTTCTCGAGATATCGGTTTGCCCGGGACGCCGATGGGGAGAGCGGGGTGGGCGCCCGCTCTCCCCGCCCCCGGGGTGTGAGGGAGACATTATCTCTACTCTTTTGAGAGAGAAGAAAGAAAATCTATCATTATAGTAGATAAAAGAGTTTAGCTAAACTCAAGATATTGATTTTAAAGGTGTATTTTTGGCTTTGTGAGTTTCCTTATCTGTCATTCCCGCGAAAGCGGGAATCCACGGTCGCGGCACATTCCGTCTCCTGCGGGCCGCCGTCCATGGATTCCCGCTTTCGCGGGAATGACGGAAGCGAGGGCGGGAGGTGACGGGAGAGGGGTGCCCTCAGGCGGGCTGGACGCCGTCGGCGTCGACATGGTCGGGGCCGATCAGGACGCCCCGGACCCTCACCCGTTTCTCGACCAGGTCGACCGGGGTGCGGTGCAGGTCGAGGCGGTAGAGGCCGCCCCGGTCGCGCTGGAGGATGAAGCCGCCGCCGACGCGGCGGAGCAGGCCCGTCTCGTCGACCCCCGTCTCGTCGACCCCCATCTCGTCGACCGGCGTGCCGGTCAGAGCGTCGCCTCGATCGCGCGGGCGGCGTGGTCGGGGTCCTCGGCCTGGGTGATCGGGCGGCCGATGACGAGGATCGAGGCGCCCTGGTCGAGCGCCTGGCGCGGCGTCATGACGCGCTTCTGGTCGGCATGGCCGTTGCCGTCGGCCGGACGGATGCCGGGGACGACGAAGAAGCCCTGCGGCCACAATTTGCGGGCGGCCTTCACCTCGTTGCCCGAGCAGACCACGCCGTCGAGCCCGGCCTGCCTGGCGAGCAGGGTGAGCCGCTCGACCTGGGCATGGGTGTCGGGGGCGACGCCGATCGAATCGAGGTCGTTGCCGTCGAGGCTGGTGAGCACGGTCACCGCGACGACCTTGGTGCCGGCCGGGGCCGCCGCCTTGGCGTCCTCCATCATCGCCAGCCCGCCGGCCGCGTGGACGGTCAGGATCGCGGGCTTCAGGCTCGCGAGCGCCTGCACCGCCTTGGCGACGGTGTTGGGGATGTCGTGGAGCTTGAGGTCGAGGAAGACGGGCAGGTCGAGCGCCGCCATCTCCCGCACCCCGGCCTGGCCATGCGCCGAGAAGAATTCGAGCCCCAGCTTGATCCCGCCGACATGGTTGCGGACGCGCGCGGCGATCTCCCTGGCGCGGGCGATGTCGGGCGTGTCGATCGCCACATAGATGGGGCTGCGGGTCATGCTTCGGTTCCAGGGAGCGGCGGGGTCGCGGTCGGTTCGGATGCCGCGGGCGCGGGCGGGGTCGCCACTAGCGCATTGCGCTCGAGATTGTCGATCCTGCGATGCAGCCGCCACAATTTGGTGCGGTGGACGGCATAGGTCGGCAGGAAGCCGATCAGGACGCCGAGGAGGAGGAGGACCGGCAGCTTCACGTCGGCGGTCATCCCGGCCCACAGGTTGATCGGCACCGGCGCCCAGTTCCGCAGCGAGAAGATCACCGCGATCACCGCCAGGACCACCCAGAACAAGGTCTTGAGGAAATGCATGGCCCCGCTTGTCCCCTACCCGTCCGGCGCGGTCAAGATGCGGGGGATCGTTACGTGCTCGGTCCGATCTCGCTCTCGATCGTCGCGATCTGGTCGGGAATCGTCTTCAGCCGGTCGCGCTCCTCGTCGAGGATCGCGTGGAACAGGCGGCGCTTGACGGCGACGACGTCCTCCTCGGCGAGGGTCTCGCCCGCCGGGATGGTCGAGATCAGCACGTCGATCATCCGCTCGGCGCCATGGAGGCGGCCCCACAGATAGTCGTTCTCCCGATAGGCGCGGCTGAAGAAGGCGCCGAACAGGTTGAACTCGATCCCCCTGAGCGTCGCCGCCGCGCCGCCGCCCCGGATCGACGCGCAATCGTCGGGGGAGATGCGGTCGACCTGGATGGCGTGGAATTCCTGCGCGCCCTGCAGCCGCATCAGCGACAGGGTGGCGAGGTCGAAGAAGCTGAAGCCGAGATAGCCGAGCAGCAGGCTGCGGCGATCGGTCCTGGACAGGCGCGGCAGCACCGCGGCGATCGCCCGGTCGGTCTCGACGTCGAGCGCCTCGAGCGCGCGGGTCGCGGCGATGCTGGCGAGCGCGGTTGCGGGATCGCCGGCGAAATGCTGCGCGGCGGCGGCGACCGGCCGTTCATAATGATCGCGCATCTGGAGGTTGAGGAAGGGCGCCAGCGAACCGTAGATCGCGTCGCGCGCGGCCTGGAGCGCCGCCTCGTCGCTGCCGCCGTTGCCGGTCTCGATCTCGGTCAGCCGGTCGGCCAGGAAGCGCAGCCGGCGGATGCGGAAGCCGAGGTCGTGCTGGCGAAAGAATTCGAGCAGCGGCTCGGCGGTGGCGCCGCCGCTGAGCGCGTCGGGCTCCTCGAAGCCCTTGTCGCGCATATGGGCGCCGATCCCCGCCCGCGCCGCGTGGCGGAAGCTGTCGTCGTCGCCGCCGCCGATCAGCGCGATCGTCGAGGCGAGCTCGTTGGCGATGATCGACAGCTTGAGCTGCCCGTAGCCGGCATAGGTGAACCCCGCCTGGCGCGCGGCCTGCTCATGCGCGCGCGACCGCCAGCTTCCGAGCCGCTCCGGGCTGGGGCGGTAGAGCAGGATCTGCCGGCCCATCGCGGCCTCGACCGCCGCCTCGACCTCCGGCCGGATCGCGTCGATGATCCGCTTGGTCTGGGCGATGCGGGCCGAGCGCTGCTCGATCAGCTCGAGATTGTCGCGGATCGGCTGCTCGCGCGGGATGGTCGACATCGCGCCGAAGATGGTCGCGAAGAAGCCGGGCAGGCGGACGACGCCGTCGCTGTGCCGCTCGGGCGGGGCCTGCGCGTTGGCGGTCGGGTCGAGATAGAGGAAGCGCCGGTCGACCTCGCGCCGCGCCGGGCGGTTGCGCAGCGCGTCGATCGCCGGGCCGAAGGGCGCGTTGGCGAGCACCGATCCGTCGATCAGCACCAGGTCCTCGGGACTGCCGCTCGCCGCCGCGCTGGGGAAGATGCGGTGGAGGAAGGCCTCGCGGCCGTGCCAGTCGCGCCTGCGGACCTTCAGCACCTTGTCCATCTCGGCGACGTTGAAGGGCGGGAAGGCACCGGGGAAGCTGGCGGTGGCGCGGCCCGCGAAGGCCAGCTCGATCGGGTCGGCGAGCCGCCGCTCGCCGATGCCGCGATCGGTGAAGCCGATCGTCAGGCGATGCTCGCGCTCCTCGGCCAGCGCCGGGCTGTGCAGCCGCAGCCGCTGGTCGTAGCCGTGGAAGTCGGTGACGGTGACCGAGACGTCGAGCGGCTGGCGATCGGGCAGCAGCGGCGGCCCGACGGGGCCCTTCGCCATCGCGTCGAAGGCGTCGAGGATCAGGTTGGTGAAGGTGACGCCGCCGAACGGCGGGTGGAACCAGCGCGCCCGGACGAAGCCCGACAGCTTGCGGCGGACCTCGGCCCGCGTCTCGGCCGACACGGTGCGCTCGACCGTGCCGCCGCGCTTGCGCGCCAGCATCCAGGCGAAGGGCAGCGCCCACAGCTTGGTGAACCAGCGCAGCGGCCGCGCGTCGGGATCGAGCAGCACCTCCACATCGGCCTTTTCCAGCCACAGGGTGGTGAGCGGTTCGAGCGACTGGCCGGTCGAGACGGCATGGCCGAGGAAGATGCCGTTGAGCCCGCCCGCGCTGGCGCCGGCGATGACGTCGATCAGGGCGCGGACGCGGACGCCCTTCTCCGCCTCGATCTGTTCGAGCAGGCGGCGATAGATCGCCTCGCTGCCGGTCGAGGCGGCGGCCCCGTCGTGGAAGGCGCGGCTGGCGCGAGCGAGCCGCCACAGCTCCTTGGTGATCCCGTGCATGTACACGGCCAGGCTGACCCCGCCATAGCAGACCAGCGCGAGCCGCAGTTCCTTCTCCCGCATGGCCCCTGTCTTCCATAGGTTGGCGGGGCGTGGCCAGCGGAAAGCGACGCAGGCCACAGACCGTCATTCCGGCGAAAGCCGGAATCTCCCTTCCTTCTTCAGCCGTACGGTGGGGAAGGCGTCGAAAAGGCAGGGAGATCCCGGCTTTCGCCGGGATGACGGGGATAGGAGGGGTCGAGCGTTGCCGGTTGCCCTTCGGCGCATGGCCCGCTATGTTCTTGGTTCGTTCATATGGGGTTGGAATGGCGAAGCCGCAGAAACGCTATGTCTGTCAGGCCTGCGGCGGCGTCGCGACGCGCTGGCAGGGGCAATGCGCCGATTGCGGCGAATGGAATTCGATGATCGAGGAGGCGAGCAACGTCACCGTCTTCTCGGCGAAGCATGATCTGCGAACCGGCGGGCGGGCGATCACGCTGGTCGGGCTCGACGCCGACATCCCGCTGCCGAAGCGCTGGACGACCGGCATCGCCGAGTTCGACCGCGCGCTCGGCGGCGGGCTGGTGCCGGGATCGGCGACGCTGATCGGCGGCGATCCGGGGATCGGCAAGTCGACGCTGCTGCTCCAGGCCTCGGCGCGGATGGCGATGGCGGGGCAGCCGGTCGCCTATATCTCGGGCGAGGAGGCGGCCGACCAGGTGCGGCTGCGCGCGCGGCGGCTGGGCCTCGGCCAGGCGCCGGTGCAGCTCGCCTCGGCGACCTCGGTGCGCGACATCCTGACCACGCTGGAGAAGGCGCCGCCGTCGCTGCTGGTGATCGATTCGATCCAGACGATGCACAGCGACCTGATCGAGGGCGCGCCGGGCACGGTCAGCCAGGTGCGCGCCTCCGCCCAGGAACTGATCCGCTTCGCCAAGGAGCGCGGCACCGCGGTGGTGCTGGTCGGCCACGTCACCAAGGACGGGTCGATCGCCGGGCCGCGCGTGCTGGAGCATATGGTCGACACGGTGCTGAGCTTCGAGGGCGAGCGCAGCCACCAGTACCGCATCCTCCGCGCCGCCAAGAACCGCTTCGGCGGCACCGACGAGATCGGCGTCTTCGCGATGGCCGAGGCGGGGCTCGACGAGGTCGCCAATCCGAGCACGCTGTTCCTGACCGATCGCGGCGAGGAGATGAGCGGCGCGACCGTCTTCCCGGCGATCGAGGGCACCCGGCCGGTGCTGGTCGAGATCCAGGCGCTGATCGTGCGGTTGCAGAGCGGGGCGACGCCGCGCCGCGCGGTGGTCGGCTGGGATTCGGGGCGGCTGGCGATGATCCTCGCGGTGCTGGAGGCGCGCTGCGGGCTCAGCTTCTCGACCGCCGAGGTCTATCTCAACATCTCGGGCGGCTACCGGGTGTCCGATCCGGCGGCCGACCTCGCGGTCGCGGCGGCGCTGGTCTCGGCGCTGGCCGAGCGGCCGGTGCCGACCGACTGCATCGCCTTCGGCGAGGTCGCGCTGTCGGGCGAGGTCCGGTCGGTCGCGCATGCCAACCTGCGGTTGAAGGAGGCGGCCAAGCTCGGCTTCGCCAAGGCGTGGGGCCCCAAGGCGAAGGACGGCCCGCCAGCCGGCATGCGGCAGGAAAGCTTCGCCAGCCTCGGCGCGCTCGTTGACCATATCCTCGGCCGCCGGTAGCTAACCGCATCTATGAGTGGATTGACCGGTCTCGACATCATCGTGCTGCTGGCGATCTTCGGCGGCGCGATCTTCGGCGTGATGCGCGGCTTCGTGACCGAGGTGATCTCGCTGTTCGCCTGGGTCGCGGCGATCGTCGCGCTCAAGCTGTTCCACGGCGTCGCGACCAGCCTGCTGATCCATGTCGTCGGCAATCCGAGCGGGGCGAGCGTGCTCGCCTTCGCGCTGGTCTTCCTGATCGTCTACGCCGGGGGCAAGCTGATCGCCGGGACGCTGGGGCAGCGGATGCGCAGTTCGGTGCTGGGGCCGCTCGACCGGGTGCTGGGCTTCGGCTTCGGCGCGCTCAAGGGACTGATCATCGTCACGCTCGGCTATCTGCTGATCAACCTCGGCTACGACACGCTCTATGGCGCGGCGGCCGAGCGGCCCGGCTGGATGCGCCATTCGCGGACCCACCCGCTGCTCAACGCCACCGGCCGCGCGATCGTCGACTGGGTCGGCAACCGGCGCAAGGCGGGCGGGCTGATCGGCGACGGCAATGAGGCGAAGCCGGCGGAGCAGGCCAAGCCGGCCGGGGAGTAGGCTTCAGAAGGACTCGTCATGCCGGCGGAGGCCGGCATCTCGGGAGAGGGGAGACGAGCGCGAGGCAGGAGCCGCCTGAGATGCCGGCCTCCGCCGGCATGACGAACGGATAGGGCCTTCTAATCCCGGAAGTTGAGCTCCAGGGTCACGTCGCTGGGGTCGTTCACCAGGATCTGGCGAAGCTGGTAGGCGGGCAGGTCGAAGGTCCGGTAGGGCGCGCCGTGGGCCTCGAGCCGCGCCACCATCGCGTCATAGTCGTCGCAGTGGAAGGCGATATGGTCGACCGCGCCGCCGCCCCGCATCGCGTCGGGATCGAGCGGCCCCGCCAGTTCGCCGAGCCGGTGGCGGATCTCCCCCAGTGACGCGTCGCGATTGTCGGTGTCGAGGTCGATGACGTGGACGACCGCGACGTCGCTGTCGTCGTAGAGCCAGGCGCCCCGGTTCATGCCGGGCACCGGGCCCGCGCGGAGGCCGATCACCTCCTCGTAGAAGCGGATCGTCGCCGCCAGGTCGAAGCTGCGGATGTTGCAATGTTCCAGTCGGGCCATGGTCTTCCTCTCTTGCCGCCATCCTAGAGCAGTCTGCGCGATTTCCATATCGCGCAGATGGATTTTGGCGTCTTGCGTAAGAAAATGTCGATTTTGTCGCGCGGCGATCAGGCTTGCGCGGCTATTTGTTCATGATATGTTCTAGTGATGAGCGACTCGGCACCGATATTGCCGCCGGCCGTCAAGGGCCGGGGGGCGGCCAGCGCGCGGCTGAGCGCGCGCTTCGACGACCGGGCGCGCGAGGAGGACGGCGACTGGCTGGATGCGAGCGCCGCGATCGACGGGGAGGGACCGCCGCTCCGCACCGAAGTGACGATCGAGACGCCGAAGACGATCATCACGCGCAACCGGTCGCCCGACCTGCCGTTCGACCGCTCGATCAACGCCTATCGGGGGTGCGAGCATGGCTGCATCTACTGCTTCGCGCGGCCGACCCATGCCTATCAGAACCTGTCGCCGGGGCTCGACTTCGAGACGAAGCTGTTCGCCAAGCCCGACGCGGCGGCGTTGCTGCGCCGCGAGCTGGCGAAGCGCGGCTATCAATGCACGCCGATGGCGATGGGGACCAATACCGATCCCTACCAGCCGATCGAGGAACGCTATCGGATCACGCGCGGCGTGATCGAGGTGCTGGCCGAGCATGACCATCCGCTGGTGATCACCACCAAGTCGGCGCGGATCGTCCGCGACATCGACCTGCTCGGGCCGATGGCGGCGAAACGGCTGGCGGCGGTGATGATGTCGGTGACGACGCTCGACCCGGGGCTCGCCCGCCGGATGGAGCCGCGCGCCTCGGCGCCGCGCCAGCGGATCGCGGCGATCGCGGCGCTGGTCCGGGCGGGGGTGCCGACCTCGATCAGCGTCTCGCCGATCGTCCCCGCGATCAACGACCATGAGATCGAGGCGATCGTCGCCGCCGGCGCGGAAGCGGGCGCGCGCAGCGCCTTCTCGATCGTCGTGCGGCTGCCGCACGAGGTGGCGCCGCTGTTCCGCGAATGGCTGGAGATCCACTATCCCGACCGCGCCGCCAAGGTGATGGCGATGATCGCGGCGATGCGCGGCGGCCGCGACAACGAGCCCAATTTCTTCGACCGCTTCCGGCCGCAGGGCGCCTATGCCGCCGCGCTCCGGGCGCGGTTCAAGCTCGCCTGCCGCCGGCACGGGATGAACGCGGAGCGGTTCGAGCTGCGCACCGACCTGTTCCAGGTGCCGACCGACCAGTTCAGCTTGTTCTAGGGGGACGTTTGTAATCTGGACTCGATGCTCCCCGCGGATCGCGGTTAGCCCCACTCTTTCGTCACCCCAGCGTAGGCTGGGGTCCATGTCTCTCTTCAACCCGAGACGGCATCTGAGAAGACGACAGACATGGATGCCAGCCTTCGCTGGCATGACGGCCAGGGTATTTCCGGTTTCGATGGGAGCCGGGTGTGCTCCAGCGGTTGGAGCATCTGCAACCACTTGTTTCACCTGCGTTTCCGCAACCCTGGGACGGCTGGATCGTTCTGACCGGCGATTCCCGGAAACGCAGGAGAGATGCCATGTTGGAGGAAAAGACCACGCGGAGCTTCGCGATCGGCGCCGCCGCCGGCCTGACCGCCGGGCTCGCCGCGAACGCGGTGCGCAAGATCTTCGTCCAGGCGCCGACGATGATGGCCGGCGAGTGGGACGACGCGCTGGCGGCCGAGCATCGCGCCGTGCTCGAACTGTTCGACCAGATCCAGGCGACCGAGGAAGGGCATGCCACGCGCCGCTCGCTGCTCCTCACCCAGATCGGCCATGCGCTCGCCAAGCATGCGATGGAGGAGGAGAATGCGGTCTACGCGACGCTGCGCATTCATGGCCAGGTGGCGGACGCCGACCGGCTCAACGGCGACCATGGCTATGTGAAGCAATATCTGTTCGAGCTGGGCCAGATGGCGCCGGAGCACCCGCTGTTCCTTTCCAAGATCGGCGATTTCCGGTCGATGCTCGAGGAGCATATGCGCAGCGAGGAGGAGACGGTCTTTCCCAAGCTGCGCGGCGTGCTGACCGAGGAGGAGAATGAGCGGCTGACCAAGATGATGAACCTGGAGGGATTGAAGATAGCGTAGTTTGTTTGGCCCTCAGGCGCCGGGCGGCCCGCATCCGCGGGCCTTGGCTTTCGCGGGGATACCGCGACGCGCGTTCGCGCTTGCAGGCCGCTGACGCGGCCTGGTCGCTCATCCTGGCTGCCCGTCACCTTTCGGTCAGGCGGGGCATCAGCTCGACGAAGTTGCAGGGCATGTGGCGGCTGTCGAGCTGGGTGGCGAGGATGTCGTCCCAGCCGTCCTTCACCGCCCCGGTCGATCCCGGCAGCGCGAAGATATAGGTGCCGCGCGCGACGCCGGCGGTGGCACGCGACTGGATCGTCGAGGTGCCGATCTTGGCATAGCTCAGCCAGCGGAACAGTTCGCCGAAGCCGGGAATCTCCTTGTCCCAGACGCGGGCCAGCGCCTCGGGCGTGACGTCGCGGCCGGTGACGCCGGTGCCGCCGGTGGTGATCACGCAGTCGACGTGCGGGTCGTCGATCCAGCCGTGCAGCCGCGCGACGATCCGGTCGACGTCGTCGGTGACGATCGCGCGGTCGGCGAGGATATGGCCGGCGCCCTCGATCCGCCCGACGAGCGTGTCGCCCGATCTGTCGGTGGAGAGGTCGCGGCTGTCGGAGACGGTCAGCACCGCGATGCGGACGGGGTGAAAGGGCAGGTCTTCCTTGATCGGCATCGAATGAATCCCACTGAAATCGTCACCCCAGCGTAGGCTGGGGTCCATGTCTCTATCCGCGAACGATGATCATCGTGTGGGAAAACAGACATGGATGCCAGCCTTCAGCCTTTGGCCGAAGTTTATCCCGAGCGCCTGCCTTGCAGGCAGTCGAGGGGCTGGCATGACGGTTAGGGGCCAATGACGTGGGGGAATCAGTCCGCCGCCGCCGTCGCGCCCAGCGCGGTAAGGCGGACGGCGTCGCGGCCGGGCATGCCGGGGAAGCGCGGCCACAGGCCCTGCGAGATCGCGGTCAGGCTGGCGGCCTTGGCGCCGCTGTGCCGCTGGTACATCCAGTAGTTGCGCAGCACGACCGCGACATAGGCGCGGGTCTCGGCGAAGGGGATCGATTCGATGAACAGCAGCGGGTCGTCGAGGCTGCGGCCGCGCGCGTTCCAGTTGGCGACCGAGCCGGGCCCGGCGTTGTAGGCGGCGATCACCTTGGGCAGCAGCCCGCCGGTGCCGCTATTGTCGGCCAGTTCGCGCAGATAGGCCTGGCCGAGGTCGATGCTGGTCGCGGGCTGGAACAGCGACGCCGGATCGACGGTGCGGCCGAGGTGGCGCGCGACCATCTGCGCGGTGGCGGGCATGAGCTGCATCACCCCGCGCGCGCCGGCCGAGCTGACCGCGTCGGTCTTGAAGCGCGATTCCTGGAGCGCGTGGGCGAAGACCAGCGCCTTGTCGACCTGCCAGCCCGAGGCCGGGGTCCAGGCGGGCATCGGATAGCGCGCGGCGGCCGAGAGCTGGGCGCCCGACGGGCCGTTCTGCGCCAGCCAGATCTGCGCGGCCGGAAGGTCGAGCCGGGCGGCGAGGTGGATCAGCGATTCATGGTCGCGGCTGAGGCCGATCTTCGCCTGGTGGCGGAGCATCTCCTCGGCGAGGCCGGTCTCGCCGATCTCGGCCAGCGCGGTGGCGCGGCGGACATTGGCGATCGCGCCGATCGACGCCCAGTCGTTGGCGGTGAGCTTCATGCTCGTGCCGCTCTCGTCGGCGATGCCCAGCGCGGCCTGCGCGATCAGGCCGTAGAAGCTCTCCTTCATCCGCGCGGCGGAGCGCAGGCGCGGCTCGATCCGCTCGGGATGGCCGCAGGCCATGTCGGCGCGGCTCGCCCAATAGAGGCCGGCGGCGGTCATCTCCGGATCGCGGGCGCGGCCGGCGACCTCCTCGAAGGCGGTGCCGGCGGACTGGCAGTCATGCTGCCGCCAGGCGGCGAGGCCCGAGACCCAACTCGCCTGCACCGCCCAGTCGCCAGCGCCGGGCCGCGCCTGATCGGCGACGCGGCGCGCGGAGGCGTCGTCGCCCGACAGATAATAGGCCCAGGAGACGCGCTGCAGCCATTCGGTCTGCGCCTCGGCCGAGAGCTGGCCCAGGCGATCGACGACCAGCGCCTCGGCCTCGCTCGGCCGGTCGTCGCGCAGCAGCGGCGTCGCGACCTGCGCGAGCGCGGCGGCGGCCCGGTCGCTGCGCAGCGAGCGGGCCGACTGGCGCTTCGAGGGGCCGGCGTAGCGGACGAGATCGCGGGTGACCGGCAGCGCCGCCGTGGTGAGGCCGCGGCGGGAGGCGAGGCCGGCGAGCTGGGCGGCCTGCGGCAGATCGGGCGCGGTGGCGACGAGCTGGATGAGCTGATCGTCCGAGATACGCGGCGATCCCTTGGCGAGGATCAACTCGGCTTCGGCGACGTTGCTGAGCGGTCCGGTCGGGATCGCGTCGATGCCGGCCTGGGCGGCGCTCCAGTCGCCGGACCGGATCGCGGCGAAGATCGTGCGATAGGCGGTGCGCTGGTCGGCGGTGAGGCCCGACACGATCGGCAGCGGTTGGGCGGCGGCGGCGAGGCCGACCGCGGCAGCGGGCACGGCCACCGCATTCTGGGCGGCGGCGGTGAAGGGGGCGAGGGCGATCGCGCCGGCAAGCAGATATCTACGCATCATCCGAGGAGCTTCATCAGGAGTTGCAGGTCTTCCCAGGCACGGCGCTTCTGCTGGGGGTGCTGGAGGAGGGTGCGGGGGTGGAAGGTCGCGACGGCGTTGACCGCTCCGCCCGGAAGCTGGACGTCGTGGACCCGGCCGCGCGCCTCGACGAAGCCGAGGTTCAGGAAGGTGCGCGAGGGCTGCTCGCCCATCAGCAGCAGCGCGCGGGGCTGGGCGAGGAGGACGTGGTGGCGGGCGAGCCGGCCGAACAGCGCGCCCTGGGTGGGATCGACGAAGCCGCCGGAGGGGCGGCCGGGCGCCATGGCGGAGAGATAGAGCGACTGGCGGTCGCGGCCCATCGCGCCAAGCATCTTGTCGAACAGGTCGCCGGCGGGCCCCGACAGCAGCCGGCCGTTCGCCGGGTCCTCGGCCTCGGGAAGGTCGACCAGCACCATCAGGCCGGTCGCCGGATCGCCCGAGGCGGCGATCCGCGCGGACATCGGCATGGTGATCTCGTCGCTGGTGGCGAGCCAGGACTGGAAGCCGTCGAGCGTGTCGGGAAAAGCGGCGGCGCGGGCGGCGGGCTGGGCCGGAATCGGGGCCGCGACGGTCGGTTGCGCGGGAACCGGAGCGGGGGCCGCGACGGCCGCAACGGGCCGCGCGACGGGCGGAACGACACGCGCGAGCCAGTCGCGCGGAGCCTCGTCCACCAGCACGTCGAGCCCTGCATCCTCCCACCAACCCATTAGGCTCGTGATTTCTGCGGTCGAACCGAGACTTGCCCCCAAATCCATATCGCTCATCTAAAGGAATGGGTTGACGAAGGCGTCAATCTGCGGGCAGCGGCTTTGGGGCATGACGTTTGAATGATGCGATGACCGGATAGCAGGACAAGGACGAGGAAAATGTCGACGCGCGAATCGATGGCTTACGACGTCGTCATCGTGGGCGCCGGGCCCGCGGGACTGGCGGCGGCGATACGACTCAAACAGCTCGCTGTCGAGACGGGACGCGAGATCGCGGTCTGCGTCCTCGAAAAGGGATCGGAGGTCGGCGCCCACATCCTGTCGGGCGCGGTGGTCGACCCGATCGCGCTGGACGAGCTGCTGCCCGACTGGAAGGACATGGACAGCCCGCTGACCGTGCCGGTGACCGAGAACCACCACTGGATCCTGACCGCGAAGCGCCAGTTCTCGATGCCGCACATCGCGATGCCGGGCTTCATGCACAACAAGGGCACCTACACGCTGTCGCTCGGCAATCTCTGCCGCTGGCTGGCGGGGCAGGCCGAGAATCTCGGCGTCGAGATATTTCCCGGCTTCGCCGCCGCCGAGATCCTCTACAATGAGGACGGGTCGGTGAAGGGCGTCGCCACCGGCGACATGGGCATCGGCCGCGAGGGCGAGCACAAGCCCGACTACCAGCCGGGCATGGAGCTGCACGCGCGCTACACCTTCTTCGCCGAGGGCGTGCGCGGGCATCTGTCGAAGATGCTCAAGGGCCATTTCGACCTGGAGGCCGACTGCCAGCCGCAGACCTATGCGATCGGCATCAAGGAGCTGTGGGACATCGACCCGGACAAGCATGTCCCGGGCCGCGTCATCCACACCCAGGGCTGGCCGCTCACCGACGAGGTCGGCGGCGGCTTCCTCTATCACCAGGCGAACAACCAGGTCGCGCTCGGCTTCGTGGTCGGCCTCGGCTACAAGAATCCGCACCTCTATCCGTTCGAGGAATTCCAGCGCTGGAAGCAGCATCCGAAGATCCGCGAGATCCTCGAGGGCGGCCGCCGCGTCTCCTATGGCGCGCGGGCGATCAACGAGGGCGGCTGGCAGGCGGTGCCGAAGCTGGTCTTCCCCGGCGGCGCGCTGATCGGCTGCTCGGCGGGGTTCGTCAACGTGCCGCGCATCAAGGGCAGCCACACCGCGATGAAGTCGGGCATGCTGGCGGCCGAGGCGGCGTTCGACGCGATCGCCGCCGACCGGACCGGCGACGAGCTGGCCGCCTATCCCGACGCGCTCGAGCATAGCTGGATCGCCAAGGAGCTGAAGGTCGTCCGCAACGCCGAGCCGTTCATCGCCAAGCTCGGCCCGGTCGCGGGAACGCTGCTCGCCGGCGTCGACATGTGGATGCGCAACCTGGGGCTGGGCCTGCCCTTCACCCTCAAGCATCACAAGGACAATGAGGGGATGTGGCGCCAGGACGTCGCGCCGAGGATCGACTATCCCAAGCCCGACGGGGTGATCAGCTTCGACCGGCTGTCGTCGGTGTTCCTGTCGAACACCAACCATGAGGAGGACCAGCCGGTCCACCTGCAGCTCAAGGACCCGAGCGTCCCGATCGACATCAACCTGCCCTGGTACGACGCGCCCGAGCAGCGCTATTGCCCGGCGGGGGTGTACGAGATCGTCGGCCGCGACGAAGGCGATCCGCGCCTCCAGATCAACGCGCAGAACTGCGTCCACTGCAAGACCTGCGACATCAAGGACCCGACCCAGAACATCAACTGGGTGACGCCCGAGGGCGGCGGCGGGCCGAACTATCCGAACATGTGAGATCGATGCGGGCCGGGGGGAACTCCGGCCCGTTTTCGTTGGGGAGGAGGCGCGCGCGGAAAAAAAATCGCGAGGCGCGTCACAGGCGGGCAGGGGCGATCGTCATGCCATCGTAGACCAACGATGGAGATTGCCATGAACGCCACGTCCGCCCCCCGCTACGAGCAGGAGACGCCCGACATCATCAAGGCCTTCACCGACGCGCAGGCGGCGGTGGGCGGCCATGGGCTGGAGCCGCTGCTCCGCCACCTCGTCATGCTGCGCGCGTCGCAGATCAACCGCTGCGGCTTCTGCGTGCAGATGCACACGCGCGAGGCGCGCGCCGACGGCGAGAGCGACGAGCGGCTGGATCGCGTGATCGTCTGGGATCAGGTAAGGGACTTCAGCGAGCGCGAGAAGGCGGCGCTCGCCTGGACGGAGGCGCTGACCGTGCTCGACCATCACAGCGATCTCGGCGCGTTGCGCGCCCGGTTGCGCGAGCATTTCTCCGAGGAGGAGATCGCCGCGCTGTCGGGGCTGATCGCGATGATCAACCTGTGGAACCGCATCGGCATTTCGAGGCACTGACGATGGACGGCCGGGACTTCGCCCTGTTCGAACGCGCGCGGCCCCGGCTGCTCGGGCTGGCCTATCGCATCCTCGGCTCGCGGGTCGACGCCGAGGATGCGGTCCAGGACTGCTTCCTCAAGTGGAGCGCCGCCGACCGCGACGCGATCGACAATCCCGACGGCTGGCTGACGACGATCTGTACGCGCCGCTGCCTCGATCTGCTGCGCGCCGCGCACCGATCGCGCGTCGACTATGTCGGCGCCTGGCTGCCCGAGCCGATCCATATGCGCGTCGACCCCGAGGAGGCGCCGGCGGAGCTCGCCTCCTCGCTCGGCGCCGCCTTCCTGCTGATGCTCGAGCGGCTGACCCCGAAGGAGCGCGCCGCCTATCTGCTGCACGAGATCTTCGACCGGCCCTATGACGAGATCGCGGCGACGCTGGAGATGGAGGAGCCGGCCTGCCGCAAGCTGGTCTCCCGCGCCAAGGCGAATATCGACCAGGGCAAGGTGCGCCACCGGACCCCGGTCGAGACGCAGCAGCGGCTGCTCGACGCCTTCCGCCAGGCGGTGACGAGCGACCGGCCCGACCAGCTCGGCGCGCTGCTCGCCACCGACATCCGCGTCACCGCCGACGGCGGCGGCAAGGTCCGCGCCTTCCTCGACGTGCTCGAAGGCCAGCGCCTCGCGCTCGCCTTCATCCACCAGGCGAGCCGGTGGTGGGCGGGCTATGAATGGGAGGAGATCGACATCAACGGCGGACGCGGGCTGATCCTGCGCGACCAGGGCCAGGTGGTGGCGACCGTCTCGTTCGGCTACGACGCCGACGACCGCATCGCCGACATCTTCATCACCCGCAATCCCGACAAGCTCGGCCGGCTCGACCCCGCGCTGATTCAGTAATAGCAAGGTGCGGGGATGCTGACGCATCCGCACCTTGGAACGCTCAAGCGCCGCGCGGGCTTAGCCTATGGGCGATGAGTCAGACTCACCGCCCATCGGCATAGGGCGCGCAGGCGTCGTCATCGCCCGCGCGGCAGGCCTCGACCCGCCGGCGCCATTCGGCGCGTTCGCGCTCATAGCGTTCCTGCGCGCGCCGGTTGGTCGCGCGGACGTCGGCGTTGGAGCGGTCGCGCCGGTCGACCGCCGCCTGGGCGCGGCGATTGAGCTCGATCGTGCGGAGCCGGTCGGCGCGATGCTCGGCATCCTCGGGCTGAGCGCGGGCCGCGCCGGGGATCGCGATCATGGCCGCGAGGAGGGCCAAGGACGACAGGGCGAGCAGCGGGCGGGCCATGCGGGTCCCTTGCCGCAGGCCGCCTTGCGGCAGGCTGAACCGCGTCGCGCTTGCGTTGTCGGCCGCGCCCCGATATGCGCGCCTGCGATGTCCACTCCGCGCAAGACCCTCTCGCTCAGCCGCGTCGTCGCGCCCGCCGAAGGCCCGGCGCTCACCGGCGATGCGCAGATCATCGCCCAGGCGGTCCGCCGCAAGCTGGCGATCACCGCCGTGTACAACCGCACCAACATGGTGATCGCGCCGCACATCCTCTACACCAAGCATGACGACCTGTTCATCGACGGTGTGGTGACGCTGCGCGACGGCAAGGTGCCGGCGGAACTCAAGCTCGGCACCTTCAAGCTGGCGGGGCTCAACAGCGTCTCGCTGACCGTCGACACTTTCACGGTCCAGCCCTTCTACGATCCCGCCGACGCCAAATATGAAGGCGTCACGGTCGCCAAGGTCGATTAGAGCGGTCCGCAATTACCCGCGATTTCGAGTCTGCGGATGTTTCCATCTGCCTGGCCATCGCTCTAGCTTCTGAAGATGTCCCGCGACCCGGCCCGGCGGAGATAGGAGGGCAGGTTCCGAAAGTGGCTGCGCAAAATCCCGACCAGGCCCCTGCCCGTCATGTCCCGCCAGAGGCTGGGCGTGAAAACCGCCCCGAAGACATTCTGCACGTAACGGACGACTACGGATTGGCGATAGCCGCGTTCCCAGAGGCCGATGAAGCGCTCGTCGCGCACACCGTCATAGGGCAGGTCGCCCCAGCCGCTGAAGGCGGTCAGCGCCAGCCGGTCGGCATCCTCCATCGCGCCCGATATACCGAGATCGGCGCGATCGCGCACCGGGCCCAGTCCCATGCTGTGAACGCGATCGAGGCAATCGAGCCACTTCATCATCGTGACATAACCCTTGTCCGCGCCGACGCCGTAACGGCATTGGAGATAGGACAGGGCCAGCGCCGATCGGTCGTCGAGCAGGCGATAGCCGATCCCGTCGCAATGCTGCGGGCGAGCAGCCGCGGCGATAGCTGGTTGATCGAGGAACCCGGCGAAGGTTGAACCCACTATGCCCCGGTGCAGTTCGACGCGCGCAATCTCCCCATCGTGGAAGAAGGGTGGATAATGCGGGCTATGGAGCGACGTCGCGGGGTCCGCGCGCATCGCATAGCCCAGATCGTGGAGGCAACGGATCGCCTGCTCCTGCTGGGCAGGGTCGGGCACCCAGATGTCGATGTCCAGCATCATCCGCCGGTAGCGGCTCGCATCGTGGGCCAGCAGGAAAGGGGCGCCCTTCAACAGGATCGGCTCGATCCCCACGGCATTGAACGCGCGGCAGAAGGTCAGCAATTGCCGGCGCAGCCGATCGTTGCGATGTCGGCACAGTTCCAGCGCGGCTTCGAGGAAATCGGCGACCGCATCGCCCGTCTCGTCGCGGCGCGGCAATAGGCCGAGCGCGAGGCGTGGGAGGACCAGATGCCGGTCGGCGACCTTGAAGATATCGGCCCAGGCGTCCGGCGCGGGCAATGCCGGCGTCTCCGCAAATGGCGAGCAGAAACGCCATAGCCAATGTACCGCCGCCAGTTCGCTGCGCCCGCTCATGCCAGTTGCGCCAGTTCTCGTTCGGCATCGTCCAGCCGGTCATATTCCAGCCGGTAACACGGCGCCGAGCGAATCAGCTCGATCAGCGTCGCAAAGCCGTCCAGATCGGGCGAAGCGCTCGCGCCGCTCCCCGATTCGAGGATCGACCTCAGGGCTTCCCCCTCGGAGATGCCCCGCAGCGAGCAGGTCGAGCCCGCGACATAGCGGGGGAATACCAGCGCTATCGGCCGGCGACCCTGATGCTCCGGGCCGATATGGTGAGAGGCCGGGACGGGCAGATAGCGGACCTGCTTGCCTTCGTAGCGGACCTCCGGAAGATCATGCAGCGCGGGGAAATGGGGCGCCAGCAACGCCCAGGAGCCCGTCTTGATGCCCAGCGCGGAAGGCAGTGGCAGCAGCAGCAGTCCCGCGTCCGGCGTCTCGGCCCGGGCCAGGCCGATGATGTCATCGCCGCCATAGCGCCAGCCTTGCGCGGCCAGATAGGCCGTGAGCGTGGTTTTGCCCGAACCCGATATGGCGGGCATGATGATCGTTCCCCCGGCATTGCCGATGGCTCCGGCATGCAGGGTGATGGGGTTGCGGCACTCGGGATATGCGTGGTTCACCAACGCCTGAAAGAGAAAGCCGGTCGCGTCCGAGAGGCCCTGCGTCGTTCGATGGACGCCGTCGAGCGACAGGTGGCATTGCGGCCCGTCGATCCAGATGGCGAGGCGGGACCGCCCCGGTCCCTCCGCCTGCGGCAACCCGCCGAGGAAACCTTGCAACCGCTCCACCCCCTCGCGCGACGTATGGTCGGGGGTCACCCAGATCTCGACCGCGACCGTCTCGACATGCAGGCGGATGCCGCGCGACCAGACCAATTGCGCGCCTCCACCCCGCCAATCGGCAGTGGCCTTGTCGGAGCGAGCATCATCGGCACCGGCGGACGGATCGCCGTTGACCTCCCAGCGCCCGCTCGCGCCCTGCCGGCACAGGCCCTTTGCTTCCCAGTCGCCGAGCAACGCGGTGATCCCCGTCGCCTGTCCGAAAGGAAGATCGGGGAAATAGCCCGCGAGAATATCGGCCAGCTCCGCTTCGGAGCAAGGCGCTTCGGTCAATGCCAGCCAGAGGATCGATGCGCTCCGATTGAGGAACAGCGCCTCACCGGAGGCGGCATCGACAACGACCAGCGCATCGTCGATTTCGTACCAGCCGAAACGTTGCGAAACCATCCGATCGGTGACCCGGCCTCCTACGAGGCGGCGGCCGCCTTCGAGGACAGGCTCGCCAGGACGATGGGTACGGCGAACGTCCCTATTGCAAATTTGCGCATGAGGGACCGGCGCTCGGCGATCTTGCCGTCGGCCTCACCCTCATCATTGGGAGTGTCTACGCGTTCGCCCTGATCCGGTGATTTATCCATGAGCCGACCCTTTAGTTGACGGAGGCGTGAGCAGGCGTCGACGAAAGCGCCGCCAACACGACCGGCACGGCGAATGCGCCCACCGCCAGCTTGCGCATCAACGCGCGGCGATCGGCCGTCGCGTCGTCGGCCTGCTCGACCGAGCTTTCGGCCGACACGTCTTGCTCGTGCGGATTTTCCATGAAATGCCCCCTTGCGCCCCTGACGGTCAGCGACAAGCCTAGGGAGCAAAGCCGATCACGGCAAGGGCCATCAGATCAGTCCCATCGTCGTCCGTTCGACATGCAGCTCCGTCGGCATAGGATCGCCTTCGTCTTCATCAGCCGCGACGAACTTGCGGCCACCGCCTAGCGCAGCCGGCTCGTCAGCCGCCACCAGTCGGGGCGACGGTGGGCGAGGGCGCGGTCGGCGGCGTCGCGGTCCGCTTCCGATCCGAACAGCGCGAAGCAGGTGGCGCCCGATCCCGACATGCGGGCGAGGATCGCGCCCGGCTGGGCCGCGAGCAGCGTAACGACCTCGCCGATCACCGGGTGGAGCAGCGTCGCCGGCGCTTCGAGGTCGTTGCGCCCGGCCAGCGCCGCCGCGAGCGGATCGCCCGGCGCGAGCGGGCCGCGGTCGACCCGGTCCCAGGCCGCGAAGACCGGGCCGGTCGGCAGCGCCACGCGCGGATTGACCAGCAGCAGCGGCAGGCCGTGGAGGCCATCGGCCGCGATCGATTCGAGCCTGTCGCCGCGCTCGCCGCCGCGCACCGTGGCCGATCGGACGCAGGCGGGGACGTCGGCGCCGAGCGTTGCGGCGAGCGTCATGACGCGGGGATCGTCGGCGGCGATGCCATATGCACGACCCAGCAGCCGCAGCACGGCGGCGGCATCGGCCGATCCGCCGCCGATCCCGGCCGCGACCGGCAGCCGCTTGTCGAGCCGGATCGCCGGCCGCGCCGCTTCCCCCGCCAGTGCGCACAAGCCGTCGGCGGCGCGCATCACCAGATTGTCCTCGGGGTCCTCGCCCGCGAGTGCCGGGGCGAAAGGCCCGGCCAGCATCAGCCGCGCCGGGCCGGGTTCGGCCGCGACGATGTCGCCATGCTCGGCGAAGGCGAAGATCGTCTCGATGTCGTGATAGCCGTCGGCCCGGCGTCGCCGGACGTGCAGCGCCAGGTTGATCTTGGCGTAAGCGATCTCGGTCGGGTGCATGCTCGGCTCAGGCCACCGATGTCCGCTTCCTACCGTCATTCCCGCGCAAGCGGGAATCCATGGACGGCGGCCCGCAAGAAACGGAATGTGCCGTGACCGTGGATTCCCGCTTCCGCGGGAATGACGTGGTGAGGTGGGAGGCGTTCAAGACGGATCGGAACGGTGTCAGTTCGCGCTGAGCCGGTCGCCGGGGCCGTCGGCCATCTTGCGCTTGATCCGCTCGCTGTCGGTCTTGCCGGCCTGGACCAGCGCCGCGCGCCAGGCGTAGCGCGCCTCGATCCGCCGGCCGACCGCCCAATAGGCGTCGCCGAGATGCTCGTTGATCACCGACTGGCCCGGCTCGCCCGCCACCGCGCGTTCGAGGGCGGCGATCGCGCCCGGATAGTTGCCGCGCTTGTAATAGAGCCAGCCGAGCGAATCGGCGATCGCCGCGTCGTTGGGATCGAGGCTGCTCGCGCGCTCGATATAGGCCTGCGCCTCGGGCAGGTTCTCGCCGCGATCGAGCATGCCATAGCCGAGATAGTTGAGGATCACCGCCTGGCCCGGCGCCAGCTTGCCGGCCTGGCGCAGCCGGTCCTTGGCGCCCTCCCAGTCGCCGGCGCGGTCGAGCGCGCCCGCCTGCAGGAACAGATGCGCCCAGTTCGGGATACCCTGCGCCGTATCGATGTCGATCGCGCGCTGATAGGCCTTCACCGCTTCGGCCGGGCGGTCGAGATCGGAAAGGATGCCGCCCAGCTCGACCAGGGTCGCGGCGCTGGCATCGGGTTGCGCGGCGGCCTTCTGCGCATCGGCGAGCGCGGCCTGGCGATTGCCCATCGACAGCAGGATGCCGCTGCGTTCCTGCCGCGCGGCTTCGCGGAGCGGATCGTCGGCGGGCACCTTGTCGAGCAGGGCGAGCGCCGCGTCATGATAGCCGTTGGCGGTCAGCAGGTCGGCGGTGGCGATGATCGCCGCGGCGTTGGTCGGCGCCAGATAGCCGGCGATGCGGGCGAGTTGCAGCGAGACGGGGGAGCGGCCGTCGCCCTTCACGTCGATCGCGAGCTGCGCGAACAGGTCGGACAGGCCCAGCTCGGGCGTGTCGATCGCGCCGCCGAGCGGCTTGCCGGCGTCGAGCGTGGCGCGGGCCTGGATCAGCTCGGGCGTCTGGCCGTCGAGGATGGCGCGGGCATCGGCCATGTCGCCGCGCTTGGCGAGCAGCGCCGCGGCGGCGAGCTGAAGGCGCAGCGAGCGCACGTCGTGCGCCGCGATCAGCCGCCGCAGGTCGGCCAGCACCTCATGGCGGCCCATCGCCAGCGCGATCAGCATATAATGGTCGCGCGAATAGGCGTTCGAAAGCTGCGAGCCGCCGGCCGGCGCGGCGAGCCGGGCGGCGTCCGACGACTGGCGGCCATAGGCGACCCAGCCGCGCATCACCGGCGCGAGGAAGCCGAACACCTGTTCGCGCTCGATCCGCCCGATCGTCGCATTGGCGCGCTTCCAGTCGTGCGCGGTGACCGCCTCGGCGAACAGCAACAGCGTGCCGTCGGGGGGCAGGGCGCCGAGCCGGTCGAGCTGCGCGGTGGCGAGCCCGGCGAGCTTGTAATTGCCCGCGGTCAACGCCTGGCGATAGGTGCGCAGCGCCAGCCGCTTGTCCTGCGGCGACGCCTGGAGCAGGCGCGCATAGCTGGCAGCGGCCGCTTCGGGCATGCCGGCGGCATCGGCGAGCCGGGCGTGGACATATTGCCGCATCTCCGCCGAGGCGTCGTTGACCATGGCGGGGGCCATGGCCGGCCAGGCCAGCAGCAGCCCCGCGGCGATGGCGACCCGTCCGCGCTTCATTCCCATCTTCCGGCTCCGAACCATGTCGTCCCCCGTCTACTCCAGCGGGACGAGGGTCGGCCAGCCCTCAAACGCCGCGCCGTGCCGCAGCACCCGCATTTATCTGCTATTGCGAGTGATTATCAAACTTGCTAGGTCATGGGGCCTGACGAGAAAGCGGCCCTGCCCCGGGCCGTCAGGCGCCGGTTCGCTGCCCTAACCTTCGGTTGGCCACGGCCGGAGAGCGGACCGGCGCCACCCTTCTCCGACGATGCCGCCAGGGCTGTGGCGTCGGTGACCGGCTACGCTACAAGGGGGCATGATTCGCCGTTTCCTTCCGATCGCGCTGGCGCTGCTGGCCACCGCGCCCGCCCAGGCCGTTCCGGCTCCGTCGCTGGTCAAGGTCGCGCTCAAGACCAGCGAGGGGACGATCGTCGTCGCCGTCGACACGAAGCGCGCGCCGATCACGGCGAACAATTTCCTCGCCTATGTCGACCAGAAGAAGCTCGACGGCACGACCTTCTATCGGGCGGCGCGGGCGATCGGCAATCCGAAGCGCGGTTTCATCCAGGGCGGCGTCCATCGCGACGCGCGCCGGTCGTTGCCGCCGATCCGGCACGAACCGACCAGCAAGACCGGCATCCACCACGTCGACGGCGCCATCTCGATGGCGCGGCGCGAGCCCGGGTCGGCGATGGGCGAGTTCTTCATCCTGGCCGGCGCGGCCCCGGCGATGGACGCGAAGCCCGGCGGCGGCGACGCCAATGCCGGCTATGCCGCCTTCGGCAAGGTGGTGTCCGGCATGCCGGTGGTGAAACGCATCCTGGCCGTGCCGACCTGGCCCGGCGGAGCGGGGGCGATGAAGGGGCAGCTCATCAGGCAGCCGGTCAAGATCATCGAGGCGAAGCGGATCGGCTAGGGCGGGGCGCCTGTTTTCCTATCCTCCGTCATTCCCGCGAAAGCGGGAATGACGGAGGAGGGGCCAGGTCAAACCCTAGAGCGGTTCACGATCTGATTGCATCAGATCGGCCGCTCTAGGTGATTGTTTTATCGCGATTTCCGAGCCGGCAGATGTTTCCATCTGCCTAGAAATCGCTCTAGCGCGCGGCGTTGGCGAAGGTGCCGTCGACCCAGACCAGCGGCGAGATCTCGTCATGGTTCACGACATGCTCGACCTCGCCGAGGAACAGCGTGTGGGTGCCGACGTCGATCCGCTGCGTCGTGCGGCAGACCAGGCTGGCGAGCGCGTCGCCGAGCACCGGGATGCCGTCCGGTCCGGCGATCCAGCCGCCGTCCTCAAACCGCTCGAGGCCCTTCTTCTTGCCGCTGAAGATGCCGACGAGATCGCGGTGCCGGTCGGCCAGCAGGTTCACGCAGAAACGTTCATGGCCCATCAGCACGGGATGGATGCTGGCGGTGCGGTTGACGGCGGTCAGCAGGGTCGGCGGTTCGGCGCAGACCGACATCACCGCGGTCGCGGCCATGCCCGTCCAGTTCTCGCCCTTGCCCGACGTGATCAGCGCGATCGTCGTCGCCAGCCGGCGCATCGCATGGCGGAAGCCTTCCTTGATCTCGTCCTCGCTCACCTTGGTCTCCTCCTCGCTTTCCCAGCGGCGCTAGAGAATTGGCCGGCGCGGCGCAATCGCCTCTATGCCCCATCGATCGTTTTACGCCTGTCCGGCACCGCTTTTCTTTTGCTGGCCAAGCGCGTATGGCGACGCGAAATCCCGAAGACCAGCCTGATGAGGAACGAGTTTGGCCAAGGAAGAATTGCTCGAAATGCGCGGGCAGGTCGTGGAACTGCTGCCCAATGCGATGTTCCGCGTGAAGCTCGAGAATGATCACGAGATTCTCGGCCACACTGCCGGGAAGATGCGCAAGAACCGCATCCGCGTGCTGGTGGGGGACGAGGTTCTGGTCGAACTGACCCCCTATGACCTGACCAAGGGTCGCATCACCTATCGCTTCAAATAAGGGGCGGGGCCCCTTGTCCCCGTCCGACTCCCCGCTCGTCCCCGCATCGCTTGTCCTCGCCTCGGCCAGCCCGCGCCGGGCCGAGCTGATCGGCCGGCTGGGTGTGGCGCCCGCGGCGATCGACCCCGCCGACATCGACGAGACGCCGCACAAGGGCGAGCTGCCCTCGCCCTATGCCGCGCGCATGGCGGCTGGGAAGGCGGCCCGCGTGGCGGCGCGCCATCCCGGTGTCGCGGTGCTCGGCGCCGACACGGTGGTCGCCGCCGGCCGCCGCATCCTGCCCAAGACCGAGACCGAGGCCGAGGCGCGCGCCTGCCTGCAGCTGCTGTCCGGCCGCCGTCATCGCGTCCATTCGGCGGTCACGCTGATCGACGCGGGCGGCGCGGCGCGGCACCGGCTGTCGACCAGCATCGTCCGTTTCAAGCGGCTGACGACGGCCGAGATCGAAGCCTATCTGGCCGGCGGCGACTGGCGCGGCAAGGCGGGCGGCTATGCGATCCAGGGCTATGCCGAGAGCTGGGTCGCGATGCTGGCGGGCAGCCATTCGGGGGTGATGGGCCTGCCGCTGTTCGAGACGCGCGCGCTGCTCGCCGCGGCGGGCCTGCTGCCGTCCGGCCTCCCGTCGACCGACCCATTGTCGACCGACGATGCGTGAATGGCTCTACGAGGCGGGGATCGGGGAAGCCCGGGCCGCGCTCGTCGAGGATGGCGTCATCATCATGGCCGAGATCGAGCCCGACGATGACGGCGCGCGCGCCGGCACGATCGTCGAGGCGCGGCTCGACCGTGTCGTCATACCCGGCCGCCGCGCGATCGTCCGGCTCGATTCGGGCGAGGAGGCGCTGATCGAGCCGGTGCCGAAAGGCGTGTCCGAGGGCGGGCGGCTGCTGGTCGAGATCCACCGCGCCGCGCTCGCCGAGACCGGGCGGACCAAGCTGGCGTTGGCGCGGCTCGCTACGGAGGGTGCGGTGCCGGCGGCGGGCCCCGGCCTGCTGGCACGGATCCAGGCGGGCGGCGATCCGGTGCGCCAGCTCCATGCGCATCAGGCGGATGCGTTCGAGGCGGCGGGCTGGTCCGAGCTGATCGAGGAGGCGGCGAGCGGGGAGGCGGCGTTCGACGGCGGCGCGCTGCACCTGTCGCTGACCCCGGCAATGAGCCTGATCGACGTCGACGGCTGGCTCGATCCGGCCGCGCTGGCCTTGGCCGGGGCGGCGGCGGCGGCGCGGATGATCGTGCGGCACGGCCTGGGCGGATCGATCGGCATCGACCTGCCGACCGTCGAGGGCAAGGCGGCGCGGCTGGCGGCGGCCGAGGCGATCGACGCGATCCTGCCGCAGCCGTTCGAGCGGACCGCGGTGAACGGCTTCGGCTTCCTCCAGATCGTCCGCAGGCGGGCGCGGCCGTCGCTGCCCGAGCGGCTGCGGCGCGATCCGGTGGGCGCCGCCGCCCGCGCGCTGCTGCGCCGCGCCGAGCGAACGCCGGGGGCGGGGGCGCGGACGCTGACCGCCGCGCCGGCCGTGATCGACCGGATCGCGGGCCGGACGGATTGGGCGGCGGAGCTCGAACGGCGGCTCGGCGCGCGGCTCGTCTTGCGCGCCGACGCCGGGCTCGCCATATCGGCGGGCCATGTCGATGCGCAAACCCCCTAGATGCCCCGGCTGCGGCAAGGCCCCGGTCGAGCAGTTCGAACCCTTCTGCAGCCAGGGATGCCGCGATCGCGACCTGCTCAAATGGCTGGACGAGGGCTATCGCATCCCCGGCCCGCCGGCCGATCCCGAGGGCGAATAAAAAAGCGAAAAGCGGGCTGGACAGAATGCGCGACCCGCCTCTATAGGCACGCCTCCAACGCGCGAGTGCCCAGGTAGCTCAGTTGGTAGAGCATGCGACTGAAAATCGCAGTGTCGGCGGTTCGACCCCGTCCCTGGGCACCACATTCCTGTTCGCGGATGTTCACGCGCGTTCTTGAATCCTCAACAAAATCAGCATAATTTCAAACCGATCATTCGGCACTGTTCGTCCGTGATCGCCTGTAGCTGCCCCCAGATGGGGGCATGCTCGGGGGCACGGTTTGGCTTCCGTGGAAGGGATGCCCCCATTATGGCGCTCACCGATACAGCAATTCGAGCCCTCCAGCCGGCAGAATCCCCTTACAAGCGCGCCGATGAGCGGGGCCTATATGTTGAGGTTTTTCCCAACGGATCGAAGCTGTGGCGCCTGAAATACCGCGTTGGGGGCAAGGAGAAGCGCTTGGCTCTGGGGGCCTATCCCGAAACCTCGCTGAAGGACGCGCGCACCGGTCGCGACGAAGCTCGCAAGCTGATCGCCGCCGGCGTCGACCCATCGCTGGAGAGGCAGCGCGATCGCCGCCGCGGCCGCGATGAGGCGACCAATAGCTTCGAGGTGGTCGCGCTGGAGTATTTCGACAAGCGCCGGCGCGACGGCAAGAAAGGTTGGTCGGCCGCCACGGAGACGAAAGCTCCGGATCGCGATTACCGCCGACATGTCGGTCGAAAGCCTTCGTTCCAGCATATCGGAATTCGCGCGGCTGTCGCCGCACACCGAAATCGACATCGCGGTGATTCCGACCGACGCGATCGACCGGGCGATCGTCCGGGCCGCCTGTCATTTCGCCCTGTCCGGCTCCTCCATGAGGACATCTCCGGCCGTGGCGGCCTTTCCGCTCTACTCCGGTCCGCTGGTCGCCGTCGTCCGCGGCGATCACCCACTGGCCGACGGAAAAGCCGTCGGCGCCGCGGATTTCGCGGGCTATCCCCTGGTGGCCGGCTGCAGTGCGGCGATACGGCGCAGGCTGGAAGATGCCTTGACGTCGGCCGGCGTCGCCGCTGCATTCCGCCTCCAGACGACCGATGCCGAGATGATCGAACGGCAGCTGCGATCGACCGAGGCCGTCGCCATCGTCGGCGCGGCAGCGGTTCCGCCCGCCTGGCGGCATCGCCTGGTCGTCCTGCCGATCGCCCTGCACGATCTGGCCCCGTTCGAAATGTGGCTGTCGGTCGGCAGGGCGGCCGCGCTGCCGGACCAGGCGCTGGCCTTCCTCGACATCCTCGCCCCGCATCTCGCGGCGCGGCGGTTGGCGGCCTGCCTGCGCGACGGTGTCGATCAGCGGCCGGAGGCCCCCGTCGGTTGGCCGCAGGATATCTCCACGCCCTGATCGCTGCGCCGCAACGACGTCATCGCTTCATCGAGCGATTATTGCCCGTCGCCGATAACGTGGTAAGCCTTACCCCATGTCAGAGGGCATCGTCGGGATACGCCGGGGCGTCTCAGCCGCGGATCGCAAGGATATTTTCAATGCCATCTCGGCCAGCCAGTGGCTCGGGACATGGCCTTGCGAGGTCAGGCAGCTGTTGGCGCAATCCGCATGGATCAAGCGCTATCCCAACGATACGGAGGTTCATCCTGCCGGTACCCCCGTTCGCGAGCTATGGATGGTGATGGAGGGGGCGCTGGAGTTGCGCAGGGACGCCTATACCGGCGCCCGTTCGGTGCTGTCCTTCTCGCAGCCTGGCGAGATTCTGGGCTTCAACTCCCAATTCTCGGATGCCGTCCCGACATATAATGTGATGACCTACGGCTTCACCAAGCTCCTGCATATTCCGGGCTCGACCATGCGGGACGTGTTGCGCGAACAGCCGGAACTCGTCTGGACGGTGGCCAGCTATTACTTTACGCGGCTCCAGCTGCGAACCGATTATATCGCCTTGCATGCCACGGCGCCGCTGAAGGAGCGGATCATCCTGCAACTCCTGCAGATGGCGCGCCAGACCGCCAATATGACGGATGAGATCCATCTGCGGCTTTCGCAGGAGAGCCTCGCCTTTCTGCTGGGCACATCGCGCCAGAGCATCAATCGCGAGCTCAAGACCCTGAAGGATCTCGGCCTGATCGACTACAAGGGCGGTAAGATCCACGTTCCCAGCCTGTCGACGTTAATGTCGCTGCACGATCTATCGATGAAGAATTGAGATCTGCGAGTGGACGGGGCTCGTAGCCTCGTTGTGCATTGGGCTATGGCATCGAACCCACAGCTCGTGCTGTGGTAGTTCAGGTAGCATTCCACAATGATCAAATGTAGGTTTCGATCAAAAGATCCCAAATTGCAATGTGTACGAGGTTCAAAGTTGTGATTGAGCATCGATATGAGGCGCGCATTGACAGTTGCAGAATGGGCGAAGGGTCACACTGAATAGCCCCTAGATTTCTAGACGCCTTCCGCTTTCAAACACTGCTGCCGTTCGAACTCGACGGGTGACAGCATTCCGTTCCTGACATGCTTGCGCACCGGGCTGTAGAACATCTCGACGTAATCGATCATCCCCGACGAGGTCAGGGTGGAGGGCACGATTCGGAACTACGACCCACAGGTGCGGGCGAAGCTGGTGGCCGGGGTCGAGCGTGTCGCGCGTGCGGCCGCGATGATGGCCGGCGCGCCGGAACCCGATATCAAGATCGGCGATGGATCGGACTCGGTCGTCAACGAGCCCGATCTAACCGACCGGACGGCGGCGGTGTTCCGAGAAGCCTTCGGTCCGAACGCGATTCCGAAAACGGATTTCATCTCGGCGAGCGAAGACTATTCGGCTTACGCGGCGGCTAGAGTGCCGCACTCGCTCTTCTTCGAGATCGGCATCTATGACCCGGCCCAGGTGCAGGCCGCCAAAAATGGCGGGCCGCCGCTGCCCTTCAATCATTCACCCTATTACGCCCCGGCTCCCGAGCCGACGATCCGGACGGGCGTGGAGGCGATGACGCTGGCGGTGCTGAACCTGCTCGGAAATTGACGCGCCGAAAGGACCGCCTCTTGAGGAGCCGGACCAGATGCTAGGCGAATGCCTTTAGACATTTCGAACCGGACATCCACATGCCTGTTTCCCGGAGAATTGGTGTTTGGTGGCCTATTTGGGCAGGTCGTAGTCATTTTGAGCTGCACGGCGAGGTTCGCTTGCGTGTCCGCGATCATCCGATGGGGGTGTGCTGAGATGGGCGTGCGATCGTCACTGGCATTCTGTCGAGCGCTCACGTCTATATGTCCGTCGAGCTTCCGATATATGTTTCGGTGAGTGGCTTCGTTCGCCCGACCAAAGGCAGGTCGTCGCGCAGGAGCGCGAGCACATCAGAAAGCGACACTGAGGACTGCGCTTCCGGCAGAAAGGCTATTTCTCGGCCACCTCTGGCAACATCATCGGTACCATCATCATGTGGATCGACATACCTACAAACAGGGCTTCAGTCCGCCTCATGATCTTACCGGAGGCAATCGATCTATTTTCCAGCCTGTGTCTTCCCGACCGGTCGATAGTGCGGCGCGATGAAGTCCGACGATACCGCAGCCACGATCACCAGGGTCATCGAGAACGCGCCCGATTGGCTCCGCCAGGACTTGGCGTTGAAGGATTCCGGCTTGCGGACCCGAGCCGAGGAAACTCTGGCCGCGATGATCGCCACCGCGCTTTAGAAATAGCTGCTGGTTCTCAGCCGAACCCCAGCATCTCGCGCTGCTGCTGCCAGTCGATCGGCAGGTTTGTCGTTCGCGCCAGCCGCTGCCGGTTGAGCTGCGCCGGTTGCCGTCCATCGAGAATGGCCGCGACGATGTCGGGCGCGAGATAGGAGATGCGGAGCAGCACGCCAAAATAGTCCTTGCTCAGCCCTTGTTCGGCAGCGAGGTCGGCAATGCTCTTCTCTCCCGCAGATGCGACCGCTTCACGGGCGATATGCGCCTTGGCGACCAGCTTGATCAGCGCCGGATCCCGTTCGCCGGTCGCCCGCTCCTCGGGCGGTAGCGCCAACCTGGATTCCCTACCTCGTCGAATGAGCACGGCCGGCACCGATATCCGTGCCGGGTCCCCCGCCGTCTCGGCAAAGGCGATTCGAACATTGATCAGCCACAATGGAGCGATCAGCCTCCGACACCTTCATAGAGGGTGACGACGCAAGCTCCTCCCAGGCCCAGATTATGCTGGAGGGCGTGACGGAGGTCGTCGACCTGCCGGGGCCCCGCGGTGCCTCGCAACTGGTGGGTGAGCTCGTAGCATTGCGCGAGCCCGGTCGCGCCGAGCGGGTGGCCCTTGGAGAGCAGGCCGCCCGAGGGGTTGGTGACGATGCGTCCGCCATAGCTGTTGTCGCCATCGGCTATGAACCCGGCCGCGCCGCCCTCGGGGCAGAAGCCGAGCGCCTCGTAGCTGATCAGCTCGTTGTGCGCGAAGCAGTCGTGCAGCTCGGCGGCGCGGATGTCCTCGGGGCCGACCCCGGCGGCTTCGTAGACCGCCTCCGCCGCGCGCCTGGTCATGTCGCTCCCGACGAGATGGATCATGTCGCTCGCGTCGAAGGTGGAGGGCTTGTCGGTCGTCATCGCCTGCGCGGCGATCCTCACCTTCGCATCGATCCCATGGCGCCGCGCGAATTCGATCGAAACGACGATCGCTGCCGCTGCCCCGCAGGTCGGAGGACAGGCCATGGGCCGCGTCATCACGCCCGGCCAGAGCATCGGCGCAGCGAGGACCTCATCCTCGCTCATGATCGTCCTGAACAGAGACATGGGGTTGTTGGCCGCGTGGCGGCTGGCCTTGGCGCGCACCCTGGCGAAGTCCCGCAGGGTGGTGCCGTACCGTTCCATATGGTCTCGCCCGGCGCCGCCGAAATAGCGCAGCGCCAGCGGCAGGTCGACATCGATCCGCGCGTCGCAGGCCGCGTCGAAATCGGCGAATGGATCGACGCGATCGGGAAAGCTGGAGCGGATCGCGCCGGGCCGCATCTCCTCGAAGCCCACGGCCAGCGCGCATTCCGCGGCGCCGGTCGCGACGGCCTGGCGGGCGAGGAACAGGGCGGTCGAGCCGGTCGCGCAATTGTTGTTGACGTTGACGATCGGGATGCCTGTCATCCCGGCCGCGTAGATCGCCTTCTGGCCGCAGCAACTGTCGCCATAGACATAGCCGGCATAGGCTTGATCGACCCGGTCATAGGCGAGGCCGCCATCGGCCAGCGCCCGGCGGATCGCTTCGGCGGCCATGGCGTCATAGGCGGGGCCGACGCCCGGCTTGGTGAAGGGGATCATCCCGACGCCGGCCACCAGCACGTCCCTTTGGCCACGCGACCCCCGCCTCATCGTACGGCCTCCGCTATCCGGTCGAGCGAGCCTTCGATCGTCAGCACCCTCGCCACCGCGGGCCGCTCGATCATCCGTGCGGCATGGCGTCGCAGGGCGGGCAGCGGCGACAGGTCCAGCCCGGCGAAGCTGGCCCAGTTGAAGAAGACCATCGCATAGCCGTCGCACAGCGTGAACCGATCGCCCATCAGCCAAGGCCCGCCTTCCAGCATCGCCTCGATCCGCCGGAGGTTGTGGAGGAAATCCTCCTTCCCGCGCGCCGCGATGCCGGCATGGGCGGTTTCCTCGGCGGTCAGGACCATCGGCCGCATCATGTGCCGGAACGAGATGTGGACGCTGTTGGAGAACCAGGCGAGACGCGACAGCGCGACCGCCGCGGACAGCGGATCGTCGGGCATCAGCCGGGCCGACGGCGCCGCGGCGGCGACATAGGCCTGGATGGCGACGTTCTCGGTCAGCACATGGCCGTCGATCTCCAGCGCCGGCACCTTCCCGGTCGGCACCCGGGCGAGATAGGCGGAACTCTTCTGCTCGCCGTCGAATATCGAGATCGCCGTCCGCTCATAGGCCAGGCCGCTCTCCTCGAGCGCGATATGGGAGGCGAGCGAGCAGGCGTTCGGGCCATAATATAATCTCAGCACGTCGTCCTCCTCAGATCCTGCGCGTCTCGCGCCCCCAATAATGGTCGCGTATCTCGCGCTTCAGGACCTTGCCGACCGGGCTGCGCGGCAGTTCGGGCCAGAAGTCGATCCGCTTCGGGGTGCGGATGCTGCCGAGGTGTTGCCTGCAAAGCGCGATCAGCTCCTCCGCGCCGCACGCGCGGCCCGGCTTGAGCTCCACCACCCCCAGCACCGCCTCGCCCCATTTCTCGTCGGGGCAGCCGATGACGGCGCAGTCCTGGACGGCGTCGTGGCTCCAGAGCACCTGCTCTATCTCCGATGGAAAGACGTTGAAGCCGCCGGTGATGATCATGTCCCGCTTCCGGTCGGTGATCGAGACGAAGCCGGCGTCGTCGATGAAGCCGACATCGCCCGTCCTCTGCCACCCCTCGCCGATGCGGCAGGCGGCCGACGCCTCGGGATTCTCGAAATAGCCGGCCATGAGCAGGTCGCCCTTCACCGCGATCTCGCCGGTCTCGCCGGCGGGAAGGGGGCGGCCGGCGTCGTCGACGATCATGACCTGCGTCAGCAGCGCCGGCCGGCCGCAGCTCGCGAGCCTCGCCTCGTCCCCGCGCGCGACCGCGTCGGCATGATCCTCCCGGGTCAGGATCGTGCACAGCATCGGCGCCTCGGCCTGGCCGAAGGTCTGCACCATGACCGGACCGAACAGCTCCATCGCCTCGCGCAGCTTCCCGACCGACATCGGCGCTGCCGCGTAGATCAGGTTCTGGAGCGACGAGAAATCGTGTCGGCGGGCCTCCGGATGCGCGAGCATCGTGTAGATCGCGGTCGGCGGCAGGAACAGCGTCGTCACCCGATGCCGCTCGATCGACGCCATGACCAGCGACGGTTCGGCGCGGTCGATGATGACGGTCGTCGCCCCGATCGCGAACATGCAGATGGCGACGACCCCCGCCGCATGGGTGATCGGCGCCGCGGCCAGATGCACGGCATGGCCTTCATGCCTGATGCCGGCGTGGAAATTGGCGAAGAGCGAGGCCCAGGTCCGGTGGGACCACATGGCGGCCTTGGGCGATCCGGTCGTGCCGCCGGTCGCGAACAGGGTGCAGATGTCGTCCATGCGCCATTCCCCCGGCGGTGCGGGAGAGGGTCGCAGGTTTCCGGGATCGGACAGGATCGCGACCGCGCATCCCGCGATGCCGGCCGCCCGTTCCGCAGCCTCCCCTAGGTCGGGATGGGCCAGCAGGAGATCGCAGCGCGTCGTCGCCAGGAAGGCGCCGATATCGTCGGCCGGCATCTTTGCATTGGCGGGTATCCAGAGCGCCCCCAGCCGGAAGATCGCCAGGATGGCGACGATCGCGTCCGCGCCATTGGGCGCCAGCACGGCGATGCGGCTTCCCGGCCGGTCGAGGCGGGGAGCGATCCAGGCGGCCAGCGCGCAGCTGTCCGCCCGCACCTCCACATAGCTGCGGCTCGACTCTCCCTCGATCAGGCAGGCGCGGTCGGCGAACTGCCCGGCAGCCCGGTCGAAGATATCGATGATCCGCATCAGAATATGTCCATGTTCATGCGAGCCGCGCGTCCATCGCGCTCCTGATCGCGACGCGCCAGTCGGCGATGGGGGAGAAGGAGCTACCCTCGCGCGCCAGCCGCTCGGTGCGCGCGAGGATCTCATCGTCGTCGAGGCCCAGGTCGAGCGGTTCGAACACCGGCTGGGCGCAATACCATGGGGTATCGACGAAGAATTCCAGGAAGTTCCTCTCGGGATCGTGGAGATAGATGCTCCATGCCGTTCCGTGATTGGCGTAGAGCGGTGCGACAGCGGGACAACGCCGCCGGAGATGGGCGTCGAACGCCTTGAGCGCGGGCAGGTCGGCCAGTGCGAAGGATATCTGGTTGATGCAGGGTCCGAACATCGGATTGGCGGTGTTCGCGGGCAGGTCGGCGGGCCGGCCGGTCCCCAGCACGATCTGGTGATGGTCCATCGGATCGCGGCTCAGGAACACCAGGTCGCAGCCCAGCGCGTTGCCGCGATCCGTCACCGTGAAGCCCAGCATGTCGACGTAGAAGCGCTCCATCCGGCCGATGTCGGACGTGCACAACCCCATATGGCTGAAGCGGAAATGGGGGACTCTGGCGATCACTTCGTTCATGGCGCTCTCCTGAAGCAATATTGGTAATATTGTATTACTATATAGTCAACACATCTTCCCATATTGTATTGGCGGCGGGGCTGTGGGAGCTTGCCGCCCACAAGGAAAGCCGTTCAGGGCAATGGAGGCGTCGATTACGGATCGTGATGTCAAGCGTGGCCGGAAAGCCCGGCCGCCGGAGGTGCGGGGGGCGAGCCTGGAAAATCTCCGCCAGGAGCATATCGGCCGGTTGTTCCTGCTCGGATCGCGGGTCTTCGAGCGCCTTGCGCTGGCCGAGCTGCGCGCCAATGGGTTCGACGACCTGCGTCTCGTCCATCTCGCGCTGATCCGCGCCCTGCCGGTCGAGGGGCTGAGGACCACGGAGATCGGGGAGATCGCCGGCATGACCAAGCAGGCAGTGGGGCAGCTCGCGATCGAACTCGAAAAGGCCGGCTATGTTGTCCGCCTGCCCGACCCGACCGACGGCCGCGCCAAGCTGGTGCGCTATGCGGCGCGGGGGCAGAGCCTCGTCGCCGTCATTCCCCAGGTGCTGCTCCGCGCCGAGGCGAGGATCGAGCAGATGGTCGGCGGCGAGGATTTCATCGTGATGCGCCGGGCGCTGCGACGCCTTCTCGCCCTTTCCGGGGAGGCGCAGGACAGTCATGGCTGAAAGCTGTTGCCATAAAGTAATATGATGTTACTAAATCCCCGGCGACAGTGAGTCGGGGAGAGATGCATGTCGAATGTCGAGGCCGTTGCCGGACGCCTGCCGTCGCGGACGGAGGTCCTGATCGTCGGGGCCGGGCCGGTCGGCCTCACCCTGTCGCTGGAACTGTCCCGCTACGGCATCGATCATGTGCTGGTCAGCGACGGCGACGGGCCGTCGGCCCATCCCAAGTGCAACACTACCAATGCGCGGTCGATGGAGCATTTCCGGCGGCTAGGGCTCTCCCGCGCGTTGCGGTTCGGCGGCCTGGCGGAGAATTATCCCACCGACATCGTCTATCTGACCCGCCTGGGCGGCGAGGAGATCGGCCGCATCCGCTTCCCTACGGCGCGGCAGGCGGCCGAGCACGACGGCAGAAGGAACGGGCCCTGGCTGACGCCGGAGCTGCAGCATCGGATCTCCCAGATATTCCTCGAGCGCATCCTGCTCGACGAAGCGCGCGGCCGGCCGCGCGCGGGCATCTTCCTGCAACGGCGGCTGCTCGATTACCGCGACGACGGGACCGGCGTCGACGCCGTCGTCCAGCCGGTCGAGGGCGGCGAGAGCCAGGTCGTGCGCAGCCGGTGGATCATCGGTTGCGACGGGGCGCGAAGCGCGGTGCGCAGGGTGGCCGGCATCGCCTATGAGGGCGAGAGCGGCGCCGACCGGCCGATGTTCGGCGGCACCATGGTCGCCACCTATTACCGGTCCCGCCGGCTCGCCGAACTCTTCGCCGGGCGTGAAGGCTTCATGTACTGGACGGTCAACCCCGATATCCGGTCGGTGACGGTGGCGATCGACGGGAAGGACAGCTTCCTGACGCACATACAGGTCCCCGCCGAGGCGTCGCCGGAAGCGATGGACCCCCGCGATTTCCTGCGCCATGTCGCGGGGGAGGACATCGACGTGGAGATCATGTCCAGCGCCGTCTGGAACGCCGGCCTGCGCCTCGTCGCCCGCGAGCTGGTCAAGGGCCGCGCGGTCCTCGCCGGCGATGCGGCCCATCTGTTCACGCCGACGGGCGGTTTCGGGATGAACACCGGGATCGACGACGTCGCCAATCTCGCCTGGAAGCTTGCCGCCGACGTCCAGGGCTGGGGCGGGCCGGCGCTGGTCGCCAGCTACGACGCTGAGAGGCGGCCGATCGCCCACCGCAACACCCTGGCGGCCAGCGAAGTGGCCGACATATTGGGGGCGTTTCCGGTCCCCGACGCGATCGAGGGGGCCGGCGTGGCGGGCGAGCAGGCGCGCGAGCTGGTCAGGGACGCCATCGCGCATGTCGCGGTCGAGGAGTTCGGCACCGTCGGCGTCCAGCTCGGCGCGCGCTACGAAGGGTCGCCGATCGTCGTCCCCGACGGCACGCCGCCCCCCGCCGACAGCCGCACGCGCTATGTTCCGACCGCCCGGCCTGGTTCGCGGCTGCCGCATTTCCTGCTGGACGGCGGCGTGCCGGTCTTCGACCGGCTGGGCATCGGGCTCACGCTGCTCGATTTCTCGGACGGTGGCGCCGACCCCCGGCCTTTGCTGGAAACCGCCCGGGCGCGCGGGATAGACGTCGCCTATGTGGCGATAGCGTCGGCGGAACGGCCCGCGTCGATCGGGGCGGACATCGTCCTGGTCCGGCCCGACGGACATGTCGCGTGGCGCGGCGATCGGCTGCCGGACGACGGCGACGCTTTCTTCGACAGGATTCTCGGATGGCTTTGCTGAGCGGCATCCGGCCCATATCGGGCCGACGCGGCTCTATATGGTAATATAGTGCTACTATATGGTAATATGTCTTTACAAAATAATGGGGAGAGGATGATGACCAAAGGAAAGATACTGCTCTGGGCGTTGGCGAGCACCGCCTTCACGGCTCCCGCGTCGGCGCAGGATGGCGATGCCGGGCGCGCCGCGGACGAGATCGTCGTCACCGCGCGCCAGCGCGCCGAGGCCCTTCAGGACGTGCCGGTCGCGGTCTCGGCGATATCGGGCGTCGCCCTGGAGAAGGCCGGGGTGACGCAGACCCGCGAATTGTTCGCCTCGACGCCCGGGCTGTATTTCAGCCAGACCGGGCAGCGCCAGAATGACGAGCAATTCTATCTCACCATCCGCGGCGTCGGCAGCTCGCCGGTCGTCGAGCCCTCGGTCGGCGTGTTCGTCGACGGCGTCTATATGCCGAGCCTGGGATGGACGGCCGATTTCCTCGACCTCGAACGGGTCGAGATTCTTCGCGGCCCGCAGGGCGCGCTGTTCGGCCGGAACACGGAAGGCGGCGCGGTCAGCATCGTCACGCGCAAGCCGTCGGCGGAGCTGCGCGGGCGCGTTTCCGCCGAGGTCGCGGAGTTCGGCAGCTGGCGGGGCAGCGCCTCGGTTTCGGGGCCGCTCGCGGAGAATCTCTATGCCGGCATCAGCGGCTTCGCGTCGACGACCAACGGATATATGCGCAACGTCACGCGCAACGAGCATCAGGACAACCGGGATCGTCACGGCGGCCGCCTGATGCTGCGCGCGGTCGACGTCGGCGGCTTTGAGGTGCTTCTCTCGGGCGACTATATGAAGTCGAAGGGGCGGTTCGACGCGTTCGGCGACGCGGTGGCCGGCCAGGCGATCACCGTGGTCGATCCGCAGGCCCCCGCCGCGGCGCGCGGCACGACGCTGGTGAGCAATCCCCTGGCGGGCCGGCGCTACACCACCTACGGCAATGACGAGAACCGCGTCTCCTCCGAGAATTACGGCGCGGCGCTGCAGATCATGCGCGACATCGGCCCGGCGGTGCTGACCTCGATCACCGGCTATCGGCGCGTACGCTCCCGCGACATATATGACAACGACGCCATCGCTACCGCCTCCTCGGTCAACGGCGCGCTGACGAAGCAGCGCATCCTTTCGCAGGAGTTGCGCCTCGTCTCCGACACGCAGGGGCCGCTGTCGTGGATCGCCGGGGCCTATGGCTTCAAGGAGCGGCTCGATCAGGATCGTCTCTCGCAATTCTTCAGCGGGACGACCGCCGGGCCGATCGCCGGCAGCGGCAACGGCTTCGGCTATGTCAGCGACGAGGCGACGATCCGGCGCGACGGCCTCGCGATCTTCGGCGAGGTGAACTACGACGTCACCGAACAGCTCGAACTCTCGCTCGGCGCGCGCTATTCCTACGAGAAGGTCAGGCAGGACCCCAACCTCAACGTCGCCGTCCAGATCGGGGCGGTGGTGGTCAACGTCGCGAACGCCACGCCGCGGCGCAAGGCGTTCGACGGCTTCTCGCCTTCGGCGTCGCTGTCCTACAAGCTGCAGCCCGGCATCCTCGTCTATGCGTCGGCCGCGACCGGCTTCAAGGGCGGCGGCTTCACCAAGGAGGTGCCGAACACGCCGCTCCAGAACGCGGCGCTCGATAACGAGACGTCGCTCAACTACGAACTGGGCCTGAAGGCGGACCTGCTCGATCGCGCCGTCCGGCTGAACATGGCGCTCTTCTACACCAAGCTGAAGGACCAGCAGCTCGCGACCCGGATAGAATTGTCCCCGGGGACGGGCGTCTACATCCCGTCCACCCTCAACGTCGGCCGGGGCCATTCGCAGGGGGTCGAGGTCGAGACGGTCATCCGGCCCGTCCGCCCGCTCCGCATCGCCGGCAACCTGTCCTACACCGACACGCGCTTCGACGACTATGTCGCATCGCCCGCGACCGCCACGGCGCCGGCCTATGACAGGGCGGGGCAGGCCTTCCCCGAAGTGCCGAAATGGCTGGCCTCGGCGAGCGTCGAATATGCGTTCGAGCTGGGCAACGACCTGACGCTCGTCCCCAATGTCAGCTGGCGGCACGTCGGCAGCAAATATGTGGGGCAGGGCAATGCCTCGATCCCCTTCATCACGATCGACTCCTACGACCTGTTCGACGCGCAGCTTTCCTTGTCCAAGGGGCCCTGGTCGGTCGTCGCCTTCGTGAAGAACATCGGCGACAAATATTATCTGGCAAACCGCTTCCAGAACCAGCCGGCGACATCGGCGCCCGGATTCCTGAACTGGGGCAAGCCGGGGGCGCCGCGCCAGTTCGGTGCGAGGTTCTCCTATGACTTCTGATGCGCTGGTGGATCGCCGCACCCTGATGAACGCGGCGGCGGTGGCGATGCTGTGGAGCGCGGGCTCGGCCGCCCACGCGCAGGGGGCGCCGGGGGCGCTTCCCGCCCCGGCGGGCGGGCGAAGCCCCGCCGCCCCGCCGCCGGGCTTCGCGGCGAAGCGGTTCGTCTCGCCCAACGGGACGCTCAGCTATACCGAGGGGCCGGACAATGGGCAGACCTTGCTGTTCCTGCCCGGCATGGGTGTCCCCCGGCAAAGCTATCATCCGGCGGCGGCGCTCCTCTCCGACCATTTCCACGTCGTCCTGCTCGACCAGCGCGGGCAGGGGGAATCGGACTGGGCGGCCGACGGGCGCTATCGCGTCGTCGATTATGGCGCGGACCTCGTGGCGTTCATCGCCGGGCCGCTGCGCGGCCGCAAGGTCATCGTCTCGGGCCATTCGCTCGGTGGCCTCGTCGCCTTGTGGCTGGCCTCGCGCCATCCCGAGCTGACGGCGGGGCTCAATGCCGAGGACAATCCTTTCCTGATGTCCGAGCGCGGCTATTGGGAAGGCCATTGGGTGAAGCCGCTGTTCGAGGCGCAGGAGGCGCGGCTGCGCGCCTTCCAGGCCTCGGGACGCGATCCGGCGGTGCTGGGCCGCCACTTCGCCGACGAGCGGGCGGTGATGCCGCGGCAGGACGTGCCCTATCTCCAGCGGGTGCGCGCGCTGGGCAAGCAGCTCTCGATCCTGACGCGGCGGGGCGTCCTGCCGGCGGACGCCGCGGAGCAGGCGCGCCTCGACGCCGCCTATGCGCGGTGGCTGGCCGGCGAGCCGCTGCGCAACCGCAACATGCTGCCGGCGGGCGTCCTGGCGGCGGCACCGGCCATGTCCGCGACGATGGACCCGCTGGTGCCGCATTTCGCGGTGACGGCCGAGCTGAACGACGGCTTTCCCCACCGCGCGGCGATGGCCGCGGTTCGTGCGCCGACCCTCTATTGGAACTCCGACCAGGATCTCGTCGGGGTGCTCAGCCAGCGCGAGCATGACGAGAATGTCGCGGTCATCGGCGCCCATGCCCGGGTGCGGCATGTCGTCGCCGACGGCGTCGGGCATCTCATCCATGCGGAGCAGCCCGAATTCTATGCTCGCGAGCTGGCGGGCTTCTTCGCCGGCGCTTGCATTTCGCCCCGCTGACGCCGGCCGGGCGCTTTCACAGCCTGACGCCGGCGACCTTCGAGGACCGGCGCAGCTTGGCGGCATAGAGCGGCTGCAGATGCTCGGCGAGCGACGCCGCTTCCTCCTGGAGCCAGCGGATGAGCTGCGCGCGGCGCGGCTCCTCCATCCGCTCACGGATCGCGGTTATGCTGAGCGCGGCGAGCGGCTTCCCGTTGGACGCGACGGCGGCGCAGCCGAGGGTGCACATGCCGGGGATGAAGACGCCGTCGTTGAACACATATCCGTTGTCCCGGGCGGCGGGGATCAGGCCCCGGACCGTCGCCTGGTCGACATTGGGGAAGCGGGCATAGCCTTCGCGGTTCGCCCGCAACGTTTCGTCGATCGCCTCGTCTGGCATCGCCGCCAGGATCGCCAGGCTTCCCGCGCCGATGCCGAGCGGCCGGCGCTCGCCCAGCCATGGCGTATTGATCTGGACCGGGAAGTCGCCTTCCGCCCTGTCGATCACGACGCAATCGGTGCCGGCCGCGATCGACAGGATGACGGTGTCGCCGACCCGCTCCGCGAGCCGCTCGAGATGCGGCCGCGCCACGTCCACGACGCCGTAGCGGTTGGCTGCGGCCGCGCCGAGCTGGAGAAGGTCAAAGCTCAGGAAGAAGGCGCTGCCTTCGTCGCCTTGCTCGACCAGCCCCTGGGCCGCGAGGCTGCTGAGCAGCCTGTGGACCGTCGATTTGCTGAGGCCGGTCGCGGTCTCGACGTCGACGAGCCTGGCGCCCGTCGAATTATGGGTGGCCACGGCGCGCAGGATTGCCGCCACGCGTTCGATACCTTGGCCAGCGCCGGACGATTTGGTTGCCATTCTATCCAATGCTCTCGGGGAAATCGGTTGCAGCTCGGGTCACGCCCGCACGAAGATGGGACTAATCGTCCTTCGCTCGATGCGCCAGCGCCCAGCATCGCGGACGAAGCTCTCCTCCACGTCCGCGACCGTGTGCGGAAGGGGGTCGCGCGACGGCTCCTCCGAGCGGAACACCGTCAGCAGCAAGGCCGAATCGACCCTGTCCTCGCCGCGCCGCGTCAGCATGAGATTGGAGACGATATGACGCGTGACCAGCCCCGCGATGTCCTGCCGCTGGCGCATCGCGAGGCGAACCGCCTCGCCTTGCAGGTCCCCCGGCGTCGGCGCGCCCGCGCCATAGGTCAGCCGGGCGTCTTCGCTGAACATTTCCGCCGTTTCCGCGGCGCGGCCATGGTCGACCAGCCAATAGAAGCGATGGATGAGATCACCGATCTCCCGCTCGGTTTCGCCATTGACGTCCACCCCTGCTCCTTTCTTGCTAAAAAATTCCATTGACCGGGATATTATCCCATCTTATGAAACTTATATCGTAATCATCATACGATATGATCAGATTAGTACCGTAATATCCATAAAAATATCAAAATATCGGAACTTTTGATGGAGGGGGTTATGCGAAACAGGCAAGATCACATCGGCATATCGGGCTTGGCGCTCATGGCCGCGCTCGTCTGTCCGGGGGCGGCCCATGCGGCCGAGGGCGGCGCGGGCGACGCCGCGGAGATCGTCGTGACCGCGCAGAAGCGCGAGCAGCGCGTCAACGAGGTCCCGATGTCGATCAGCGCGCTGAGCGGCAAGGAGCTGGCCGACAAGGGCATCGTCAAGCCGGGCGACCTGGAAAAGAGCGTGCCGGGCTTCAGCTACACCGTCAGCGGCTATCAGACGCCGGTCTACATCCTGCGCGGCGTCGGCTATTTCGAATCCTCGCTCGCGGCCGATCCGGCCGTGTCGGTCTATGTCGACGAGGTCAGCCTTCCCTATTCGGCGATGACGATCGGCGCCGGGCTCGACCTCGAGCGTGTCGAGGTCCTCAAGGGGCCGCAGGGCATCCTGTTCGGACGCAATTCGACCGGCGGCGCGATCAACTATGTCGCGGCCAGGCCCACGGCGGAGTTCGGCGCGGGGATGCGGGCGAGCTACCGCCGCTTCGGCGAGGTGGAGCTGGAGGGCCATGTCACGGGACCGATCAGCGACACGCTCCGGGTCCGCGTCGCCGCCCGCACCGATCAGGGCGGGGACTGGCAGCGCAGCTATACCCGGCGCGACAGCCTGGGCGCCAAGGACCTGCTGGTCGGCCGCGCGATCGTCGAGTGGGCGCCGTCCGCGGCCTTCACGGCGCAGCTCAACGTCAACGGCTGGCGCGACCGGTCGGACAACCAGGCGCCGCAGCTGGTCGCGCTGATCCCCAAGACGCCGGCCAACATTCCCGACGTCCCCGGCACCTTCCTCTATCCGCTCGCGCCCGCGAACGATCGCGCGGCGGACTGGAACGCCGGGCGCAGCCTCAGGAACGACAACTCGCTCTGGCAGACCTCGCTGCGGCTGGGCTACGACCTGTCGTCCGACATTTCGCTCACCTCGATCACCAGCTATGCCGACTATTCGCGCTATGCGCCGATCGACCAGGACGGCTCGACGCTCAACATCATCGACAGCCTCGACGTCGGCGGCATCAAGTCCTTCTTCCAGGAGCTGCGCCTGTCGGGAAAGACCGACGCGCTGACCTGGGTGTTCGGCGGCAATTACGAGCGCGACCGCATCTCCGAGCGGCTGACCTCCTTCCTCGGCGATTCGACCGGCGGGAAGATCGCGGGCGTCCGCTACAACGGCGCGCAGGCGAACAACGTCCAGATCGCCAGGACCTACGCGCTGTTCGGCAACGCCGAATATGAGATCATGCCCGGCCTCAGCATCCAGGGCGGCGCCCGCTACACCAAGGCGGACCGGAGCTTCGACGGCTGCAGCGGCGACGTCGGCGACGGCCGGTTCGCGGCGGCGTTCGTCGCGCTGCAGACCGCGCTGAAAGGCGGCAGGTCGCCCGTCGTCCCGATCGCGCCTGGCGAATGCACCAGCCTCGACGCCAATCTCGATCCGGCGCGGCTTGTGACCAATTTCAACCAGGACAATATCTCCTGGCGCGCGGGCCTGAGCTGGAAGGGGGAGGGCGGCCTGCTCCTCTACGCCAATGTCAGCCAGGGCTACAAAGCCGGCGGCTTCCCCACGACCACGGCCGCGACGCTGACCCAGTTCACCCCGGTGTCGCAGGAAAAGGTCGTCGCCTATGAGGCGGGCTTCAAGGTGCCGTTGTGGGATCGCAAGATCCAGTGGAACGGCGCGATCTTCCGCATGGACTATACCGACAAGCAGGTGCGCGGGATCATCCCCGATCCGGTCCTGCGGACCGTGCAGGCGCTCGTCAACGTGCCGAAGTCGAAGATCGAGGGGGCTGAGGGCCAGGTGCACATCCGCCCGACGCGCGGGCTCGATCTCGATTTCTCGGGCACCTATCTGCACACGCGGGTCGACGACTTCATCGGTCTCGACGTGTTCGGCCTCCAGCGCAATTTCGACGGCTCTCGCCTGCCATATACGCCGAAATGGCAAGCGGTGGCGGACGCGCGCTACGCATGGCCGGTCGGCGACCGCCTGTCGGCCTTCGTCGGCGGGCACCTGACCTATCACAGCGGCACCAACGCCCAGCTCGGCGGCGTGCCGGTGGTAGCCATCCGCGCCTATACGCTGGTCGATCTCAACGCCGGCATCGAGAGCGCCGACGGCCGCTGGAAGGCGATGTTGTTCGGCGAGAACGTGACCAACAAATATTATTGGAACTCCGCCAACAGCATCAGCGACGTGGTGGTCCGTTATGCGGGCATGCCGGCGCGCTACGGCGTCAGCTTCAGCTTCCAATATTGATCAGCCAACGCCGGGCCCGCGGGCCCGGCGCCAGAGGTCTTTCGATGAAAAGATTCGTCTCGGTGGCCGCGATGGCCGGTGCGCTTGCAGTGGCGTCGGCATCGTTCGTGCTGACGACCGGCGCCGCGCTGCCGCCGACCTTGGCGCCGACCATGCTTCCCGCGACCGCACCGGATGCGATCGTCGGCTCCGTGACCGGGCCCAGGGGGCCGGAAGCGGGGATTTGGGTGATCGCGGAGACGCGCGACCTGCCCACCCGCTTCATCAAGATCGTGGTGACCGACGACCAGGGCCGGTTCGTGCTGCCGGAACTGCCGAAGGCGCGGTATCGCATCTGGGCCAGGGGCTATGGACTGGTCGACACCGACCGCGAGCCCGCGTCGCCCGGCGCGCGCGTGACGCTGCGCGCCCGTGCGGCCGCCGACCCGGCCGAGGCCGCGAAGGCCTATCCGGCCAATTACTGGTACGCGATGCTGAAGGCGCCGCTCGCGCCGGCGTTCGGGGGCGAGGCGGGACGCCGGCAGAGCTTCATGGCGACCGCCAAATTCTGCCTGGTCTGTCATCAGATCGGCAACGAGGTGATGCGCGATCCCGCCGACAACAGCCTCGAAGGCTGGCATCAGCGCATCCGCCAGGCGCGCGACAAGGGCGATCCCGCGATGGGGGACCTCGCGCAGGGCTATGCCAATGCGATGCAGGTCACGATGGCGTCGCTCGGCCCGGCGGGGCCGCGCATGTATGCCGACTGGACCGCGCGGATCGGCAAGGGGGCGTTGCCCGCCGAGCAGCCGCGACGGCCGTCCGGGATCGAGCGGAACGTCGTGATCTCGATCTGGGACTGGGGCGGCCCGACCTTCAACCATGATCTGATCGCCACCGACCCGCGCCACCCCGATCTCAACGCCGGCGGGCCGGTGTTCGGTGTCGAGCCCCATGTCGGCCGGCTGACCATGGTCGATCCGAACACCAGCGAAGCGCGGCTGCTCGACATTCCCGACGGCCGGCGGCACCCGATGCTCGTGACGCTCGATCGTCGCGGGCGGGTCTGGTTCCCCAGCTACGGGCCGCAATTCCTCAAGGAGCATGTCGCCGACACGCCGCCGCCCAAGGCGGAATGCGCGGCGGAATGGGTCGACCCGGCGGGGAAGAACTTCATCGTCGCCCCGCGCGTCGAATATCTGCGGATGTACGATCCCGCCCGGAACCGCTTCACCTCGGTGCCGATGTGCCTCGACCGGCGAGCCAAGGCGGCGCCGGACACCTACAAGGCGCTGTTCTTCACCAGCGACACCGTGATCACCTGGATCGATCCCGACCAGTGGGACCGCACCGGCGACGCCGCGCGGGCGACGGGCTGGTGCCCGGTCGTCCTGCCGACCGCCGGACGGCGGCGCCGCGCGACCGATCTCGATCCCGGGCAGTGGACCCTGCTTGGCGAACCGTCCGATCCGAAGCGGGACACGCGGATCGCGGGGCATTTCGTCTTCCGCGCGCGGCCGCATCCGACCGATGGCAGCATCTGGTTCACCGCGACCCGAGACTTCCCCGGCGGCATTGTCCGGCTCGTTCCCGGTGACCGGCCGCCCTATAGCTGCCGCAGCGAATATTATGAGCCGCCGCGCCGGCCGGACGGCAGCTATGCCGGCTATTCGCCGATGAACGTCGATTTCGACAGCCGGGGGCGCGTATGGGTCGCGCTGATCAGCGGAGGCGTGGCGCAGTTCGACCGCTCGAAATGCCGGACGCGCTCAGGGCCAGGCGCGACCGGGCAGCAATGTCCCCAGGCCTGGAGCTTCCGCCGGCTTCCCGGCCCCCGCCTCGCCGGCAGCGAGGAGACGGCGGATTTCAACTACGGCCTCGTCGTCGATCATGCCGACGTCAGCGGGCTCGGCCGCGACAGCGTGATCGTCAGCGGCGGCAATTCGGACTCGCTCGTGGCGCTCTCCCGGCGATCGCAGGCGCCGATCGTGATGCGCGTTCCCTATCCGCGGGGCTTCTATGCCCGCGAGATCAGCGCGCGGCGCGATCGGCCCGGCGCCGGCTGGAAGGGCGGCGGCCTCTGGGCGAGTTACAACAGCATCACGGTCTGGCACGGCGAGGACGCCGACAGCGGCAATCCCGGCCTCGTCAAATTCCAGATCCGCCCCGACCCGCTGGCACGATGACGCCCGTCTCCGCCCATATCCCTGACACGAGGATCGGTTTCAACATGAACCCTTCACGTCACGTTTCGCAGATTTTCGCCTGCATCCTCCTCGCCGCGGGGGGGGGCGCCCATGCCGCCGGCGATGCTACGCTGGGGCAGGCCCAGTTCGCCCGCTGCACGTCGTGCCATGGCATTTCCGCATCGTCCCCGCCGAAGATCGGCCCGAGGCTCGACGGCGTTTACGATCGCCCGGCCGCGTCGATCGATCCCGCCTATGGATATTCCGACGCCCTGCGGCTGGCGAAGATCCGCTGGGACGACATGTCGCTCGATCGGTTCCTGGCCGCGCCGCGCAGCTTCGTGCCCGGCAACAAGATGACCTTCACCGGCGTGGCCGACGCGGGCGTGCGCGCCAACATCATCGCCTATCTCAAGACCCGCGAGCAGGAGCGCTGACCATGGCCACGGTACGCGAGGTCATCGAACGCGGCCGGTCCGCGAAGCTCAAGGGCGATCGCCGGATCGCGATCATCGGCGCCGGCATCGGCGGCATCGCCATGGCCTATGCGCTGGAGCAGGCCGGCATCTCCGACTTCACCATCTACGAGAAGGCGTCGTCGGTCGGCGGGACATGGCGGGAGAATGTCTATCCGGGTGTCGCCTGCGACATCCCGTCCCATGCCTATTCCTTCACCTTCGCGCTGAATCCCGAGTGGAGCCAGTCCTTCGCACCGGGGGAGGAGATCCGGCAATATCTGGAGAACACCTGCCGGCAGCTCGACCTCAACTGGCGGATCAGGTTCGGCAAGGAAGTCGTCTCGGCGCGCTACCGCGATGACGGCTGGCATCTGGAGATGGCCGATGGCGACAGCGCCGTGGTCGATGCCGTGATCGCCTGCACCGGCTTCCTGCACGTCGCCAACGAGATCGGCCTGCCTGGCATCGAGCGGTTCGAGGGGGAGGTGCTGCACAGCGCCAAATGGCGGCCCGATACCGACCTGCGCGACAAGAGGGTCGCGCTGGTCGGATCGGGGTCCACCGCCGCCCAGATCATCCCGGCGATCGTCGACCAGGTCGGCGGCCTGACGATATTCCAGCGGACGGCGCAGTGGGTCTTCCCGATCACGCGGGAACGGCATTCGGACGAGCAGAAGCGCCGCCTGCGCGGCGATGTCGCGCGGCTCTACGAGATATATGACCGCATCATCGCCGAGAGCCAGCGGGACCTCGGCGCGCTGTCCGCCGGCGATCCCGAGACGACCCGACGCTATTTCGAGGAGTGCAGCAACAATCTGGCCTTGGTCGAGGACGCCGGGCTGCGGGCGAAGCTGACCCCCGACTACCAGATGATGTGCAAGCGGCTGGTGATGACGGAGGGCTTCTACGAGGCCGTCCAGCAGCCCCATTGCGACCTCGTCACCAGCCCGATCGAGCGGATCGAGCCCCATGCCGTCCGCACCGCCGACGGCGCGGCGCACGCGGTCGACGCCATCGTCCTGGCGACGGGGTTCAAGACCAAGGAATATTTCCGTTCGATCAATCCAGTCGGGATCGACGGGATCACCCTCGACCAGGCCTGGGCCGACGGCATCTCGTCCTTCGCGACGGTTTCCTTCGCGGGCTTCCCCAATCTCTTCGCGATCGGCGGACCCTTCTCGGCGCTCGGCAACCAGTCCTACATAACCGGCGCCGAACTGCAGACCGGCTACATCATCCGCCTGCTGAAGATGCTGGAGGACAGCGGTGCCCGCGCGCTGGCGCCCCGCCCGGAGGCCGAGCAGCGGTTCAAGGCGGAGAATGCCGCGGCGGCGCAGGGCACCGTCTGGCTTTCCGGCTGTAAGAGCTGGTTCCTCGACGAGAACAACAACTTCCAGTTCTGGACCCGCAGCCCCGACGCCTATGTCGAGATGATGGATGAAGGGCCCCGACGGGCCGATTTCCAACTGTTTTTCTGAAGCGCTTGCATCGCCGCCCGCGTCGGGCCGGCGAGGACGGAGACCGTGATGACCGAATTGTTCGACTATCGTGATGGGGACGTGCCGTGCCGGGGCCGGATCGCGCTGCCGGAGGGGCGGGGCAGGTGCCCGGCGATCGCCGTCTTCGCCGACCTGGGCGGCGTGGGGGAGCAGACGATCGGGCGCGCCGAGCGCCTGGCGTCGGAGTTCGGCTATATCGGCCTCGCCGCCGACCTCTACGGCGAGGGGCGGTCGGTCCAGTCGATCGACGAAGGCGTGCCGCTGGTGCAGTCGTGGCTGGCGGAACCGGACCGGATCGTCCGCCGCGCCGGCGCCGCGCTCGATGCGCTGGCGCGTCATCCGCGCTGCGACGGCCGGCTGGCGGCGATCGGCTTCTGCTTCGGCGGCGCCGTGGTCCTCGAACTCGCGCGCGCCAATCATCCCGACTACCGGGCCGGGGTCAGCTTCCACGGCAATCTGGCGACGGCCCGTCCGGGCCGGGCGGCGATCGAGGCCTCGCTGCTGGTCTGCCACGGCGCCGAGGACCCGTTCGTCGGCCAGGCCGAGCTGAAGGCCTTCCTCGACGAGATGGCGGCCTGCCGGGCCGACTGCCAGACGATCGCCTATACGGGGGCCGCGCACAGCTTCACCAATCCCGCGATCGACGCCGTGGGGTTGGCCGGCGCCTTCTATCACGGACGCACGGACGAGCGGTCCTGGCGAGCGATGGGCCTGCACCTTCGCGAAGCCTTCGGCAATTGATCCGCCTTCGGGAGAGACGAGATGCGACTGGTGACCTTTGAACGGAGCGGGACCGAGCGCATCGGTGCGCTGATCGACGGCGATCGGATCGTCGATCTGGCGGCGGCTGACGAGGCGCCGGCTTATTTCGGATCGATGCAGGCACTGATCGAGGCGGGGGAGCCGGCCTTGCGGCATGCCCGCGCGATCGTCGAGGCGGCGCCCGCCGGCGCCATGGTCGACCTGCGCGACGCGACGCTGCTGGCGCCGCTGCCGCGACCCGTGAAGATGCGCGACTGCCAGCTCTTCCTGGAGCATCTCCAGGCGGTCGGCGAGATGATGATGCGGCAGAAGGCGGGCGCGGCCGGGCTCGGCGTCGAGGGCAGTTATCATCTGGCGCCGATCGTGAGCGAACGGGTCATCTATTATAATTGCGACACGACGGCGGTGTGCGGCACCGGGCAGGAGGCCGTCTGGCCGGGCGAGACCGACTGGATGGATTTCGAGCTGGAATGGGCCTGCATCGTCGGAAAGGGCGGCCGGAACATATCCCCCGCCCAGGCCCGCGCGCACATCTTTGGCTATACGATCTTCAACGACCTTTCGGCGCGGGACGTGCAACTGGCGGTGATGGCCGGGCAGATCGGCCCCGGCGCCGGCAAGGATTTCGACAACAGCAATCCGATCGGCCCCTGCATCGTCACCGCGGACGCCATCCCCGATCCCTATGCCCTCGCCATGACGGCGTCGGTGAACGGCGAGCAGTGGTCGCGCGGCAGCACGGCGTCGATGCACCACAGCTTCGAGGACGCGGTCGTGATGCTCAGCCGGGACCGGCAGCTGCATGCCGGCGAGATCATCGCCTCGGGCACCGTGTTGACGGGGTGCGGTTTCGAATTGCAGCGCCGGCTTTCGCCCGGCGACGTGGTGGAGCTGTATGTCGAGGCGATCGGCACGCTGACGACGACCGTTCGCCGGGCCGAACGGCGGGCGTGAGGGCGCTCCCGCCATGCGTCAGCAGATCGACCTTCACGGCGTCCATGTCGTCCTGCTCAGCTCGATCACCGAGCTGCGCGCATGCGATCGCGACGCCGTCGTCGTTTCCGGATCGCATGGCGGGGCCAGCGTCGTCGACTATGCGCTGCGCTATCCGCTGCGCGGGGTCTTCTTCAACGATGCGGGGGTGGGCAAGGACCTCGCCGGCATCGTCTCGCTGGCGGTGCTCGAACGGCACGGGCTGGCGGCGGGGGCCGTCGCGCACATATCGGCGCGGATCGGCGACGCCGAGGATGGCTTCCGGTGCGGCTGGCTGTCGCATCTGAACGGGCCGGCCCGCGCCGCCGGCCTCAGCGAGAGGGATTTGCTGCGCGACGCCATTCCGCGCTGCTTTGGAAAGATCGGGTGACCGGCGAAAGGGAAGCGATGCAGATCATCGACAGTCCGATGACGGGACTCATGCAGGATCATCCGTTGCAGGTCAGCGCGCTGCTTCGCTACGCCGAGGCCGCCCATCCCGGGCGCGAGATCGTCTCGCGCCAGGTGGACGGATCGATCTTCCGCTATGACAATCGCGGGCTCGCCCGGCGGGTGGCCCAGGCCGCGAACATGCTGCGATCGCTCGGCATCGTCCCCGGCGACGTGGTGAGCTCGCTGGCCTGGAACACGCACCGCCACCTCGAGCTGTTCTACGCCGTGCCCGGCATCGGCGCCGTGCTGCACACCGCGAACCCCCGGCTGAGCGACGACCATGTCGCCTATACGATCGACCATGCCGGCAGCCACGTCCTGCTGATCGACGAGAGTTTCGTCGATCTCGCGGTGCGGCTGCTGCCGCGCCTGGGCAAGATCGAGACGGTCATCCTGCTCGGCGACCGCGCCGGCGACGCCATCGGTGCCCTGAGCTATGAGGCGTTGCTGCGCGATCGGCCGGACATCGTCGAATGGCCATGGCTGACGGAGCGGTCCGGCGCCTTCCTGTGCTACACGTCGGGAACGACGGGCGATCCCAAGGGCGTGCTCTACAGCCATCGCTCGATCGTGTTGCATGCCTATGCCGCCGGGCTGTCGGGCGCGCTGGGCTTCTCGGCGTTTGATTGCGTGATGCCGTGCCAGTCGATGTACCATGCCACCGCATGGGGCCTGCCCTTCGCCGCCGCGATCAACGGCTGCAAGATCGTCCTGCCGTGCGACCGGATGGACGGCGCCAGCCTCCAGGAACTGATCCAGGCCGAAGGCGTGACCTTTTCGGGCGGCGTACCGACGATCTGGACGATGTATCTCGATCATCTGCGGCGATCGGGGCAGGGCGTCGGATCGCTGGAGCGGATCGTGATCGGCGGGTCGGCCGTACCGCGGGCGATGGCAACGACTTTCCAGAGCCATGGCGTCGAGGTGCGCCAGCTCTGGGGCATGACCGAGACCAGCCCGGTGGGCGTGATCGCCTCCCCCACGCCGGCGATCGAGACCCATGGCGCCGACGCCCGCGACGAGATCGTCTGGACGCGGCAGGGGCGGCTCCAGTTCGGCATCGAGCTGCGCATCGTCGACGAGGAAGGGCGCGCGCTCCCGCATGACGGCCGGAGCGCCGGGGCTCTGCATGTCCGTGGTCCCTGGACGGTCGAGCGCTATTTCCGCAGCGAGGCGAGCGCGCTCGACGACGACGGTTGGTTCGACACGGGCGACATCGCGACGATCGATGCCGACGGCTTCATGCGGATCACCGACCGCAGCAAGGACGTGATCAAGTCCGGCGGCGAATGGGTCAGCTCGATCGACCTGGAGAATGCCGCGATGGCCTGCGCCGGCGTGAAGATCGCCGCCGTCATCGGGGCGTTCCATCCCAAATGGGAAGAACGGCCCGTGCTGATCGTGGAGGCCCATGCCGGGGACAGGGTCACCGAGGAAGCGATCCGCGAGCATCTGGCCCGAGCCGTCGTCAAATGGTGGATGCCCGACCGGATCATATTCGACACGGTGCCCCTCACGGCGACCGGAAAAATCGCAAAGAGGGAGTTGCGCGAGCGCTATGCCAATTGCTTGTCTTCTGGACATCGCTCAGCCTGAGATCATAGGCTGCCAATTGATGTGTGATCATGTCGATGATCCGGCGCCTCCGGGGCGCGATATCGGCGCCGACGATTGCGCCCTCGTCCAGGGCGAGTTGTCCTGAGAGGAACAGAAGGTCGTTTGCGCGGCGCGCTGAGGAAAGCGAAAGAGAGTCCGGATTTGACCTGGAATGGCGGCGGATAGGTGAGGGTTCTTGTGGCTGGTTGTCGACTCAAGGGCCAATGCGCCAATTCGTGAGACGGTCGAGCGAAACGCCGATACCGCCACAAATCTCGACGAGCGGTCGTTTGAACGGCCGGAAGATATCCGGGTGAACGTCCAATGCCGCCAGCGCGGCGCCGCAGGCGGGTTCCACCAGGACGCGGAAGGCATCGGCGAATCTGAGGCATGCTTTCACGGCATCGCGATCGGTGACGCGCAACGGGATGATCGGCCGCTTCGTCGTCAATTCGAACGCGTGTTCCGCAACGGCCCTGGCGCCGAGCGAGGTGGCGATCGAGGTGATCGCCGGAAGCGTTTGGACATGACCGGCTTCGATGCTGAGCGCGAGGCTGTCGGCGCCGAAGGTCTCGACCGCGATGATCGGGATGTGGGCCAGCCCGTGGCGATCCAGCCCCTCGGCGACGCCGGCCATCAACCCACCTCCGCCCACGCCCAGGATGACGCAATCAAAATCATGGCCGCGAGCGACCACTTCATCGATCAGCGTAGCGTGCCCTTCCCACAAGACCGGATCGTCGAAGGGATGAAGCAGGCTGGCGTCGCCATCGCCGCGTGCCAGCATGCGCGCATGCGCATGGGCGTCGTCGAAGCTGTTGCCCGCCACGTCCAGACGGGCGCCCAATCGCCGGATTGCGTCGCGTGCTTCAGGGCTGGTGCTTTCAGGCACGACGATCGACATCGAGGCCCCAAGCTCCCGCGCCGCGTAGGCCGCCGCGAAACCGGCATTGCCGCCGGAGGCGCAGATGAATCTGCGTATTCCGGCGGCAAAGTCTCGTTCGCAGCGAAGCCCGAGCCCCCGGAGCTTGAAGCTTCCGGAGGGTTGAAACGCGTCCATCTTGAGCAAGATGGGAAGCGCTGACCGGCTGTAATCCGGATCGGCGACGAAAACCGGTGTTTCGATATGAAGCGTCAAATGACCTGTCCTTGAAATCGCCGTCCGGAACGCCGGTAGCGGATCTGCCGAATGGATCAGTGGTTGCTGGGAAAGGCGAGCGAGAGCGGTATCGTGCTTTGGGTCCGCACCGGCCAGCGTTGGGAGATCGACTTGATCTTCGTATAGAAGCGGGCCGCGTCGGGCCCATACATATGCGCGTCGCCGAACTTCGAACGCCGCAATCCGCCGAAATTATGATGTCCGACAGGCACCGGAACGGGCACATTGACGCCGAGCATGCCAGCCTCCACCTCCGTGACGAAGCGGTGGGCGGTATGGCCGTTCTGCGTGAAGATCACCGCGCCATTGCCATATTCGTGCGCGTTGGTGATCGCGATCGCCTCGTCCAGGTCCTGGGCGCGGACGATGCCGCGGGCGGGACCGAAGATCTCCGTCTTCCAGAAGTCCATGTCGGTCGTAATCCGATCGAGCAGGGTCGCGCCGGTGAAGAAGCCGCGCTCGAGGCCCGGGACGGCGAAGCCTCGCCCGTCGATGACCAGTTCGGCGCCGGCGGCCACCGCATCGGAGATCGCCTGTTCGACCGTCCGCTTGGCGTCGGCGGTGATGACCGCGCCGAAATCCGCCTTGGGGTCGTCATAGGCGCCGATATGCAGGGCCTCGATCTTCGGGACGATGAGGGAGCGAAGCTGTTCGGCGGTATCGTCGCCGACCGCCACCAGCAGCGACACCGCCATGCAGCGCTGGCTCGACGATCCATAGGCCGCGCTGACGAAGGCGGAGGCGGCCTGTTCTAGGTCGGCGTCCGCCATCACCACCATATGGTTCTTGCCGCCCGTATAAGCCGCCACGCGCTTGTTGTGGGCACAGCCGCGATGATAGATATATTCGCCGATCCGGGTCGAGCCGACGAAGCTGATCGCCGCGATCCGGGGATGCTCCAGCATGGCGTCGACCACTTCCTTGTCGCCGTTGACCGCATTCCACACGCCATCGGGCAGGCCGGCCTGGCGCCATAGGTCGCCGATGAACGCGGCGGCTCCCGGTACCCGCTCAGAAGGCTTGAGGATGACGGCGTTCCCGCAGGCGATCGCCATCGCCGTCATCATCAGCGGCACCATCGCAGGGAAGTTGAAGGGAGCGATGCAGCCTACGATTCCGACGGGCTGACGGATCGAGAAGGCGTCGATGCCGCCGCTCACATTGTAGGAATATTCGCCCTTGGTGACCTGGGCTGCGTTGGTCGCGAACTCCAGTGCCTCGAGCCCGCGATGAATCTCCCCCTTGGCATCGGCGATCGTCTTGCCGTGCTCGCGTCCGATCAGGCGGGCAAGCTCGTCGCTATTGTCGATGACGAGTTGGCGCATGGCAAAGATCACCGCTAGGCGCCGGGCCTGCGATGCGTTCGCCCAGCCGCGGCCAGCCTCGATCGCCACCTCGACGGCGTGGTCGAGGGTCGACGTGCTGGCGTAGCGGCACTGGTAGAGCGTCGAGCCATCGGAAGGGTTGAAGACCGGCCCGGAGCGGTCGCCTTCGCCGTAATATGGCTCGCCGGCGATGAAATGCGCGATGTCGTCCATCAAAACTGCTCCCTTGAGAAATCTGATTATGCCGACTCGCCTCCGCCCGAATCCGGTCGGTGTTCCGTCATCGCGTCGCGGCGATATCGACAGGTCGTAGTTTCATACAACGTTTCATCAAATCGTCAATCGCTCCTGGTGAAAAGGGAGCGGTTTTGACCGGATGATGCATTGAGGATGTGGGTTGGAATATCCATGGATGACGGTGATTTATAGTTATAAATATCTGTAATATAATAGAAAAATTAAAAATTAGAGTGTTGCCGGCTGGTTGGTTGGTCGTCGATTTGGCTGGCCGAGCATGTTCCGTAACGGGCGTTGACAACGTCATTTTGTAAATATAACGTTTCATTAAGTCGCAAGGGTGCGGCTCGAATCATTGGCCGATACGCCACTCGGGCGGGGCGGCCGGCTTTGGGTGGCTTGGAGCGAATATGAATTGCCTGGAAGTTCATCGGGATATCGGGGTGCATGAGGTCGCCGATCGTCGCGGCAACGCGTTCCAGCTCGATGAGCGGGCCTTCCATGCCAATGTCGAGCAGGTGCGCAGGCTGCTGCCGCCTGGGACGAAGATCTATCAGTGCGCCAAGGGCGATGGTTATGGTGTGGGTGTCGAGCGGATCGTTTGCCTGGGCGTGCGGGCCGGTGTCGACGGCTTCTGTCTGGGAACGCCCGAGGAGGCGCTGCGGGCGAAGTGCGTTGCTGCGGGTCGTCCGGTGCTCCTGTTCGCGGGCTGTGATCCTGCGGCGCTGGGCGAGATGGTCGAGGCCGGCATCATCGTCTCAATCAGCAGCGTCGAAGGCTGCGAGGCATTGTTGCGCTCCGGCGCGACGGGCGACGTCTTCTTCAAGCTCGATTGCGGGTTTCGGCGCTATGGACTGAACGAGCCGGACCTGCGGACCGTTCTGGCTAGGGTTCGGCGCCAGTCATCGGTCCGCTGCATCGGTGCCTATTCGCATTTCGGCAGCCGCGCCGATGAGATCGTCGATGGCGGTCTGCCGCTGTTCGATCGGCTGACTCGACTGATCGAGGATGCCGTGCAGCGACCGATCGAGACGATGGTCGCGAGCAGCACGCTGATATTGCAGCGGCCGGGCCTCGGTCATTCGGCGGTGGATCCCGGACGGCTTCTCTATGGGATGATGGCGGCGGGTCCGGAGATGCCGCCCTTCCAGCCCATCGTGCCGCGAATCTCGAGCAGGCTGCTTCAGGTCACGCCTTTCGACGAGGCGCGTCTGCTGACAGTCGGCTATGCCGACAAGACCGCCATCCCCGCCGGTGGAGCGACGGGCGTGTTCCCGCTGGGTTGGATCGACGGACTGTCCGCGCATCGCGGTTTCGGTGAGGTCCTCATACGCGGAACTCGCCTTTCCGTGGTTGCCCGCACCCTCCAGCATTCGATCGTGAATCTGTCGGGGCTGTCCGATGTGCGGGTCGGTGACGAGGTCGTTCTGGTCGGCGCGCAGGGCGACGAGCAGATCGGCTTGGAGGCCATGGCGAGCGCGCAGGGCATGAGCGTCACCGAAGCCCATTTCCGACTGCTCGCCGCGATTGCGGCGGGTGTGCCGAACGGCCGTCAGCACGGCTGAAAAAAGAGAGCGGCAATAGCGTTCAGGGAGGAGAGGATAATGCGTGAGAATGATGATTTCCGGAGGATGTTGAGAAGTTCGCTGGTCGCGGGAATCTCTGGCGTCCTCATCTGCGCCGGCTCGCCGACGCTCGCCCAGGCGGCCACGGCATCGTCGGATGAAGGCCAAGCGCGGGCGAGCGATGGCAGTCAACTCGGCGATATCGTCGTCACGGCCCAGCGGCGCAGCCGCGCCGAAACGGCGCAGCGCGTGCCCATCGCGATCACCGCCGTGTCGGGCCGGCAGCTCGAGGAGATGCATGCGCTCACCCTGACCGACGTTGGCCGGGTGGCGCCGAATGTCTCGTTGACGCCGAGCGGCACCTTTCCGGGGACGGCCAATTTCCTCATCCGCGGCATTGGCGTCAACACCAGCGATCCCTCGGCCGAGCCAGCGGTCGGCGTGTTCGTCGACGGCATGTATTATGGCGTGAACCTGGGCGTAGTGACCGATGCCTTCGATCTGGAGTCGGTCGAGATATTGCGCGGCCCGCAGGGGACGCTTTTTGGCCGCAATGTGACCGGCGGCGCCGTCGTTATGCGGAGCCGCCGCCCGAGCGGCGAGTTCGGCCTTCAGGGCAAGGTCAGCTATGGCAATTTCAACCAGATCAGCGGTGCCGCGTCGGTCGAGGGGCCATTGATCAAGGACGTGCTGAACGCGAAGGTCGCGATCATGTCCAATAGCAACAACGGGTTGTTCGCGAACGCCGCCAATCCCGGCAATCGCATCGGGCGACACAATGATCTGATCGTCCGCCCGATAATGGAGTTCAAGCCAAGCGACCGGCTGACGCTGACGCTGATCGGGGAGATCGGCCGGATGGACGATTATGGGACGCCGTCGATCAACGTCTTCAACAATGCCGGCGCGCCGATCCCTTCGGGCAAGTTCATTCTGTCGAGCGATTTCGACGCGCACAGCCAGCAGCGCTGGAAGCATGTCATCCTTGAGGGGGCCTACGAAGTCCCCAATGGCACGATCAAGGCGACCTTGACCGCGCGGAAGATCAGGACGTCTTTCGAGACCGACGTCGATGCGAGCTCCGCGCAGATATTCTCGTTCGTCGCGCCGACCGGGCTCCACCAGCATCAGAAATCCGCCGAGATCATCTATAACGGCAAGTTCGGAGATTATTTCGAACTGACCGCCGGCGGAAATTATTTCCAGCAGATGGCGAATTATTCCGAGGCCAGAAGCCTTAACGGCGGGGCCTCGCGTCCAGTCAGCGACGGAATCCTTCATCAGAAGACCGGCGGAGTCTTCGCGCAGGGCGATGCGCATTTCGGCACCGTGACGATCACGGCAGGCGGCCGCTACACGATCGACCACAAGGCGGTGATGACCGCGGCGCTCGGCGGGTGCAGCCTGGACGGCACGGTCTGCAACTATGCGTTCAGCAATGCCCACACCTGGCGCGATTTCACGCCGAAGGCCGGCATTCGCTGGCAGCCGACCAACGCGCTGCAGTTCTATTTCACCTATACGAAAGGCTTCCGCGGCGGGGGATATGGTCTGCGGAACTCGCCTGGCGTGCTGCCCGGGCCGTATAATCCCGAGAAGGTCGACGCTTATGAGGTCGGCGCCAAATCGGAATGGTTCGATCGTCGGCTTCGCGTCAACATGGCGCTGTACCGCAACACCTATGACGACCTGCAGCGGCTGGTTCAGGATTTCAATCTGGTGCAGCGCACGCTCAACGCGGCATCGGCGCGGATCCAGGGCGCCGAGATCGAGATCGCCGCCATACCGGTCCGCAATCTGACGTTGAGCGGTTCGGTCGGCTATACCGATGCCAAATATCTGGCGTTCAACAATCTGGATTTGACCGGTGACAAGGTGCCCGATCCCCTGCTCGCCAAGCGGCTCCTTCTGTCGCAGGCGCCCAAGTGGAACTATAATCTGACAGCCAGTTACGACGTTCCGATCGGTGATGCCGGCAAGCTGAACTTCCGGGGCAATTACTATCACCTCGGAAAGCGCGCGAACGATGATCTAAACAAGGCGATCCTACCGTCCTACGGCCTGCTAGACGCCAGCGTCAGCTGGTCGTCCGCGGACGACCGCTACAAGATATCGGTGTTCGGAAAGAATCTGGCCAACAAGCTGGCCTATGCCAATGGCGGCACGGTGAGTTCGACTTTCGAGTCTCTCCCGCTGTTGCCGCCGCGCCGATATGGCGTCGAAGTCTCCTTCAAGCTGTAAAGCGGCGAGACGTTCGAACGTCGGCTGCACCTGATGGCGGGCGGAGCGGGTCACACCGCTCCCCCCGTCGGGTTGCCGATCGGCTGATGGCGCGCAAAGCTGGGCATTGTCGACCGGATTTCGTGGAGTGGGATCGTGAAAGACGAGATATCGGTTCGCGGAGGGCCCGGCGCGACTTTCACCATTTCGCTCCTGATCCTGTGCTATGTCCTCTCCAATATCGACCGCCAGATCGTCAGCGTGCTGGCAAACGATATCAAGGCCGACTTCGCGCTGAGCGATTCCGAGCTCGGCGCCTTGCAGGGCTTCACCTTCACCGCCTTTTATGCCGTGGCGGGAATCCCGATGGCTCGCCTGATTGACGGTGTGTCGCGGGTCAGGCTGGCCGCCGCCTTCGTCGGTCTGTGGAGCGTGATGACCCTGCTATGCGGGATGGCTGGGAATTTCCTGCAATTGCTCCTCTATCGCGCGGGTACGGCCTGTGCGGAAGCGGGCCTCCCCACGGCATCGCTCTCGATTTTCGCCGATCTTCTGGAGCGGCGCAGATTGGCCTGGGTGAGCGCTCTGCTCATGACCGCGCCCTATCTGGGCGGCGGGCTTGCCTTGCTCGCGGGCGGCTGGCTGCTCGACGAGGCCCGCTGCCTCGTGGCGAGCGGGGTCCTGTCCGGCACCGGCCTGACTGCATGGAAGCTCGTCTTCCTGGCTGTCGGTCTGCCGGGCATCGGCCTCGGCATCCTGATGTGGTTCACCCTGCGCGAACCGCGTCGTCGCCAGATCGCGACGGCGGAAGCCGTTGGCGAGGAGGTGCCGCGGACGAGCGCGGTCGTCGGCCTTCTTGTCCAGCGCAAGGCGTTCTGGTTGCCTTTCATGCTGGCGGTGCCGTTCATGGTGCTCACCCTGTTCGCCCAGATCGCGTGGATGCCCGCGGTGCTGATGCGCGAATATCATCTCTCGGCATCGGCGGCGGGGCTGCTGGTGGGGCCGCTGGTGCTTGTGCTTGGCGTGGTCGGGAGCCTGCTGTCCGGACTGCTCATTGCGCGGCAAGGCGACCGGGCGATCGTCTCCTATTGCGTTTCCCTCATGGCGCGGGTCGCCTGTCTGGCCATGCCGCTATCGCTGCTTTATTTCGTGCCGATGTCGCTCCCCGCGGCCGTCATCGCCTATGCCGCGCAGATATTCCTGCTCGCGATCTTCACAGCGACCTGGCCTTTGACGATCCAGTTGCTCGTGCCGAACAGGATCCGCGCGCGCGCAATCGCAATCGTCAACCTGACAGGCGCCCTGATCGGGCAGGGAATGGGGCCGTTCGTCGTGGGCCTGATCAACGATCGTCTCTGGCTCGGCTCGCGCCTGCAATTGTCTCTGGGCTGCACGGTCAGCCTGAGCCTCGGCGTTGCGGCGATCGCGGCGATCATGGCCAGGAAGGGGGTTGGTGATCTCGACATTGCGCCGCCTTCCCGGTAAGTCCGCCATGAAACGTTATTCGGGCTTGGCGCCAGAGATGGAAGCATAGAGTTGAAATCCCGCAAATCTGGCGATGGCCATTCAGCGAAGGATGTGCCGATCAATCCGCAGCGCGTGCCGACGATGCGCGATGTGGCGGATCGCTGTGGCCTGTCCGTGGGGACGGTGTCGCGGGTCCTCAACGGCAATGCTACCGTCGCCCAGGATATTCGCCGACGGGTTGAGGTGGCGATCGACGCGCTCGGCTATGTTCCCAACCGGATCGCCCAAAGTATGCGCAAGCGCGCGACCAACGCGGTGGGGTGCCTCGTCACCGACATCCGCTTGACCATCGCGGCGAACCTGGTGAGTGGCGCGGAGAGCCGGTTGCGGGAAGCGGGCTATGACCTGTTCCTCGCCAGCACGCACAATGATCCGGTCAAGGAGGAAGGCATCTGGCGCTTCTTCCGCGAGCGGCAGCTCGACGCGATCATCAGCGTGTCGACCGACGATCAAAGTGCAGAGCGTGCGGGGCTCCTTCAATCGCTAAGGATGCCGGTCGTGCTGTGGGAGCGGGACGGTGGCGAGAATTTCGATAGCGTCCTCACCGATCATTATAGCGGTTGCCTCGAAGCTTGCAGCTATCTGCTCGATCTCGGCCATGAACGTATCGCGCTGGTAGGCGGGCGTTCGACGGTTTGGGCTGGCCGGGAGATGGAGCGGGGCTATCGGGCCGCGATGGCCCAGGCGGGGCGTGACGTCGACCCCGCGTTGCTGTTCAGCGCCGATACCTTCACCCATGCGGCGTGCAGCGAACTGCTGCGCGAGGAAAATGGCGTAACCGCCATCATCGGCGTGCTCGATGTCATCGTGCTGATCTGCAAGGTCGCCCGCGCGGCGGGGCGAGTGATTCCGAAAAGCCTGTCGCTGATTTCGATCGGCGATAGCGATACGCTCAACATGAATGCACCGGCAATCAGCGCCATCCGCTATGACGCCGAGCGCCATGGGCGGACCGCGGCCGAGTTCGTGCTCGATCGCCTGGGGGATTCGCCGCCGGGGAACGCCCGACGCCTCATCCTTCCGATCGAGCTCATCGTTCGGCAGTCTTGTGGGCAGCCGGTGGCTGCGTCCGAAGCGATCTGAAGCGCAGGGCAATCCCGGTCGCGCCGTCGAGCGGGCCCGCTGATATCCGCTGAACCGCGTGTGTTTGCGCCGCGGCATCCCCGATTTCGGGTAGCCATGGCAGCTTGTTTTGTAGAACGTTTCATATCTTAAAATATCCATATTTCCTGGGGATTGTAATCCCCATTGACATGATATTCGTGATTGTTGATATAACGATTCATCAAAAGACGGTGACCTGGGAGCGAATCGTGGCAGCGCTGCTGCGCGGCGGCTTGTTTCCAACTCCAGCGGGAGGAATGATGGCACAGATTACCTATCGGGCGGGCGTCGACATCGGTGGCACCTTTACGGATGTCGTCCTGATGGCGAGCGACGGGTCGATCCACACCAAGAAGCTCTCCTCGACGCCCGACGACTATGGGCGGGCGATCGTCGATGGCTTGCAGGCCATCCTCGGAGAGCTCGGGGCGACCGCCGGACAGGTCGAGGAACTCGTCCATGCCACGACCGTCGCCACCAACACGGTGCTCGAGGGCAAGGGCGCGAAGACCGCACTGGTGACGACCCGCGGCTTCCGCGACGTTCTCGAATTGGCGCGGCTGCGCTTTCCGGTGCTCTACGATCTCAACTATGCCAAGCCAGCGCCGTTGGTGCCGCGCCGCTTCCGCTTCGAGGTGGGCGAGCGTCTACTGAGTTCGGGCGCGGTGGACATGCCGGTCAACCGGGCGTCGGTCCGTGACGTTGCCAACGCGATCCGCGATGCCGGCATAGAGGCGGTGGCGATCTCGCTGCTGCATTCCTATGCCAACCCGGCCCACGAGATCGAGGTCCGGGACATGCTCCGCGCCGAACTCGGGAATGGGCTCTACTTCACCTGCTCGCACGAGATATTGCCCGAGATTCGGGAATATGAGCGCACCAGCACCACCGTGGTGAACGCCTATCTGGGGCCGGTCGTGGTGGGCTATCTCAGCTCGCTGCTCGCCAAGCTCCGCGGCATCGGCATGATGGGGCCGCTCCGGGTCATGCATTCCAACGGCGGGGTCTTGACGGCGGAGGTCGTCATGGAGAAGCCGGCGACGATCATCGAGTCCGGCCCGGCCGCTGGCGTGATCGCGGGAGCCTATGTCGCATCGGCGTCCGGCTATCCCGACTGCATCACGATCGACATGGGTGGTACCACCGCCAAGGCGGCGATGATCGAGGGCGGCGAACCGGCACGCACTACCGAATATGAGGTGGGGGCCGGCATCAATGTCAGCAGCAAGCTCGTCAAGGGCGGTGGCCATGCGGTGAAGCTTCCCTTCATCGACGTTTCCGAGATCGGCGCCGGCGGCGGTAGCCAGGTCCGGATCGACGCTGGCGGGCTGATCCAGGTCGGGCCCGAGTCCGCTGGTTCGGTCCCCGGACCGGTCTGCTATGACGCGGGCGGCGAGATCCCGACCCTTACCGATGCTGCGGCGACGCTTGGCTATATCAATCCGAACTATCTCGCCGGCGGCGATCTGCCGTTGAAGGCGGACAAGAGCCGTGAAGCGATCCAGCGGCTGATCGCCAGTCCGTTGCAGCTCGACCTGCTCGATGCCGCGTTCGGGATCTTCTCGATTGCCGCTGGCACCATGACCCGCGCGGTCAAGGCCGTCTCGACCTTCTGTGGCCGGGATCCGCGGGATTTCGCCTTGTTCGCTTTTGGCGGCAATGGTCCGGTCATCGCCCATGCCATCGCCGGCATGATGGACATGAAGACGGTGCTGATACCACCCAATCCGGGCGTTTTCAGCGCGATGGGGCTGCTCTTCTCTAGCACGCAGCACGAATATATGCGGACGCTCTTCACCCGCCTCGACAATATCTCGCCCAGCGGCCTGCGTGATCATTTCGACGCATTGGCGGATCGCGCGCATCAAGCCCTGTTGTCAGAGGGTGCGGCGGCTTCGGACATCGAGATCGATTACGCGCTCGACCTGCGCTACGAGGACCAGGCCTATGAGCTGACCGTTCCGATCAGTGCCGTGAACAAGGCTGCGCTGGACATCGACGCGATCGTCGACAGCTTCCACCGCGAGCATGAGCGCACCTATGGCCACTTCACGACGCTCGACAAGGTCGAGCTGGTCAACTTGCGCGCCTATGGCAAGCTGCGTTCGCAAGGCGAGCGCAGATATGATGCGCGGCGGATGACCCGCGACGGGGGCGGCGCGTCACCGGGGGAGCCCGTTACCCGAATGGCCTATTTCGGCAAGGAGATGGGCCTCGTGGAGACGCCGGTGGTGCCGCGCTCGGTGCTGGCCGAGACCCGGCCAGGGCCTTTGATCGTCGAGGAATATGACGCGACCTGCGTGGTGCCGCCGGGGGCGACGGCGCGCCTCGATGCCCATCAGAATATCGAGATTCGAATTGGAGCCTGACATGGAGAACGGAATCGATCCGGTGACGCTGGAGATCGTCAAGAACGGACTCAGCTCGGTCGCCGACGAAATGGCGCTGGTGATCCTGCGGACGGCCTATTCGCCGACGGTTCGCGACGGTATGGATTTCTCGACCGCGGTGTTCGATCGAGAGGGGCGCACCATCGCGCAGAGCGTGACGATGGCGGCGCATCTGGGCTCCTTTCCGAACGTCATGAAGAGGGTGATGAGCGAACAGGCTGCGACACTGCGGCCGGGCGACCTGCTGATCGTCAATGATCCCTACATCGGCGGCGGGATGCACCTGCCCGACATCTACATGATAAAGCCGATCTTCGTCGGCGACCTGCTGGTGGGGTTTGCAGGCGCCACCACCCATCATGTCGATGTCGGCGGCATCGTTCCGGGCAGCATGGCGCTGCACGCGACCGAGATCTTCCAAGAAGGTCTGCGCATCCCCCTCGTCAAGCTTTATGAGGAGGGCGTCCCGAACGCCGCGCTGTTTGCCCTCGTCGAGACCAACTCGCGCTTGCCTTCGCTCATCGTGGGCGATCTGCGGGCGCAGGTCGCCGCGTGCAAGGCCGGCGAACGCGGTATCGTGAATCTGGTCGACAAGCATGGCGCGGAGGGTTTCGGGCGCTATTGCGAGGCGCTGCACGATTATGCCGAGCGCCTGACCCGATCGGCCATCGCAGCGATGCCCGACGGGGAATATATATTCGAGGACTGTATCGACGGACTGGGCGAGCATCCCGAGCCGATCACCTTCAAGGTGAAGCTGACGATCGCGGGCGACGATCTGGAGGTCGACTGGAGCGGCTCGAACAAGCAGGTCCAGGCCGGAATCAACGGACCGATCGCCAGCACCATCTCCGTGACCTATGGCAGCGTGCGATCGGCAATCGGTGTAAGCGTGCCGAATTGCGACGGCTTCAGCCGTGCGCTCACGATCAAGACCGAACCAGGCACGATCTGCGATCCACTGGCGCCGGCGGCCTGTGCCCAGCGCGGCATCATCGTGTACCGGATGTACGACATGCTGATCTCCGCCTTCGCGCAGATCATTCCTGACAGGCTTCCGGCGCAAGGTGAGGGCGGCCCCTCGGTGGTCGTCTGGTCGGGCCAGGCCGATGGCCGGCAGTGGCTGCTCAGCGATGGCATCCTCGGCAGCTGGGGTGGCCGCCCGGAGAAGGACGGCGTCGACGGTATCGCCAACCCGCTGGGCAACATGTCCAACCAGCCGATCGAGCTCATCGAGGCACGCCTGCCGCTCAAGATCACCGAATATGGTCTCGTGAACGATTCCGGCGGCGCAGGCCGGCATCGCGGCGGCCTGGCGGTACGCCGGTCCTATGAACTGCTTGCCGCGGAAGCGCAGATAGGTTTGCGCTCCGATCGGCGGAATCATCTGGCAATCGGTTTCCAAGGCGGCCTGCCGGGATCTCCATCCCTCAATATCCTGGCGGATGGCGACGGCCAGCAATTGCTGGCCGTGTGCCCGCTCAGGCTCACCAATCTCAGTCAGGGCGACCGGTTCACGCACATTACGCCCGGAGCAGCCGGGCTCGGCGATCCACTTACGCGGGAGCCCGAACTGGTCCTCGCCGATGTGCTCGATGAGAAGATCTCGGCCGAATTTGCGGCCAATATCTACGGTGTCGTGCTGGATGAGGATCGGCGAACGGTGGATATTGAACGGACGGAAGCGACCCGTCGAAAGCTTGCGTTGCTATCTTATGAGGAGCGAGGCGCCGCCCAGGCGCAGATCTTCGCGACGTCAAACCGGTTGGAAGCGGTATTTGCCTGACCGGCTCCGGTTGGACGATCCCTTTTTATATAACGATATCTCAAATTGACGGAATAAGCCGTCGATAGTGGATTGATGTTCGATCGTATCGGATTGCTCCCATATCGGGTTGTAAAATTAAATCGTTATTTAATAATGGATTAATTCAATAGTATCGTCAGAATTTGTTCTGATGGCTGGTGCTTGACGATTGGCCTTTGGAAATATAACGTTTCATATAATAAACCGCGTAGCCTGAAAGGGCGATCGCTGCCCGAAAGTGTCGGGATGTCGATCGCTGGTCCCGGCGGAGGCGCGTTTGGAAGGGGGGAATCATGAGATACGGGAAGTGTGGCAGCTCTAATGTGTTCAGGGCTTTTCTTCTGCTGACGACGGCTTGCGCCGCCTCGGCGGCGATGGCCCAAAACTCCTCAGGGCCAGAGGCTTCTGTGCCTGCTCCTTCGGGGGCATCTGCGGAAAACGCCGAGCCTGGGCCTCAAGACATCATCGTCACAGGGCGCCGACGCAGCGAGTCCGCTTTCAATGCACCGGTGGCCGTGTCGGTACTGACGTCCGGCGCCATAGAATCGTCAGGCGTCGCCCGGCCGGTCGACGTGACGCGGTTCGTTCCGAACATGAACATCACGAGCGTAGGGCGTGCAGGCGAAAATTTCGTGACACTCCGCGGCCTGGCGCAGGCCCGTTCGGCCGACTCGATCGTCGCGGTCATCGTCGACGGCGTCCAGTTGGCTTCCGCGGAGGAGCTGAGTCAGGAACTCTTCGACATCCAGCAGATCGAGGTCCTCAAAGGGCCGCAGGGCGCGCTCTATGGCCGTAACGCGATCGCCGGGGCGATCGTAATCAAGACCAAGCCGCCATCGGACAATTTCGAAACGAGCGCGACGATCGGCTATGGCAACGGGAATGCGTTCAAGGCACTTGGTTCCGTCAACATTCCGATTGCGAAGGATGGGGTGTATCTGCGCGCGGGCGCATTCCAGACGTCCAGGGACGGTTATTTCTTCGATCGGACGACGCAACGCGATGTCGACCCGGCAAACGAGCGTGGCGTCCGAGCGCGCCTGGATATCGTTGCGATTCCGAACCTGTCCGTGAGCCTCCGAGGGAGCATGTCCAGGTTCATTGGGGCGGGCATCAATTATCACGCCCAACTCGGGGCTCTCGACACGAACGATGCGACCCAGCCCTTCGTCACCAACGTCATCGGCCGTGATCGACAGAGGAAGCGGAGCGCGAGCGGCGTCTTTGATTACGACCTGGGTTCGGGGCATGTCGTCTTCACGCCCGCCTATTCCTATGTGCACGAGTCGGTTTACGGCGACGGATTTCCTTATGCGGCGACCGCGGATACGACACAGCGTATCGAGTTCGTCGTGCGCACCAAGAGCGCCGAGCTCAAATATATATCCCCGCAGGACAGGGCGTTCAGCTATATCGTTGGAGGCTATTGGGCGAGCATCTTCCGCCGCGATACCACGACACAGGGCATCGACACGGGGCAGGGCGTGATCGATGGCCGGGGGCCGTTCCCGGCGGGCAGCATCAATCCCACGCTCTCGATCCAGGACGATGGCTACCGCTACCGAGTTCTGGCGGGCTTTGGCCAAGCGAACCTGAAGCTCGGCGAGCGGGTCAATTTGTCGGGAGCGATCCGCTACGACGATGAGCGGAGAAGGCAGACGAACCTCTCGCCACCGTCCTTCTCGCAATATAGCGGGCAGGTGCGTCGAAAGACCTTCAAGGGCATCGAACCGAAAGTCACCCTCAGCTACCAACCTTCGTCGTTCGTCAACGTCTATGCCGATTATGGCCAGGGATTTGTCAGCGGCGGATTCAATCCCGCGCAGACCCGAGATCTGGTGGTCGCGGCGGATCCGAACGCCACCGTCCCGAACGAATATGGGAAGCAGATCAATCGGGCCGCCGAGATCGGCGTGAAATTGCGACTTTTCGACAATCGCGTCACCGTCAACGCGGCGGCGTTCCACAGCAAGGTGCGCAACTTACAGCAGTTCCAATTTTTCCCGGCCGCCACGCTCCAGGCGATCAATCCGATCGACAAGACCAAGATCGATGGCGCCGAGTTCGACACCACGACCAGATTGGGCCCCGTGACGATCTTTGCGGGCGCCGGTTACACCAACGCTCGTATCGCCGCATATTCCGCCAACAGATCCTATCTGGGCAACAAGGTCCCCGGCGTTCCGAAATATACCATCAACGCTGGAGCGCAATATGACGTTACGCTCGGCTCCGATCTGAGCGCCAACGCGCGGATCGATTATCAGCGGATCGGACCGCAGTGGTTCGACATTGCCAATACCTTTGGGACCAGGCGATCGGCGGTCAACCTGTTCGACGCTCGGATCAACCTCGTCCACGATCGTTGGACCTTCTCCGTTTTCAGCAAGAATATATTCGACAAGCGATACAATGCGGAAGCGGTCGTCATTTTTCCCACCGCCCAGGCCGTCACGCCGGCATTGCCGCGGACGTTCGGGGCCGAACTCAAAGTCGCTTTCAAATAGGAGGAACCATGTCACTCGATCTGCAGGGAAGCTTTATCGATGAAGCGGCGCTCGTCATCATGCATTATCAGGTCGACGTGTTCGATATCCTCTTCGGCGGAAGCTCTTCGCCATTGCTGGGCAAGTGCAACGCGCTAATCCGGCAGTGGCGCAGGACCGGCCGTCCCCTGCTCTTCCCCAACCTTTCGCTGGGGGCGGACCATGAGCATGCGCCGCCTTCCACCAACCGGCAAATCTCGCCCTATTTGCCGGCAGGGCGGTTCCGAAATGGCTTGCCGGTCGAGGGGCTGGCGATGGGGCCGGGCGATCTGCTCTATGCCTGCCCCCGGGCTAGCGTGTTTCACGGCACGGCCGTCGATGTCGACCTTCGGGCACGAGGCGTGAGGACGCTCGTGATGGCGGGGATCAGCACCACCGGGGTGGTTCTTTCAAGCGTCGCCTGGGCATGCGATGCCGACTATGACATCCGCTTGGTTGAAGATTGCTGCTACGACCCCGACGAGGATGCCCATGAAGCCTTGTTTCGGTCGAGCTTCGGTGGGCGCGTATTGGTTGTTTAGCGCGGTCATGGGAGGGATGTTCGCTTTCCCGATCTACGCCCCAATTCCGGACGGTCCGGATCGTCCCCGAAAGCAGACGTCTAATCCGCGTCCTACGGCGCGGGCTGCTCATTCAGCTTGTGTCTTCCCATCCTGCGGATAATGCGGTCCGTTGCGGTAAGGCACCTTGGGAAGTGGCGGTCTCGGTGATCGCGGAGATCATGCAGGCGAAAGCGGAGGCCGAACCCTGATCGGCGGGCGTTCGCCATCGTCATCGGCCGGGGTGGTTGTCGTAACACCACCTCAAATTCGTGGATGGTTTCCAGGATGCCTTTCAAAACCCGCCTGGTCTCCTCCTCCTGGTCCTCGGACGTTGCAGGCACGGAAGTTCGGGAAGCTCCGATCGATCAGGCTCGGACGGCCTCGAGCATCTGGCTGCTTGCCAGATAGTTGCGTGGCGAGGAGCCGGTCCAGCGGCGGAAGGCGTGGCGGAAATTGGCGCTCTCACTGTAACCCAGCCGCTCGGCGATCGATTCCACCGTCATCTCGCCGCCCATCACATATTGTAGGGCCAGGCTGCGCCGCTCCTCGTCGACGATCCGCATGAAGCTGACCCCGCGATCGGCCAGCCGCCGGCGCAGCGTGCGTGCCGAGAGATGCAGGCGCGCGGCGACGTCGCTCAACGACGGGGCGTCGTCGGTCGCCGTGTTGACCAGCCGCCGCACGCTTTCCAGCAGCCGATCCTCGACCATGGCGCGGATGGTGCGGATGCAGGCGCGCATCCAACGGGCATGGCCGGCGACGCAGCGGCCGGGCAACGGCATGGTTGCGGACGGGCCGGGTACGCGGATTTCGAACATGTCGCCCTCGATCAGTTCGACCCGATCGGCCAATATCAGCGATCGTGCGAAGCTGGCGATCCAGCGGGGTGGGGCGACGAGGCGGACGGTCCTGTCGGTGCCGTCGAGAAGCTGGACGAGAAACAGCGCGACCTTGGCCGCGTCAAGCGGCAGCAGCGCGTCCCGAGCCGCCGCGTCGATCCCGGAGAACGGCCGGAACAGCACCACGCCGTCGCCCGAGCAGGAGGCGAGCACCAGCTCGTGTCGCAGGTTCAGCAGCGGGGCGATCGTGTTCATCGAGGCGAGCGCGACCCGCAGCGTCGAGGAGGTGAGGATCGCCGATCCGGCCTGGCCGTAGCGGCCGAGCGGCTGCGACACGCGGTCGATCAGCGCGGGGCCGGCCGCGTCGGCGGCGATTCGCGCCTGGTCCATCAGCGACAGGCCGGGGCAGCCGTGCGCGTCCGTCGTCTCGTCTGCGATCAGGGTGCGCATCAGAGCGACATCCGGGCCGGTGAAGACCGCATCGCCGGCGGTGAGTTGCATCTGCTGAGCCCAAGCGGTCATCTCGCTCTCCATAAGTCTTATGACATAATTTTTCTATGTCATATGTACTACAATATGCGAAGTTTCCGACCAAATCAAAACCGCTTGTTCTCACGGCGAAGTTGCAGGAGAATCTAATTAATATATTGAAAAATAATGATATTATTTGAGGTTCGACAGCCGTTTTGGTGACTCCTCGACACCAGCCGGTCGGCGATGTCTCCAAAATGAGATCGATGGCAAACGGCCACTGCGCACATGTTCAGGAGGATAGGGCGGTTGCTAGGCCCCGTCGGGCGAGGCGTTCCGGGAGTGTCGGCTGAACGAGCCGACGGCCTGGCCGGCCCGGTCATCGGAAGGGAAATCGGCAATGGCGAACAACATCGACGCGCCCATATTATTGATCGGCGGTTCGGGCGTGGTGGGCAGCATCACCGCGACGATCTTGCGCCGGATGTATCGGGATTTGCCGATCGCGATCGGCGGCCGCGACATCGCCAAGGCCGAGGCGGTCGCGAGCGGCATCGACGGCGCCGTGGCGGTGCAGGTCGATCTCGAGCGGCCCGACCTGGGCCTGTCGCCTGATCGGCGCTTCAGCGCCCTGGCGCTGTTCGTCAAGGACGACTGGCTCCACGCCGCCGCGGAGGCACAGGCGCGGCGCATTCCCTATCTCAGCATCTCCAGCGGGGCCTTCGAGATCGCTCCCGAGGTCGCGCTCCACATTCGAAACCCCGGCGCGGCGGCGATGATGCTGTCGAGCCAGTGGCTGGCGGGCGCCGCGGTGCTGCCGGCTCTGCATGCCGCCAGGGACTATGCCGCGATCGATTCGATTCGGGTCACCGCGCTGCTCGACGAGCGGGACATGGGCGGGCCTGCAGCCTATGCCGATTATGAGCGCATCACCGGCCACGCACCTTTTGCGATGATCCGGCACGACGGCGACTATTTCTGGGTCGGCGGCGAGCTCGCCGAGTCGACCCTGGTCGACTCGGCGGGGCGCGAGGTGCCGGCCCAGGCCTATTCGCCGCTCGACTCGGTCAGCCTTGCGGCGGCGACCGGCGCGGCCTCGGTCCGGCTCGATCTCGCGATCGGCGAGACGCCGGCGCGCCGGGCCGGCGACCATCATTCGACCGAGATCGGCATCGAGATCGCCGGCACCGGCAAGGATGGCGTGCCGCGGCGCAGCGTCCACCGGATCGTCCATCCGGCCGGCCAGGCACCGCTGACCGCGCTGTTCGTGGCGCTGGGGCTCGAAGGCCTGCTGGGCCTTGCGAGCGGAACTCCGGCCACGCCGGGCCTCTATCTGCCCGAGCGGCTGATCGACCCGGAGGATGCGGTTCGCCGCCTGGCCGAGTTCGGTGCCGATTTCAGCCAGGTCGCTGCCTGAAGCCCCCGTCCGGATCGATGCGGACATTGTTGGACGCCGCGGCGGCGTCAGGTGAGGAGACGCGGAAATGAGCTTGTCTTCGAAGGAGCCGGTGCTCTTCGTCGGTTATGGATCGGTCGGCAGCGAGGCGGCGCGCAGCTTGCGCCGGCTCTATCCCGACCTTCCCTTCGTGATCGCCGGACGGCGGCTGGAAAAGGCGCAGGAACTGGCGGCCGAGGTCGGCCATGCCGAGGCGATGACCGCCGACATCATGACGCCGGGGCTGGGTCTTCCCAAGGGGAAGCGCTTCAGTTGCTTCATCCCGATGATCAAGGATCGCGCCCTGTACGGCATGACCCTGGCCGAGGAACAGCATATCCCCTACGCGGCCTTCTCCGAATATGTGTACGACTTCGCGCCGTTCATCGCGCGGCACATCCACAATCCGAAAGGGGCCCCGCTGCTGCTGCTCGGCCATCTGCACGGCGGATCGATGCCGGTCGCGGCGCTCGAGCTCGCCAGGGGTTTCCGATCGATCGACAGGCTGACGGTCAGCGCTATCTTCGATCCGGTCGATTTCGGCGGAGGCGGCTCCGCTTCCTCGAACATGGTCACCGGCAATTTCGGCGTGCCGTCCTACCTCGTCCGGCGCGACCGCAAGTGGGAATGGCGCCGCAACGGATCGGAGGCGTTGAGCATCACCAGCAGCGACGGCCGCACGCTGCCTGCGCATGGCTTCGCGCTGCCCGACGTCATCACCCTCGCCAATGAGACGGGAGCCCGGTCGGTCGACATGGCCTTTGCGCTCGACAAGACCGCGCGCTCCTTCCGGGGCGAAGGTATCTCGCATGAAATATCCGTGGAGATCGAGGGCGAACGGCATGACGGCGTCCACGCCCGCGAGCGCTACGAACTGGAGGACGAGGCGGGCTATGCGGCGATGAGCGCGCGCGGGGCCGTCCTGTGCATGGAACGGATGATGGGCCTGGCCGGCGGCCCGCCGGTCGGCCCCGGACTCTACAATCCGGAGACGCTGCTCGATCCCGCCCATGTCGTGAAGCGGATGCAGCAGTTCGGCACGAAGATACGCAAGCTCTGAGCCGCACCGACCGGGCCGCCGCTTTGGCCATCCCGCCCCTGTCGGGCGGGTGGCAGGCACGGCATTCCCCTGACGAACGGGCCGCAGCGCGGCCGATCCACATCCAAGAGGAGCGGCAATGTCCGATATTTTCCGAGCCGAGGATTTCGAGCGCGTCCGCAAGCCGCTGGAGACTGCGCAGTGGATGCCGAAGCGCATGTATCTCGATCCCGCCGTGTTCGAGCGGGAGCGGGAGCGGATATTCAAGCGCGAATGGCTCTATGCCGCGCATGTCGGCGCGGTGGCGCGGGCGGGCGACTATGTCGCGCTGACCGTGGTCGGGGAGCCGGTGCTGGTGGTGCGCGGCAAGGACGGGTTGATCCGCGCCTTCTTCAACGTCTGCAAGCATCGCGCGATGGCGGTGGCCAGCGGCGCGGGCAACGCCCCGGCGTTCGTCTGCCCCTATCATGCCTGGAACTACGACACGACGGGTCAGCTCCAGGTCGCGCCGGGCATGGGCAAGGCGGAGGGGTTCGATCCCTGCGCGGTCAGGCTCACCGAAATCCGCCACGAGATCGTCAACGGCATGATCTTCATCAATTTCGATGCCGATGCCGAGCCGCTGGCCGCGAAGATCCCCGACCTGATCGAGCTGATCAGCCCGTGGGACATCGGCGCGATGGAGCCGGTCCATCGGTCGGAGATCGAGGGCGACTATAATTGGAAGGTGATGCTCGAGAACGCCAACGAGAATTATCACACCATCGCCGTCCATCGCGACTCGTTCCACGCCATCTCGCCCGCCGAGCATTCCTATTCGTCGGACGGCCGGGGGCGGAACTGGCACGATCTCTACACACCCTATACCGGGCCGGAGCCGATGGTCGCGGGCCCCAGGATCGCGGGCGTGCCCGAATGGGCGGGGCAGCGGCTGTCCTTCTTCGCGCTCCACCCGCAATTCCTGATGTCGGTGAGCGAGGACAGCGTCAGCACCTATGTCACCGAGATCGTGGCGCACAGGAAGACGCGCTTCGTCTGGACGATGTACATGATGAACGGGGCCAAGGATCAGCCGGGCGCCGCCGAACATATCGCCGACATGGGTGCCTGGATCGACCGGATCAACAGTGAGGACCTGGTGATCTGCCGCGGCGTCCAGGCCGGGCTCGAATCCGACGGCTGGGAGCCGACCCGCTTCTCGCATCTCGAAAAGCCGATCTGGCAGTTCCAGAACTGGTATCTCGACCGGATGATCGATCCCCCGGCCGGGCTGAAGCTGGCGGCGCGGGGCTGAATTCGATCATGTCGGGCGGACAGAAGAAGTCCGGATGCAGGCAATATTGGTAAGTTTATCCGTAGAAAATAGTCGATGTGACTATTGAAAGGCGCTCGATCATTGCTTGACCTCGTCGAGGCGGTACGGAAAGGTCAAGTCTCACCCCCTGATTTGGACAATCCGCACCTGCCTGCCCCCGGCGAGCATCGATAGACGGGATACGTCGCAGAGACCGACTGGTCAGCAAGATCGGCATGCGCGACGATAAACAAACGAAAGGGCGGGAATGATGACGGTAGCAACCGCGCGGGGCGTGCTCCTTGCCTCGCTGGCTACGATCGCGATCGGCGGCCGGGCGATGGCGCAGACGGCGGAGGCGCCCGCGGCCGCCCCGCCCCAGGAGGCAGCATCCGACGATGGCGGCCTGGGCGAGATCATCGTCACCGCGCAGAAGCGATCGGAGAATCTCCAGCGCGTGCCGGTGTCGGTCAGCGCGCTGTCCTCGGCGCAGCTCGACCAGCAGAAAATCCGCAACGTCACCTCGATCGTGTCGCAGATTCCCAGCCTGCAGGTGACCGGTCCGTTCAGCGACGGCCTGCCGGTCTTCTCGATCCGCGGCATCTCCTCGCTCGATTTCGGTCATAACCAGTCGAGCCCGGTCGCGCTCTATGTGGACGAGGTCTATAAGGGCCTGCCGGTCCTGTCGTCGCTCCAGATATTCGATCTCGACCGGGTCGAGGTGCTGCGCGGGCCGCAGGGCACGCTGTTCGGGAAGAACACCACCGGCGGCGCGGTCAACATCTTCACCAAGCAGCCCGATCTCGGGGATGGCTGGACCGGCTATCTGTCGGGCGGCATCGGCAACCTCGCGCGGCGCGAGGTTAACGGCGGCGCCAATGTGCCGCTGGTGGAGGACAAGCTCGCCGGCCGGGTCGCCTTCTCCTACACCAATGTCGACGGCTTCGTGCGCAACCGGCTGCCCGGCAAGAAGGACCAGGGTTCGATCGACGATTTCGCCCTGCGCGCCAGCCTGCTCTACAAGCCCAGCGACGGGCTGCGCTTCCTGTTGCGCGGCACGCGGACCCGATCGACCCCCGACAATGCCTATGGCGGCCTCGCCAAGGACATCGGCGTGGCGGGGCCCGGCGGCGTCGGCTTCGGCACCGGCTATACCCGCGCCGGCCTCGGCTTCTTCGAGAATGAATCGGATCGGGACGGGGTCATCAACATCCACAACCAGGGTGTTTCGCTGACCACCAACTGGGACCTGAGCGACAGCGTCGCGCTCACCGCGGTGTCGGCCTATGACGAAGGCCGCTGGTTCTCGCAGGAGGACTCGGACGCGACGCCGTTTCGCATCCAGGAAGCGGATTTCTACAGCAGGGCCAAGGCCTATTCGCAGGACCTGCGCCTCGCCTCGACCAGTGACGGGCCGCTGCAATGGATGGTCGGCGCCTATTATTATCGCGACAAGGTCGATTTCCGGACGACCTACAAATTCTACTATGAATATGCGGGCGACGCTGACGGCAACGGCCAGCTCGACTGTTTCGACGACGGGCTGACCGGCTGCGGCTACGACAATGCCCTGCGCCAGGTCCGCACCAGCCTCGCCCTCTACACGCAGAACAGCTACAAGCTGGACTCCGGGCTCAGCTTTACCCTCGGCCTGCGCTACACCCATGACAACAACCGGCTGAAATCCTATCGCAGCACGCTGCGCTATCTCGATCCGGCGACCGGGCAGGAGGTGCTCAACGCCGCGGTGATCTTCGACCGGCCGCCCGTCGACAAGCTCAAGTCGGAGAATCTGAGCTGGAAGCTCGGCGTCTCGCAGGAGTTTGCCGGCGGCGCGCTCGCCTATGCCAATTACAGCCGCGGCTGGCGCGGCGGCGCGTTCAACGGCCAGGCCTTCTTCGCCGCGCAGGAGGTGACGGCGGTCGGGCCCGAGCGGCTCGACTCCTGGGAGGTCGGCCTGAAATATCAGACGCCCGACCGGCGCCTGCGCATCAACACCGCCGCCTTCTACTATATCTACCGCGACCAGCAGTTCATCGACGTCACGCCGAACTTCCTCCAGCTCCTGACCAGCGCGCCCAGGTCGCGGCTCTGGGGTGTCGAAGCCGACATCGTGGCGCAGCCGCTCGATCCGCTGACCGTCCGCTTCAGCGTCGCCTATCTCAACGCCAAGTTCCGGGAGGTGACCGTCAGCGGCGTCGACCTTTCGGGCAAGCGGCTGATCCTGGCGCCGGAATGGACGCTGAGCGGCGGCATCGACTGGCGCGTGGCCGAAGGCGATTTCGGCGGCCTGTTGCTGCATACCGACTCCCGCTTCACCTCGCGCGTCTATTACAGCGCCTTCAACCTCCCGCTGATCAGCCAGAAGGCCAATTCGCTTCACGATGCGCGGTTGACCTGGCAGCTCCCGGGCAAGCGCCTCTCGTTGTCGGCCTGGATGAAGAACATCTTCAACGAGAAGACGCTGAACTTCGTCGCCGATCTGGGCGCCGGCTATAATTACAACTTCGCCCAGCGCGGCCGGCCCCGCGAATATGGCATCGAGGCACGCTTCGAATTCTGACGCAACATCGCGATGCCGGCGCCCATCCGAGCGACGCATCGCGCGCCGGCGCCGCCGGCCCGGCAGGAGGATTGTCCATGAAGGTTTTCGATCCCAGGGAGATCGACGCCGCGGTTTCGCGCGCGTTCGAGGAAGGCGACATCGAAGAGGCGCTGACGCTCTATGAGGAGGGCTGCGCCTTCGTCCGCTTCAGCGGCGAGGTCACCACCTCGGCGGCCGACATCCGCGCCGAGATCGGCGGCCTGATCGCGATGAAGCCGAAGGTGACGCTGGACGAGGTCGCGGTGATCGAGAGCGTCGACGGCAAGCTTGCCACCACCCGGGCCCGGGGGCGGATCGACGGCACCGGGCCCGATGGTCAGCCGATGAGCGTGCCATTCCACACCCTCGCGGTCGTCCGCAAGCAGGCGGACGGAAGCTGGCGCTTCGCGATCGACGACCCTCAGGGTAGCGCCAAATCCTGAGCCGGAACGATGCTGAAGCGAAGAGTCCGATCCAGAGTTGGAGAAAGTCCGATGTCCGATCCTCACAATCTGAAGCTCGTCGAACGCGTCATCGGCGCCTGGGAGACCAGGGACAGCCAGGCCTTTTTCGAGCTGTTCCATCATGATGTGGTCTATGACGACGTGCCGCTGGGCAAGGTCATGAAGGGGCATGACCAGTTCCGCGAATTCTACGAAACGAGCATCATCGCCTTCCCCGACATCGCCATGAAGCTGGTGGCCGCTACCGCCGATGCCAGGGCCGGCGGCGCGGAATGGACGCTGTCGGGCACCTTCACCGGCGAAACCGAGCTGCTGGGCAAGCCGACCGGCAAGCGCTTCGAGATCCGCGGCGCGTCCTTCCTGCGGTTCGAAGACGGCAAGATCAGCTATCTCGCCGATTATTGGGACATGGTCGCGCTGTCGACGCAGCTCGGCATCGGCGGCTGACGATTTACGCCCGCCGCGGTCCGGCATAGCTTGGTTCACGGGCGGACCGGACCCGCCAGCTCCCGTTCCGGCCCGGAGCGCGGGGCATCGGCGCAGAAGGACCTGCCCGCCGATGACTGCTTCCACCGCGCTGAGTCCGGCGCAGAACGTCGCCCTGATCGTGGTGAGCCCGCTCGCATGGCTCACGATCACCCTGCTGCCCTATGAGGTCACCGCGCTGGCGGTCGACTATCGCATGGGGCCGTCGGCGGCGGGCTGGATCGCTGCTTGCGAACTGCTTGCCCTCGCGCTCACCGTGGTGTCGATCAGCCCGCGCATCGTCGCGCTCGACAAGCGCCGGCTGACTCTCGCCGGGATCGCGCTGGCGCTCCTCGCCTCGGCCGGATCGATCGTCGTCGCGGACACGTCATGGCTGATCCCGCTGCGGCTGTTCTTCGGGATCGGGTCGGGCCTGATCGCGGCCGCGACCAACGCGCTGCCGGTCTTCGCGCGCCATCCCGAGCGGACGATCGCCTGGATGCAGATCATGATCGCGATCAACTTCGGCGTGTCGATCTATGGCGCCGGCACCCTGGCTGCGCCGGTGGGTCGCGAGGCGACCTTCCTAGTCGAGCTGCTGCTGCTCGCGACGGTCGGCGGCGCGGGTTTCCTTCTGTCCCCTGGCGTCGCCGCTTCCGCCGGTGCGGCCGGCGCGGGGCCGAGCCGGCTGCCGCGCGGACTGCTGCGGGCGCTCGGCGCGCTCGCGCTGATGTACTTGTCGCAAGCGGCGGTCTGGGCCTATGCCGAGCAGGCGGGAACGGGCGTCGGCTTCGGTGCGGTCGATCTCGCGCTGCTGCTCACCATCGCCGCTTTCACCACTCCGTTGGGCGGGTTCGCCGCCGCGGCGATGCGCGACCGGTTCGGTCATGCGCTGCCGCTCGCGATTGGCTTCGGCGTGCAGATGTTCGTCGCCTTCACCGTCTATTGTCTGAGGTCGGTCGAGGCCTATGCGGCCGGGATCATGGTCTTCAACATGACCACCCCCTTCACGACATCCTATCTGATGAGCCTGCTCGCCGGTCTCGATGAGAGCGGGCGGGGGACGTCGCTGGGCGGCAGCGCTATCAATTTCGGCGCGGCGGCCGGTCCGGCGCTGGCGGCGCTGCTGGTGGTGATGCCCAGCCGGGCGCCGATTGGGCTGTTGTCGATCGCGGTGTTGTCGATCGGCCTCGCTTTGGCCCTGTCCGCGCGGCGCGAGCTGCCGGTGCCCGCCCGGGCCTGAAGAAGGGAGGGGGGCCGCCCGGTGCTTTGGCCTCCCCCCACCTCGTGAAGCCGCACCCGCGACGCCAGCATGGCGCCCGGGCGCTTTTCCGGGAGGTTGGCATGGGCGGGATGGTTGTCGGCCGGCGCGGCGTGATCGCGGGCGGGGTCGGGCTGTTGGCGGGGGCTTCGGCGAGGCCGACCGTGGCGGCCGATCGGCCGATCGACGTGCTGGTGATCGGCGGGGGTCTCGCCGGCCTGATCGCCGCGCGCGACCTTGCCAAGGACGGGCATCGCGTCCTGATGCTCGAAGCGCGGCCCCGGCTCGGCGGCCGGGTCGCCTGGGATCAGCTTGCCGGGCAGGCGGTCGACAGCGGCGGGACATGGTTCCACTGGCACCAGGCGGCGATCTGGCGCGAAGTGCAATGCTACGAACTAGAGGTGGTCGAACGGCCGGTTGCCGACCGCTATTTCATCGGGGTCGGCGGCGCCTTCCGCGCGATGACGCCGGAGGAACTCGACGGCCGACTGCGGCGCGGCCTCGCCGCCTTCTGGGGTGATCCCGCGCTTCAGGCGGCGCTCGCCACCCCTTTCGCCGTCCAGGCCAGCGGCGATCGCCTCGCCGCGCTCGATCGGATGTCGGTCGAGGACCGACTGCGCGCGATCCGGCTCGATCCGGTCGACGATAGCGCACTGCGGGCGATCTTCAGCGATTTCGGCCGGCCGCTCGATCAGGTGAGTCTTGCCTGGGCGATGCAGCGCATGGCCAACGGCCTATGGACCTATGAGAGCTTCATGGCGCTGTTCGCGGTCTATCGGCTGCGCGGCACGATGCGTGCGCTGTGCGAGGCGATCCGTGCCGACGGCGGGTTCGATCTTCGGCTCGACGCGCCGGTGACGCAGGTGGTGCAGGGCGCCGGGGGCGTTTTGGTCCGCACCGCCGACGGCACGGCCTTCGCCGCCCGCGCCGCGGTGGTCGCCACCCCGGTCGAGGCGTGGCGCGCGATCCGCTTCTCGCCAGAACTTCCCGCCGATCATCGCCAGGCGGCGGCCGAGGGCATGGCCGCGCCGCGCCTCTGCAACTTCATCCTGCATGTGCGGGGCCTGCCGGGGGTGGTGAACAGCTTCGCGCCAGCCGGCATCGAGCCGTTCGAGTTCACCTTCACCCACAGCACCATCGACGACGGCCAGTTGCTGTCGGCCTATGCGATGGAGGGCGCGATCGGCGTTCGTGACGGCGCGGCGCGGCTGGAGACAGCGCTGCGCCGCTTCGTCCCGGAGGCTCGTCTGGCCGGCTTCGTCGGCCATGACTGGGGCCGCGAGCCCTTCTCGCTGGGCGGCAGCGGATCGCTCAAGCTCGGGCAGATGGCCCGCTTCGTCGACCGGCTCGACCGGCCGATCGGGCGGCTGTGCTTCGCCGGGGCGGACTTCGCCCCGCAATTCGCCGGCTTCCTGACCGGAGCGATCGAATCCGGCGCCCGCGCGGCACGCCGGATCGGCGGGATTCTGGGGCGGGGCTGAGCCGCGGGCGCCCTTTGGCCAACCCTAACCTCGCCGCTGGCAGGCGTCCGTTGCATCGCTTGTCCATCGACCAGTCATAGCCAAGACATTGGAGTCCATAATGCAGATCGGTATCCAGCTTCTGTTCCAGGGGCGCCCTGGAACGGACGATAGCGAAATATATCGTCGAGAACTCGATATAGCGATCGAAGGCGAGGCCATGGGCTTCGACATGCTGATGCCGGTCGAGCATCACTTCTTCGATTATGCGATGGTGCCCGACAACGCCCAGTTGCTAAGCTATATTGCAGGGAAGACGAAGCGCATCAAGTTGATGCCGGCAGCCTTCATCCTGCCCTGGAACGATCCGCTGCGCGTCGTCGAGAAGGCGATCATGCTCGACTATGTCTCGGACGGTCGGGTGATCATCGGCATGGGACGCGGCCTCGCCAAGCGCGAGTTCGACGCGCTGCGGGTGCCCTTCTCGGAATCGCGCCAGCGCTTCGACGAGGCGGCCGAGATCGTGCTGAACGGCCTGGAGACCGGCTTCGTCGAGGCCGATACCCACTTCTACAAGCAGCCGCGCATCGAGGTCCGCCCGCGCCCGTCGCGCAGCTTCAAGGGGCGCGTCTACATGGTCGGCATGTCGCCCCAGTCGGTCGAGGCCGCCGGCGCGCTGGGCCTGGGCTGCATGAAATTCTCGAACGCGCCCTGGGCCGTCGCGGCGGCCGACGTCCAGCGCCACCGCGACATCTATCGCGCTGCGAACGGCGCCGCCGCGCCGCCGCCGATCACGTCCGACCTGATGTTCGTCGACAAGGACCTGAAGCGCGCCGAGGACATGGCCCGCACCTACATGGCCGGCTATTATGTCCAGGTGCTGGAGCATTATGAGCTGCTCAGCGAGAATTTCGCCCAGTCGGGCGGCGCCTATGCCTCCTATGCCGAAATGGCCAGGACATTGCGCGAGACCGACCAGCAGGCGGTGATCGACGCCTATCTCGAAGCCAATCTGTGGGGCGATCCCGCCCGGATCATCGACAAGCTGCGCGAGCGGCGCGAGCTGATCGGCGACTTCGACCTGGCGGTTTCGCTCGGTTATGCCGGCATGCCCTATGACGACGTCTACGCCTCGCGGAAGCTGTTCGTCGACAAGGTGATGCCCGAGATCAAGGGCTGGTGATCCGCCGGCCGGCGTCCCTTTTTCCAAACCGCGCTATCTTGCTGGAGGCCGCTCATGAAGAGCCAGGATCTTACCGTCGTCCATAATGGAACCGCCCTGACCGGACGGCTCATCTGGGACGAGACGCGGACGGGCGAGCGGCCCGGCGTCCTCGTCATCCACGAGGCCACCGGCCTCGGCGAGCACGCGATCGAGCGCGCCGAGCGGATCGTCCGAGAGTTCGGCTATGTCGCCTATGCGATGGACGAATTCGGCGAGACGCCGGGCGACATGGACGCGATCCTCGGCTGGATCGGCAAGCTGCTGGGCGATCCGGCCGAGCTGCACGGCCGGCTGGCCGCCGCGCTGCGCGGGCTGGCCGAGCAGCCGATGGTCGACCCCGACCGGCTGGCGGCGATCGGCCATTGCTTCGGCGGCACCTCGGCGATCGAGCTGGCAGGGACGGGCGCGGACCTGAAGGCGATCGTCGGCTTCCACGCCGGCCTCCAGGGCACCGGCCACGTCGATGCGGCCGCGATCCGCGGCAAGCTGCTTATCTGCAACGGCGCGCAGGACCCGTTCGTGACGCCGGAGATCCTGCAGGCGTTCAGCAGCGAGATGATCGCCGGCGGAGTCGATTGGCAGATGAATCTCTACGGCCGCGCCCGTCACAGCTTCACCAACCGCGACGCCGATGCGCTCGGATCGGAGGCCTATGCCTATGATGCCGATGCCGACCGCCGCTCGTGGGAGGCGATGCGCGCGCTGTTCCTCGAAGTGCTGGGCTGACCGGCATGGGCATGGCGTTGCAGCGCGAGGCTTGCCTGATCGATGGCGAATGGGTGTCGGGCGACGACTGGATCATCGTCGACAACCCCGCCACCGGCGCCGTCCTTGGCCGTGTGCCGAAGCTGGGTCGGGAGGAGACCGAGCGCGCGATCGCCGCGGCCGAGCGCGCCCAGCCGGCGTGGAGCGCGCTGCTCGCCGCCGATCGCGCCCGCATCCTGCGCCGCTTCCACGACCTGATGATCGAGCGGATCGACGATCTGGCCGCGCTGCTGACCGCCGAGCAGGGCAAGCCGATCGTGGAGGCGAAGGGCGAGATACGCTACGCCGCCGCCTTCATCGAATGGTATGCCGAGGAGGCGAAGCGCATCTATGGGGAGGTTGTCCCGCCGCACGCCGCCGACAAGCGCATCATCGTCCTGAAGCAGCCGATCGGCGTGGTCGCGGCGATCACGCCCTGGAACTTCTCGGCGGCGATGATCACCCGCAAGATCGGCCCCGCGCTGGCGGCCGGCTGCACCGCGATCGTCAAGCCGGCGTCGCAAACCCCGTTCACCGCGCTCGCCATCGCCGCGCTGGCGGAGGAGGCAGGCATTCCGGCGGGCGTGCTCAACGTCGTCACCGGCGGCGCGGCCGATATCGGCGGGGCGCTGCTCGACAGCCCGGCGGTCCGCAAGCTCAGCTTCACGGGATCGACCGAGGTCGGCGCGGTGCTCTATGCCCGGTCGGCGCCGACCATCAAGAAGTTGAGCCTCGAACTGGGCGGCAACGCGCCCTTCATCGTCTTCTCCGACGCCGACATCGATGCGGCGGTCGAAGGCGCGATCGCCTCCAAATTCCGTAATGCCGGGCAGACCTGCGTCTGCGCCAACCGTCTCTACGCCCAGGCCGACATCTATGACGCCTTCGTCGCGCGGCTGGCCGAGGCGGCGGCGGCGCTCAGGGTCGGCGACGGCCGTGCCGCCGATACCCAGATCGGCCCGCTGATCGACGCCGCCGCCGTCGCGAAGGTGGAGGAGCATGTCGCCGATGCGCTGGACAAGGGCGGCGCGATCGTCACCGGCGGCCGGCGCGGTCCGTTCGGCGATCGCTATTACGTTCCCACCGTGATCCGCGACGTAACCCAGGACATGCTGGTCACGCGGGAGGAGACCTTCGGGCCGGTGGCGCCCGTGATCCGCTTCGAACGCGACGAGGACGTGGTGGCGATGGCCAATGCCACGCCATTCGGCCTCGCCGCCTATTTCTACGCGCGCGACATCGGCCGCATCTGGAAGGTGGCCGAGGCGATCGAGGCAGGTATCGTCGGCGTCAACACCGGCCTGATCTCGACCGAGGTCGCGCCGTTCGGCGGCGTCAAGCTGTCGGGTCTCGGTCGCGAGGGATCGCGCCACGGGATCGAGGAGTATCTCGAGATCAAATATGTCTGCCTGGGCTTCTGATCGCGCGGGAGCCGACGACTCCGGCCCCGCGATTGGCCTTCGATGACCTGTCTGCCGACCGGTCCCCATTGCACCTTTCCTGAGCCGCCGCCGCGCAGCGAAGCGCGGGATGCGGATATTCTCAAGAGGACAGGCAATGGCCAGAATTCTGATACTGGGCGCGACCGGCAACATCGCGTCGATCGTCACCTCCATCCTAGCCGAGGAAGGCCGGCACCAGTTGCGGCTGTCGAGCACGCGCGACGAGGGCGTCGAGCAACTCAAGGCACTCTATCCCGAGGCCGAGGTCGTCAAGGCCGACTGGCACGACCAGGCGAGCCTGCCGGCCGCGCTGGAAGGGGTGCATCGGGTGCTGATCATCACCCCCGACTTCATCACCGACGAGGTCGTGGCGACCAGCAACATCCTGGAAGCGGCCAAGGGCGCGCCGATCGACCTGATCGTCCGCCACATCGCCGTCTATCCCGGCGTCACCGATGCCGACATCACCGAGGAATGGTTCGCGACGCGCACCGGCAGCGCGCTCAAGAACGTCACCATCCCGCTCCATCGTCGCAGCGGTCTGCCGACGACGCTGATCAACGTTTCCGCCTGGATCGGCTTCAACCTGATGTGGTTCGCCGAGTCCGACATCCAGGACAAGCGCTACCTTCCGCTGCCGGCGCGGCTCGATGCGCGGCGCACCTGGATCTCCGAGAGCGATATCGCCAGGGTCGCGGCCAAGGTGCTGAGCGACGGGCCGGCCACCCATGCAGGCCAGGAATATGTGCTGACCGGCACCGAGAAGATCGGCTTCGACGACGTGGTCGCGATGCTGAGCGACGAGGTCGGCGAGACGGTCGAGCTGCGCGACACCGAGGACGGCCTGCGCCGCGCCGCGGGCGCCAACTCGGAGCAGCTCATCTCCTACATAAGCTGCGAGCGACGGCATTGCGGCAATGTCGATCCCGATCCCACCTTCGAGCGGCTGATGGGCCGCCCGCCGCAATCGCTGCGCGCCTATATCGCCGAGAACCGCGACTATTTCGCCTGACGCGCCGGCCAATAAGGAAGCCCGCCCGATCAATGATCGGGCGGGCTTTTCGTATCCGCTGGGGGGAAGGGGCGGACGCGGTTCAGCGCGATGCGGTCGTCCGGCCCTTCTGCGCCTGATAGGCGTCCCAGGCGGCGTCGAGGACAAAGGCCCGCAGCGCGCCCGATTCCTCCTCGGTTACCAGGTCGAAGAACATCGGCATGCCCTTGTCCTGCAGCGCGCCGCCGCGGACGATGCCCTCGAACCCGTCATAGGTCGCGATCGAGGCGCGTCGCAGGTCGGGCACCGATCCCGTCACCGCATGGGCGCCGGCGCCATGGCACAGGTCGCAGGAGCGGGTTTCGAACAGCATCCTGCCCTTGGCCGCCAGCGCCGCGTCGGGGCGCGGATAGGGCGGCTTGGCGAAGGACCTGGCCGAGGCTGTGGTCATCGCCGGCGCGGCTGCCCTGGCGTCGAGGCGGAACGCGAAGATCCGGGGCGGGCCGTTGGTGTCCGCCCGTCCATAGAGGCCCGGAAAGGCGCGGACGGCGGCCGAGGTGCCGGGCGGGCCGGCGACGACGATCAGCGTCTGGACCCCGTCGATGTCGACCGTCACCGGCGCGGCGGCGATGGCCGACCCCGTCTTGAACGACCAGAGCTGCACGCCGTCCGAGGCGCGATAGGCGCGCAGCACGCCGTCGGCGCCACCCTGGAAGACGATGTTGCCGGCGGTCGACAGCACGCCGCTGCCCAGCGGGATGGTGCCGGCGGTCTGCCAGCGCGCCTTCTGCCGGATCGGATCCCAGGCGACGAGCGGCCATTTGGCCTGATCCATGTGGCTCAGGTAACGGGTGTAGGTCGCGCCGCCGACCGACGAACCGACCGAGGCGGTCTTGTCGATCTCCATCTGGGTCGGCAGGTCGAGCGTCGGGATGTAGACCAGCCCCGTGCCCGGATCATAGCTCATCGGGTTGAAGTTGTGGGCACCGAGCGGGCCGGGGAAGACGACGGCGCCGCCGTCCTTCTTCCAATATTCCGCCTCCGGGTTCATCACCGGACGGCCGGTCCTGCCGTCGATCTCCTTGGCCCAGTTCACCGGCACGAAGTTGTTCGGCTTGTTGACCAGCGTTCCGTCGAGGGCGTCGAGGACGTAGAAGAAGCCGTTCTTCGGCGCCTCCATCACCACCCGGCGCTTTCGGCCGTCGATCTCCATGTCGGCGATCACCATCGGCATGGTCGGCTCGAGGTTCCAGCCGTCGTCGGGCGTGGTCTGGTAGTGCCAGACATATTCGCCGGTGTCGGCCTTCACCGCGACGATCGAGTTGGTGAACAGCTCGTCGCCGCGTCTGGCGCCACGGTTCATCGGGTTCCAGGGGGTCGCGCCGCCGACGCCGATGTAGAGCAGCCTGGTGACCGGATCATAGGTCATGTCCTCCCAGACGCTGCCGCCCGCGGCGGTGCGGAGGAACACCGGGTCCCAGGTCTTCGCGGCCATCTTCATGGTCGGGTCGGTCGGGTCGGGGCCGTCGGGGATGGTGTCGAAGCGCCAGAGCCGGTTGCCGGTCTCCAGGTCGAACGCCACGACATAGCCGCGCGCGGTGCCAAGATCGGCATTGTTGGGCCCGACGAACACCTTGCCGCCGCCGACGCGCGGGGCGGAGGTGATCGTATAATCGCCTTGATCGGGGCAGGCGCGCGCCTCCCACTGCTTGGCCGCGGTCCTGGCGTCGATCGCGATCACCCGGCAATCGCCGGTGGTCAGCACGATCTTGCCATTGCCATAGCCCAGGCCGCGCGTGATCCGGTTGCCCCAGGAAGCGAGCAGCGCGCTGCCGAAGCGGACCTTGGGATCGAACGCCCACAGCAGCTTGCCGGTGCGCAGGTCGTGGGCATAGACGATGTTGAGCGTGCTGATGACGTAGCTGACCCCGTCGACGACGATCGGCGTGCCGACCGGGCCGTCGGGGGAGGGGATGTCGGCGTACCAGGCCAGGCCGAGCCGGCCGATGCTCTGCTCGTCGATCTGCTCCAGCGGGCTGAAATGCTGCCCTTCGGCATTGCCGCCGCGATATTCCCACTGCACCGGCGGCCTTGACCCGCCGACCGCCGCGCAGCCCATGGCGATCAGGGCCGCCGCCACGCCGGTCATCGTCATGGCTCGTTTCGAAATCTTCATCGCGCTCTCCCTCTGCGGACGATTGTCACGCGGCGGCGGCGGGCGGCGCGAGGTGGGGGGAGGCCAATATCGCGTGGCGGGCTGATCAGGCGGAGCGGATGATCGCGGTCGAGCCAAACAGCCCGTCTGGATCATAGGCCCGCTTGAGGGCGGCGAGCCGGGCATAGTCTCCGGCGAAGCAATTGCGCGACAGCGCCTCGTCCACGAAGCTGTTCGCCAGCACCGAGGCGCGCGTGGCGAGGCCGGCGGCGACGAAGCGGCCGATCACGCCTTCTGCCCAGCCGGCATGGTGCGCGTCCAGCGCCGGATCCCGCCACAGCGCGACCGCCTCCAGGTCATAGCCGCCGCGCAGGCTGTAGGCATTGGGCGGATCGGCCAGGCGCCCCATCGCCGCGTCGGTGGGATAGAAGAGGATCATCGCCGCGGGCTCGCCGTCGATCGGGGCCGGCCGGCCGGGATCGGCGGCGAGGCGGGGCAATGCGTCGAGCATCAGCGCGATCGAGGTCTCGTCGAGCGCGTGCAGCTCGCGCTGGGCGATATGGAAGCGGATGTCGGGAGGGAAGGCCAGGCAGTCGTGCAGGCCGACCCAGTCCATCCGATCGACGTTCGACGCGCGCGGCTTCACGATCCGGTCGAGCGCATCGAGATCGCGGCGGGCCTCCTCCTCGCTGCCGGTCAGCGCGAACAGGTAGGACAGGCGCGGTTCGCCTCCCGCCGCGTCGAGGAACAGGCTGCCCAGCAGCCAGGGGAGCGGCGAGGCCCAGCGATGATCGCGGTAGAGGCGCATCGCCGCCGCGGCATCGCGCCCGTCATATTCAATAGCGCAGGCGTGGATGAGGGGCGGCACCGCATGCACCCGCATCTCGGCCGCGACGACGATGCCGAAATTGTCGCCGGCGCCGCGCATCGCCCAGAACAGGTCGGGATGCTCGTCGCGCGACACGCGGATCATCCGTCCGTCGGCGAGCAGCAGATCGAACGACAGGACGTTGTCGCACATATTGCCGTGGCGGGGGGACAGATAGCCCTGCCCGGCGAACAGGGCGGCGCCGACCACGCCGATGTCGTTGCCCGCGCAGGTCACCGGTGCCAGCCCGGCGGGAACGGTGGCGCGCAGCACCCGGCCGGTGCGCGCGCCGGGCTCGATCCGCACCGTCCGCCGATCCGCGTCGAGGGTGGCGCCGTTCATGGCCGAGAGATCGATCAGCACGCCGTCGTCGAGCGTCGAGCGGCCGGTGAAGCCGTGCCCGCCGCTGCGCACCGCGATCGGCAACCGTCGGTCGCGCGCGAAGCGCAGCGCGGCGCGGACATCGTCGGCCGATCGGCATCGCAGGATCGCGCCGGGCCGCTTGTCCGCGCGCCGGTCGAACACACGCCGGGCCTCGTCATAGCCGGGCATGCCCGCCGCGATCAGCTCGCCTTCGAAACCGGAAGGAATGTCCATCGTCGTTGCCCATGCTGCCCGGCCGTCGCGGCCCTGGGACCATCGGGTAGTGGCCGGCCACGGGGCGGCAATGTGACGGCTGGCCATTTCGCGCGGGTGCGCCGAGTTTCGGTTTTGGTCGCTGTTAACCTGTCGGGGCGATCCCGCGCCATGCCAGCCTTCCTTCCGTCGATGGGTCGCACTGCCCGGAAGGGGAATGGGCCGGAAGGGGAATGGGAATGAAATATCTGAGTGTTGCCGAGGCGCGCGCGATGAAGGGGCTGCGTCTCGTCCTGTCGGCCGGCCTGCCCGGGCCTTGGGGCGAGGCGGCGAAGGCCGTGCTGCACGTCCGCAACGTGCCGTTCCTTCCGGTCGAGCAGGTGCCGCTCCAGGCGAATGAGGAGCTGGTCGAATGGACCGGCATCCGCAACGCGCCGATCGCCATCTACAATGACGAGCATCCCGTCGCCGGCTGGCTCGATATCCTCCATCTTGCCGAGCGGATCGGATCGGGCCCGTCGCTGCTGCCCGACGATTATCGCGACCGCGCGCTGGCGCTCGGCATCACCAGCGAGATCAGCTCGCCGGGCGGGCTGGGCTGGAATCGGCGCTACCAGATCCTGGCGGAGACGCCCGAGGAGGATATCAGCGCCGCCTATGGCAAGATCGCACCGCCGGTGCAGGCGAAGCTGGCCAATGAGTATCGCATCTCGCCGGAGGCGATGGCCGCCGCGCCGGCGCGCATCGTCCACATCCTCGACGGGCTGACCGGGCAACTGCGCCGCCAGAAGCAGGCCGGATCGGAATATCTGGTCGGCGATCGGCTGAGCGTCGCCGACCTGCACTGGGCGGCCTTCTCCAACCTGATCGCGCCGTTGCCGCATGAACTGAACCCGATGCCGGAGACGATCCGGCCGATCTATGGCGGCGTCGGTCCGGTCATCGCCCCGTCGATATCCGACGAGTTGCTCGCACATCGCCTGATGATCTTCGAACGCCATCTGGCGCTGCCGCTCGATTTCTGACGATGATCGATCTCTACACGACGCCTTCCCCCAATACGTGGAAGGCCAGCATCATGCTCGAGGAATGCGGGCTGCCCTATCGCATCCTGCCGGTCGACATCGGCAAGGGCGAGCAGTTCGACCCCGCCTTCCTGGCGATCAGCCCCAATGGCAAGGTGCCCGCCATCGTCGATCACGACGGGGCTGGCGGCCCGGTCGCGATCTTCGAATCGGGCGCGATTCTGGTCCATCTCGCCGAGAAGACGGGCCGCTTCCTGCCGGCCTCGGGCGCCGCCCGGTCGGACGTGCTGGCCTGGCTGTTCTGGCAGGTCGGCGGGCTCGGCCCCAGTTCGGGGCAGGCGCATCATTTCCTGGGCGCCGGAGGTCCCGGCGCGGCGCTGGGGGCCAGCCGTTTCGTGCGGGAGACCGAGCGCCTCTATGGCGTGCTCGACCGGCGCCTGGCCGATCGGGACTGGATCGCCGGCGACTATTCGATCGCGGACATCGCCTGCTGGGGATGGGTGTGGTTCAACGGGCGGCTGGTCGAGCGCTTCGCCAATCTCGTCCGCTGGTTCGTGGCAATGTCGGCGCGGCCGGCGGTGTCGCGCGGGCGGGAGGCGGGCTTCGCCCATATCCCCGAAGCGCAGCGCGAGCGGTTGAAGGGGCGCTGGTGGTCTGCTGCCGCCCTGCACGAGGCGACGGCGTAACGATGGCACGGAAGATATATGAGGACGCGCGCGCCGCGCTCGACGGGCTGCTCCGCGACGGCATCACCATCGCCGCCGGGGGCTTCGGCCTGTGCGGCATACCGGAGACGCTGATCGACGAGGTGCGGCGCAGCGCGGTCGAGCGGCTCACCATCATCTCCAACAATGCCGGGATCGAGGATTTCGGCTTGGGCAAGCTGCTGCAGACGCGGCAGGTCGCGAAGATGATCAGCTCCTTCATGGGCGGAAACCGCGAGTTCGAGCGGCAGTATCTGGCCGGGGAGGTCGAGGTGGAGTTCTGCCCGCAAGGGACGCTGGCCGAGCGCATTCGCGCGGGGGGAGCTGGGATTCCCGGCTTCTATACACGCACCGGCGTCGGCACGCTGATCGCGGAAGGCAAGGAGGTGCGGATGTTCGGCGATACGGCCTATCTGCTCGAAAGCGGGCTTCGCGCCGATGTCGCGCTGGTCAAGGCGTGGAAGGGCGATCCGCACGGCAATCTGCTGTTCCGCAAATCCGCGCGCAACTTCAATCCGGTGGTCGCCACCTGCGGCCGGGTGACCGTCGCGGAGGTCGAGGAACTGGTCGGCCCCGGCGAGATCGAGGCGGACCTGGTCCATACGCCCGGCATCTATGTCGACCGCCTGATCCTGGCGACGAGTAACGAGAAGCGCATCGAACGGCTGACCGTGCGGGAGGAGGCGGCATGATGGGTTGGACCCGCGATCAGATGGCCGCGCGCGCCGCGCGCGAGCTGGAGGACGGCTTCTATGTCAACCTGGGCATCGGCATCCCGACGCTGGTCGCCAACCATATCCCCGCAGGCGTCGACCTCACGCTGCATTCGGAGAACGGCATATTGGGGCTGGGGCCCTTTCCGCTGGCGGGCGATGCCGATGCCGACCTGATCAACGCCGGCAAGGAGACGATCACCGAGCTCGACCGGACGAGCTATGTTTCGTCGGCCGAGAGCTTCGCGATGGTCCGCGGCGGCCATATCGACGCGTCGGTGCTGGGCGCGATGGAGGTGTCCGAGGATGGCGACCTCGCCAACTGGACGATCCCCGGAAAGCTGGTGAAGGGGCCGGGCGGGGCGATGGACCTGGTCGCCGGCGTCCGCCGCGTGATCGTGCTGATGGAGCACGTCTCCAAGGACGGCGCGCCGAAGTTCCGCGATCGCTGCAGCTTGCCGCTGACCGGGGCCAATGTCGTCGACATGCTGATCACCAACCTAGCGGTGTTCGCGCGATCCGACCGGCAATCGCCTTTCACTTTGCTGGAAACCGCGCCCGGCATCGGGCTGGAAGATGTCCGCGCGCGGACGGGCGCGCGATTCGTCTGATCAGTCGATGTCCGCTCCAGCCTCGTCCGGGGCGGGCGGCATGTCGTTGCGGATCGCCGCGCGCAGCCAGCGGCGGAATTTGGCGACCGGATCGGATGACCAGCGATCCTCGCGCGCCATCAGCGCATAGCTGCCGAGGATCGCCGGCCGGAAAGCGGCCTCGGCCGGTTCCAGCCGGCGGAGCGCGCCCGCGTCGAGCTCCGCCGCGACGAGGAAGTCGTTGCCCAGCGCGACGCCGTGCCCCTGGCGTGCGGCGTCGATGCAGACATGGGCGTGCCACAGCCGGACGCCCGGCAACTGGCTTGGCACCGTGACGCCTTGCGCGGCCAGCCAGGCGCGCCATTCGTCATCGCCCTCCTCGTGGAGCAGCGGCGCTCGCAACAGGTCCAGCGGGCCGAACAACCTGCCCCCGCCCAGCGGGAAGGATGGGTTGATCACTGGGTAGACGGCGGGGCGCGCCAGTTCGATCCGCCGGATGCGCTCCTGCCGGGCCGGCGATCCGTCGCGGATATAGCGGATGTCGACGTCGGCCTCGTCGGCGGCGAAGTCGGGCGGCCGATCGCTCGGCCGGACCTCCAGCTCGATGCCGGGATGGCGCTTATGGAAACGATCGAGCCGGGGCATCAGCCAGCGCGACGCGAAGCCCGGCACGCACCATAGTCGCAGCAGCCGGGTGTCGGGCACATGCATCAGGTCCGCCGTGGCGTTGGCGATCTCGGCGAAGGCGGCGGTGATGCGGGCATGATAGACGGCGCCCTGTTCGGTGAGCATGCCGGCGCCGCGCGATCGGTCGAGCAAGGTGATGCCGGTCCAGGCTTCGAGCGCACGGACGTGGCGGCTGACGATCGCATGATCGACCATCAGCGCCTCGGCGGCCTTGCGGACGCCGCGCAGCCGCCCGACCGCTTCGAAGGCCCGCAGGGGAGCGAAGGGCGGAAGGAATTTCCTGCGATCCATTCCCCGCTCCGGTCAGCCTGCCAATGCGCCGCGCCGGCACATCATGCGGTGCCCAGCGTGTCGGCCAGCGCCTGCGCGAGGATGTCGAGCCCTTCGTCGAGCACGGCATCGGACGCGGTCAGCGGTGCCAGCAGGCGGATCGCCTCGCCATGCTGGCCGCAGGTCAGCAGGATCAAGCCGAGCTCCAGTGCACGGACGCAGACCCGTTTCGCGGCGGCGCCGTCGGGACGAAGGTCATCCAACCCGGCGCGGATGTCGAAGGCGATCATCGCGCCCAGGCCGCGCGGCAGGCCGATCGGCAGCTCGCGGCGGGCGGCGACGGCGCTCAACCGCTCGGTGATCCGCCGTCCCATCCGCTCGGCGCGGTCGCACAGCCGGTCCTGCTCGATCACGTCGAGCACGGCGAGCCCGGCGGCGCAGGCGATCGGCGAGCCGGCATAGGTGCCGCCCAGGCCGCCGGGCGGCACCCGGTCGATCAGCGCGGCATTGCCGACCACGGCCGACAGCGGGAAGCCGCCGCCGAGCGACTTGGCGACGGTGATCAGGTCGGGCCGGACCCCGGCATGTTCGACCGCGAACAGCTTGCCGGTGCGGCCGATGCCGGTCTGCACCTCGTCGGCGATCAGGGCGATGCCATGCTCGTCGCACAGGCTGCGCAGCGCGCGCAGGAATTCGAACGGCGCGACATGGAAGCCGCCTTCGCCCTGTACGGGCTCGAGGATGATCGCGGCGACATTGGCCGCCTCGACATCCGAGCTGAGCACGTTGGCGAGCGCAGCGAGGCTATGCTCGACCGTGATACCGTGCGCCTCGCTGGGAAAGGGGATGTGGTAGATATCGCCGGGCAGGGGGCCGAAGCCCTTCTTGTAGGGCAGGACCTTCCCGGTCATCGCCGACGCGAGCAAGGTGCGCCCGTGGAAGCCGTTGACGAAGGCGATCACCGCGCTGCGGCCGCTGGCATAGCGCGCGATCTTCACCGCATTCTCGGTCGCCTCGGCGCCGGTGGTGAAGAAGATCGTCTTCGCGGGGCCGACGACCGGCGCCAACGCATTCAGCCGCTCGGCCAGCCGGACATAGGGCTCGTAGCCGACGACCTGGAAGGCGGTGTGGGTGAAGCGGCCGAGCTGTTCCTCCACCGCGGCGATGATCCGCGGATGGCGATGGCCGACGTTGAGCACCGCGATGCCGGACGCGAAATCGATGTAACGCCGCCCTTCGACGTCCCAGATTTCCGCATTCTCCGCTCGCGCGGCGAAGATCGGTGCGGCGGTGGCGACGCCCTGCGGCACCGCCGCCAACCGCCGGCCCCAGAGGGCGTCATTCGATGAGGTCAAGGGCTTCGACATGGTCCTTCGATCTTTGATGGAGGAAAGAAAGGCGTGTCGCCCGGGCTTGCTCCCGGATCGATCACCGCATGACCCATCGGTGGAAAGCGACGGCTTCCCAAGGTTGGAACTGGCCATATCGTGATGGTCGATCGATCGCCTCCGCCCGGGGGAGGCGTCCGAGGAGCGGCGCGCCTCTAATCCTTGGCGCGGGCCCTGCGCGCAGGCTTCGGCGTCGGGGCCGGCGCGACCTCCTGTGCATCGAAATTGTCGATGATCGCCAGCCATGCCGCTTTCGAACGGTCGACGATGACGTCCCAGTCGGGCAGGCCGTGCGGCGCGATCAGGCGGGTGACGACCAGGCCGTCGATCTGCGAGCCGATCAGGCAGCTCAGCGTCGACGCCTTCTCCAGCGACAGTTCGGGCCGCATGCCCGAGATGATCGTGGTCAACGCCTCATAATATTGGGTGTAGCTTTCGCGAACGATGTCCGCGACCGGGTCGGTTTTCGTCGCGGTCGGCCATAGATTGACGTAGAAGGCGCAGACCAGCGGGTTGCCGATCACCTGCAGCAGATCGTCGATCACCTTCACCATCCGCTCGCGCGGGGAGAGGCGGGTGTCGCGGCTGATGTCGGTGTAATCGGCGATATAGCCCGCCAGCAGCGAATTGATCGTCAGCACCAGCAGATTGTCGCGCGTACCGAAATAATGCTGGAGCGTGCTGAGCGAGATGCCGGCCTCCGATGCGATCCGGCGGATCGAGAAGCCGCTGATGCCTTCCTGCGCGAAGATATTGACCGCCACCGCCAATATGTCGCTGATCTTCTTGTTGCGCGATTTCTCGCGCTCGCTGTCCTTGCGCTTCAGCAGCCTGGCGGCGACCGCCGGATCGTAGACGATCCCTCTTCCAGCCCAAGAATCCAGCGGCAATGCAAATCTCCCGACGGTGTTCCGGCCGACGAGACTAGCAATCGCGAGGCATGCAGACGAGGCTCAAAGTGGCCAATCCGCACCTGCCCCACGATCGGCGGGGCCGATAGTCCTGCGTCGACTTCCCGTCGATCCTCACGAGCAGAGCGCGCATGGCCCTTTCCTTTTCCGAATATCGCGGGCTCGACGCCGTCGCCATGGCGGATCTGGTCCGATCGGGTCAGGTGACCCCGGCCGAGCTGCTCGAAACCGCCATCGCCCGGGCCGATGCGGTCAACCCGGTGCTCAACGCGATCTGCCATCCGATGTACGATGCCGGCCGAGCCGACGCGGCGGCGGCTCCCTTGTCGGCGCCGCTCGCCGGCGTTCCCTTCCTGTTGAAGGACATCACCACCCATCGGCAGGGCTGGCCGATGAGCAGCGGCAGCCTGGTGATGCGCGACCAGGTGTCGAGCTTCGACAACGAGGTGGTGAAGCGCTATCTGGCCGCGGGGCTGGTCCTGTTCGGCCGCACCACCACGCCCGAGTTCGGCTATGCGGCGAGCGCGGAATCCCGCTTGTTCGGGGCGACGCGGAATCCCTGGGACCCGTCACGGACGGCGGGAGGCTCCTCGGGCGGGGCGGCGGCGGCGGTCGCGGCGGGGATCGTTCCCGCCGCACAGGGCGGCGATGCCGGCGGCTCGATCCGCATCCCGGCCTCCTTCTCCGGCCTGTTCGGGATCAAGCCGACCCGCGCACGGGTGCCGGCGGGGCCCGCCCATGGCGCCTTCCTCGGTTTCTCGACCACCCATGTGCTCAGCCGCTCGGTGCGCGACAGCGCGCTGCTGCTGGATGTGACGCATGGGCCCGACATCGGCGCGCCTTATGCCGCCCCGCCGCCGCGCCAGGGCTTCCTCGCCGCGACGCAGACCCGGCCAAAGCGGTTGCGCATCGCGCTGCAGCGCCGCGCTTTCGACGACACGCCGGTCGAGGCCGACTGCATCCGCGCGATCGAGGAGACCGCCAGGCTGTGCGAGGAGCTGGGTCATGAGGTGATCGAGGCCGACCTGCGCTTCGACCATGGCCGGCTGCGCGAAATCTATTTCATCGTCTGGCCCATGCTGGTCATGCACAGTCTCGACCAGCATGCCCGTGCGACCGGCCGGCCGGTGCGGATGGAGGAGCTCGAAACCTATGTCGCGCGGCTGGTCGACGACGCGCGGCGGGCGGGCGCCGGCGACTTCATCGCCGGGCTGGAGAGCATGACCGAGGTATCGCGCTCGTTCCGCGCCCAGTCCGACATGTTCGACCTGGTGCTGTCGCCGACGACCGCGCAGGTCGCGCCGCGGATCGGCATGCTCGATCCGTCCAACCCCGATCAGGCTCAGCTCGATGCCGCGCTGGCCGCATCGGTGGCCTTCACCCAGATCCACAATGTGACGGGTCAGCCGGCCGCCTCGATCCCGCTCTACTGGACCGAGCAGGGCATTCCGATCGGATCCCAATTCGCTGCCCGCTTCGGCGACGAGGAGACGATCTTCGCACTGGCGGCCCAACTCGAGGAAGCTCGTCCCTGGTTCGAACGCACCCCGGATTTGTCCGTGTTAGCGTAAACGGCGATGTCAGACACGGAGATCAGTAGCGAAAGTTTACCGATCTGCTGGGGGCGTTCGATATTGTGGGGCGATTACCTATTTGAAGCCTGCTAGATGTTTGGTCCCGGCATTTGATGATGCATCATCCGCTAGCGAGTGGAAGGATGCGCTATGGGCCAGATTTTACACGGGAGCGCCCGAACGACGGGTAGCCATCAAGCTCGAAAATTCTCGAGCTGCTCCTGTAGGATTTGTCGAAGGTCTACCTCGGCGAGCGCGCGTTTTCCGCTCTCGGTCAGGTAGGGCATGAACTGGTTGATCAGCACATGATATCCTTCGAGATAGGCTTCCTCTCTGGTCGGAATCCCGCTGGCATCGACATGCGTCATCCAATAGTCGGACAAGACCCATGTCGCCTTGATGAAATAATCGAACTGAACGGGATCTACATCGATATTCTCGAGCAGGCCGGCGTTTACCAGTTCCCTTACGAACGCCTCGGTTTCCTTCATGCGTCGTGATCGGACTTCGGTGAAGCGGCCTTTCAGGATTTTATTGTCTCTGATGATGTTGCCGATATCCCGATACAGGAACTTGTATTTCTCGATGACGACGACCTGCCGGATGAACATCCTGGCCATATGCTCCATCGTGAAATTCTCGCGATCGGTACGCCACCATTGGCGCATCTCGCTGTCCATGCGCATATATAGTGCGACGATGATCTCCGATTTGTTCGGGAAATAATAATGAAGATGTCCTTTGCTGATTCCCGCCGCCGTGGATATTCGGTTCGTGGACACGCTGGACCAGCCGAATTCATTGAACATCGCCAAGGCGTGGTCCAGGATGCTGTTTTCGATTTTTCGAAGATCCATCGCCTTTAACTTTGTGCTGAAGCCCTTCCCGTGATGTCCTTATACGACGGCAGGAGGAGGGCGAGGAGGCTGGATACGCCAACCAGGACGGTGCCCAACAGCATGCCCGTCCGGTAGGAGCCGGTATGATCGAAGGAAAGGGCCATGAAATATGGCCCGGTCGCCGCTCCGATCAGGTAGAAGCAGAGGCAGATGCTGTAGATCTGTCCGAATTTCCGCAAACCGAAATAGCGTCCCGTCATATAGCCGAGCGCGTCGTTCTCCGCCCCGAGGCTCAGGCCGAGGACGATGGCGCTGAGGAACAACGGGGCCATCGCGCTGCTGTTGGCGAGCGTGAGGATGCCGACGACCGAAAGGGCATAGAAGCCGGACACCACATAGGGCGCGAAGAAGCGGTCCATCAGATAGCCCGCGATAACGCGCCCCGGAAAGCTGCCCATCCCGACCGCCACCAATATGAGCGTCGCCATGTCGCTCGAAAGCCCTCGGTCGAGCAGGAGCGGCACGATCTGGGACTGGAGGCCGTTCAGCGCGAATGAGCACAGCACGAAGGTGATCGCGAGCAACCAGAAGGAACGGGTGCGAGCGGCCTGGGCCAGCGACAGGCCGGCGGTGGCCTGGATAGGCTGCCGGGGATCCGCCGGGCATCCGTCCACGGTCTGTCCGCACTCCTGCGGGGTATCGCGCACGAGAAAATATATCACGGGAAAGGTGATGAAGAGCGCGAGGCATCCGAGGCCGACATAAGCCCAGCGCCAGCCCAGACCGTCGATCATCACGCGCGCGAATATCGGGGTAAGCATATAGCCTAGGCCGTTTCCCGCCATGCAGAGGCCGATCGCGAGTCCTCTCCGCCGGTCGAACCAATGGGAGAGGATCTTGATGAGCGTCAGGCTCTGGGCGCCCACGCTCAGCGCGGCAATGAGGCCGAACAGGACGTAGAGCGTGAAAAGCGACCCATCCAGGAAGCCGAGGCCCATCAGGGCAATGGCGTAGGCGGGAATCGAGACCAGCGCCGAACGGCGTCCCCCCACCGCGTCGATGATCCGGCCCATCACCGGCAGCATCGCCACGAGGACCATGATGAAGATCGTCAGGGAAAGGCTTATCTCCGACCGGGTCCAGCCGAATTCGTGTTGAAGCGCGGGCAGAAAGAGGCTGAAGGTGACGTTGACCAGCGTCGCCGGACCGAAGGTCGCTGCCACGACCGTGGCGAATATGATGTGCCAGCCGAACAGGGCCGGGGCTTTGCCGATGGTCTTGGTGTCGTGCTGGGAACTCGTCATGATGACTATCCGGAACAGGTATGGAAGATCAGATCCGGTTGAGCAGATGCGATATTCGGGTCATCGCCTGATCGATGCGTTCATATGTCTCCGATCCGAAGCAAAGCCGCAGATGGCCTTCGCCGGTCGCGCCGTAGAAGCTGCCCGCTTCGACGACCACATGTGCTTCGAACAGCAGGAGGTCCGCAAGTTCCTGCGACGTCTTGCCCGTCGCTCGGATATCGGGGAACGCGTATATGGTCGCGTCGGGAGCCGGGCAATGCACGCCGGGCATCTGGTTCAGGCGCATGACCATCAGGTCGCGTTTCCGCCGGTCGTCTTCGATCATCGCCTCCATTGCGGCCTGGCCGTTCGAGACGGCCTCCAGGGCGCCATATTGGATGAAGCTGTTGACGTGCGTGACTTCGTTCGTGGCAATCTTGATCATGCCCTGCATGATTGCGGGAGGGGCAACCGCATAGCCGAGGCGCCATCCATCCATCGCATAGGCTTTGGTGAAGGCAAAGAGCGAGACAGTTCGTTCCGCCATGCCGGGTAGAGCGGCGATGCTGATGTGCCGGCCCGGTTCATAAATGACGAATTCATAGACCTCGTCCGAGATGACCGCGAGATCGTGCCGGATGGCCACCTCGGCGACGGCTTCCAGTTCCCGCAGGCCGTAGGGGCGCCCGGTCGGATTGGCCGGATTTACCAGGACGATGACGCGCGTCCTGGGCGTGATCGCCGCTTCGATCCAGTCCGCGCGGATCGAGAAGCCGTCGGCAGCATCGAGCGGAACCATCACCGCTCGCGCGCCTGCGATTTCGATCTTGCCCACATGCTGGGGGTAGTGGGGATCGAGCAGGATCGCTTCGTCGCCCGCGTCGAGCAGCGTCATGATGGCCGCAAAGGAGCCATGGGTGAGCCCGTTGGTGATCAGGATGTCTCCTGGCGTCACCGCCATCCTGTTGAACTGGGTCAGCTTCGACGCCAGCGCGGCGCGCAGGGCGGATTCCCCCTGCATTTCGCTATAATGGACCTTCCCCGCGCGTAGCGCCGCGATGGCGGCCTCCTTGATGTGGGATGGTGTGTCATGGATGGGGCGGCCGACATCCAGGCGGATCAGGTCTATCCCCTGCGCCTCGAGAGGTGCTGCCTTGTCGGACATGCCGTAGCTTTTCGGGCTGGTCTGCGTGATCCGCCTTGCGAGGCAAGTCATAGACGTCGAATCCTTTTCTTGGGGCGGCCGTATCGGCCGCGCTGGAGAAGCCCTGCAGGCCTCGCTGGGTGATGTCGGCCAGTCTAATCGCCGTCCCGGCGAACCAGCATATGGAAGTTAGGGCGCTCGCCCTAAACTGGGGATGGTAATCGTCCCGCCAATATAGGATCGTGATGATCGATCTTCACTAGAAATAAATATTGGGAAAATTCCCAGTAAATACATCAAGAATTCAGTATATTCAGTGGTGACGGATATAAAATACTGATTTGGAAAGGGGGGTCTTCAAATGGTTCGTCTAATTCTTCTGACTGGAGTGTCGATCATTGCCGTCCACGCCAGCACCGCTATGGCGCAAGCCACGGGCACGGACGTGGGGGCCGATGACCGGCTTTCCGAAATCGTCGTTACCGCGGATCGCAACGAGCGGTCGCTGCAGGATGTCCCGATCAGCATCAGCGCGTTCAGCGCCCAGGCGCTGGAAAAAAGCAATGTCACCGAAGCCAAGGATTATCTGCAATTTGCGCCGAACATCGTCTTCACCGAAGACGGCGCGACGGGGCCGCGCAGCATCGACGTGGCCATTCGCGGCGTCGGCAATATCAAGTCGTCCGATCTTGTCACGACGAGTTCGGCCATCGGCTATTACATCGACGAGCTGAACGTCGGCGCCGTGGCCAATGGAACCATCAATCCCCAGATGCTGGACGTTGAGCGGATAGAAGTCCTTCGTGGTCCGCAAGGCACGTATTTTGGGCGCAATTCGCTCGGCGGCGCCGTGAGCATCAATACGGTCCGGCCGAAGGACCGCTTCGAGGCTGAGGTCTCCGGCTCCTACGGAAGCTTCGATACCTGGGACTTCCGCGGTATCCTGAACGTCCCGCTGGCGGAGGGCCTCTATGTTCGTGGCGCCTATCTTCACAGCGAAAGCGGCGGAGTCGTAAAGAACGTCAATCCCAACGGCGCTCCCGACAGCGGCTATGTCGACAACACCGCGCGCTTTGCCCTGCGAGCGGAGCCGGGCTCGGGGCTGACCATTGACGCGTCGCTGAGCTACACCCGCGAAAATGCCGGCCTGGACGACACGGTGCCTTCGGGTGTTATCGACAACGATACGAAGCAGACCCTCGGCAATGCCAATCTCATGCCGATTTCCCAAGGGTTGGGCTTTTATCCCGAGAACCAGCGCCTCGTAAATCACAACGCCCCGGAATATAACCGCAATCGGTTCCTCATCGCCAATATGCGCGTTAAATATGAAGGCGAGCTTGTCGACCTGTCTTCCGTGACCGGTTATCTATACAGCCGTAATTCGCGACTATTCGATCAGGACAATATCAGCGCGGATATTTTCAATCGCGTGGTCAAGGGCCATACGAAATCCTACAGTCAGGAACTCCGTATCGCATCGAAGCCGGGCAGTTCGTTCAAATGGACGTTCGGAGGGCTGGCGGCTCGGGACTATCTCGAACAGTTCTCGAACGTCTATGTGGGATCGGCGCGGACCTATACCGATCCGCTCACCGGCGTGACCACCCGATATCTGCCGGATCGCTTTCCGGACGGTTTCCCGCTCAACCAGCGTAACCGGACGAGCAAGGTCAACAGCTATGCGGTGTTCGGCGAAGGCGTGTACCGCCTCGGCCGAGTCTCGTTCACGCTGGGCGCGCGATATACCCGCGACAAAGTGCAGGCGACCCAGTTCGGCGTTCTTGCTTCGAACGTGCCGTTGCCCGATGCGGGGGCCAGCAGCAGCTTCAACGACTTCTCCCCCCGACTGGTCGTCAACTACGACGTGAATGACGACGTCCACCTCTACACCTCCGTTTCGAGCGGGTACAAAGCAGGCGGGGTCGATATCAACCGCAGCGTCGTCCGCGCCTTCAAACCGGAAAAGCTCTGGAGCTATGAGGCGGGGTTCAAGACCCAGCTTCTCGATCGCCGGCTCAGGGTCAACGGCGCGCTCTACTATCTCGACTGGAAGAACATCCAGGTCGTGAGCGCATTTCTCGCCGACCCGAACGACATCAGTTCGAGCACCCAACTCACGCTCAATGCTTCGAAAGCCACGAGCAAGGGCGCCGAACTCGAAGTGCAGGCCTTGCCGATGCGGGGGCTGCAACTGGGATTGAACGCCGGATATCTGGACGCGAAATTCGGCGCCTTTCCCGACGCCGTGGTGTTCGGTGGCGGGCAGTTCGACCTGACCGGAAAGCGTGTGCCGAAATCGCCGAAATGGAACCTGAGCGGAAATGCGGAATATGGCTTCGACCTGACCTCGTCCGCCGATGCCTATGTTCGAGCGGAAGCCGTGTATCGCAGTTCGCTGGAGGGCAATCTCGATGCGACGGCGGCACCGCTCCAGGGCCTTGCTCCCTTTCCCTACCTCTCCCCCTCCTACACCGTCGTGAATGTGCGTGCCGGTCTGAATGCCGGCCCTATCAGTGCGCAGGTCTTTGTGGAGAACCTCTTCAAGAAGGATTATTTCAGCGGCACTTATGACCATTTCGGCCTGGCCGGCATTCGGCTGAAGCCACACCCCCGCTTGTGGGGATTGCGCCTCACATGGAAAACCAACTGAGCGCGGACACGGGTCAGCGGAAAAGGAGCGGCAAATGCCAGGCGTGGGCGATGGCCTTCGGATAGACCGGTTGATAGAGGCGGACCGGGTGCATCGGACAGTTTACACCGATGACATGATCTTCAGGCGTGAAATCAAGCATATCTTCGGACGGAGCTGGCTCTTCGTCGGTCATGAAAGCCAGGTCCCCGAACCCGGCAGCTATTTCACGACGAGGCTCGCCGGTCAGCCGATGGTGATGGTTCGGCAGCGGGACGGGAGCATCAAGGTGCTCCACAACCGTTGCGGGCACAGGGGCGCTCTCGTGGTGAACGCCCGGATGGGCAAGGCGCACAAGTTCAACTGCATCTATCACGGATGGACGTTCGACACCGATGGCTGCCTTCTGCACGTGCCTCTCGAGAGCGGATATGAAGGCACGCGGTTCGATATTTGCGACCCGCAGTTTGGCATGCCGGCGGCGGCGACCGAAACCTACAAGGGGTTCGTCTTCGCACGGCTCGCTGGCGATGGTCCGGGACTGGTCGATTTCCTGGGTGGCGCCCGCGAGGTCATCGACCATCTGCTCGAATTGTCACCGACCGGCCGCATCGAAGTCCGGGGGAACAGCTTCCGATCGATATATCCCTGCAACTGGAAGATCTATCTCGAGAATCTTCACGATGGCGTGCACCCCAAGTTCGTCCACACCTCATCGGTAGTGGCGAGCACGGAAGTCCGTTCCGGCCTGAAGAGTTCGGCAAGCGGGACCGAGGACGACGACTTCGTCCTGGGCGTGATCGCCGCCAACGGGCAGTCGTTCGGCGACATGGACAAGCTGCAGGTCAATGCCTACCCCAACGGGCACAGCAGCATGCGGGGTTTCCGGGAAGCGGTGACGCGATCCGGCCCCTTCGAGACATTGCGGAAGGAACTCGCGGAACGGCACGGGGCTGAAAAGAGCGACGAGATTCTGGCGCGGAACTGGCACAATATGTGCGTCTATCCGAATCTGTCGATGCATCCGGGCTTCCTGCAACTCCGCACCCTCACGCCGCTGTCGACGGACAGGACGATGGTCGAAGTATGGTGCATGCGGCTGGTGGGCGCCCCCGACGAGATCTATCGGCGCGCCGTCATGTACGCCAATACCGTGCACGCGCCCTCTTCGGTGATCAAGCCGGATGACCTCGAAGCCTATCAGCGGGTCCAGGCCGGCTTGCAGACCGACAGTGCGCAGTGGGTCAGCAACCATCGCCGGGCGGGCCGCGAAGAGATTGGCGAGGGCGTGAAGACCGATTCCGCGCTGAGCGAGCATTTCATCCGGAATCAGTATCAAGCCTGGGCGCACTACATGTCGGAGACGAATGATGCATGATCCTGAAGCCATCCGCGATTTTGTGGTTCAGGAATGCGAATTGCTTGATCAGGGCGACTTTCCGGCCTGGTTGGACCTCTTCGACGATCGCGGCTTCTACTGGATTCCCCGCACGATCGAACAGGTCGACCCGGAGAACGAGATTTCGCTGCTCTACAACAGCAAGCCGATCCTCGCGGTGCGGCTGAACCGGCTGTCCCATCCCCGCCAGCACTCGATCGCGCCGCCCTATCGCAGCAGTCACGTTGTGAATGTCATCGGCATCGACTGGCCCGAGACAGAGGACGGATTGATCGAGGTTCGATCGCGTTTCATCATGCATGAATATCACGCGGAGAAGGAGCGTTTGTTCTCCGGAAGGTTCGTCCACCACCTCGCCCTTGCACCGGGCTCCTCGCTGAAGATCAGGATGAAGCGTGTCGAACTCACCAACTGCGATGCGGCCTTCGAACCGATCGAATGGCCTATTTAGGCGCGACAGCCGTTCTAGGCGACCGCGCGCACCGGGAAAGGAGGCATGCCAAAATCATAAATCTGGTAGCTGGCTAAGGGCTCGGCTGCCGCACGCATGCTGGGAAGCCCCGATCGATCAGGCCCGAACGGCTTCGGGTATCCGGCCGCTCGCTAGATAGCTAGGTGGCGAGGAGCCGGTCCAGTGGCGAAAGGCGTGACGGAAATTGGAGCTCTCTGTAGCCCAGCCGATCGGCGATCAATTCCACTGTCATCTCCCCGCCCATCACATATTGCAGCGCCAGGCTGAACCGCTTCTCATCGGCGTGCTCGATCCGCCCAACCCTGATCGAGATCAGTTCGATGCCGCGCTGGCCGCGTCGGTCGCTTTCACCCAGATCCTCCATGTGAGGGGTCAGCCAGCCGCCTCGATTCCGCTCTACTGGACCGAGCAGGGTGTTCCGGTCGGATCGCAATTCGCCTCTCGCTTCGGCGACGAGGAGACGATCTTCGCGCTAGAGTCTCAACTCGAGGAAGCCCGGCCCTGGTTCGGATGCATCCCGGATTTTTCCATGCCATCGCAAACGGCGATGCTAGCCAGGGAGATCGTAGCAGAAGTTGGCCGATATGCCGGGAGCGTTCGATATCATGGTAGAAGCCATGCAGGGCCACGAGGCCAATTCTATTCCAGAAGTCTTTGCAGCTTGGCCCGACGATTTCGGCTGCTGCCGCCGTTCAATTGGGCCGGTAGAGCGCTCCCAGCGCACGATTGCGCGTTTGTGAAGGCAGTTCTCCGAAGCGCTTCGCATAGAGCCCGGAGAAGCGGCTCAGATGCAGGAAGCCGCAGTCGAGCGCAATCTCGGTGATCTGGCGCGCCGGATATCGCAGGATCATCTCATTGGCGGCCTCCAGCCGGCACAGGGCGAGGTAGCGGAGTGGTGAAAAGCCGAGATATCGTTTGAAGATGTAATTGAGCCCCGAGGCCGAGATCGACGCGACCCGGCAAAGATCCTCGATCGAGACCTCTCCCCCGAGGTTGCGTTCGATGAACGCACATGCCCGGACCAGGCTCGGTGGAAAATCCGAAGCTTCGGCCGGCTGGCCGGCATCGCCGCAGGCGGCGATCACCATCGCGGCAATCAGCCGTTCGGCCTCCTTGCGGACGACCCTGGACCGATAAATATCATTGGGCTGCCCGATCGAGGCGTAGATCGACTCTATGGCCTGGAGCAGCGGATTCGTGTCGCATCGCAGCACGCCAGGACGCAGATGCGCCGAGAAATTGTGGTTTCCCGCGACCGCATCGATGATCGATGTCGGAATCTTGAGGGTCATCTGCTCGAATTCGGCGCTGAACTCGAAGATGGAGCGTGCCTTGCCGGAAAACAGGACGACGTCGCCGGCCTTGGCAGAGAAGGAAGCGGCCCCGTGGCGAGCGCTGACCTCGCCCGATCTTATGATCATGAGCGTGTTGAAATTACGGAACTGGGGGCTTTCCACTTTGATCCGCTCGTCATAGATCACCCGGTTGAAGCTGATCTGGTCCAGGTCACGATGCTCGATGGCGATCGACTGGTGGTCGTTGTTCGAGCTGACATGATACATGTTGTGGGGAAGCAGGTGCGCCGAGAGCACTCTTCTCGCCGTGCCGATATCGATCCGCCGCATGTCATTCGATTGCGTGTACTGCATCGATCCCGGTCCGTGTCGATCTACACTGAGCATCCCGCGCCCCCGCTTGGCAGGCTCTTCCGAACAGCGCAAAATCCCTGATAGCTTGAGGCAAGTCAACTAGCCTGTTCGAGCGTGTGATCCGCGTGCTGCTGCCGGGCGTCATCGACACATATCCGCGGCTACGCGACGCGGGAGCGCTCATGATCCCTAAAATTGGCGTGACGGATGGCTCGGGTGATTTGCCTGAAGCTGGAGACTATTGATCTACAGCCGGATCATATCGATCATTGTCTGATCCTGTATTGATAGTTCCGGTACGGAAACTGGAAATATTCCAGGCGCGACCCGGGCGTTTCGATGGCCGCCGCGCCGCTTGCCATCGGCCAGCCTCAACCGGGCCCCGGACCTGGATAGGCCCTGGCGGCCCGGCTGCGGAGAGGGGGCATCAATCGTCGACGACGATCGGCAGCTTCACCGCCGGGCTGAATGGAGGATGCTTGATATTGGGCAAGTCCTCGGACGCCGCCGTCGTCGGATCGGCGGCTATCGCCGCGCGCGGCACCAGGGGGCGGCGGGGAGCCGGGTTGAAATGCACCTGAAAAACGTCGCCGCGCTGATAATGTCCTGCGGGATCGTTGCTCATCTTCGCGGATGCGATCACGCCGAAATCGCAGTCGGCGAAGACCAGCCCTTGCGCGGTCGACGAAAGCGGCGTGCTGATGATGGCGCCCAGCGGATTGATGACCGCGCACTGGCCGCCGCCGCTTTCCAGCAGCAGGCGCTTGTCGTCGTCATCGCACAGCAGTTCGACGGTGGCATCGTCCACCACCGCGCTCGTGTGGATGACGAAAGTCTGCGTGGCCATGGCATAAGCGCGGGAGGCGGCGAGGTTCGCCTCGTTGGTGAATGATGGATCGACCCGATTGTAGATCGCGAAGGCGGGCCAGGCCGCGACATGGATCTGCTCGCCGAACGCATTCATGGCGAAGAGATTGAGCGGCTGGAGATGCTCCCAGCAATTGAGCGCCCCGAGCCGGCCGATCGAGGTGGGAACCACGAAGAAGTCGCTGCCGTCGCCTTCGCCCCAGATGGCGCGTTCCCAATGGGTCGGCTTGAGCTTGCGGCGATGCCCGACGATTTCGCCCCGATCGTTGATGAAGAGCTGGGCGAGATAGAGGCTTCCGCCCCAGAGTTCGGTGAGGCCCATGACGACATGGATGCCCGCCTTGCGCGCGGCCTCACAGAGACGATCGGTCGTGGCGCTCGGAATCTCAACGGCGTTTTCGTAGAGCCGGCGCGAGAATTGCGCGCTGTAGATCGGCGAGCCCATGAAGATCCAGAACGGGTAGGCCGGCAACCAGGCCTCTCCGAACGATAGGAGCTCGGCGCCGCCCCTGGCGGCCTCCGCGATCCAGTGGCAGGCGATTTCGGTGGAACCCTCGCGATCGAGAAAAGCCGGCGATATTTGAGCCGCCGCGACCCTTACCTTCTGGAAGCCTTCGTTCATTGCATGTCCCCTCGGTGAGGCGAGAAGAGTGGGCATCCGGCGAAGGGCGGGCTATCCACCCACGTCAGTCATTATCCCGCGGCATGATCGGACGATGGCGCGAGGCGCGCATAGATCGCGCAGCTTCCCGGTCCGGCCCACGGCCGGCCGCGCTGAGGTTATCCGATAGCGACTGCGATATCTGGATAGCGCGCCCCATCGCTTGGCGAGACTCTGCCTCCGCTAAGACAATCGAGAAAAGCGAAGGGGAATGATCATGGTTTTCGGCTGTTTTGTAAGCCGCGCCTTTTCGGGCGTCCGGTCCATCGGTCTGACCGCCGGGTGCAGCCTGCTGCCACTCATGGCGCCGGGGGCTCTCGCACAGGTCGCGGCTCCGCAGGCGGGCGATCAGAATGACGACATCGTCGTCACCGCCCAGAAGCGGAGCCAGAACCTCCAGGATGTCGGCATCACCATGGCCGCCATTTCCGGAGACAAGTTGCGGGACAACGCCATAACCACCAGCACCGAGATCGCGAAGATCATTCCGGGCATCTCGGTCAGCGGCGTCGCGGGCGGCCAGTTCACCACCTTCGTCATTCGTGGCGTCACGCAGAGCGATTTCGGGGACCATACCGAAGCCCCCACCGCGGTCTATCTCGACGAGGGCTACATCGCCTCGGGACAGGGCCAGAGCTTCGCGCTGTTCGACCTCGAGCGGGTCGAGGCGCTGAAGGGACCCCAAGGCACGCTCTTCGGGCGCAATGCGACGGGCGGCCTCGTCCACTTCATCTCGCGCAAGCCGACGCAGGAACTCGACGGTTTCGTCCAGGGTACCTATGGTTCCTATAACCAGACGCGTCTCGAAGCGGCCATCGGCGGCGGGCTGGGCGACAAGGTGTCGGTCCGGGCCGCGGGTCTTTTCAACAGCCATAAACCCGTCCTCAAGAATCTGTATCTCCGAGCTGATGGCCGGCGGGCCGATGGGGAGTGGACCGACCATACGGTGGCCGGCCGCTTCCATCTGGAGTTCCAACCGACCGAGACGCTCAAGATCCTGTTCACGGCCCATGCCGGTGAATCCCGCAAATCGACCTCTCCCTACGACCAGCGCGCATCGGTTCCGGTGTTGGACGGCAGCGGCAGGGTGATCGATTCGATCTTCGCGGCGCCGACGGAGACGCGCTTCGCGATCATTCCGCCGGGAGCGATCAACGTCGATCCGTCGCTGATCGGCATCCGGCCCGTTCCCGGTGGTGATTGGGGCGGCTATCGCGGCGGCGATCCCGAGGCGCTAACGGTCACCAAGAATTTCAGCGACCGCGATGGCAACCGGTTCAGGATGTGGGGTGGCAGCGCCAAGGTCAGCTATGAGCTGGGTGACCTGAACCTCGTGTCGATCACCGACTATAAGAAGGTGACCAAGCGCGTCTACATGGACATTGACGCCTCCCCGCGGAACGACCTGGTGTTTCCGGCGCTTGCCGAAACGGCCAATTTCTCCGAGGAACTGAGGTTGTCCAGAGACAGCGGCCGGTTCCGATGGATCGTCGGAGCCTATTATCTCAACATCGACACCAACGCCGAAACGGGTTTCCTCATCAATGCTCCGCTGGATGCGACGATCAGGGAACTCATACCGAACTCGGTCTATATCCGCGACCTGACGTCGCTCAGGACCAAGTCCTATTCGCTGTTCGCCCAGGCGGAATATGACCTGTCCGATGTGCTGACGATTATTGCCGGCGCGCGCGGAACGCAGGAGAATAAGGATTTCACCTATCGAACCGATCAACTCGTTCGCGCCACCTTCGCCAGCAACCTGCGCAATTTCGCGGACGGCGACAACCGCATGCTCTGGTCGGGAAAGGCCCAGCTGAACTGGAAGCCAGTTGAGGACGTCCTCATCTATGGCGGCATCAATCGCGGTGTGAAGGCGGGAAGCTGGAATGCGCCGCTTGCCGGCAATCCGGTGATCACCGATGCTCAGCTTGCCTACAAGCCGGAGGTGCTGACCTCCTATGAGGTGGGCCTGAAAACGACATTCTGGGACGGCAGGGGACGTTTCAACGCGGCGGCCTTCTATTATGACTATCATGATTACCAGGCATCGCTTTTCCTTGGTCTTGCCCAACGGATTCTGAACGCCGACGCCACCATCAAGGGTCTTGAGGCCGAGTTCGCTATCAAGCCGGTACCAGGGCTCGACATCCAGATCTCCGGCGCGTTTACCGACACCAATGTCGAAGATGTCAATGTCAACGGGATCGTCCGGGATCGCGAAAGCGCCTATGCACCCCGCTGGACCGGCAATGCCTCGGCACGGTACAGGGTGCCGGTCGGCTTCGGTCAGGTCTATGCACAGGTCGACGCTTCTTATTCGGGCCGCTTCTATTATTCCCTGACCAACTTCACCTCGACCAGGGTCAATCGCTACGTCATCCCGAATGCGGAGATCGGCTTTACGAGCCTGGACGGGCGCTTCTCCCTGGCAGCGTTCGCCCGCAATTTCACCGACAAGCGCTATATCGCCGTCGGTGCCGATCTGAGCGGTTTCGGGGGCTATTCGGAGCAGTCCTACGGCAATCCGCGATGGCTGGGCATCCGTGCCGGTTACACTTTCTGACGAACGGGTGGACGGGGCCTCACCAACGGTCCCGTCCACGCCAGCGTCCAGACCCGGATGTGTCCATGGGAGTTCTTCGGATCAGCAAGCGCATCAAGATGATCGTCCCGGTACCGGTCCCCGCCTCGGCCCTTGCCGGCTTTGCCAGCCAGATCCCGCACACGCTCGTGCGCCCTCACATAATCGTCGAATTTGCCTGCGCGGCAGGCGGCGATCGAGCAGGACCGGGCCGACAATTGATCATCGGTTCGACGACGATGCACCAATCGCATGACTTTCTCGCAAAGCACCTGCCCGTACCCATGCTCAACCCAGGCCTTTCGGTCTCTACAGCGATTTCCAGGTAGATGGGAACATCTGCCGGCTCGGAAATCGTGGTAAAACAAGAAGCTAGGGCGACCGATCCGATGCAATCGGATCGTGAACCGCCCTAGCCCGCATTCCGGCAAGACGCTGGGATATGATCGCTTCGGCCTCGGCGACGATGCGGCTGACGAGTTGCTCGCAGGTCGGCACGTCGTGGATCAGGCCTTGCACCATGCCGGCCCAGAACAGCCCGCGCGACAGGTCGCCGCTGTCGAGGACGTCCTTGCCCCGGGCGCCGGACACGAGGTGCCTGATATCCTCGAAGGTCGAGTCCGGCCTGGCGGAGATGGCGACCACCTCGTCCGACACGTCGCTCTTTCCCACCCGGGCCGTGTTCCTGAACTTGCGGAAGATGAGGTTCGTGCCGCGTTCGTCATTCTCCAGGATTCTCGCCTTCACCTTGTCGTGGATGGGCGCCTCTCTCGTGGCCAGGAAGCGGGTTCCCATGTTGATGCCCTCCGCCCCCAGCGCCAGCGCGGCGGCCAGGCCGCGCCCGTCGCCGAAACCGCCCGACGCGAGCAGAGGGATTTGAAGCTTGTCGGCGGCGGCGGGGATCAGGATCAGACCGGGAATATCGTCCTCGCCGGGGTGTCCGGCACATTCGAAGCCGTCGATCGAAACGATGTCGCAGCCGCCCCTTTCGGCGGATAGCGCATGGCGGACGCTGGTGCACTTGTGCAGGATCGTCACGCCGTGGGGCTTCAGCATGTCCCAGATCTCGCGGACGGCCGGAGTGCCCGCCGTCTCGACGATCTTGACGCCGCTGTCGATGACGACCTGCGCATAACCCTTGTAGTCGGGCGCATTGATCGTGGGAAACACGGTGATGTTCACCCCGAACGGCTTGTCGGTCATGGCGCGGCATCGCGCTATCTCCTCGCGCAGCGCCCGCGGATCGGGTTGGGTCAGCGCGGTCAGGATGCCGAGCCCGCCGGCGTTCGAAACCGCGCTCGCCAGGGCGGAGATCCCGACATGCTGCATCCCGCCCTGGACGATCGGGTGCTTGATGCCGAGCTTTTCGGTAATGCGCGTTCCAATACCCATTTCATCACCTCAAAGCGTGGGGCGCCGCAGCCGAGCGATACGCCGTCTTCAGCACGTCTCGTCCGGAGCATCCGCATGGGGGCGGACCGTCTCTATCCCGGAGGCGCAATCTCTTGTTGGGAGCCGCCGGCTTTCACCCATTCGCACGCGGCCTGCGTACAGGCAGGCGATGCCGGGCCGGTCGCGCCTTTTGCGCTGTCAGCTAAGCCGTTGCGACGGCCAGTCAGCGGCTTCCTCTTCCACGCGCGATCCTCCGCAGCGGCAGGATCAACGACGGGAAGAGGCTATGGAGCGGTCACCGGCAAGCAACCAGGATGTGATCGGGGCCGCGATCGGCCGCGCCGCGCGCAAATATCGCGATCGGCCCGCGCTGCTGTTCGGCGACCGGTCGTGGAGCTTCGCCGAGTTGCACAGGGCGGCGGAACGGGTGGCGGCCGGATTGCGCGCCGCGGGGCTGGAACCGGGCGACCGGGTTGCCGCCTATGGCCATAATTCCGACGCCTATCTCCTGTGCTGGTTGGGTGTCGCCATGGCCGGGCTCGTCCATGTTCCCGTCAATGCGGGGCTGGCCGGAGCGGAACTGGGCTTCATCATCCGTCAGTCGGGTGCGCGCGCGATCTTCTGCGATGCGGATAGGCTGGCGGACGCCAGGCAGGTCGAAGAGGTGGCGGCCTTGTCGATGATCGGCTCGCTCGCGGGGGGAGGCGACCTCGACATTCTCGACATGGCGCTGCGCGGCGACGCCCCGGTCGCGCTTCCCGCCCTTCGCGGCGGCGACCTGGCGCAGATCCAATATACGTCGGGAACCACCTCGGCGCCGAAGGGCGCGATGATGCAGCATCGTGCGATCCTCGCGGAATATGTCTCCTGCATGCACGCGCTGGACTATGGCGAAGGGGATATCTGCCTCGCCGCACTGCCGCTTTACCACACGGCGCAGATGCATGCGTTCACCATGCCGCAACTGCTGGCCGGGGCGACGACCCACCTCATCGAATCTCCCCGGCCGGAGCGAGTGTTCGAACGTATCGAAAGCGTCGGGATCACATCCTTTTTCGCGCCGCCGACGGTGTGGATCAGCCTGTTGCGCCATCCGGATTTCGACCGGCACGACCTGCGGTCGCTGTGCAAGATCTATTATGGCGCATCGATCATGCCGGTGCCGGTGCTCGAGGAAATCCGGACGAGGCTGCCGGGCGCGCGTCCCTATAATGCCTATGGGCAAAGCGAGATCGGTCCGGTGGCGACCGTCCTCTCGCCGGAAGAGCATGACACGCGGCCGGCATCGGCGGGGCGTCCCGTGCTGAACGTCGAGACGCGCGTCGTCGACGAGGCGATGAACGACGCCGCTCCCGGCGAGCTGGGCGAAATCGTCCATCGGTCGTCCCAGTTGCTGGCCGGCTATTGGGAAAGGCCGGACGAAACCGAGGCAGCGTTCCGGGGCGGCTGGTTCCATTCCGGGGACCTCGGCTTCATGGACGCCGAAGGCTATATCTTCGTCGTCGACCGGATACGCGACGTCATCAACACCGGAGGGGTCCTCGTCGCGGGGCGCGAGGTCGAGGACGTCGTCTTCACCCATCCGGCGGTTTCCGAGGTGGCGGTGATCGCGCTGCCCGATCCCAAATGGATCGAAGCGGTGACCGCCGTCGTCGTGCTGCGCGATGGCGCGCGGGTGACGGCGGAAGAACTGATCGCCCATGTCCGCGCCCGCCTCGCCGCGCACAAGACGCCGAAGCGGATCATCTTCACCGACAGCCTGCCGCGCAACGGATCGGGCAAGCTGCTGAAGCGCGAACTGCGCAGCCTTTATGCGGAGGCTGGTCAGGCGGGGATTGCTGCGGTCAGCACATAGTGGATGCACCCTCCGTACAGCCGGCCGTCCGCCGCCCGATATCTGTGGGCCGGACAAAGCGAACATATGGAGCGGATCGGACGTGCAACTGTCATATGTGGGATTGGGCGTGGCGGACGTGCCCGCCTGGCTATCCTTTGCCACCGACGTCCTTGGCCTGACGGCGGAACGGGAAGCGGACGAGGCGCGTCTGCGGGTGGACGGAAAGGCCTGGCGCATCGCCGTGCGGCCATCCCCGGCGGACGATCTGGTTTATGCCGGGATCGAGGTGGACGGGGATCGAGCGCTGATCGAGGCAAGGCAGCGGCTCGAAGGCGAGGGCGTGGAATGCCTTTCCCTGTCGGTGGACGAGCTGGCGTCGCGCCGGGTGCGGTCCGGGTTCTGGTTTCGCGATCCCGACGGTCTCCGGCTGGAGGTGGTGCACGGCCTCGCCGATGCCGGAACGCCCTTCCGATCGGACATTGGGGCGGGCTTCGTCACCGATGACGAAGGGCTGGGCCATATCGTCCTGGCCGTGAGCGACCTCGATCGCGCCGTCGCCTTCTATGAGCGCGTCGGTTTTGCGATCAGCGATTTCATAACCGCGCCGGTGGGGCCGGAAATGGTGCTGCGGATCGCCTTCCTCCACTGCAACGCGCGCCATCATTCGCTGGCGCTGGCGCCGTTGCCGGGCGGGAAGCGGCTCAACCATCTCATGCTGGAAATGACCGGGCTGGACGACGTGCTGCGCGCGCATCGGCGCAGTGTCGACCGAGGTTTCGTGACCGGCGGGCTGGGACGGCACACCAACGACAGGATGCTGTCCTTCTACGCCACGACGCCGGCCGGCTTCGATGTCGAGTGCGGCTTTGGCGGATGCAAGATCGAAGGGAAGCCGGAAGTGCGCGAATATGACGCGATCAGCTTCTGGGGTCATGAAAGGAGCTGAACAACATGGCAAATGGACCGCAATCGCATTTCGCCGACGTCGACGGCGTCAAATATCATTATCACGACATCGGAACCGGCGAGCCGCTGATCCTGATCCATGGCGGCGGGCCGGGTGCGAGCGGCTGGAGCAACTATAGCCGCAACGTCGAGGCGCTTTCGCGGCAGTTCCGGCTGATCATCCCGGATCTCGTCGGCTATGGCCAATCCGACAAGCCGGTGCTCGAAGGTCCGCGTTTCGGCATCTATGCCAAGGGCATGCTGGGCCTGATGAGCAGGATCGGCATCGAAAAGGCGCATGTCGTCGGCAACAGCCTGGGCGGCGGAACCGCGATCAAGATGGCGTTGGAGGCGCCCGACCGGATCGGGCGGCTCATCCTGATGGGGCCGGCCGGACTGCTGGCGCCCTCGACCCCGATGCCCACGCTGGGCGTGCGGCAGATCATGGAATTCTACGGCGGCGAAGGGCCGACCCGTGAAAAGCTGCGCGCCTTCCTGCAGACGATGGTCTACGATTCCTCCTTCCTGACGGAAGAGTTGCTGGACGGCAGGATCGCCGCCGCGACACAGCCGGACCTGCTGGCCAACCCGCCTCTGGGCAGGGGCGGACCGCCTCCGATCGAGGCGCTCTGGAAGGAGAACCTCGCCGGCATCACCCACGATACGCTGATCCTGTGGGGGCGCGAGGACCGGGTCAATCCGATGGACATGCATCTGACGCTGCTGGCGCAGCTCCCCAACGCCCAGTTCACCGTATTCACCCGCTGCGGCCATTGGGTCCAATGGGAAAAGGCGAAGGCATTCAATGCGTTGGTTGCCTCATTCGTGAGGGGCGAGATGTCCTGAAGCGGGTCGGCGATGCCGCATATTGCAGCGCTGACGGGCAAGTCGTTGCGCAGGCCATGCAGAAGCCCGCGCCGGGCGCCTCCAAAGAACGAGACGAAGTCATTCGGAGAGTGAAGTGTCCCAAGCACCAGCGGTTCTTGAACAGGATCTGTCGTCCCGGGAGAGCCGGCTCGAAGCGGTCCTGGAAAATGTGCGGGGCCGGCGCGGCGAGATCGAGCGGGGGCGGTGCGTTCCGCGCGATATCGTCGACGGCCTGGTGTCCGCCGGCCTCTATCGCGCGACCGTCCCGCAGCGGTTCGGCGGCGACGGGCGGCCGCTCTCGGTCTCGCTGCGGCAGATCGAGCGCATATCGACGGTCGATCCGTCGGTGGGCTGGGTGGCGAGCTTCGCGCCGCAGGGCGCCAATTATTTCGGCGCCCTGTCGCCGGATCGGCTCGCCGAAATCTATGCCGACGGCCCGGACGTCGTCGGGGCGGGAGGGCTTTTCCCGCTACAGCCGGCCGAGCGCGTTCCGGGAGGATTGCGGATCAACGGCCGCTGGAAGTTCGGCAGCGGCTCGCTGGCGGCCGACTGGATATCGGTCGGCGTCATCGTCCCGGGAGACGAGGGCGCCACGCCGCCGCCGCGGCTGATCGTCCTGCCCGCGGAGAAGGTCGACATCGTTCCCAACTGGGAGACGGTCGGCCTTTCCGGCACCGGCAGCCACGACCTCGTCGTCAGGGATGTGGTGATGGCCGAGGACTGGTCGTTCGTCCGTGGCGGCGCGCCGCAAAGCGATGACGTGATTTGCCGCTTTCCCGCGATGGCGCTCGCGGCCTGCGCCTTCGCCGTGGTCGGGCTGGGAGCCGCGCGGGGCGCGCTCGATGCGGCGATCGACGTTGCGGCCGGCAAGACGTCGATCACCGGCGGTCCGCGGCTTGTGGACAAGGCCTATGTCCAACATGCGATCGCGAAGGCGGAGGCGGCATTGGGCGCCGCCCGGGCCTTTCTCTACGAGCAGGTCGACGGCGCCTGGGCGGCGGTCGAAGCGGGGAGGGAGGTGCCGCCGCGCGATCGCATGGCGCTGCGGCTCGCGGCGAACCACGCCTCGCGCGCCGGTGTGGAGGTAGCGCAAGCGGCCTTCGCGACGGTCGGAACGACGGCGATCTTCCTCGACAACCCGATCCAGCAGTTCCTGCGCGACGCGCTCGTCGTCAACCAGCACGCCTTTCTGGGCGAGGCGAATTACGAGGCCGGCGGACGCATGCTGCTGGGCCTGCCGCCGTCGCCGGGCTTTCCCTGACACGTCCCCGCGTCCCCCATCCTGGCCCTATTTGGAGATCGCCATGACCACCATCCCGTCGCCCGCGACATTTCCGATCCGGGTGCTGTTCTGCATCGGCATCACCCAGACGTTCTTCGACTTGCCGACGGCCGGGCAGGCCGAGGTGTTCGCCGGCTTCGCCGCCGCGTTCGGCGACCTGGAGGGGCGTTTCGGATTGAAGCTTCTCGGTACGCTCGACGATGACCGCATCCAGGTCGGTCAGTCGGTCGGACATCCCTTCACCTCCTACATCCTGGCGGAAGTGCCGGACCTGGAGACGATCGTGAAGGTGTGCGACCAGCTACGCCAGACGCCGGTCGGGGACTATCGGCTATGGCGCTATGCCCGGATCGAGACGCGCATCGGCCGTCCGGCGTTCACCGAAAGCCCCCATGGCTGAGCTGTCCGCCCTTGCCGCCCGCATCGCGGTGCTGGAGGATGAGGCGCTCATACGGCGGGTCGCCGCGCGCTACATGCGCCTGTGTGACGAGCCGCTGGTCGATGACAGCGACGCCGCCTTTACGGATTTGTTCACGCAGGACGTCGTCTGGGAAGGCGTGGGTGCCCGGGCCTCGCAGGAATTCGGAAGGGTCGAGGGACGGGACGCCCTGCTCGCATGGTTCGGATCGTTGCGTGCACCCGGCACCCGGCATTTTCTGCTGAACGTCCATTTCCTGACCTCGGAATCGATCGAGGTCGACGGGGACCGGGCGACCGGTCGCTGGACGATGTTCCAGACCGCCCTGTTGGGGGACGAGGCGGGCGAATTGCGCATGGCAAGCCTGCGGATCGGCTTTCGTCGGGACGGCTCCACGTGGCGCATCGCGCATTTCCGGACGCGGAGCCTGTGCAAGGCGCCGATCGGCGTCGACGCGGCGCGCCTGCTGGCCGGAGGGCTGGCATGAACTCCGCCTTCGTCGAGCGCCTTTCCATCGGCGATGTCCGGGGGCCGCGCGTCGCGGTCAAGGATTGCATCGATGTCGCCGGCACGCGGACCGGCTGCGGTTCCCGCGCCCTGGCGGAGACGGAGCCGGCATCCGGCCACGCGCGGGTGGTGCGGCAAGTGCTGGATGCCGGCGGCCATCTGGTCGGCAAGACGGTGATGCACGAACTGGCCTTCGGCGTGACCGGGATCAACCATTGGGCGGGGACGCCGGCCAACCCGGCGATGCCGGGGCATATTCCGGGCGGATCGTCCAGCGGATCGGCGGCGGCCGTCGCGGCGGGGGAGGCCGATGTCGCGCTGGGCACCGATACCGGCGGATCGATCCGCATGCCCGCCGCCTGTTGCGGAATCATCGGATTGAAGCCCAGCTTCGGACTGGTCGGCCGTCAGGGCGTCCACCCTGCGGCAAGCTCGCTCGATTGCGTCGGACCGATGGCGCGAACCATGGACGACATCATCTGGACGATGGAAGCGCTGGTCGACGGCTTTCATGTGCCGCCATCGCCGCATCTGCGCTTCGGCGCGCTCGATGTGGATTGCGATTCCCGGCTCGCCAGCATGGTCGCGGCCGCCGTCCCGGCGGCGATCCCGATGACGTCGCAGCGCATGGCGGAAGCCTATGATGCGGGTCTTTCGATCATCAGCCGCGAAACGTTCGCCGCATTCGGCCATCTGCTCGCCACCGGACGGGTCGGCGCGGATGTCGCCGCGCGTCTGGCCGACGCCGCCCGCGTCGACGACTGGCAACTGGCCAGGGCGGAAGCGGTGCGCGCGGCGTTCCGAACCGAAATCGACCGATTGTTGCAGCGGGTCGACATCCTGGTCTTGCCGACCTTGCCGGCCTTTCCGCCCCGCCTGGAGTTGGCCGCGCGAGCGAAGGCCCTGGTGACCATGACCAGCCTGGTGCGTCCGTTCAACCTGTCGGGCCATCCGGCCCTGACGCTTCCCGTCGTCGCGGGGCCGGGCCTCGTCGCCGGGCTGCAACTCGTCGGCCGGCACGGCGAGGACGGCCTGCTCTGCGCGGCCGGACGCCGGATCGAACATGCCCTTGCCACCCCCCGATCCAGCTGGAGAGGCGAAAATGCTTGAGACATACGACGGAAAAAATGCACCCGATGCGGTTCCTCTCGAGGAGCGGGTGCGCGAGGATCGCCTTCACGCGTCGCTCTACACCGATCCCGACATCTTCCACCGGGAGATCGAGCGGATTTTCCATGGCGGCTGGGTGTGGGTCGCCCATGAAAGCGAGATCCCCGAGCCCGGTGATTTCAAGACGACCGAAATCGGCCTGTCGCCGATCATCGTCACACGGGCGAAAAGCGGCCGCGTGCATGTCCTTTTGAACCGATGCCGGCACAAGGCGGCGACGGTCTGCGAAAGCCAGCGGGGCAACACGTCGAGCTTCACCTGTCCCTATCACGCCTGGAGCTATGGGCTGGACGGACGCCTGCTCGGAATACCCTATGAGGACGGATATGACGGCCTCGTCGACAAGAAGCAGCTACCGCTCCACGCGCTCGAGGTCGGCATCTATGCGGGTCTGATCTTCGCCTCGATGAATCCCGAGGTGGAGCCGCTGGACAGCTTCCTGGGCCCGGCCCGGCCATGGATCGACCTGTTCATGCACCAGGGGGGCGGCTTTCCCGTCAAGGCGTCCGGAGCGCATGCCTTCCGCTTCAACGGCAATTGGAAGATCCAGCTCGAAAATACGACCGATGCCTACCACTTTCCCTTCGTCCATCGTTCCTTCATCCATTCGGTGAGCGCGGAGATGGCGAAGACGTTCACCACCTTCGTGCGGCAGGAGGGGCCGCATGTGCGCGCGCTCGGCAATGGGCATAGCGTCGCGGTCTTCTTCCCCGAAAATGTCGATATCAGGTCGGACGACGGCCGCCCGATCCCGGCGCATTTCGAGCCGCTGGCCGCGGAACTGGCCAGGCAATTCCCGATGGACCGGGTGCGCTGGATCATCCGGGCGATCGGCGGCGTGGGTTTCAACCTCAACCTGTTCCCCAATATCGGCCTTTCGGCGGCCTTCCTGCGCGAGCTGCGGCCGCTTGCGGTCGATCGCACCGAAATCCGGCACATCGCGCTGACGATGGACGGGGCGCCGGCCGAAGTGAACCGCCTGCGCTTGCGCCTTCACGAGAAATTCCAGGGCTCGGGAGGCTTCGGCAGTCCGGACGACATGGAGGCATGGGAACGGGTCCAGCGCGGCGCGGGGGCCGACAGGGACGACATGTGGATCCTGCTCAACCGCGGCCTGGGCCGTGAAAAGGCCGATGCGGACGGGCAGCGCCATTCGCACGTCACCGACGAGACCGGCATGCGCGAAGCCTATGCGATGTGGAGAAAGGCGATGATCGGATGAGGCCGGCGAACGACATGGACAAGCTGACGGGCATCGAGGACGTCAGGGCCTTCCTCGACTATGAGGCGGACCTTCTCGACCGGAACGACTATCATCGCTGGCTCGACCTGTGGGAGCCGGAGGGCTTCTACATCCTGCCGATCGAGCGCGAGGGGAAGGATCATGCCGATCGGCTGAACCATGTCTTCGACGATCATGTGATGCGCCGCCAGCGGGTCGAACGGCTGCTGAGCGGCCATGCGCCTTCCGCCGCGCCGATCATGCGGACCGTCCGCTTCATCTCGCGGCTGCGCGTCATGGAGACGGGCGATGCGGAGGTGCTGGTTTCGTCGTCGCTGCTCATTGCCAGCTACAAGCGGCAGGTGCTGAAGCAGCTGCCCGCCGACGTCACGCACCGGCTGACCGTCCGGCCCGGCGAAGGAATCCGCATCCGGGAAAAGATCGTCCGGCTGATCGATTCCGATGAGCCGCTCGGCGAATTGAGTTTCGTCCTGTGATCGGGATCGCGCGGGGGGAAGACCGCGTCGCGCTGGTCACGGGAGGGGGCAGCGGACTTGGCGCCCATATCGTCCGCGCCCTCCATGCGGATGGCTACAGGGTCCTGATTGGCGATGTCGCGATGGACGGCGCCAAGGCGCTGGCGCGTGACCTGGATGCGGGCGGGGAACGCGTCAGGGCCGTCCCGCTGGACGTCCGCGACAAGCGCGCCTTTGTCGCCGTGGTGGAGGCGGCGGCCGATTGGGGCGGCATCGACGTGCTGGTCAACAACGCCGCGATCACGCCGACCACGCCCGTCATGCTGATCGAGCCCGATGAGTTCGACGCGGTGATGGCCGTCAATCTGCGGGGTCCCTTTTTCGGCTGCCAGGTCGTCGGCGAACATCTGCGGGGACGCCGGGCGGGACGGATCATCAATATCGCCTCGCAGGCGGGACAGATGGGCGGCACCGTGACGGGCGCCCATTATGCGGCGGCGAAGGCGGCATTGATGCTGCTGACCAAATTCTTCGCGCGGGAATTCGGCGGGACGGGGATCACCGTCAATGCCGTGTCGCCGGGGGCGCTCGATCTGCCGGCGGTGCGCGCGGCGCTTCCCGCCGAACGGTTGCAGGCGATCGCCGCCGCCATGCCGTCCGGCCGGCTCGGTCATCCGGAGGAGGTCGCGGCCGCGGTCTGCCTCCTCGCCTCCTCGTCCATGGGCTACGTCACCGGGGCGACCTGGGACATCAACGGCGGGACTTTCATGCGCTGACGCGCAATCGTTGCGCTGTAGGGATAGTCGGCGTTATTCTCGCGGGCCATGCTCCCGAGAGGTTGACGATTCTGCGAGGCGGTCATGTTCACCTTGATCACCAGCGACGATATTTTCCGCTCCAATGTCGGCGCCGCCCTGTATCACACCGGCAGCCTGCTGGAGGGGACGGAGTATTTCCGGACGCATTCGCACGGCTTCGAGTTGCGGCCGTTCAGCGTCGCGCCCGGTTTCAGGCTGGATCACAAGCGCCTGGATGTCGGGCGGATCAAGATCGATTTCGCGCGGATCGACTGCGGCAAGGTGTTCGAGGTCATCCAGGTCTGCGATCCCGGCTATTATAGCTGCCGGATACCGATCACCGGCAGTTGCGAATATCGCCTGCACAACGCCAAATGGACCCTCGGGCCGGGACAGATACTGGCGGGCAATCCCTTCGACTCGATTCCGAAGCGGTTCGTCGCTCCCTATACCCAGGCTATTCTGAGCATCGAGGTGGGCGCGCTCAACGAAGTCCTGGCGGCGGAGCTGGGGCACCCGATCGTCGATCCGTTGCGGTTCGAGCCCATCCCCTCGGCCGGGCCCGCGGCGCGGCTGCTTTCCACCATGGTCGAATTCAACTGGATGACGTTCGACACCGGCACGGCGGCGACCCACTGGCGGGTTGCCCGCCAGCTCGAGCGCGCCCTGCTCGTCGGCCTGCTGAGAGCGGCGCCGCACAATTATTCGGTGGAAATGGAGCTGCAAAGCCGCGAGATCGCGCCCCATTATGTTCGCCGGGCAGAGGCGTATATCCGCGCCAACATGGCCAGGGACCTGAAGATGGAGGATATCGTCGAGGAGTCGGGGGTCAGCAGCCGCACGCTCTTCTACGGCTTCCGTCGCTGGCGCCAGACCACGCCGATGGCCTATCTCAAGGCCGCGAGACTGGACTGCGCGCGCATGGCGCTGACCGGGGCTTCGGTGGCGGGAGGCAGCGTCACCGATGTCGCGCTGGGCGTCGGCTATCAATATTTGAGCCGCTTTTCGTCCGACTATCGCGCCCGGTTCGGGGAGCGGCCGTCCGATACCTTGTTGTCCGTAACCCGGCAATGATCCCGTCCGGGCGGCCCGAAGCCGCCGGAGGGACGGAGATCCGCGATCACGCGGATCTCCCGGTCTTCGTCAGGACGTCGCCGCTTGTCCGTCGCCAAGCGCCGCGATGAAGCGAGCGGCCTCTTCCAGGCTGATCCCGGCAAGATTGATCCGTCCGCTTTCGGCCATGTAGATCGCCTGTTCGGTGCGCAGCATCTGCACCTGTTCGGGCTGAAGGGCGAGCTGGGCGAACATGCCCTGCTGGCCGGCGAGAACCGCCAGGCCGGGCACCTTACCGAACAGGGCGCGGACGCCCCGGATGCGGGCGCGCATTTCGGCGAGTTCGGCCTGCCATTGTCCGGTCAGTCCAGCATCCGACAGGATCGCCTCGACGATCGCCGCCCCATGATCCGGCGGCATCGACCAGAGCAGGCGGCTGCGCAGCGCGAGGTTCGACATCACGGCCAGGTTGCTGCCGGTCGATCCGGTCCGCACGAAAAGGGCGCCGACACGCTCGCGATAGAGGCCGAAATTCTTGCTGCACGAATAAGCGAGGAAATATTGCGGCAGGTCGGCGATGATCCTGACACCCGCCAGATCCTCTTCGATGCCGGTTCCCAGCCCGTGATAGGCGAAATCGACGAACGGAATCAGCCCGCGCTCGCGCATCGCGGCGGCGGCTTCCGTCCATTGCGCGGGGGTGAGGTCGGCGCCGGTCGGGTTATGGCAGCAACCTTGCAGCAGGATGACGTCGCCGGGCTCGGCGCGGTTCCGCAGCAGATCCATGACCTCGTCAAAGGCCACCAGTCCGGTCGCGGGGTCGAGATAGCGGAACGTCGCCGGTTCGAGCCCCGCAATGCGGGCCAGGGGGATATGGGCGGGCCAACTGGGATCGCTGATCCAGATCCGGGTTCCGGGGCGGGCGGCGTTGGCGATCTCCATGCCCAGCCGGATCGCGCCGGTGCCGCCCGGCGTTTGCAGCCCGACCAGGTCGGAGGGAGCAGGTTGCGCGAACAGGAGGGCGCGCAGGCGATCCAGATAGGCGACGTTGCCGTCGGCTCCCAGATAGGCCTTCGTGGCTTGGGTTTCGACGAGCTTCCGTTCGGCCGCCTTGACCGCCCGGAACACCGGCGTTTCGCCCTTGTCGTTGCGATAGACGCCGACGCCAAGGTCGATCTTTCCCGCGCGCCCGTCTTCCCGGAACAATTTGATGAGCGAAAGCAGCGGGTCGGCGGGCTGTGGCTGAAGCGTGGCGAAGAAGGAAGTCGGGGATTGTGTCATGCGCCGGTCCTTTGGGCTGTGACGGGGGATCAGATGGCTTGCGGCCGGTTGCCGCGAACGGGCGTCGCCGGCGATCGCCGCCAGGTCAGCGCCAGCAGGACGAGACCGCAGCCATAGAGGAGGCTCGCGGCCCAGCCGATCGCGAACGGACCCGCGTGGCGGTCGACCAGCGCCGCCAGCATGGCGCCGGCGATGCTCGCCGACATGGTGGCCAGGGGGGCGATGGCGACGGCCCGCTTCGTCGGGTCGCGCAGGGCGAGAACCGTCATCAGCAGCGGTGACATGATCAGTGAGCCCACCTGCTCGGTGCATATCGCGACCTGAATCGCGGCCTGCCGAAAGCCCGGAGGCAGGAGCGAGGCATGTGTCGATACGAAGGCGGAGGCGACGAGCAGGACGAGGCAGATGACCATCGGCGGGAACAGGCCGATGCGGCGCGCGGCCAGCGTCATCGCGCCCAGCCCCGCCAGCCCGACCAGGGCGCCCTGCGCGAGGCTGGCCGAAAGCCGGTCGACGTCCAGCCCGACATGGGCGCCCAGCCGGCCCCATGAGGCGTAGATGGTGGTGAAGCCGGTCACGAAGCAGAAGACCATGCCGATGCCCAGCCAGGCGTGACGGCCGATGGATTTAGATGCGGTCGGCGCCGCATTGTCCGGGCGATGATCGCCGACATCGGCCAGGCGCGCGAGCGGCAGCCCGCACAGGGCCATTCCCGCGAGCAGGGCGAAGATTGCCATCGGCGCGGGGCCGAAATGCGCGGCCACGCCCATCAAGGGCGGCAGAACGGAAAAGGTCAGCATAGCGAACAGGCCGACGACGAACTGGTTCAGCAGGAAGAAGCGGTCGGGATCGGGCGAGCGGCCGATGCGGGCGAGCGCGGCGGACATCGCCACCCCCTCGCCGAGGCCGGCGAGCAACCGGAGCAATCCGGTCACGGCCAATCCGCCCGCTCCTTTCCAGAGCGCGAGGCTCAGCGCGACGTTCGCGAAACAGATCGTCGCCAGCCCGGCCTTCAGCAGCGTGGATGTGGGCCGGCCGAGACCGAACATGCCCACGCAGAGCGATGCGACGCCTGCCGCCAGGAGTTCGACCGAACCGACCATGAGCAGCATTTGCGGCGACGCGCCGATGCCGGCTGCCATGGCCTCGGTCCACAAGGGCAGGAGGATCAGGTTGGAGAAGCCGAGACAGGCCGCGGGAATGACGGCGACAAGGAACAGCCAGCGATGTCGTTTCGTTCGTTCGACGGCGGGGGCGGCCCCGTTCGTTTCCATGCCGACCGTCCCGTCGGCTAAAGCGCGCATCGGACGACCTTGCCGTCGCGCATGATGAAGCCGATGCGCTCCTGCTGTTCGAACAGGGCGATGTCGTCCAGCGGATTGCCGTCGATGGCGATGATGTCCGCGCAGGCGCCGGGCGCGATCGTCCCCAACTTGCCTTCCATCTGAAGCAGCGCGGCGTTGACCGAGGTCGCCGATCGCAGGATCTCGACCGGACTGCAGACGGGCAGCCGCAAGCGGAACTCGCGGGCCTGGCGATCCATCAGCGGGCCCAGCAGGTCGGTGCCGAAACCGATCTGGGCCCCGGCCTGTCGCAGATGGTCCAGCGACGCATAGGCCACGTCGCCCATCGCGCGGACCTTGTCGAGGATCGCCGCGGGCAATCCCATCTGCTCGGCGCGTTCCTTCATCGCGTCGCCGATGGCGAAGGTCGGCACGGCGAAAGCGCCGGCGGCGACGATGGCGTCGGCCCCATCCCGCTCGAGGATGGTGACGTGCTCCAGCGAACGGACGCCGTTGGCGACGCAGCGCAGCGCCGCCTCATTGGTATGGACATGCGCCATGACATAGGCGCGGCGCGTCTCGGCCTCTTCGACCGCGACCCGGATCTCGGCGTCGCTGAACTGCCGCATCCAGATCGGGTCGGTGCGCGACAGCACGCCGCCGGACACGAACAGCTTGATGTGGTGCGCGCCCTTGCGGAGCTGATCGCGCACGACCCGGCGCACCTCGTCGGGGCCGTCGGCGACGGTCGCCAGCGCCCCGCAATAAGCGCAGGCGCAGGCGTCATAATGGTCGGGCAGGCGGAAATCGCCATGCCCGCCGGTCTGGCTGATGGCGAGGCCGGGAAAGAAGAAGCGCGGCCCGTCGATCAGGCCCTGTTCGAGGGCGGTCGCCAGCGGCAGATCGCCGCCGGCGGCATCGCGCACGGTGGTGAAGCCGCGGTGCAGCGCGCTTTCCAGGAAGCGCCGGGCATGGAGGCTGCGCAGGGCGGGGGAGATGTGGTCGACCTTTTCGAGGTCGACCTCGATCCCATAGGCGTGGAAATGGGCGTCGATCAGGCCGGGCATCACGAAATGCCCGTTCAGGTCGATCCGCCGTTCCGCGCCCGGAAGCTTGTCGAGCGGCGCGATTTCGCGGATCAGCCCGTCTTCGACATAGATGGCCTGTCCCTGCAACAGGTCGGCGGAGTGCCCGTCGAAGATCGGGCCGTTGTGCAATATCGCGGACATGTCAGCCAACGGCCTGCTGCGGCTCGCGGAGGCCGAGCAGCTCCTCCATCGGCCGGAAGTCCTCGTCGAAGCCGAAGGCGCGCGGCCCCAGGACATCGAGCGCCTCGGGACGGCGCAGCACGGGGTCGCAACTGTAGGAGAGCACCTTCACGCGCTGGCCGTAGGCGAGCATGTCGGATGTCAGCGGCTCGGCGGATTCGCGGTCGAGCACGGTGATCAGGTCGGGCACGATCGTCGCGGTCTCGCCATTGATGCGGGCGATGGTGAATTCGTTCTGGATCTCGATGACGCAATCGTCCCCGCCGCCGTTCAGCGGTTGCAGCCGGGCCTGCCCCCAATGCCAGCCGTTGCGGATCTCGTGGGTCACGTCGACGATCTTGCCGTCGAAGATGATCTTCGCGGTGCGATCGGGCCAGCTGTTCAGATAGCGCAGCAGATTGTCGAAGGGGTCGCCATGGCTGTTGCGGCCTTCGCGTATGGCGCGTCCGATCTCCAGCGTCTGGCTGATGGTGCCGTGGATGGTCACTTCGCGCGCGCGCTTGCCGGACATCGGATACATCATGCAGAAGGCGCCGGCGCCCATCGCGATCGTCGCGGCGCGCGAGATATCCTCCGCCATCTTGTCGTCGGAGGCCTCGATCGTGACGACGTTGCCGCGTTCCTCCATGAGGATGGACGGCGTGACCGGGCAGCCGTGGATGCTGAAGGTGGTCATGTTCAGCTGCGGCAGCGCCCGGCCGATGCCGTCGGCATCGAGGACGGGCACCCCGCTGATCGCCCCCAGCGCCAACGGCATCATCGAATTGGCGCCGCCGATCTCCATGCAGAGCAAGGCGTCCACGCGCCGGTCGAAATGCGCCTCGGCGCGGGCCAGCACGCGCAGCATCGCCGTCTTGCTCAACAGGTTCTCGACCAGGATGGAAGGCGCGCCGACGCCGGCAAAGACCAGCACGAAATCGTCGTCGCCGATCTCGTCGCAGCTTATGATCTTGGGGAAATTCCCGTTGGCGACCTCCGCCGCCACGAGCAGCTCGCCGATATAGGGATCGCCGCCGCCGCCCGTGCCCAGCACGACGGCGCCACGGGCCATGTCCTGGACGTCGCGCGGTGAATTGATGATGTACATGATATCCTCTCGATTGCCGCGGGGTCAGGCGAAGGCGGCGATGGGGCCGACCGCGCGGACCTTCACCTGCACCGCGCCGTCCTGCATGTGCGTCATCGGCAGCTCGACGAGCTCGATGACGTCCACCGCATCGGCCTGGGCGCCGGCTTCCACGGCGGCGGCGATGGCTTCGCCCGTCGCGAGCTTGATGACAGCGTCGCGTCCGAGCGTCTTCACGTCGTACATCTTGTCGATCCGTCCGCTGGCGAGGGCGATCGCGGCGCCGACGGCATTGGCGACCGCGGCGTGATCGGGGCGGACGACCTTCGAAACGCCGTTCAGCGGGCGGTTCACCAGAATATGGCCGCCGCCCACCAGGACCAGCGGCATGGGGGCCGCGTTGGTCTTGATCTGGTCGATCGCCTCCTCGATCCGAAGGTGGATCGTCTCCACCGCCGCATCGACCAGGGATGAGGGCAGATGGGCGACGAGGCCGGGATCGCCGATCTCGGCATGGCCCGCGCGCACGGCGATATCCGTCGCGGTCAGGGTCGCGCCGCCGAAGACCAGCCCCTCGGCCGGAAGACGATGGCCGACCGAAGTGGGGCCTACGACCGTCCCGCCGCCTTCTTCCGATATGATGCTGCCGCCGCCGATGCCGATCGAGAGCAGGTCGGGCATCCGGAAATTGGTGCGGACGCCGCCTATATGGTTGGCGGTTGCGGTTTCGCGGGGGAAGCCCCGGGCGAGGAAGCCGATATCGGTGGTGGTGCCGCCGATGTCGGCGACGATCGCCTCGGTCAGCCCGGTCAGGAAGGCGGCCCCCCGGATGCTGTTCGTCGGGCCGGCGGCGCAGGTCAGGATCGGCAGGGCCATGGCGCGATCGGCCGTGATCAGCGTACCGTCGTTCTGACTGAGGTACATCGGCGCCTTGATGCCCAGCTCGCCGATCGCGCGGCCCAGCGCGGGGACGATCCGAGACGCCAGCGCGGCGAGACTGGCGTTGATGATCGCGGCATTCTCGCGATCGAGCAGTCCCAGTCCCCCCAGTTCGGTGGACAAGGTCACGAAGGCGTCGGGCACATGGTCGCGCACGATGGCGCGGGCACGCTCCTCGATCTGCGGACAGAGCGGAGAGAAGCCGCCGGATATGGCGAAGCTTCGGATGTTCCTGGCCCGCGCATCGCGCGCCGCCGCGCGGATCGCATCGACGTCGAGGGGGGCATATTCCTGGCCGGTGTAGAGCAGGCCGCCGCCCACCATGTAGATTTCACCGCGGACCGCCTCGATGGCATCCGCCGGCCAGCCCGAAAATGGCGGAACGCCATCCCCCTTGGGCAAGGCGATGCGAATGGCGGCGACGGGCTCCAGCCCGCGCCTTTCGATGAACGCGTTGACGAACTGGGTGGTGCCGATCATCACCGCCCGCACCGACCCTATGGGAATGCCGGTCGTGTCGAGCACCGTCCGCACCGCATTCACCACGCCGGATTTGACGTCCGGCGTGGTGAAATGCTTGGCGGAACCCAGCACCGTGCGGCCGTCCATCAGGACGACGTCGGTGTTGGTCCCGCCGACGTCGATTCCGATTCGGAAATGAGCGTCCGGCATTTCAGAAGCTCATCTTCATTTCGACGCCGAAGCTTCGCGGCGCCCCGGGATAGCCGATGAATATGTCCAGCCCCGAATATTTCGGCTGGAAGAACTCGCCATAATATTTGTCGTTCAACAGGTTGCGGACGAAGCCATAGACGCCGAACTGTCCGAAATTGACTCCCAGTCGCGCATTGACGATATCATAGGGATTCTGGACGGCGACGTTGTCCGCGCCCCAATATTTCTTGCCGAAATGCTGCCATTCGACGCGCGCCAGCCCTTCGACGTCGCCGCCCAGGGACGGCTTGTACTGGAGCGAGGAGGTGGTCGAGAAAGGCACGGTCCGGGGCGCGCGGTTGCCGATGTCGGCGGCGAAGACGCTGTTCCGGATGTTGCTGTCGATGACCCCGACCGCGACCGAAGCTTCAAGGCGATCGGCCAGCGAAGCGATCAGCTCCAGCTCCAGTCCCCGGATGCGGACCTTGCCGATCGTGTCGATGATCTGGGCGCCGGAAGCGGTGTCGAGATAGAAGAACTGGTAATTCTTCACATCGGTCTGGAAGGCGGCGCCATTGACGGTCAGGCGCCTGTCGAGGAACTGGGTCTTGAAACCCGCTTCATAATTGCTGAGCGTTTCCGAAGCGAACACCGGCACCGGCGCGTTCGGGGCGTTGAAGCCGCCCGACCGGAAGCCCGTGCCGAAGGTGGCGTAGATCAGCTTGTTGTCCCCCGGCTTCCAGGCCAGGGTGACCTTGGGCTGAAGGCGATCGAAACGCGCCTTGCGGACGGTGTTGCTGTTCAGATTGGTCTGGACGCGCCGGTCGTTGTCGTAGCGCAGCCCGCCCGTCAGCGTAAGGTTGGTCAGGATGTCGTAGTCGACCTGGCCGAAAAAGGCGTAGGCGCGGTTGTCGTTTCCTTCGTTGTTGTCGAGGAAGAGATTGGCCGGACTGTCGATCTGCGACGGCTGGCCGTTGAAATCGAAGAAGAAGCGCGAGCGCAGCGAACGGTCGGTATCCAGATAATATCCGCCGACGAGCCAGCGCAGCGGCTGGTCGCTGCGCGAAACCAGCCGAATTTCCTGGCTGAATATCCGGCGCTTCAGATCCTGTCCCTGGCCGAGCTGGAAGCCGAGGCCGAAGAAGCCGCCCGGCGAGGTGACGGGGTTGCGTATGTCGCCGTCCGAGCGCGCCGACAGCTTGAAGTCCGAATAGTTGGAGATGCTCGTCAGGGTCGCGAAGTCGAGATCATAGTCGATCTTCGCGGTCAGGTCGGTGACGGATCCGCTCGTCAGTCCGGGCAGGTTGGCCTGGGGGTCGACAAAGTCGTTGGGATCGCCCGAAAAGACCGCGGAGTAGTAATTCCCTCCGGCGGCGTATTTGTTATACTCCGCGCGCAGGTCGATCTTCAGCGCGTCCGACGGCTTGGCGATCAACCGTCCGCGGAACGTGTAGTCATGGTCGATATAGTCCGAATGATCGCCGCGGAAGCTGTTCCTGATGAGGCCATCGGAATGCTTGTAGGTGGTGGCGACGCGGAACAGCAGGACGTCGTCGACGATCGCTCCGGACACGCCGGCCGACGCATCGACGGTCTCGCCTTTCGAAACCGCCAGGTTCCAGAAGCCGCTCAGGTCGTTGGTCGGCTCCTTGGTGATGACGTTGATCGCGCCGCCGACCGCATTGCGGCCATAGAGCGATCCTTGCGGACCCTTGAGGATCTCGATCCGCTCGACATCGAACAGCGCGACGCCGATGCTCTCCTGGTTGGTCTGCGGCACGCCGTCGACGACGAACGCGACGGGCGGATCGGCATTGTTCAACTGGGTCAGCCCGCGCATGGTGATGTAGTTGCTGCGGTAGTTATTGCCGCGATCGAAGCTCGCATTGGCGATCTGCGACAGCGCATCGGCGGTCGACTTGATGCCGGCATCGCCGATGGCTTCCGAATTCAGGGCGCTGACCTGGATAGGAACTTCCTGAAGCCGTTCGGTGCGATTCTGCGCCGTTACGACGATTTCATTAGGGTTGTCCGTTCCCGCCGGATCGCTGTTCTGTGCCAGGGCATTGCTTGGAAGCGTTGACATGCTTCCGAGAATTGCGGCGTGGAGCCAATATGCCTTGTTCAAGATACTTCCCCTCTTTTTGATTTTCGTGTTGCGATTGCATGACAACATTTTCGCCGATACTTGGCGAGGAAGCGGGCGAGTGGGAGAGGCCGGTTTTTCGGGTGGGTCCTCGATCCCGACGCCGTTTCCGACAGATCATGGCGGACCGATCGGCCGCACCCGAACCTCGACGCCCGACTGCTCGATCATGCCCGACAGCGGGTCGGTGTTGATGCGCGTCGAGGTCAGGTGACCGACATTGGCCCGCTCGAAGCCATGCGGAATGCTGACGCAGCCATCCCCCATGCGCCGGTCGATGTGGACCGTCACCACCAGCTTGCCGGTTGCGCTCGCCACCTCGGCCAGTCCGCCGGGCTCCAGCCCGAAACGCGCGGCGTCCCGCTCGCTGATATAGAGACCGGGCAGGCTGTGGCCGTGCCGGTCCGCAATGCCGTCGTTGAAGGTCGAGTTGATCTTGTGGCGCTGCCGCGATGGAATCAGCAGAAGCGCCTCGGGATCGCATCCGGGCGGCGTGCTGTGCTTGAGCTGCTCGACCAGTTCTTCGGGGGCGAGGTTCCAGCGATTGTCGGGAAGGAAGCGTGATACCCAGCCGAAGCTGCATTCCTCCTCCAGGAAACTCACGGCGGTGTCGCCGTCGAACGCCGCGATGTCGAAGCGGGGCGCGGCCGCCAGTGGCCTGAACAGCGCCGCTTCGTCGGCATCGGGATCCGGGGGCGCGATCTCGATGCCGAGCCGGCGGCCGAGCTCGCCCAGGATCCACCAGGTCGGCCGCCGTTCCGCCCCGGGCGGGACGACGCGCGGCGCATATTGGGCGAACTCGCGCGTATAGGCGATGTCTCCCATGCTGATGTCGGCGCGTTCGAGCTGTCCGGTGCAGGGGAGGACGTGCGTGGCGAGCTCGGTCGTCCCGGTGGGAAGGACGTCGAGCACGACCAGCAGGTCGAGCTTGCCCAGCGCGGCGGTCAATCGCCGGGTGTCGGGCAGGGCGATGACGGGATTCCCGCCGACGACGATCAGGGCTCTGAGATTGCCGGCCTCGATTTCGTCGATCAGCGCGCCGCTCGGCATCTGGCCGGCGCGGCCCGGAAGGTCGGGGCGGCTTTTCGGGCCCGGCCGGGTGGTGTTGGTCGGCTGCCATCCGACCTTTGCCAGATCCTGCAGCATGCCGCGATTGATCCACATGCCGCCCGGCCGATCCAGCGAACCGGTCACGGCGTTGAGGGCCCATCCCAGCCAGGTCGTGACATTGGCGTTCTTCGACATCGAAGTGCCGGTGCCCAGTTGCAGCGCGATCCGGCCGGCCTGGCGGATTCCCGCGAGCAGGCGGAGGATTTCGGATTGTTCTATGTGCGTGATCGAGGCGGCGGCATCGAGATCGAACGGCGCCACGCTGTCGCGCAAGCTGTCGACGTTCGAGCAAAAGTCCCTCAGGAATTCGACGTCGGCGCCGCCATCGGCGAGGAGGCTGCGGATCAGGAAGCCGAACAGCGCATATTCGGTTCCCGGGAGCGGGCGCAGATGTCCCGTCGCGATCTCCGCCGATTCCGTCAGCCGGGGGTCGATCACCCAGAGGCCGCCCCGTGCCGCCCATTTCCGTAGCTGCGCCTTGGGAGCCGCCATGAAGAAATTATGGCCGTGCGAAACGATCGGATTGATCCCGTTCAGGATCACGAAGTTCGCGTCCCGGTCGGGCTTCGGCAGCAGCCAATGATTGCCCGACATGCGCTCGGCGACGAGCTGATAGCCGGGGGAGTCGACCGAAGTCGCCGTATAGAGGCTCGTCGTTCCCAATTGCCCGATGAACGGGAAGCTGAACATCCCTCCCGTATCGAAGAAGCCGGCGGTTCCGAAATAGACGCCGATCGCATCAGGCCCCGAAGCCTGGCGGATTTCCACCAGTTTTCCGCCGATATCGTCCATCGCGTCATCCCAGCTCGCAGGCGACAATGTGCCGCTGCTCCGCATGAGCGGCCTGTCGAGGCGGTGGGGGCTGTTATGGGCCTTCGCCGAAGCCTGTCCCTTGGGGCAGAGATATCCATATGACAGCGGGTGCGCCTTGTCGCCGCGCACGCCGACGACCTTCCCATCCACGACATCGGCGATCATGCCGCAGCCGGCCGGGCATATCCGGCAATATGTCCTGACGGATTTCGTGCGATCTTCCGATGCGGCCATGGATGTTCCGATATCCTCTCCCGGCGCGCGCGGGCTGTTAGGCGCATCGCGTCCGGCCGTCGTTTTCCGGTTCGCATGACACCATCGCCGCCGAGCTTTGGCGACAGGGCAGGCGAGTGGGACAGTCGGGTTTTTCGGGTGGGATTCTGCCGGAGCGGCCTACAGATCGCGGAAGGCGCAGGCCGCCGCCTCTTTCCTGCTGGCGACGCCCAGCTTGGCGAAGATGTTCTTCAGATGAAATTTGACGGTGTTTTCCGTCAGGGCCAGCCGCCGCGCGATCAGCTTGTTCGATACGCCGTCCGCCAGATGAGCCAGTATTTCCGCTTCCCGGTCGGTCAGTTGGCTGGGGTGGCTTGACGCGCTTATGAGCTGGAGGATCTTTTCGAGATGACGGGCCAATTTCGACGTCGGCTCTTCCCTGGCGATGCGTTCGAGAATGGGGTGCAGGGCGGGCCCCTCCTCGGCAAATGGCGCCACCACGGATTCGTCGACGGCGAGGCGCAGGGCCTCGGTCATGCTGCGATCCGCGGCAGGCCGGTCGCCCTCCCGCTCATGCGCCAGGCTGGTGAGGACCAGCGCCTTGATCCGTGTTCCGACGCGGCCTCCGGCCTGGCCGTCGCGCAGCATCGCCTGGGCGACGGAAAGGGCGGTCTCCGGCGAAGCGACGGATATCGCGTGCAGGGCGACCGCGTGCCGGACGCTGTCGCGCTCGCGCCAGGGCGATGCCGATGGCGGCCGCAAAGCGAGATCCAGTTGCCGGGGATCGATGGTCCGCGGCGCCGACCCCGATCGTAGCTGATAGAGGAGCACCAGCGCCTCCATCATGATCGTCATCGATATCAGGCCGCGTTCCGCAAATCGCTTCGTGGCGACCGCGATTTCCTGCAACGCCATGTCCGCCCCGTCGCGTCGCATCGCGGCATCGAGGATGATCGGAAGCACGATCGCATATTGATCGAACGTCGCATCGCCTTCGCCAAGAAGCACCATCGCCATCTTGACCTGATCCGCGGCGCGCAGGCGGTAGGTGCGGCAATATTCGACGGCGGAAAGGGCGGTCCGCGCCATCGCCAGCCATATATGGGCCATGGGCGAATCCTGATGCTCGGCGAGCATCGCGTGGCTCAGCTCCGATGCATCGCCGAGCCGGCCTTCGGCGAGCGCGATCTGCAGCGCGTGGGCGCGCAGATGGGAATGGGAGAAGGGAAAGTCCCCGCTGCTGTCATAGGCGGCCCTGGCTCGCGCCAGCGCCATGCGGGCCGCTTCCAGGTCGCCGCTTTGCTGATAGGTCAGGAGCCGCCCGGTATCGAGGAAGGCGCAGTACAAGGGCGTGGTCGGGGCGATCCGGCTGATCCGATCGAGCGCCATGTCGGCAACCGAGCACGCGGTCATGAAGTGGCTGGCGATGATCGACCGAATCGTCAGGCGTTCCGTTTCCTGGAGCGGGTCGTCATCGCCGCCTGCGCTCTCCGCCGCCACCGCTTCCGCGATCTTCCAGGCATCCTTGAACAGGCCGGCCTTGGACAGGATCAGGGCCTCCGCGAGCCTGATCCGCGGCGACTGGCGGAGCGATCCGGGGGGCAGGACCCGCAGCACGGCGCGCAATTCGTCGGTGCCGTGCGCCAGGAATATCTCGAGCGTGGGCAAGGTTTCCGTGAAGAGCCTCAGCAAGCCATTGTCATGACCGAGAATCGCCTGGTTCAACGCTTCGCCGTGGCGCCTGTCGTTCCACAGCCACAGGGCCGCGCGGTGGCGCAGCAGGGCTTCGCGCCCGCGACCTGTCTTCAACTGCCGCCCCGCATGGTCGGCGATCAGCGGGTGCAGGCGATAGCTGGTTTCGATCCCGGCGCCGTGCCGCTCGATCAATCCGGGAAGCAGGTCGGATATTTCCTCGAGCAGCAGCGCGCTGTCCTCCGACTGACGGACATGATCGGCCAGGTTGGTCTCGATCTCCGGGAATATCGAGAGATCGGTCAGAAGGTCCCGATGCGCGTCGGTGAGCGTGCGCAACACCTCGTCCGCCATATATTGCGTGAGCTCCGCCATGGGCCGCCGGGAGGACAGCTCGGCCCCTTCCGGCGCGCTCGCGAGCCATAGCTGATGGAGCTGCACCGCGATGGGCCAGCCTCCGGTGCGTTCCGAAAGGGCGGCAAGATCGGACGCCGTCACCGTGGCGCCGAGCATCTGCGCCATTTCATTTTCGTTGAACCGCAGCTCGTCGGGACCGATCAGGCGGACATTGCCGCGCGCCAGATGCGTGGATAGCGTCAGCCGCGGCCTTTGGCGGGATGCCAGAACCAGATGGACATGATCCGGCAGCATCTCGATCAGATCCGCGAACATCGCGTCCATCGACGGTTCGTTGACCGTTTCGAAGGCATCGACGATGATCACAGCCGGCTTGCCGCTGCGTTCGAGGGCGAGAATGGCGCCCTCCAGCCGACGGGCGGCCGAGATGTCGCCGGAGGCCCACAAGCCCGCCTCGCCGAGATCGACGCCGGCATCGCGCAGCGCCAGCATGAGGACCTTCAGGAATGCCTGCGGATCCCCATCCTCGCGCGCGGCCGTGATCCAGGCGACGGGCAGCCCCTGGTCGATCAGATCCTGGCGCCACTGCGCCAATATGGTGGTCTTCCCATAACCCGCCGGGCCATAGAGGATGGAGAGCTTCCCCGATCGCGCGACGTTCAGCGACCGCAACGGCAGGTCGCGCCTGCACAGCGCCACGCGCTGGAGGGGAGGGTGCAATCGGCGTCTCAGCGCGCGACCGGCGTCGACGGGCACCGGGGCCGGCGATCCGCCTTGCAAGGTCGCGGTGCGACGATCGGTTGCGAGCTGCTTGATCGGGCGATCCTTCACCATGGGCGGCGGATTATCCCGTGGCGGTCGGGACGTGCCAACCCCAAAGTCGGGGGCGATTGTCGCCGAGGCGCAACCAGGCGATCGTCCCCGCAATTTTCGACACGCCGCCTCTCGCGCCGGAGATGGAATGCTTGCGGCAGCGGTTAAGAGTTTGCGGTGCGCCCGGTTCGAGCACCCCTCGACATGGCTATTCTTCGTCCGGTGATTGCCCAGCCAATCGTTGGAGGAGATTGCCGTGAACGACGGGAGCCGGCCGAAGGCTATTTCGCCAAAGCATGTCGCGGACGCCGAATGGAAATGCCGGACCGATCTGGCGGCATTCTATCGGATCGTCGCCATGCTGGGATGGGACGAATATATCTTCACCCATATCTCGCTTCGGCTGCCGGGGCCGGAACGGCACTTCCTCATCAATCCCTTCGGTCTTCTCTATGAGGAGGTCACGGCGTCGAACCTCGTCCGTATCGACATCAACGGCGACGTCGTGGGGGCGAGCGACTGGCCGGTCAACAAGGCCGGGTTCACGATACACAGCGCCATCCATGAGGCGCGCGACGATGCCCATTGCGTCATTCACACGCACACCACCGCGGGAATGGCGATCGCGCAGCAACCGGCGGGCTTGCTGCCCACCAGCTTCTATTCGGCGATGATCGTCGATCGGCTGAGCTATCATGATTTCGAAGGATCGGTCGTTTCCGATGGCGAGAAGGTCCGGCTGGTCGAGAATCTCGGGACCAACAATCACCTCATCCTGCGCAACCATGGCCTGCTGGCCTGCGGCGCGGACGTCGCGGCCGCGTTCAGCGCGATCCTGACGCTGCAACGCGCCTGCGAAGTGCAGCTCGCGGCGCAGGTCGGCGACGAGCCGCTGCTGACGATCGGTCATGACATCCGCAACGCCCACCGGTCGGCGCTCAACAAGACGGTGAAGGACGCGCCGGCCAACGACCTGTCGGTGATCGAGCGCGCGGTGTTCGATGCCATGGTCCGCAAGCTCGACCGGCTCGATCCGTCCTATCGGCAATAAGGGGAAGAGACTGATGACCGATATCCTGCTGGCCCATCCGAACATGAGTCCGATCCGCGGTGCCCTGGCGCCGCGCCACGAGGTCCACGCATTGTGGGAATATGAGAGCAGCGACACTTTCCTCTCGTCGCATGGCGGGGCGGTCAGCGTGATCGTCACTGCCGGCGAGAACCGGATCGATACCGCGCTGCTGGGCCGGTTGACCAATTTGCGCCTGATCGTCTGTGTCGGCTCGGGATATGACGGGGTCGATGTCGATTGGTGCGCCCGACACGGCATTGCGGTGGTCGCGGCGGTCGGGGCCAATGCGAAGGATGTGGCCGACCACGCCCTGGGCCTTGCCATCGCCGCCTGGCGCGGCATCGTCGCCGATCATGATTTCATCGCGCGCGGCGAATGGCAGGCGGCGAACCGATTGCCGTCGCGCCGGACCATGACCGGCGTTCCCGCCGGCATCGTCGGCCTGGGGTCGATAGGGCGCGCCGTGGCGCATCGCCTGTCGGCGCTGGACATGCCCGTGCAATGGTGGGGCCCGCGCGAACAGTCCGATGCGCCTTTCCCGAAAGCCGCCTCGCTGATCGAGCTCGCGGCCGAGAGCCGCCTGCTGGTGCTTTGCTGCCGTGCGGACGCGTCGTCCCATCATCTCGTCGATGCGGCGGTCCTGGAGGCGCTGGGCCCCGACGGGGTGCTCGTCAACGTCGCCCGCGGCTCCGTCGTCGATGAGGACGCGTTGATCGCGGCCCTGCGGGATGGCCGCCTGGCGGCAGCGGCGCTGGATGTCTTCGCCACCGAGCCGACGCCCGCAGACCGGTGGCGCGATGTGCCGAACGTCGTCCTGACGCCGCATGCCGCCGGCCTGACGACCGACACGCTGCGAGCGATGATCGGCCTTGCCGTCCAACGGGTCGACGCCTTCCTGCTCGGCGATGAGCAGGATCGCGGACGGGTGCTGTCGGCGAGCGTCGCGGCGCGCTGACGGGCGGCGTCGCGCGATGCCCGCATCACATGGCCGGGGGATATGACGGTGGCGCATGCATGGGTCCTGACCTCACGGCCCAAAGCCGTTCCGGTCGCGAGCGACTTCGATCTGGTCCCGATTCCCGATCGCCCCCTGGAGGACGGTGAGATCCGGGTGCGTAACCGCTGGCTCTCGGTCGATCCCTATATGCGCGCCCGGATGAATGCGGGACACGGCTATATGCCGCCATTCATCCTGGGCGAGCCGATGACGGGCCGGGCGCTGGGCGATGTCGTCGAAAGCCGCCATGCGGGGTTCAAGCCCGGCGACGTCGTGTCGCACATGGCCGGATGGCGCGACGAGGCGATCGTGGGGTCTTCGCTCGACCCTTGGAGAATCCCGTTCAGCGACGTCCCGGAGACGGCCTGGCTGAACGGTCTTGGTGCGGCAGGGCTGGCGGCCTGGGTCGGGCTGGCCGTCATTGCCGACGCTCGTGCGGGCGAAACGCTTTTCGTGTCCGCCGCCGCCGGCGCGGTGGGATCGGTGGTGGTGCAACTGGCCAAGGCCTGGGGCCTCCGCGTCGTCGCGTCGGCCGGCGGGCCGCGCAAGGCGGCCTGGGCGCTGGAACTGGGCGCCGACCATAGCATCGATTACAAGCGGGACCCGCTACTGGAAACGCTGGGCGCGGCGGCGCCGGACGGCATAGACATCTATTTCGACAATGTGGGCGGGGCCCATCTGGATGCGGCGCTCGCCGTCTCGCGACGAGGCGCGCGCGTGGCGATCTGCGGCATGATCGATAGCTATAATGGCGAAAGGCCGTTGGAGCTTCGCCACGCCGGACGGCTGATCGCGGCGCGAATCCGAATGGAGGGCTATCTGGTGTCGGACCATATGGGCGCCCGGGATCGCTTCCTGGCCGAGATGATCCCCCTTGTCCGCGATGGTCGGATCCGAAACCGCGAAACCGTCCGACAGGGTCTTGCGGCGATGCCGGAGGCTTTCCTTGGCCTGTTCGACGGGATGAATATCGGGAAGATGCTCGTTGAGATTCCCTGGCGCGGGGATGGCGGGGCCAAGGCTCTGCCCTGACCCGCCGCCGCGCCGTCGTGTCGGCTTTCCGTTCCGCTTTGATCTCGGTTGGGTGGCGGCTCACGCTATCGGGTGCGGACCGGGACGCGGCTGCCCCAATACCGTCCCGACCGGATCGACGATGTCCCGTCGCTCGCCGGTCGATGAAAAGGGGGCGGGTCGGAAAAGGCGATGTCGGGCAGGTCGTCAGCTCCGGAAATTCTTCCGGCGCAGCAGCGAACCGTCCTTCTTGATGGCTTCGGCCAGGGCCCGTGCCGGACCTCGATGTCCCTGTCGGCCCGCCAGCACGACGAACTCGACATCGCCGAGCGGCGGCAGTTCCGGCGAAGAAACCTCATCCAGCCCCGGGGGCACCAGCGATCGCGCATGGGGGGCGACGCCCAGGCCGGCGGCGACCGCGGCGTGAATGCCGCTCTGCGTCCCGCTGGTGCAGACGATGTGCCAATGGCCGCCGATAGTTTCGAGGGCGGTCAGCGCCGCCGTGCGGGTGATCGCCGGGGGCGCCAGGACGATCAGCGGCACCGGCGCCTTCGCATCCAGGATGAAATCGGGCGCGGCGATCCAGACCAGCGGCTCCCGCCACACCCGTTCGCCCTGCTTGTCGCTCGCCCGTCGCTTGATGAAGGCGAGATCGAGCATGCCCAGCTCGAGCTTCTCGCGCACATCCTCGCTCAGCCCGACGACCAGTTCGAGCGCGACGTGCGGATGCTCCGCCGTGAATTGCCGCAACAATTCGGGCAAGCCGGCGAGGACGACGTCCTCGGTCACGCCGAGGCGCACCGACCCCCTCAGGTCCGTGCGCGCGAAATGGCGCAGGGCGCGATCATTGGCTTCGAGGATCGATCGGGCGAAGCCGAGCATGGCCTCCCCATCGACGGTCAGCCTGACCGAATGGGTGTCCCGAACGAAGAGCCGCGTGCCGGCGGCGGCCTCCAGCTTTCGCACATGTTCGCTGACGGTCGATTGCCGCAGATTCAGACTCGCCCCCGCCAGGGTGAAGTTGAGGGTGCGCGCAACGGCGGCGAAGCTCTTCAGCCAGGACGGGTCAAGCATGGGCTTGTCATTCCAATATACGATAACAGTAACTATGGTTATCGGTATTTACAATCATGATCGACTGGTCGACCGGAGGCTATGAAAAAGCTCCTCGCCCTCCTCGATCCCTATGTCGGGCTGATGATGCTCGTGATCGCCCTCGCGGCCGTTCTGCCGGTCCACGGTCGCGGCGCCGCCATCGCGGCAACGACGGCGGACGTCGCGATCGCCTTCCTGTTCTTCCTCTACGGGACGCGCCTTTCGCCACGGGCGGCCCTCGCAGGCCTGGTTCACTGGAGGTTGCACTTGGCGATCCTGCTGTGCACCTTCGCCCTCTTCCCCGCCCTCGGGCTGGGCGTCAGCCATCTGGCGTCGGGGGTGCTTCCGCCGGCGCTGCTGGTCGGCGTGGTCCTCCTCTGCCTCATGCCGTCGACGGTGCAGTCCTCGATCGCGTTCACATCGATCGCGCACGGCAATGTCGCGGCCGCGCTCTGCGCCGCATCGCTGTCCAATTTCCTGGGCGTCTTCATCAGCCCGCTGCTCGTGGGGTGGCTCCTCCAGACCAGCGGCGTCGTGCTGTCCTTCGACGTCTTCCGCGATATCCTGCTGCAGTTGCTGGCGCCGTTCCTGGTCGGGCAACTCGTTCGTCCCTGGCTGGGCGCTTGGATTCAACGCCACAAGACGGTGCTGGGATATGCGGATCGCGGCTCGATCCTGCTGATCATCTACGTCGCCTTTTCCAAGGGCATGGTCGAGAATATCTGGCATGAGGTGGCCGTCGCGGATCTGCTGGTCCTGCTTGCCGTGCTGACCCTGCTGCTTGCCGTCGTCCTGCTGCTGACCCGCTTCATCGGCCGGCGGCTGCTATCGCTCCCGATCGAGGATGAGATCGCCTTGCAGTTCTGCGGGTCGAAGAAGTCGCTCGCCAGCGGATTGCCGATCGCGAGCCTGCTGTTCCCCGGGCCGCAACTGGGCATCATCCTCCTGCCGTTGATGCTGTTCCACCAGATCCAGCTCATCGTCTGCGCGGTATTGGCGCGGAGCTATGCCGCCGCGCCGGCCCGGAGCGTTTCCGCCCAAGGCGCCTCGTGAGTCGCAACCCGCCCGATGCCGGGGCAAAGGCCGGCGGGAACAGGGCTCGTCAATTCGCCGGTGGCGCGCCTCGGCGGCGGAGCTTGGAAGGGGTCGTGCCGAAATGGCGGTGCACCGCGACCGCGAAGCTCGATGAACGGTTATAACCGACGGCATAGGCGATCTGCGTGATCGGGTCGTCGCCCTCGCTCAGAAGCGCGAGCGCCCGCTGCATGCGCAGCTCCTGGATATAGTCGAAAACCGATTGGCCCAGAATCTGGCGGAAGCCGGTGCATAGCGCGCTACGGCTCAACCCCACTTCGGCCGCGAGTTCCTCCAGCGACGGAGGCGTGACATAGTTGGCTTCGAGAAACCGCTGCGCTTTCACCACCCCCCTGGCGGTGAGCTTGGTGGCCTCGACCGATCGGAAGCACTCGCTCTGATCGAACGCCTCCAGGGCCTGACAGACGATCTCGAGCGCTTTGGATTGCAGGAAGATGCGGCGGCGACGCCCGTCCAGAGGGCAGGTCTGGACGTCCTCCAGGCAGCGCAGCATGGCCGCGCTGAGCGGCAGGGCCCGCCCGGACGTCCGTTGCAGGTCACCGTCCAGGAAAGCCTGGAGCAGGGCGGGCAGTTCGTGCGCGCTGCCAGCATAAAGCGTCTTCAGCACCTCGCGATGCACGACGATGTAGATATAGCGCGCGTGCCCCGTGAGCGTGACCTCCGCGGGGGGCTGGTGCGCCGGCTCGACGATGAGGACGGTGCTTGGCGCCTCGAAGCTCAACGGCCCGCCGTCGACGGGTACATATTCGCCGTCGCCACTGCTGGCGAGGTAGATGTGCAAGCTGTCGGGCGAACAGAAATAGGCCGCCTGGGGCGTATGATATTCCGTCTCCGCAAAGGTGACGAAGAACCCGTCGGCGAGGCCGCAGAATTCGTAGCGGCCGCTGCCGAAGGATTGTTTCACCTGCCAGCGATAGTGGCTCTCGCTCAGCGGCACGAACCTGTCGACCAGTTGAGCGGGATATTCGATCCGATCGACGGCGTAATCCGCGACGGCATAGCGCACCGACTGCTGCACGGCGTCCTTCGCCGGAGGCGGAAAGCGCCGCACCGCAACCGCTTGCGAACCCGCCCGGAGGTCATGGCCAGGATTGTCCGCGCCAAGGCGGGCGATCCTTTCTTCCTGCACCGGCCGCTTGATCGTCGCGCCGCCCATTCCCGTCCCGTTCCGCTTTCCCGCCGTTTCCGTGTTGGCAGGAGAAACCGCCTTCCGCAACGACGGCGAGCGATCTGGCGGTGCTCGAAGGTCTTTTGGCGGTTCGGAAAAGCCATGCGGCCGGCCATCGACTAGCGTGTCGATCGACGCATCGTTGCCGGGCCCGAACAAGGCCGGCTGGAGCGGGGCGCGAATGTGGGCACGGGAACAGTGCCGGTGGACGAGGGGGATGAAGATCAATGCGCATACGGACCAAATCGATCTGTCTCACGTCGGCGGGCTTCCTGGCCCTGTGCTTCACGGCGATGGGTGCCGCGGCGCAGGCGGCGGCATCGACGGATGCGACCTCCGTCGAGACGGGTTCGGGCGAAATCGTGGTGACCGCGAGCAAGCGCGAGCAGAAGCTGCGCGACGTGCCGTCGGCGATCACCGTCCTCGGTGGCGACACGCTCGCCCATCTCGGGGTCCGGTCGGTCCGGGACTATGCGACGCTGACGCCCGGGCTGACCACCCAGGACAGCGGCAGCCCCGGCTATGGCAAGATCTTCATCCGTGGCCTCACCACCGGCAGCCTCCAGCAATCCGCGACCACCGTCTATTATATCGATGACGTGCCGTTCACGGCGAGCTCGGCCAATGGCGGCGGAGCCTTCATCGCGCCGGATCCGGAACTGACCGATGTCGAACGGATCGAGGTGCTCAAGGGACCGCAGGGAACGCTCTACGGCGCGTCCAGCCTTGGCGGCGTCATCCGGCTCGTATCGAAGACCCCCGATCCGTCGGGCTTTTCGGGCAGCGCCAGGACCGAGATGACCGCGATCGACGGCGGCGGCGTGGGTTATTCGGCCAGCGCCACGCTCAACGTGCCGCTGGTGATCGACCGCCTTGCCCTGCGCGCCACGGGCTTCTATCGCGAGGCGCCGGGCTATGTCGACAATATCGGCACCGGTACCGACAACGTCAATCGAAGCCGTTTCAAGGGCGGGCGCCTGGCTCTCCGCTGGACGCCGACCGAGCGGTTGACCCTCGATGCGGTCGGCCAGCTCCAGGACATCGACACGCGCGGCCCCGCGCTGGAGACCAGCGTCGCCGGCACGCTGACCCCGCTCTATGGCGAGCGCAAATACAGCAATTTCTTCGATGCGCCGACGCGCGTTCGCTACCGGCTGGCTTCGGTCACCGGCAGATATGACACCGACCTTGGCCAGATCATCGCCACCGGCGCCTATCTCAAGAGCACCTTGCGCACCGAGCTCGACCTGACCTCGACCTATGCGCCGCTTTTCCCCGTGTTCGCCTCGGTGGGCTATGTCTATCCGGCGAACACCGGCGTGGCCGTCGTCTCGACGGTCCCGGCGGTCAAGAAGACCGCGGAACTGCGCTTCGCGTCCAGACGGCTGGGCGGCATCGAGTTCGTCGCCGGCGGCTTCTACACGCATGAGCGGATCGCCTCGCCGACCGACATCGTCGCGCGCGCGATGGCGACGAATACCCAGTTACCGGCACCGTTGGGCTCGATCATCACGACCCCGGTCAACGACGCCTATGAGGAGCTCTCCGCCTTCGGCAATCTCACCGTCTATCTGGCGGACAATCTCGACGTCACCGGCGGATTGCGCTTCGCGCACAGCATCGAGGACTTCGACGCCTCCTATGGCGGCGTCTATTATACGGCGTTCCTGGGCGGCACGGTGCAGCTCCCGCCGGTCCATTCGAGCCACGATCAGCTCACCTATCTCGCGACCCTGCGCTGGCGGCCGACCTCGACGCTCAGCTTCTTCGCGCGCGCGGCGAGCGGCTATCGCCCGGGTGGACCGCAGGTCGCCGCCGTCGTGCCCCCCGGTGCGCAGGCCAAAATCGATCCCGACACGGTGTGGAACTATGAAATCGGCTTCAAGGGCGATTTCCTCGACAGGAAACTCAGCATCGAAGCGTCCGCCTATCGCATCGACTGGAACGACATCCAGCTCTACACGATCTTCAACGGCACCCAGTTGCTGGCCAATGCCGGCAAGGCCAGGGTCGACGGCTTCGAGGTCCAGGCGAGCGCGCGGCCGACCGGGCTGCTCACGGCAACCGCCAATCTCGGATACACCCGGTCGCGGCTCACCGAGGTCGATCCCGGCGTGACCGCCTATATCGGCGCGGCGGCGGGCGATCGCATTCCCCAGACGCCCCGCTGGACGGCGTCGGCCACGCTCGACCAGATGATCCCGTTCGGGGGCGATCTTCAAGGCCAGCTCGGCGCGACCTTCCGCTATCAGTCGGACCGGGTCACGTCGTTCCCCGGCAGTCTCTCGGATCCGAACATCCGCCTGCCCGGGCGCACGACCTTCGATCTGCGAGCAGGGGTGAGCTACCGCAGCTACCAGTTCCAGCTTCGCGCCGAGAATATCACCGATCGCAAGGGCATCGCGAACTACATGTCCGGCGCCCCCGCATCCTCCTATCTGATGCGGCCGCGCAGCTTCTCGATCTCGATGAGCACCACATTCTAGCGGGCCTGCGTCCGTCCGCGCCGTTTTTCGACCTGCATCACATAGAAGGATTTCCCATGAACACGCCCGAGGACCGCCCATCGCCCTCGTCGATCGGCAGCCTGGTGACGGAAGCCGCGGTCGCGGCCATCACGCCCGCACGTGCCGCCGCAGGAAGAACCGACGGCAACGGTGGAGCCGCGACGCCTCTCTTCGGATTGACCGAGACGACGCCGTCGTTCGACGCGCTCTTCCCATCCACCCGATATTTCGAGATCGACTCGAACATCGCCGGGGAGCGCTTCAGCGCCTGGGTCACTCCGCCGGCGCAATATGACGCCGATCCGACACGGGCCTATCCGGTCGTCTATCAGGTCGACGGCAATCTGTTCTTCCCGACCACGACGCCGTTTCACCAGCCGGGACAGAGCGACACCATGTCGCCCCAGCTTCCCTTCATTCTCGTGTCCGTCGGCTATAGCGCACAGGAAAGCCACGCATGGGCGTGGCTGCGCGTCCGCGATCTGCTTCCGCCGGGGGAGAAGGTTCCGGACGTCATGATGCAGGCCGTCGACATGACCGTCCAGGCCGGGCTCATGCCGCGGGAGGAGGGCGATCGCTATCTCGAGATGTTCGCCAACCCGGCGGCCGACAAGTTCCTCGCCTTCCTGGAGCAGGAGCTTCACCCGCAACTGGCGAAGGCCTTTCGGATCGACGCCGACAATGTCGGCCTCTGGGGCGTGTCCTATGGCGGCCTGTTCGCGGCCTATGTCGCGATCAAGCGATCGGACCTGTTCAAGCGGATCGGCGCCAGCAGCCCCGGCATCATCGGGGAAGACAGCCAGATTTTCGAGCTGTACCGCGAGGCGGTCGCCACGCAGCGGGATTATTCGGACCGCCATCTGCACATCACGCTGGGCGCTCGCGAACTGGCGCAACCGAGCATCTATCAGTGGCTCCTGGCCCGCGGCACCACCCGGCTGCTCGCCGAAACCTCGCAGAACCCTTTGCCCGGCCTGCAGGTTTCGACCGAAATCATCCCCCTCGAAAGCCATCTGAGCGGGGGCGTGCCGGCCTGGTTCAGCTTCCTGCGCGCCTGCTATCTGCGCGGCTGACGGGGGCTGCGCGAAGGAACGCGACGGGACATCGGAAATACCATCGGCGAGAAAGACATGACGATCGTCGTCCTTGAAAACGCACGAATATTCGACGGCCATTCGGCGGAGTGTCCGGAGGGCATGTCCGTATCGGTGGAAGACGGTGTCATCCGCGAGGTCTCCGATCGTCCGATCAAGGCGGACGGGGCGCGGCGGATCGACGTCGGCGGCAAGACCCTGATGCCCGGACTGATCGATCTTCACGTCCATGCCTATTTTTCGGATATGAACGCGAAGCTCGTCGACAGCCGCGACGCGCCCTACCGGACGGCGCATGCCGTCAAGAAGCTCGGACATGCTCTCGACTGCGGCTTCACCACCGTCCGCGACATCGGCGGCGGCGACTATTCGCTGGCCTCGGCCATCGAGGACCGGCTGATCCGGGCGCCCCGTTTCTTCTACGCCGGCAAGGTGCTGTCGATGACCGGCGGTCACGTCGACTACAGGACGCCCAACGAGCAGCATCATACCCATGGCTATTGCTCGTGCGGATCGATGAACTGGGGCGGCGTCGTGGTCGACGGCGTCGACGCATGCATCAAGGCGGCGCGGGAGGAACTGCGCCGCGGCGCGCATTGCATCAAGATCGTCGCCTCCGGCGGCGTGATGTCGCCGAGCGATCCGATGTGGATGAACCAGTTCCGCGAGGACGAGACCCGCGCGATCGTCAACGAATGCATCGAGCGGCGGACCTATGTCTCGGCGCATTGCCATCCGGTCAGCGCGATCCGCCGCTCGATCGAGTTCGGCGTCCGGTGCATCGAGCATGCCACGCTGATCGATGCGGAGACGGCCCGGTTCGTCGCCGAGCGCGGCGCCTTCGTCGTGCCGACGATGTCGGTGATCTTCGTCAGCATGGAGGTCGGCGCCGCGCTCGGCATGACCCCGGACAGCATGGCCAAGCTCGAGGTCGCGGCCGACGCGGCGATCGAAGGGCTCCAGCACATGCGCGACGCCGGCGTGAAGATGGGCTTCGGCACCGATCTGCTCGGCTCGACCTATGATCGGCAATGCCGCGAATTCGAGTTCCGCCGCCAGGTGTTCACGCCGCTCGAAATGCTGCGGCAGGCGACATCGACAGGCGCCGAAATCCTGATGCAGGAAGGCCAGCTCGGCTGCGTGAGGCCCGGCGCCCACGCCGATCTCATCGTCGTCGACGGCGATCCCCTGAAGGATATCGCCTTGCTCGCGGCCGACGGTCGCAAGCTCGATCTCATCATGCGCGCCGGCGAGATCGTGAAGAACCGCCTGGACTGATCGGGAACAAGAGGTCTCGACAATGCGATCGATCAACCGGCGCGATTACACCGCGATCCACCGCGCGGAACTGCGGCATCTCCTGGCGAAACTCTGATCTATCTCGTCGGCAGCCGCGCGCCATCGCTGAAGGTGGACCAACGCCTTCGCCGCCGGGGTCCTCGACGACTTCGAAGTACCGGATGCCGAGGCGCGCGAACGCTAGTCGATCCAGAGGCCATGCGCCCGGTGCCAGTCCTCCAGCGCATCCTCCGGATATTCCTCGAAGCATTGGTCGTGCGGACCGATCTCGGGCTCGACCCAGGAGGCCTTGGAGGAGAGCATCATATGGACGAGCGACGGGGCCTTGGGCAGTTCGCTGTCGATGGCCGATGCGAAGGGATGGAAGAGCTCGGGATATTCAGGGCTGAACACCCATAGCGCGCTGGCGCATGCGGGGCAGAAATGCCGCTCGCCCGTGCTGACGCGGCACCCGCCCCGACCGTCGTCGAGTTCGGCATGGAAGATCGCGGTCCGGCCCTCGACCTCCAGCGTCCGCTTGTCGGCGTGGAGGTTGACGGCATAGCCGCCACCGCCCGCGGTCTTCCGGCATATCGAGCAATAGCACCGCATGAACGGCACCGGCGCGTGACTGTCGGCGGTGAAGCGGATCGCGCCGCAGCGGCACGATCCGTCAAGCTTCAGGGGCATGGCCAGATCCTTTGCGGGATGAACCGATCGCCCGCGAGCGGGTTCCGCGCATGCGTCGCGATGACGGGAAGATCGAGGATCGCCCCGCTGTTCATCCGTCGACAGGATGAGCGGCCGGCGAGGCGATCGAGAAAGCGTTTCCTCTCTCAGCCATCGGCGCATCGCTTCGAACCGCGCGGCGACACGGCCGCATCGCCGACTGATGACTTGGCGGCCCGGCTGTGTGACTGTGCCATGGGCTCACATTCTGGGATGTCAGACGGTACATGCGGCGGCGCCTTCCACCATTGACTCCGCTTCGAGCGTTCGAGGCGGTCGCCCGCCATGGCAGCATCCGGGGCGCCGCGGCCGAGCTGTCGATCGACCATTCGGCGGTCAGCCGCCATATCCGCAATCTCGAAGGGGCGCTCGGCACGCGGCTGGTCCAGACCGAGCGGACGGGCGTGCGGCTGACCGATAGCGGCGAGCGTTTCCAGACATATCTGGCGCAAGCCTTCGACCTGCTCGATGCCGCCGTCGAGGAGATTTCCCCCCGCGCCCGGCGCGAGCTGCGGATCTGGTGCGCGCCGGGCCTCGCCACCTGCTGGCTGACCCGGCACCTGCCCGAGCTCGAGCAGACGATGACCGACTGCGACATATTGCTCAACCCGACCCTCGCCGTCGCCAATCTCGAACGCGGCGACGCCGATGTGGAGATCCATTATGGCGCGCGCAGCCAGTCGAGGGTGGCCAGCGAGGTGCTCGTCCATCCGCCCTTCTTCCCCGTCGCCGCCCCGGCGTTCCTCGCGAGCCGGGGGCCGTTCGCCTCGGCGGCGGCGCTGGTCGAGGAACGGCTGCTCCACGAATCCTCGCGCGACCAATGGCGCAACTGGTTCGAGAAGACCGGGCTCGGAATCGTGCCGCCGCTCGGCGGGCCGCGGCTGTCGCACGCCGATGCGGCGATCGAGGCCGCGGTGCAGGGCCATGGCATCGCACTCGCCAACCGGATACTGGTCCGCGAGGAACTCGCGAGCGGACGGCTCGCCATGGCCCTGCCGCTCGAGATCCAGCTCGAGCCCTATGTGCTGACGACGGCGCAATCGCGATGGTCGGATCCTGTCATCGCGCGCTTCCGTCGCTGGCTCGCGAACGCCCTGGCGGAGCATGGCTGACACCCGGTGATGGTGACTCCTGGTCACCACATGGCTTCTCGAATCCCGCTCTCCACGACCCGTCCAGCTCGGGCATATCCCCGGCAAGGCGACACGGGGGGCAGTGCATGACCAGCAACGCGGATCTTCTGGCACGCCGCCGTCAGGCGGTGGCGCGCGGGGTCGCCACGGCCTTTCCGATCTTCGCGGCCCGCGCCGACAATGCCGAGATCTGGGACGTCGACGGCCAGCATTATGTGGATTTTGCCGGCGGCATCGCCGTGCTCAACACCGGGCACCGCCACCCCAAGGTCATCGCCGCCGTGCAGGAGCAGTTGGCGCTCTACACCCATATGGCGTTCCAGGTCGCGGCCTATGAACCCTATGTCGCGCTCGCCGAGCGGTTGAACGCGCTCGCGCCCTTCACCGGCGAGGCGAAGACGATCCTGTTCACCACCGGAGCCGAGGCGACCGAGAATGCGGTCAAGCTGGCGCGGGCGGCGACCGGCCGGTCGGCCGTGATCGCCTTTGGCGGCGGCTTCCATGGCCGCACCCTGCTGGCGATGGCGATGACCGGCAAGGTCGCCCCGTACAAGCAGCAGTTCGGGCCGATGCCCGGCGAGATCTTCCATGTCCCCTTTCCGGTCGCGGCGCATGGCGGCAGCGTCGAGGAGACGCTGCGCGCGATCGAGATGGTCTTCAGGGTCGCCGTCGAGCCGGGCCGGGTCGCCGCCCTGATCATCGAGCCGATCCTGGGGGAGGGCGGCTTCTACGAGGCTCCCGTCGAACTGCTCAGGGCGTTGCGTGCCCTCTGCGACCGGCACGGCATCATCCTGATCGCGGACGAGGTCCAGACCGGCTTCGGACGGACCGGGCGGATGTTCGCCATCGAGCATTCGGGGGTCGAGCCCGACCTCGTCACCGTCGCCAAGTCGCTGGCCGGGGGTTTCCCGCTCTCGGGCGTGATCGGTCGATCCGCGATCATGGAGGCGAGCGAGCCGGGTGGAATGGGCGGCACCTATGGCGGCAACCCGGTCGCCTGCGCGGCGGCGCTCGCCGTGCTCGACGTGATCGCGGAGGAGCAACTGCTCGACCGCGCGGTCGCGATCGGGGCGCGGATCAAGGAGCGGCTGCGGCTGTTGGCGCGGCGCAACGACCTCGTGCCGATCACCGAAATCCGCGGACCCGGCGCGATGATCGGCTTCGACATCGTCACTTCGCGGACCGGCTATGAGCCCGACCCCGAGACGACGCGCCGGGTCGTCGAGGCGGCGCGCGAGGCGGGATTGATCCTGCTGTCCTGCGGCATCCACGGCAACGTCATCCGGATATTGGTGCCGCTGACCGTTCCGGACGATATCCTCGATGCCGGGCTCGCCAAGCTCGAACAGGCGCTGGCGGCATGACCGAGGGGCTCGTCCTCGACGATCCGTCGCTGCTGGTCGAGCGCTGCCTGATCGGCGGTCGCTTCGTCGGCGATCCCGTGGAGCCGGTGGTCGATCCGGCCACCGGCCGCACGATCGCCCGGGTGCCGCGCCTCGGCGCCGAAGCGGCGACCGCCGCCGTCGAGCAGGCGCAGGCAGCCTTTCCCGCCTGGGCCGCGCGGACCGCGAAGGAGCGCGCGACGGTGCTGCGCGCCTGGTTCGAGCAGATCCGGGCCCATCGCGCCGACCTTGCCCTGATCCTCACCAGCGAGCAGGGCAAGCCGCTCGCCGAAGCGCTGGGCGAGATCGACTATGCCGCGGCCTTCGTCGAATATTATGCCGAGGAGGCCAAGCGGGTCGCTGGCGAGACCCTGGCGAGCCACCGCGCCGATGCGCGCATCCTCGTCACGCGGGAGCCGATAGGGGTGATCGGCGCGATCACGCCCTGGAACTTCCCGGCGGCGATGATCACACGCAAGGTGGCGCCGGCCCTCGCCGTCGGCTGCACCGCGCTGGTCAAGCCGGCGCCGGAGACGCCGTTGACCGCGTTGGCGCTCGGCGAGCTTGCGGTCCGGGCCGGGCTTCCGCCGGGGGTCCTCAACATCGTCACCGGCGACGCGGCGGCGATCGGCGCGGTGATGACCGGCCACCCCGCCGTGCGGGTGGTCAGCTTCACGGGCTCGACCGAGGTCGGCCGCCGGCTGATGGCGCAGGCCGCGCCGACGGTGAAGCGGGTGGCGCTCGAACTCGGCGGCAACGCGCCCTTCATCGTCTTCGACGACGCCGATCTCGATGCCGCGGTCGAAGGGGCGATCGCCGCCAAGTTCCGCAACATGGGGCAGACCTGCGTCTGCGCCAACCGGCTCTATGTCCAGGACGCGGTCCACGACGCCTTCGCGTCGCGGCTGGCAACGGCGATCGAGAGCCTCCAGGTCGGGCCCGGCACCGAGCCCGGCGTCGCCCAGGGCCCCCTGATCAACGCACGGGCGCTCGCCAAGGTCGAGGCGCATGTCGCCGATGCCGTCGCCGGCGGCGCCACCGTAGCACTGGGCGGCCGGCGCCATCCGCGCGGCGGCACCTTCTATGCGCCGACCCTGCTCATCGGCGCCACGCCGACGATGCGGATCGCCCGCGAAGAGACGTTCGGCCCCGTCGCCGCGCTGTTCCGCTTCACCGACGAGGAGGAGGTGATCGCCCAGGCCAATGCCAGCGAGACGGGCCTCGCCGCCTATGTCTACACCCGCGATCTCGGCCGCGCCTTCCGGGTCAGCGAGGCGCTCGAATATGGCATGGTCGGGTTGAATACGGGGCTGATCTCGACCGAGCTCGCGCCGTTCGGCGGCGTCAAGCAGAGCGGTCATTCCCGCGAGGGCTCGCATCATGGCCTCGAGGATTATTGCACGCTCAAATATGTCCTCGTCGCCGGGCTGCGGCGGGCGGGAGGATGATAGCGCGGGCCCGCCGGCGGCACCGACCGATAGGGTTTTATTATAGGCATCAAATATAGCACGGCATCAAGGAGGGGGCAGATCATGAACAATCCGAGGTTTCTTCGTCCCGATTGGCAATGGGACCGCGACTATCCGCTCTCGCAGATGGTCGCCTGTGGCGACTTCCTCTACCTTTCGGGGCAGGTGCCGCTCGACGCGGCCGGCAATCTGGTCGGACCGGGCGACCTCAGGGCCCAGTCGGCCCAGGTGTTCCGCAACATGCGGGAAGTGCTGCAACTCGCCGGTTGCGATCTCCGCGCGGTGATCCGGCTCACCACCTATTTCACGGTTAGCCTCAGCGATGGCGCGGCGACCAAGGCCTATTGGGAGGTTCGCCGCGAATATTTCGGCGATCACAAGCCGGCGAGCACCGGCATGCGGGTGAGCGAGCTCATCTCGCCCGAGATGATGCTCGAGGTCGACGCCGTGGCCTATCTGCCGGCCGCCAGGAAATAGGGGGAAAAGAGATGATCACCATGGCTTGCTCCTTGCAGCGTTCGGCCCGAACCGGGCTGCTCCTCGCGCTGATCGCCTCGGCGAGCGGCGCCGCGCTGGCCCAGGCGACGCCCGCGGCCCCGGCCCCGGCCCCGGCCGCCGCCGCCGATGACGGCGGGATCGCCGAGATCGTCGTGACGGCGCAGCGCCGCGCGCAGAACCTCCAGAACGTCCCGATCGCGGTGACGGCGCTCGCCGCGAAGACGCTCGAAGCCGCCAACATCCAGGGCACCCCCGACCTCGTCATCCTGACGCCGGGGCTCACCTTCAACAGCGTCGGCGGCTATGGCCAGCCGCGCATCCGCGGCATCGGCACCACCGCCGACACGCCGACCCTGGAGAACCCGATCGCGACCTATGTCGACGGGGTCTATTATGCCCATCAGGGCGGCAGCATCCTGTCGTTCAACAATATCGAGCGGATCGAGGTGCTCAAGGGACCGCAGGGCACCCTGTTCGGCCGTAACGCGACCGGCGGCCTGATCCAGATCATCACCCGCGAGCCGGGCCAGGCCGTCGAGGGGGAGGCGAGCCTCTCCTACGAGAATTACAAGACGCTGACGGCCAACGCCTATCTCGGCGGCGGATTGTCCGAGACGGTCGCCGCCGACCTCGCGCTCTATGTCCGCCGCCAGGGCGACGGCTATGGCGACAATCTGGTCACCGGGCAGGAGATCAACAAGACCGACAGCTTCGCGGCGCGGTCGAAATGGGTGGCGACGCCCGGCGACCACACCAAGCTGACCTTCATCGCCGATTATGCGCGCAACAGCGGCGCCACCGCCCAGGGGCCCGCGCCGGGGACGACCCCGCCGGGGGGAACGCCGCTGCTCGACGGCCAGGACGTAGCGGTGCCCGCGCCCTACCGGAACAGGTTCACCCAGGGCGGCGCGAGCCTCAAGATCGAGCATGAGTTCGACGTGCTCCACTTCGTCAGCACCACCGCCTATCGCAAGAGCCGGGGGACGATCTTCTTCCCGAACGCGGTGACCGATCCCGCCTTCCTGACGCTGGTCAAGCTCTACGACCGGGCGGAGCAGGCGAGCCAGGAATTCCAGCTCCAGTCGCCCGCCGGCGCCGGGCTCGACTGGACCGCGGGCCTCTACCTCTTCTACGCCGATGGCGGCTGGCGCCCGGCGGCGCTGTCGGGCGGCGGGCTCGCGCCGCTCACCGGCATCGCCTTCGACAGCGGGCAGAAGACCTATTCGGGCGCGCTCTATGGCCAGTCGACGATCCACCTCGGCGAAGGCACCGGCCTGACGCTCGGCCTGCGCTACACGATCGACCGCCGCAAATGGCATGCCGAGCAGAGCTTCGACGCGCCGTTCCCGCTGGGGCCGTTCGCGGACGAGGGCAAGAAGACCTTCCGCAAGCTGACCTGGCGGGTATCGCTCGACCACAAGTTCGACAGCGGGGTGCTGGTCTACGCCTCGGCCAATCGCGGCTTCAAGTCGGGCGGCTTCAACGACCTCGTCATCCCGGCGACGCCCTATCTGCCCGAGACGCTCGACGCCTATGAGGTCGGCCTGAAGTCGACCCTGTTCGACCGCCGCCTGCGCTTCAACGCGGCGGGTTTCTACTATGACTACAAGAACCTGCAGGTGACCCGTTATTCGAACGGCATCCTGGTGCTCTACAACGGGGCGGGCGCCGAGATATACGGCCTCGACCTCGACGCCGAAGCCTCGGTATCGTCGCGGTTGCGGCTGGGCCTCGGCCTGTCGCTGGTCCATGGCCGCTACACGTCCTTCCCCAATGCCGACATCACCACGCCGGCGCCGGGCGGCGGCACGATCATCGCGACGGGCAGCGCGAAGGGCAACCGCCTGTCCTACACCCCGGACTGGACGCTCAACCTGTCGGCCGACTATTCGGTGCCGTTGCCCAATGGATCGCTCGATCTCAACATGACCTATTATCATAGCGACGGGTTCGTCGGCTCGCCCGACGAACGGCTGCGCCAGGGCCGCTACGATACCCTCAACGCGTCGTTCGGCTGGACGTCGCGGGACAAGAACTGGGCGGTGACGGCGTTCGGCCGCAACCTCACCGACAAGCGCTACGCGGCGGCGATCTATGCCCAGGCCAATGGCGACGGCGTCCAATATGCGGCGCCCCGCACCTATGGCCTGCGCGTCCGGCGGAGCTTCTAGGATGCGGGCGCCGCACGGAGCCATGCCATGACGGTCCGCTCGGCCGTGGTGGCGGGGACGCCGCGGCTTGCCTTCTCCTTCGCGGGGGAGGGCGAGCTGGTGGTGATGCTGCACGGCGTCGGCGGCAACCGGCGCAACTGGCTTTCGCAGATCGAGGCGCTGTCGCCGGCCTGCCTTGCCGTCGCCTGGGACGCGCGGGGCTATGGCGACAGCGACGACTATGCGGGCGAGTTGAGCTTCGGCGACGTCGCCGACGACCTGCTGCGCCTGCTCGATCATTTCGATCGGCGGCGCGCGCATCTGGTCGGCCTGTCGATGGGCGGCAACATCGCGATGGAATTCGCGCTGCGCCATCCCGATCGGGTCGCCTCGCTGGTCCTCGCCGATACCGATCGCGGCATGCAGCACATCCCCGCCAGCGAGCGCGAGGCCTTTCTCGCGCTGCGGCGCGAACCGATCCTCGCCGGCGTCGCGCTCGACGAACTGGCGGTGCCGATCGTCGCCTCGCTGCTCGGCGAGGGCGCCGTCCCCACCGCCCGCGCCGAGATGATCGACAGCATCTCCCGGCTGCATCGCGACAGCTATCTCAAGGCGTTGAAGGCGACGGTCGACTTCGACGTCGTCGGCAAGCTCGACCGGATCGGGGTTCCGACCCTGGTCATCGTCGGCGAGGAGGACCGGTTGACGCCGGTCGAGGAGGCGCGCGCGATCTGCGCCGAGATCGCGGGCAGCGAGCTGGCCGTCATTCCGGGCGCCGGGCATGTCAGCAATGTCGAGCAGCCCGAACGTTTCTCGCAAGCGCTGCTGCGCTTCCTTCGTTCCGTCGGTGCCGCGCCGTCCTGAGCCCCGGCCGCCGGCATATGTCGGCCGGATGCGATCGTCGGATCGGTCAACTGCAGGATGGGATCAAGAGCATGTCCAGGAATATCGAAGTCGGAGTTTTCATTCCCGTCGGCAAGAATGGCTGGATCCATTCGGTCAACACGCCGTACACGCCCGGCAGCTTCCAGCATGTCCTCGACGTCGTACAGCGCTCGGAGGCGCTCGGTTTCGATTTCGTGCTCAGCCCCGCCATCTGGCGCGGCCGGAAGGGGCCGTCGCGGCACTGGATGGATTCGCTCGAGTCGCTCACCACGACGGCGGCGCTGCTCCAGGCGACCAGCCGGATCGAGATTTTCGGCACCGTCCACATGACGGTGTTTCCGCCCGCCACCATCGCCAAGATGATCGCCACCCTCGATCAGATCGGCGCGGGGCGGGTCGGCCTCAACCTGGTGACCGGATCCAGCTATCTGGATCTCGCGCATCTCGGGCTCTGGAACGACGAGCTCAACCATGACGAGCGCTACGACATGGCCGACGAATGGGTCCATCTCGTCAAGCGGCTGTGGACCGAGGAGATCGTCGACCATAAGGGCCGCTTCTTCGCGACCGAGGCGGCGACCATGGGCCCCAAGCCGTCGCGCATGCCGAAGCTGGTCAATGCGGGCGCGTCGCCGCGCGGGATCAAGTTCGCGGCCGACAATTGCGACATCGCCTTCATCTCGGCGAGCGACGGGCCCAAATTCATCGCGACCGCGCGGCAGTGCAAGGAGGCGGCGCGCGCCATGGGCAAGCCGAACCTCAAGACGTTCGGGCTGGTCACCGTCATCCCCGGCGAGACGGACGCGGAAGCCCAGGCGCGCCTGGACCATTTCAACGCGGGCGTGGACCGCGAATGCCTCGCCGACATAGCCGCCGGCTATGAGCAGAACCGCAGCGCCAAGGCGTTGAGCGAGGCATCGCTGTCGCTGACCGGCGGCGAGAAGCAGAGCTGCGTGATGCCGGGCGAGCTGGTCGGTTCCTATGAGACGCTGGCGCGCCGGCTGTCGGTCACCGCGCTCGAAGGCGAACTCGACGGGCTGATGCTGGTCGTCCCCGACTATATCGAGGACCTGGCGGCGATCGCCAACCGAACCCTGCCGCTGATGGAGCGGTACGGCGTGTCGTCGCTGCGGTCGAGATAGCCGTCGCGCCGGAGCGGCCCGGCCTCACGGCTGGGCAGGCAGCGTGCCCGGTCGCAGATAGGCGAACATGTGCGCGACATAGTCGGCCTTGCCCAGCGCGACGCCCTGCGCGCGCAGGATCGCGTAGGCGGCCATGACGTGGAAGTAGAATTGCGGCAGCGTCCAGTCGCGCACATATTGCTCGGCCGTCAGGTCGAAGATCATGCCCTGCGGCAGGGCGTGCGCGATCGGCATTTCCGGGTCGACGTCCGGCATGTCGGCCGCCGCCGCTTCGACGATCGCCAGCGTCTCGGCGATCCGCGCGCGTGCGTCGGCGAGCGAGCCGGGGCGCTCGGCGGCGTTGCGCCCTTCCTCCAGCAGCACCGTTATCGACGGCGGGAGCGCTTCGCCGCGCAGCCGCGCCATGCCCTCCTGCGCCTGGACGCAGGCGAACCGGATCTGGGTCGATAGCGGGAACATGTCCGGAGCGAGGCGCGCGAGCAGGAGCGCTTCGGCCTCGCCGGACGGCTTCTGCTCCCCGGCCTTGCCGAGCCACGCCGACAGCGCCCCGAGCATCTGCACATAGGTCGGAACGAGCATATCCGTCAGCGTCATGGTCAATCCTCTTCTGCCTGCGCGGCATCTAGCCTTCTCGGGCCCATGACGCCACCCGGGGGCGGACGTTCAGCCGGGGAAGCGCTCGCCGGTCAGCGCCTGGACGTAGAACTTCTTCAGCATGACCAGTATGTTCTTCTTGACGTCGTCGCTGACGTCCTCGTGGTCATATCCGAACTCGCCGATCAGGGTTTCGGGATAGGACAGCGACTTGGACAGGATGAGCGAGGAGAAGCGCAACTCCTCGTCGGAGCGGAAGGAGCCGCCCAGTTCGGCGATGAGGTCGTAGACGAACTTGAACCAGTTCGCCCGGTGCACCTTGTACTGGAACGTCCGCTTGGCCGAGAGGTCGGCGATTGGCCCCGCCTGGAGCAGCGAGAGTTCGGGCCGGTCGAACCATATGTTGAAGACGATCTCGATGAACCGTTCGAGCTTGGCCCTGGGGTCGTCGAACTTGTTGACCTCCTTGATGACCCGCTCGTTCAGCTCCTCGACGAGGTTCTCGTAGCAGGACCAGAGGACCTGCTCCTTGTTCTTGAAGTGGTAATATATCGCCGCCGGGGTGATGCTGCATTCGCTGGCGATGTCCGGCATCGACGTGCCGCGATAGCCCTTGTTGTAGAAGAGCTTGATGGACGCTTCGATGATAGCGGCTTTCGTTCCGTCTTCTACGTCCATTGAACGCTCCATAAGGGACATGGATTTCGACAATCCATCTCTTTCTATTCTTCAGGATTCCGCTCGGGCGGACGCCCGTGCCCGAGCGTTCATGCAATATCCCATGGCCCATATGCCAGAGAATAGCGTCGCGTCCATGAGTGATCGTTCATTCAGTAGGTTGCGCGGCCGTCAGGCCCCGATGCGGGACAAGGCGAGGCCGGCCAGCGCGGCGCCGATGACGGGGCCGAGCACCGGGACGGGGGCGTAGCGCCAGTCGGAATCGCCCTTGCCGGGGATGGGCAGCAGCGCATGGGCGATGCGGGGGCCGAGGTCGCGGGCCGGGTTGATCGCATAGCCGGTGGTCCCGCCCAGCGACAGGCCGATCGCCCAGACGATCACCGCGACCAGATAGGGGCCGACGCCGTCGGCCAGGCCGTGCGGCGCGACCGCCGGGGACAGCATCGCGCCGATCGCGAAGGTCAGCGCGAAGGTGCCGATGATCTCGCTGACCAGGTTCGCCCTGATGTCGCGCACCGCCGGCGCGGTGCAGAAGGCCGCGCGCTTGATCGCCGGGTCGGCGGTGCCCCGCCAGTGGGGAAGATAGTGGAGGAAGACCAGCGCGGCGCCGAGCATCGCGCCGAGCAGTTCGCCGGCGATCGCCTGCGGGATGCCGGTCCAGTCGCCGTGCCGGACCGCCATGCCGATCGCGAAGGCGGGGTTGAGATAGGCGGCCGCGCTGCCGCAGGCCTTGGCGACGACGATGCCGACGAAGACGGCGAAGGCCCAGCCGGCGGTGATCGCCATCCATCCGGCATTCTCCGCCTTCGACGCCTTGAGCAGCGCGCCGGCGACGACCCCGTTGCCGAACAGGATCAGCGCGGCGGTGCCCAGCAATTCTCCGAGGAAGATATTCACCCGACGTCGTCCGCCGCGGCCTGCGGCCGATCGATCCAGCCGAGCGACTTGCCGATCGCCTTCTTCCAGGACCGCTGGTGGTGGGCGCGAAGCTCGGCCGGCATGGTCGGCCGCCAGGTCGCGTCGACGCCCCAATTGTCGCGCAGCTCCTGCGTGCCCGACCAGTAGCCGACCGCCAGCCCCGCCGCATAGGCGGCGCCGAGCGCGGTCGTCTCGGTGATCCGGGGGCGGACCACCGGCGCGCCGAGCATGTCGGCCTGGAACTGCATCAGCAGCTCGTTGGCGACCATGCCGCCGTCGGTCTTGAGCGTGGCGAGCCGGATGCCGCTGTCGGCCTCCATCGCCGCGACGACGTCGCAGAGCTGATAGGCGGTCGCCTCGAGCGCCGCGCGGGCGATGTGGCCGCGGTTCGAGAAGCGGGTGAGCCCGGCGATCACGCCGCGCGCGCTGTCGTCCCAATAGGGCGCGTAGAGGCCGGAAAAGGCCGGGACGATATAGACGTCGCCATTGTCGGGCACCGACCGGGCGAGCGCCTCGATCTCCGGCGCGGAGTCGAACAGGCCGAGATTGTCGCGCAGCCATTGGACGAGCGCGCCGGTGATCGCGATCGCCCCCTCCAGCGCATAACGGGGCGGCTCGTCGCCGAACCGGTAGGCGAGGGTGGTGAGCAGCCCGGCCTTCGACCGGACGGGTTCGGTGCCGGTGTTCATCAGCAGGAAGGAGCCGGTGCCGTAGGTGTTCTTCGCCTCGCCCGGCGCGAAGCAGGCCTGGCCGACCAGCGCGGCCTGCTGGTCGCCGAGGATGCCGGCGAGGCGCGCGCCGTCGAGCGGCGGCGTCCGGATCGTGCCGTGCAGGTCCGACGAGGCGACGATGCGCGGCAGGCAGGCGCGCGGGATGCCGAAGGTCGCGAGCAGATCGTCGTCCCATCGGCAGGTCGCGAGGTCCATCAGCATGGTGCGGCTGGCGTTGGTGACGTCGGTGAGGTGGACGCCGCCGTCGGGGCCGCCGGTCAGGTTCCAGGCCAGCCAGCTGTCGATCGTCCCGAACAGCGCGCGGCCCGATTCCGCCTGCGCGCGGGCGCCGTCGACATTGTCGAGGATCCAGCGCAGCTTGAGCGCCGAGAAATAGGTCGCCAGCGGCAGGCCGGTCCTGTCGCGGAACCGGTCCTGCCCGCCGTCGCGGCGATAGCGCTGCACCAGCTCGTCGGTGCGCGTGTCCATCCAGACGAGCGCGTTGCACAGCGGTCGCCCGGTCTCGCGGTCCCACAACAGGCTGGTCTCGCGCTGGTTGGTGATGCCGACGGCGGCGAGGTCCGCCGCCGTCAGGTTGGCGCGGGCCAGCGCGGCGCCGATCACCTCCTGGGTGTTCGCCAATATCTCCAGCGGATCATGCTCGACCCAGCCCGGACGGGGATAGATCTGGCGATGCTCCTTCTGCGCGACGGCGAGGATCGCGCCGTGCCGGTCGAAGACGATGAAGCGCGAGCTGGTCGTGCCCTGGTCGATCGCGCCGACGAATTGGGTCATGGGTTCTTCCCTTGTGGCGAAAGCGGCGGCGCGGCGATGCGGTCCAGCCGTTGCGCGACCAGCGCGGCGGTGCCGGGCGGGACGTGCAGGCCGAGCTTCGAGCGCCGCCAGAGGATGTCGTCGGGGCGCCGCGCCCATTCATGGGCGGCGAGATAGTCGACCTCGGCCTCGGTCAGGCCAGCGCCGAGGTCCGCGCCGAGGTCGTCCATCGTCGCGGCGCCGCCGAGCAGCGTCTCGACCCGCGTTCCATAAGCCTTGCCGAGGCGGCGCAGCAGCGCGGGCGGCAGGCCGGGGCGGCTTGCGACGAGCGCATCCGACCAGGCGTCGAAGCATCCGTCGCCGATGTCGCCGCCGGGCAGTGGCGCCTGCGCGGTCCAGCCCGGCGCGACGGGGCGGCCGAGCGCGGGCAGCAGCTTCGCCATCGCATGCTCGGCGAGGCGGCGATAGGTGGTGATCTTGCCGCCGAACACCGACAGCAGCGGGGCTTCGCCGCCGCCTCCGTCGAGGGCGAGGAGATAGTCGCGGGTGACCGCCGATGCGCTGGCCGCTCCGTCGTCGTGGAGCGCGCGCAGGCCGGAGAAGCTGTGGACGACGTCGGCCGGCGTCACCGGCGTACGGAAATAGTCCGAGATGTTCGCGCAGAGATAGGCGACCTCCTGCTCGGAGATCGCGACGTCGGCCGGATGCCCCTCATAGGGGATGTCGGTCGTGCCGATCAGCGTGAAGCGGTCCTGATAGGGGATGGCGAACAGGACCCGGCCGTCGGGATTCTGGAGGATGAAGGCATAGTCCCCGTCGAAGCGGCGCGGAACGATGATGTGGCTGCCCTTGACCAGGCGGATGCGGTCGGCGTCGTGCCGGCCGAGACGGGTCTCGAGCAGCTCCGCGACCCAGGGGCCGGCGGCGTTGACGATCGCGCGGGCGGCGACGGTCGTCCGCGCGCCCGAGGCGCGGTCCTCGATCTCGGCCTGCCAGACGGCGCCCGCCCGGCGGGCCGACAGCAGCCGGGTATAGGGGCGGATCGTCGCGCCGCGCTCGGCGGCGTCGAGCGCGTTGAGCACCACCAGCCGGCTGTCGTCGACCCGGCAGTCGGCATAGGTGAAGCCGCGCCGGTAGCCGGGCTGGAGCACGGCGAAGCCGGGATGATGCGGGGCGGAAACGGCGCGCGACGCGGGCAGCCGGCGGCGTCGCGCGAGATGGTCGTAGAGGAACAGCCCGGCGCGGATCATCCAGGCGGGCCGCTGCCCGGCGGCATGGGGGAGGAAGAAGTCGAGCGGCGCGATCAGGTGCGGGGCGATCGCCATCAGCCGCTCGCGCTCCTGCAGCGATTCGCGCACCAGCCGGAACTCGTGATATTCCAGGTAGCGCAGGCCGCCATGGATCAGCTTGGTGCTGGCCGAGGAGGTGTGGGCGGCGAGGTCGTCCTGCTCGACGAGCATCGTCGACAGACCGCGCCCGGCCGCGTCGCGGGCGATGCCCGCACCGTTGATGCCGCCGCCGACGATCAGCAGGTCGACCGCCGACGTCATATCGTCTCCTGTTTCAGATGCGTCTCGCTGGATGGGATAAACTGAATGGTCATTTAATAGAATATCTCCCCCATTCCCTGTCAAGAGGCCAAGCCGTGTGGATGCGGCTTTTATGGCGCCCCTTCTCCCTCGGCCATCGCTATAGACCGACATGGAGGGTCGGATCGCGACCATCGTCAAGCATTATTGACTCCACCGATCGGACGGTTTTATTAAATGATCATTCAGTAAATGATTGGCGGCCACAAGGGTTCGCGCATCATGCGGCATCGATGGAGAGTTCCTATGACCGACCTGTCCCACGGCTTTGGCGATCATGCTGAGATCGCGCGTCTGATCGGGCGCTATGTCGACGGCGCGCGGGCCGGCGACAGCGGGCCGATGCGGGAGGTCTTCTCCGAGGAGGCGACGATCTGCGGCTTCCTCGGCCCGGACAAGTTCGCCGGCCCGATCGAGATGCTGTTCGCCTTCGTCGACGGGGCGGGGCCGTCGCCCGACATCACGGCCTCGATCCGGTCGATCCAGTGTCTCGACGGGATCGCCTCGGCGGTGGTCGCGGCGCGGCATTGGGGCGGCCACGACTTCGAGGATATCCTGTCCTTCGTGCGGTTCGGGGCCGAGTGGAAGATCGTCGCCAAGGCCTTCCGGCTGGTGGCCTGAAGCATATTGCAGCCGGAACGAGGGGCGGTTTTCCCCGTCGTCATCCCGGACTTGATCCGGGATCGAGAACCGCAACCTTCGGGCTTCATCTCGACGGAGCGGCAATGGATCCTGACTTCCGTCAGGATGACGGTCTTGGGTAAGGAGAGGATCGATGCAGCGGCGGGACTTTCTCTTGGCATCGATCGCCGGGATGGGATGGATGCACGGATCGGCATATGCGGGCCGCCGGGCGGCGAAGGGGGATTCGTCTCCGCCGGTGGTGCGGACCGGCGAAGGCTTGGCGCGCGGCGCGCGCAGCGGCGGCGTCTCGCTGTTCAAGGGGCTGCGCTACGGCGCGCCGGTCGGCGGGCGGGCGCGCTTCAGGCGCGCCGCGCCGCCGCCGCCCTGGACGGGCATCCGCGATTTCCGGGACTTCGGCGATCTCGCGCCGCAACCGGGCAAGCATTCGCCGCAGATCGGCCTGCCGGCGCCCGATGCGGGGCCCTGGACCTCGTTCACCGATCCCGCGCCCGAGGGCGAGGATTGCCTGCGGCTCAACATCTGGACGCCCGAGGCCGATCCCGGCGCGGCGCGGCCGGTGCTGGTCTGGCTGCACGGCGGCGGCTTCCGCGAGGGATCGGGCAGCATCAACGCGAGCGACGGGCAGGTGCTGGCCGCCGAGAACGGCGTCGTCGTCGTGACCCTCAACCATCGGCTCGGCGTGTTCGGCTATCTGTCGCTCGATCATCTCGATCCGGCCTTCGCCGATTCGGGCAATGTCGGGATGCTCGACATCGTCGATGCGTTGCGCTGGATTCGCCACAACATCCGCGCGTTCGGCGGCGATCCCGATCGCGTCGCGATCTTCGGCGAATCCGGCGGCGGGGCGAAGGTCTGCGCGCTGATGGCGATGCCCGAGGCGCGCGGCCTGTTCCACGGCGCGATCACCCAGAGCGGGGTGCTGGTCTGGGGCATGGAGCGGGCCCAGGCGGCGGAAGCGGCGAACGCGCTGCTCGACAAGCTCGATATCGGCCGCGACCCACAGCGACTGCTCGACCTGCCGGCGCAGGCGATCCTCGACGGGGTCAGCGCGCTCGGCGACGGATGGGCGCGCAAATTCCTGCCGGTGATCGGCGGCAGCCTTCCGCGCCATCCCTTTGCCGACGGGGTGCCGGCGGAGAGCCGCGACGTGCCGATGATCATCGGCACCAGCCGCGACGAGGCGACGATCCTGGTGGGGTCGCCGCCGATCTTCGCGCTCGACTGGGACGGCCTGCGGGCCACGCTGGCGAAGATGTTCCCCGGCGACATGGCGGCGCTGGTGGCCGGCTATCGCCAACTCTATCCGGCCAAGAGTCCGGCGGACGTCTTCTTCGCGGTGATGAGCGAGTTCCTGATCGTCCGCTCGTCCGCCTATGTCGCCAATCTCCGCGCCGCCGGGGCGAGCGCGCCGACCTGGGTCTACAGCCTCGAATGGCCGACGCCGATCATGGACGGCAAGCTCGGCGTCCCGCACGGGCTGTCGGTGCCGCTGGCGTTCGGGACGATGGCGCAGGTGCCGAGCATGGTCCCGGTCGATGCCGGCTCGACGGCGGTGTCGGCGCTGATCCGGCAGGGCTGGTCGAGCTTCGCGGCCGGCGGCGCTCCCCGGCCGTCGTCGATCGCCTGGCCGCCCTATGGCGCGGCGGGACGCGAGGTGCTGGCGATCGATGCGGCGCCGTCGATCGTGCGCGATCCGCGCGGCGCCGAACGCCGCCTGCTCGCCGACCTGCCCTGGTTCGATACCAATGGCGACCATCGCGCCGCGCCGGCCCTCGCGAAGGGCATGTGGTGAGCGCTGCGGTTCCGACCGTCGAAGCGCCGCTGGTCCACGACTGGAAGGCTGCGATCGCCGAGGCGCCGGTCTGGGACGAGCGCGGCCAGGTCTTCTGGTGCCTCGACAATGTCAGCGGCGAGATCATCGAACTGGGCGATGACTGGAGCGTCCGCCGGACGATCCGGCGCGGCCGGCCGACCGCCGCCGCCCTGCCACGCGTGGACGGCGGCCTGCTGCTCGCCGAAGGCTGCGCCTTCACGCTGCTCGACCCGGATGGCGGCGAACGGCTGCTCGCGGCGATCGACGCCGACCCGTCGTCGGTAAGGATCAACGAGGCGAAGTGCGATCCCCAAGGGCGCGTCTGGGCGGGGACGGTCGACGCTGCACTCTCGATCGGCGGCGGCGCGCTCCATCGCGTCGACGGCGAGGGGCGCTGCGTCCGGGTGCTCGAAGGGCTGACGATCGGCAACGGCATGGGCTGGAGCCCCGACGGCGGCACCTTCTACCTGGTCGATTCGCCGACCGGCCGGGTCGACGCGTTCGACTTCGACGGCGCGGCCGGGACATTGGCCAACCGCCGGACCGTGCTCAACTTCGCGGTGGGCGAGGGCTGGGCGGATGGGCTCTGCGTCGATGCAGAGGGCTGCCTCTGGGTCGCGATCCCGCTGACCTCGGAAGTGCGCCGCTATTCGCCCGGCGGGGCGCTGCTGCTGCGCGTCCGGGTGACGGCGCCGTTCGTGACGAGCTGCGCGTTCGGCGGCGCGGACCATGCGACGCTGCTGATCACCACCGGCGCGGTCGCGCTGCCGCGGCAGATGGTGGCGGCGATCGGCTTCGATCCCGACGCGGCGCAGGACGCCGCGACCGCCCCGGGCGCTGGCGGCCTGTTCGCGCTGAAGCCGGGCGTGAAGGGACTGACGGAGCCGGCCTGCCGCTTCTGACGGCAGGCATCACGATCGGCTGAAAAGCGAATTTGACAGCCCGGCGGAACTGGCATAATTACCTTACTAAATATTCAGTAAGTTTATGAGGCAGGCGTGGACGAGAGGCGGGAAGTGAGCGGGACTGCGGTGAAGATCGAACCCCACATGTTGGCCATCCTCGCGAGGAAGTTCAACGTGATCGTCAACGAGATGAACCACACGCTGGAGAAGGTGTCGCGGTCGGCGGCGCTCAATCTCGCGAAGGATTTCTCGTCGGCGGTGCTGACCAGCGAGGGCGACCTGTTCTGCCTGACCCAGGCGATCCCGATCATCGTCGCGTCGTGCAGCATGGCGGCGAAGCAGATGACCGGCCTGTTCGGCGATCTCCGCCCCGGCGACTGCTTCCTCAACAATTCGCCCTATTACGGGTCGAGCCACCATGGCGACTTCGCCTATATGGCGCCGGTCTTCTACAAGGGCGAGCATATCCTGACGACGCTGAGCGTCGCCCACCAGGCCGATATCGGCAACAGCCAGCCGACCACCTTCATGCCCTTCGCGAAGGACCTGTACGAGGAAGGCGCGCTCGACTTCCCCTGCGTCCGCGTCCAGCGCGACTATGCCGACGTCGAGGACGTGGTGCGGATGGCGAAGATCCGCATCCGCAACCCCGAGCAATGGTATGGCGACTATCTGGCGGCGGTCGGCGCGGTGCGGATCGGCGAGAAGCGGATCATCGAGCTGTGCGACAAATATGGCGCCGCGACGATCAAGGCGTTCCTCGCCGAATGGCAGGACTATTCGCGCCGCCGCATGGTCGACGAGATCGGCAGGCTGCCGCGCAGGAGCTGGGAAGCCACCAATGCGCATGATCCGATCGAGGGGCTGGCGCCCGACGGCATCCCGCTCAAGGTCAAGCTCTCGATCCTGCCCGAGGAGGGCAAGATCCAGGTCGACCTGCGGGACAATATCGCCTGCCTGGAAGCCGGCTATAATCTGAGCGAGGCGACCACCCGCTCGGCGGTCGTCACCGGCATCCTCAACAACCTGTCGTCCGATCTGCCGCGCAACGACGGCGTCTATAACTGCATCGAGATATTGGCGCGCGAGAATGCGATCGTCGGCGGGGTGCAGCCGCCCTACAGCACGTCGATGGCGACGGTCGGCGTCGCCGCGCGGCTGATCAACCTGATCCAGTCGATGTTCGCGGAACTGGGGCCCGACAAGGGGCTCGCCGAGGGGGCGACCTCGTTCAGCCCGAGCGTCGCCTCGGTCTGCGGCAAGGATTTCCGCTATGACGACCGGCTGTTCGTCAACGCCGTGATCTACGGCTTCGGCGGCGGGCCGGCGCTGCACGGCCATGACGGCTGGCTGACCTATCTCGGCCCGCCCGGCGGCTGCCAGGTCGACTTCATCAGCGCCGAGATCTTCGAGCTCAAGATGCCGATCCTGTTCGGCTGCTGCGAGGTCGAGACGGACAGCGGCGGCGCGGGCGAATGGGACGGCGCGCCCGGCATACGCTGCCTGATGCGGCCGCGCGGCAACCCGGCGCTCTGGTCCTATTTCCTCGATTCCAAGGTCTTCCCGCCCAAGGGGCTGCACGGCGGCCATGCCGGCGCGCCGTCGGCCGCGTGGAAGGTCGACGCGGCCGGCAACGAGGTCGCGATCCCCGACATCTCCAGCGAGGAGATCCAGCCGACCGAATGGATCGGCAGCCTGTGGCCGGGCGGCGGCGGCTTCGGCGATCCGCTCGACCGCGATCCCGAACGGGTGCGCCACCGGGTGCGCAACGGCTGGGTCTCGCCCGAAAAGGCGCGGGGGGTCTACGGCGTCGCGCTCGACCTGTCGGGCGAGGACTATCGCGTCGACCAGGAGCGGACCGCGCAGCTCCGCCTGGAACTCCGGAATAGATAAGGGTCAGAAGACATGCGTTTCAGGGTGTGCTCCGACGTGGGCGGCACGTTCAGCGATCTGTTCGTGTTCGACGAGAACAATGGCGAGTGGAACATCTTCAAGGCGTTCACCGTCCCGCGCCGGCCGAGCGACGGCATCATGGCGGGGCTGCGCCAGGCGGCCGATCATTACGGCCTGACGCTCGACGGATTCCTGCGCGACTGCGTGTCGCTGGTGCACGGCTCGACGGTGGCGCTCAACGCGCTGCTCGAGGGCAAGGTGGCGAAGGTCGGGCTGATCTGCACCCGCGGCTTCCGCGACATCCTGACGACGCGGGAGCAGGGGCGCAGCGAACCCTTCCTGTGGAAGACCGACTATCCCGATCCGTTCGTGCCGCGCTACCTGACGCTGCCCGTCACCGAGCGCGTCAATTCCGAGGGCGGCGTCGAGATTCCGCTGAACGAGGACGAGGTCCGCGCGGCGGTGCGGCAGCTCAGGGATTATGGCGTCCAGGCGATCGCCGTCGCGCTGCTCTGGTCGATCACCAACGGTGACCATGAGCGCCGGATCGAGGCGATCGTCCGCGAGGAATGGCCCGAGGTGCCGGTCGTCCTCAGCTCGCAGCTCAACCCGATCCTGCGCGAATATCGGCGCACCTCGTCGACCGTGGTCAACGCGTCGCTGCTCGAGGTGATCCGCACCTATGTCTCCGACCTGCAGGCGCAGCTCAGCGACAACGGCTATGCCCGCCCGCTGTCGCTCGTCACCTCGGCCGGCGGCATCGCCAGCGTCCAGGACATGATGGAGCGCCCGATCTACAGCATCAATTCGGGCCCCTCGATGGCGCCGATCGCGGGCCAGACCACGGTCGCGATGGAGCAGGGCATCGACAATGTCCTGGTCGTCGACATGGGCGGCACCAGCTTCGACGTCAGCGTCGTGCAGGACGGCAAGATCAACCTCTCGCGCGAGATCGTGATGGGCGGCTGCTTCCTCGGCGTCGACCTGGTCGACAGCCGCAGCGTCGGATCGGGCGGCGGCAGCATCGCCCGCGTGGATGCGGGCGGGCTGGTCCATGTCGGCCCGGAGAGCGCGGGCGCCAATCCGGGGCCGGCCTTCTACGGGCGCGGCGGCACCCGCCCGACCGTCAGCGACGCCGACCTCGTCCTCGGCTATCTCAACACCGAGGCGTTCGCCAGGGGCGGCACCCCGCTCGACCCGGCGCTCTCGGCCGCCGCGATCGAGGAGCATGTCGCCAAGCCGCTTGGCATCGACGTGGCGCAGGCCGCCTTCACCATGTGGAGCACCGTCAACAACGACATGCAGGCGGCGATGCAGGACCTCGCCATCTCGCGCGGGATCGACCTGCGCGACTTCGTGGTCGTCTCGGGCGGCGGCGCGGCGGGCATGCACATCCAGGCGATGGCGATGGAACTCGGCATCAGGGAGCTGATCATCCCCAAGGCGGCCGGCGTGCTCAGCGCCTATGGCGGCGCCTTCGCCGACCTGGTGAAGGAGTATAGCGCGATCGCCTTCGTCGAAAGCAACCGCTTCGACTTCGCGGGCGTCAACGCCTTGCTGGCGTCGCTGGAGGAGAGCGCGGTCGCCTTCCTCGACGGCCATGGCATCGACGCCGCCGACCGGCGCCTCGAATATTATGCCGAGGCCCGCTATCCCGAGCAGATCTGGGAACTGCCCGTGCCGCTGCGCACCGGCCGGATCGCCGACCAGGCGCAGCTCGACGCGCTGGTCGCCGATTTCCACGACATCCACGAGCGGATGTACGCGGTGAAGGACCCGTCCCAGCCGATCGAATGCCTGCACTGGAAGGTCCGCGCGATCGGCGCGACGCCGAAGCCGGCGATCCGCAAGCTGCCGTTCGGCGGCGAGGGCGCCGATCACGCGCTGAAGGGAACCCGCAAGGCCTTCTTCAATGATCTCGGCGGCTTCGTCGACGCGGCGGTCTATGACGGCACCCGGCTGACCTGCGGCAACCGGATCGAGGGGCCGGCGGTGATCGAGGAGCCGACGACGACGGTGGTGGTCATGCCGGGCACGGCGATGACCGTCAGCGAATATGGCAGCTATGTCTCGCGCTTCGACTGATCGCGCGATGCGGATCGTCCGCTTCCGCTATCTGGGCCGCCGCCGCTACGGCCTGCTCGACGGCGACGGCGTCCGCCCGCTGTCGACCAGCCCGTTCCGCGCGTTCCAGCAGGGGCGCGACCTGGCCGAATGCGTCGAGGACGGAGTCCTGTTCGGCCGCGATGAGGTCGTCCTGCTGCCGCCCTGCGCGCCCGGCAAATATGTCGGGATCGGCATCAACTATCGCGCCACCGCCGAGGCGCTCGGCATGGCCATGCCCGAGGAGCCGGTCGTCTATGTCCGTCCGCCGAACTGCATCATCGGCGACGGCGACCGGATCGTGCTGCCCGCCGACGGCGACGTGGTGTGCGAGGGCGAGCTCGCGGCGGTGATCGGCCGGCGGGGGCGGGACATCGCCGAGGGCGACGTCGCCGCGCACGTCATCGGCTACACGCTGACCAACGACCTGATGGACGTCGCCCGGTTCCACAAGGACAAGGGCAATCCGAGCCTCGCCAAGGGACGCGACGGCTTCGCCCCGCTCGGCCCCTGCATCGCGACCGGGCTCGACCTCGCGACGGCGGAGCTGGCGACCTTCGTCAACGGCGCGCGGGTGCAGGCGGGCTTCGCGCGCGACATGCTGTTCGGCGTCGAACGCTGCGTCAGCCACATCTCGCGCTTCATGACGCTCGAGCCGGGCGACGTGGTCGCGCTGGGCTGTCCGCCCACGCCCGCGCGGATCGCGCCGGGCGATCGCATCGAAATAGGCTGCGCGCCGATCGGGACGCTCGCGAACGAGGTCGCGGGCGCGCCGCGGACATAAGGGAGAGACGGGAATGTATTATCCGGGACTCGAGGGAAAGAATGTCCTGCTGATCGGCGGCCATTCGAACCTGGGCCAGCATGTGACCTGGCATTTCGCGGAATCGGGTGCGAACATCGTCATCGGCGCGCGCGACCTCGACCGCGCCGAGAAGGTCGCCGAGCGGGCGCGCGAGCTGGGCGCGGGCAAGGTCTCGGTCGTGTCGGTCGACGCCACCGACTGGTCGTCGGTCGCGAACGCGATCGAGGCGACGCGGGCGATGGGGAGCATCGACATCCTCTATCATGGCGTGGCCTGGGACATCCTCAGCCATTTCCTCGATCTCGACCCGCAGCTCTGGGACAAGATCTACGAGCAGAATTTCAAGAGCGTGCTGACCGCCTACAAGATCGTGCTGCCGATCATGATCGAGCAGAAGGGCGGCTGCGTCATCACGATGAGCAGCGTGATGGGCCGCAAGCCGACCCCGATCGAGCCGGTCTATGGCGCGCTCAAGGCCGGGCTGATCCATCTCGCCCAGACGCTGGCGCTCGACGTCGGCAGGCATGGCGTCCGCATCAACGTCGTCGCCCCCGGCGGCACCCCGCCCGCCGACCTGAGCGAGGTCAGCGCCAATAGCTGCTTCCGGGGATTCATGGGCGACATGGAGCAGTTCAAGGCGGTCGAGCAGGAGCTGGCGGCGGAGGTTCCGCTGCGGCGGCTCGGCCGGCCGGAGGATGTTTCGCACGCCGTGCTCTACCTCGCCTCGCCGGTGACGGGCGGCATGCAGACCGGCCAGGTGATCGGAGTCGACGGCGGTGTCTGGATGCCGAAATAGGCGGCGTTTCAACATATTGAATTTCAAAGATATTTCATTGAAGCACTGGCGCGGAACGCTCTTGACAACGAAGCTGTTCGGAATAAACTTACTGAACATTCAGTTAAGAGACGTAGGCGAGGACGAAGGGAGGTCGGCTATGGCGGGCAAGGATGTTTCCCGGACGGGATGGATGGGCCGGTGCCTCGCCTATGCCGCCGTCCTGCTCGGCCTGGCCGGCGCGTCCCCGCCGGCGCGCGCGGCGGACGCCGTGGCCGCGCCGACCGTCGAGACGATCGATGCCCGCGACATGCATTGGCGGGTGCTGCGGTGGGGGCCGCGCGACGGCGTCGGCGTGCTGCTGCTGCACGGTTTCCCGCAGGATGCCGATAGCTGGCGGCCGGTGGCATCGACGCTCGCCGCCGCCGGCTACAACGTCGTCGCCTTCGACCAGCGCGGCGCGTCCGCCGCGACGCTGTCGCGGCCGGGCGACTATGTCTTCGACAATTTCATGGCCGACGCGCTGGCGGTCGCCGATGCGACGGGGCTGCGCCGTTTCCACGTCGTCGGCTTCGGCTGGGGCGGGGCGATGGCGTGGATGCTGGCCGCCTATCATCCCGATCGGGTGCGGTCGATGACGACGCTGCGCTATCCGCATCCCGCCGCCTTCGTCGACGGCATCGAGCATGATCCCGAGCAACGGGCGTCGTGGGAGGCGGTGCGCAAGGAGATCGGCCCCGACAATATCGACAAGCGCGCCGCCGCGCTGCTGGCCGACGATGCGACCGGGCTGCGCGCCTTCCTGCGCAAGAGCGGCCTGCCCGAGGATGCGACCGACCGCTATGTCGCGCGCCTTTCGCAGCCGGGCGTGCTGGTCGGCGGGCTGTCCTGGGGAACCGCGCTGGTGCCGGCGCAGTTCGCCGCCGTGCCGCCGGTGCGGGTGCCCGCGCTGTTCGTGTGGAGCAAGGGACCCGCCGTCTCGGAATCCACGGTCCAGGCGTCGGCGCGCTACGCGAAGGGCCCCTATCGCGTCGTCGAGCTGCAGGATGTCGGTCATTTCATGATCGAGACCGCGCCCCAGACCGTCGCCGCACCGATCCTCGACTTTCTCCGCGAGACCGACGCTCCGCCTGCCGCGCGGAAGTGACCGGCCCGGCCGATTTCAGGAATTACCGACATGGCCTTGCTTGATGCCCTGTGCCGCCGGCGCCTGCGCGCGGCCCATTCGATCGACGACCTGCGCGACGCCGCGCGCCGGACGCTGCCGCGGATGGTGTTCGACTATGTCGACGGCGGCGCCCAGTCCGAAAGCACGATGCGGCAGAACCGCGCCGCGTTCGAACACCATCGCCTGTTGTCGGCCGCGCCGGTCGACGTCAGCCGGCGGAGCACGGCGACCGCCCTGTTCGGGCAGTCGCTAGCGATGCCGCTGATCATCGGGCCGACCGGCTATGCGTCCGCCTTCTGGCCGAAGGGCGATCTGGCGCTGGCGCGTGGCGCGGCGGCGGCGGGGGTTCCGTTCGTCGTCAGCAACGGCGCCAATGCGCGGCTCAGGGACATCGCCGAGGCCTCGGGCGGCCAGGCCTGGCTCCAGCTCTACATCGCCCATGACAAGCAGGCGACGCTCGGCCTGATCGGCGAAGCCCGGGCATTGGGCTTCGAGACGCTCGAGGTGACGGTCGACACCGCGTTGCCGGGGCGGCGGCTCCGCGACATCCGCAACGGCTTCACCGTGCCCTATAGCTGGACCCCGGCGAAGGTCGTCGACGTGCTCCGCCATCCGGGCTGGATGCTGCGCGCCTTGCCGCACGGCGCGCCTCGGCCCGGCCTGATGCCGATGGAGCAGGGGCGGAGCTGGGCGACGGTCTCGGAGTTCGTCCGCTCGCAGATCAATCCCGCGATCGGGTGGGACGACCTGAAATGGCTGCGCGACCAGTGGCCCGGCACGCTGATCGTCAAGGGGCTGCTCGATCCGGGGCAGGTGGAGCCGGCGATCGCCGCCGGCTATGACGGCATCGTCATCTCCAACCATGGCGGACGGCAGCTCGACGGGGCGGTCTCGACGCTCGACGTCCTCCCCGATTTCGCCGCTGCCGCCAAGCGGCGCATTCCGCTGCTCATCGACAGCGGCGTCCGCACCGGCACCGACATATTGAAGGCCGTCGCGCTGGGGGCGAGCGCCGTCCAGGTCGGGCGCGCCACGCTCTACGGCCTGTCGACCGCCGGCGAGGCCGGGGTCGGCCATGCGCTCGGCATCTTCCGCACCGAGCTCGACATGGCGATGGCGCTGGTCGGCCTCAACCGGGTCGCCGACGCGACCCCGGCGATCGTCCGGGCGATCGCGTGATCCGAAGCACCGCACAGCAATCACCTTATTTGTATAGACATTATGGAAGGGGAGTTTCCAGAATGAAGAAGAAGTCGATCCAGGGAGCGTCATTGGCGGCCGTGCTGGCGGGGGTCCTGCTACAGGCCCCGGCCTGGGCGGCCGACCGCGAGGCCGATGCCGCCGCCGACAGCGGCGAGATCATCGTCACCGCGCAGAAGCGCGCCGAGCCGCTCCAGAAGGTCCCGGTCTCCGCCGCGGTCGTCTCGGGCATCACCCTCCAGAAGCAGGGCGTCGGCTCGATCCAGGACGCGATGCAGCATGTGCCGGCGGTCTATGTGTCGCAGGCCGGCCCCGCCAACCTGCTGTTCATCCGCGGCGTCGGATCGGGCGACAACAACCCGCTGTTCGAGCAGTCGGTCGCGACCTTCGTCGACGGCATCTATCGCGGCCGCTCGCGCTCGACCCAGTCCTCCTTCCTCGACATCGAGCGGGTCGAGGTGCTGAAGGGGCCGCAGAGCGTCTATTTCGGCAACAACTCGATCGCGGGCGTGTTCAACATCGCCACCAGGAATCCCGGCGACCATTGGGAAGGCTATGTCCGCGGCCTGTATAATTTCAACTTCGACAATGCGACGATCGAGGGCGCGGTCGGCGGGCCGGTCACCGACACGCTCGGCATCCGCGTCGCCGGGCTGGTCCAGCGCGGCGATGGCTGGCTGCTCGACAAGAGCAGCGGCATCCACATCCCGCGCGTCCGCAACTATGCGGGCCGGGTCACGCTGCTGTGGAAGCCGACCGACCGACTGTCGGTCAACCTGAAGGCGCATGCCGAGCGTGGACGCCAGAAGGGCGGCCTCGCCGCCAAGCTGACGAGCTGCCCGCCGCTGCCGATCTTCACCAACGTCAATTTCGGCTGCACCGCGGCGATCGCCGCCGGCGACGACACCCGCCCCAATTATGTCCGCACCCAGAACCCGGACCAGGGCATCGACTTCGACGCCCAGTCGGCGATCTCGACGATCAGCTATGAGGCCGATCCGTTCACGCTGACCTCGGTCACCGGCTATTACCACCACAAATATAATCTGAAGCTCGACGTCGACGCGGCGAGCCCCGACCTGGCCAACTTCACCGTTCCCGAGCGGTTCAGCCAGTTCAGCCAGGAATTCCGCGTCGCGTCGAACGGCACCGGCCCGTTCGACTATATGTTCGGCGCCTATTATGAGCACGACAAGCTGCGCGGCCAGATCTACGCGAATTACGGCCTGTTCTCGCCGATCCTGCCGGGCCTCGTGCCGCCGCTGGCGCCCTATCTGCCGTTCGGCCAGGCCGACGATTTCCGCCAGACCTCCGACATATACGGCCTGTTCGCGAGCGTCGTCGTCCGCCCGACCGACAAGCTCGACGTCACGCTGGCGGCGCGCCAGTCCTGGGTCGACAAGCATTTCGGCATCAACCAGTATTTCGGCATGGCGACGCAGCCCTTCGGCCCGATCGTCCCGCTGCCGGCGGCGCTGGCGCCGATCGCGGCCGCCGTCGGAAAGCAACTCGGCCTCGGCGTCGCCGGCTACCGCGCCGAGAACCGGTCGGACGCGCATTTCAGCCCGTCGATCACCGTCGGCTACGACTTCACGCCTGAGATCCGCGGCTATGCCAAATATGTGAACGGCTTCAAGGCGGGTGGCTATAACGGCCTCGAGCATACCGGCCTGCCGGGCACGCTGTCCTTCGGGCCCGAATATGTCGACTCCTACGAAGTCGGCCTGAAGACCCAGTGGTTCAACCGCCGCCTGACCTTCAACATCGCGGCCTTCCGCAGCGATTTCGAAGGGCTCCAGCAGTCGGCGATCGGCACCAACGGCGTGCAGGGCGGCATCTTCCCGGTCGTGCGCAACGCCAAGGGCGCGCGCTCGCAGGGGATCGAGACCGACATGGCCTGGCGCGTGAACGAGCATTGGAACACCAGCCTCAGCCTCACCTGGCTCGATTCCAAGTTCACCGATTTCAAGAATGCCGGCGGATCGCCGACCGACATCGCGCTCGGCCATCCGACCATCGACCTTTCGGGCAAGCGCGGGCGCTACGCTCCCGAGCTGAGCGGCAACTTCAACGTCGAATATATGTTCGACGTCGGGCCGTCGCTGCAGGTCAGGCTGCGGCCGGAGGCGATGTTCACCACCCGCTACAACATCTCGCCAAACAACGATCCGCTGTTGTGGCAGGAGGGTTTCGTCAAGCTCGGCGCGACCGTCTCGGTGGCCAATCCGTCGCAGGGCTGGGAGTTCTCGGTCATCGGCAAGAACCTGACCGATCGCCGGATCATGAACTTCGAAGCGGGGAGCAACGGCTCCTACATCATCGGCACCGAGGAGCCGTGGAGCATCTCTGCCCAGCTCCGATACAATTTCTGACGTAAGAGCAGGAAGCCGGTCCCTCGGCCTTCCGGTCCGGCGCGAAGAACGCCGGGCCGGGAGGCCGAAGCCTATTGGGGCCGCTTCGGCGCCGGCCGAGGCGCGGCGAGGGGGGAGCGCGAGAAGCGGATCGGCAGCCGCATGCCGGGGACGTGGCCGCCATCCTCGTCGACCATGTCGACGACCATGCCGCGATGGACGACCTGGGGATCGGCGAGGGCCTGGGCGACGTCGTTGATCGGGCCGGCGGGCACGCCGACCCGTTCGAGCGCGGCGAGCAGCTCGGCGCGCGGCCATTGGCGGGTCGCGTCGGCGATCATCGCGCTCAGCTCGTCGCGGCGGGCGAGGCGTTGCGGATTGGTCCTGAAATCATCGCCCGGCGCGATGCCGACCACCTCGCAGAAGCGCTCATATTGCCGGTCGTTGCCGGTCGCGAGGATGAACCAGTCGTCCTGCGTCGGATAGGCCTGATAGGGCACGATATTGGGATGGGCGTTGCCGAGCCGGGTCGGCGCGACGCCGGAGGCGAGATAGTTCATCGCCTGGTTGGCGAGCGTCCCGACCATGACGTCGAGCAGCGCCATGTCGACATGCTGGCCGAGGCCGCTGCGCTCCCGCTCGGCCAGCGCCGCCTGGATGCCGATCACCGCGTAGAGGCCGGTCAATATGTCGGCATAGGCGACGCCGATCTTCTGCGGCGCGCCGTCGGGCTCGCCGGTCAGGTCCATAATTCCGCCCATGCCCTGGATGATGAAGTCGTATCCAGCGCGGGCGGCATAGGGGCCGTCCTGGCCGAAGCCGGTGATCGAGCAATAGACGAGGCGCGGATTGACCGCCGCGAGGCTGGCATGGTCCAGCCCATATTTGGCGAGGCCGCCGACCTTGAAATTCTCGATGACGACATCGGCGTCGGCGACGAGCTCGCGCACGCGCCGCTGGCCCTGCTCGGTCGCGAAGTCGACCGCCTCGCTGCGCTTGCCCCGGTTGGCGGCGTGGAAATAGGCGGCGTCGCGGCTGCCGTCGGGGCGATCGATGAAGGGCGGGCCCCAGCCGCGCGTGTCGTCGCCGGACGGGCTTTCGACCTTGATCACCTCGGCGCCGAGGTCCGCCAGCACCTGGCCGGCCCAGGGACCGGCGAGGATGCGCGCAAGCTCGACGACCTTGAGGCCGGCCAGCGGCGGCGCGGTCATCAGAAGGCCGCGATGCCGGTGATGGCGCGGCCGAGGATCAGGGCGTGGACGTCGTGGGCGCCTTCATAGGTGTTGACGGTCTCGAGGTTCATCATGTGGCGGATCACCTGATATTCCTCGGAAATGCCGTTGCCGCCGTGCATGTCGCGCGCCTGGCGGGCGATATCGAGCGCCTTGCCGACATTGTTGCGCTTGACCATCGAGACCATCTCGGGCGCGAAGCGGCCCTCGTCCATCAGCCGGCCTACGCGCAGCGACGCCTGAAGGCCGAAGCCGATGTCGCACATCATCTCGGCGAGCTTCTTCTGGTAGAGTTGGGTCGCGGCGAGCGGGCGGCCGAACTGCTTGCGGTCGAGGCCATATTGGCGCGCGGCGTGGAAGCAGAACTCGGCCGCGCCGAGCGCCCCCCAGCTGATCCCGTAGCGCGCGCGGTTGAGGCAGCCGAACGGACCCTTCAATCCCTCGACATTGGGGAGGAGCGCATCGGCCCCGACCTTGACCTCGTCGAGCAGGATCATGCCCGTCGTCGAGGCGCGCAGCGACAGCTTGCCCTCGATCTTCGGCGCCGACAGGCCCTTCATGCCCTTTTCGAGGATGAAGCCGCGGATCTGGCCGCCATGCGCTTCCGACTTCGCCCACACCACGAACACATCGGCGAAGGGGGCGTTCGATATCCAGGTCTTGGAGCCGTGCAGCACATAGCCGTCGCCGTCGCGCCGCGCGACGGTCCGCATCCCGCCGGGGTCGGAGCCGGCATCGGGCTCGGTCAGGCCGAAGCAGCCGATCAGCCGGCCCGCCGCGAGGCCCGGCAGATAGTGGCGCTTTTGCTCCTCCGAGCCATAGGCGTAGATAGGATGCATGACGAGGCTCGACTGCACCGACGCCATCGACCGATAGCCCGAGTCGACGCGCTCGATCTCCCGCGCGATCAGGCCGTAGGCGACATAGCTGGCATTGGCGCCGCCATATTCCTCGGGCAGCGTCGCGCCGAGCAGGCCGGCGGCGCCCATCGCCGGGAACAGTTCGGGCGCATCGACCTCCTCGCGATAGGCCGCGATCACCCGCGTCTGCAGCTCGGACTGGGCGAAGCCGTGCGCGGCGTCGCGGATCATGCGCTCTTCGTCGGTGAGCTGATCCTCCAATCCGAACGGGTCGGACCAATCGAAACGGGCCATCTGGGACATGCGCGATCTCCTTCGGTCCTCGCCTTGGCGCACTTGCAAAATGCTGACGATATCGAAAAAAGGGGTTTTCAATCGCGATATGGAATAACGGCATGATCGATGGAGAAGGGCTGGCCGCGTTCGTCGCGATCGCCGAGCAGCGCAGCTTCTCCCGCGCCGCCGACACGCTCGGCATCGCCCAGTCGGTGGCGAGCAAGCGGCTGCGGCGGCTGGAGGACCAGTTGGGCACCCAACTCGTCGACCGGACGGTGCGTACCGCGATCCGCCTGACCCGCGAGGGCGACATCTTCCTGCCGCAGGCGATCGAGGCGCTGGCCCGGCTCGACCGGGTCGAGCGGATGGGCCGCAGCCTGGGGCGGGGGAGCAGCGGGCCGCTGCGGATCGGCTTCGTCTTCTCGGCGGCGATGAACGGCACGCTGGGCCGCATCCTGACGGCGGTGCGGGCGGGGCTCCCGGACATCGAGCTGGCGCCGCGCCTGATGGAGACCCCCGAGCAACTGGCCGCGCTCGATTCCTGCCGGCTCGACATCGGCCTGATGCGGCCGCGACCCTCCTATCCCGAGGATTGCCGGGCGATCGACATCCATTCCGAAGAGCTGATGGTCTGCCTGTCGACCGGCCATGCGCTCGCCGCAGCATCGGCGCTGCGGCCGGACCAGCTTGCCGGCCAATGCTTCATCGTGCCGCAGTTCCACGAGCAGGTCGGCCTGATCGACAGCATCCGCCGCCTCGCGGACGCGGGCGGCTTCCCGATGCCGCGCATCGTGCGGACCGACGACTTCGTCACCGCGGCCTGCCTGGCCTCCGCCGGCGAAGGCCTGGTCCTCGCGCCGGCCTCGCTCGCCAAGCTGAACCTCGACGGCGTCCGCTTCCTGGCGGTCGGCGGGTTCGCGGAAAGGCTCAGGATTGTCCTCGTCCACCGCACCGACGCGCCGCGCGAGGCGCTGGCGAGGATATTGGGTTCGCTGTGAAGGCCACTATCGGGTCTCGACGGCTTCGGCGAAGGCGGCCGGGTCGTCGATCATCGGGAAATGACCGCAGCCGTCGAGCAGCCGGTAGGTCGCGGCGGGCTGGATCGATCGCCAGCGATCGAGTTCGTGCGCCGTCGGCCCCGTCGCGCCCATCGCGACGGTGAGCGGGACCCTGAGCGCGGCGAGGGCGGCGGCGGCGTCGAAGTCGCGGACCGACCAGGCGATGCTGACCATCGTCCAGCTTCCCGCCTTGTTGCGGTCGATGTTCCACCGCTCGTGCTGCGCCGGGGTCAGCGCGCGGAAGCGCCTGGCGGCGGCCTCGAAGCTGGTGGTTGGGATCGCGCACATCGCCTCGAAGGCGGGCCAGTTCTCGGCATACCATGCCGGCGACCGCAGCGGCGCCTCGGCCAGCACGGCGCGCTCGACCCGTTCGGGCCAGCGGCGCGCGAAGTCCATCGCGATATAGCCGCCGATCGACACGCCGACGAGGATCGCCCGGTCGATGGCGAGCGCGTCGAGGAAGGCGCGCAGGTTGTCGGCATAATGTTCGATGCCGCGCTGCCGCCACAGCCGGTCGGAATCGCCGTGGCCCGGCATGTCCCAGGCGATCACGCGGTGGCGCTCGGCCAGCAGCGGGATGACGTCCTCGAACTCCTGCGCGGAGGCGCCGCCGGTGTGGAGCAGCAGCAGGGGCGCGCCCTCGCCGGCTTCCAGATAATGGATGCGCCCGCCGTCGAGCTGGACGAAGCGGTCGGTGGCGGTCATGCGAACATCTCCTCGATCGCCCGGGCCACGGCCTGCGGATCGTCGCTGTGCGGAAAATGGCCGCTGTCGGCGACGATGCGCAGCATGGCGGCGGGGTGGAGCGACGGCAGCAGCGTCGCCGCCTCGGGCGCGACGCCGCGGTCGCCGTTGACGAACAGCGCGGGCAGGGCGAGCGCGCGGATGCGCGGCTGGACATGGTCGGCATCGTCGCGGCCGGCCCAGAGCAGGTCCATCATCGCATGGCTGCCGGCCTTGTGCCGGTCGATCGCCAGTCGCGCGGCGAACTCGGGAGACCAGTCGCGGAAGCGCGGCCGCGCGCGCGCCTCGGGCTCCTCGGGGCAGCCGAACATGGTCTCGATCATCGGCCAGTTGGCGGCCCACCAGCCGGCGTCGCGCGACAGCGGCATCTCGATCGCGACGATCCCGCCCAGCTCGGCGGCGCGCGGGCCCGCCGTCGCGGCCAGCGCGATCGCCGCCCCCACCGATCCGCCGCCGAGGATCGGCCGTTCGCCGAGCGCGCAGGCGAGCTCGGCCGCGAGATCGGCGAGGTCGGGCAGCGTCACATGACCCTGCGGCCGGTCGGAATCGCCATGGCCGGGCATGTCCCAGGCAACGACGCGGAAACGGCCCGCCAGCAAATGCGCCAGCGCGTCGAACTCATAGGCCGACCGCCCGGCACTGTGCATCAGGAACAGCGGCTGGCCGCCGCCGGTCGCGCGGCAATGCACCCGGCCGAACCGGCTCTGCAGGAAAATATCGTCCATCCTCTCCTCCTCGCCCCCGGATATTAGGGCTTCCCCGCGCCGCCGGTTTCACATGGCCATGGGACAGGATGGCCGCGCCGGACCGCCTAGAAGGAAGGCCGCGAGACAGCCGGGAGAGAGTGATGAGCATATTGCACAAGCCCGACGGGCGTGGCGTCTATGTCTATGACATGCTCGACGTCCCCTGGACCGAGACCGGAAAGCCGGGCGTCCGGCAGCGCGCGGTGCGCGCCGACCGCTCGACCGGCCATTTCCTGGGTCTCATCCAGTTCGACCCGATGATCGCGGCGGGGGTCCACCAGCATCTCGGGCCGGCGACGAGCCTGATGCTCGGGGGATCGCTGGCCGATTACCAGGACAATTACGGGCGCGACACGGTGACGATCAATCCGACCGGCACCACCCATGACGCGATCTCCTGGGAGGGCTGCTTCTTCGTCGCCCGGCTCGAAGGCGCGACCGCCTATCTGCCCGAGAGCGGCGGCGGCAAGGGGCATGTCGGCGCGGGCACGGCGACCTTCACCAACCCCGCGCCCGAGGTGCTGCCGGCGCTCGACTTCCCGCTGCGCGAGGCGCGGCAGCTCGCCACCTCGATCCCGCGCCTCTCGCGCCGCATGCTGTTCGACTACCGGATCGAGAAGGACGACCATCGCTTCGTCGAGCTGACCCTCTGGCCGGACATGAAGATCCCGACCCACCGCGTCTCGGCGCTGACCGAATGGATGGTGCTGGCCGGCAATGCGAAGGTGAACAACCTCACCGTGCCGATCGGCGCCATCGTCGTCATCGAGCCGGGCACCGAAGTCACGATCGAGAGCGCCTTCGGGTGCCGGCTGCTCGCCTGGGCGGACGGGCCGATCCAGTGGTCGGACGGCGCGACGCTTCCCGACATCTACGGCTTCTGAGCCCGGCTCAGGCGGCTTCGCCGACCTTGCCGGGGGCGGCGTCGGCGAAGCGCGGCATGATCTCCCGCGCGAAGACCTCCAGCGACCGGGGCGAGCCGGTGACGTCGGCCAGCAGCACATAGTCGACGCCCTGTTGGCGCAGCAGCTCGACCTTGTCGGCGACTTCGTGCGGATAGCCGATCAGCGCGGCCTCATCGACGGTGAAGGCGCTGTCGGAGAAGGTCTGGAGCTTGTCATGCGCGAAGGAGGAGGCGCCCGCGCCCGCCTGCGCCTTCAACTGGTCGACCAGCTTGCGGCGCAGCTCGTGCGCGGCGCGCCAGTCCGCGTCGTTGTCGACCAGGTGGAGCGCGCGGGTCACGCCGACGCTGGCCGGGTCGAACCGCCGGCCGCAGCCCTCGACCGCCTCGCGATAGGTGGCGATGCGCCGGCCGACGATCTCGGGCGTGCCGATCTGGTCGAGCAGCAGGTTGAAGCCGTCGGCGCCCGCGCGGCGGATCGAATCGTCGCTCGCGGCGCCCACCCACATCGGCGGATGCGGCTGCTGGCGGGCAGGCGGGTCGATGACGACGTCGTCGAACTGCCAGAACTCGCCGCGATGCTCGAAGCGGCCGCCGCCGCTCCAGCAGCGGCGCAGGAAGGCCAGCGTCTCGGCATAGCGCCGGGTCGCTTCCTCGGGGCTCATGCGGAAGCCGGCGAACTCGTTCGGGCGATAGCCGCGCCCGACCCCCAGGTCGAAGCGGCCGCCGGAGAGCTGGTCGATCGTCGCGACCTGCTCGGCCAGCAGCACCGGATTGTGCCAGGGCAGCACGACGACGCCGGTGCCGAGCCGGATGCGCCGCGTCCGCGCGGCGAGGTACGCCAGCAGCGAGAGCGCGGAGGATATCTGCCCCGTGCCCATGAAATGATGCTCGACCAGGAAGAGGCCGTGATAGCCGAGGCGATCGGCGAGGCAGACATAGTCGATATAGGCATCGAGGCTCTGCATGCTGTCGCTGACAGTGCCCGAGGTGGCGACGGACGCGCCGCCGAACAATCCGAATTTCATAACCGTCTCCTCGCGGTGGCGCGGGCCTGTTGCCCGCCTCCATCGTCCGCTTAGGAGGTCGGCCGCCGGTCAGTTATCCCAATGGCTTGCGACAGGCTGGGTCTTGGACCGATCGAAGAAGGCCTGCGCGAAGGCCAGGTCCGCCGCCAGCGGACGGCCGCGCAGTCGCGCCCGCGATGCGTTGACCTCCATCCGGCCGGCGGGCGTCGGCACCTCCCGCCCGTCCCAGTTGAGCCGCATCAGCGCGTCGATGATGCGGACGAAGAGCTCGTTCTGCGAACTGATCTCCAGCTTCTCGTAGAGCCGCTTGCGATAGGTCAGCACGCTGTTGACCGAGATCGACAGGTTCCGCGCGATGCTTTCGGAGGTGTGCCCGGTGAGGATGCCGATACAGACCAGCCGCTCGCGCGGGGTGATCGACTGGAACAACGCGGCTTCGGTGAGCACCCGGCCGATCAGGAACTGGTTGGGCCCGCGCAGCGTGTGCATGTAGGAGAAATGCTTGCGGATGTTGGCCGCGATCAGTTCGCCGATCTGGGTCAGCAGCCAGCGTTGCGCGCGCGCGAAATGATGGCCGTAGAGCCGGTGCATCTGGACGAGATAGACCACCTTCTCCTGCATCACCGCGAACAGGATCATGTCGCTGACCCCGGTCGGCACCAGGAAGCCGCGGTGCAGCCGCTCGTCCCAGCCGCGCCCGCCGTCGAACTCGAACCAGCCGGCTCGCCCCTCGGGCTGGGCGCGGACCTGCGGCAGGTTGGGGTCGAGCGCGTAGAGCTCCTCGACATAGGCGGCCGCGGCGTCGGCCGCCGTCGCCGCCGGGATCAGGCCCGTGTTGATCACGACGCGGGGGCGATCCTCCTCCTCCGCGAAGGCGAACACCATGACATGGTCGACGTCGCCGACCATCTGCGTGGTGTGGAACAGCGCCTCGCCGAAATCATCCTCTCCGATCGAGAGGATCAGCCGGTCGATCTGCGCCATGGTGGCAAGGTTGTCCAAAGCCATCGCACTCTCCTCTCCGGTCGTTGTCGGTCGCCGGCTCCATGTGACAGATCATCGATCTTTTGCCCTTCGAGGACAATCGAAGATGTGGGTTCGCGGCCCATTTGTAACAATGTCATGTGACATGGCTGTCACCAGCGCCCTCCTGCGGATGATCGGCGCGCCGCCGCCTGACCGCCCGTCCGGGACGTTGTCGCATAGCCATGTGATAAAGGGCGCGCGGGCCGGCCGATAAGACGTCCTCGACCAAGAGAAGACGCCCGAGAGGATCTATCGTGCAGCGACCGTCCCTGTGCATATTCGACCATCTGGACGCCAGCGGCGCGCCCATGGCGGCGCTTTATGCGGACCGGCTCGATTTCGCGCGGGCGGCCGAGCGGTTCGGCTTCGCGGCCTATTATGTCGCCGAGCATCATTCGACGCCGCTGGGCCACGCCTCCTCGCCCAGCGTCTTCCTGGCGGCGCTGTCGCAGCACACCGCGACCATGCGGATCGGATCGATGGTGCATGTCCTGCCGGCCTATCAGCCGCTCCGCCTCGCGGAGGAGATCTGCATGCTCGATCATCTAAGCAACGGCCGGCTCGACATCGGCGTCGGCCGGGGGGCTTCCCCCTATGAGGTCGGACTGTTCGGCATCGGCACGCAGGACGCCCGCGCGGTGTTCGAGGAGGCGCTGACGGTGATCCGCGCCTTCCTGCGGGAGGACGTGCTGTCGCATCGCGGCGAGTTCTTCACCTATCGCGACATCCCGCTGACGATGCGGCCGTTGCAGCCGGGCGGGCCGCCCATGTGGTATGGCGCCTTTTCCGAGCGCAACCTCCGTTTCGCGGCGGCGCATGGCCTCAATGTCACGTTGAGCGGCCCGCCGCAGCGGCTGCGCGAGCTGTCGTCGCGCTATCGGGCCATCTGGCGGGAATTGCATGAAGGCGCGCCGCCGCCCGGCATGGCGAGCATGTACCAGATGTTCGTCGCGCGGAGCGACGAGGAGGCCGCCCGGATCGTCGCGCCGGCCTATGCGAAATGGTATGAGAGCATGACGCAGCTGTGGCGCCACAACAATGCGATGCCGCGCGAGACGCTGCCGCCGACCTTCGAGCAGGCGATGCGGCAAGGGTCGATCATCGCGGGCAGCGCCGAGACGGTGCGGCAGCGGATGCAGCAGTTGCTCGACGCGAGCGGGCTCGACCGGTTGCTGCTCCAGTGCAATCTGGGGACGATGCCGCATCAGGCGGCGTTGGAATCGCTGCAATGCTTTCACGAGGAGGTCGCCCCGCATCTGCACGTCGCCCCCCGCACCGACGGCTTCGAGGCGGATGCGGCCTGATCCGGTGCTGCCGAGCCGTACAGATTATGTCATCGTCGGCGGGGGCACGGCCGGCTGCATCCTGGCGAGCCGGCTGTCGGAGGACCCGCGCGTCACCGTGCTGCTGATCGAGGCGGGAGAGGACCATGCCCCCGGCGAGGAGCCCGAGGAGATTCGCGACAGCTTCCCGCGCGCGGCGACCCCGGCGCATCTCTGGCCCGGCCTCGTGGTGGAGCGGCGCGCGGGCCAGCCGCCCCGGCCGTTCGAGCAGGCGCGGGTGATCGGCGGCGGGTCGAGCGTGATGGGCATGCTGGCGATGCGCGGCCTGCCCGACGACTATGACCAATGGGCCGCAGAAGGCGCGCAGGGCTGGGGCTGGGCCGAGGTGCTGCCCTATTTCCGGAAGCTCGAACGCGACGAGGATTGCGATGGGCCGCTGCACGGGCGCGACGGCCCCTTGTCCGTCCGCCGCCAGCCCCCCGAAAGCTGGCCGCCCTTCTGCCGGGCGATCTCGGACGCGGCGCAGGGGCGGGGCCTGCCGGTCGCGGAGGACCTCAACGGACCGCCGGCGGACGGCGTCTATCCGGTGCCGATGAACAATACGCCGCGCCATCGCGTCTCCGCCGCCTCGGCCTATCTGACCGCCGAGGTGCGGGCGCGCCGCAACCTGGTCGTCGCCGCGCGGATCAGCGTGTCGTCGATCCTGATCCGCGACGGACGCGCGACCGGCGTCGAGCTGGTCCGCGACGGCGCCGCGCAGATCGTCGAAGCCGGGGAGGTCATCCTGTCGGCGGGGACGCTGCATTCGCCCGCGCTGCTGCTCCGTTCGGGGATTGGGCCGGGGTTGCGGATCGCGGCGGCCGGCGTCGGCGCCGGGTTGCAGAACCATCCGCTGCTGCCGCTGTCGGTCGTGCTGCGGCGCCACGCGCTGCAATCCGACGCGATCCGGCCGGCTTTCCAGAACTGCCTGCGCTATTCGTCAGGGCATCCGGACACGCCCGGCGGCGACATGTTCATGACCGTGCTCAACAAGACCGGGCTGCATCCGCTGGGCCGGCGGATCGGCGGGCTGATGCTGGCGGTCTACAAGAGCTTCAGCCGGGGCGAGGTGACGCTCGATCCGGCATCGGGCGCGCCGCGTGTCCGCTTCAACCTGCTCGCCGACGAGCGAGACGAGGCGCGGCTTGCCGGCGCGGTCCGCTTCGCCGCCGCGCTGCTGGCGGACCCGGCGGTCCGGCGCACGGCGGACACGGCCTTCTTCCCGGTGAACGGCCCGCTGATCCAGCGCCTCGCGCGGCCCGATCCGGCGAGCCGCGTCGCCAACCGGATTGCGGCCGCCGCGCTCGACGCGCCCGCCATGCTGCGCCGGATCGCCGTGCGCCGCGCTGGTCCGTCGCTCGATCGGCTGCTCCGCGACGAGGAGGCCCTGCGTGCTTTCGTGCGCGATCAGGCGGTGCCGACGGGGCATGTCTGCGGCACCTGCCGGATGGGATCGGACGATGCGTCGGTGGTCGATCCGCGCCTGCGGGTCCGCGGGCTCGACGGCCTGCGCGTCGTCGACGCGTCGGTGATGCCGTCGATGGTGCGGGCCAACACCAATATTCCGGTTGCGATGATCGCGGAAAAGGCCGCCGACATCATCAAGGGGGAGCGGAGATGAAGCAGGCGATTGCCAGGGATGGCGCCCCCACCGTCGAAGCGCTGATCGACGCCGCGCCGATCAGTCGCCTCCAGATCGCCGCGATCGTGCTGTGCGTGCTCGCTTCGGTGCTCGACGGCTTCGACACCCAGTCGATCGCCTTCGTCGCGCCCGCGATCTCCGCGCAATGGTCGGTCTCGCAGCTCGAATTCGGCTTCGTCTTCTCCGCGACGCTGCTGGGATCGGTGATCGGCAGCGCGGTGTTCGGCATCATGGCCGACCGGATCGGCCGTCGTCGGCTGATCATCGCCACCACCGCGATGTTCGGCCTGTTCAGCGCCGCCTGCGCGCTGGCCGCCAATTTCGAGCAATTGCTCGCCTTCCGCTTCCTCGGCGGGCTGGGGATGGGCGGGCTGATCCCGAACATGCTCGCGCTGGCCGCCGAATATGCGCCGCGCCGCGTCCGCGCGACCATCGTCACCGGCGTGCTGTGGGGCTTCCCGTTCGGGGCGGTGCTCGGCGGGATCGTCTCGGCGCCGCTGCTCGAGCAGGCGGGCTGGCGCGCGATCTTCTGGCTGGGCGCGGCGGCCCCCGCGCTGCTCGCGCTGGCGATGATCCCGCTGATGCCGGAGTCGCTGCGCTATCTCAGCCTCGATCCGGGCAAGCGCGATCAGGTCGTCGGCCTGCTGCGCCGGATCGCGCCGGAGCGGGCGGACGCGGTCGTCATCGAAGCGCGGCAGGCCGAACGGGCCAGGCCGGGCGTCACGCAGCTCTTCACCGCCGACCTCGCCGTTCCAACGGTGATCCTGTCGATCAGCCTCTTCCTTTCGCTGTTCCTGACCTATGCCCTGATCAACTGGGTGCCGACGCTGCTGACCAGGAGCGGCCTGTCGATGTCCAGCGCGATCCTCGGGGCGGTGGCGCTCAACTTCGGCGGCATCGTCGGCAGCGCCTTCTTCTCCTGGGGGCTGGACCGGGTCGCGCGGCCGGCGCTGCTGCTCGCGGCGGGCTATGGCGCGGCGGCGGGCATGATCGCGCTGACCTCGCTGGGCGGCGGCAGCCCGGTGGTCGCGCTGACCCTGCTGCTGCTGTGCGGCGTGTTCCAGATCGGGGCGCAGCTCTCGCTGACCGCCTACACCACCGCGATCTTCCCGGTGCGGCTGCGCGGCACCGGCATCGGCTTCGTCCAGGCGGTGGGCCGCACCGGATCGCTGATCGGGCCGGTGGTCGGTGGGCTGCTGCTGTCGCTCGGCGTGCAGCCGAACGAGATGCTGCTCCTTTCGGTGATCCCCGCCGGGCTCTGCGGCCTCGCGCTGCTCCTGCTGGGGGCGATGCGCCGATCGGAGCGGGGATCGCAAGCATCCACCATGGAGGAACGGCAATGACGAGGATCGGCGCGGGGGGCATCGCCCTGACCGGCGAGGACATCCGCATCGCGGCGGGCGACGGCGTGGAACTCGACCTGATGCTCTATCGCCCGGCGATCGCGGCGGCGGTGTTGCCCGCCGTCATCCTCTGCCCCGGCGGGGTCGGCACCGGCATGTTCGAGATCGTCGAGTGGCTGGCCGGGCCGCTGCGCGACGCCGGCTTCGTGGCGGTGACGATGAACTGGCGGTCGGGCCTGCCCGACCGTGACCCGGACGACGTGTCGGCGGCGATCGACTGGCTGAGCGCCCAGCCCGGCGTCGATCCCTCGCGGATCGGGGTGATGGGCATGTCGCGCGGCGGCAACGCGGCGCTGCGCGCGACCGCGCTCGATCCCCGGATCAGGGCCTGCGCGACCTTCGGCGCGGTGACAGACCTGTTGCAGCAGGCGGTGAGCGTGAAGGACTATGCGCCGGGGCGCTACCGGATGTTCCTCGACTGGCTGGGATCGCCCGACGAGCATGCCGACCGCTACCGGGCGGTGTCGGCGATCACCCATGCCGCGAAGATCGGCCAGCCGCTGCTGATGGTCCATGGCCAGCACGACATGCATTCCCCGCCCGAACAGTCGCTGTGGATGGACGAGGCGGTGCGGCGCGGCGGCAATGCCGACAGCCGGGTCGAGATCGTCCCGATGATGTGCCATTATGGCGACGTCATCCCCAACCATTTCGGCTTCGACCGGCTCCGCGCGCTGATCCTGCCTTTCCTGATCGATCGGCTGTGAGCGGCCCGGCGGGCCTGCTCGACGGCCGGGTCGCGGTGGTGACCGGCGCGGCGCGCGGCATCGGCCGGGCGATCGCCGCGCTGTTCCTGGAGCAGGGCGCGACGGTGGTCGCGGGGGACGTGGCGCCGATCGACCTCGATCATCCCCGCTGCACCGCGATCGCCTGCGACGTGCGCCGCGAGGAGGAGATGGCGGCGCTGTTCGACCGGGCGATCGGCGACCATGGCCGGATCGATTGCCTGGTCAACAATGCCGCGAGCCCCGGCGCGATCGACGGCATCGCGACGCTGGCCGCCCGGCAGTTCGACGAGACCGTCGCCACCGTCCTGCGCAGCACCTTCCTGGGCATGCATCTCGCGCTGCCGGGCCTGCGCCGGTCGGACGCCGGCTCGATCGTCAACATTGGATCGACCTCCGCGCTGGTCGCGGCGCCGGTGCTGCAAGCCTATGGGGCGGCCAAGGCGGGCGTGGCGATGCTGACCCGCAACGCGGCGCTCGAACTCGGGCCGCTGGGCATCCGGGTCAATTGCCTGTGCCCCGGCGGCATCGCGACCGCGATGTACGGCATCGCCGCCGGGCTGGAGCCCGACGCGGCGGAGGCCGCCCGCGACCGCGTCGCCGCCAATCTGGGGCCGTTGCAGCCGCTCGGCCGCGCCGGCCGGCCCGAGGAGGTCGCGCAGGCGGCGCTGTTCCTCGCGGGCCCCTGGTCGAGCTACGTCACCGGGCAGGTGATCGCGGTCGACGGCGGGATGAGCGTTGGCCGCGCCATGCCGGCGGACACCGCGCCGCAAGACTTCTTCCGCCGCGTGGTGGGTATCGACTGAACGAAAGGCAGACGCGATGACGGCCCTTCCCGACCTCGCCGACGAAGCCGGCGCGCGCTTCCACCTCGCCGCGCTGTACCGGCTGATCGACCATCATTTCCCGTCGACCGACGGCATCTACAACCATATCAGCCTGCGCGTGCCGGGCCGGCCCGACGATATGCTGATCAAACGGCACCATCTTCTCTACGAGGAGGTGACGGCGTCCAACCTGGTCGTCGCGGACATGACCGGCGACCTCGACGAGGGCAGCGAGGTCAACCGGCCCGGCTTCGTCCTGCACGGCGCGATCCTGCGGGCGCGGCCGGACCTGAACTGCGTCGTCCACATCCATTCCAATCCCGGCCTGGCGATGAGCGCGCATGGCGGCGGGCTGCGGATGCTGTCGCAGAACGCGCTGCGCTTCTACAGGCGGATCGGCTCGCATCCCTATGAGGGGATCACCGACGGCCCGGCCGAGGGACCGCGCATCGCGGCGGCGCTGGGGACGGACAATATCGCGGTGATCCTGCAGAACCACGGGCTCGCCGTCGCAGGCCGGACGCCCCGCGAAGCCTTCGAGCGGACTCGCGACCTGATCATCGCCTGCGAGACGCAGCTGATGCTCGAAGCGACCGGCGCCGCGGTGATCGAGATTCCCGAACCGGTGTGCGAACGGGTCGCGCGCCAATATGTCGCCCATGACGCGGGCCGGGGCTCGGCCGACTGGCCGGCCTGGATACGGCGGCTCGATCGGCTCGACCCCGGCTATCGCGCCTAGCGGCGGGGGAGGGCCCGGGGCCGGCGCTCCTGTCATGGTTTTGGGTGACGGGCGGCCGATCGGACAAGGTGTATGCCCCGGACCAGGGCGCCGATCGTGCCCGCGACCAACCACAAAGCGACAGGCAGGGGATCGATGCGGCTCGTCACATTCCACCATCAGGGCCGGACCGGCTTCGGCTGCGTCGAAGGCGATCGGGTGCTCGACTTCGCCCCGCACGGCGAGGCGCGGAGCCTGCGCGACTGTCTGCCGCTGGGACTCGAGGAATGGCGGCGGCTCGCCGATGCGGCGCGCCGCTCGGGCGGCCTCGCGCTCGCCGACGTCCGGCTGATGGCGCCGATTCCGGATGCGCGGAAATTCCTGGCGCTCGGCGGCAATTACGCCTCGCACGCCGCCGAGGCGGAGAAGGCCGGATTCCGCCGCGGCACGGCGCAGATCTGGTTCAACAAGCAGGTGTCGTGCATCAACGGCCCCTATGATCCGGTGGTGCGGCCGAAGGTGTCGCACCAGCTCGATTATGAAGGCGAGCTGGGCGTCATCATCGGCAAGGATTGCCGGTACAAGGCTGGCGACGCGGTGTGGGAGCATCTCGCCGGCTATGTCGTCTGCTGCGACTATTCGGTGCGCGACTGGCAGCTGCGCGCGCCGACGCACACGCTGGGCAAGTCGTTCGACACCCATGGCCCGCTGGGTCCCTGGATCGTCACCCGCGACGAGATAGCCGACGTCCACGCGCTCGACCTCAGGCTGACCGTCAACGGCGAGCTGCGGCAGAGCGCCAGCACCGCCGACATGATCCACAAGATTCCGGCGCTGATCGAGGAGCTGTCGACCGCCTTCACCCTGCAAGCCGGCGACATCCTGTCGACCGGCACGCCGGCCGGGGTCGGCGGGCTGTTCGATCCGCCCCGCTACCTGGTGCCCGGCGACGTGGTGCGCGTCGAGATCGGCTCGATCGGGCATATCGAGAATATCATCGTCGACGAGCCGGGCGCCTGACCGCCGATGGCCGACGTTCGTCATTGCGTCACCATCGCCGACCTGCGCGCGATCGCGCGGCGGCGCCTGCCCGAATTCGCCTTCGTGCCGATGGAGACCGGCAGCGGCGACGGATCGGGGCCCGGCCGCAACGTCGCGGCCTTCGATCGCTTCCCGCTGACCGCGCGGGCGCTGGTCGACGTGCGCGAGGTGCGCCAGCAGGTCGAGATATTCGGGCGGCCTTATGCCAGCCCGTTCGGCCTTTCGGCGGTCGGCTATGCCAACAACCTGCGGCCGTTCGCCGACCAGATGCTGGCCGAGGCGGCGATGGAGGCGAAGCTGCCCTTCATGCTGTCGGGCGGCAGCACCGCCGCGATCGAGGAGATCGCCCGGATCGCGCCCGGTCATGTCTGGCAGCAGCTCTACAGCGCGAAGGACCCGGCGATCACCGACCGGGCGATCGGCCGCGCCGCCGACGCCGGCGTCGAGGTGCTCGTCCATACCGTCGACAGCCCGGTTCCGCCGCGCAATGACTGGCTCGCCCGATCGGGCATCGCGCTGCCGGCGAAGGTGCGATGGAGCGCCTGGCCCTATGTGCTGTGGCAGGCGGCCACCCATCCGCGCTGGTCGCTGGGCCATCTGGCGCGGGGCGGGCTGCCGCGGCTGGAGAGCTGGACGGAATATGCGCCGGCCGGGGCCCGCGCGGCGACGATCGCGCGACTGTTCCAGAACCAGGTGCCGAGCGTCCAGACCTGGGACGAGGTGGAACGCATCCGCCGCCTCTGGCCGGGCCGGCTGGTGATCAAGGGGCTGGTCCATGCCGGGGACGTGCGCCGGGCGCGGGATTGCGGCGCCGATGCCGTCGCCGTCTCCAACCATGGCGGCAACAAGCTCGACGTCATGCCGGCCGCGATCGACTCGCTGTGCGCGCTGGTCGGCACGGGCGCGCCGGCCCTGCCGCTGTTCTTCGACGGCGGCGTCCGCAAGGGCGCGCACATCCTGATCGCGCTCGCGCTCGGCGCCCGCTTCGCCTTCGCCGGGCGGGCGCCGCTGTACGGCGTCATTGCCGGGGGCACCGCCGGCGCGCTGCGCGCGATCGACATCCTCAAGGACGAGATCGGCCGCACGCTGGCGCTGATCGGTTGTCCCGACGCCGCGGGGCTGGACGGCGGATATCTGCATTGCGGAGCACCCACGCTCCCCGAAGAGGAGAAGCCATGATGATGGGCGTCATTGCGCGCGTGCGCATCCACGGCGATCGCCAGGCCGACTGGGAACGCATCTTCGCGGAGCGGCGCGAACGGGTGCTGGCCACCGAACCGGGCACGCTGGCCTATGACCTGCTCCGCTCGCAGGACGATCCGCTCGTCTACATGGCGGTGGAACGCTTCACCGATCGCGACGCCTATCTCGCCCACCGCGCCGGCAGCGTCGGGCATGAGGCGATGCTGGCCTGCATGGATGGCGATCCCGACATCACCTATCTCGATCCCGTCCCGGGCTGCTGGTGAAGGGGGCGGACATGCTGCTCTACCAGGCCGCCCGCGGCGCCAATGTCCGGCGTCTGATCATCTACATGGCGGAGAAGGGCATCGACATCCCGCGCCACGACGTCGACGTCGAGGGCGGCGAGCATAAGCGGCCCGAATTCCTGGCGATGAACCCGACCGGCCGGGTGCCGGTGCTGCGGACCGACGACGGGCGCTTCCTGTTCGAATCCGCGGCGATCATGGAATATCTGGAGGAGCTCCATCCCGACCCGCCGATGATCGGCACCACGCCCGAGGAACGCGCGCGGGTCCGGGCGGTCGAGCGGATCGCCAACGACCTGATCGTGCGGTGCAACCTGTGGTTCCTGCACAGCCACCCGCGCTTCGCGGGACGGGGCGAGCAGAATCCGGTGGTGGCCGAGGCGGCCCGGCTGTGGGCCGGGGAACTGCTCGTCGCGCTCGATCGCTGCGCCCGCGCCGACGCCTTCCTCGCCGGCGGCCGGCCGAGCATCGCCGATTGTTCGCTGTTCGCCCTGCTCCAGAATTGCCGGCAGCTTTTCGGCATCGCCATCGCCGACGATCTCGACGGCATCAACGCCTGGTATGCGCGGTTCGGCGAACGTCCCAGCACCGCCTATTAGGGAGGCCCGGCCATGGACGCGCTGCACCATGTCGACGACTTCGAACGCGTCGCCATCGACCGGATGACCCCCGAGGCCCGCGACCTCGCCAATCTCGGCGCGGGCGAGGGCAAAGCGGTGGCGCGCAACCGTGCCGCCTGGGGGCGATGGGCGCTGCGGCAGCGGGTGCTGCGCGACGTCGGCACATGCGACACCGCCGTCGACCTGTTCGGCGTGCCGGTGTCGATGCCGCTGCTGATCGCCCCGTCGGGCCTGCACGGCCTGGTCCACCCCGACGCGGAAAGCGCGACGGCGCGGGCGGCGCAAGCGGCCGACACGCTGATGGTGCTGAGCATGAACAGCACGCTTCCGGTCGAGGAGGTGGCGCCGCACTGCGACAAATTCTGGTTCCAGCTCTACTGGGGCGCCGATCGCGGATTCCTCCGCGAGCTGATGGCGCGCGCCGCCGGGGCGGGGGCCAAGGCCTTCTGCCTGACGCTCGACATGCCCGTCCGGCCCTGGCTGCTGGGGCCGATGCGGCGCGCACTGGCGGCGGTCGGCGACGTCCGGCCCGCCCACGGCTTTCCGCGCAGCGGGCACCTCCAGGACGACGCGCGCTGGGACCATGACGCGCGGCTGACCTGGGCCGACCTGTCATGGCTGCGCGCCAACAGTCCGCTGCCGATCGTCCTCAAGGGGATCATGACGGCGGAGGACGCCGCGCTCGCCGTCGAGCATGGCGCCGACGCGATCATCGTCTCGAACCACGGCGGGCGGGTGCTCGACGAGGGCCTGGCCACCGCCGAGGCGCTGCCCGCGATCGTCGCCGCCGTCGCGGGACGCATCGACGTCCATGTCGACGGCGGCATCCGCAGCGGGGCGGACATCGCCAAGGCGCTGGCACTGGGGGCCAGGACCGCGCTGATCGGCCGTCCCGCACTCTGGGGCATCGCGGCCGACGGCGACGAGGGGCTGGCGGCGATGCTCGACCTGCTGCGCGGCGAGCTGCGCTCGGTGATGGGGATGATCGGGGCCGGGTCGGTCGCCGCTATCGACCGCTCGTCGATCGTGGAGCGGTAACGGAGATCGTCCCGATCTTCTCACGTCATTCCCGCTTTCGCGGGAATGACGAAAGAGGAAGAGAGGTTTGGCCTGCTCCGGCTCAGCCCGGCTTGCGCCGGTGGGCGTACACCCGCGCCAGATAGTCGATGATATATTGCTCGTAGGTCGTCGGCTCGTACATCGCCGGGCGATCGGCCGAGACGCAGCTCGGCACCGGCTGCACCACCGCGTCGAAATTGGGATTGTAGAAGAGCGGGATCGAATAGCGGGGGCGCGGCCGGCCGGCGAGGACCCGGTGGGGCGTCGACAGGAAGCGCCCGTTGCTGAAGCGGACCAGGCAGTTGCCGCCGTTGACGAGGATATCGCCGCGCCGCACCGGCGCCGGAATCCACTTCTTCGACTGGGTCAGCACTTCGAGGCCGTCTTCCTCGGGCTGCGGCAGCAGGGTCAGGAAACCCGCGTCGTTATGCGGCGCGGCGCCGAACTGGTTTGCGTCGCCGACCAGGTCGGCCGGATAATGGCCCAGCCGCACCGGGATGTCGGCCCGGTCGAACAGCGGGTCGAAATAGACGTCGGGGAGGTCGAGCGCCCGCGCGTAGAGCGGCAGCATCCGCCGGCCCAGCGCCTCCATCGCCTGCTGATAGGCGCGGATCGTCTCGCGGAAGCCGGGTAGTCCCTGAGGCCATTTGTTGCGCCGGAACGGGCGCCCCGCCACCAGCTCGGGATCGTCGTCGGGACGATCGCGCCGGATCCAGATCGCCTCGCTGAGGTCGGGCTTGTGCGGCGATTTCTCGACCGCGACGTCGCCGTCCTCGATCTGGCTCGATTTCATCGGGGCGTAGCCGGTCTGCTGGTCGTCGATCAGCAGCTTCAGCCGCTCCTCGGTCGGCAGGGCGTGGAAGCGCGCGGTCTCGGCGAAGACCCGGTCGACCAACTCCTGCGCGATGCCGTGGTTGGTGATGTAGAAGAAGCCGATATGCTGCTGGGCATGGCCGAGCTCGGCGGCGAGCCGTTCGATCTCGCCGTCGTCGCCCGCCATGTAGCGGCCCAGGTCGAGCACCGGTATCTCCTCGACCGCCGAGCGCTCCCAGCGCCGGGGCCTCGACGGGGATACCGGCGTCGCCTGGTCGTTCATCTCAGCGGCCTCCGAAGCGATAGGTGAAGTCGACGCCCGCATTGAACGGCACATTGGCCAGCCGCGCGCTCGCGACGCGATAGGCCAGCGCCGAGAAGAAGGTCGGCGCGCGCTCGTTGGTCAGGTTGTTGCCGAACACCGACAGCGACCAGGCGTCGGTCTCGATGCCGATGCGGGCGTTGACGAAGGTCACCGGCTTGTAGGTGAAATTCTCCGACAGGTCGTAGGAGATCCGCCCGCGCCGCGACGCATCGATGCGGAACAGGCCGCGATAGGTGTCGTTGAAAGCGGGACGATATTCGAGCGAGACCTGCTCATTGTCCTTGTAGACGTTGGGCGCCTGGTTGCCGTCATAGGCCGGCATCGGGCTGAACTCGCGGATCTTGGAGTCGGTGATCGACAGCGATCCGGTCAGCACCAGGTCGCGGGTGATCGACAGGCTCAGGTCCGCCTCGGCCCCCTTCACCCGCGTCTTGTCGATCGAGGTGATGAAGCGCGCCGGGACCGGGACGACGATGGTCTGCTGGAACTGCGCATTGTCGAAGTCGGTCCGGAACAGCGCGGCGTTGAAGGTCAGCCGGCGATCGAGGAACTGGCTCTTGAAGCCGATTTCGTAATTGGTCGACATCTCCTTCGGATAGATGCGCTGCGCGCCGATCGAGGGGACCGTCAGGTTGGCGGCGTTGAAGCCGCCCGATCGGAAGCCCCGGCCGAAGGTCGCATAGGTCATCAGCTGGCGATTGACCTGATATTTGACCGTCGCCGACGGCTGCCAGGCCTTGAACTTGTGCTTCACGAAGCTCGTCGGGTCCTGCTCGAGCGAGTCCTCGCGCTTGTCGATGTCGTAGCGCAGCGCGCCGAGGAAGCTGAGGCCGTTGTCGAAGTCGAGGCTGACCTGGCCGTAGGCGGCATAGGCCTCGCTCTTATAGTCCTGATAGGAGATCAGGCGCGGCGGCAGCGCCGGAACGGCGGCGGGATCGGTCAGGACGTTGACGTCGTTGTCGCCGGTGCGCTTCTGGTAGAAGGCGCCGACGATGAAGTTGAACGCGCCGTCGAGGTTCGAGGTGAAGCGCAGGTCCTGGTTGAACGCCTTGTCGACGATCGGGTTGTAGTTCACATATTGCGCGGCAGGCGTATAGTCGAAGTCGTTGATGTTGTTGCTCTTGCCATAGGCATATTGCGACACCGACGTGATCGTCCCGATGCCGAGCTTCTGGTCGATCTTGAGCGCGGTGTTCCACAGCTTGCGCTTGGTGACGCCCAGGAAGTTGAGGTTCGCCTCGTAAGTGTGGAAATCCTCGATCGCGCCGGGGACGCCGACCGGGATCTGGGCGAGCATGCCCCAGCCCGAATTGCCCTTTATGTAGGTGCCGAACAGGTCGACCGTCGTGTTGGGCCCGGGGGTGAAGCGGAGCTGCCCCTTGAAGGTGCCCTGGTCGACATAGTCGCCCGGCCGGTCGAGCGTGCGGATGTGGATGAGGCCGCGGCGGTTCTGGTAGGCGGCGGTGACCTTCGCGGCCAGCACGTCCTCGACGATCGGGCCCGAGACGGTGGCCGAGGCCCTATAGTCGCGGCCCTCCGCCGCCGAGAGATGGAGCGATCCGCGGAACTCGTTGTCGGGCGCGCGGGTGTTGATCAGCAGCGCGCCGGCGATGGCGCCGCGGCCGTAGAGCGCGCCCTGCGGCCCCTTGAGCAGCTCGATCGTCGAGATGTCGAGAAGGTCCTGGTTGAACAGTTCGAGGAACGGCACCTGGACGCCGTCGACCAGCAGCGAGAAGGGCGCGTCGCCGCCCTGGACGGCGGAGATGCCGCGCAGCGAGATGCTGGGGACGCCGGCACGCAGCCCGGCCTCGAAGCGGAGGCTCGGCACCAGCTTGCTGACGTCGTCGAGATTCTTGACCCCGGCCGCCTCGATCGTCGCGGAGGTCAGGACCGACATGGCGGCGGGGGCCTCCTGCAGGCGCTGGTCGCGGCGCAGGGCGGTGACGACGATGTCGCCGGGCGAGGTCGCCTCGTCGGCGCCGGCGCCGTCGCTCGCGGCAAGCGCGCCGACGGTCGCGGGCGCCTCGGCGAGAGCCTGGCCGGACGCGCCGAGCGCGATGGCGAGAGCTGCCCAGCAGCAGGATTGGCTGATCTTCTTCATTGGTCCCCTCCCAGCATTCACGCCTTTGCCGGCGTATTATCCGAATATCGTCGCTGTCCGGCCCGGCGCAGGATGCGGGGGTGAAGCGGCGATCATCTGGGTAACAGGGACGATCGATCCACGCTGACGCCTGATCCTGTGACATTTCGCGAGAGGACGCCAGAGCCGGAAACGTCGGCTCGGCGAAGGCGACCGACATCTTCCGGCCGTCTCCCCGGCCGCTGTCACACAAATATGTTAGCCGGGTGGAGCGGCGGGGCGGCGATCGGATGAAAGCCTCGCATTTCGGATTTTGCCCACCCTTCGCGCATAGCAGGGCCGGTCCGCCCATGATCAGACTCGCAGATGCTGGCTGAGCGGCGTGCCGCGCGCTATCGTGGTCCGATGGCCGGGCATGGTGGCCGGATGGCAGGGGGCATCCATGATATCCTATCGAGAAAACCCCGCGAACGAGCCATCGAGCATAGCCTCCTATTGCCTGATGCTCGCCGACCTGTTCGAGGCCCAGGGGCTCGACGCCGGCCGGATATTCCTCAACGCGGGCCTCAGCCTGTCGGCGCTGCGCGGATCGACGGGGCGCGTTCCCATCTTCCAGATCAGGCTGTTGTGGCAGCAGGCGGTCGCGCTCAGCGGCAATCCCTCGATCGCGCTGGGCACGAGCCGGGTCCTGTCGCCGATGAGCTACAGCTCGATGTCGATCGCCGCGCTGAGCAGCGGATCGCTGCGCGGCGCCATCGACAAATATGTCCGCTATTCGCGCATCGTCACCGACGCGATCGACATCAGGGTCGAGGACAGCGGAGATTTCACCTCGGTGATCGTCAAGAACTATAACGAGTTCAGGGCTCCGGAGGCGATGGAATGCTGCCTGACGAGCATCCTGACCCACTGCCGGCAACTGCTTCCGAACGACGGGATCGCGCCGGCCGTCATCGAACTGGAGCGGGACAAGCCCTCCAACGAGAATCTCTTCTCCTCGCAGATGCAGTCGAAGATCCGCTTCTCGGCGCCCGGCAACCGGCTGATCTTCCGGAACCGCGATATCGCCAAACCCATTCCGGGCTATTGCCGCGAGCTCGAGACGCAGATCGTCCAGCATTGCGACATCATGCTGGGCCAGCGCGCGAGCGTGAGCTGGTCGACGAGGGCCCGGCAGCAGATATTGCGGCACCTGCACGTCGGCACGGTCAGCGAACGATCGGTGGCCGGCGGCCTGCACACCAGCGTCGACACGCTGCGCAGGCGGCTGAACGGCGAGGGGACCTCCTATCGGGCGCTGCTCGACGACGTCCGGCGGACGCTGGCCGAGCGATATCTCGAAAATCGGGATCTCTCGATCAAGCAGATTTCCGGGACGCTGGGCTTCGCCAACAGCAGCGCCTTCGTGCGGGCGTTCCGGCGGTGGACGGGGCACGCGCCCGGTATCCACCGCCAGGAAGGCGCACTCGGCTGACGGGCCATAGCCCGAAACCGGCAATCCCTTACCCGAAAACGGCAGGGCCGCCCGGCGTCCTTCCGCCCCTGTTCGCGCTGACCTAACCCGCCCCCGGGTCACGCACCGGCACCGTCACGGACCGTCGGCTCGACCAAGGGGGGGCAATGATCGAAACCGCGAACAATTCTCCAGCCAGCAGGCGCGGGCGCCCATCCATCGTGGGCGTCGCGGTCGCCGCGCTGTTCCCATGCCTCGGTCCCGCTGCCGTTTCCGCACCGGCGCTGAACCCGATGCTGTTGCCCGCTCAATATGAGGCGGCACCATGGGTGTCGGTCCATCGGGACTCGTCGAATTCGGATCGTGCCCCCTTCGCGACGACCGGCAAGGTGACGGTGTTGTGGTCGGCGCTCGATGGCGCCGCCCTGATCAATCCCGGTTCGATCAATGACCGGGGCGTGCTGTTCGTCACCTCCGCGCGGGGGCGGACGTTCAGCAACCTCCATGCGATCGGCCCTGATGGCAAGATATTGTGGGAAGCGCCGCCGCAGCGCGATCGCGACGGGCTCGACGCCTTCGCGGGCTTCAACGCGCCCGTGCTCGATCACGACGGCGACGTCTATATCGGCGATTCCAACCAGCTATGGGCCTTCCACCCGGACGGCAGGCGGAAATGGGTGGCGCGGCTGCCTGAGGGATCCGGCTCGTTCGTCTATCAGGTCATTTCCCGGCAGGGCTATGTCGGCGGCATCACCACCGAGGGCTGGGTGCTGTTCTTCGATCGGACCAGCGGTTCGCCGGCGGTCAAGCCGTTCCGCCTGCCGCAGGGCGAGGCGCCGGCGACGGGCCCGCACCTGCCGGGGCTCTGGCAGGGCGGGCTGGTCGACCACGACGCCGGCAAGCTGTTCGAGAAGATCGCCTTCGGCTTCGGCGTCCAGGTGGCGAACGCGCCCGCGGTGCATCCTACGACCGGGCGGATCTTCATCACCGCGGCCGGGCCGAAGGAGGGTGATCGCTATTCGGGCCGGCTCTACGGGCTCGACATCGTCGACGGCGAGGTGAAGATCGGCTTCTCGACCCGGATGGACGGCGGCAGCGGGACGAGCCCGTCGATCTCGCCCGACGGCCGATATGTATATTGCGCCGGCGAGGACGGCGTGATCCTGGCGATCGACGCGGACAGCGGCGCGGTCCGCTGGTCGGCACAGGGGGAAGGGCTGCTCTCCCCCTCGCTCGCCGCCGACGGCACCATCCTGACCGGCAACATCTTCGGCGATCCTACCGTCATCGCCCTGAACCCCAGGGACGGCTCGCAGCTCTGGGCGCGCGACTATTCGGACTATGCCCGGACGCGGCTCCCGGAGCTCGCTCCCGAGCCGTCGCTGGCCGCGAGCGGCAAGCCGGTGATGCGGCTGATGAGCGTGATCTCGCTGTCGTCGAACCTCGTCTGGGCCGGCTTTTCGCTGGGCTATGAGTTCCGGCCCGCCGGTTCGGCGAAGCCGCTGATATCGCCCCACAAATCGGTGGTGTGCGCGCTGAGCATCGCGACCGGCGAATTGCAGCATTGCACCGATGTGCGCGACACGCTCGAAGGCATCATCAGCATCGGCGCGGGCGGGCGGCTCTACGCCAGCCACACCTCGATCTTCAGCTCGACCGCCTATTTCGGCTATCGCGCCCTGCTCCCCGCGCGCTTTCGCGTGCCGAACCGCCCGGTGGGCGGGCTGACGGCACTGGGCCCGGTCGCGCCGTGCGACCAACTCGGCATCGAGGCCGACGCGATCCGGCGCGGCCATGCGCGCGCGATCGATGCCCTGAAGGCGGGCGACGATCGCGGCGCCCGGGTCGCGATCGATCAGGTCCGCGCGCAGTTGCTGATCGCGCGCCAGTCGGTGGAGCGGCTGCGGCTGCCGGGTGCGGCGGACGGCGCCTACACGGCAGCGCTCGACACATCGCTCGCCGCGCTGGGCGACGGCGGCCCGCTCTCCGTCGAGGCCATTCGGTCGCTCGACGCCGATCTTCCCGATCCGTCGTGCCGCCCCGCGGCGAAGCGGCCCTGATCGCGGCGGGTCGGCCGCTTCCTGCGCATTTTCCAACATCTGGGTTTCATCGGCATATGGTCAAAACTTCCTGGCAGCGTGGCAATGGTCTCTTCGGCAAGCGGAGGGTGCTGGGCGGCACGGCGCTGGCGGCGTCCCTGCTGGTCGGCTGGCACGGTCCCGTTCACGCCGGGTCGGCGTTCGATCGCCTGCCCAAGCCTCCCTCGGCGGCGACGGTCGAGCGCCTGGCCGAGGTCGAGCGATCGCTTCCGCTCGACGATCGGGAGGATTTCGACTTCGCCGCCCGCGGCTTCATCGCGCCGCCGCTCGATCCGCAGATCCGCAACGCGTCGGGCGAGGTGGTCCGCGACCTGACCGGCTACGGCCTCTATGCCGGGCCGCGACCGGCGTCGGTCAACCCCAGCCTGTGGCGGCAGGCCCAGGTGATGGGCAGGCCCGGCCTCTATCAGGTCACGCCCAGCGTCTTCCAGGTCCGCGGCATGGACCTCGCGAACATGACGGTCATCCTCGGCAAGACCGGCTACATCCTCGTCGATCCGCTGATGGCGACCGAAGCCGCCGCCGCCGCGCTGAAGCTGGTCAGGGCGAGGCTCGGCGACCGGCCGGTGACGGGGATCATCCTCACCCACAGCCACCCGGACCATTATGGCGGCACCGCCGGCGTCCTGACCGAGGCGCAGTTGCGCGACCACAGCGTGCCGGTGCTGGCGCCGGGCGGCTTCTCGGCGGCGGCGCTGAGCGAGAATGTGGTGGCCGGTCCGGCGATGAGCCGCCGGAACAACTTCATGTTCGGCATGTACCTGCCGTTCGGCGCGCAGGGCGCGGTCAGCTACGGGCTCGGCCCGGCCTTCAAGGGCGGGCTCGCCAAGGGGACGATCTCGTTCGTGCCGCCGACCGAGGAGATTTCCGAGGACGGCGCCCGGCGCACGATCGACGGGGTCGATATCGAATTCATGATCACCCCCGACGCCGAAGCACCGTCCGAGCTGATGTTCTACCTGCCCGGCATGCGGGTGCTGTGCGGCGCCGAGATCCTGACGGCGACGATCCACAATGTGCAGACGCTGCGCGGCGCGCCGGCCCGCGACGCCAGGAAATGGGCCGAGTATATCGACGTCGCGATGAAGCGCTTCGGCGACCGTACCGATGCGCTGGTCACGTCGCATTTCTGGCCGCGCTTCGGGCAGGCGAAGATCGGCGACTATCTTCGCCACTATCGCAACGCCTACGCCTTCATGCACGACCAGACCGCGCGGCTGATGAACGACGGCTACACGCCGACCGAGATCGCCGAGCGGATGGCGTTGCCCGCCGACCAGAGCCGGCATTGGTATAATCGCGAGAATTACGGGACGCTGCGGCACAACAGCAAGGGCATCTACGACCGCTATCTGGGGTGGTTCGACGCCAACCCCTCCAATCTCGATCCCCTGCCGCCCGAACAGTCCGCACCGCGCTATGTCGAGGCGATGGGAGGCCATGACCGGGCGATGAAGATCGCCGCGGCGGCGGTGGATGGGGGCGAGTATCGCTGGGCGGCGGAGCTGCTGAAGCAGATCGTCTTCGCCGATCCGGCCAGGCAGGACGGCCGCTACCTGCTCGCCGATGCCTATGAGCAGCTCGGCTATCAGGCCGAGAGTGCGACCTGGCGGAATTTCTACCTGACGGGCGCGCAGGAATTGCGCTCCGGAGCCCCGACCACGGCCTATGACGTCAGTGGCGATTTCCTGCAGAGCCTGCCGCTCACCGCCGTGCTGGACGTGCTGGCGACGCGGATCGATCCGGCGCGGATCGTCGGCCAGTCCGTCGAGATCGGCCTGCGCGACGGCCGGCAGGCCGAGCTGGTCACCATCGAGGACGGCGTCCTCACCCACCGGGCGATCACGCCGAAGGACGCGCCCCGGGCACGGGTCTCGGGCGACACGCGGGCCATCGTCGCGATGCTGCTCGGCAAGCCGGTCGCGGCGTCCACCGTCGCGCAGGTCGAGGGCGATCGCGCGGCCGTCGAACTGCTGCGCGGGGCACTCGCCAGCCCGATCCCCAATTTCAACATCGTCACACCATAAGCGTCGAAAAAGGGAGCTTCCGATTATGAACAGGGAACGATCGATCATGACCGTGCGGCTCGCCGCGTTGGCGGCGGGTGCCAGCCTGCTGGCGTTCGGCAATCCGTCCTACGCCCAGACCGGGGCGTCGGAGGATGTCGAGGGCGTCGAGGCGATCACCGTCACCGCGCGGAAGCGCGAGGAGCGGTTGCAGGAGGCGCCGATCTCGATAACCGCGCTGTCGTCCGCGACGCTCGAACGCGCCCAGGTCGGCACGATCGCCGGCATCTCGAACTTCACGCCCAACCTGATCCTCAATGAATCGGCGGCGATCTCGGGCAACAACGCTGCCACCACGACCTTCATCCGCGGCATCGGGCAATATGACTTCACCCCGACGACCGAGCCGGCGGTCGGCCTCTATGTCGACGGCGTCTATGTCGCGCGGTCGGTCGGCGCGCTTCTCGACGTCGCAGACGTCGAGCGTGTCGAGGTGCTGCGCGGGCCGCAGGGCACATTGTTCGGCCGCAACACCATCGGCGGCGCGGTCAGCATCACCTCGCTGCGGCCGAGCGACGATGCGTTCGAAGGCTATGTCGACGTGCGGACCGGAAGCTTCGAGCGCTTCGACGCCAAGGCCGCCGTCAACATCCCGATCGCCGAGGGACTGGCCGTCCGCGCCTCGGGCTCGCGGCGCAGCCGGGAAGGCTATGTCCGCCGCGTTTCGGACGGCGTCCGCAACGGCAACCAGGATAGCTGGTCCGGCCGCATCGACATGCTGGCGGAAACCGAGGGCGGCTTCCGCGCCCGCCTGATCGTCGACGGAACGCGCCGCCGCGAGAACATGGCGGCCAATCAGCTCGTCGCCGTCTATCCCAATGCGGGTTTCGTGCAGGTCTACAATACGCAGGTCGCCGGCGCGGCCTGCACGCCCAACCCCGGGCCGGTCGGCAACAGCCTCTGCTACAATTCGCAATGGATTCCGCAGAAGGGCGAGCGGATCACCTACGGCACCTTTCCCTCCCAGTCGGACCTCGACCTGTGGGGCGTCTCGCTCAACCTCGAGCAGGAGATCGGCAAGGTCACGATCAAGTCGATCTCGGCCTATCGCGACATGAAGTCGATCTCCTCCCGCGACGGCGATCATTCGCCGCTGCGCATCTTCGAGACCGTCGACGATTACGACCAGTGGCAGTTCAGCCAGGAATTCCAGGTGCTGGGAACGTCGTTCGACGATCGCCTGAAATGGATCGCCGGCGCCTATTATTTCAAGGAGAAGGGCGGCGACGCCAACATGGTCTATACCTCGCGGATCGACTTCATGTCCGGCGGCCGGATCGACAATGACTCGGCGGCGCTGTTCGGCCAGGCCACGTTCGACGTCACCGACAAGCTGTCGGTCACCGGCGGCCTGCGCTACACGAAGGACTGGAAGCGCTTCCTGCCCGATCAATATGTGACCAATTCCGGCCTGACCCCGTTCCCGGTCGGATCGCGGCTGGCGCCGTACGTCAAGTACAGGTCGACCTATCACGACCTCAACCCGACGGCGGACGTCAGCTACAAATTCTCGCGCGACATCATGACCTATTTCCGTTTCTCGGAGGGGTTCAAGAGCGGCGGCTACGCATTCCGCTTCTTCCCGCCCACCACCACCGTACCCGACTATCAGCCCGAATATGCCAAGGTCTACGAACTCGGCTTCAAGTCGACGATGTTCGACCGCCGGCTGCAGTTCAATGCCGCCGTCTTCCGCACCGACTATACCAATATCCAGGTCAGCGGCATTCCGACCGGGCGGGTCGGCGCGATCACCTTCAACGCCGGCGATGCGCGCATCCATGGCGGCGAGGTCGAAATCTCGGCGCGGCCGATCCCGCCGCTGCGGTTCCAGTTCGGCGCGGGCTATCTCGATGCGGGATATCGCAACGTTCCAACCAACCTCGGCGCGATCGACGTGAACAACGACTCCCGCTTCGCCTATGCGCCGACCTGGTCGCTGACCGGCAACGCTTCCTACGAGATCGAGACGGGCATCGGAACGATCACGCCGCAGCTCGACTGGAGCTATCGGACCAAGGTCTACGGCAACCCCGCCAATACGCCGGCGGCGATCCAGCCGGGCTATCATCTCGTCAACGGCAGCATCGCCTGGCGCGACCCGTCGGGCGTCTGGCAGGTCACCGCGGGCGTGACCAACCTGTTCGACAAGCGCTACTTCACGACCGCCTATGCCAGCCCGAGCGTCGGCTACTCCGAAGTCCTGTTCGGTCGTCCGCGCGAATGGTTCCTGGGCGTCCGGCGCAGCTTCTGACCTTTCCCGTCTTCGGAATGGCCCGGCTGGTCGGCGGCCGGGCCGCTTTCGGGCGGCTGCGCTTCGAACTGGAAAATATCTCTTTCGGAATTTCCGCTAACCCCCTGGCCGATCCCCCGATAGGTCCGAAGCACAGGCAATTGTGCGACAAGACAATCGGATGCGGGAGAGTGATATGGTGGATGCGGAGGCAGCGGCCGGGCGTCCTTTCGTGGATGCTTCCGGCGAGCGGGAACGGATGCCGCGCTTCTGGAGGGCGTTCAAGGTCTCCCGGGAGGAGATCGACGGCGAGATCGATCGGCTGAAGGCCATCGCCCGGCCGGCCAATGGCCGGCGCCTGTCCCATATCGTCCACCCCCAGTCGACCACCAACAGCATCACCCCCGGCATCCGCGCGTCGATCGAGGTGATCATGCCCGGCGAGGTCGTCGAGCTGCCGGCGACCAATGCGTCGAGCGTCCGGATCTGCATCGAGGGGCGCGGCGAGGCCCGGATCGACAACAAGGCGTTCGAGGTCGGGCGGCTCGACACCTGGTCGACGCCGAACATGGCCATCCAGACCTATGCCAATCGCGGCGCCGCGCCGCACGTCCGGCTGATGTTCAGCGACGCGCCGCTGCTCGAACATCTTCATGCGCTCTACGTGTCGGACGGGACGGCGGCCGAAGCGCCGGCGGCGGAGGGGGAAGGCGAGGCGGCCAGGCATCAGCGCCATCCGATGGCGGACTTCGTCCACAGCCTGCCGACCGGCGGCGGCGCGCTCAAGACCTATCATGCCTTCATCGACCCGGAGGTGGTCGAGCAGACCGCGCTGCTGTGGCGGTGGGAGGAGGTGAAGGCCTTCCTCAACGACATGGACAAGGACACGCCCGACCTGCGCGCGGCGATCATCGCCATGTACTGGAACCCGTCGACCGGCCGCACCCATGGATCGACCAACACGATCACCGCCTGGATGAGCGGCGGCGTCGATCCCAACTGGACCGGCAGGAAATGGGACATGGCCCGGTCGCACCGGCACAACGTCACCGCGCTCAACTATGCGGTCGCTGGCAACTGGAAGACGATCGTCGAGCGCGAGGAGATATTGTGGGGACCGGGCGACCTGGTCCTGACCGCCCCGGCCTGGGCCGCGCATTCCAACGGCCGCTTCGATCGCGAGGCCTATACCTTCGCGATCCAGGACAACGCCCTGCTCGGCGCGCTCAACGGCACGATCATGCAGGAATATGTGAACCGCCCGCCGCTGCACCTGGGCGCGCGTCCCGGTTTCGAGGCGTGACGCGGTCCTGGCCGGGGGGAGGGCGCTGATGGCGGGCGCGACGCATTTCCTGACGCCGACGGGGCAGGCCAGCCTGGTCGACGACGCCCTCTACGGCTGGGGCGCCGACATGCTGACCGTCTATCTGCGCTGCGATCCCGCGCGGTTGCAGGCGCTGCTGCCCGCCGGGCTCAAGGTCGCGGACGGGTTGTGCATGGCCTATGTCGGCGCCTTCCAGTCGACCAGCGAGGACCAGCCGGCGGCGATGCTGCGCAATCCGGCGGGCGCGGTCTACAACGAAGCGGCGCTCAGCATCGCCTGCACCCATGGCGACCGGCAGGGCTATTTCCCGGCCTTCGTCTGGGTCGACAAGGAATGGTCGCTGATCCGCGGCTGGCTCAACGGCTATCCCAAGAAGATCGGCGCGATCACGCTGGCGCGGCCGCATCCCTACAACCCGGTGACGGGCGGCCTGCGCGAAGGCGCGGTGGTCGGCGGGATATGCGCGCGGCACGGCTTCACCCTGTTCCGGCTGGGGCTGACGGTGACGCGGGCCGGCGATGCCGGCGACCTCCGGTCGCGCCCCGCCACCTTCGGCCACCGCCACTGGCCGGCGCTGCACCCGACCCAGACGCCGGTGTCCGAACTGGTCGAGGTCAACCGCAGCGACCTGAGGGTCGGCGATATCTGGGCCGGGGAGCCCTTCATCGAGCTCGGCAGCGCGCCCGACGAGGCGCTCGAATGTTTCGCCGATCATGAGGTGCTGGCGGGCGTCACCTATTCCTACGGCTTCCGCATCGGCGGGGCTACTCGGCTAGAGTCTCTACGGATGTGATCGAAGTACGCCGATTTCCTCTTCTTTCCGTCATTCCCGCGAAAGCGGGAATCCATGGACGGCGGCCCGCAGGAGACGGAATGTGCCGTGACCGTGGATTCCCGCTTTCGCGGGAATGACGACAGGAGCGAATGACCGTCAGCCCGGTGAGGGCCTGACGGTCGTCGTCGGCGCGTCCCCGTCTCAGGTGCGACGGAGTCCCGCCTGCCGGAGCCGGGGCATCACGTCCCTGACCCAGCGGCCGACGCCGTCCTCGTAACCGACCCAGTTGAGCAGCGCGCCGTCGATGCCGGCCTTGGCCAGCAGTTCGAGCCGTGAGGTGATCTTATCGGCCGTCCCGACCAGCTCGAAGCCGCCATGGCCGGCCTTGAGGCGGAACTTCATCGTCTCCATCACGTCCTTGGGCAGCAGCTGCGAATGCATGTTGTGCATCGCCATGAAGCCTTCGAGCGAGCGGTCGTCGCCATGCTCGACCGCATAATAGTTCAGATAGTCGCGGGCTTCCTGCTCGGTATCGCGCTGGACGACATAGGCGAGCGTCCACACCTGCAGGTCGCGGCCATGCTCGTTGCGGGCGAGGTCGCGATAATGATCGGCCTCGCGGCGGATCTCGTCGGGATCGTCCGAGCGGATGATGACGAACGCCATGTCCGAATATTTGGCGGCGAAGGCGCGGCCGCGATCCGATCCGCCCGCGTTCATGATCGGCGGCATCGGCTTCTGGATCGGCTTGGGCAGGCTGATGCCCTTCTTGATCGTGTAATAGCGGCCCTCATAGTCGAACGCCTCGTCGCGGGTCCAAAGCTCGCGCAGGATCTCGATCCATTCGGCCGCCTGGCCGTAGCGGTCCTCATGATCGAGCATCGAGGCGCCGAACATGTCGAGCTCGGGCTTGTTCCAGCCGGCGACGACGTTGAGGCCGAAGCGCCCGCCCGAGATCTGGTCGATCGTCGCGCATTGCTTCGCCGCCGCGATCGGATGGATCGTCGGGACGTGCGAGGTGGAGAAGATGCTGGGGCGCGGCGCGATCTGGCTGGTCGCGGCGGCCCAGGTATAGCTGTCGAGCGCGAGGCCGCTGCGGTGGGCGGGCTCCTCCTCGATATAGCCGCGCCAGCGCGAATAGGGGACGATCGCCTCGAACCCGCCTTCGTCGGCCATCTTCGCGACCGTGGCGGACTCGCCCCAGTCCGCCCTGGCGCCTTCGGGAGCGTCGGTCATGCTGATGCCGATGCCGTTGAGGCCGAACACGCCCAGCTTGATCGCATTGTCGTTGAACAGGGGATTGGTGTCCGCCCGCGGATCGTCCTTCCAGCTCTTCATCCTCATCTCGCTCCCTAGATTTTCGCGGGACGCTGATCCCCGGCCGGGGCTTTGACAATCGCGCGGCGGAAGCAGTCGATTTCCGAAATGGAAAAAGAGGCCGCCCCGCGAGCGGCGCGACGCCGGCGAGAGGCTGCGATCCTCTTCATATGGGCGCGAAAAAATGCCGATCGGCCGGCGCGGCATCGTCGGGCGGACGGAAGTGCCAAATTGGAAATTATGTCTTTCGGCGACGTGCCTACACCGCGAGGCGGCAACCGCCTTACCTACGGGAAAGCGCAACAGCGAACGAAAGAGCCGATGAGGATAGGAACCTGCCTGCATGAGGGGCGTGCCCGGATCGTCCGGGACGATGGCGACCGACTGGTCCTGCTGCCCGAGGGATTTGCGAGCGGCGTCAGGGCGCTGATCGCCGACCGACGGCTGGGCGAGGCGGCGGCCGTCGCCGGCACCCCGGTCGAGCCGTCGAGCCTGACCTTCCTCCCGCCCGTGACCGATCCCGACAAGATCATCGCGGTCGGCTTCAACTATCGCGGACACCTGATCGAGACGGGCACGCCGTTGCCCGACTATCCGTCGCTGTTCGTCCGCTTTCCGTCGAGCCAGGTCGGCCACGGGCAGCCGGTGGTGGCGCCGTCGCTGTCCGGCGAGTTCGACTTCGAGGGCGAGCTTGCGGTGATCATCGGCCGCCCGGCGTGGCGCGTCGCCGAGGCCGACGCGATGGACCATGTCGTCGGCTATAGTTGCTTCGCCGAGAATTCGGTGCGCGACTATCAGGCCCATGCGCGGCAGGTGACGGCGGGCAAGAATTTCCTCGCAAGCGGCGCGATCGGCCCCTGGCTGACGACGGCGGACGAGGTGGGCGATCCGTCGACCCTGGAACTGACGACCCGGCTGAACGGCGCGGTGGTCCAGCAGGACAGGTTGACCTCGCTGATCTTCACCATCCCGCAGCTGATCGCCTACATCACCCGCTTCACGCGGCTGCTGCCGGGCGACATCATCTCGACCGGCACCCCCGACGGCGTCGGTTTCCTGCGCGATCCCAAGATATGGCTGGCCCCCGGCGACGTGCTGGAGATCGACATTCCGCGCGTCGGCCTGCTGCGCAACGCGGTGGTCGCCGAAGGCGCCGGAGCCTCCGGAGCGGGGGCATGAGCAAGAAGCGGCTGATCTGGCTGACCGAGGCCGAGGTCGCGTCGCTGGTCGACATCAACGACGCGATGGCGGCGCTGCGCGTCGGCCTGGCCGAGGAGGCCGAGGGGCGGGCGAAGACGGTCGACAAGGCGCTGGGCGTCTGGCCCGGCGGCGCGATGCACGCGCTGGGATCGCTGTCGCCGGGGCTGAACTATGCCGGCTTCAAGACCTGGGTCCATACCGACCGGGGCGCGACCGCGATCTTCTCGCTGTTCGATACGCGCGACGGCCAGTTGCTCGCGGTGCTGGAGGCCGCGACGCTCGGCCAGATCCGCACCTCGGCGATATCGGGGCTGGCGGCCGACATGCTGGCCGCGCCCGATGCCGCCGAGATGGCGCTGGTGGGAACCGGCGCGCAGGCGCTGACCCAGGCGGCGGCGGTGGCGGCGGTCCGGCCGCTGCGCCGGCTGAGGATCCACAGCCCGACCGCCGAGAAGCGCGCGGCCTTCGTCGAGCGCGCGCGCCGGGCCTTCTCGTTCGAGGTGGTCGATTGCGGATCGCTGGCCGAGGCGGTCGAGGGCGCGCCGATCGTCACGCTGATCACCCGCGCATCGACGCCGTTCCTCGACGCCGACCTGCTGGCGCCGGGCACGCTGCTGATCGCGGCGGGGGCGATCCTGCCCGCCAATGCCGAATGCCTGCCCAACGTGCTGGCGCGCAGCACGCGCGTGGTCGTCGACAGCCTGGGCAACGCCCGGCGCAACTCGCGCGAGCTGCGCGAGCATTTCGGCGAGGGGCCGGAGGGCTGGGAGGCGGTCCGCACGCTCGGCTCGCTGCTCGGCGGCGATGCGCCGCGGCCGGCCGGCGGGGACATCACCCTGTTCAAGCCGATGGGCACCGGCCTGTCGGACCTGTCGGTGGCGATCATGGCCTATGAGCGCGCCACGGAGCAGGGCATCGGGATGACGATCGACCAGCCGACGCGGGTGCCGCCGCGCTGGCGCAGCATGATGGCAACGGCATGACAGGTCTCGGGAGAGTGGACATGGGGCATAAGGCGAAGCTCGTCGACGAGAGCGGTCAGTTCGCCACTTCGGTGGAAAGCTGGCCGTCGATCGTCATCACCAAGGAGGAGATCGAGCGGGAGGTCGAGCGGCTCGCCGACGAGCCGCGGCCCGCCAACGGTCGGCGCGCGACCAGCATGGTCCATCCGATGGCGCAGGCGCCCGGACTCGGCCTTGCGCCCGGCATCGACGCGCATATCGAGGTGCTGAAGCCGGGCGAGAGCGTCCGCGTCAGCCGCTCGAACGGCTCGGCGGTCGGCACCTGCATCCGTGGCCAGGGCGCCGCGCGGATCGGCACTTCCTGCTTCGGGATCGAGAAGCACGACGTCTGGAACGTGCCGTCGATGCACCCGGTCTTCTACGAGAACAACGGGTCGGACCTGCTGGTGCGGCTGACCTTCTCCAACCGGCCGATGCTCGAGAAGCTGATGGTCTTCTACGGCGAGGAGGCCGACGACGCGAAGATATCCGAAGCCTGGTTCGAGACGGTGGCACAGGACGCCCCGGCCGGCCCGCGCGCCAAGGACAGCGCGCCGATCGTGCCGATCGAGGGTGGTGGCTTCCTGATGCCCTATGAGCATCTGGTCGATCCCGACACGGTCGAGAACCGCGCGCTCCACTGGCCCTGGTCGGTCGTCGAGCCGCGGTTGAACGCGGTGCGCGGCATCGGCGAGGGCTATACCGGGCGCCGCCTCTACATCCTCTACAATCCGGCGACCGAGCGGCGGAACGGCACGACGCACAGCTTCTTCGCGTCGATCGCCGCCTATCCCGGCGACGTGGTCGATCGTCCGCACCGGCACAGCTCGGCGGCGATCAACTATTGGTTCGCGGGCTCGGGCCGCAGCACCGTCAACGGCGAGAAGCTGTTCTGGAAGGCCGGCGACCTGATGCTGTCGGCGCCGGGCTGGTCGATCCACAACCATGCGTCGGGACCGGACGGCTTCTACTCGCTGACCATCCAGGATCACCCGCTGATGATCGCGACGGAATCGCTGATCTGGCAGGAGACGATGAAGGACCCGATCAAGAATCTCGGCACCCAGATCGGCTTCCAGACCAACATCTCCGAACTGGTCTGAACTTTTTCCCGGCAGGCGACGACGATGACCGACATACACCCGCTCGAATTCGCCGAGATCGGCGAGAACCTCCAGAAGCTCCTCCAGCCCACGGTCGACCGGCTGGGCTATTTCGGCGATTTCTTCCGCTATGGGAGCCATGCGCCGGACGTCCTGTCGGCCTTCATGGGGCTCAGCGTGGCGCTGAAGGGGGCGATCCCCGACGACCTCAACGAGACCGTCGCGCTGACCGTCTGCCAGGCGATGGACTTCCCCTATGAGCGCATCCAGCACGAGCGGCTGTCGGTGAAGCTGGGGCTCGACCGCGACTGGATCGCGGCGATGGTCGGGCGTCCCTCGACGGCGGAGATCACGCCGTTGCAGCAGGCCGCGCGCGCGCTGTCGATCGCGATCGTCGAGAGGCAGCACGAGGCGGCGCGCGATGCGGCCGGGCAGGTGGCGTCGCTCGCTTCGCCCGGACTGGCGGTCGCGCTGCTGTTCCAGGCGACCCGCTTCATGCAGGTCTGCGCGATCGGTCGCACGCTCGGCATGCAGCTTGCCCTCCCGTCGATATTTGACTCTAATGCGGGGCAATGATCGTCGGCGGTCGCCGATCCCGCTGCGCGCCGCCTGACGACAGTGGGCGCGCGCGCCACGGCAAGGGGCAGGTGACCGGATGAAGGGCGACGTCAAGAACATCTACCGCTCGATGCTCGACAATCTGAGCGCGCTGCGCGCCTTCGTGGCGGTGGTGGAAGCGGGCAGCTTCTCCGAGGCCGGCTATCGGCTGAACGTCATGCCCTCGACGATCAGCAAGCATGTCTCCTTCCTGGAGGAGAAGATCCACGGGCAGCTCATCGTCCGCTCCACCAAGCATCTCTCGGTCTCCGAGCTCGGACGCCGCTTCTACGACCGGTGCCTGATCATCCTGAAGGAGGTCGAGGAAACCGAAGCGGAGATGCTCGAATATCAGATGGAGCCGCAGGGCAAGCTGCGCATCACCATGGGGCCGTCCTTCGCCGGCTACCACCTGCCGCGGCTGATCCCGAGCTTCCTGGAACGCTATCCCAAGATCAGCCTCGACTTCCGGGTCACGCCCGAACTGGTCGACCTGATCGACCACAGCATCGACGTCGCGGTCCGCATCAGCAGCAATCTGGAGCCCGGGCTGATCGCGGTGAAGCTGGCGCCCAACATCCGCAGCGTGTGCGTGTCGCCGGCCTATGTCGAGAAGTTCGGCATGCCGGCCGAGCCCAGGGACCTCGAAAGCCACAATTGCCTACTGACCAACGAGGCGTCCAGCACCGCGAAATGGCGGCTGCTGCAGGACGGTGTCGAGAATGTCGTCCATGTGTCGGGCAACCTGGTGGTCAACCATGGCGACATCTACAAGCAGGCGATCCTCGACGGCGTCGGCATCGGCCATCTGTCGCGCTACCTGGTCTATCAGGAGATCAACGACGGCCGGCTGATCGAACTGTTCCCCGATCGCGGCGTGATCAACAGCTTCATCTACGTCGTCTATCCGCAGCGCCGCAACCTGCCGCTCAAGACGCGGGTGTTCATCGATCACCTGCGCGACGCCTTTCGCGGCACGCCCGAATGGATGGCGTGACCGGACGATAGTCAGGGCGTCGCGCGGTCCGCATAATAGGCGTCGAGCACCGCGAAGCGCTCGCCGCGCCCCGGGCGGCCCATCGCCGGCTCGGCGCCGATCCGCATCGCCGGTCCGTCGTCGCCCTCGAAGCGCGACCAGTGCGGCAGGTCGCTACCGTTCGGATCGCCCGACCGCGCGAAATTGACCCAATAGGCGGAGATGCGATCGGACAGCCGCTCGTCCGCCGCCGTCCAGGACCAGTCATAGGCGTCGAGGTTGCGGAAGACATAGGGCATCTCGGCCGCATGGACCGCGCCGAAGCCGCTCTCGATATAGCGGCCCTCGGGGATCGGCGGGGCGTGGAGCCAGTCATAATAATAGACCGGCTGCCGGCCGTGCCGCGCGGCGAGCCTGGCCCAGGTCCAGTTCTGCCAGCCGAACACCCGGTCGGCGAGCAGGTCGCCGCTGGCGCGCGTGGCCTCCCGGTCGTCGTCGGCGGGATAGGCGCTCAGCGCCGCGTCGGCCAGCGCGCCCATGTCCTGCCGGACATAGGCCCGATAGTCGGCGAGGTCGCGGATCGCGGGCAGGCCCGAGCAGTCGTCGACGGTCGAGCCGGTCAGCAGCGGCACGTCGTTGTGCCGGCCGGCGCGGATGATCGCGGCCGGGCTGTCGGGCAGGGCATGTCCGTCGACGATCGGATAGTTGGTGTCCGCCGCGCCCTCGCCGAGATGGCCGCCGAGCGCCTCCATATACCAGGCGCCGGGCTCCATCGGGATCGGCGCCGCCATGATCGCGTCGGCGGGCAGGGCGCGGAGCGCGGCGACGTCGGCGGCCCCCAGCGCCTCCGACATCTGGAGGCCGCGCGCCTCGGCCGAGGGCAGGTCGAGCAGCTTGTCGAACAGCCCGCTGCTGCCGCTCGGCGGGCCCATGAACGCGCCGCTGCCGGCGATCGCGCGATGGAACAGGCCCTTCGACAAGGGCGAGGCCATGTGCATCGAGCAGCTCGCCGACCCGGCCGACACGCCGAAGATGGTGACGTTGTCCGGATCGCCGCCGAAGCCGGCGATGTTGTCGCGCACCCAGCGCAGCGCCGCGACCTGGTCCATGAAGCCGTAATTGCCCGAGGCGCGATGGTCGCTCTCGGCGGTGAGGCCCGGATGGGCGAGGAAGCCGAAGCGGCCCAGCCGATAGTTCACCGTCACCACCACCACGCCCAGTTCGGCGAGCGCGGCGCCGTCGAACAGCGGCTTGCCGTCGGGCGCGGTGGTGCAGGCCGAGGAGCCGAACATGAAGGCGCCGAGATGGAACCAGACCATCACCGGCCGCCGCTCCGATCCGCTTCCGGCGCCGGTCCAGACGTTGAGCGTCAGGCAGTCCTCGCTCTGCGGCGGCGAACCGGGATGGTAGAGCGAGGCGGGCGAGGGCAGATATTGCATCGCGACCGGCGAATGGTGGTCGGCCGCGCGCGTCCCCTGCCAGGGCAGCGGATCGTGCGGCGGGCGCCAGCGCAGCTCGCCGACCGGCGGCGCGGCATAGGGGATGCCCAGGAAGGCGCTCCCGCTCCGCGTCGCGATGCCGCTGAGCCGGCCCTGCCGTGTCGTCACGCCGTCGATCATCGCCTTGCCTCTCCTCGGTTCAGTCCGGTCGTTCCATCCGGAAATGGCCGTCCGGCGTCAGATGGAAATAGTCCGCGGTGCCGCCGCCGCGAAGGATGGGATCGCTCGCCAGCGTGTCGTAGACCCCGTCGGCGATCAGGGTGCGGGCGATGCGGACATGGACCGCCTCGCCGATGACGAGGTGCGATCCCGAGGGCTGGCCGTGGCGATCCCGCAGGTCGACGATCTGGGTCAGCACGCAATCGAACGAGACGGGGGCTTCGGCGACGCAGGGCGGGCTGCCGAAGCTCGACGGCATCGGCGTCAGCCCGGCGAGCGCGAACTCGTCCACCTCGTGCGGGACGACGGCGGAGGAGAGGTTCATCGCCGTGGCGAGCGAGCGGGTCGCCAGGTTCCAGACGAAGCGCCCGGTCTCCTCGGCATTGCGCAGGCTGTCCTTCCGCCCGCCGCTGGAGAAGCCGATCAGCGGCGGCGTCGCGCGGAACATGTTGAAGAAGCTGTAGGGCGCGAGGTTGTTGACGCCCGCCGCGCTGGCCGACGATATCCAGCCGATCGGTCGCGGCGCGATGATCGCCTGCATCGGATTGTGCCGCAGGCCATGACCGACGGCGGGATCGTAGCAATGGAAATCATGCCCTTTCCCGGCCGGACGCGCGACCGATGCGGCCCCGTCCGCAGGCGGCATGGAAAGATCCTCTCCCCTGTTCATGGCATCGGTCTACCGCCGCGGCTCGCGCGCGGGCCAATCAAAAGCGCTTTCCAAAACGACAAGAGTAACATTCCGGATTCCGGCTTGCCGTCGGGCCGCATCGGAGGATGCTGTAGGCAGATAGCATGGCGAGGAGTGGATATGGGGCGGACCAAGCAGATCGCGGTCAACGCTTTTTCGATGGCGTCGCCGACGCAATCCTGGGCGGGGCTCTGGGCGCATCCGCAGTCGAACGGCCTGGGCTATACCGATCTCGAATTCTGGACCGATCTCGCCAGGCTGTGCGAGCGCGGGCTGATCGACGCGGTGTTCCTGGCCGACGTGCTGGGCGCGAACGACGTCTATGGCGGGACGCCCGACGCGGTGCTCCGCGCGGGCACCATGCTGCCGAACAACGATCCGATGATGGTGATCTCGGCGATGGCGGCGGTCAGCCGCGACCTGTGCTTCGGGATCACCGGCAACACCACCTATGAGCAGCCCTATCTGCTCGCGCGGCGGTTCAGCACGCTCGATCACCTGACCAAGGGGCGGGTGGCCTGGAACGTGGTGACCGGCATCCTCGCCAGCACCGCCCGCGCGGTCGGCGCGACCCAGCAGGTGGCGCACGACGCGCGCTACGACATCGCCGACGAATATATGGAGCTGATGTACAAGCTGTGGGAAGGCTGCTGGGAGGATGGCGCGGCGGTGCGCGACAAGGCGTCGCGGATCTTCGCCGACCCGTCGCGAATCCATGCCGTCCACCATCATGGCGAGCATTATCGCTGCGACGGCATCCACCTGTCGGAACCGTCGCCGCAGCGCACGCCGCTGATCTACGCCGCCGGCGCCTCGTCGCGCGGGCGGGTCTTCGCGGGGCGGCACGCCGAATGCACCTTCATGTCGACCAGCGACATCGGCTTCGCCCGCAAGACGGTGCGCGCCTATCGCGACGAGGCGGTGCGCGCGGGGCGGGCGCCCGACAGCATCAAGGTGTTCAACGCCGCCACCGTCATCGTCGCCCCGACCAGCGCCGAGGCGCGCGACATCCAGCGCGACATCGCGGCCTATAGCGACGAGACGGGCAATCTGGCGATGTTCTCGCAATGGCTGGGCATCGACCTGTCCAAATATGCGCCCGACGATCCGATCACCTATGTCGAGAGCAACGCGATCCAGTCGATCATGGAGGCGATGACCACCCATAATCCGGGCCGGCCGCTGCAGGTCCGCGACCTCGGCCGGTTCGGCAAGGTCGGCGGGCGCGAGGCCTTCTTCGTCGGCTCGGCCGACGAGGTGTGCGACGAGATGGCGCAATGGGTCGAGGAGGCCGACATTGACGGCTTCAACCTGGTCCGGACGGTCGAGCCGGGCGGGCTCGGCGCCTTCGTCGACCTGGTCGTGCCCGAATTGCAGGACCGGGGACTCTACAAGACCGCCTATGCGCCGGGGACGATGCGGGAGAAATTCTTCCCCGAGACCGGCGGCCGCCTGCCGTCCGATCATGTCGGCAGCGGCTATCGCCGCCGCGTGCCCGAACCGGCCTGAAAAGGATCGCGACGTGGGTGGAGAGACGAGCGGCAATTTCCTGCGCAACGCCTGGTACATGTTCGCCTGGGGCGAGGAGGTCGCGGACGCCCCGCTCGGCCGGACGATCGCCGGCGAGGAGCTGGTCTGCTTTCGCGGCAAGGACGGCCTCGTCGTGCTCGCCGATCGCTGCCCGCACCGCTTCGTGCCGCTGAGCCTGGGCAGCGTCGCCGACGGCGTGCTCGAATGCGCCTATCATGGGCTGCGCTTCGGGAGCGACGGCCGCTGCATGTTCAACCCGCTGGGCGACCCGCCCGAACGCGCGGTGGTGCGGTCCTATCCGGTCGTCGAGCGCGACCGGGTGATCTGGGTGTGGACCGGCGATCCGGCGCTCGCCGATCCGGACGGCATCGCCGACTTCTCCTTCCTCGCCGATCCCGCGCGGGCGACGGTCACCGGCTATGCCCATGTCCGCGCCGACTATCAGCTCGCGATCGACAATCTGTCGGACCTGACCCACGTCCAGTTCGTCCATCGCGACTATCAGGCGTCCGAGGCCTATCATCGGCTGGTCGACGACACCTGGCAGGACGGCGACGTCGTCCATCGCTCGATCACCTTCCCGAACGGCCGGCCCGCGCCGTTCCTGCAAAGCTTCCTCGGTCCCGACAAGCTGATCGACTTCACCATGGAGACGCGCTGGACGCTGCCCTCCAACATCAAGCTGTCGGCGACGGTGACCGAGCCGGGCGCGCCCGACCAATATCTGATCGGCAACCACAGCGCCCATCTCGTCACGCCCGAGGCGGACGGGAGCTGCCATTATTTCTACGCGCACAGCCGCGACTATGGGGTCGGCGATCCCGAGGCGGACGAGAAGATCCGCGAATGGCAGCGGGTCGGCTTCGGCGAGCAGGACAAGCCGGTGCTCGAGGCGCAGCAGCGGCGCGTCGGCCATCGCGACATCATGGAGCTGCGGCCGGTGATCCTGCCGACCGACGCCGGCGGCGTCCGCGCGCGCCGCATCCTCGCGCAGCGCATCGCGCGTGAGCGCAAGGGCGCCATGCTCGAAGCGGTCGGCGATCAGTAGGTCGGGTCGGGGACCATTCCGGTCGTGGGCGCGCCCGGGTCCTCGCGGAAGCGGGCGGCCAGCGCCTCGGCGCCGCGCGCCAGGACGGTGACGTCGGTGCCGACCGCGACGAAGCTCGCCCCCGCCGCCAGATAGCGCCGCGCCAGCCGCTCGTCCGCCGCGAGCAGGCCCGCCGCCTTGCCGGCAGACAGGACGCGATCGATCGCGCCGGCGATCGCCGCCTGGACGTCGGGATGGCCGGGATGGCCGAGATGGCCGAGCGCGGCGGCGAGGTCGGACGGGCCGATGAAGACGCCGTCGACGCCGTCGGTGGCGGCGATGGCGTGGCAGGCCTCCAGCCCGGCGACGCTCTCCACCTGCAACAGCAGGCAGATGTCCCGTTCGGCGTCGTGGAGATAGCCGGGCGTCCTGTTCCAGCGGCTGGCCCGGCCGATCGCCGATCCGACGCCGCGGACGCCGCGCGGCGGATAGCGGCAGGCGGCGACCATCGCCGCGGCCTGCGCCGCGCTCTCGATCATCGGGACGAGCAGGGTGCGCGCGCCGATGTCGAGATATTGCTTCACCAGCACCGTGTCGGCGCAGGGCAGGCGGACGACCGGCTCGGCCGGGGAGCCCTCGATCGCCTGTAGCTGCCGGAGCACCAGCGGCAGATCATTGGGGCCATGCTCGCCGTCGATCAGCAGCCAGTCGAAGCCGGCGCCCGCGCAGATCTCCGCCGTATAGGGAGTAGCGAGCGCCTGCCAGAAGCCGATCTGCCGCCGGCCGGTGGCGATCGCGGCCTTGAACATGTTCACGCGAAATGCATCCCGATCGATCCGAGCGGCCCGAAATCTACGTGGAAGCTGTCGCCGCGCCGCACGAACACCTGCCCGGTGAACGAGCCGCCCAGGATGATCTCGCCCGCCTGGAGCGACACGCCGAAGCGCGACAGCCGGTTGGCGAGCCAGGCCGGCCCGTTGGCCGGGTGGTTGAGCACGGCGGCGCCGACCCCGGTCTCCTCGATCTCGCCGTTGCGATAGAGGATCGCGGGCGCCCAGCGCAGGTCGATCGCGTCGGGCCGCATCGGCCGGCCGCCGATCACGATGCCGGCATTGGCGGCATTGTCGGCGATCGTGTCGAGCACGGTCCGGGTGCCGCCGCCGTTGCGGTCGTGGCGTTCGATCCGGGCGTCGATGATCTCGACGGCGGGGACGACATGATCGGTCGCGTTGAGCACGTCGAAGATCGTGCAGTCCGGTCCTTCGAGCGGCTTCTTCAGGACGAAGGCGATCTCGACCTCGACGCGCGGCTCGATGAAGCGGTCGATCGGGATGGTCTGCCCGTCGTGGAACCGCATCGGCGACAGCAGCACGCCATAGTCGGGCTCGGTGATGTTCACCGCGCGCTGCATGGCGCGGCTCGTCAGTCCGATCTTGTGGCCGATGACCGTCTGGCCCGCCGCCACCTTGCGGTCGATCCACGCCGCCTGCACGGCATAGGCGTCGTCCATCGTCATGCCGTCATGGGCGCGCGAGAATTGGGCGATCTGCTCGCGGTCCTGCTCGGCACGATCGAGCCGGGCCGCCAGTTCGGCGACGAGTGCGGTGTCGAAGGCCATGCGGTCAGCCCAGTCGCAGACCGGCCTGGGTCATGCGGGGCATCACGTCCTTGACCCAGCGCTGGATGCCGTCCTCGAAGCCGACCCAGCCGAGCAGCACGCCGTCGATCCCGCCCTGCTTGAGCAGTTCGAGGCGCGAGGTGATCTGGTCGGCGGTGCCGACCAGTTCGAAGCCGCCATTGCCGGCCTTGAAGCGGAAGCGCATCGCCTCCATCACGTCCTTGGGCATGAGCTGCGTGTGCATGCCCTGGAGGCGCATCCAGCCGTCGAGCGCGCGGTCGTCGCCATGCTCGACCGCATAATAGTTCAGATAGTCGCGGGCTTCCTGCTCGGTCTCGCGCTGGACGACATAGGCATAGGTCCAGATCTGGATGTCGCGGCCATGCTCCTCGCGCGCGGTGCGGCGGTAGAGGTCGGCTTCCCTGCGGATCTCGTCGGGATCGTCCGACTTGACGATGACGAACGCCATGTCGGCATATTTGGCGGCGAAGGCGCGGCCGCGGTCCGATCCGCCCGCGTTCATGATCGGCGGGAAGGGCTTCTGCATCGGCTTGGGCAGGCTGATGCCCTTCTTGATCGCATAATATTGCCCTTCGAAATCGAAGGCTTCCTCGCGGGTCCAGAGCTGGCGGATCACCTCGATCCATTCGGCGGCCTGCGCATAGCGGTCGTCATGCTCCTTCATCGGCGCGCCGAACATGTCGAGCTCGGGCTTGTTCCAGCCGGCGACGACGTTGAGGCCGAAGCGGCCGCCCGAGATCAGGTCGATCGTCGCGCACTGCTTGGCCGCCGCGATCGGATGGATGGTGGGAACGTGCGAGGTGGAGAAGACGCCGCCCCGGCTGGTCAGCTGGCTGGTCGCCGCAGCCCAAGTGTAGCAATCCATGGCGAGGCCGCTGCGGTGCGAGGGCTCCTCCTCGATGAAGCCGCGCCAGCGCGCATAGGGGACGTTCGCCTCGAACCCGGCCTCGTCGGCGATCTTCGAGACGGCGACGGATTCGCTCCAGCGCGCGTTGGGCGCCTCCGGCACGTTGGTCATGCTGATGCCGATGCCGTTCAGGCCGAACAGGCCGAGCTTGAGCGGATTGTCGTTGAACAGGGGGTTGGTGTCCGCTCGCGGATCGTCTTTCCAGCTCTTCATCCTCGTGTCGCTCCCTAAAACTTTTGACGCGAGCCTGCGGGGCCGGGCAGGCTTTGGCAATCGCCTCCCGGAAGCACTGGATTTCCGAAATGGAAAAAACGTGGCCATTGCCTCGGGGAAAAGCTGATGGCCGTCGGATGGAGCGGCCGATCGCCGGATATCCGTGATCGCGCGGACCCCGGCATCGCGGCCTCCGTCCCGTGGACGCGGACGTGCCAAATTGGAAATTATGTCTTTCGGCTAGATGCCTACACGGCGGGCCGGCATCCGACTTAACTGAGCCCACACACAAGCTGTCGCAAAGAGCAGCAGGTCAGGGCTCGAGGATGTCGGATCGCAGCTTTCCCCTCAACTGCTGGTACATGGCGGCCTGGGCGGACGAGGTTCGTGACACGTTGCTGGCGCGCCGCCTGTTCGGCAGGCCGATCGTCATGGCCCGCTTCCACGATGGCGCCGCCGTCGCGTTCGACGATCGCTGCCCCCATCGCTTCGCGCCGCTCAGCCTGGGCCGGCTGAAGGGGGACCGGATCGAATGCGGCTATCACGGCCTGCAATTCGGGCGGAGCGGGGCCTGCATCGCCAATCCGGGCGGCGGCGGGCATTTCCCGCCGGGCACGCGGACGCGCGCCTATCCGCTGGTCGAGCGCCACCGCATCCTGTGGATATGGCCGGGCGATCCGGCGCTGGCCGACGAGGGGACCATTCCCGATCTCGCGCTGATCCCGCCGGCGGGCGGGCACGACAATATCGGCAATTACCTGCACGTGAAGGCCAACTGGCTGCTCGAAACCGACAACATCATGGACCTGACCCATGTCGGCTTCCTGCATGACGGGTCGCTCGGCAACGCGACGATGCGCGCGGCCGAGGTCAAGGTCAGCGAGCAGGACGGGACGATCCGGGCGGTGCTCTGGATGCCCGACACGCTGTGCGGCTTCGGGCCGATGCAGGGGCAGCCCTGCGACCAGTGGAACAACGTCGTCTGGATGGCGCCCTCGATCATGATGATGGACTTCGGCGCGGTGCCGCCGGGGGCCGAGCCGATCCAGGACAAGGGCGCCTACGCCTTCCACATCTTCACCCCCGAGACCGAGCAGAGCACCCATTATTTCTTCGGCAGCTCGGGCAGCTATGGCGACGACGAGGCGTGGATTCCGGCGATGGTGCGCGAGGCGCAGAGCCGCGTCTTCCTGGCCGAGGACAATCCGATGGTCGAAGGCGTCGCCGACCGGATGGGCGGCGAGGATTTCTGGTCGCTGAAACCGGCGATCCTGCCGAGCGACGCCGCGGCGATCCGGGTGCGGCGAAGGATCGCGCAGATGTGCCGCGAGGAGCGGAGCGCGGTCATCGCGGACAAGGTCAATCTCGTGACGGCGTGAATGTCGACAGTATATATTTGATAAGATGAATGATTATTTTTCGGGGATTTTGAAAAAAATCTGCGTGATTTGGAAAAACCATTTTTCTCGATTTGGAATGTTACCATCTTAGTGAACATGTAATTCTTTTTGGCAAGCGAGATGCTCGGAGGAGATCGTCAAAAAGACGGTCCGGGCAGTGGCGAGCTTTTGCCTTATTTAGGGGAGGATCCAAGATCATGACTAGCATAAGAGCGTTTCTTCACGCGTCGGCCCTGTCGGCGAGCCTGCTCGTCGCGGCCGGCGCCGTCCAGGCGCAGCAGGCCGCGCCGGCCGCGGCGGCGGACGATGCCGGCACCACCGGCCTTCAGGACATCATCGTCACCGCCGAGCGGCGCAGCAGCAGCGCGCAGCGGACGCCGGTCGCCGTCACGGCGCTGAGCGCCGACACGCTGGTGGCAGCGCAAGTGCGCACGCTGACCGACATGCAGCAGCTCGTCCCGGCCTTCAAGATGGGCGAGAATGACGGCTATGCCCAGCTCACCATCCGCGGCATCGGCAGCTCGGGCTTCGTGCCGACCGCCGAGGGCGCGGTCGCGGTCAACCTGAACGACGTCTATGTCTCGCGCCCGATCGCGCAGCTCGCCGGCATGTACGACATCGCCTCGGTCGAGGTGCTGAAGGGGCCGCAGGGCACCCTCTACGGCCGCAACGCCACCGCCGGTTCGGTCAATATGTCGACCGCGCGGCCGACCAACGAATGGTCGGGTTTCGGCCGCGTGCTGGTCGGCAACTATCGCGCGCTCAACGTCGAGGGCGCGGTCGGTGGCGCGCTGGTCGAGGATCGCCTGCTCGTCCGCGTCGCCGGCTTCATGGACAAGCATGACGGCTACGGCAAGAACCTGGTCACCGGCAACGACGTCAGCGACAAGGACGCCTGGGGCGTCCGCGCCACGGTGGTGGTCAAGCCGACCGACACCCTGACCGGCACCCTGATCTACGAGCATTACAAGCAGAGCGACAATGGCGCGGCGCTCCACTATTTCGGCGCCGCCGGCCTGACCGGATTGCCGGGCGCGCTCGGCACGCCGCCGGTCTTCCAGCAGCTCGGCGGCTATGCGGCGTCCGACGTCCAGGACATCGCCTCGCCGCGCGATTCCAGGTTCCGCCTGCGCATCGACGCGGTCACCGGCATCCTCGAATGGTCGCTGGGCGATTTCCAGCTCAAGTCGATCACCGGCTATCGCGACCAGAACTCGCTGACGATCACCCCACTCGGCGGCGGCAGCTCCGTCGACGCCTTCTTCATCGCCGGCGAGCCCGCGCACCAGTTCAGCCAGGAGGTGCAGCTCAACTACACCTCGGACCGGCTGAAGGCGACCGCCGGCCTGTTCTACTTCCGCGAGAAGGACTCGTCGGTCCCGGGCTCGTCGCCGTTCCCGCGCTCGGTGCTCAATGCCTTCTTCGGCGTCCCCGACGACGGCACCCCCGACTATCTGGTCGACTTCGTCGAGATCGGCGGCACGATCAAGACGCGCGCCAAGGCGGCCTTCGCGCAGGCGACCTATGAGGTGGTCGACAACCTCTCGCTCACCGCCGGCATCCGCGTCAGCAACGAGCGCAAGCAGGCCTTCCTGGTCAACGGCTTCAGCCTGACGCAGCCCTATATCGCCAATTCGCCCACCACCAACGACACCCCGCTGCCGCCGGTGACGGTGCAGCCGCGCGTCTCGTTCAACTCGACGACGCCGCGTCTCGGCATCCAGTATCAGGTCGATCCGCGGACCATGGTCTATGCGTCCTATTCGAAGGGCTTCAAGTCGGGCGGCTACGACGTCACCACGGTGGCGCCGGCGTTCGAGCCGGAGAAGCTGACCGCCTATGAGGTCGGCATCAAGACGACCATGGCGAACAACCGGCTGCGCTTCAACGCCGCGGGCTTCTATTACGACTATACCAACCTGCAGGTGCTGCAGGTCGTTGGTCCGGCGGTCGTCACCACCAACGCCGCGACGGCGCGGGTCTATGGCGTGGAGGCGCAGATCGACGCGATCGTCAGCGACCAGTTCAAGCTGGAGGCCTCGGGTTCCTACCTCAACACCAAATATAAGAACTATGCCGGTCCCGACGGCGCCCGCCCGCTGCTGGCCACGGTCGATTTCAGCGGCAACCACCTGAACAACGCGCCGGAGTTTCAGGCCTATCTGGCCGGCACCTATACCTGGGCGCTGGGCGACGGCGAGATTGCGGCCCGCGTCGACGGCGAATATTCGACCCGCTATTATTTCACCCCGGCCAACCTGAAGCTGCTGAGCCAGAAGCCGTTCGCCAAGGTCAACGCCTCGCTGACCTACAAGGCGGCGAACAACTGGCAGGTCACCGCCTTCGTGAAGAACATCACCGATATCGACACCAAGACGAGCGGCGTGGTGAACACCCCGATCCTGGGCACGCCCGCCCAGGGCGCGGTTGCGCCGCCCCGGACCTTCGGCCTGGAAGCCCGCTACAGCTTCTGAGCGGGCTTCGTCCCGGCGCCGCCCGCGCAGGCGGGCGGCGCGCAATAGGTCCTGGCTATGGTGCCCATCCAAGCCGGCGATTTGATCGCGATCCGGGCCCACCCTATGGCCGGTACGGCCGCAACAGGGAGGGACGGGGCATGCACGCGATCGACATCGATCAGGATATCCGGGCCCGGCTGATCGCGATGCGGGGCAGCCATCGGGGCCTGCTGGACTCGATCGATCCGAAGCGGACCGCGCACCTGATCATCGACATGCAGAACGGCTTCACCCTGCCGGGTGCGATCGTCGAGATTCCGGTGGCGCGCGAGATCATCCCCGCGATCAACGCCATCTCGCGCGCGGTGCGCGCGGCGGGCGGGCTGAACGTCTTCGTCCAGTTCCTTGCGACCGAGGAGAGCAGCAAGGGCTGGTCGACCTGGTTCGACCGGTTCATCCCGGCGGACCGGCGCGATGCGATGCTGGAGACGTTCGGGCCCGACAGCCACGGCTTCGCGCTCCACGCGGATCTCGACGTCGCGCCGTCCGACATCAGGGTCGACAAGACCCGCTTCGGCGCCTTCGTGCAGGGGACGAGCGAACTGCACGATCGGCTCCGGGAGCGCGGGATCGATACGCTGATCATCACCGGGACGGCGACCAACGTCTGTTGCGAGTCCACCGCGCGCGACGCGATGCAGCTCGACTACAAGGTGATCGTCGTCGCCGATGCGACCGCGGCGCTGACCGATGCCGAGCACAACCACGCGCTCGACGGCCTCGCCTGCTATTTCTCGGACATCGTTTCGACCGAGGAGGTGGTCGACACGCTGTCGGCCTGAGCATCCCCTTTCTCAGCGGCGATATCCGGCGCGCCGCCCGGACCGATTTTGGTTGCCCATCCACCGGGCCAAGGGCCAATGTGCGGAAAAATGGTCGGCCCGGCGGAAAGGATTATCGGGGATGCATCTGAGGGGACTCGATCTCAACCTGCTGATCGCGCTCGATGCCCTTTTCACGGAGAAGAACGTCACCCGCGCCGCCGAGCGGATCAACATCTCCCAGCCGGGGATGAGCGCCGCGCTCCAGAAGCTGCGCTGGCATTTCTCCGATCCGCTGCTCGAACGGGTCGGGCGCCGGATGGAGCTGACGGTGCGGGGGCGGGCGCTCGCCGATCCGGTCAGGGAGATATTGATCAAGGTCCGCGACCTGACCGACAAGCCCGAGGAGTTCGACCCGGCGACCGCGCGGCGGGTGTTCCGGATCGGCGCGACCACTTTCTGCAGCGACATCCTTGCGGCGCCGCTGTTGTGCCGGATCGAGAGGATCGCGCCCAACATCAGCGTCCAGTTCGAGGATCTCGCGACGGATACGGTCCATCGCCTGGTCGACGGCCAGCTCGATTTCGCGATCACCATCTCCGCCCGGATCCTGTCGGACGAGGTCAATCTTGACAGCTCGCTGTCCTCGCTCGACCTGTTCACCGACGCGTTCGTGCTGGTGACGTCGCGGCAGAACAGCCGCGTCGGCGACGCCGTGACCTTCGACCAGCTCTGCGAGCTGCCCTATATCGAGACCCGGTTCGGCAACGTCATCGCCGGCATCAGCGAGCAGATGTGGCGGCAGCAGCCGAAGCAGCCCCAGATCCGCGCCTGGCTCCCCAATTTCCAGCTCACCCTGGACACGGTGAGCCACACCGACATGGTGGCGATCGTCCCCCTCCACCTCGCCCAGCTCCACGGCGATCGCTACAATGTGCGGACGCTGCCGGTGCCGGTGGAGATGCCGACGATCGAGGAACGGTTGTTCTGGCACCAGCGCAACGACCAGGACGCCGGCCATAGCTGGTTCAAGGGCCTGCTCCAGGAGACGGTGCAGGGCTTCCTCTCCTGAACTGACCCGCGCGACCCAGCATCAGGTCGACGCCGCGATCGGCGGCCGCCATGACGACCGCGTTGGTGTTGGCCGAGACGATATTGGGCATCATCGACGCGTCGAACACCCGCAGGCCGTCGACGCCGCGAACCCGCAGGTCGGGGGTCAGCACCGCCATCGGATCGCCGTCCTTTCCCGCGCGGCAGGTGCCGACCGGATGATAGGCGCTCTCGGCCGTCTCGCGGACATAGCGTTCGAGGTCGTCGTCCGACTGGAGGAGTGGGCCGGGCGCGCGCTCCTCGGCGATGATCGAGGCGAGCGGCTCGCTGCCCGCGATCTGCCGCAGGTAGCGCAGGCCCTTGACCAGCAGGTCGGCGTCGGCCTGCTCGCTCAGCCAGTTGAGGTCGACGATCGGATCGTCGAACGGATCGGACGAGCGGAGCCGCACGCTGCCGCGCGAGCGCGGCTGGGTCAGGCTGGCCATCAGCGTCACGCCGTGCGTCACCGGCCCGGAATAAGCGGACGGCCACATGATCCCCAGGCAGTAGAGCTGGGTGTCGGCGGCGCCGTCGGGCGCGTCGAGACTGGCGAAGCCGATGCACTCCGCGCCGTTCGACGACACCGGCCCGTCCTTGAACAGCAGGTAGCGCAGGCCGTTGACGATCATCCGGAAGCCGCGATCCTGGCCGAAATAGCCGAACGCGCCGTTGGTGGCCGTGGTGAGGCGCACGACCACATGGTCCTGCAGATTCTGCCCGACGCCGGGCAGGTCGACGATGGGGTCGATGCCGTGCGCGCGGAGATGGTCGGCATCGCCGATCCCGGACAGCATCAGCAGCTTGGGCGTGGCGAGCGCCCCGGCGGTCAGGATCACCTGCCGGGTCGCGGCGGCGAAGCAGGGCCGGCCCTTGTGCCGATATTCGACGCCGACCGCCCTGCCGTCCTCCACCCTGACGCGGGTCGCGACGGCGTTGGTCGCGATCGTCAGGCGGGGATCGGCGCGGCAGGGGGCGAGGAAGGCGTCGGCCGCGCTGCACCGCCGCGGCCCGTCCATCGTCGTCTGGAGATAGCCGACGCCGACCAGTTCGCCGGCGTTGAAGTCGTGGCGGAAGGGGAGGCCGCGCTTCTGCATCGTCCGCAGGAAATAGCTCGTCGCGCTGACCTTGTAGTGCGGATCGGAGACCTTGAGCGGGCCGTCGCTGCCATGGCTTTCGTCGTCGAGGCGGACATTGCCCTCCTGCCGCCGGAAATGGGGCAGCATGTCCGCCCAGGACCAGCCGCCGCCGATCGCCGCGTCCCAGCGCGCATAATCCTCCTCGCAGCCCCGCATATAGGCCATGACGTTCACCGAGCTGCCGCCGCCGATGACGTTGCCCTGCGGGATCGGGACGATGCGCCCGGCGAGGTGCGGCTGGGGGCTGGACTGGTAGGATTTGATGTGCGGGCTTCCGCCCAGCATCATCTTGAACGTGCCCGCCGGCATCCGGATCAGCGGATCGTCGTCGTCGCCGCCGGCTTCGAGCAGCAGGACGCGGGCGCCCTGTTCCCGGACGAGCCGGCCGGCGGTCACGCAGCCCGAACTCCCGCCGCCGACGACGATATAGTCGTAGCTGCCCTCGCTGCCCCCCTTGTCCATCGGCTCAGGCTTCGGACGCGCGCAGCGTCGCTCCGGCCGTCGCGGCGGGCCCGGCCTGCGCCATGCCGCGGACCATCCGGCGCCAGCGGAGCGCGGCCTCGTCGGCGCGGACGCTGATCTCGATCGCGGCCGGGTCGCCCTCGGCGATGCGGTCCTCGATCAGCTCGAGCGCGACGATGTCCTGGTTCATCGCATGGCGGAAGATCGTCGTCATCCCGTCGGTGTCGCGCAGCGGATAGGAGGAGATCGAGGCCCACCACTGGTAGCAGAGCTTGCCGTTGGCCGGCGTCACCGGAAGCTCCGAGATCAGCTCGTGCGGCGGCGCGTCGGGCCGGTCGGGGAAGGTGAAGCGGGTGATCACGACGTTCCTCGACGGGGCGTGGCCCTCGCAGATCACGGCGCGGACCGCGCGCTGGTCGCGCGGCAGGCTGAAGCTCTGCGCCGTCATCTCGTTGGGCAGCTGCGGCTGCGTCTCGCGCGTCAGCCGGATGAACCGCTCGTCCGCCTCCACCTTCTGCGGGGAGTTGGCGAGCTCGCCGTCGTCGAACATCCCCTCGTGCAGGAAGGTCGGATGGGTGCTGTCGAGCAGATTCTCCTGCAGCTTGAGGAAGTGGCATTTCACCGACGCCTGGAAATGCACGAAGCTGTCATAGCCCGGCCGGGAATAATCGGGCGGCAGGAGCGCGGGGTCGGCCAGCTCGGGATCGCCCGGCCAGATCCACACCCACAGGCCATGCTCGACGACCGGATAGGGCCTGATCCGCATCGTACCGGGCACGACGCCCTGCGACGGGATGTGCGCGCAGCGGCCGTCGGGGCCGAACTCGAAGCCGTGATAGGCGCAGCGCAGCCGGTCGCCGATCAGCCAGCCCTGCGACAGCGGCATGAAGCGGTGCGGGCAGCGATCGGGCAGGGCGGCGACCTCGCCGGCCTCGGTGCGGTACAGGACGACCGAGCGACCGAGGATCTGGCGCGACAGCGGCGCGCGGCCGACCTCCTCGCGCGATGCCGCAACCCACCATTGGTTGAGCGGGGCATCCTCCAGCCCCGGCGCGACGAAAAGCGCGGTCGCGTCCTTTGCGGGTGCATTCATCTTCGACCCCTCCCTCTCTTCTGTTTGGCGGGATCGTCCATGCCGCGGGCGCCGGATCGTCCCCATTTTGAACAAGCATATGGGGTGGCAAAGTTGAAATCGATGGTGGTGATACCCTGCATCCCAACAATCTATTTCTCGCCGCCCGCTTCCGGGGCGAGGAAAGATGCAAGAAATCGAGACGAGGGGATGCATCTTGTTGATGAGCGATGAAGACATCCCCGAAAGCCGGGGCGGTCTTTTCATCGATGACGAGATCCGACTTGGACATGCCGTGCGGTGACTCCGTCGCCGCAGCTTCCGAACCAACAATAACCGAGTAGCTATCATGACCATCAAGGGCATTGCCGCTCTTCGCCCCGGTGCGGAGAGCGTGGCCGAAGACGCGCGCTTCCTGCCGGGTTCCGGGCTTCGCCTGCAAAAGGCGGGGCGCTGACATGCGGATCGGCTTCATCGGCCTGGGCGTGCAGGGACTGCCGCTGGCGCTCAACCTTCTGGACGGCGGGCACGAGCTGCACGGTTTCGACGTCCGGCCCGAGCCGCTCGACGAGCTGCGCGATCGGGGCGGCACGGTCGCGGCCTCCCCGGCCGAGCTGGGCGCGGCGTGCGAGGTCGTCATGATCTGCGTCGTCTCCGACCAGCAGGTGCGCGACGTGCTCGCCGGCGAGGATGGCGTGCTGGCATCGGCGCGGCCCGGCCTGATCGTCGTGCTCCACAGCTCGGTGAGCACCGATACGATCGCGGAGGCTGCCAAGGCGACGCGCGACCGGGGCGTCGTACTGGTCGACGCGCCGGTCAGCGGCGGGGCGCAGGGCGCGCGGGCGCGCACCATGTCGTTCATGGTGGGCGGCGAGGAGGCGGCGCTCGATCGCTGCCAGCCGCTGTTCGAGCTGTCCGGCCCCAATATCCTGCGGACCGGCCCGGCCGGGACGGCGACCCTCGCCAAGCTCGCGCATCAGGTCGCGATCATCGGCAACATCATGGCGATGGCCGAAGCGGTCCGGCTGGGAACCGCCGGCGGACTGAGCGCCGAGATGGTGAAGCAGGCGGTCGCGGGCGGGCTGGCGCGGAGCTGGATCGCCGAGACCTGGGGGGAGATCAAAATGGCTCCCCATGCTCTCCCGCTCTACTCCAAGGATCTGGAGAACAGCCTGCGGTTCGCGAAGCAGATCGGCATTTCGTTGCCGGGCGCGGAGCTCATGAAGCTCGAGCTGCCCAATATTGTGCCCTAGATCGGGAAAAGACGATGAGAAGCATGACGGATTTCGTGGATGCCACCAACAACAGGGTGAGCCGCTCCATCTTCCACGACGAGGAGATTTACCGCCAGGAACTGGAAAGACTGTTCCGCAAATGCTGGCTGCTGATCGGACATGAGAGCCAGATTCCAGAGATCGGCGACTTCTTCCTGACGCGGATGGGGGAGGATCAGGTGATCCTGTCCCGGGGCCGTGACGGGAAGCCGCATGCCTTCCTCAACACCTGCCGGCACAAGGGCATGCGCGTCTGCCGCTATGACGAGGGCAACACCAAGCGCTTCTATTGCCCCTATCATGGCTGGTCCTACGACCTGAACGGCGACCTCCAGGGCGTTCCCGAGCGCCAGGGCAGCTATCCCGCCAGCTTCGATCGCAAGGAGTGGGGGCTGATCCAGGTGGCGAGGATCGCCAGCTTCCGGGGGACGATCTGGGCGACCTGGAATCCGGAGGCCCCCGATTTCGAGGACTATCTGGGCGATATCAAGGAATCGCTCTGGTACGGCCTCGGCGCCTGGGACGGCGGCGACGGCGAGATCGAGGTGCTGGGCGGCGTCCAGAAATGGAACGTGCCGTGCAACTGGAAATTCGTCTCGGAGAATTCCGGCGGCGATCCGCTGCACAACATCAGCCACCAGTCGACCGACCTCGCCCGCATCGGTCCGCGCAGCGGCGTCGGCCGGCGCGACCCGCTCGGCGAGCTGTTCCTGACCTATACGCCGAACGGCCATGGCCTGATCTACGAGAGGATCGACGTCACCCAGCCGCGCGGCCATTATTCGATGTCGAAGATCACCTCCGAATATTTCGAGGATTGCTGGCGCCGGCGGCTCGACCGGCTGGGCGAGAAGGCGGGATCGCCGCTGGTGCTCGGCAACATCTTCCCGAACGCCGGCTTCCACGTCCAGCAGCCGCGGGTGCTGCTGATGGCCCATCCCAACGGTCCGCGCACGTCGCAGGCCTGGCGGATGTACTTCGTCGACAAGGACGCGCCCGAGGAGGCCAAGGATTTCCTGCGCCGCTACTATGTTTCCTACAGCGGCCCCGGCGGCATGACCGAGCAGGACGACATGGAGAATTGGGGCTACGCCTCCGAAGGCGCGGCGGTCCACGCCGCCCAGGATGCGCCGTTCAGCTATGTCGCCGACACCGGCAATTTCGCGGACCCCTACATCCCGGGACCGGTCAGCAAGTATTGGCTGACCGAGCACAACAATATGGGCTTCTACCGGCGCTGGGCCGAACTGATGGCGGCGGAATGATGGACGTCGATATACCGGAGGCAGGCGTGGGCGAATATAACGTCGACAGGATCGTTCGCATCAAGGCGATAGAGGATTTCCTCTACGCGGAAGCGGACGCGATAGATGCGCGGCAGTTCGAGGACTGGCTCGGCTTCTTCTCCGAAGACATTCGCTATTGGGTGCCCATTCGGAAGAACCTGCCCTTCTCCGAGCGCTTCAACGACATGACCGGGTCGCGGGAGATCGCCTGGATCGACGACAACCGCGCGACCCTCGAAGCGCGGGTGGGGCAGGTGCTGACCAAGATCCACTGGGCCGAGGAGCCGCTGTCGCGGGTCACCCATATGGTGACGAACATCCGGGTCGAGGAACTGGGCAAGGACGAGGTCGGCGCGACATCCACGGTGCGGAGCAAGATATTGGTCCACCGTTCCCGCATGGACGACGCCGGCGAAATAATCATCGGCCGGAGAGAGGACAAGATCCGCCGGACCGAGCGCGGATTCGAGATTTTCTGGCGCAAGATCATCATCGATCAGGCGACGTTGAACGCGAAGAATCTTTCGTTTTTCTTGTAATTTTCTGCGTGTCGGCAAGAAAAATATCTGGGGAGGGTATCATGAGAAAATCTGTTGTGACCAAGTGGATGCTGCTGGCGGGCGTCGCCCTGAGCGCGGGAAGCGCCCAGGCCGAGCAGGCGGCTTCCGAAGCGGGCCGGGCGGTGGACGACGCCGCGTCGAGCGGCGCGACCGGCGATATCGTGGTGACGGCGCTGCGCCGCGAGACCACCTTGCAGAAGACGCCGGCGGCGGTCGCGGCCATCTCCGGCGAGGAGCTGCAGGCGCGCGGCATTTCCGACATCCAGGATCTCGCCGCCGCGGTGCCCAGCGTGTCCTTCGGGCAGACGATCGGGCAGGCGCACATCGCCGTGCGCGGCATCGGTTCGGACGTCGTCACCGCCGGCCAGGACCCGCGCGTCGCCTTCTACCAGGACGGCGTCTATATCGCCCGGCCGGGCGCGCAGCTCGGCGGGATGTTCGACGTCGATCGCGTCGAGGTCCTGAAGGGGCCGCAGGGCACGCTCTACGGCCGCAACGCCACCGGCGGCGCGGTCAGCGTGGTCAGCCGCAAGCCGACCGACACGCTGGAGGGCTATGTCCGGACGGGCTATGGCAATTACAATGCTGTCACCCTCGACGGCGCGATCTCCGGGCCGATCGCGGAGACGCTTACCGCGCGGATCGCCGGGCATTTCGAGCATCGCGACGGCTATGGCAAGAACCTGGTCACCGGCAAGGACATCGACGACAAGCGCGAGGTGGCGTTGCGCGGCGCGATCGCGTGGCGGCCGAGCGACAGGCTCGAGCTGCTGACCACGGTCGATTATTTCCGCGAGTCCGACAATGCGTTCGGCCTCCATTATTTCAACCAGGGTAACCCCAATGTGCCGGTGCTGGGCCTGAAGCTGGGCGGCCTTGCCGCTCGGAACAGCCGCGACATCTACAGCGACGTCGACCCGAAGGCGCGGACCCGGTCCTGGGGGATCACCGAGGAGATCAGCTTCGACGCCGACTGGGCGAAGCTCCGGTCGATCACCTCCTACCGCAAGTTCAAGGGCTTCTACCTGACCGACATCGACGGGACGAGCGTTCAGCTCGCCTATGACAAGCTGTTCGAGAATGCGAAGCAGTTCAGCCAGGAAGTGCAGCTCGACGGCGAGGTCGATCGCTTCGCCTGGCTGGTCGGCGCGCTCTACTTCCATGAGAAGAACGACGGGGCCGGCTCGGAGATTCCGATCAATTCGGTGGTGGCCGGCGGCCCCTTCAGCCTGCGCCAGGCCTTCCTGTCGATCGGCGACCTCAAGACCGAGTCCTTCTCGGCCTATGCGCGGGTCACCTTCGATGCGACCGACTGGCTCAAGCTGACCGCGGGCGGCCGCTACAACTGGGAGAAGAAGAGCATCTCCGACGTCTTCCAGTTCGATTTCTCGCGGCCCTATGTGCCGGGCGCGCCGATCATCCCGATCCCGCCCTTTCCGCGATCGACCAGCGACAGCTTCTCCGGCTTCACGCCCAGCGCGACCGCCGAGCTGCGCCTGAGCCCATCGGTCTTCGCCTATTTCACCTATAGCCAGGGCTTCAAGAGCGGCGGCTACAACATCGGCGTCGCCCAGGCGGCCTTCCGGCCCGAGAAGATCAAGAGCTACGAAGCCGGCGTGAAGACCACCACCTTCGACGGGCGGCTCAAGGCCAACCTGATCGGCTTCCACTACGACTACAGCAATCTCCAGGTGTCGCAGGTCCGCGGGCAGAGCACGCTCGTCGAGAATGCGGCGGCGGCCAAGGTCGACGGGATCGAGGCGGAGCTGATCGCCGAACCCGTCCGCGGTTTCAGCTTCGGCGGCAACCTCTCCTATCTCGATGCCAAATATAAGGACTTCCTCAGCATCGATCCGATCAACGTCGCGGCCGGGCCCCAGGACCTGTCGGGCAACCGGCTGACCCAGGCGCCGAAGATCTCCTACGCCCTGTTCGCGCAGGGGAAGTGGGACGTCGGGGACTACACGCTGACGCTGCGCGGCGATTACAACCGCATCGGACTGCAATATTTCACGCCCTTCAACAATCCGATCGTCGCGCAGGACGGCTATGGCGTGGGCTCGGCGCTGGCGCGGATCGAGAGCGAAGCGGGCTGGTCGGTCGAGGCCTATGTCCGCAACATCGGGAACACCAAGGCGATCGCCCAGACCTATGTCTCGTCGGGGATGTTCGGCTTCCCCGTGCTGGGAGCGCTGATCCCGCCGCGCACTTACGGCCTGACGCTAGGCTACAAGCTTTAGGCCGGCGTGTGGCCGGGCCTCTGCTGCCGCCGTCGCGACAGGGGCCCGGCATCAGCCGTTCGCATGATCGGCGATATAGCGTTCCAAGGCGCTGGCGGCGTTGAGCATATGGGCGCGCATGCGGCGGGCGGCGGTGTCGCCGTCGCCTTCGGCGATCGCGGCCATGACGCCGTCATGCTCCTCGCGCGATCGAATGATCCGGTTGCCCTGGCGAAGCTGGGTGCGGCGGAAGGCGGTGAGGCGGGTGCGGATCGCGATCGCCTGCTCGACCAGCACCTCGTTGTGCGTCGCGCGGTAGAGCAGCTCATGGAACTCGCGGTTGAACGCGTCATAGGCGTCGACGTCGCCCGCCGCGACGAAGCCCGCCGAGCTGTCGTGGAGCTGGATGAGCCGGCTGCGTTCGAGCGGCGACATGCGGTTGGTCGCCATCCGCACGCACATCGCCTCGATCTCGGCCATCGCCTCGAACATGTCCATGATCCGTCCGGGCGTCAGCCGGGTCACGACCACGCCGCGCCGGGGGCGGAGCTCGACCAGCCCGCTGACCGCAAGCTGGCGGAGCGCCTCGCGGACCGGGGTGCGCGACGCGCCGAAGCGGTCGCCGAGCTGCTGCTCATCGAGCTGGGTTCCCGCCGCCAGCTCGCCACGCGCGATCTCGTCGGTCAGGGCGTTGCGGATGCGGTCGGACAGCAGGGCGGGGGCGGTGTCGTCGACGGTCATGGTCATCAGCCTCCCACGATCGCCCGCACCGCGAGGTACAGCAGCGACGGCGCCACCAGGCAGCCGAGCCCGGTGTGGAAGGTCGCGGTCAGCGCGCCATAGGGGACGAGGCGGCGGTCGGTCGCGGCGAGGCCGCCCGAAACGCCGCTGACCGTTCCCATCAGCCCGCCGAACACCATCGCCGAGCGCGGATTGTCGAGCCCGATCATGTGCGCGACCATCGGCGTGCCGATCATCACCAGCACCGCCTTGAACACGCCGGTCGCAATCGACAGGGCGATGACCGGCGAACTGGCGCCGAGCGCCGCGCCGGTGACCGGGCCGACGATATAGGTGACCGCGCCGGCGCCGATCGTCGTCAGCGACACCGCGTCCCGATAACCGAAGGCCGCGGCGACCAGCACGCCGACGATGAACGGCAAGATGGTGCCGAGGCCGAGCGCGGCGGCGCCGACCAGCCCGGCCTTCTTCGCATGGGCGACATCGACCTCGAAGGCAGTGGCGGTGATCGCGAAGTCGCGGAGCATCGCCCCGCCCATCAGGCCGATGCCGGCCAGCACCGGCAGGTCGGCGACGCCCTTCTGGCCATGGGTCCAGAGACCGGCCACGAAGGCGGCGGCGAGGCCGAGGATGATCGCGATCGCCGATCCGTGGATGCGGCCGAAGGTGAGGCGCTTCGACAGGCTGTTGGACAGCCACATGACGATGCCGACCACCGCGAAGGCAGTCAGCAGCCCGTTGTCGATCAGGGCGTGGGAGAGCGCGTTCATGCCTGGCTCTCCAGCGCGGCGGACGCCGCGCGCTCGCGGGCCTCGATCTCGTCCATCGTCTCGGTGCGGCCGCCCAGCCGGCTGATCAATGCGACGCTGGCGAAGCAGATCGCGATCGCGCCGGTGCCGGCGATGATCACCATCGGGCCGCTTTCGACCGCCGCGAGGACGTTCTGCTGGGCGGCCATCGCGACGACGATCGGAATGTAGAGCGATCCCCAGAACTCGACCCCGCGCTTCACCCCGGTCGTGAGCAGGCCGTGCCGCTGCAGCCAGAGGCGCGCGGCGATCAGCAGGATCATCGCGATGCCCACCCCGCCGACATTGGCCTTCACGCCGAGCAGCGCGCCCAGCACGTCGCCGAGCACCATGCCCAGCAGCGTGCTGATCGCCAGCAGGGCAACCCCCGATATCGTCATCGCCACCTCTCCTGTCGCGGGATCGTTCCTGCATGCATGATGCGGATAAATCCTGTGATCATTCTCTATAAAACCCAATATATCGCTTTTGTGTATGCGCAAACTTGAATTTCAGCGATTGTGGAATACAAGTTGCTCTCATCGATTCCCTGGACGGATGCCATGCGGGACTGGAAGAGCGGACGCCGTGAGCTTGAAGTGCGCCTGGAGGCGGGAGGGCGTTTCGCGCGCGGCAAGCTGGTGGCCGCCGCCGACCTCGCGCCGTTCCTGGAGGCGGTGCTGCGACCGGGCGACCGGGTCTGCCTCGAAGGCGACAACCAGAAGCAGGCGGACGTGATCGCGAAGGCGCTGGCGTCGGTCGACCCCGCCCGGGTGAACGGCTTGCACATGGTCCAGTCGGGGGTGGTGCTGCCCGAGCATCTCGACCTGTTCGAGAGCGGCGTCGCCCGCCGGCTGGACTTCTCCTATGCCGGGCCGCAATCGGCCCGCATCGCGCGGATGCTGTTCGGCGGGCAGATCGAGTTGGGCGCGATCCATACCTATCTCGAACTGTTCGCCCGCTATTTCATCGACCTGACGCCGCAGGTCGCCTGCATCGCGGCGGTGAGCGCGGATCGGGACGGCAATCTCTACACCGGCCCCAATACCGAGGACACGCCGACGATCGTCGAGGCGACCAGCTTCGGCAACGGCCTCGTCATCGTCCAGGTCGGCGAGATCGTCGATCGGGTGCCCCGCGTCGACATCCCCGCCGATCAGGTCCATTTCGTCGTCGACGCCGGCAAGCCCTTCTTCGTCGAGCCGCTGTTCACCCGCGATCCGGCGGCGATCACCGAGACCCAGATCCTGACCGCGATGCTGGCGATCAAGGGGCTCTACCAGCCCTATGGCATCCGGCGGCTCAACCACGGCATCGGCTTCAACACCGCCGCGATCGAGCTGCTGCTGCCGACCTATGGCGAGAAGCTGGGGCTGAGGGGGAAGGTCTGCACCCATTGGGCGCTCAACCCGCACCCGACGCTGATCCCCGCGATCGAGAGCGGCTGGGTCGAGCGCATCCATTGCTTCGGGTCGGAAGTGGGCATGGAGGACTATGTCCGCGCGCGGCCCGACATCTTCTTCACCGGCGCGGACGGGTCGCTGCGGTCGAACCGCGCCTTCTGCCAGACGGCGGGACTCTATGCCTGCGACGCCTTCATCGGCTCGACGCTCCAGATCGACCTGGCCGGGCACAGCTCGACGGTGACGCCGAGCCGGATCGCCGGCTTCGGCGGCGCGCCGAACATGGGATCGGACGCGCGCGGGCGGCGGCACCCGAGCGAGCCCTGGCTGCGCGCGGGCCGCGAGGCCGATCCCGACGGCCCGCCGGCGCTGCGGCGCGGGCGCAAGCTGATCATCCAGATCGGCGAGAGCTTCGGCGACGGCAATGTGCCGATGTTCGTCGAGCGGCTGTCCGCGCTCGACCTCGCCGAGCGGCTCGACCTCGATCTCGCGCCGGTGATGGTTTACGGCGACGACGTCACCCATATCGTGACCGAGGAGGGCATCGCCAACCTGCTGCTGTGCCGGGACGCGGACGAGCGCGAGCACGCCATCCGCGGCGTCGCCGGCTATACCGAGGTCGGCCGCGGCCGCGATCGCGCCCTGGTCGAGCGGCTGCGCGAGCGCAAGGTCATCCAGCGGCCCGAGGACCTCGGCATCGACCCGCTCGATGCCGACCGCGCGATGCTCGCGGCCCATTCGATCAAGGACCTGATGCGCGCCTCGGACGGCCTCTACCGGCCGCCCAGCCGCTTCCGGAATTGGTGAGGAGCGCGATGCAGAGGCTTCACTATGATCTCGCCGCGCCGCGCGCGGCATCGGGCACGCGGCCGATGGCGCTGGTCGGCGTCGTCGCGTCGGGCAATCTGGAGGTGCTGGCCGAACGGAAGGGATCGGCGGATCGCTGCACCGTCGAGATCTTCACCCCGGTTCGCGGCTTCGACGCGCTGTGGAGCGCCGTCATCGCCGACTTCGTCGAGCGGCGCGACGCGGGCGGGCTCCATCTGTCGATCAACGACGGCGGCGCCCGGCCCGATACGGTGACGCTGCGGCTGGCGCAGGCGGTCCGCGTCATCGAGGCGGAGGAGGCATGATGGCGGGGCAGGACCGGCTAAGCTGGTATGAGGCCGGCGCGCGGGCGCGGATCGGCGCGCTGCTCGACCAGGGCGGCTTCACGGAATATCTGGGCCCCGAGCGGCGCGAATGGAGCCCCCACCTGCCGCTGTTCGATCTGCCGCGCCAGTTCGACGACGGCATCGTCGTTGGGGCCGGCCGCATCGACGGCGTGCCGGTCCTCGTCGCCGCGCAGGAGGGGCGGTTCATGGGCGGGGCGTTCGGCGAGGTCCATGGCGCCAAGCTGACCGGCCTGTTGCGCGCCGCCGCCACGCTGCGCCGCGATGTGGTGATCGCGCTCGATACCGGCGGCGTCCGCCTTCAGGAGGCGAATGCCGGCGAGATCGCGATCGCCGAGGTGATGCGCGCGATCGTCGAGGCGCGGCTGGCCGGCGCGCGCGTGGTCGGCCTGATCGGCGGCCGCGCCGGATGCTATGGCGGTGGAGGGCTGATCGCCGGGTGCTGCTCGACGCTCGTCATCTCCGAACAGGGCCGGATCGGCGTCTCGGGACCCGAGGTGATCGAGACCAATCGCGGCGTCGAGGAGTTCGATTCGCGCGACCGCGCGCTGGTCTGGCGGGTGATGGGCGGCAAGCATCGCTACCTGATCGGCGGCGCCGACATCTTCGTCGACGACGACGCGCGGGCGTTCCGCGACGGCGCGTTGCAGGCGCTGGCGCGGCCGGCCGATCTCGACCTCGCCGTGATGCGGGCGGAGCAGGAGCGGCTCGAACGGCGCATCGCCCGCCTGTCGGGCCTGCGCGACGGCCATGACGTGTGGGAGAGGCTCGGTATCGCGGACCCCCGGGCCATTCCCGACCTGGACGATGCGGCCTTCCTGGCGGCGGCGCGGCAGCATCGGGAGGCGGCCGATGGCGCTCGCTGACATCCTCGCCGCACTGTTCCCCGCCGGCCACGCCGTCGCCGAGCGGGACGGGCTGATCCTGGGGACGGCGCGGATCGAGGGCGACCGGTCGATCCACGTCATCGGCATCGCGGACAAGACCTGTCCCGGCGTCGACGAGGCGCTGGCCCTCGCGGCACATGTGCTCTCGATCATCGACGGCGGCGGCGACGCGCCGATCCTCGTCCTGCTCGATTCGGGCAGCCAGCGGATGAGCCGGCGCGACGAGCTGCTGGGCCTGAACGAGACGCTCGCCCATCTCGCCAAGCTGCTCCGGCTGGCGCAGGTCCGTGGCCATCGCACCGTCGGCCTGCTCTACGGCGGCAGCGCGGCGGGGGCTTTCATCGCGACGGCGCTCGCCTGCGACGTGCTGGTGGCGTTGCCGCAGGCCTATCCCGAGGTGATGGACCTGCCGTCGATCGCGCGGGTGACCAAGCTGCCGCTCGACCTGCTGGAGGAAAAGGCGAAGACGACCGCCGTCTTCGCGCCGGGGCTGGCCAATCTCCACGCGACCGGCGCGATCGCCGAGATATGGGACGAGGGGCCCACGCTCGCCGGACGACTGGCCGCGCTGCTGGCCGGCGCGGCGACCGACGATCGCCGCGCGCTGTGGGGCAAGGAGCGCGGCGGGCGGCCGAAGGCAGCCGATATCGCGCGCGAGGTGCAGCGCCTGGCCGAGACGCATGGCTGAGATGCCCGTCCTGCGCCGCCACGACCTCGTCCATCTCCGGTCGGGTGCGCGGATCGAGGGTGTCGCCGCCGCTCCCGAAGTGTTGCTGGCGGATTGGGTGGCGCAGGGGCGGCCCTTCATCGCGCGGCGGCCGGCCTGCGCGGACCGGGGCGATCGGGTCCCGATCGGCCTGCCGCTTCCTCTCGCCTTGGGCAAGGCGCGGCTGGCGCTGGCCGTGGCCCCCGAGGCGATGGCCGCGATCGTGCCGCCGCCCTTGCTGGCCGATGCCGCCGCCGTCGCGCCACCGGGCTGGGCGCAGCGGATCGGCGCGCTGCTCGCGGCTTTTCCGGAGGCGCGCTGCTTCGGCAGCCTCGCCTGGCAGCATCTGACCGGGCTCGCCTATCTCTCCGCCGGCTCCGACCTCGACCTGCTGCTGCCCTGCGCGTCGGTCCGCGAGGCCGCTGCCGCTGCCGCGCGCCTTGCCGCGATCGGCGCGGAGGAGGGCCCGGCGATCGACGGCGAGCTGGTCGCGCCGTCGGGCGAGGCGGTCCAGTGGCGCGAATGGGCCTCCGCCGCCGCGCAGGTCGCGGTGAAGGCGATCGACGGCGTTCGTCTCGCACGGCGGGAAGAGGTCTTTCCATGATCGAGCTGGCGCCGATCGGATGCGCGAATACGCTGTTCGATGCGATCGGCCGGCAGGCGCGCGAGGCGCTGGTCCTCGAAGTCGAGACATGGCCGAAGCCCGGCCTGGTCAGCCATGTCGACACTGGCGCGCATCGCGACATGGACGCGGCGCTTCTCCACCGCAGCGCCGCCTGCCTCGAACCCTTTTTCGCGCGGCTGGCGACGGCGGGCGCGGCCGGCGCGGCGATGGGGCCGCTGCGCTCGATCGGCATCGCCGCCGAAGCCGCGATGCGCGTCGCGACGGGGGGCGTCAACACGCATCGCGGCGCGATCTTCGGCATGGGCCTGCTCGCCGCAGCAGCCGGCTTTCGCGCGCGCTACGGGGCGCCGCAGTCGTTGGGCGCGATCGTCGCGGCGCGCTGGGGCGCGGAGATATGGGCCGGGCCGGTCGAGCTGCACAGCCATGGCGTGCAGGTCGCCCGCCGCTTCGGCGCCGGCGGCGCCCGCGCGGAGGCGGCGGCGGGGATGCCCTCGGTCTATGGGATCGCGCTGCCGGCCCTCGCGCAGGCCCGCGCCCGGGGCGCCGATGAGGAGGCCACGCGGGTGCAGGCCTGCATGGCGCTGATCGCGGCGGTCGAGGACAGCAACCTCCTCTATCGCGGCGGCCGCGAGGGGCTGGCCTTCGCGCAGGCCGAGGCGGCGGGCTTCCTGGCCGGGGGCGGGGTGGAGCATCCCGACTGGCGCGACCGCGCGGCGGCGATCCATCGGCGCTTCACCGCACGGCGGCTCAGCCCCGGCGGATGCGCGGACCTGCTGGCGATGGCGCTGTTCGTCGAGCGATACGGCGGATGAGCCTGGCCGTTCTGTGCTCGGGGCAGGGGCGGCAGGAGCGAGGGCTGTTCGCGATGTTTGCCGGCGAGCCGGCGGCGCGGCCGGTGCTCGCGGCCACCGCTGCCCGGCTCGGCTGGGATTCGCTGTCCCACCTCGATCGCCTGTCCGATGCCGAGCTGTTCGCGAACCGGACCGGGCAGTTGCTGTGCGTCGCCCGCGCGCTCGCGGCGGTGGCGGTGCTGGACGAGGTGTTGCCGCCGGACGCGATCGTCGCCGGATACAGCGTCGGCGAGCTGGCGGCCTGGGGCGTCACGGGCCTCTGGTCGCCGTCCGAGACGCTCGACCTCGCCGACGGACGCGCCCGGGCGATGGACGCCGCCAGCGGGGCCGACGACGGCCTCGCTTATGTGCGGGGGCTGCCGCTGGACCAGGTCGAGGCGCTCGCCGCCCGCTTCGGCTGCGAGATCGCGATCGTCAACCCGGACCGCCTCACCATCCTCGGCGGCGTCACCGCCGATCTCACGGCCTTGTGCGAAGCGGCGCTGGCCGGCGGGGCGTTGCGGGCCGCGCCGATGCCCGTCCATGTCGCGTCGCACACCTCGCGGCTTGCCGCCGCCGCCGATGATTTCCTCGATCGGGCCCGTGCGATCCCGGTTCGTCGCCCGCGTCGCGCCCTGATGTCGGCGACGGGACCGCGCCTCTACCGGGCGGTCGCGCCCGACGTGGCAAGCCTCGCCGGGCAGATCGCGACGGCGATTGACTGGAACGCCGTGCTCGACGCGCTGTACGAGCGCGGCGTGCGGAGGCTTATCGAGTTCGGACCCGGACAAAGCCTCGCGACGATGGCGCGCGGCCAGTCGCGCTTCGACGCCCGTGCGCTCGACGAGTTCGACGGCCTGGCCGGTGTCGCGGCGTGGATAGGGAAGGTGTGAGCTAGGCCCCTTCCGGCCACCCTCGTCATTCCCGCTTTCGCGGGAATGACGGAAAGATGAAGAAACCGGCGTGATTTGATCACATCAGTAAAGACTCTAGGCCTTCTCGCGTAGCGCTCGTTTGAGGGCGGCTTCGGCGGCGGTCAGATGGCGCTCCATCGCCTGCGCGGCCCCCGCCGCCTCCCCCTCGTCGAGCCGGTCGAGGATCTGGCCGAGCCCGGCGATGACGATATCCTGGGTGTCCGGGTCCGACAGCGTCAGCTCGCGCAGCGCGACGATGTGGTCGTCATAATGGTCGATCAGGTCCCGAATGCGCTCATTGGCGATCCGCGACGTCCAGGCGACGCGGAAGGCCGAGTTGGCGGCGATGAAGCCTTCGGTGTCCCCGTCGCGCCGCGCCTCGACCTGCTCGTCGAGCGCCCGGCGCAGCGCCTTGCGGTCGGCGGGCGAGAGATGGTCGATGCTGGTCCGCAGCGCATGGGGCTCCAACAGCCGCCGCAGCTCGTAGATGTCGGCGACATCCTCGCCGGTGATGCTGGGCAGGGTGAAGCCCTTGGTCGTCGGGACGACCAGCCCGTCATGGACGAGGAGGGCGAGCGCCTCCCGGATCGGCGTCCGCGACACCCCCAATTCGGCGGCCAGGTCGCGTTCGGTCGCGACCTGCTGCGTGCCCAGCCCGCCCCGGCGCAGGCCCGACCGGAGCTTGCCGTAGACCTGCGCGCGCAGCGATTCGGATCGGGCGTGGCCCTTCTTCACCATGGAACGTCTCCCGCCTCACCGAATGATAGCAATCGGACGCTCGCGCAACCGCCCTTGTTGACGATTTGGCATATTTGGCATACCAGAATAGCAGCTACCGCGAGAGGCCGTTCCGCCATGACCGTGAAATTGAAGTTCATCCTGCCCGTCCCGCTGTCGTCGGACGCGGCGCAGCGCTTCGCCGCGCAGATTCCCGAGACGGTGCGCAAGCCCGGCCTGACGATCGATTTCGTCGGTTGTCGGGCCGGCGGACCGCTGATGGACAGCGACCATGACGCGACGCTCGCCGCCGCCTTCGTCCTCGCGGCGGGGGCGCGGGCCGAGGAGGAGGGCTATGCGGCGGTGTGCAGCTTCTCGATGAGCGACAGCGGCCTGGCGGCGCTCCGGTCGCGCCTGACGATCCCGGTGGTCGGCGCGGCGCAGGCGTCGTTCGCGCTCGCCCAGCAGCTCGGGCGGAAATTCTCCGTCGTCACCATGTGGGCGCCCTGGGCGCGGCGCCTCGAGGAGAATGTCGCGCGCTACGGCCTGAACGGCCGCCTTGCCTCGATCCGCCATATCGACATGTCGCCCGACACCCAGGCGCTGCTGTCGGGCAAGGAGGAGGTCGTGTTCGGCCGCCTCAGGGAGCAGGCGCTCGCCGCGATCGAGCGGGACGGCGCCGACGTCGTCATCCTCGGGTCGACCACCATGTACCAGGTCCATGCCCGGCTCGCGGCGGCGCTGCCCTGTCCGGTCGTCAATCCGGGCCTCGCCGCCTACAAGGCCTGCGAGACCATGCTCGACCTCGGGCTGAGCCACAGCAAGATCGGCTATCCCGCGCCCGCGACCTTCGCCGACGACATCTTCGACCAGATAACCCCCGTGGCGGGAGCCTGACATGACCGATATGCGCCTGCCGCTGTCCGAGCTGCTCGACCGGATCGCCGCCCGCCGCGACGAGATCGACGCGGGGCGCCATGTGCCGCGCGACCTGGTCGTCGACATGAAGCGCGCGGGCATCTTCCGCGCCAGCACGCCGAAGCTGTTCGGCGGCGACGCGCTGCCGCCCGCCGACTTCCTGCGGATGGTCGAGGCGATCGCGACGGTCGACGGCTCGGCGGCGTGGGTGGCGGCCTTCGGCTCGGCCAACACCTATCTGGCGGCGCTGCCGGTCGAGACGCAGCGCATCATCTATCGCGACGGCCCCGATCAGGTGTTCGCCGGCGGTCTCTATCCGTTGCAGCCGGCGCTGCCGGCCGAGGGCGGCTGGATCGTCTCCGGGCGCTGGCGCTTCGCGAGCGGCTGCATGGGAGCGGACTGGATCGGCGTCGGCATCGCGACAGGCACGGCCGAGGGCGGCGTCCCCGTGACGCGGATGGCGGTCGCTCCCGCGAACGAGATCGAGATCGTCGAGAATTGGGACGTCGTCGGCATGCAGGGGACCGGCAGCCACGATACCTGCGTCACCGACAAATTCTACGCCGAGCCATGGACCTGCGAGCGCGGTGCGGCGAGCGGCATCGACGAGCCGCTGTTCCGCTATCCGGCGCTGAGCTACCAGGCGCAGGTCCATGCGGTGTGCAACATCGGCCTGGCCCGCGCCGCGCTCGATGTCCTCGCCGGGATGGCGGACGGGGCGAAGATCATGCCGGGCGCCGCGCAACTCGGCGATCGCGGCTATTTCCGTACCGCGCTGGCGCGGGGCGAGGCCGAGTGGCGCGCCGCGCGGTCCTTCTTCTACGAGATGGCGGAACAGGCGTGGGACCGGCTGGTCGCCGGCGACGCGCCGACGGTCGCGGAGAAGACCCTGCTGCGGCTGAGCGCGACCCATGCCGCCCATGCTTGCGCGCAGGTGGCGCAGGCGGCCTATCGCGTCGCCGGCATCGCCGCGATCCACAAGAGTCACCGGCTCCAGCATATCGTCCGCGACACGATGGTCGTCACCCAGCATGCCTCGCTGAGCGAGGCGACCTTCGAGGATGCGGGCGCGATCCTCGCGGATCGCGAGGGCAAGCCCGGCTTCCCCTGAGCGCCGGCGTCAGTCCCCGGCGGCCGAGACGATCGCGGCGACCTTGTCGAGCAGGCCGTTGAGGGTCGCGATCTCGTCCTCGCCCATCTGCTCCGCGATGCGCTCGTAGAGGGGTGTGAAGCGGGGCGTGATCTTGTCGATCAGCGATCGCCCCTCGGCGGTGATCGCGTGGAAGAAGCGCCGCGCATCGTCCTCGCTGGTCCGGCGGCTGATCAGCGAGCGTTCGTGCAGGTCGCGCAGGATGCGCGACAGGCTCGGCCCGAGCAGCAGCGATCGCTTCGCCAGCGCCGCCGTGTCGATCTCCTCCACCGCGCCGAGGATGCGCAGCACCCGCCATTGCGGGTCGGTCAGGTCATATTGGAGGAAGATCGGCCGGAAGGCGTTGGCGAACGCCTCCCGCGTCTGGTGTAGCTTGACCGGCAGGGCGCGATAGACGTCCGACGCGCGCTGGTCCGGACCATCCTGCCCGTAGAGCAGCTCCGCCGAATTCCTCATATCCATCACCCCGCTACCCTGATCGTCATCCTGATGCCGACCCGCCCCAAGTCAAGCGCCGGAAGGTCTCCGGACGCCGAATCTCGACGGGTCTTGCAAGTGGCGCCGGAAAGATACATAACACGTTAAATTATTTTCCGGGCCTATGATCGCCCGCCTACGGGAAACAGGATGTAATGCGAAGCGCTTATGATCTGACGTCGCCGTCCTATGACGAGTCGCTGACCCTCGTTACCCGCGGAACGCCGATGGGCGAATTGCTGCGCCGCTACTGGCACCCGGTCGGCCTGGTCGAGGACGCGACCCAGACCCCGCGCCAGATCCGCGTGCTGGGCGAGGACCTGATCCTGTTCCGCGACCATGCCGGCCGCCCCGGCCTGCTCCATCCGCGCTGCGCGCATCGGGGCGCCTCGCTGCTCTACGGGCGGACCGAGGAGCGGGGGATACGCTGCTGCTATCATGGCTGGCTGTTCGACGTCGACGGCAACTGCCTGGAGCAGCCGTGCGAGCCGAATGGCGGCGGGCGGGCCTGCGCGAAGGTGCAGCAGCCGGCCTATCCGGTCGAGGAACTGTACGGGCTGATCTTCGCCTATCTCGGCCCGCTCGACCGCAAGCCGGTGCTGCCGCGCTACAATGTGCTGGAGGAACTGGGGCCGGGCGAGTTCATCGAGGCCGACGACACCAGCATCGGCAGCGGCGGTCCGGTGATCGTGCCGTGCAATTGGCTGCAGCATTATGAGAATGTCATGGACCCGTTCCATGTGCCGATCCTGCACGGCTCGTTCAGCGGCGTGCAGTTCAACGAGCGCATGGGCCTGATGCCCAAGGTCCGCTTCGAGGAGAGCCCGCGCGGCATCCAGAGCACCCAGATCCGCGACCTGGGCGAGGGCAAGGTCCATCGCCGGATCACCGAGGCGGTGCTGCCGACGATCCGCGCGGTCGCCAGCCCGCGCGCGACGGTCGACGGGCCCTGCTCGCTGCTCGGCTGGGTGCTGCCGATCGACGACACCAGCTTCCGCATCTATTCGGCCGGCCGCGTCACCCAGGCGGGCACGCTCAGGACGATCCGCTCGCACTTCAACGGCAAGCTCTGGCAGGAGCTGACCGAGGCGGAGCATCGCGATTTCCCGGGCGATTATGAGGCGCAGGTCAGCCAGGGACCGATCACGCTCCATTCGGAGGAGCATCTGGTCAGCTCCGATCGCGGCATCGGCATGCTGCGCCGCCTCTATCGCGAGCAGGTCAAGCGGGTGGCGGAAGGCGGCGATCCGATCGGCACCGCCTTCGCCGACGAGGCCGGCCTCGTCGCCCTCGCGGCGGGAACCGAGGTCGTCGCGGATGCCGCCCATGGCTGACGCCCGCACCTATCTGGCGGGCGGCGCCTGGATCGAGGCGACCGCCAATCCGCCGATCCCGGTCGTCAATCCCGCCAATGGCGCGGTGATCGGCGAAGCGCCCTGCTGCACCGCCGACGACGTCGACCGGGCGGTGGCGGCGGCGCGGGCGGCGTTGCCCGGCTGGGCGGCGACCCCGGTCGCCGACCGGCTGGCGCGGCTCTCCGCGCTGCGCGAGGCGCTGGCGGCGCGCGGCGACGAGCTGGCGCTGCTGATCACCCGGCAGATGGGAACGCCGATCGGCTTCTCGCGCGCCGCGCAGATCGGCCTGCCGCTGCGGACCTTCGACATCACCATCGCGGCGATGGCGGCGCTGGAGGAGGAGCGCACCGCGCGGTCGCGCATCCTGCGCGATCCGGCGGGGGTGGTCGCGGCGATCACGCCGTGGAACTTTCCGCTGCACCAGATCGCGGCGAAGGTCGTCCCCGCGCTCGCCGCCGGCTGCACTGTCGTCCTCAAGCCGAGCGAGATCACCCCGCTCGACGCGCGCATCTTCGCCGAGCTGGTCGAGGGCTGCGGCTTTCCAGCGGGCGTCTTCAACATGCTGTTCGGCGCGGCCGAGACCGGCGCGGCGCTGGTCGCGCACCCGCAGGTCGACATGGTCAGCTTCACCGGATCGACCGCCGCCGGCCGCCATATCGGCGCGCAGGCGGGCCGCGACCTCAAGAAGGCCGCGCTCGAACTGGGCGGCAAATCGGCCAACATCCTGCTCGACGACGCCGACCTGTCGGTCGCGGTGCCGCAGGCGATCGGCCAGTGCTTCGTCAATGGCGGCCAGACCTGCGCCGCGCTGACCCGGCTGATCGTGCCGCGCGCGAAGCGGGCCGCGGTCGAGGCGCTGGCGGTGGAGGCCGCCGCGCGATGGCTGCCCGGCGATCCCGAGCAGCCGTCGACCCGGCTCGGCCCGCTCTCCTCGCTGCGGCAGCGCGAGCGGGTCGCGGCGATGGTCGCCCGTGCGCTGGAGGACGGGGCGACCGCGCTGATCGGCGGGACCGCCGCGCCCGAGGGTTTCGAAAAGGGCGCCTGGTTCGCCGCGACCGTCCTGTCGGGCGTCACGCCCGCCATGGAGATCGCGCGCGAGGAGGTGTTCGGTCCGGTCCTCGTCATCCTCGACCATGACGGCGAGGAGGACGCGATCGCGATCGCCAACGACAGCGCCTATGGCCTGTCGGGCGGCGTCTGGTCGGCCGATCCGGCGCGCGCCGAGCGGGTCGCGGCGCGGCTGCGCACCGGGCAGGTGATGATCAACGGCGCGATGCTCGACATGGAGGCGCCGTTCGGCGGGGTCGGCCAGTCGGGCATCGGCCGTGAATATGGCCGCTACGGTCTCGAGGAATATTTCAACCTGAAGGCGATCACCGGCGCCGCTTCGGCGGGCCAGGATCGCGGGAGCAATGGATGAGCGATTTCGGTTTCCCCCTGGCGCATGTCGCGTCGATCCCCCCTTATCCGCCGGGTCGCCCGATCGACGCGGTGGCGCGCGAGTTCGGGCTCGACCCGGCGGCGATCGTCAAGCTCGCCTCGAACGAGAACCCGCTCGGCTGCTCGCCCCGGGCGACCGAGGCGCTCGCCAAGGCGGCGGCCGAGACGCATCTCTACCCCGACTTCGACTGCTATGCGCTGAAGCAGGCGCTTGCCGCGCAGCTCGGGGTTCCCGCCACCCATGTCCTGCCCGCCGCCGGATCGAGCGAGCTGATCTCGCTGGTGGCGCGCGCCTTCCTCGACGGCGACCGCAAGGCGGTCATCCCGCAATATGCCTTCCAGGCCTATGAGGGCGCGATCGGTTCGGTCGGCGCCGAGGCGGTGATCGTGCCGGTGCGCGGTTGGCAGGCCGATCTCGACGCGATGCTCGCGGCGGTCGACGATCGGGTCCACCTGATCTACCTCGCGACGCCGAACAATCCGACCGGCACGGTCGTCCCGACCGTCGATCTGGAGCGCTTCGTCGAGGCGTTGCCGCCGCATGTGCTGCTGGTCCTCGACGAGGCCTATCGCGAGTTCCTGCCGCCCGAGCAGCAGCCCGACATCGCCCGCCTGTTCGCGCGCCGCCGCAACCTGCTGGTGATGCGGACCTTCTCCAAGGTCCATGGCCTCGCCGCGCTGCGCGTCGGCTACGGCATCGGCGATCCCGAGCTGCTCGGCCTGCTGCGCCGGCTCCAGCTTCCCTTCTCGGTCGGCGCGCCGGCCCAGGCGGCGGCGATCGCCGCGCTCGGCGACGCAGAGTTCGTCGAGCGCGGCCGCCGCGAGAACGCGGCCGAGCGGCAGCGGATGGAGGAGCGCTTCGCGGCGCTCGGCATCGAGCATGTCCCCTCGTTCGGCAATTTCGTCCTTGCGCGCACCGGCAACGGCCCGGCGACGGCGCAGGCGCTGATGCGGCGCGGGGTGATCGTGCGGCCGGTCGCGGGCAGCGGCCTGGTCGACTGGATCCGCGTCTCGGTCGGCACCGCGCGCGAGAACGACATATTTTTCGAAAAGCTGGACGACGTCCGTGCCGACGCCAAGAGCGCGGTGGTCGCCTGATGTCGGACGGTGCAGCATGGAGTCCCGTGGTGGGTGAATATTCTCCGAAGGAAATGACGGGCGGCGAGGCGTTCGTCGCCCAGCTGATCGAGGAAGGCGTCGTCGACGTCTTCGGCATTCCCGGCGTCCAGCTCGATTGGGCGGTCGAGCCGCTGCGCGTCGCGGCGAACCGGATCAACTTCGTCGTCACCCGCCACGAGCAGGCGGCCTCCTACATGGCCGACGGCTATGCCCGCACCACCGGCCGCGAGGGCGTCTGCATGGTGGTGCCGGGCCCCGGCATGCTCAACGCGCTGGCGGGCCTGTCGACCGCTTACGCTTGCAGCTCGCGGGTGCTGTTCGTCGCCGGGCAGATCCCGTCGCCGACGATCGGCAAGGGCTTCGGCATGCTCCACGAGATCCCCGACCAGAGCGGCATCCTCAAGTCGCTGACCAAGTGGCACGGCATCGCGCGGCGCGTCGAGGACGTGCCCGCGATCGTCCACCAGGCGTTCGTCGAGCTGCGCTCGGGCCATCCGCGCCCGGTCGCGATCGAGCTGCCGCCCGACATATTGCAGGGCCGCGCCGAGGTCGCGATCCTGCCGCGCGCCGAGGCCGCGCCGCTGGCGCCGCCGCAGGACGCGGTGACGGAAGCGGCGAAGCTGCTGGCCGAGGCGCGCTTCCCGGTGATCTATGCCGGCGGCGGCGCGGCGGCGGCGGGCGCGGGCGACGCGGTCAAGGCGCTCGCCGAGGCGCTCCAGGCGCCGGTGGTGATGACCGAGGGCGGGCGCGGCACCTTGTCGGACGCGCATCCGCTGGCGCTGGTCTCGCTCGGCGGCCGGGCGGTGCTGCCACATGCCGATGTCGTGCTGGTCGCGGGCAGCCGCTTCGTCGATGCGGTGGCGAAGCCCACGCACAGCGCCGAGGGCACCCGCTTCATCTATCTCAACGTCGCGGCCGACCATATGGCCGCGCCGCGCCAGCCGGGCCTCGCCATCCAGGGCGACGTCCACCTCGGCGTCGAGGGCATCCTCGCGGCGTTGCCGGCGCGGGACCGTCCCTCGCGCGCCGAACAGGTCGCCTCGGTCAAGCAATGGTGCGACGGGCAGATTTCGGCGATCCAGCCGCAGCACGGCTTCATGCGCGCGCTGCGGGCGTCGATGGCCGACGACGACATCCTCGTCAGCGAGCTGACCCAGCTCGGCTATTATTCGAACATCGCCTTCCCGATCCTCGCGCCGCGCAGCTTCGTGACGCCGGGCTATCAGGGGAGCCTGGGCTACGGCTTCAACACCGCGCTCGGCGCCGCGCACGGCAATCGCGGGCGGCGCACCGTCTCGATCAGCGGCGACGGCGGCTTCGGCTGGGGCATCCAGGAACTGTCGACCGTCGCGCGCGACCAGCTCGACATCAGCATCGTCGTGTTCGTCGACGGCAAGTTCGGCAACGTCCAGCGCATCCAGAAGCGCACCTTCGGCGTCGAGTTCGCGACCGACCTGGTCAATCCCGACTATGCGACGCTCGCCGCCGCCTATGGCATCCCCTCGGCCGAGGTGGACACGCCCGAGGCGCTGGAGGAGCGTCTGGTCGCGGCGAAGGCGAAGGGCGGCCCGATGCTGATCGCGGTGCGGGTGGGCGAGATGCCCAGCCCCTGGGCGCTGATCCATCCGTTCGTGCCGCCGGCCTCGCCGCCGCCGCCGAATCCGCTGGGCGAGCCGGCCGCGATCTGATCGAAGGACAAGCATCTTGCGCGACAATGAGGTGACGATGGGCGGCAACGGAGAGGAGAAGGCGGTCTCGCAGGGGACGCAGCCCGGCTATGCCTATGGCTGGTACACGACCGGCATCCTGATGCTGGCCTATACCTTCTCCTTCCTCGACCGTCAGATCCTCAACCTGATGGTCGGGCCGATCAAGGCGGACCTCGGCATCACCGACGTGCAGTTCGCGCTGCTGACCGGCGGCGCGTTCGGCATCTTCTACACGGTGATGGGCCTGCCGATCGGCTGGATGGCCGATCGCTACCCGCGCAAGTGGATCATCAGCGGCGGCATCGCGCTGTGGAGCCTGATGACCGCGATGTCGGGCCTCGCGCGGACCTTCCCGCAACTGCTGCTCGCGCGGATCGGTGTCGGGGTGGGGGAGGCGACGCTGTCGCCGTCGGCCTATTCGATGCTGTCGGACCTGTTCGACAAGACGCGCCTGCCCAAGGCGATGAGCATCTACACGGTCGGCATCTATATCGGCGCGGGCACGGCGATGATCATCGGCGGAACCGTGGTCGGCGCGATCGAGCATCATCCCGACATCGTCCTGCCGCTGCTCGGCGCGATGCGGTCGTGGCACGTCGTCTTCCTGGTGGTCGGGCTGCCCGGCCTGCTGGTGGCGCTGTGGGTCGCGACGCTGACCGAGCCGAAGCGCAGCGTGCGCGCCGCCGAGCAGGCGGATGCCGATCAGACCGGCTTCTCCCCCGCGCGGATCTGGCGCTTCCTCGCTTCCTATCCGCTGATGTCGGTGTCGCTGTTCCTTGGATCGGCGATGTTCTCGGTGATGAGCTATGCCGACGCCTGGTTCCCCGAGCTGTTCATCCGAACCTGGGGCTGGGGCCCGCAGCAGACCGGCCTGGTCAACGGCGCGGCGTCGCTGATCGCCGGGCCGGCCGGCATGCTCGCGGCGGGCTGGTGGTCGAGCCGGATGATCCGCGAGGGCCGCGCCGACGCCTGCCTGCGGCTGACCGCTTATGCGGCGGCGGGGATCGCGCTGCCGGCGGTGCTGATGCCGCTCGCGCCCAACGGTTTCCTGATGGGGGTGCTGCTGCTGCCGCTCAAATTCTTCGGCGGCTTCACGCCGGTGCTGATCCCGACCGCGATCCAGATGGTCGCGCCGGCGGCGCTGCGCGCCCAGCTCGGCGCGGTGTTCATGTTCACGGTCGGCATCATTGGCGTCTCGCTCGGCCCGATCCTGCCTGCGCTGTTCAGCGACTATCTGTTCCAGGACGAACATGCGCTGCGCTACTCGCTGTCGCTCGCGTCGGGCATCACCGCGCCGATCGCCTTCCTGCTGCTGCTCATCGGATTGCGCCAGTTCGGCCGGCGCCTGGCCGAGCTGGAAGGGACGCCGCCGCGCGGCTGACGTGCCGTAGCGGTACGAGGTGTGACAAAAATACAACCATAACGGTTTCTTCACATCGGCGTCACGATCCGCTTGCGACTAACATATAACATGTTAAATTATTTCCAGCGGCGACTCGCGAAAGGTCGTTCGGCGGCGCCGCAGGGCAGAAATTCCAAGCCGTCCATCGTGTCGAGCGATGGGACAGGTCACCAAGGAAGGGGTTAATCGATATGCAAACGGGCCCGTACAGGATCACCAAGGGTGTCGCGCTTCTCCTCGCCGGCACCATGCTCGCATCGCCGCTGCTCGCCGAGGAAGCCGCGCCGGCCGAAGAGATCGTCGTCACCGCGCTGAAGCGCGGCAATGTGCAGCTCCAGGACGTCCCGACCTCGATCGCGGTGGTCGGCCAGCAGCAGCTCGAAGCGCGCGGCGTCGCCGAGTTCGCCGATTTCGCGCGCAGCGTCGCCGGCCTGAACTTCGTCGACAGCGGCGCGGGCGACAAGCGCTACATCATCCGCGGCATCAACGCGGCGGGCGAGGCGCAGACCGCGCTCTATTACGACAATATCCCGATGACCGGCATCGGCGGCGCGGCCACCAGCTTCGGCGACCGCCAGCCCGACCTGCAGCTCTACGACGTCCAGCAGATCGAGGTGCTGCGCGGCCCGCAGGGCACGCTCTACGGCTCCAACTCGCAGGCCGGCGTCATCCGCTTCGTCACAAACAAGGCGCGCGTCGACCGGTTCGAGGGTTCGGCCCAGGGCGAGCTGTCGACCACCAGGGACGGCGGCACCAACTACGGCATCCGCGGCATGGTCAACGTGCCGATCGTGCAGGACGTGCTCGCGATCCGCGCCGTCGGCTATTCGGAGGATTATTCGGGCTGGGTCGACAATGTCTATCGCAACGAGAAGGACTTCAACGACACCAAGCGCGACGGCGCGCGCGTCAGCGTGACCTTCAAGCCCGACGAGCAGACCAACATCGTCGGCCAGTATTTCTACCAGAACCTGCGCACCGGCGGCCGCGCCTATACGCGCCCCTATGACGTGACGATCGGCGACAATTTCTTCCCGGCGATCGGCCGTCGCGCCACCTCGCAGATCGGCCGCGAGACCCGCAGCGACAAGATCAACATCTTCGCGCTGACCGCCGATCGCGACCTCGACTGGTCGACCGTCACGATCGCCGGCTCCTATTTCAAGCGCGACGTTCTCGACTATGTCGATAACGGCCCATCCTTCCGCTACTTCGAATATCTGCAGCGGATCGGCGAGTTTCCGCCGGTGACGGTGCCGATCGGCAGCCTGTCCTACTCGCCACAGAAGTCGAAGATGTGGACGATCGAAGCCCGCATGGCGACCAAGTTCGACGGTCCGCTGAACGGCGTCGGCGGCATCTTCTACTCGAACCGCGACAACGACTTCGAGACCAACACCACCGTCGTCGATCCGATCTCGGGCCGCCCGGACTTCTCGCAGCCGCTGATCTCGCGCCGCAACTTCTTCGACAAGACGAAGGACTTCGCGGTGTTCGGCGAGCTGACCTACGACATCACCGAGCAGCTCTCGGTCACCGGCGGCGCCCGCTGGTTCCGCACCAAGCGCGACCTGGTCGCCAACACGATCGTGCCCTTCTTCGGGCTCGGCGCGCCGGGCACCACCTCCGCCAAGGCGAAGAACGAGGACGTGATCTTCAAGGGCCTCGTCTCGTACAAGGTCACGTCGGACGTGCTGCTCTACGCGCAATATGCCGAGGGCTATCGCTCGGGCGGCACCAACGCCTCGTCCTTCTCGGGCGTGCCGCCGCAGTACGACCCCGACACCACGGCGAACTATGAGATCGGCGCCAAGACGAGCTGGGCCGGCGGCGACGTCGTGTTCAACGTCGCGGCCTACCGCATCGACCTGAAGGGGCTCCAGAGCGAGCAGCGCTTCGGTCCGGGCGGCGCCTTCTCGGGCGTCGGCAACATCCCCGGCACCGCCGCCCGCTCGAAGGGCGTCGAGGCCGACCTGCTCGTCAAGCCCGCGCCGGGCCTGACCGTGCAGTTCGCCGGCAACTACACCGACGCCAAGCTGGCGAAGGACGTGCCGTCGCTGGGGGCCGCCGCGCTCAAGGGCAGCAACCTCGCCTATGTGCCGAAGTATAATCTCAGCCTCTCGGCGGATCAGGCCTTCGCGATCAGCGACAAGGTGGACGCGAGCGTCGGCTTCTCGGCCAGCCGCACCGGCAAGATCGAGACGACCTATTACACCGAGTTCAACCAGCCCTCGCGCGGCTACACGCTGGTCGATACCCGCGCGCGGATCAGCTGGGACCAGTTCAAGCTGGACCTGTTCATCAACAACCTGTTCGACAAGGCGGCCGAACTGACCGTGTTCAACACGATCAACGATCCGCACGTCGTGCTGGCCAACCGTCCGCGCACGGTGGGCGCCCGCCTGGGCATCGACTTCTAAGGCCCCCCCTGAAGGCCCGCCTCCCCAGGCGGGCCTTCTCCCTTTTCAGAGCTTGTGGAGACCGTGGTGCGTTCGATTTCCCTGCTGGCGGTGGCGCTTTCCCTGTTCGCGGCGGCGCCGTCCGTCGCGGCCGACACGCCCGATACCGATCTCGACACGCGCGTCGCCGCGGTCGAGAAGAACGTCGTCGCCTGGCGGCGCGACATCCACCAGCATCCCGAACTGGGCAATCGCGAGGTCCGCACCTCGGCGCTGGTCGCGGCGCACCTCAGGAAGCTCAAATTCGACGAGGTGCGGACTGGCGTCGCCCATACCGGCGTGATCGGCGTGCTCAGGGGCAGCCGGCCGGGGCCGGTGATCGCGCTGCGCGCCGACATGGACGCGCTGCCCGTGACCGAGCGGACCGGGCTTCCCTTCGCGTCGACCGTCAAGGCGAAGCGCGGCGAGGAGACGGTCGGCGTCATGCACGCCTGCGGCCATGACGCGCACACCGCGATGCTGATGGGCGTGGCGGAGATATTGTCGGGGATGCGCGACCGCATCGCCGGCACGATCCTGTTCGTCTTCCAGCCGGCCGAGGAAGGCGCGCCTCCGGGCGAGGAGGGCGGCGCCGCGCTGATCCTGAAGGAAGGCGCGCTGTCCGGCGCCTACACGCCCGAGGCGATCTTCGGCCAGCATGTCTGGCCGGGCGAGGCCGGCACCATCTCCTATCGCGCGCGGGGCACCATGGCGAGCGCCGACCGGCTGACCATCAAGGTGACCGGCAAGCAGGCGCACGGCGCGCAGCCCTGGCATGGCATCGACCCGGTCGTCACCTCCGCGCAGATCATCACCGCGTTGCAGATGATCCCGGCGCGCCAGATCAACGTCACCACCGCTCCGGCAGTGATCACGATCGGCCGCATCCAGGGCGGCACCGCCAGCAACATCGTCCCCGAGACGGTCGAGATGGAAGGCACGATCCGCACCTTCGACGCGGCGATGCGCACCGACATCATCGACCGGGTCAAGCGCACCGCGACCGACGTCGCGGCGGCGGCGGGAGCCAGGGCCGATGTCGACGTGCAAAGCTATGCGCCGCCGGTCTATAACGACGTCGCGCTGACGGAGCGCATGGAGCCGACCTTGCGCCGCGCCGCCGGCGACGGGCTGAGGACCATGGAGCTCGTCATGGGCTCGGAGGACTTCGCCCATTACCAGAGCAGGATACCGGGGCTGTTCTTCTTCCTGGGCGTCAACGCGCCCGGCGTCGGTAACGTCGCCGCGGGCGATCTCCATTCGCCCGACTTCATGCTCAACGAGGACGCGATGAAGGTCGGCGTCCGCACCATGGCCATGCTGGCGCTCGACTATCTCGCGCCCAGGGCCGCCAACTGACGGAGACCGATCGATGAAGACCTGCCGCCACCTGCTCAGCGCGACGATCCTGGCCGCCGCCGTTCTCGTCGGGGGCGCCGCGCCCGCTATCGCCCAGCAGGCCGATGCGAGCGCCGAGCAGGCGCTGCCGACCGTCGTCATCCATGCCGGCAAGCTGCTGGCGACGCCGGGCAAGCCGCCGCTGGAGAAGCAGACGATCCTGGTGCGCGGCAACCGCATCGTCGAGATCCGCCCCGGCTTCGTCGACCCCACGACGATCGGCGGCGACGCGCGGCTGGTCGACCTCTCCGACAAATTCGTCCTGCCGGGGATGATGGACGTCCACATGCACCTGAGCGGGTTGCAGGACATGGACCTGACGATGCAGTCGGTCACCATCCCCGATACCGAGGTGGTGCTCCATTCGGCGCGGCAGATGCGCCGCATGCTCGAACGCGGCTTCACCACGGTTCGCGACGTCGGCAACAACGGCAACGGCTTCTCGCTGCGCCGCGCGATCGACAAGGGGCAGATCCCCGGCCCGCGCCTCTATCTGTCGGGCGACATCATCGCGCGCACCTCGGGCCATGGCGCCGATCCGGTCGTGCTGCCCGAGGTCGCCCATGCGATCCACCAGGGCGAGAATGGCTGCGACGGCGTGGAGAGCTGCCGCCGCCGGGTGCGGATGGAGGTCGGCTACGGCGCGGACCTGATCAAGATCGTGACCTCGGGCGGCGCGCGCGACGACACCGGCGAGGCGGACTCGCCGGCCCAGTTCACCGCCGAGGAGCTCGACGCGATCTTCGAGGCGGCGCGCCAGCTCAAGCGCCCCGTCGCCGCCCATGCCCACAGCATCGCCGGCATCAACGAGGCGCTGAAGCGCGGCGCCCACACGATCGAGCACGGTGCCTATTATGACAAGGAATCGGTCCGCCTGTTCAAGGAGAAGGGCGCGATCCTGGTGCCGACTGCGTCGGTCGCCGACTATGGCATGCGGATGATGCAGAGCTTCCGCAACCGGATGACGCCGGAGGACTGGAAGCGGGCGATGCAGACCTCCGAATGGATGCGCGGCACGCCGGGCCGGGCCTGGCGCGACGGCATCAAGCTGGCGACCGGCACCGACATGGGCGTCAGCGCGCGCGAGACCAGCCTGCTCGAACTCAAGCTGTTCGTCGCGAGCGGGGTGCCCACCAACGAGACGATCAAGGCCGCGACCATGAACGGCGCGGAGGCGATCGGCGTGCAGGACAAGCTGGGGCAGATTCGCCCCGACTTCCTGGCCGACATCATCGCCGTGTCGGGCGATCCGATCGCCGACATCGACGCGCTGGAGAAGGTCCGCTTCGTGATGAAGGACGGCGTCGTCTACCGCGCCGAACCCTCGCAGATCGCCAGCCTGAAGGATCTGTTCTTTCCCGCGAAGGACGGCGAACTCGCCGAATGACAGGTGAATGACGCCGCCGATCGGGGGCGTCATCGCGCTTGCATGAACTTAACATGATAAGTATCTAGCTCGGGTTCGAATCGGAGATATTCATGACCCAGGATCGCCGCAGCGGCGCCATCGACCGCATCACCGCCATCGACGACGGCTGCATCGGCCACTTCATCGCGGGGCAGGCAGTGCCCGGCGCCGGCACCACCTTCGACGTGACGGAGCCCGCGACGGGCCAGTCGCTCGGCACCGCGCGCGACGCGACCGCCGGGGAGCTCGACGCCGCCGTCAAGGCCGCCAAGGACGCTTTCCCCGCCTGGGCGGCGGTGCCGGGCGACAAGCGCCGCGCCGTCCTCCACCGCATCGCCGACCTGATCGTCGAGCGGGCCGAGGAGATCGCCGCGGTCGAGTGCGTCGACGCCGGCCAGTGCTGGCGCTTCATGTCGAAGGCGGCGATCCGCGGCGCGGAGAATTTCCGCTTCTTCGCCGATCGCGCGCCGGGCGCCCGCGACGGCCAGGCGCTGCCGGCGGGCGGGCAGCTCAACGTCACCACCCGCACCCCGATCGGCCCGGTCGGCGTGATCACGCCGTGGAACACGCCGTTCATGCTGTCGACCTGGAAGATTGCCCCCGCGCTGGCGGCGGGCTGCACGGTCGTCCACAAGCCGGCCGAATGGTCGCCCTATTCGGCGCGCCTGCTGGTCGAGATCGCGCATGAGGCGGGGCTGCCCGCCGGCGTGTTCAACGCGGTCAACGGCCTGGGCGAGACGACCGGCCGGCGGCTGACCGAGCATCCCGACATCAAGGCGGTGGCCTTCGTCGGGGAATCGCGCACCGGATCGGCGATCATGAAGCAGGGCGCCGACACGCTGAAGCGCGTCCATTTCGAGCTGGGCGGCAAGAACCCGGTCATCGTCTTCGACGACGCCGATCTCGATCGCGCGCTCGATGCCGTGGTGTTCATGATCTACTCGCTCAACGGGCAGCGCTGCACCTCCTCGTCGCGGCTGCTGGTCCAGTCGTCGATCCGCGAAGCGTTCGAGGCGAAGCTCGCCGCGCGCGTCGCCAACCTCAAGGTCGGCGATCCGCTCGACCCGGCGACCGAGGTCGGTCCGCTGATCCACCAGCGCCATCTCGACAAGGTCGCCAGCTACATGGACATCGCCCGCGCCGACGGCGCGAAGATCGCGGTCGGCGGCGAGCGGATCGAGGGGGCCGGCTATTTCTTCCAGCCGACCCTGTTCACCGGCGCGGCCCAGTCGATGCGGATCGCGCAGGAGGAGATTTTCGGCCCGGTCCTGACCGTCATCCCGTTCGAGGACGAGGCCGACGCGATCGCCAAGGCGAACGACGTCGAATATGGCCTGGCCGGCTATGTCTGGACCCGCGACATGGGCCGCGGCCTGCGCGTCTCGCAGGCGCTGGAGGCCGGCATGGTCTGGGTCAACAGCGAGAATGTCCGCCACCTGCCGTCGCCGTTCGGCGGCGTGAAGGCGAGCGGCATCGGCCGCGACGGCGGCGACTGGAGCTTCGACTTCTACATGGAGACGAAGAACATCGCGCTCGCCTATCAGGACCATGCGATCCAGAAGCTGGGCGCCTGATCCCATGGCGATGGACCTCGTCCGCGAGGCGTGCCTGATCGACGGCGCCTGGGTCGCGGGCGAGGACTGGATCGAGGTCGACGACCCCGCGACCGGCGAGGTCGTCGGCCGCGTCCCCGCGCTGGGCCGCGACGCCGCCGAGCGCGCGATCGGCGCGGCGGCGGCGGCCATGCCCCGCTGGGCGGCGCGCACCGCGCAGGAGCGGGGGGCGGTGCTCAGGCGCTTCGCCGCGCTGATGATCGAGCGGCAGGACGACCTCGCCGCGCTGCTGACCCGCGAGCAGGGCAAGCCGCTCGCCGAGGCGCGCGGCGAGATCGCCTATGCGGCCTCCTATCTCGACTGGTTCGCGGAGGAGGGGCGGCGCGCCTATGGCGAGGTCATCCCGACCCATGCCGCCGACAAGCGGCTGTTCGTGCTCCGGCAGCCGGTCGGCGTGGTCGGCGCGATCACGCCGTGGAACTTCCCGGCGGCGATGGTCACGCGCAAGATCGCGCCCGCGCTCGCGGCGGGCTGCGCGGTGGTGCTCAAGCCTTCGGAGAAGACGCCCTTCTCGGCGCTCGCGCTCGGCGTGCTGGCGCAGGAGGCGGGGCTTCCCGACGGGCTGCTCAACATCGTCACCGGCGATGCCGTGGCGATCGGCGGCGCGCTGACCCAAAGCCCCATCGTCCGCAAGATCAGCTTCACCGGATCGACCCGGATCGGCGCGCTGCTGATGGAGCAGTCGGCCGCGACCATCAAGAAGCTCGGCCTCGAACTGGGCGGCAACGCGCCCTTCATCGTCTTCGACGACGCCGATGTCGACGCGGCGGTCGAGGGCTGCATCGCGTCCAAATTCCGCAATGCGGGCCAGACCTGCGTGTCGGTCAACCGCATCTATGCTCAGGCGGGCATCCATGACGCCTTCACCGCGAAGCTGGCGGCGGCGGTCGCGGCGCTCCGGGTCGGCCCCGGCACCGATCCGGCCAACGACGTTGGCCCGCTGATCGACGCCGGCGCGGTCGCCAAGGTCGAGGCGCATGTCGCCGACGCGGTCGGGCAGGGGGCGACCGTCCTGACCGGCGGCGCGCGGCTGTCGGGCCATTTCTTCGCGCCGACCGTGCTGCGCGACATCACCGCCGCCATGGCGGTGACGCGCGAGGAGACCTTCGGCCCGCTCGCCGCGGTGATCCGCTTCGACGGCGACGCCGAGGCGATCGCGCAGGCCAACGCCTCGCCCTACGGCCTCGCCGCCTATGTCTATGCGCGCGACATCGGCCGGGTGTGGAAGGTCGCGGAGGCGATCGAGAGCGGGATGATCGGGATCAACACCGGGCTGATCTCGACCGAGGTCGCGCCGTTCGGCGGGGTCAAGGCGTCGGGGCTCGGCCGCGAGGGATCGCGCCACGGCCTCGAGGATTATCTCGAGACCAAATATCTGTGCGTGGCGCTGTGACGGCGGCGGGATCAGTCCTCGCCGAGCGGCCCGATCGCGTCGATCAGCGCGCGCAGCTCGTTCTTGAGCGTTTCGAGCCGCTCGGGGCCGAAGCGCTCGGCATAGCGGTCGAGCACCTGCACGGTCTGGCTGGCGGTATGCTCGATCAGCGCGCGGCCCGCCGGGGTGAGGGTGACGATCGAGCGTCGTCGGTCGCGCGGATCGGTCTCGCGGACGATCAGGCGGCGGTCGAGCAGCTCCTTCAGGATGCGGGTGACGCTGGGGCCGAACAGCAAAGCGGCGTCGGCCAGCGCGGTCGCGTCGATCGGTTGGGAATCACGGATGACGCGCAGCACGCGCCATTGCTGCTCGGTGACGCCGGCGTCGCGCAGCATCGGCCGCAGCGGCGCCATGACCGCCTCGCGCGCGGCGAGAAGGGTTCCCGCCAGCGACTGGCGATAGGGCTGAAGTTTCCGACGGGGTTCTTGCATGATGTTCCGACTGCCAGCGCTTTTTGCGGTTTACAAGTTAGCATGTTAAATAATTCGATCATGGGTGGATGGATGGCATGATGACCGGCACGGTTTACGGGGTTGTGCTCAACGATCGCGAAGAGCGCAACAGGCTCGGCGGGCAGTTCGCGGAAGCGCCGTACAAGGCGCCGCCCGTCGCGCCCGTCGTCTACATCAAGCCGCGCGGTTGCGTGACGGGATCGGGGAGCGAGGTGTTCATCGGCGAGGAACCCGAGGTCGAGGTGGCGCCGACGCTGGCGCTGCTGATCGGCCGCGACGCGGCGAAGGTCGCGGCGTCGCAGGCGCTCGACCATGTCGCCGGCATCTGCGCGGCGATCGACGTCACCGTGCCGCACGACAGCTATTACCGGCCGGTGGTGCCGCTGCGCTGCCGCGACGCCTTCCTGCCGCTGGGCGCCGTCGCCGCCTTCACGCCCGCTTTTGCTTCGGCCGAGATCGTCACCACCGTCGACGGTGCCATCGCGCATCGCTGGTCGCCCGACCGGCTGGTCCGCGACATGGCGACGCTGATCGCCGACCTGTCGAGCTTCATGACCCTGTCGGCGGGCGATCTGCTGCTCGTCGGCCTGCCGCACGACGCGCCGCGCATCCGCCCCGGCCAGACCGTCACCGTCGAGGTCGCGGGGCTCGCCCCCGTCACCGCCCATGTCCGCCAGGGAGACGCCCGATGAAGCGCGCCCGCATCCTCCACGGCGGCGCTCCCGTCTGGGCCGAGCTCGTCGGAGACGGCGGCGCGCTGCGCCTGCCCGGCGGCGCGACGGTCGACGCCGCGACGGCGCAATGGCTGCCGCCGGTGACGCCGGGCGCGACGATCTTCGCGCTCGGCCTCAACTATGCCGACCACAACAAGGAGCTGGGCTTCCAGTCGAAGGAGCCGCCGCTGATCTTCCTCAAGGGGCCGAACACGCTGACCGGCCATGAGGGGACGACGCCGCGCCCCGCCGACGGCAACCAGATGCACCCCGAATGCGAGCTGGTCGCGGTGATCGGCAAGCCGGCCCGCAAGGTTTCGGCCGAGCGGGCGCTCGACCATGTCGCCGGCTATACGATCGCCTGCGACTATGCGATCCGCGAATATCTGGAGAATTACTACCGGCCCAATGCGCGGGTGAAGAACCGCGACTGGACGACCCCGCTCGGCCCGTGGATCGTCGACGCAGCGGACATCCCCGATCCGCAGGCGCAGGCGCTCCGGACGACCGTCAACGGGCAGGTCGTCCAGGACGGATCGACCGCCGACATGGTGATGAGCGTCGCCGAGCTGATCGCCTATCTCTCCTCGACCATGACGCTGATGCCGGGCGACCTGATCCTGACCGGCACGCCGCAGGGCGTCCATTTCTGCGCGGCCGGCGATAGGGTAGTGTGTGAGATCGAGGGCATCGGCGCGCTCGCCAACCATCTGGTCGCGGAGGCGACGGCATGAGCCTCTACCAGCTCAGCAAGCTGCTCTACGAGCTCAACCGCGACGACGCGCTCAAGGCGCGCTTCCGCGAGGCGCCCGAGAGCGTCGCCGACGGCTATGCGTTGACCGGCGAGGAGCGGACCGCGCTGCTGCAGCCCGATATCGGCCTGCTCTACGTGCTCGGCGTCAACGGCCAGATATTGATGCATTATGCGGCCTTTTGCGGGATCGAATGGTCCGACTATCTCCAGCGGATGCGCGACGGGGTGAAGGCGCACGGCCCGGTCCGCGCGGGAATCTATGCGATGACGACCTCGGTCGACGAAAAGATAGCGGGAGCCTGAGATGAGCCTGGTCTTCAGCGGCGTGTGCAGCCACGCGCCCGGCATCACCGGCCGTGCCGACCGCGCGCCCGTCGAACAGAAGGAGGCGCTCTACGCCGCCTTCGACGACATGCGCGCGCGGCTGCACGCCACCCGGCCCGACGCGATCATCGTCATCGCGGCCGAGCATTTCGCCAATTTCTTCATGAACAACATGCCGGCCTATGCGATGGGCATGGCCGACGGCTATGACGGGCCGATCGAGGACCCGGCCTGGCTGGCGATCCCGAAGCGGCGCGCGAAGGGCGACCCGGACCTGTCGCAGCGGCTGATCGCCGAGGTGCAGCAGACCGTCGACGTCGCCTTCGCCGAGGAATGGCGCTTCGACCATGGCATCATGGTGCCGCTCCACTTCCTCGACCCGCACAACGAGCTGACCGTCATCCCGGCCAACATCAACTGCCAGGGGCCGCCGCTCACCCCGCTGCACCGCGCCTGGGCGTTCGGCGAGGCGCTGCGCCGCGCGGCGGATGCGGTGCCGGAGCGGATCGCGCTGGTCGGCACCGGCGGCATTTCGCACTGGCCGGCGACCCCCGACAGCGGGCGGATCAACGAGGCGTGGGACCGCGACTTCCTCGACCGCTGGTCGCGGGGCGACAAGGCGGCGATGCTCGATTACACCGACGCCCAGACCTATGCCGAGGCGGGGCAGGGCGGCTTCGAGATCCGCACCTTCATCGCCGCCGCCGCCGCCGCGCGCGGCCGGGGCACCGTCCATTATTTCGAGCCGATTCCGATTTTCGCGGTCGGCTGCACCGTTGCGACGATGGAGATCGCCTGATGGCCCACGCGATCGTGGAATGGACCGCCAACCTGGCGGACGAGGCCGACATCCGCGGCCTGCTCGAGCTGATCGCCGCGACGATGCGCGATTCCGGCGGCGTCTTCCCCTGGGGCGGCATCCGCGTGCGCGGCATCCGCCTCGACGATTATGTCGTCGCCGACGGCAAGGCGGACGACGCCTTCGTCAACATCACCGTGAAGATGGGGGCGGGGCGCAGCGCCGAGTTCAAGCGCGAATTCTTCGGCCGGCTGTTCGAGGCGGTGAAGGCGCATTTCGCCGAGCTGTTCGAGCGCCGCTATCTCGCCCTCTCGCTCTATGTCGAGGAAGCCGACGAGGCCGGCAGCTTCAAGCACAACAACATCCACCAGCGTTTCAGAAAGGCGGATTGATGCCGCTCGATCCCTCCATCATCGAAGCCTGCGCCGAGCAACTCGACGCCGCCGAGCGCGGCCGCAGCCAGATCGGGCAATTCTCGCTCGCCTACCCCGAGATGACGATCGAGGACGGCTATGCGATCCAGCGCGCCTGGGTCCGCCGCAAGCTCGCCGCCGGCCGCACGCTGATCGGCCACAAGATCGGCCTGACGAGCCGGGCGATGCAGCGTTCGTCGAACATCACCGAGCCCGACTATGGCGCGCTGCTCGACGACATGCTGTTCGAGGACGGCGGCGACATCCCGGCCGATCGCTTCATCGAGCCGCGCGTCGAGGTCGAGCTCGCCTTCATCCTCGGCAAGCGGCTCGAAGGGCCGGGCTGCACGATCTTCGACGTGCTCGACGCGACCGACTATGTCGTCCCCGCGATCGAGATCATCGACGCGCGGATCGAGCGGATCGACCCGGCGACCGGCGTCACCCGCAAGGTGTTCGACACCATCTCCGACAACGCCGCCAATGCCGGCCTCGTCCTCGGCAGCCGCCCGGCCCGGCCCGACGCGGTCGACCTGCGCTGGATCGCCGCGCTGATCCACCGCAACGGCGTGATCGAGGATTCGGGCGTCGCCGCCGCCGTGCTCGGCCATCCCGCCAAGGGGCCGGCCTGGCTCGCCAACAAGCTCGCGCCCCATGGCGAGGCGCTGGAGGCGGGGGAGATCATCCTCGGCGGCAGCTTCACCGCGCCGGTCTTCGCCCGGCCGGGCGACGGCTTCCATGTCGATTTCGGCGGCATGGGCTCGATCTCGGTGCGGTTCGCATGAACGCGCTCAAGACGGCGCTCGCCGAACGGCGCCCGCAGATCGGCCTGTGGCAGGCGCTGGCCAATCCCTACACGGCGGAGATCTGCGCCGGGGCGGGCTATGACTGGCTGCTGTTCGACGGCGAGCATGCGCCCAACACGATCCAGACGCTGCTCGCGCAGCTCCAGGCGGTCGCGCGCCATCCGGTCGAGCCGGTGGTGCGCCCGGCGGTCGGCGATCCGGTGGTGATCAAGCAATATCTCGACATCGGCTTCCGCTCGCTGCTGGTGCCGATGGTCGAGAGCGCGGCGCAGGCCGAGATGCTGGTCGCCGCGACCCGCTTCCCGCCGCGCGGCATCCGCGGCGTCGCCAGCGCGACCAGCCGGGCGTCGGGCTTCGGCGCCGATGGCGGCTATCTCGCCCGCGCGCATGAGGACATCTGCCTGATCGTCCAGATCGAAAGCCGCGCCGGCCTCGACGCGATCGAGGAGATCGCCGCCGTCGACGGGGTCGACGCGCTGTTCATCGGCCCGGGCGACCTGGCCGGCGCGCTCGGCCATCTCGGCAACCCCGGCCATGCCGAGGTGCAGGACGCGATCGCGGGCGCGCTCGACCGGGTCCAGCGCGCGGGCAAGGCGGCCGGCATCTTCGCCCTGTCGCCCGAGGACGCCCGCGCCCGCATGGCGGCCGGCGCCTGCTTCGTGTCGATCGGCACCGACATCGGCGTGCTGATGAAGGGAAGCCGGGGCCTGCTCGACGCGCTGAAGGGCTGAGCCCGCTCCCGTCCCCGTCGTCATTCCCGCGAAAGCGGGAATCCACGGTCACGGCACATTCCGTCTCCTGCGGGCCGCCGTCCATGGATTCCCGCTTTCGCGGGAATGACGAGAAGATGGGGATGTAAATCCAACAAGATGGTTTGAAGTCCAACTATTTCTTGCGACCGCCCTTCATTGTGATATGAAGCGGACGACATCGACGTGGATCGATCGCGGGAGAAGACGTGTTGGACGACGCCGGGCGGAGAAGGATCGGGAGCAGGCGGCCGGCCGCGAAGGGCGCCGCGCGCCGCGCCGGAGCCTCGGGCGAACCCGTGCCCGTCCTCGCCAAGACCGGCGAGCTCGCGGCGACGCTGCGGCGGCAGGTCGGCTTCCAGCTCGGCCGGGCGATGGGCGCGTCCTTCCAGGCCTTCTCCGTGCTGGTCGACGACAAGGGGCTGCGCGCCGGCCATTATGCGGTGCTGCAGGTGATCTCCGACCATCCCGGCATCTCGCAGACCCAGCTCAGCCTCGCGGTCGGGCGCGACAAGACGACGCTGACGCCGCTGCTCAAGGAGATGGAGCGGGGCGGGCTGATCGCGCGCCACGACCATCCGACCGATCGCCGCAGCCGGCTGCTCGACCTGACCGCGCTCGGCCGCAAGAAGCTCTCGATCCTCGCCGCCTGCGCCGCGCGGCATGAGCGGCAGCTCGACGCGATCCTCGGCGACGGGGAGCGGGCGGCGCTGCTCGCACTGCTCAACAAGGTGGCGGACGGCCTGACGCTGGCCGGCGACGACGGGGACGAGGCTACGGACGAGGCGTGACGCGCGCTCCGCGCGGCAAGGGAAGGATGGGCCATGGTGTCGACCAACATGCCTCCATACCGCGTCTCGCTGGCGGGACTGCTGCTGGCGGCGCGCGAGGCGGTGATGGCGCCGATCCGGCCCTGCCTGCGCGACGCCGGGGTCACCGACCAGCAATGGCGCGTCCTGCGCGCGCTGTCGGACGAGGGCGCGCTCGATCTCGGTTCGCTCGCCGCGCATGCGCTGCTGCACCCGCCGAGCGCGACGCGCATCATCAAGGACATGGCCGATCGCGGGCTGATCCAGCGCGCCGTCGATCCCGCCAACAAGCGTCGCATCATCCTGCAACTGACCGAGGCGGGCGAGGATCTCGTCCATGACGCCAGCCCGCAGATTATCGACGTGCTCGACTCCTACGCCGCCGACCTGGGCACGGCGCGGCTCGCGGCGCTGCGGCGCGAGCTGCAGGCCCTGATCGACATCATCGGCAAGGAGGAGGCGCGGAGGAACTAGGCCGCCCGCGCCGGACGGCCGTCCTCCGCTCAATAGATTAACATGTTAATAGTTGGAGTTCCCATGATCCTGTTTCCCGTCCGTCTTCGCTGGCATCGCCTCCATGGGTGACTGGCTGCCGATCCTGCGGACGCTGGTGGGCTTCCCCACGGTCAGCGCGGACAGCAACATGGAGCTGATCGAATGGGTCCGCGACTATCTCGCCGGCCATGGCGTCGAAGCGCACCTGACCTTCGACGCCGCCGGGCGGAAGGCCAATCTGTTCGCGACGGTGGTTCCGGGCGACGGCGGCCTGATCCTGTCCGGCCACACCGACGTGGTGCCGGTGACGGGGCAGCAATGGTCGAGCGATCCCTTCGCCGCCGAGCTGCGCGACGGCCGCGTCTATGGACGCGGAACCTGCGACATGAAGGGGTTCATCGCGGTGGCGCTGGCGCTGGTGCCCGAGATGCGCGCGCTCGACGGCGCGCGTCCGCTGCACCTGGCGCTGTCCTATGACGAGGAGCTCGGCTGCCGGGGCGCGCCGCGGATGATCGACGACCTGGTGCGGCGCGGGGTGCGCGCGGGCGGCTGCATCGTCGGCGAGCCGACCGGCATGAAGGCGATCATCGGCCACAAGGGCGCGGGCATGTACCGCTGCACCGTGACCGGGCGCGCGGCCCATTCGTCGCTGGCGCCGACCGGCGTCAACGCGATCGAATATGCCGCCTGCATCGTCATGAAGCTGCGCGAGATCGGCCGCCGGCTCGAAGCGATCGAGCCGCGCCATGCGGGCTTCGACGTGCCCTATTCGACGATCCAGGTGAACCGCATCGACGGCGGCACCGCCGGCAACATCGTCGCCGACCGCTGCGAGCTGCGGATCGACATCCGCCATCTGCCCGCGACCGACCGTGCCGCGCTGATCGCCGAGGTCGCGGCCCATGTGGCGGACGAACTGCTGCCCGAGATGCGGCTGCGCGCGCCGGAGGCGGCGATCAGCATCGAGGAGGTCGCCGACATCCCGCCGTTCGAGATCGCGGCGGACGCATCGCTGGTACGCGAGGTCGTTCGCTCGAACAGCGTCGAGGGGGCGTGCGGCCATGTCGCCTTCGGGTCGGAGGCAGGGCTGTTCCAGCGCGCGGGCATCCCGACGGTGATCTGCGGACCGGGTTCGATCGAGCAGGCCCATCGCCCCGACGAGTTCGTCGCGATCGAGCAGCTCGAGCGGTGCGATGGGATGCTCCGGACGATGCTCGGCACGGTCATGGCGGAGGTGGATATTTATTAACATGTTAATATAAGAAGTTTGAACTAAAACGATATGATAATTTTTATCACGTATTTTCAATATCTTAATCAATTCATCATGGGATTGATAAAAAAGACTAACGTGTTAATCTTTTGCTCGACTCGGTTGGCTTGAAAAACATCGCCGCCGACCGGGGAAAAGGCCAACGATAGGCAAGGGGGTTTGGATTATGCTGACGGTTCGTGGAACATCCTCCGTTCGGCTCCGCTGCTGGCTGCTGCTCGGCAGCGCGATGCTCGGTTCGCCCGCTCTCGCGCAGGGCGTCTCGCCCGTGCCCGACGCTGCGTCGGCGCCGGCCGAGGACATCGTCGTCACCGGCTCGCGCATCGCCCGCAAGGACCTGACGTCGAGCAGCCCGCTGGTCGCGATCGCGCCGAGCGCGCTCAAGACCAACGCGTCGGTCACGCTCGACGACACGCTCACCCGCCTGCCGCAGGTGACGCCCTCCTATGGCTCCGGATCGAACGACACCTCGACCGGCGGCACGACCACGGTCGCGCTGCGCGGCCTGGGGGCGCAGCGCACCCTGGTCCTGCTCAACGGCCGGCGGCTGACGGCGGGCACCTATACCGGCGCGGTCGACCTCAACATGATCCCGACCGCGCTGATCGAGTCGATCGAGGTGATCACCGGCGGCGCTTCGGCGGCCTATGGATCGGACGCGATCGCGGGCGTCATCAACTTCCGCCTCAAGAAGAATTTCGAGGGCGTCCAGCTCGACGGCCAGACCGGCATCACCAGCCGCGGCGACGGCTTCACCTCCAGCCTGTCGCTGACGGCGGGCGGCAACTTCGCCGACGATCGCGGCAATGCGGTGCTCTCGGTCGACTATGCCAAGCGCCGCGGCGTCAGCAACCGTTCGCGGGCCTTCTCGCGCATCAGCCGCCCGTCGGGCGCGCTGCCGTTCGGCGTCTATGTGCCGAGCGCGCTCAACCTGCCGGCCGCCGGCGCGGTCGACGGCGTGTTCGCGGGCTATGGCGTCGCGCCGGGCAGCGTCGGCCCCAACAGCAACCTGTCGTTCAACGCCAACGGATCGCTGTTCGCGCCGACCAGCGGCATCAACTATGACGGCAGCGGCCAGGACATCGTCCGCCTCGGCAACGGTGTCTTCTACAATTCGACCGGGGTCAGCGGCCTCACCATCCCGCTCGAGCGCTTCGGCCTGTTCGGCCGCGCCGAATATGAGGTGGCCGACGACATCAACGTCTATGCCGAAGGCGGCTACCAGCATTTCACCTCCAGCCTGGTGTTCGGGCCCGGCTTCAACACGCTGACGGTGCCGACCACCAATCCCTTCATCCCCGACGACCTGCGCACCGTGCTGGCGTCGCGGCCGAACCCGAACGCGTCCTTCTCCGTGCTGCGCCGCTATGCCGATGTCGGGCAGCGGACGGCCGACTTCACCACCAACAGCTATCGCCTGCTCGCCGGCGTCACCGGCCGGATCGAGGCGATCGACGGCACGTTCGACGTGTTCGCCAGCCGTGGCGAGCAGACCGTCGACCGCCGCGACCACAACGGCGTCAACCTGACCACGCTGAACGCGCTGATCAACGCGGCCGACGGCGGCGCCAGCCAGTGCGCGGGCGGCTATGATCCCTTCGCGCTCAACGGCGGCGCGGCCTGTGCGACGCTGCTGCGGTCGACCACGATCCGCAACACCAAGTTCAAGCAGAATTATGTCGAGGCGAACGTCCAGGGCCGCCTCTTCTCCTGGTGGGCAGGCGACGTCCGCTTCGCGCTCGGCGCCGACCGCCGTAGCGACAGCTACGACTTCCAGCCCGACACCGGCGTCCGCACCGGTCAGATATTGGGGATCGAGGGCGTCGGCGTCCCGGCGGTCAACGGCAGCGTCACCGTCAAGGAGGTGTTCGGCGAGCTGCTGGTGCCGATCCTGCGCGATCTGCCGCTGGTCAAGGCGTTCGACGTCACCCTGGGCTACCGCTATTCGGACTATGACCTGTCGGGCGGCGTCGACGCCTACCGGATCGAGGGCGACTGGCGGGTGATCGACGCGCTGCGCATCCGCGGCGGCTTCTCCCGCGCGGTGCGCGCGCCCAACGTCTCCGAACTGTTCACCCCGCAGAGCCCGCTGACCCCGATCATCGGCGCGCCGGGCGCGCCGGGGCAGGGCGACCCCTGCGACGTGCGCAGCGCCTATCGCACCGGCGCGAACGCGGCGCAGGTCCGCGCCCTCTGTCTGGCGCAGGGCGTGCCGGGCCAGATCATCGACAGCTACACCTTCAACAACACCCAACTCGTCGACGGCGGCATCACCGGCGGCAATCCCAAGCTGAAGCCGGAAAGCGCCAACACCTACACGATCGGCGCGGTGCTGACGCCGCGCCTACCGTCCTCGATCCTGTCCAACCTGTCGCTGTCGGTCGATTATTACAGCATCGACCTGAAGAAGGCGATCGGTGCGATCCCGGGCGCCGCGATCGTCCAGCAATGCTATAATCTGGGTGGCGCCAATGCCGGCTATGCGACCGACAACGTCTATTGTTCGGCGATCGGCCGTAGCGACCAGACCGGCCAGATCAACCGGCTGGAATCGTTCAACGTCAATCTCGGCCGGATCAAGACGTCGGGCATCGACGTGTCGCTGGGCGGCACGATCAGGCTGGGCGACGACGCCGGCGCGATCGACCTGTCGGGCACGGTCAACTGGACCGAGAAATATGCCGTCACCAACTTCCCGGGGGCGAGGCCCATGGATCTCGCCGGTTCGATCGGCAGCTCGGCGGGCAGCAATGCGGGGACGCCGGCGGCCTTCCCCGAATGGCGCGCGCAGGCCAACCTGACCTATCGCAACGGCCCGTTCCAGGTCGGCGTCCAATATCGCTACATCGACAAGATGATCGACGTGTCGGCGATCGGCATTCCCAATTCGACCGCGATCGGCACGCCGGCCTATCATTATGTCGATCTCAACACGCAGCTCAAGATCGACGAGCGCCTCACCTTCCGGCTGGGCGTGACCAACCTGACCGACAAGCAGCCGCCGGTCTATACCAGCTTCTATCAGTCCAACACCTATCCGGGCGTCTACGACGTGCTGGGCCGCAGCTTCTACGCCGGGGCGACGGTCAAGTTCTGATGGAGGCGGGGGCCGGGACGTGCCCTTGCGTCCCGGCCCTCCACCCCGGCGACGGGAAATGATAAGCAACGGAGTGGTTATGATCGGACTGGGTCGGCGGATATCGATAGGCCTCGCAGCGGGGACGTTCGCCATGGCGGGCGCCCTGCACGCGGCCGACAAGCCGGAGGTCGCCGCGCCGAAGCCGGCGGCGGCGCAGCCGGCGAACGGCGAGGACGGCGACGTCGGCAGCGCCGCCGACGTCGTCACCCGGCACAGCGGCACCTTCCACGGCCGCGCGATCAAGTATAGCGCGACGGCGGGCCGCCTGCCGATCATGGGCCCCGATGGCAGCGTCGACGCGCAGATGTTCTTCGTCGCCTATACGCAGGACGGCGCGGCGCCGGGCACGCGGCCGATCACCTTCCTGGTCAATGGCGGCCCCGGTGCGGCGACCGCCTGGCTGCACCTGGGTGGAATTGGGCCGCGCAAGGTCCGGCTCAATCCCGACGGCTCGGTGCCCGCGCCGCCGGTACGGCTGACCGACAACCCCGACAGCATCCTCGACCGCACCGACCTTGTGTTCATAGACGCGCCGGGCACGGGCTTCAGTCGCCTGTCGGGCGACGCCGCCAAGGGCCGCCTGCTGGAGAAGCGCGGCGACCTCGACGCCTTCGCGAGCTTCGTCCAGACCTATTTGCGCAAGAACGGCCGCTTCGGCTCGCCGCTCTATCTTTATGGCGAAAGCTACGGCTCGTTCCGCATGGCCGGGCTTTCGGACGTGCTGATCCGCCGGGGCGTGCCGATCAACGGCGTCGTGCTGCTGTCCTCGGCGCTCGACTTCGCGACCCTGCAGCCGACCAACATCAACGACCTGCCCTATCAGCTGACGCTGCCCTCCTATGCCAGCATCGCCGCCTTCCATAACCGGCTGACCCCGCCGCGCACCGATATCGACGCGCTGCGCCGCGAGGCGGAGGAGTGGACGACCAACGTCTATGGGCCCGCGCTCGCCAAGGGCAACAAGCTGCTGGGCGCGGAGCGGCAGCGGATCGTCGACGGGCTCGTGCGCTTCACGGGCCTGTCGCCGAGCGTGATCGAGACCGAGAATCTGCGCATCGACGTGCCGCAGTTCATGAAATACCTCCAGGCCGATCGCGGCCTCGTCACCGGGCGGACCGACGGCCGGCTGGTCGGCCCGCCGCCCGCCAGCGCGGTCGAGGAGCCCTTCTACGATCCGGCGATGGGCGACCTGACCCCGGCCTTCACCGCGGCGGCCAGCCAATATCTGTTCGGCGAGCTGCGCTACGATATCAGCCTGCCCTACCGCATGTATTCGCGCGACGTCGCGACCCGCTTCCGCTTCGGTCGCGGCGATGCCGACGCGGTCGTCGCGGACAGCGACCGCCAGACGCTGACCGCGCTGCAATCGACGATCGTCAAGAATCGCAACCTCAAGGTGCTGGCGATCCAGGGCCTCTACGACCTGGCGACGCCTTATATGTCGGTCAAATACACGCTCGACCACATGCCGCTGCCGCCCGACTATGCGGCCAATGTCGAGCTGCTGGTCGTCCCGGCCGGGCACATGGCCTATGACGACGCCCGGGCGCTGCGCGAGATGAACGACGCCACCGTCCGCTTCATCGACGCGAGCGCCTTGGGCACCCGTTAGGCGACGCCCGAGGCCGGAATCCTCTTGCGCTGGGCCGCGCATTCGCCGGCGATGAAGTCGAGCAGCGCGCGGACCGACGGCAGCAGGCCGCGCCGCGAGGGGAAGACGGCGTGGACGATCTCGTTCGCCGGCCGCCATTCGGGCAGGAGCGTCACCAGCTTGCCGCTCTGAAGATCGTCCCAGACGGCGAGCGTCGGCAGCCGGACGGCGCCGGCGCCGGTCAGCGCCGCCTCGCGCAGCACCGCCATGTCATCGGTGACGAGCCGGGGCTTGTGCCGCACCTCCGCCACGCGGCCGTCGGCATGCGCCAGGCGCCAGCGATGATCGCCGCGGGCGGGGCCGAAATCGAGGGTCGGCAGCTCGGATAGGTCGGCGGGCGCGGCGACGAGGCGGGCCGTCAGCAGGGCAGGGGCGGCGACGATGCGGATCGTGCGCTCGTCGAAGCGGCGCATCACCAACTCGCTCTCCGCCAGCGGCGGCGGGCGGACGCGGATGGCGAGGTCGAAACCCTCGCCGATCACGTCGACGCGCCGGTTGGTGCTTTCGACATGCAGCTCGACATCGGGGTAGAGCGCCATGAAGCGCCCCAGCAGCTCGCCGAACTGGAAGGCGAGCAGTCCGGTCGGGCAGCTCAGCCGGACGACGCCGCGCGGTTCGGAGCGCGACTGGTCGATCACGGCCTGCGCGGCCTCCGCCTCGACCAGCATCGCGACGCAGCGGCGATAATATTCCTGGCCGATCTCGGTGATCGAGAAACGGCGCGTCGAGCGCTGGATCAGCCGGACGCCCAGCCGCTCCTCGAGCAGGGCGATCCGCCGGCTGAGCTTCGATTTCTGCAGGCCGAGCGCGCGGGCCGCCGCCGCGAAGCCGCCATGGTCGACCGCCTGCACGAACAGCCTGAGGTCGTTGAGGTCCTCCATAGTCCTATGATTAGGACGCTGAGTCCCTTCTTGCAATCTTCTGTCGGGATTGGTGCGCGATTATACATGGTCTCAACAAGCGGCCTTCCCGGAAGGCACAGGAGATATGCGATGAAGACCATATTCGGCATCCACGGCAATTCCGCCCGGCATTGGGTCGGCGACGGTTTCCCGGTTCGCTCGCTCTTTTCCTACAACAGCCTCGGCGGGCAGGTGAGCCCGTTCCTGCTGCTCGACTATGCCGGCCCCCATGTCTTCGGGCCGACGACCGGCCGGCGCGGCGTGGGGCAGCATCCCCATCGCGGGTTCGAGACGGTCACGATCGTCTATGACGGCGAGGTCGAGCACAAGGATTCGGCCGGCAATGGCGGCATCATCGGCCCCGGTGACGTCCAGTGGATGACCGCGGCCGGCGGCATCCTGCACGAGGAATATCATTCCGAGGCGTTCGCCAGGACCGGCGGGCCGTTCCGCATGGTCCAGCTCTGGGTCAACCTGCCCGCGAAGGACAAGATGGCGCCCGGCGGCTATCAGGGCATCGTCGCGGCCGACATCCCGACCGTCGACCTGCCCGGCGGCGCCGGCACCGGCCGGGTGATCGCGGGCGAGCTACTCGGCGCGAAGGGGCCGGCGCGGACCTTCACCCCGATCAACGTCTGGGACGTGCGGCTGAACCGCGACGCCGACCTGACCCTCGACCTGCCCGAAGGCCATGTCGCGCTGCTCGTCGTGCTCGGTGGCCATGTCACGGTGAACGGCGGGGCGGGCGCGGGCGAGGCGGAGGTGGTGCAGCTCAGCCGCGAGGGCGGCGCGGTGCGCATCCAGGCCGATGGCGACGCGGTGCTGCTGGTCCTGACCGGCGAGCCGATCGACGAGCCGATCGTCGGCTACGGCCCGTTCGTGATGAACAGCGAGACGGAGATCCGCCAGGCGATCGACGACTTCAACAAGGGCAGGTTCGCGCAAGCCGCGGCCTGACCGGAAGGATCAGGCGGCCGGCGGCTCCGCCACAGCGTCGCCGTCGGCTGCCACGGCCGGGTCCGGATAGGCCCGGCCGAAATTCCGCCGCATCGTCTCGCGGCTCTCGAGGATATGGCCGCGCATCAGCCGCTCGGCCTCGCCCGCATCGCGCGCCCGGATCGCCGAGACGATCGCCTTGTGGTCGCGGTAGGAGCGCTGGGTGTCCTCCTCGCCGAACATCCGGCTGACCTGCACCGCGCTTCGCAGGCGCTGGTTCGAATCGAAGATCAGCGGCAGGCGCTGCGTCTGGATGATGACGCTGGCGAGCATCGGATTGTCGGCTTCCTCGATCAGCAGCTTGTGGAAATAGCCGTTGAGATCGAACCAGCGGAAGCTCGCGCGCTCGCCCCAGGTCGTCCCGAACGCCACCTGCCGCATCTCCTCGTCGACCTCGGACAGCCGGGCGTCGGCCTCGGCGCTCAGCCCCTTGGTGGCGACCAGCCGGCAGACCATGCCCTCCAGCGTGGCGCGGACGTCGAAGGCGTCCAATATGTCCTTGAGGCTGAAGCGGCGGACGACATAGCCGCGATTGGGCGAATAGAGGACGAGCTGCTCGCGCTGGAGCAGCTTCAGCGCCTCGCGCACCGGCGTCCGCGAGGTGCCGGTGAGGTTGCCGATCGCCTGTTCCTGGAGATGCGTTCCCGGGGTCAGCTCGCCATTGACGATCCGCTCGCGAATCCAGGCCGCGACGGCTTCTCCTCTGGTGCCCGTGTCGGGTTCGATCATTCAGTCCTCGTCCGGGCGCGGGTCGGCGGCGGTGGTGGTTGCTCGGAAATCCCGTTTAAGCATCATCGCAGGCCTATCTCAATCGGCCTGTCCCGATCCGGGGACGGGGGCGGCGTCAGACCAGGCCGATCAGGGGCCTCCCTTCGAGGAAAGCGCGGATGTTGGTCACGACATGATCGGCCATGGCGAGGCGCACGTCGTGGGTGGCCGAGCCGACATGCGGGGTGAGCAGGAGGTTGGGCGCCTCCAGCAGCGCCGGCGCGATCGTGGGCTCGTTGCGGAACACGTCGAGCGCGGCGCCACCCACCCGTCCGTCGCGCAGCGCCGCCACCAGTGCCTCCTCGTCGACCACGCTGCCGCGCGCGATGTTGACGAGCAGGCCGTCGGGGCCGAGCGCGTCGAGGAAGGCGCGATCGACCAGCGACTGGGTCGCGCCGCCGCCGGGCAGGGCGATCACGACGATGTCCGCCCAGCGGGCGAGGGCGAGCGGGTCGCTTTCGTAGCGGTCGGCCACTTCGGCGACCGGACGGCGGCTGTGATAGGCGATCTCCATCCCGACCGCCTCGCCGCGCCGGGCGATCGCCTGTCCGATCCGGCCGAAGCCGAGGACGCCGAGCTTGCGGCCGCGCGCCGAGCGGCCGAGCGGCGGGGGGCCCTTCGACCATTGGCCGGCGCGGACGAAGCCGTCCGCCCCGCCGAGGCCGCGCAGCAGGGTCAGCATCTGCCACAGGGCGAGATCGGCCACGTCATGGGTCAGCAGGTCGCCCGAAGCGGTGACCGCGATGCCACGCGCCCGCGCCGTGTCGAGGTCGATCAGGTCGATCCCCGCGCCGAAATTGGCGATCAGCTTCAGCGCGGGCAGCCGCGCCAGCAGCCCGGCCGGCGGACCGCGCATCGCGTGGGTGATAAGGCATTGGACCGAGCCGCCATGCTCGGCCAGCCAGCCCTCGGGATCGTCGAGCCGGTCGAAGATCGGCACCGGCCGGTCGAGCAGCTCGCTCGGCTGGCGCGGTGCGGGGAGCGGGGTGACCTGCAGGATCGTCATTCGAAACCTCCGTCGACGCCGATGAACTGGCCGGTGATCGACCGGCCGGCGGGCCCGGCGAGGAACAGGATCGTGTCGGCGATGTCCTCCGGCTCCACCATCCGGCCGGTCGCGTGGCGGGTCAGGAAGGCGGCCTCGGCGGCGTCGAGCGGCAGATCGTTGGCCTCGGCATAGTCGTGGAACACGCGCTCGATCCGGTCGCCGCGCGTGGTGGCGGGCAGGACGGCGTTGACCCTGATGCCCTGCGGCCCGACCTCGCGGGCGAGCGCCGCCGTCAGGCCCAGCACCCCGGCCTTGGAGGCGGCATAGGCGGCGCGGTTGGGATAGCCGATCCGCGCCGCGACCGACGACATGTTGACGATGCAGCCGCCCTTGCCGGCGGCCAGCATCAGCGGGACCATCGCGTGGCAGGTCAGGAACTGCGCGGTCAGGTTGATGTCGAGGACCTGGCGCCACGCCGTCGGATCGAGCGTCGCGACCGGCTCGGTCGGCCCGGAAATACCGCCATTGTTGACCAGCAGGTCGACCGCGCCGACCGTTTCGACGACCTCGGATATCCGCGCCTCGTCGCCGAGGTCGCAGGGCAGGAAGCGGCAGCCGGTCCGGGCGGCGAGCGCGTCGCCCGCCTCATGGTCGCGATCGGACACCGCCACCGCATAGCCGGCGGCAACCGCGCGTTCGGCGAGGATCGCGCCGATGCCCGATGCGCCGGCCATGATCAGGGCGCGGCGCGGTTCCGTTTCAGCCATGACGACGATCGATCTCCATCCATTCGTCCATGCCCATGATGCCGGTCAGGACATTGAAGGCGGGAAGCGCGCCCTCGTCGGCGAATTCCCCGGTCCGAAGCGCCGCGAGCGTGCGTTCGAACATGCCGACCATACGCAGCAGCAGGGTCGCGGGATAGAGGATGATCGAGAAGCCGAGCTCGCGATATTGCCCGGGGGTGAGGACCGGCGTCCGGCCACCTTCGGCCGCGTTGACGATCAGCGGCACGTCGAAGGCGGCGCCGATCCTTTCCAGTTCCTCGACCGAGGTCGGCGCCTCGACGAACAGCGCGTCGGCGCCTTTGGCGACATAGCGCCGGCCGCGCTCGATCGCGGCGTCGAGTCCCTCGACCAGGCGGGCGTCGGTGCGCGCGACGATCGCGAAGCCGGGGTTGCGGCGCGCCTCGATCGCCGCGGCGAGCTTCGCCTCCATGACCGCCGTCGGCACCACCTCGCGCGTCACCGCCGCATGGCCGCATTTCTTGGGGCTGACCTGGTCCTCCAGCACGATCGCGCTGATCCCCATCTCCTCATAGACGCGGGTGGTGCGGACGACGTTCTTGACGTCGCCATAGCCGTCGTCGGCGTCGACGATCAGCGGCAGGGCGGTGGCGCCGGCGATGTCGCGCACCGCCGCGCCGATCTCGCCGAAGCTGGCGAGGCCGAGGTCGGGCAGGCCGGTACGGCAGCCGATCACGCCGAAGCCGCCGATCGCCCCGGCGGCGAAGCCGGCGCGCTCGATCATCCGTGCCGACAGCGCGTCGTGCGCGACCGGCAGCAGCAGCGGATTCTCGCGCGCCAGCAGGTCGGCGAGGCTGGCGAAGCTGGTCATGCGGCGGCTCCTTCCACGGCATAGACCCAGGGGCGGCGCAGCCTGTCGGCCGCCTGGAAGGCCGCGATCTGGTCGTCGCGCTTGCGGGTCGCGTCGATCGCGTCGAGCCCCTCGACCAGCCGCTCGCGCTGGAGGTCGGGAATGTGGAAGCGATGCTCGCGGCCGCCCGGCGACAGGATGACCTGCCGGACGAGGTCGACCGTCATCGTGCAATGGTCGGGCGCGATCTCCCCGGCGATCGCGCTGACCGCTGCCTCGTCGAGGATGATCGGGGCGACGCCGTTCATGTAGCAGTTGCTGGTGAAGATCGCGCCGAAGCTGGGCGCGATCACCGCGCGGATGCCGAAGTCGCGCAGCGCCCAGACCGCGAACTCGCGCGAGCTGCCGCAGCCGAAATTGGCGCCGGCGAGCAGGAACTTCGCGTCGCGGAACGGTCCCTGGTTGAGGACGAAGTCGGGATTGTCGCCGCCGTCGGGCAGGTAGCGCCAGTTGAAGAACAGCCCCTCGCCGAAGCCGGTCTTCTGCACCTTCATGCCGGTATGGCCGGGGGTGATCTGGTCGGTGTCGATATTGTTGCGCATCAGCGCGGCGCAGACGCCGGTTTCCGTGACGAACGGTTGCATGCTCATTGCTCGTCTTCCTTGCTGGCGAACGCGCGGGCGTCGGCGATGCGGCCGGCGATCGCCGAGGCCGCGACGGTGACGGGGCTGGCGAGATGGGAGCGGACGTGCGGCCCCTGCCGGTCCTCGAAATTGCGGTTGGTGGAGGCGATGACGCGGGCGTCGCGCGGGAAGCTCTCGCCCCCGGTCGCGCCGCTCATGCACAGCGAGCAGCCGGACTCGCGCCATTCGAAGCCCGCCTCGATGAAGATCCGGTCGATCCCCTCCGCCTCGGCGAGCAGCTTGGTCGCGGTCGATCCCGGGCTGCAGATCGCGGTGACTCCCTCGGCGACCTTGCGGCCCTTCAGGATCGCGGCGGCGGCGCGCAGATCGTCGATCCGGCTGTTGGTGCAGGAGCCGATGAAGGCGCCGGTGATCGGCAGGCCCATCACCGACGCGCCCGGCTCGATCTCCGCATAGTCGGCGGCGCGCTGGCGCGAGGTGCGGGCGATCGGATCGGCGGAGGCGGCGGGATCGGGCATGACGCCGCCGATCGCGACGCTGTGCTCGGGGCTGGTGCCCCAGGTGACCTGCGGCTCCAGCGTCGAGCAGTCGAGCTCATATTCCATGTCATAGGCCGCGTCGGCGTCGCTCGGGAGCGTCCGCCAATAGGCGACGGCGCGGTCCCAGTCGGCGCCCCTGGGCGAGAATTCGCGATCCCGGAGATAGGCGAAGGTGATCTCGTCGGGCGCGACGGTGCCGGTCCGGCCGCCGAACTCGACGGCCATGTTGCAGAGCGTCAGGCGGCCGTCCATCGGCAGTGAACGGACCGCCTCGCCGGCGAACTCGATCGCATAGCCGGTGCCGCCGTCGGCGGTATATTTGGCGATCAGCGCCAGGATCATGTCCTTGGCGTGGACCCCCGGGCGCAGCTGCCCGGTGAAGTTGACGCGCAGCGTCTTCGGCCTGGTCATGATGACGGTCTGGGTCGCCAGCGCATGCTCGCTGTCGCTCGATCCGACGCCCCAGGCAAAGGCGCCGACGCCGCCGACCGTGCAGGTGTGGCTGTCGCCGCAGATGAAGGTCATCCCCGGCAGCGCGACGCCCAGCTCGGGCGCGATGACGTGGACGATGCCCTGGCGCCGGTCATGGAGGTCGAAGAAGCGGATGCCGTGCGGCCCGATCCGCTCGGTGAACTCGCGCAGGAAATCGTCGCCGCCCGGCATGCGGGTGGTCATGCCGCGCCCGGGCACCGTCTCCAGCACATGGTCGACGGTGCCGAAGGTCAGCTCCGGGTTGCGGACGGTGCGGTGGCGGGCGTCGATCTCCTTCAGCGACACCGCGCCGCTCACCTCGTGCAGGAAGTGACGGTCGATGTGGATCAGGAAGGCGCCGTCGCCGAGATCGGCGACGACATGGTCGTCCCAGACCTTCTCGAAGAATGTTCTACCCATGGAAATCCCCAACAAGAACGGTGGATCGGTGCGCCATCAGAGGCGGCGCATCAGGCTGAAGCTCTGCGCGGTCGGGCCGACGTCGGGCTGGCAGGCCATGAACAGCGCCAGCGGGACGACGTCCTCGGGCGCCTTCAGCCATTCATGCGACCGCTTGGCCGAGATCGGCTCGCCGCCGTCGGGCGTCATCGCGACGGTCTGGGCGAAGGTCTCGTCGTAGAGCTGGGTCCGGACGTTGCCGGGCAGCAGCTCGTTGACGCTGATGTTGAAGCCGATCAGCTCGGCCGCCACCGATCGGGTCAGCGCCCAGGTCCCGGCCTTCGAGCTGGCATAGGCGGAGGTCGCGGCGGTGCCGTTATGGCCCTGGCCCGAGCCGACGACGATGATCTTGCCGGCGCCGCGCGCCTTCATCGGCGGGACGGCGGCGCGGATGCAGTGGTAGGAGCCGATCAGGTTGACCTCGATCGTCCGCCGCCAGTCGGCCGGATCGCCGCCCTCGATCGGGGCGACCGCCAGCGCCACGCCATGGCTGAGCACCAGCAGGTCGAGCCCGCCGAACGCCGCCGTGGCGGTCTCGGTCATCGCCTCGACCGCCGCGAGGTCGGTGACGTCGACGGCGAAGGCCATCGCGCTGCCGCCGTCCGCCTCGATCAGGGCGACGGTCTCGGCCAGCTCCTTCTCCGACCGGGCGGCGCAGCAGACCCGCGCGCCGGCCGCGGCGAGCCCGCGGGCGATGGCGCGGCCGCAGCCGCGCCCCGCGCCGGTGACGATCGCGCCCTTGCCGTTCAGCGGGCGCGCCGTCCGCGCCCAGTCGTCCCACATATGCATTCAGTTCTGGTTCCCGGTTGTGGCGGCCGCAGCGGCGACGCTTTCGGCGTCGGCCAGCGCCGCGCGCATCGGCCGGCGGCTACGAAGGAGGAGGAGCGCGGTGACGGGGCCGACGATCGCGCAGGTCAGCGCGATGGCGGGGCCGATCATCCGGTCGCTGCCGAACAGCAGGTCGGTCGAGGTGGCGACCGCGATCGGGCCGAGCGCCTGGCCCATCACATTGTAGAAGACGAAGAAGATGGCGGTGGCCTGCCCGCGAAACTGGCTGGGCGTGGTGAGCTGAAGCACCGCGCCCGCGACCGGCAGGAAGCCGCCGTGCAGCGAGTCGAACAGGACCACGCCGACATAGGCGGCGATCGCGTTGGGGGCGAGGCCGACCAGCATGCCCGCGGCGGCGAGGACGAGCACGCCCCAGACGTAGAAGGTCATGTGGATGTCCAGCCGCCCCGCCTTGAACATCCGGTCGACGGTGCGCGCGACCAGCAGCATGCCGAGCGGCCCGACGGTGAGCTGGAAGATGGCGAGCAGCATGCCGACCCGCGCGACCGGCTCGCCGAAGCTGCGCATCATGTGGGTCGGCAGCCAGGAGGAGAAGCCGGCGGTCATGATCGCGAGCGTGCTGAAGCCGATGAAGTGCAGCGCGTAGAAGCTCTTGTGGCGGCCGAACCAGGCCCGTCCGCTGCCCGACCCGATCCTGGGCGCATGGCCGTGGCTGCGGGCGGGCTCGCGGACGAGGAAGATCAGCAGCGCGAGCGGGATGCCGGGCAGGCTGGCGAGCAGCAGCACCGCCTGCCAGGGGAACAGCGCGCCGACCAGCGGAAGGTCGACGGTCGCGCCGCGCTTGAAATGGCTGAGCATCGCCCCGCCGATCGCGAAGGACAGCGCCGATCCGATGAACGCGCCGAGGGTGAAGATGCCCAGCGCGCGCGACAGCTTCTCGCGCGGGAACAGGTCGGCGATCATCGAATGGGCGGCGGGCATCAGCGCCGCCTCGCCCGCGCCGACGCCGAAGCGCGATCCGAGCAGCTGCCAGAAGCTGCGCGCGAAGCCGCCGAGCGCGGCGAAGGTCGACCAGCTCGCCACGCCCCAGAAGATGATGCCGCGCCGCGACAGGCGGTCGACCGCCCAGCCGATCGGGAAGGAGAAGATCACGTAGAAGGAGACGAAGGCCGCCCCCGACAACAGGCTCATCTGCAGGTCGGTGGCGCCGATCGTCGCGCGGATCGGATCGATCAGCAGGGTGATCAGCCGCTTGTCGAAATAGGCGACCGCGTAGAGCAGGGTGAGGATCCAGACGGTGGTCCACGGACGCACGCCGCGCCGCGCCGCCGACCCGTCCGGCTCGGTTTCCGCGGTCGTCGCGGCATGGTCCATGGATGTCGCCACCGGTCCGGTTCCCTTCGTCAGAAGCGCAGGTTCGCCTGGATGGCGATGCTGCGCGGTTCGTCGGTGCCGATCAGATAGGAGCCGCGCGACTGGGCGAGGTTGGTGCCGAAGATCCGGACCAGCTTGTCGGTCAGGTTCTTGCCGACCAGCGACACCTCCCAGCGATCGTCGGCATCGGCGAGACCGATGATCGCCCCCAGCCGGACATAGGCGTCCTGGGCGAGGAACGGATCGTTGTTGTTCGAGAAATTATACTTGCCGGTGAAGAAGGCGTTGCCGTTCAGGTGCAGCTTGAGCCCGCTGGTGATCGGCGCCAGATAATCGAGCGTGTAGTTGCCGCTATATTTGGGCGCATAGCGCGTCCGCGTGCCGGTCAGGTCGACGAAGGGGCGGCCCTGCTGCACGTCGAGCGCGTTGCCCGCGGCGTTGCGATAGTCGGTATATTTGGAGTCGAGCAGCGTCAGGCTGAGGCCGGTCGTCAGTTCGCTGGTGATCCGCCAGCGGCCCTCGACCTCGATGCCCTGGGCGCGCGCGCCGCCGGCATTGCCGATGACGTTGACCACGCCGACCCCGAAATTCTGCGAGGCGGAGACCTGCAGGTCGCTGAAGTCGTTGCGGAACACCGCGACGTTCAGGGTCAGGCGGCGGTTGAACCACTGGCTCTTGATGCCCGCTTCATAGCCGTCGACATATTCGGGGCCGAAGGACAGGGCCGCCGCGGCGCCGGTATGCTCCAGCCCGTTGAAGCCGCCGGCTTTGAAGCCGTTGGTATATTTGGCGTAGAGGTTGAGCGCCGGGGTCGGCTGGTAGGACAGCACCGCCGACGGGCTGAAATGCGCGTCCAGCCGGCGGGCGTTGCGCACGGCGGCGACGCCGAGCCCCGCCGCGGTGCCGAAGCGGTCGCCGAGCGCCTGGAGCGTCGCGTCGGGATAGGGGGTGATGTCGCCGAAGCTGTTCGCGGCGATGCCGAAGCCCTGGTTGAGCACGATCGACTTGTCGACCCAGCTCTGGCGGCCGCCGACGCTGAGGGTCAGTTGCTCGGTCGGGCGGAAGGTCAGATGCGCATAGGTCGCGTAGGTCTTCGACCGCTGGCGGTAATCGTCATACTGGCCGAACGAGCCGAGCGGCGCGAGCGCGGCGAAGGCGCCGGTCAGGCGGCTGTTGAGCGACGTGAAATTATAGTTCACGCCGCCATGGATATACTCCCGGTTGAAATAGGCGCCGGCATCGAGCGCGACCCAGCTGTCGCGTGGCGTCGAGATCCGGAACTCCTGGCTGAACTGCGAGAAGCGCTCGGGCGTGGTGAAGTGGGTCAGCGTCGCGCTGGTGCCGTCGGTGTCGAGCCGCTGGTTGTACTTGGTGTGGCTGTAGGCGGTGATCGCCGACAGTTCGAGCGGACCGGCGTCATAGGCGAGGGTCGACACATAGCTCTGCGTGTCGAGGTCGATGCCCTGGCCCGGGCTGTGCGAGCGGACCTGGTTGAGCTTGACGTCCTCGCCGCGGTTGAGCGCGACCAGGCAGCTTCCGGTCGCGCCGGCGGTGAACAGGGGATCGGGCGGGCAATAGGCGATCTCGTCGGCGATCGCGCCGGTCTGGCGGCTATGCTCGGCGCTGGCCTTCACCGTCCAGGTCAGTTCCTCGATCGGCTGCCAGCGCAGCGTGGCGCGGCCGGCATAGGAGCGGACACGCGGGATGCGCAGGCCGCCCAGCCCCTCGTCGCGGATATAGCCGTTGCCGCGCGTGGCGACGCCGGCCACCCGGATGCCGAGCGTGTCGCTGATCGGTCCGCCGACCGCGCCCTCGAGCGTCGCGGCGTTGAAGTCGAAATTATAGGAGCCTCGGGCATAGCCTTCGAGGCGGTCGCCCGGATCGCGGGTGACGATGTTGAGCACGCCCGCGATCGAGTTGTTGCCGAAATAGACGCTTTGCGGCCCCTTCAATATCTCGACCCGGGCGATGTCCAGGAAGGAGGCGCCGTTCGAGCGCGAGCGGCCCTGGTAGACATTGTCGATGAAGGTCGCGACCGACTGCTCGAACAGCGGGTTGTTGTCGCCCGATCCGACACCGCGGATCGACAGGCGGTTGGCGGCGCCGCCCTTGGTCACGACCACGGCCGGCGTCTCGGCGGTGAGCTGCTCGAGCGAGGTCATGTTCTTCTTCTGGATGTCGGCGCCGCTGATCACGCTCGCGGAGATCGGCACGTCCTGCAGCCGTTCCACGCGCCGCTGCGCGGTGACGATGATCTCGTCCGATGCAGCCTCCGGCTGGGGCGGGGTCTGCGCCTGCGCCTGCGCGGCGAGCGCGACCATCCCGACCGACACCAAATATCTCCCGAATGCCCTAGCGCTGAAGCCCGACACGCGTTCCTCCCTCATGATTCTCGTGAAAGTTGCCGTATGTATGCGTGTATACAATCTTCTGTCAAGCGTATCGGACGCGGCCTGCGCCGATGCGTGACGGCGGCGCGCCGGGCGGTCGCGATCGAAGCCGGGCGTTGACCGGAAGGCGGCGGGGCGCATAGGCCTTGGCTGCGAGGAACGGGCGGCGGTTGCGCCCGAACGGATGGAGGCGCTGGTCTTGGCGAAGGCGGTGGAACGGGCGGGCGGCCGCGACGAGGAGGTTGCGAAGCCCAAGGCGCCGCAGCGGAGTCGCGGGGTCAAGCGGGTCGAAGCGCTGCTCGCCGCCGCCGAACAGGTCTTTGCCGAGGTCGGCTACGGCGCCGCGTCGATGAACGCGATCGCGCAGCGCGCGGGGGCGCCGATCGGATCGCTCTACCAGTTCTTCCCCAACAAGGCGGTGCTCGGCGGCGCGCTGGTCGAACGCTATGCGACCGACCTGATCGAGACCTGGCAGGCGGCTTGCGCGCCGGTCCGGCCGGGCGACTGGGCCGGCTTCGCCGACGTGCTGCTCGACGCGACGCTCGACTGCATCATTCGGCATGCGGCCTTCGGGACGCTCGACGAGGCGCAGGTCCAGTTCCAGCTCCACCCCGGCTCGCATCAGGAGTTCGAGGTCGCGCTGGCGGCGCTGCTCGCCGCGAAGGCGGGCGACGCTCCGGAAGCCGACGTGAAGGTGGTGGCGATCGTCGCGCTGCAGATACTCAAGTCCGCCTATGCGCTCGAACGCGGCGGGGGCGGGAGCGAGATCAAGCGGGAAATGGCGCTGATCATGCGCTCCTACTTCGAAGCGAAGCTGGGCAGCGGCGGGGGGATGCCGCCAAAATAGAAAGATGAGAAATTTCTCATATTGAAGTTATATGAGAGATCATTCATAAAACTCTCCGACGAGATTCGGCGGCCAGCCGGACGTGAAGGAGGGGATCATGAAGCAGTTCAGCATCATCGCGCGGGCCCTGGCGGTCGCCGCGCTCGCATCATCGAGCGCCGTCGCCCTGGCACAGGCGGCCGGGCCGCAGGCCGCCGACGATAGCGGCGACATCATCGTCACGGCGCAGAAACGCGCCGAGCGGCTCCGCGACGTGCCGATGTCGATCAACGCGGCGACCGGCGATCACCTCAAGGCGCTCGGCGTCACCAGCAGCGAGCAGCTCGAAAAGCTGGTGCCGGGCTTCACCTTCCAGCGCACCGTCTACGGCCTGCCGGTCTTCTTCCTGCGCGGCATCGGCTTCAACGACACGACGCTGGGCGTCAGTCCGGGCGTCTCGGTCTATGTCGACCAGCAGCCGCTGCCTTTCTCGGCGATGACGCGCGGCGCGATGCTCGATCTCGAACGGGTCGAGGTGCTGAAGGGACCGCAGGGCACGTTGTTCGGGCAGAACTCGACCGGCGGCGCGATCAACTATATCGCCGCCAAGCCGACCGACAGCTTCAAGGCCGGAATCGAGGCGTCCTATGGCCGCTTCAACGAGGTCACCGGCGAAGCCTTCGTCAGCGGCCCGCTGACCGACAGCCTGTCCGCCCGCGTCGCTGTGCGCGGCGAGCGCCAGGACGACTGGCAGCGCGGCTATACCAATGGCGACGAGATCGGGCGGCGGCGCTTCGTCAACGGTCGCGCGATCGTCGACTGGCATCCGGACTCGGCGGTCCGCGCCCAACTGATGGCGACGGCCTGGCACGACGGCTCCGATACGCAGCAGCCGCAGACGGTCGCCTATACGCCGCTGGTGACGGGGCCGATGGCGCGGCCCATTCCCTTTCCGCTGGCAAGCTTCCCGGTGTCGCCGCGCTCGCCGCGCGCCGCCGCCTGGGACCCCGGCGTCGATTTCGCGCGCGACGATCGTCTCTATCACGTCGCCGGCCGGGTCGAGGTCGATCTGGGCGGAGACATGACGCTGACCTCGCTGACCTCCTATGCCGATTATCGGCAGAGCATACCGCTCGATCTCGACGGGACCACCTTCGCTTCCGGCCGGTCCGACGACACCGGCCGGATCAAGACCTTCGCGCAGGAGATCCGCCTGACCGGCGACAGGCCGTCGGGCCTCAAATGGATGGTCGGCGGCAATTACCAGCACGACAAGGTGTTCGAGCGGCTGGTGTTCGATCCGCTGATCACCTCGGGCACGGCGGTCGGCCCGGTGCCGTTCAACGCCTTCTTCGTCGACAACGACCAGCGGATCGCCTCGAAGGCGGTCTTCGCCAGCGTCGACCTGCCGCTCGCCGATCGCCTCGTCCTGCAGGGATCGGTCCGCTACACCGACCAGGATCGCGACTTCGCCGGCTGCGTGCGCGACACCGGCAATGGCGAGATCGCGGCCGCGCTGGGCCTGCTCGGCACCATCATCACCGGCGCGCCGCAGTCGATCCCGCCGGGCGGCTGCGGAACGCTCGGCGCCAATGGTGCGCCCGTGCCGATCGTCACCGGCAAGCTCGACCAGGACAATCTGTCCTGGCGGGCCAGCCTGAACTGGACGCTGGGCGGGCAGGGGTTGCTCTACGCCAATATCACCAAGGGTTATAAGTCGGGCAGCTTCCCGACGCTGCCGGCCTCGTCCGCCGTCCAGCTTCGGCCGGTGCCGCAGGAATCGGTCCTCGCCTTCGAAGCCGGCGCCAAGCTGGGCTTCGGCCGAAGCCTCCAGATCGAGGCGGCCGCCTTCTATTATCGCTATCGCGACAAGCAACTCGTCGGCTTCCTCGTCGATCCGGTGTTCGGTCCGCTGCCGAGCCTCGTCTCGATCCCGAAGAACCATGTCCAGGGCGGCGAGATCACCGCCACCCTGCGGCCCACCGCCGGCCTGGTGGTGACGGCGAGCGGCACCTATGTCGACACCCGGATCGACCGCAATCCGATCAACCCGACCGGGCCCTATGGCACGCCCTCCGACTTCGTCGGCCAGCGCTTCCCCTATACGCCGCGCTGGCAGGGGAGCCTCGACGCGCAATATCGCTTCCCGGTCTTCGCCGGTCTCGACGCCTTCCTCGGCGGAACGGTCAGCGCGCGGAGCGGCACGACCGGCGCGCTGCTGAGCGGCGATCCGGCGGTCGCGGCGCTCGAGGACGGGCTGCGGATCGACGGCTATGCGCTGATCGACCTGCGCGCCGGGATCGAGGCGGCCGACGAGCGCTGGCGGCTCGAACTGTGGGGCCGCAACGTCACCAACAGATTCTACGTGAACGGCGTCACCCGCAATTCCGACTTCACGACCCGCTTCGCCGGCATGCCCGCCACCTACGGCCTGACCGTCCGCTACCGGTTCGACTGACCATGGCCCGCCCGCGCAAGGCGCCAGCCGCCACCCCCAAGATCAACGCCCCCAGGGAGAAGAAGATGTCGCTGAGTTTCGCAACCGCCCAGAAGATCGTCACCGATGCCGTCGAGACGGCGGGCAGCCAGGGCGTCGGCGTCGCGGTCGTGGTCGTCGATCGCGGCGGCCGGGTCGTCGCCTCGGCCCGCGCGGACGGCGTCGGCTACATCAACCTCGACATCGCCGAGCGCAAGGCGGTGGCATCGGCCAATTTCGGCGCGCCGACGCTGGGCGTGCTGGAAATGGCCAAGGGCGATGCGGCACTCTACGCCTCGGTGATCGGCGACGCTTCGCTGTCGATCCTGCCCGGCGGGATGCCGATCATGATCGAGGGGCAGCCGGCGGGCGCGGTCGGCATCGCCGGCGGCCATTATTCGCAGGACCATGCGATCGCCGAGACGGTGGTCGGCCGGCTCGCGCACGACTGAGCGGCGCGATGACCGAGCCGAAACCCCGCCTGGACTGCGCGGCCACCGGGCCGCTGTTCGGCGCCAACGCCATGAAGCTCGGCGTGTTCGGGCTGAACGTCGCGAGCGCCGGGGCACTCACCACCTCGCCGGACCGGCATCGGATCAGCTGGGACCAGAATGTGCGGCTGGCGCGCATGGCCGAGGATGCCGGCTTCGAGGCGGTGGTGCCCTTCGCCCGCTGGCGCGGCTTCGGGGGCGAGACCAACCCCTGGGGCGAGAGCTTCGAGACCTTCACCTGGGCAGCCGGGCTCGCCGCCGCGACGCGCTGCATCGCGCTGGTCGCGACGGTCAACATGATGACGATGTCGCCGGTCGCCGCCGCCAAGCAGCTGTCGACGATCGATCACATCTCCCACGGCCGCGCGGTGCTCAACGTCGTCGCCGGCTGGATGGAGATCGAGATGCGGATGTTCGGCGTCGGCGCGCTCGGCCATGACGATCGCTATGCGCAGGGCGCCGAATGGATGGAGGCGCTCTACCGCTTGTGGACGGCGGAGGAGCCGTTCGACCTGCGCGGTCGCTACATCACCGTCGAGGGCGGGTTGCAGCAACCCGGCAACGTGCAGCTTCCGCGCCCGCCGGTGATGAACGCGGCCTTCTCGCCGACCGGGCACGCCTTCGCCGCGCGCTGGGCCGACATCGCCTTCATCTCCCCCAATCCCGACAGGCCCGAAAGCGCTGTCGAGCAGGTGCGGGCGCTGCGCGCCATGGCCGACGAGCGGGGCCGCGACATGCAGATATGGGTCGCGACCAGCGTCGCCGGCGCGCCGACGGCCGAGGCCGCGCGCGCCTATGTCGCGCAGTATAGCGGCCCCGAGATGGATGTCGGCGCGGTCGAGAATTTCACCCGGCTGATGATGGGCGGCACCGCCATGCCCGAGGACCAGCGCGCGGCGATGCTGCGCCATGTCGCCGCGCATATCGGCGGATTTCCGCTGGTCGGCTCCTATCAGGACATCGCCGACAGGATCGGCCTGCTGGCCGGGGCGGGCGTCGACGGCCTGTGCCTGACCTGGATGGACTATGAGCGCGGCCTGCCCGACTTCATCGCCAATATCCTGCCGCTGATCGAGAAGGCCGGGCTGCGCCGGCCCTTCGTGGACGGGGCCGGGCTGGCGGCATGACGCGGTTCGAGGACAAGGTCGTCGTCATCACCGGTGGGCTGGGCGGCATCGGGCTGGAGGCATGCGAGCGCTTCGCGGCGGGCGGCGCCCGGGTCGTCGCGGTCGACCGCCGCAGGGATGCGGGCGGCCGGATCGCGCAGGGCTTCCGCGAACGCGGGCTCGACGTGCGCTGCCGCGTCGCCGACGTCACCAGCGCGGTGCAGGTCGCGACCCTCGGCCAGCATGTCCGGTCGGCCTATGGCCGCGCGGACATCCTGGTCAACAATGCCGGGATGCTGAGCTTCGCCCCGATCGTCGGCGCCGATGCCAATGAATGGGATCGCGTCCAGAAGGTGAATTGCAAGTCCGCCTTCCTGATGATCCGGACCTTCGCGCCGCTGATGGCGGGGAAGGGGGCGATCATCAACATCTCCTCCTCGGCCGGGCTGAAGCCGACCGCGAACACCGCCGCTTATTCGATCGCCAAGGCGGGGCTGCTGATGCTGACCCAGATCGCGGCGATGGAACTGGGGCCGGGCATCAGGGTCAACGCGATCGCCCCAGGCCCGCTCGATACCGACATGCCCCACAGCTATCTGAAGGGGCATCCGCACAAGGGCCAGATCATGGAGCACATGATCGAGCGGACGATCGTCAAGCGGCTCGGCCAGCCGGGCGAGATCGCCGAGGTCGTCGCCTTCCTGGCGAGCGACGCGGCCTCCTACATCAACGGCGCGACCATCACGGCGGACGGCGGCTTCATGAGCTGACCGGCGACGCCGTCAGACCCGCTCGACCGCGAGCGCGAGACCCATGCCGACCCCGACGCAGAGCGTGGCGAGGCCCAGCCTGCCGCCGGTCCGTTCGAGCTGGTGGACCAGCGACGCCGCGATCCGCGCGCCGGACATGCCGAGCGGATGGCCGAGCGCGATCGCGCCGCCGTTCGGATTCACCTGCGGCGCGTCGTCGGGCAGGCCCAGTCCGCGCAGCACGGCGAGCGACTGGCTGGCGAAGGCCTCGTTGAGCTCGATCGCGTCGAACGCCTCGATCGACAGGCCGAGCCGGGCGAGCAGCTTTTGCGTCGCCGGCACCGGGCCGATCCCCATCACGCGCGGGTCGACGCCGGCCGATGCCATGCCCAATATCCGGGCGCGCGGGGTGAGGTCCGCCGCGCGGGCGGCGGCCTCGCCGGCGACGATCATCGCCGCCGCGCCGTCGTTGATCCCCGAGGCGTTGCCCGCCGTCACCGTGCCGGCCGGGCCGAACAGCGGCTTGAGCTTGGCGAGCGTGTCCAGCGTGGTGTCGGCGCGGGGGTGCTCGTCGGTATCGACCTGCGACGTCTCGCCCCGGCGCCTGCCGGGCACGGTGACGGCGATGATCTCCTCGGCGAGGAAGCCGTTCGCCTGCGCCGCCACGGCGCGCTGCTGGCTGCGCAGCGCGAAGGCGTCCTGGTCGGCGCGGCTGATGCCGTGATCCTCGGCCAGGTTCTCGGCGGTGCGCGGCATCGTCTCGGTGCCGTGCAGCGCATCGAGCGCGGGGTTGACGAAGCGCCAGCCCATCGTCGTGTCCTCGAGCTTCTGGTCGCGCCCGAACGCGCCGCCGGCCTTGCCGATGACGAGCGGCGCGCGGGTCATGCTCTCGACCCCGCCGGCGACGGCGAGGTCCATCTCGCCGGTGCGGATCGCCCGCGCCGCGGCGCCCACCGCCTCGAGCCCCGACGCGCACAGCCGGTTGAGGGTGACGCCCGGCACCGCCGTCGGCAGACCGGCGAGCAGCAGGCTCATCCGCGCGACGTTGCGGTTGTCCTCGCCCGACTGGTTGGCGCAGCCGTAGAACACCTCCTCGATCGAGGCGGGGTCGAGGCCGGGATTGCGCTCGATCAGCGCGCGGATCGGCAGCGCGCCGAGATCGTCGGCGCGGACGCCGGAGAGGATGCCGCCATAGCGGCCGATCGGCGTGCGCACCGCGTCGCAGATGAAGGCTTCGGCCATCGGGGATGCTCCTTCAGGCGAGCGCCAGCGGCAGGCCGGTCAGCTCGCGCAGCTTCTCGATCGTCAGGCCGTCGACCATCTCGATCACGGTCGCGCCGTCGGGGCCGAGGTCGAACACCGCGAGGTCGGTGTAGACGCGCGAGACGCAGGCGAGGCCGGTGAGCGGATAGGTGCAGCGCTCGACCAGCTTGCTCGCGCCCTGCTTGGTCAGCAGCTCCATCATCACGAAGGTCTGCTTGGCGCCGATCGCCAGGTCCATCGCGCCGCCGACCGCGGGGATCGCCCCCGGCTCGCCGGTGTGCCAGTTGGCGAGATCGCCGCGGGTCGAGACCTGGAAGGCGCCGAGCACGCAGATGTCGATATGCCCGCCGCGCATCATCGCGAAGCTGTCGGCATGGTGGAAGAAGGCGCCGCCGGCCAGCAGCGTCACCGGTTGCTTGCCGGCGTTGATCAGCTCGGGGTCCTCCTGGCCGGGCTCGGGGGCGGGGCCCATGCCGAGCAGGCCGTTCTCGGACTGGAGGAAGATCTCGCGGTCGACCGGCAGGAAGTTGGCGACCATCGTCGGTAGGCCGATGCCGAGGTTGACATAGGCGCCCTCGGGAATGTCGCGGGCGACGCGGGCGGCGAGTTGTTCGCGGTTGAGGCGGTTCATGCTTGCTCTCCGATCAATGGGCGGCGCCGGGCGCGACCTGGACGACGCGCTGCACGAAGATGCCGGGGGTCACGATCGCTTCGGGATCGAGCGAGCCGAGCGGCACGATCTCGGCCACCTGCGCGATCGCGGTCTTCGCCGCCATCGCCATGATCGGGCCGAAGTTGCGGGCGGTCTTGCGGTATACCAGATTGCCCCAGCGATCCGCCCGCTGCGCCTTGATCAGCGCGAAATCGGCGTGGATCGGATATTCGAGCACATAGTCCTTGCCGTCGATCCGCCGCGTCTCCTTGCCCTCGGCGAGCAGGGTGCCGAAGCCGGTCGGGGTGAAGATCGCGCCGAGGCCGGCGCCCGCGGCCTGGATGCGCGCGGCGAGGTTGCCCTGCGGCACCAGCTCCAGCTCGATCTCCCCGGCGCGGTAGCGCGCGTCGAAATGGTGCGAGTCCGCCTGGCGGGGGAAGGAGCAGATCACCTTGCGTACCCGCCCGGCCTTGATCAGCGCCGCGAGGCCCGTCTCGCCATTGCCGGCATTGTTGCTGATGATCGTCAGCCCGCCGACGTTGCGGGCGATCAGCGCGTCGATCAGCTCGTCGGGCATGCCGGCGGTGCCGAAGCCGCCGACCATCACCGACGCCCCGTCGAAGATGTCCGCGACCGCCTGGTCGATACTGGCAAATCCCTTGTCGATCATCGCACCCTTCCCGCCAATCTCCGGTCCCCTTCGTCTCGGCCCGTGACGGCGCTTGAGTCAACCGATAAAAGGATTATAGTCCGATAATCGGTTATTTTTTAGGGGCGGGCATGGCGGACGAAGAGGCGGGCGCGGACAAGGATCCCGAATTCATGACCTCGCTGGCGCGCGGGCTGGCGGTGATTCGCTGCTTCGCCGAGCGGCGCGAGCCGCTGACCATCGCCCAGGCAGCGCAGGAGACCGGCTTCAGCCGGCCGGCGGTGCGACGATGCCTGCACACCTTGGTCTGCCTGGGCTATGCGGCGCGGATCGGGCACCGCTATGCGCTCCAGCCCAAGGCGCTCGCGCTCGGCTATGCCTATCTGTCGTCGAGCCCGCTGGCGTCGCGGGCGCAGCCGATGCTCGACGCGCTGCGCGACGAGATCGGCGAATCCTGCTCGCTCGGCGTGTGCGAGGAGGAGCAGGTCTATTATATCGCGCGGGCGGAAAGCTCGCGGATCATGTCGATCGCGTTGCGGGCGGGCAGCCGGCTTCCGCTCTATCCGACGTCGATGGGCCGCATCCTCCTCGCCGCCCGGACCCGCAGCGAGCAGCAGGCGTATCTGCGCGGCACCTCGCTGGTCGCGTTGACCGACAGGACCGAAACCGACGTCGGCGCGCTGCTGGCGATCCTCGCCGAGACGGCCGAGCGCGGCCATGCGATCGTAGACCAGGAACTGGAGGTCGGGCTGCGCTCGGTCGCGGTGCCGGTCCACCAGGGCGGCAAGGTCGTCGCCGCGCTCAACATCGGGACGCAGGCGAGCCGCGTGTCGATGGCCGAGCTGCGGTCGCGCCTGCTGCCCGCGCTCCGGCGGGTCGCCACCGACCTCAGCCGGGCGGGGTTGTTCGGATAGCGCTCAGCAGCAGCGGCCGCCGCCCTTTCCGCCGTAGCGCGCCTGCTGCCGGTCGCGGAAGAAGCTGCGATAGTCCATCGGCTCGCGGTCGGGGTGCTCGGCGGCCATGTGCGCCAGATAGGCGTCGTAGCTCGGCAGGCCGACCATCGCCTGCATCATCCGGCGCGTGGCGCGGAAGGGGCGGAGCCATTTGCTCATGCCGCCACCGCCGTCTCGTGCGCGCTCGGCGCGTCGCGGCGCAGCGCGTCGAGGCAGGCGCGGATCGCCAGCAGCAGGATGCTGACGACGACCAGCAGGAACAGCAGGCACAGCGCCGCGTCGACCATGTCGTTGAAGATGATCCGCTGCATGTCGGCCATCGACTTGGCCGGGGCGAGCACCGTGCCATCGGCGGCGGCGGCGCGGAACTTCGCGGCATGGGCGAGGAAGCCGACGCGCGGATCGGCCGAGAAGATCTTGAGCAGCCCGGCGGTGCCGGTGCAGAGCACCAGCCAGGCGGCGGGCGCCATCGCCACCCAGGCCATCCTCTGGCGCTTCATCCGGAACAGCACGACCGTGCCGAGCATCAGCGCGACCGCGGCGAGCATCTGGTTCGAGATGCCGAACAGCGGCCACAGCGTGTTCACGCCGCCGAGCGGATCGGTGACGCCCTGGTAGAGGAAGAAGCCCCAGGCCGCGACGCAGAGGGCCGTCGCGAGCGCATTGGCGGCGAGCGACTGGGTATCCTTGAGGCGCGGCGAGACGAGGCCGAGCAGGTCCTGCAGCATGAAGCGGCCGGCGCGGGTGCCGGCGTCGACGGCGGTCAGGATGAACAGCGCCTCGAACAGGATCGCGAAGTGATACCAGAAGGCCATCATCGCCTTGCCGCCGACGACATGGCTGAAGATCTGCGCCATCGCGACGGCGAGGGTCGGCGCGCCGCCCGCGCGGGAGATGATGCTATGCTCGCCGACGTCGCGCGCGGTCTGGGCGATGGTCGCGGCGTCGATCGGGAAGCCCATGGCCGTCACCGCCGCCGCGGCGCTGTCCGGCGTCGTGCCGAGCAGGGCGGTGGGCGCGTTCATCGTGAAATAGACGCCGGGATCGAGGATCGAGGCGGCGACCAGCGCCATGATCGCGACGAAGCTCTCGGCCAGCATCGCGCCATAGCCGATGATGCGCGCATCGCCCTCCGACGCGATCAGCTTCGGCGTCGTGCCGCTGGCGATCAGCGCATGGAAGCCGGAGACGGCGCCGCAGGCGATGGTGATGAACAGGAAGGGGAAGAGCGCCCCCGACCAGACCGGGCCCGATCCGTCGACGAAGCGGGTGAGCGCGGGCATGCGCAATTCGGGCTGCATGATCGCGATGCCGATCGCGAGGGCGACGATCGCGCCGATCTTGAGGAAGGTCGACAGATAGTCGCGCGGCGCGAGCAGCAGCCACACCGGCAGCATCGCAGCGACCGCGCCATAGCCGATCAATATCCAGCAAAGCTGCACCGCCGAGAAGGTGAACAGGGCGGCGGTCGCGGGGTTCTCCGCGATCGTCTGGCCGTAGACGATGGCGAGGATCAGCCCGACCAGGCCCAGCACCGACACCTCGCCGATCCGCCCCGGCCGAAGCCAGCGGGTATAGACGCCCATCAGGATCGCGAGCGGCACCGTCGCGGCGACGGTGAACATGCCCCAGGGGCTGTCGGCGAGCGCGCGTACGACGATCAGCGCCAGCACCGCGAGGATGATGACCATGATCATGAAGGCGCCGACCAGCGCGATCGTGCCCGCGAGCGGCCCCATCTCCAGCCGGATCAGCTCGCCGAACGAGCGGCCGTCGCGGCGCATCGATATGAACAGCACCAGGAAATCCTGCACCGCGCCCGCGAGGACGACGCCCGCCAGCAGCCACAGCATCCCCGGCAGATAGCCCATCTGCGCGGCGAGGACGGGACCGACCAGCGGGCCCGCCCCGGCGATCGCGGCGAAGTGGTGGCCGAACAGCACGGTCCGATCGGTCGGCACGAAATCGAGCCCGTCGGCATGGCGGACGGCCGGCGTCGCCCGCGCCGGATCGAGCCCGACGACGCTGCGCGCCAGATAGAGGCTGTAGTAGCGATAGGCGATCAGATAGACCGACAGCGCCGCGACGACGAGCCACAGCGCGTTGACCTGCTCGCCGCGCTGGATCGCCATGCCGCCGGCGGCGAGCGCTCCGACGCCGGCCACTCCGATCCAGGGGAGGTGGCGGGCGATGCTGCGCGACGACGTCATGATCTGGTGGCCCCTCCGAAAAGCTGTCGCGCCTGCCTATCGCCCCTGCTTCGGTCCTGTCCACCATTTGCGGGCGGGGCGGGGACCGTTTCGGCGACTCCCGGATTTTACGGAGGATCGCCGGTCGTTCGAATGCGTTTACAGTGCCGGCGGGGCTGGAGGCCGGATGGCCGTCGATCGCACCGTCCAGTGGGGGAACGGTGCGAGGCGTAGACGACGGCGTCGTCATCTGGATCGATCAGGACGGCCGGTCGCGCCGTGGGGAGCGTCGCGCCGCATCGTCCGCCGTCGGCCATGGGCCGTCGATCGTCGATAGCCGGTCCCGCGCTCCCGGAGAGCCGGGAGCCCGTGGCAATGGATGGATCGGGGCTGATATGTCTGTCATCACGAGTTTCGACCTGCCTTCGGCGGGCAATAGGAAAAGCGGTCATCCCCTGCTGGTCGTCGATGACGAGCCGGCGTTCGGCGGGATCGTGAAGGCGCTGCTTGCGGGCAGCGGCCATGCGGTCGACGTCGCGCCGGATGCGCCCGCCGCCTTCCAGGCGGTGCGTCTCCGGCAATATTCGCTGATCCTGATGGATATCGAGATGGCCGGTATCACCGGCCTGCGCGGGATCGTGCCGATCCGGCAGACCGCCGACTGGACCAAGCAGGTGCCGATTATCGCCTTCACCGCGCATCGGCCGCCGCGCGGCGAGCGCTATTTCCTCGAACATGATTTCGATGGCTGGCTGCCCAAGCCGTTCACCGCGACCGACCTGCACGGCCTGCTGCGGCGCTGGCTGCCGCTCGACGCGATCGACGAAGGCGCGGCGACGCGCGAGGGGCTTGAGCAGATCATGGGCCGGGAGCCGATGGAGGCGATGATCGCCCGGTTGCGCTACAGCTTCGCCCAGGCGATCGCGGCGATCGACGCGGGGGCCGATCCGGTGCCCTATGGTCACAGGCTGGGCGGGTTGAGCGGCACCTTGGGGCTGCCGGTGCTCGGCGCGGCCTGGCTGGCGCTGGCGGGCGGGCATGCCAAGGTCTGGGACACGGTGCGGCGGCTCACCCTCGAATGGATGGGCGTGTCGGAATGACCTCCGTGACAGCTTGTCCTTGAAAATCGTCGCGATCGGGATCAGCCAGCCCTGATGAGTTCCGGGTTGGGTGAAGCGATGCGTGACGAAGCAACGGGGGCCGGCTGGCATTTCTGGATCGATCGGGGCGGCACCTTCACCGATATCGTGGCGCTGTCGCCCGATCGCCGGACCGTGACGCGCAAGCTGCTGTCGTCGCACCCCGAGCGCTATGCCGACGCGGCGATCCAGGGCATTCGCGACCTGCTCGGCCTCGCCGCCGCCGATCCGATCCCGGCGGACCGGATCGCCAGCGTGAAGATGGGCACCACCGTCGCCACCAACGCCCTGCTCGAACGGCAGGGCGAGGCGGTCGCGCTGGTCACCACGCTCGGCTTCCGCGACATGCTGCGCATCGGCTATCAGAACCGGCCCCGGCTGTTCGACCGCCACATCGTCCTGCCCGACCGGCTCGAACGGCGCGTGATCGAGGCGCGCGAGCGGATCGATGCCGAGGGGCGCGTGCTGCTGCCGCTCGACGTCGACCATGTCGAGGCGGAACTGCGCGGGGCCTTCGCGGCGGGCTGCACCGCCGTCGCGATCGTGCTGATGCACGGCTATCGCTTTCCCGCGCATGAGGACCGGATCGCCGGGATCGCGCGCGGCATCGGCTTCACCCAGATATCGGTGAGCAGCCGGGTCAGCCCGCTGATGAAGATCGTCAGCCGCGGGGACACCACGCTGGTCGACGCCTATCTGTCGCCGGTGCTCGGCCGCTATGTGGCCCAGGTGGCGGAGGCGCTGGGCGACGGCGTCCCGCTCGCCTTCATGCAGTCCAATGGCGGGCTGATCGGGGCGGAGCGCTTCCGAGGGCGCGACGCGATCCTGTCGGGGCCGGCGGGCGGCATCGTCGGCATGGTCCGCACCGCCGAGGCCGCAGGCTTCGGCAAGGTGATCGGCTTCGACATGGGCGGCACCTCGACCGACGTGTCGCACTATGCCGGGAATTACGAACGGACGCTGGAGACCGTCGTCGCCGGCGTCCGGCTGCGCGTGCCGATGATGAGCATCGACACGATCGCGGCGGGCGGCGGATCGATCTGCCGCTTCGACGGGACCCGGCTGCGCGTCGGCCCCGAATCCGCCGGGGCCGATCCGGGGCCGGCCTGCTATCGCCGGGGCGGGCCGCTGACGATCACCGACTGCAACGTGCTGCTCGGCAAGCTCCAGCCCGACGTCTTTCCGAAGCTGTTCGGGCCGGACGGGAACCAGCCGATCGACGCCGCGATCGTCCGCCGGACGTTCGAGGCGCTGGCCGACGAGGTCGCTGCCGCCGGCCTGCCGCCGACCACGCCCGAGGCGCTGGCCGAGGGATTCCTGGCGATCGCGGTCGAGGGCATGGCCAATGCGATCAAGAAGATATCGGTCGCGCGCGGGCATGACGTCGGCGACTATGTCCTCGCCTGTTTCGGCGGGGCGGCGGGCCAGCATGCCTGCCTCGTCGCCGATGCGCTGGGCATGGGCCATGTCATGATCCACCCGCTCGCCGGGGTGCTGTCGGCCTATGGCATCGGCCTCGCCGACCAGCGCATCCTGCGCCATCGCGCGGTCGAGGCGGCGCTGGGGGCAGCGGCGCTGGCGGAGGCCGCCGCGCTGATGGACGCGCTGGAGGGCGAATGCCGCGCGCAGGTGGTGACCGACGGCTTCGATCCCGGCGGCGCGCGCTTTCGCCGCAGCCTGCTGGTCCGCTACCAGGGGACCGATACCGGCATCGAGATCGACGAGGCCGACGAGGCGACGATCCGCCGCCTGTTCGAGGAACGCTATCGGCAGCGCTTCAGCTTCGCGATGCCGGACGTGCCGCTGATCGTCGAATCGGTCGCGGTCGAGCTGGTCGTGCCCGCGATCCGGCCTGAAACCGTCGCTGGCAGCGCCGCGCCGCCGCCCGAGGCGGAGCGGCGGCAGGCTCGCCTGTTCGCGAACGGCGCCGGGCACCATGCGCCGGTGCTGGCGCGCGAGACGCTGGCGCCGGGCCGGTCGATCGCCGGGCCGGCGATCATCCACGACAGCACCGCGACGGTGGTGGTCGAGCCGGGCTGGTCGGCGCGGACGACCGATGCGGGCGATCTGATCCTCAGCCGCGTCGCGCCGCGCGAGCAGAGGGCAGGTGCCGACGGCACGATGCTCGATCCGGTCCGGCTGGAGATCTTCAACAACCTGTTCATGGCGATCGCCGAGCAGATGGGGCAGGCGCTTCAGAACAGTGCCCTGTCGGTCAACATCAAGGAAAGGCTCGACTTCTCCTGCGCGCTGTTCGACGGCGGCGGCGCGCTGGTCGCCAATGCGCCGCACATGCCGGTGCATCTCGGATCGATGGGGGACAGCGTGCGCGCGGTGCGCGACGCGGCGCGCGGTTCGTCGCGCGGGCTGCGCCCCGGCGACGCCTATCTGATCAACAATCCCTATAATGGCGGCACCCATCTGCCCGACCTGACGGTCGTGATGCCGGTGTTCGACGATGACGGCCGCTGCTCCTTCTACGTCGCCGCGCGGGGCCATCATGCCGACATCGGCGGGCGCACGCCGGGATCGATGCCGCCCGACAGCCGCACGCTCGACGAGGAGGGCGTGCTGTTCGACGCCTTCCCGCTGGTCGAGGACGGGCGCCTGCGCGAGGCCGAGTTTCGCGCGAAGCTCGCCGCGGGGCCCTGGCCGGCGCGCGATCCCGATCGCAACGTCGGCGACATCCGCGCCCAGATCGCCGCCTGCGCGCGCGGCGCCGACGAGATCCGCAAGATGGTCGCCCATTATGGGCGCGACACCGTCACCGCCTATATGCGCCATGTGCAGGACAATGCGGCCGAGGCGGTGCGCCGCGTGCTCGACCGGATCGGCGACGGCGCCTTCGCCTATGAACTGGACGACGGATCGCGCATCGCGGTGGCGATCCGGGTCGATCGCGCGGCGCGGCGGGCGGTGATCGACTTCACCGGCACCAGCGCGCAGCAGGCGAGCAATTTCAACGCGCCGCCGTCGATCTGCCGCGCAGCGGTGCTCTATGTGATGCGCACGCTGGTCGACGAGGACATACCGATGAACGACGGCTGCCTCGAGCCGATCGACATCGTCATCCCCGAGGGATCGATGCTGCGCCCCGCCTGGCCGGCGGCGGTGGTCGCGGGCAATGTCGAGACCAGCCAGGTGATCACCGACGCGCTCTACGGCGCGACCGGCACGATGGCGGCCGCGCAGGGGACGATGAACAACTTCACCTTCGGCGACGCGGTCTACCAATATTATGAGACGATCGGCGGCGGCAGCGGGGCGGGGCCGGATTTCGACGGAACCGCGGCGGTGCAGACGCACATGACCAACAGCCGGCTGACCGATCCGGAAGTGCTCGAATGGCGCTTCCCGGTGCTGCTGGAGGCGTTCGAGGTCCGCCGGGGATCGGGCGGGGCCGGCCGCCATCGCGGCGGCGACGGCATCCACCGCCGCATCCGCTTCCGCCAGCCGATGACGGCGACGATCCTGTCCAACCGCCGCCGCGTCGCGCCCTTCGGCCTCGACGGCGGGGAAGCCGGCGAGGCCGGACGCAACCATGTGCGGCGGGCGGACGGCACGGTCGAGGCGGTCGGGTCGACCGAGAGCGTCGAGATGCGGGAGGGCGACGTGTTCGTGATCGACACGCCGGGCGGCGGGGGCTTCGGCCGGCCATGACGATGCAGGTATAGGGTCGCCCGGGTCCGTCAGATCGGTCGTCGATCGGCGACGAGCGGCCTCAGCTTCCCCACATTGTCCTCCAGCATGTGGGGCAGGCAGTTCGTCACGCAGAGCAGCAAGCCGCGACGGGCGCCAGCCCGATCCCCATACCATGCCGATAAGGGGGCCGGGGCGAGCCGATGACGATAGGCGCTTCCGCATATTTCGACGTCGTCGGCGTTTCGATCCAGATCGAGCAAGATCGAAAGACAGCCCCCGGATACCGGATGGAGATCGGCCATCGCGGCAACGAGCATGTCCCGCCGCGATCGATAGAGCTGTTTCATCTTTCTCAGATGCCGCATGAAATGGCCCTCCGTCATGAAGCTCGCGACCAGGTGCTGAAGCAACATGCCGGGTGCGGGGTAGTGGAAGGCGGCGACATTTCCGAAGTGCTCGGCAAGCGCCGGGGGAACCACCACGAAGCCGAGGGCAAGCGACGGGCTGATCGATTTGCTGAACGTGCCGATATGGATCACCCGCCCGCTCCTGTCCGCTGCCGCGAGCGCGGGGGAGGCGCGGCCGTCGAGCTGGAGCTCGCCGAGATAGTCGTCCTCCACGATCCAGGCATCAGCCGATTTCGCCCAGGCCAGGAGCTTCTCCCGGCGTTCGGCGGAAAGCGGCATGCCGAGCGGCGCCTGCTGGCTGGGGGTGACGATGGCGAGCGCGGCATCGGGAGCGAGCGCGATGCCCCTGTCCACATCCAGTCCTTCGGCATCGACGCGAACCGGGACATTGCGAATATTCGCGAGGCCGAGTGCGATGCGGGCGAGGGGGAAGCCCGGCTCCTCCATCCAGGCGACCGTTCCTTCGAGGCCGAGGCCGCGTATGATGAGGCTCAGCCCGGTCCGATAGCCGTTGGTGACGATGATCTGATCGGCATGGGCGTGGATGCCGCGCGCGACCGCCAGATAGGCCGCGACGGCCTCCCGCAGCGCCGGTTCCCCGCGAGGATCGGGATAGCTCGTCGGGGCGGTGGCATGGCGCCGGGCGCCGCGCGTGCCAAGCCGCGACCACAGCGTCGTCGGAAAGGCATCCTGCGCCGGCACGCCGATCTGGAAAGGCATGACGGCTTCGGAAAATGTCGGAAAATAATCCCGCATGGGCGGCGCGACGGTCGCGGCCGGGACCGGTGTCTGGGGACTCGGCGCTTTCGCCACGAAGGTGCCGGCCGGGCCGGCCGAAACGATCAACTGATCATCGACAAGTCGTTCCAGAGCGGCACGGACGGTTCCGCGCGATACCCCGAGCTGGGTCGCCAGATCGCGCCATGACGGCAGGCGGGTCCCCGGGGCGATCTGGCCCGATTGCACGGCATCCCGCAGCGTCGCGCTGATCTGTTCCATGAGGAACGAGGGGCTGGACCGGTCGAGCGGGATGTCGAGCCGCACGGTCGATGGTCCAGTCCTTTTTGCCAATTCCGGTCCTGTCCGAGGTCCCCTTCGCGCGACAATAATAGTGGGCGGAAGCGGAAGAAACCAGTCCGTCCGGACCTGATGTGCCCGGTCCGGACAGAAATGCGCGCGGGAGGCGGAGGATGACACGGGAAAATGAAGCTGGGCTGGCTGATCCCGCGATCGGTCGGCAGCCGACGGTCGTCGTCGTCCGGCATTCGCTGGTCGCGAGGCTATGGCATTGGACGACCGCCGGAACGGTCGTCCTGCTGCTCTGGAGCGGCGTCATGATCTTCAACGTCCACCCCCGCCTTTACTGGGGCGATAGCGGCCACAAGGGCGAAGCCGCGATCATGGAGGTCGCGGCCCGCGATCTTTCCCGCACCCCGCTCGAAGTAATCGGAAGGGCGGGAGGATATGAGGTCGATCTGACCGGTTGGCTCGGCTCGGTGTTGGACCTCGGCAGCGCCGGCAAATTTTTCGTCCTCATCGCCCCGTCCGCGGATTTCCAGTTCGGCGCCACGCGCGCGCTGCATTTCCTGGCGGCCGAGGTCCTGATCGCGACCTGGATTTTCTATGCCGTCTATCTCATGGCGAGCCGTCGTCTCGGACGATGGGTGATATATCCGAAAGACATGTCCCCACGCATAATATTCGGACAGATAAAGTCCTACTTTACCTTCTGGAGGAAGGGCCGGGATGCGGAGATGGACTATAATCCGATCCAGAAGATGATCTATATTGCTTTATTTTTCATATTGATACCTGTTGCCATTCTCTCGGGGATGACGATGTCGAACGCCATGACGGCGCGCTTCCCCCTCCTCCTGGATATGTTCGGCGGCCGCCAGTCCGCCCGTACGATCCACTTCATCGCGGCGGGATCATTTGCGCTGTTCGTCGTGGTCCATATCGCGGCGCTGCTCATGGCGGGACCGGTCAATCACATGCGCGCCATCGTCACCGGCCGCTTCCGGATCACTCAGAAGAAAGGCGTCGGGCGATGAAACGGATTCTCTCTCGCCGTGTCGTTCTGGGATCGATGGCCGCAGCCGGCGGGTTCTCGTTGCTCGGGCTGGGCGTTCGTGGCTTTCCATTCCCCATTCGCAATCCGCGCGATGCCGGGGAGGCGTTGGCATGGCGCGGCCAGGAAATGCTCCTCGCATCACAACCGCTGGTGCGCGAATATGCATCCGATCAGATTTCACGGGAATTTCCGGTCAACGGCACCATGCCGTCGCATGAGCGCTATCGCCGCCTGCTCGAGACGGGCTTTCGCGACTGGGCGCTGCGGGTGGACGGATTGGTCGCGCGGCCGCTCAGCCTCAGCTTGCCGCAGCTTCGCGCATTGCCCCTCCGTAGCCAGATCACCCAGCATAATTGCGATGAGGGATGGAGCGCGATCGGGCAATGGACCGGAGTGCCGTTGCGCCATATCCTGGCCATGGCGGGACTGAGACCGCAGGCACGCTATGTCGTGTTCCACTGCATGGACGTGATGGATGTGGACAAGCGGCCCTATTATGAGAGCCTCGATCTGCTCAATGCGACGCATCCGCAGACGATCCTTGCCCATGCGATGAATGGACAGGCCCTTGCGCCCGAACATGGCGCCCCCTTGCGTCTGCGGGTGGAGCTTCAGATCGGCTACAAAAATGCCAAATGGCTCGACCGCATCGAAGTGACCGACAGCCTGAACCGCTATGGGAAAGGGCGCGGCGGATGGTGGGAGGATTTCGACAACGCCCCATGGTTTGCCGGGCAATGATGGTTCGGCGACGCCATGGCCAAGCAATGCGGTGATCGCCGGACAGGCCTTTCTCCCGGTCGTGGAGCAGGGCTCTATCGCGCCAGCGATCCGGGGAGGACGCCGAAGCGGCGCTTGAACAGGCGGGTGAAGTGGCTGCTGTCGTTGAAGCCGGCGGCGAAGGCGACCTGGCTGACCGTGCGGAAGCGGGGATCGCCGGCGACCAGCCATTTGCGCGCCTCGTCGAGCCGCACGTCGGCAAGCCACTGGCGCGGGGTCGCGCCGACCTCCCCGAACAGGCGGTAGAGGCTGCGGCGCGACAGGGCGAAGCGGCGCGCCAGCGTCTCGATGCTCATGTCGGGATCGGCCGCATTCTCGACCACCCAGGAGCGCATCTTGCCGATCTCCGCCTCGGCGCGGGAGCGACGATGCGAGTCGCTGTCCGGGCGGTTCTCGATCAGCCGGTCGAGCAGCGACATCGTCACCGACAGCGTCAGCATCGAATCGCGCGCGTCCATCTCCTCTTCCGCGTCGGCGTCGACGATGCTGGCGAGCATCGCGGAGAGCATGTTGCCGATGCCCTTGCGGCCCTGGAGGCGTCGGCCGAACAGCCTGTCGCTGTCGGGGCGGAGCTGCGACACGGTCGAGCGCGGCATGGCGAGCACGACCGAGCGGTTGCGGCCGAAGGCGTCGATCGTCGACGGCGCGTGCGAATCCATCAGCACCATGTCGCCCGCGCTCAGCACGTTCTGCCGGTCATAATGGTCGACATGGATGTCGCCGGCGAGCGGCATCAGGATGAAGGCGCAGTCCTCCCACCGGTCGCGCAGGGCGGGGCGCTTGCTGCGGACGGCGTTCGCGTGGACCAGATAGCCTTCGAACGGCCCGCGCGACACCGGCGTCAGCATGCCCGCCGAACGGATCGCGGACGAGGTCGGCTCGGTATCGTAGACGCCATAGGCCGCGCGCAGCGAACTGGCGAAGTGGTTCGCGTCCGACGATGCTGGCATTGACCCCATCCTCGCTCCCTTTCCTTGACGGGCGAAGGCTCCGGCGCTGGCCGCCATGATGAAGGGATTCATGGAAGTTTCAAGTAACTTCGACGGTCCGGACCCACCGCCGGAGCAGGTTGGCACGGCCAGACGATCAAATGGCACGGGCAGGCGGGACGGCTTTCGGCCCCGATGTTATCCGCCGAGGATCGAACGAAAAGCCGACCGGCCCGAGAGCCGACGGCAGCGCGATCCGGAGGAACGCGCCGGCGAGCCGGCGTCCTGTCGAAACAGCAAAGGGGCAATCGATGAAAAAGCTTCACAGGGTCATATTGTGCGCCGGCGCGGCGGGCTGGGCCTCGATCGCGGCCACCCAGGGCGCCTTTGCCCAGGCCGCGCCGGTCGACGACAGCGGCGAGATCGTCGTCACCGCGCAGAAGCGCGCCCAGTCGGTCCAGGACGTCGGCATCTCGCTGACCGCGATCGGCGCCGACGAGCTGCGCCGCAACCAGATGACCGACGTCAACCAGCTCGCCAACCAGATCCCCAACGTGCTCGCGACGACCAGCTCGAACCTGCCCGCCTTCACGGTGCGCGGCATCGGCCTGAACGAGTTCGCGTCGAACTTCGACTCGCCGGTCGCGGTCCATATCGACGAGGTCTACAAGTCGAAGCCCTACATGCTGTCGATGCCCTTCTACGACATCCAGCGGGTCGAGGCGCTGAAGGGGCCGCAGGGCACGCTGTTCGGCCGCAACACCACCGGCGGATCGGTCAACTATTACACGCAGGAGCCGCAGTTCACCCCGAGCGGCGGCTTCAACGCCAGCATCGACAATTACGGCCGGGTGCGCGCCGACGGCTTCTTCAACCAGCCGCTCAGCGACACCGTCGCCGCCCGCGCCTCCTATTATGTCGCGCAAGGCTGGGGCGGCCCCTATCGCAACCTGCTGACCGGCAAGGACTTCGGCAAGCCGAACCAGCTCGCCGGCCGCCTCCAGCTCAAATGGGCGGGCGAGGGCACGACCGCGCGGCTGATGGTCTACGGCTTCAAGGACAAGAGCCAGCTCACCCCCTATAAGAGCCCGGGCCTGTTCAACCCGGACGGCAGCTATTGCGCCGCCGTCTTCACTGGCGCGATCCAGAAGGACCGGGGCGCCTGCCTGAAGTTCGGCTCGTTCGTGCCGGGGCCCGACCCGCGCGGCCTGCGCGAGACGCAGAGCATCCGCAACATGAACGCCGACGCGCCGTGGAAGGCCGACAATTCGGCATTCGGCGGCTATCTGCGGCTGGAGCAGGAGGCGGGCGCCTTCCAGCTCACCTCGATCACCGCGTTCGACTATTTCGAGCGCGACCAGGTCGATGACGGCGACAACACGCCCTATGTCGCGGTCAACCAGAACCTCTACAGCCGGATCAAGCAGCTCTCGCAGGAGCTGCGCGCGACGGCGAAGTTCGACCGGCTCAACGTCCTGATCGGCGGCTTCTTCGAGCATGACTCGATCGACGAGGCGACCAACGCCAATACGAGCGAGAATCCGTTGACCGGCCTGCCGCCCTTCGCGCCGCGCCTCGCCGACGACTACAAGCAGAAGGTCCGCTCGCTCGCGATCTTCACCAACAACGAATATGCGGTGACCGACCAGCTCTCGCTGATCGTCGGCCTGCGCTACACCAACGACCGCACCTCGCTCGACGGCAGCACCTATCTGGGCGCGAACGACCCGAGCGGCCGCCGCCACCTGATCACCCCGGTGATCCCGGTCGACGCGCTCGTCGCGCACCGCACCGACGGCACCACCTCCTTCCGGGGCGGCGTCAACTGGAAGGCGTCGCGCGACCAGCTCTTCTACGCCTCGATCTCGCGCGGCTTCCGCAGCGGCGGCTACAGTGTGCCGTTCGGCGGCGTGATCACGACCTTCGACCCGGAACGGCTGACCGCCTATGAGATCGGGTCGAAGTCGCGGCTGCTCGATCGCACGCTCGACCTGAACCTCGCGGCCTTCTTCTACGATTACAAGGACATCCAGACCAACGTCGACGATCCGCTGTCGCCGCTGGTGCCGATCACCCGCAACATCGGCGGCTCGCGCACCTATGGCGCCGAGGCGGAGCTGACCTGGCGGCCCGATCCGAGCTGGACGGTGCGGCTGGGCGGCAGCTATCTCGACGCCAGGTTCCGCAACACCACGGCGGTCATCACCACCTATGCGGGGCCGGTGCCGCTCGACGGCAAGCGTCCGGTCAACACGCCGAAATGGACCGCGCAGGGCCTGATCCAGAAGAGCGTGCCGCTGAGCGACGACCTCGACCTGATCGGCAGCACCGACTTCAAATATACCGCCAAGCGCTATCTGGAGGCGACCAACCAGCTGTTCGACCGGGCGCCCGCCTATTGGGTGCAGAACGCGCGGCTGGCCGTCGCCAGCAAGTCGGGTGGCTGGGAGATCGCGGCCTGGGGCAAGAACATCTTCAACAAGGATTACCTGACCTACCTGAACAACATCAGCTTCTTCCGCATCGAGATCTATGGCGAGCCGGTTTCCTACGGCCTTTCCGCCTCGATCAAGTTCTGACAACAAGGGGCCGGGGCGCGGCGACGTGGTCCGGCCCGGACATGGCGGTATTCACATGACGACCGGTTTCTACACCGACGAACGCTGCTTCTGGCATTCGGTCGGGATGCAGGCGCTGTTCCTGCCCGTGGGCGGCTGGGTCCAGCCTCCTTCGGGCGCGGCCGGCGCGGACACGCCCGATTCCAAGCGACGGCTGCTCTCGCTGGTGCAGGCGAGCGGGCTGATCGATCATCTGGCGGTGGCGAGCGCCGATCCCGTCAGCCGGGAGGACATGCTCCGCGTCCACACGGTCGACTATATCGACCGCTTCAAGGCGACGAGCGACGCGGGCGGCGGCGATCTCGGCGGCTTCGCGCCGTTCAGCCAGGGCGGCTACGAGATCGCGGCGCTGTCGGCGGGGCTGGCGAAGCGGGCGGTCGACGACGTGCTGTCGGGCCGGCATCGCAACGCCTATGCGCTGTGCCGCCCGGCCGGCCATCACTGCCTGCCCGACGGGTCGATGGGCTTCTGCCTGCTGTGCAACATCCCGATCGCGATCGAGGCGGCGCGCGCCCGCCACGGCGCGCTGCGCGTCGCGGTGGTCGACTGGGACGTCCATCACGGCAACGGCACCCAGGCGGTCTATTACGGCCGCGACGACACGCTCACCATCTCGCTCCACCAGGAGAATTGCTTCCCGCCCGGCTATAGTGGCGAGGAGGATCGCGGCGAGGGCAGGGGCGCCGGCTGCAACCTCAACATCCCCTTGCCGCCGGGCGCGGGCGACGAGGCCTATCGCCACGCGCTGCGGGCGCTGGTGATCCCGGCGATCGAGCGCTTCCGTCCCGACCTGATCGTCGTCGCCAGCGGCCTCGACGCCGGCGCCGCCGATCCGCTCGCCCGGATGCTCGTGCACAGCGAGACCTTCCGCGCGATGACCGGCGAGCTGATGGCGCTCGCCGACCGGCTGTGCGGCGGCAAGCTCGTCGTCGTCCATGAGGGGGGCTATTCGGAGGCGGTGGTGCCGTTCCTCGGCCTCGCCATCATCGAGACGCTCAGCGGCCATCGCACCGACGTGGTCGACCCCACGCTCGACATCTTCGTGCCGCAGCAGCCGGGGGCGAAGTCGCTCGCCTTCCAGCGGCAGGTGATCGACGAGATGGTCGAGGCCTGGACAGCGTCGCAGGCCGGGATCTGAGGACAGGAGGGCAAGCCATTGAACTCAAAGAAGTTCGAATTCGGTTGCTGGAATGTATAGACATTAGGAGTGTGGCCGAAAGGTCGCAGCCCGATAGGAACTGCCTATTTGATTGAATATTCAATTGACTTGTCCAACGCCCCTGCGGACAAGACCGGATATAGTTCGACATATGTCTGGGAGAAAAAGGGTATGATGCAATCGCAGCTTCGCAGCCTGTCGCAGGCCAGCGGGAAGGCCCTGGCCGCCGCGCTGATGCTGACGGGCGTCCATGGCGCGGCGCTGGCGCAGGACGGCGGCGCGACCGCCGAGGCGGAGGCCCCGGCCTATGGCGACATCGTCGTCACCGCGCAGAAGCGCGAGCAGAATATCCAGAAGGTCGGCGTCGCGATCAGCGCGCTCGGCAAGCAGGGCCTGGCCGATCTCGGCCGGCAGGACATCTCCGCGCTGGCGACCAAGCTCCCGAGCGTGCAGGTGCTGGCCTACAGCCCGACCCTGACCGTCTTCAACATCCGCGGCGTGTCGCAGAACGACTTCGCCGACTCGCAGGAGGCGCCGATCGCCTTCTATAACGACGAGGTCTATGTCAGCGCGCTCGGCGCGATCAGCGGCCAGATGTTCGACCTCGAGCGCGTCGAGATGCTGCGCGGGCCGCAGGGCACGCTGTTCGGGCGCAACGCCACCGGCGGCCTGATCCAGGTCGTGTCGGCCAAGCCGACCCGCGACCTGACCGGCTTCGGCACCGTCACCGTCGGCAGCTACGGCCAGGTCGCGACCGAGGGCGCGATCAGCGGCCCGCTGAGCGACACGCTGCGCGCCCGCCTGTCCTTCTCCACCAACCATCATGGCGGCTACATCGACAACAGCATCGGCAAGGACCTCGGCAATTCGAAGTTCTACGGCGGCCGCTTCCAGCTTGCCGGCGACGTCGGCGAGGGCGGCGAGTTCACGCTGAAGCTGCAGGGCCTGCGCAACGACAAGGAGCGGACCGGCGGCCTTTATTCGCACCGCACCGCGATCGCCAATGCCGACGGCCTGGGCGAATATGTCGGCCGGAACGACAATCCGTTCGGCACCTGCGCCGGCTGCGACATGTTCGGCTATGTCCAGGCGGGCAACGACCCGTTCAAGGTCGCCTTCAACGGCCCAAACAATTTCAGCCGCAGCTATTGGAGCGCGTCGCTGCGCTATGTGCAGGACCTGGGCGGCGTCACGCTGACCTCGATCAGCGACTATCAGTATCTCCGGAAGCGCTACGGCGAGGACGCGGACATGTCGCCCGCCAGCACCTTCGCCTATTCGACCAGCCAGAACCTCGACCAATATTCGCAGGAACTGCGGCTGTCGAACAGCAGCGACCGCGCCACCTGGGTGGTCGGCGGCTATGCGATCAAGATCGTCAGCAAGAACGGCTACAACACCGATCTGACCGGCAGCCTGGGCCTCAGCGAGATCTATGGCGGCACGCTCAAGACGACCTCGTTCGCCGGCTTCGGCCAGCTCGAATACAACCTGACCGACCAGGTCGCCCTGATCGGCGGCCTGCGCTATTCGGCCGACCGCAAGACGATCGACTTCACCCATGCCGAGAACGGCGTGACCGACTTCACCTTCGACCGGGCCAGCGTCGGCAAGCTCGCGCGGCAGAAGTTCAACGACTGGTCGGGCAAGGCCGGCATCAACTTCAAGCCGAACGAGGACACGCTGATCTATGCCAGCGTCAATCGCGGCATCAAGGGCGGCGGCTTCGGCACCCCGGCGTTCAACCCCGGCGACCTGACCACCATCCCGTTCAAGGAAGAGGTGCTGACCGACTATGAGGGCGGCGTGAAGCTGACCCTGTTCGATCGCACGACCCACCTGAACCTGTCGGCCTTCTACTACGACTATAAGGACTATCAGGCGTTCGAGCTGGTCGACCTGGCGCTCGCGGTCCGCAACAAGGACGCGACGATCAAGGGCGTCGAGGCCGAGTTCAACACCCGTCCGGTCGACGGCCTCTACCTCCAGACCTTCGCCACCTATCTCGACAGCAAGGTGAAGGGCGTGATCCTGCCGGGCGGCCGCGTCGCCAATACCCGCATGCCGCAGGCGCCGAAGTGGAGCATCGGCTGGCTGGTCCGCTACGAGCTCGATGCGGGCCCCGGCCGGCTCGCGCTCCAGACCGACTGGAAATATGACAGCGCGCAATATCTCTCGACCTTCAACGCGCCGGTCGATCGCCAGCCGGGCCGGGTCGTCGGCAATGCCCGCGTCACCTATGGCTTCGGCGACGGCAAGTGGGAGGTTGCGGGCTTCGTCAACAACCTGACCGACAAGAAGTACCGGCTCTACAATCTCGACCTGTCGGGCCCGTTCGGCTTCACCCAGCAGGCCTATGCCCGGCCGCGCTGGTTCGGCGCGAGCGTCACCCGCAGCCTGTAAGGAAAAGGCCCGGCCGCGTCGTTGGCGCGGCCGGGCCATTCATTTTACGCCACCCCCGTGTAGGTTGGGGTAACGAAGGTTTTTGGGCGGGGCGGCCGCTTACGCCGCCCCCTCGGTGATCTTGTCGAAGAAGGTCATCCCGACATTGGCGACCAGCGAGCCGCCGTCGACCGCGAGCACCGCGCCGTTGACGAAGGAGGCGGCGGGGGAGAGCAGCCAGGCGATTGCCTCGGCGGCCTCGTCCGAGCTGCCGGCGCGGCGCTGCGGCACGAACTCGCTGACCTTGGCATAGGCGCCCTCGAGGTCGTCGGCGATCTGCATCGTCTCCATCTCCTCGTCGCCCATCTCGGTGCGGATCCAGCCCGGCGCGACGATATTGGCGCGCAGCCCGTCGCGGGCATGCTCATAGGCCAGCGCCTGCGTCATCAGCTGGAGGCCGGCCTTGGACGCCGAATAGGCGGCGAGGCCCGGGCCGGTCTGCACCCCGCCGACCGAGGTGATCGAGACGACCGCGCCCTTGCGCGCCAGCAGGTGCGGAAGCGCCGCCTGGGTCAGCACGAAGGGGCCGGTCAGGTTGATGCCGATCTGCTGGTTCCAGGCGTCGAGGCTCATTTCCCCGAACGGCGCGTTGATCAGGATGCCGGCGTTGAGCACCAGGCCGTCGAGCCGGCCGAAATGCGCGACCACGTCGGCGACCAGCTTGCGCGCGGCCTCCGGATCGCCGACGTCGCTGACGAAGGGGACCGCGCCCGTCTCCGCCGCGACCGCGTCGAGCGGTGCCTTGCGGCGGCCGCATATCGCCACCCGCCACTCGCGCGACAGCCGCCGGGCCGCCGCGGCGCCGATGCCGCTGCCGCCGCCCGTGACGATGACGACCGGCTTTTCCCCATTCTGATCCTGACTCATTCGAACACCCTTTGCCGTGGTTGAATTGAAACGCAGTCCATTTTTGGAGCAGTAGATTCGCGGTTGAGCCTGTCTTATACGCTCTTCCTAGATAAATTATTGGACTGTGGTCCAGATAGAAAATAGAAATCCACGCGAATCGATAAGGGGGACGGAATGAAGTGGGCTTTTGTCGGTCCGCTGATCGGCGGCACCTTTCTGGCCATGTATCCGATGATGACGACGCCGATCCTGATCGGCGGCGCCGTCGACAGCGCGCATCTGTCGGCCGAGCAGGCGGGGTGGATCGGCACGCTGTCGATCGGCGCGGTCGCGGCGGCGTCGATGCTGATGCCGTCGCTGCTGCGGCGCTTCCCCGGCCGCCTGCCGCTCTTCCTGTTCGCGGCAATGCTGGTGGCGGGCTATCTGGGCTTCTCCGTCTCGCGCAGCTTCGCCATGTTCGGCCTGTTCGCGCTGCTCGGCGGCACCGGATCGGGCGGGTTGCTGGCGGGCATGGCGATGCGGATCGCCAAGGCGCCGAGCCCCGATCAGGTCTATGGCGTCATCTACGCGGTCGCGACCGGCATCTACGCGGTGCTGCTGTCGCTGCTGCCGGTGGTCGGCGGCGCGTTCGGGGCATCGGCGATGTTCGTCGTGCTGGGGCTGGTGGCGCTGGCGACGATGCCGGCGCTGGCGCTGCTCGGCGACGACGTCGCGCCGGGCGACGAGCATCATGACGCGACCGCGCCCAAGCCCTGGGCGATGATCGCGATCGTCGTCCTGGTCATGACGGTGGCCTTCCCGCTCTATGGCGGCGTCTACGCCTTCTCCGAGCGGCGCGCGGTGGCGATCGGGCTCGAGCCGGCGGCGATCGGCGCGACGCTGGGCGCGACCACGCTGATGACGGTGATCGGCGCGCTGCTGGTCGCCTGGGTCGGCACCCGGCCGGGGCGCACCATCCCGACGCTGGCGACGATGGCGGTCGCGACCCTGGCCTATGGACTCGTCCTGGGGGCGGCGGGCACGATGCCGTTCATCGCCGGGATGCTCGCCTTCGGTCTGATGCAGATGGCGCTCAACTCCTATTTCTTCGGCCTCGCCTCGGTGCTCGACCGCGAGGGGCGGGTGGCGGCGGCGTTGCAGGGCTATTCGCTGGTGCCCTATGCGCTGGGCGCGGCGCTGTTCGGCACGCTCGGCAATGACGGCAATCTCGCGCGGCTCGCCTTGCCGTCGGTCGCGATCAATATCGTCGCGGCGCTGATCCTGGTGCCGATGCTGATCCGCCTCGACCGCACCGCCCAACGGAGGACCGCATGACCCTCGCCCGTTCCGCGATCGACTGGCGCCACGTCGCCGGCCTCGGCGTCGCGCTGGTGATCGCCGGCCAGTTCTCCGGCTGGAACTACGGCCTCGCCTCGGCCGGCTGGGCGAACATGATCGTCGCCACGCTGCTGATGGCGTCGCTCAGCTTCGGCCTCGCCCAATGCCTGGCCGAGCTGTCGGCGGCCCGGCCGCATGCCGGCGGGCTCTACATCTATTGCGAGGACGCCTTCGGGCCGTTCGCCGGCTATCTGGTCGGCTGCGCGGTGGTGGTGGCGCTGACGATCGGCACCGGCGCCGCGGCCGAGTTCATCTCGGCCTATGCGACCCATGTCTTCGGCTTCGGCGGCTGGCCGCTCAAGATCGGCATCTTCGTCATCATCCTGCTCCTGCACCTGCGCGGGGTGGGGGAGGCGATGCGGCTGATGGTCGGCGCCGGCCTGCTGGCGCTGGCGGCGATCCTGCTGTTCGGGGTGACGATGCTGCCGCATTTCGATCCGGCCAACCTGACCCTGCCGGGCCAGCGGCTGCACGTCGATCCGCGCGGCGTCTTCTCCTGCATCCCGTTCGCGATCTGGCTGTTCATCGCGGTCGAGCAGACCGCCGCCGCCGCCGAGGAGGTCGCGGAACCCGCGCGCAACATGCCGCGCGGCATCATCGCGGCGGTGCTGACCCTGCTCGTCACGGCGATGGTCGTCCTCGTCCTGGGCGTCGGCGGGGGCGGCATCCAGCATATCGGCGGGGCGGACGATCCGCTCTATGCCGCGATGGCGAGCCCCGAGGTCGGTGGCACCGCCGGCTGGGCGACGGCGTTCGTCGGGCTGGGCGGCATCGTCGGCCTGCTCGGCACGCTGTTCTCGCTGATCTACTCGACCTCGCGGCAGATCTTCGCGCTGGCGCGCGACGGGCGGCTGCCGGCGATCCTCGGCCGCACCAACAAGCGCGGCGCACCCGACCTGGCGCTGCTCCTCGTCGTCGCGGTCGGCGTCGGCATGTCGGCGATCTCGCCCGACAAGGTGCTGCTGATCGTCGTGCTGTCGCTGAGCCTGTCCTACGTCGTGCTGCTCGCCAGCTTCATCCGCCTGCGCCTCGTCCGGCCCGATCTGCCGCGCCCGTTCCGCGCCGCGGGCGGGATCGGCACGGCGCTGGTCTGCATGATCCTGTCGGGCGCGCTGTTCGCCGCCTGCTTCCAGGTCGACGCGACCGTGCTGGCCGCGCTCGGCCTGCTCTTCGCGGTGATCGTCCTCAGCTATCTGCGCCTGCCGGTCCGCCGCGCGCAGCCCTCCTCCCTCCTTCCCGAAGAAAGGTCCGTCGATGCTTCCTGACGAAGAACTGCTGGAACGGCGCCAGCGCGTGCTGGGGCGCAACGCGCCGCTGTTCTACGAGCGGCCGGTCCACCTGGTCAAAGGCAAGGGCGTCTGGGTGACCGACGCCGACGGACGCGACTATCTGGACGTCTACAACAATGTCCCCTGCGTCGGCCATTGCCACCCGCATGTCGTCGAGGCGATCGCTACCCAGGCGGGCATCCTCAACATCCACACGCGCTACCTCCACGAGACGGTGGTCCGCTATGCCGAGCGGCTGACGGCGACCTTCGACGCGTCGCTGAACAGCGCGGTGTTCACCTGCTCGGGCACCGAATCCAACGAGCTGGCGCTGCGCATGGCGCGCTTCCGCACCGGCGGCGAGGGCGTGATCGTCAGCGACTTCTGCTACCACGGCAATTCGAAGATGGTCGCCGAGCTGACGACCTGCTTCCCGGTGCCCGAACCCTTCCCGGCCTATGCCCGCAAGGTGCCGGTGCCCGATCCCTATCGCGACCGGCAGGGGATGAGCGACGAGCAGCTCGCCGATCATTTCGCGGCCAAGGTGGCGGAGGCGGTCGCCTCGTTGCAGGCGGCGGGGATCAAGGTCGCGGCGCTGCTGATCGACACGCTGTTCGCCAATGAGGGCCTGCCCGAACTGGTGCCCGGCTATGCCGCCAAGGCGGTGGAGATCGTCCGCAAGGCGGGCGGGCTGTTCATCTGCGACGAGGTCCAGGCGGGCTTCGGCCGCACCGGCGACGCGATGTGGGGCCACCAGCTCAACGGCGTCATCCCCGACATCGTCACGCTGGGCAAGCCGATGGGCAACGGCCATCCGCTCGCCGGGGTGATCACCTCGTCCGACCTGGTCGACGAATTCGGCAAGGTGGCCAACTACTTCAACACCTTCGGCGGCAATCCGGTGTCGGCGGCCGCGGGCATGGCGGTGCTCGACGTGCTCGAAGGCGAAAAGCTGCTCGAAAATGCCCGGACGACGGGCGCCTATGTCCGCGCCGGGCTCGAACGGCTGAAGGACAAGCATGCGATCGTCGGCAATGTCCGCGGCAGCGGCCTCTTCTTTGGGCTCGACCTCGTCCATGACGATGCCGACCGCTCGCCCGCCACGGCGGAATGCAAGCGGCTGATCAACCTGATGCGCGATCGCGGCGTGCTGATCAGCCGGATCGGCCGCTACGACAACATCCTGAAGATGCGGCCGCCGATGGTGTTCGCGAAGGAGCATGCCGACATCCTGCTGTCGACGCTCGACGATGCGCTGCAGGCGCTGTGAGGGGAGTGACCGTGTCCGATTTCTACCGTTTGAGCGATGAGGAACAGGCCGTCCGCCTGACCGAGCTGGCGCGCGTCGCGTTGCAGCGTTGGCCGGGCGACTATAGCGCGGTCACGCTGATCAAATATCGCGAGAACGCGGTCTTCTCGGCGCTGGGCTCGGACGGCCGCAAGGTCGCGGTGCGCGTCCACCGTCATGCCTATCATAGCGACGATGCGCTGCGGTCCGAACTGCAATGGATGCAGGCGCTGGGCCGCGACGGGATCGAGGTGCCGCCGATCATCCCGACCAGCGACGGAGACATCTTCGCCATCGTCGCCGTGCCGGGGGTTCCCGAGCCGCGCCAGGTCGATGTGCTCGGCTGGATGGCGGGCGTGCCGGCGGGATCGTCCGAGGAGGGGCTGGAGGCCGACGAGGACGGCGCGGAGCGGCTGTTCTTCGGCGCCGGCGCGCTGGCCGCGCGGATGCACGACCAGGTCAAGGCGATGGCCCTTCCCGAGGGATTCACCCGCCATGCCTGGGACGATGACGGGCTGATCGGCGCGGACCCCTTCTGGGGGCGCTTCTGGGAACTGGAGCAGCTCACCGCCGAGCAGCACGACCTGCTCCAGCAGGCCCGCGCGAGCGCGCGCGACGACCTCGCCGCGTTCGGCAAGCATGCCGACAATTACGGCCTGATCCACGCCGATTTCGTGCCCGAGAACCTGCTGGTCGAGGACGGACGGCTGAAGCTGATCGACTTCGACGACGGCGGCTATGGCTGGCACATGTTCGACCTCGCGACCGCGCTCTACTTCAACCTCGACCACCCGGCCTACGACCGGATGGAGCGGGCACTGTTCGAGGGCTATCGCTCGGTCCGCGCGCTGCCCGACGCCGACGGCGCGCTGCTGCCGCTGTTCATGTTCCTGCGCAGCACCACCTATCTCGGCTGGGTGCAGACCCGGCCCGAGACGCAGACGGCGAAGGAGCTCGGGCCGATGCTGATCGAGCGCGCCTGCCTCGTCGCCCGGCGCTATCTCGACGATCGGGCGCAGGCCGGCGTGGCGGCATGACGGCGGAGGCGGGCCGGCCGGTCGCGATGCAGGCGCGCGGGCGCAAGCGGCGCGAGGCGCTGCTCGCCGCCGCCCGCGAGCTGCTGGCGGAGCGCGAGAGCAGCCAGATCACGCTGGCCGACATCGCCGCGCGGGCCGAGGTCTCGAAGAGCTCCGCCTATCATTTCTACACCGACGCGATCGAGCTGTTCGTCGAACTGGTCTCGCTGCTCGACGGCGAGTTCCAGCAGGCGATCGCGCGCCCGGTGGCGCAGGTCGCCGACTGGGAAGAGCTGATGGGCATCGTGATCGATCGCGCCGCCGGCTATTTCGAGGACAATCCGGCCGCGCAGCAACTGATGCTCTCGTCGCAGACCCCGCCCGCGATCAAGCGCTACAGCCGCCGCGCGGACGTCGACACCAGCCGGCTGATCGAGAGCCTGATCGACGCGCATTTCGTGCTGCCCGACCTTCCCGACCGCAGCCGCATCTTCTTCTACGCGATCGAGGCGGCCGACCTGATGTTCGGCCTGTCGCTGTTCGAGCGCGGCGCGTTGCTGCGCGAGATGGTCGACGAGGCGAAGCGGATGAGCTGCGCCTATCTGGGGCTCTACATCCCCCGTCACCTGCCGCGGCGGGAAAGCGCATAGAAGGGCCGCGGCCGATCGCGCCATCGAAACGCCGATGACCCGGCCCGCGTTCGCGGCTAAAGGCTTGGCCGATAATATGAACGGTCGAGGGTCTGATGGTCGTGGTGCTTTTCCGGGTGGGCGCGTGATGGCGGCGAAAAGCGAGCGCATCGCGCCGGTCGCGGACCAGGCGATCAGCGTCACCGACCTGTTCACGATCGGCGTCGGGCCGTCGAGTTCGCACACCGTCGGGCCGATGCGGGCGGCGAAGGATTTCGCCGAGCGCGCGGTCGCGATGGGGCCGGTGATCCGGGTCCGGTGCGAGTTGTTCGGATCGCTGGCGCTGACCGGCCTCGGCCATGCGACCGACGTCGCGATCCTGCTGGGGCTGGCCGGCGAGACGCCGGAAACGGTCGATCCCGACCAGATCCAGGCCAAGGCGGCGGCGATCCGCACGGGCAAGGCGCTGCCGCTCGACGGCGGGGCGGCGATCCCGTTCGACGAGGCGACCGACCTGCTGTTCCTGCGCGGCAAGTTCCTGGCCGGACACGCCAATGCGATGCGCTTCACCGCCTTCCGCGCCGACGGCGGCGAGGAGCAGGCGACCTATTTCTCGATCGGCGGCGGCGCGATCCTGCGCGAGGGCGATCCGGTGCGCAGCGCCAATGTCGCGCTGCGCCATCCCTTCTCCTCGGCGGCCGAGCTGCTCGCGGTCGGCGAGGCGGAGGGCCTGTCGATTGGCGAGGTCGTCGCGGCGAACGAGGAGGCGTGGCGATCGCCGGGTGAGACCGACGCCTTCCTGGCCAAGGTGCGCGCCGCGATGCTCGCCTGCATCGCGCGCGGGCTGAAGGGGGAGGGGGTGCTGCCCGGCGGTCTCAACGTCCGCCGCCGCGCCAAGGCGGTCCACGACGCGCTGGTCCAGCGCGGCCCGCGCGTCGACCCGTCGACGGTGTTCGAATGGGTCAGCCTGTGGGCGCTCGCGGTCAACGAGGAGAATGCGGCCGGCGGCCGGGTGGTGACCGCGCCGACCAATGGCGCGGCGGGCGTGCTGCCGGCGGTGCTCAACTATTATGAGGTGTTCGTCCCCGGCGCGACGGCGGCGGGCAGCCGGCTGTTCCTGCTGACGGCCTCGGCGATCGGCTTCCTCTACAAGAAGCGCGCCTCGATCTCGGCGGCGGAGATGGGGTGCCAGGGCGAGGTCGGCGTCGCCTGCTCGATGGCCGCCGCCGCCCTCGCGGCGGCGCTGGGCGCGAGCAACGCCCAGATCGAGAATGCCGCCGAGATCGGCATGGAGCATAATCTGGGCCTGACCTGCGATCCGATCGGCGGGCTCGTCCAGGTGCCGTGCATCGAGCGCAACACGATGGGCGCGATCAAGGCGATCAACGCCGCCTATCTGGCGCTGCACGGCGACGGCCGCCATGTCGTCAGCCTCGACGCGGTGATCGAGACGATGCGCCAGACCGGCGTCGACATGCGATCCAAATATAAGGAAACCAGCCTCGGCGGCCTGGCGGTGAACGTCGTCGAATGCTGAGCCCCGCCGATCGGCGCGGCTGACCAATCCCCCCTTGCGATCGACGCTGCCGACCGGCCGGAAATGTAACCGGTTCGGGTGAATTGTGACGCGCGGCGCAACCAGTCACCAATATCGGCGCGACGACATTCGGGTTCGGCGGGGTCAGGGAGGCCCGCCGTCCGGATGCCGGTTCCAACGACAAAGGGGAGGAAACCATGAACGGCACATCGCAGCTCCGGCTGGCCGCCAGCATCAGCATCGCCGCGCTCGCGCTGGCCACCGCGTCGGCCGCCGCCGCCCAGCAGGCCGCCGACGACGGCGCCGGCATCCAGGAGATCGTCGTCACCGCGCAGAAGCGCCAGCAGTCGGGGCAGGATGTCGGCATCGCGTTGTCGGTGGTCTCCGCCGACGCGCTCGCCCAGCGCAACGTCACTTCGGTCACCGACCTGACCGGGCTGGTGCCGAACGTGCAGGCCAATTTCGGCGCGGGGCAGGTGGCGTTCAACGTGCGCGGCATCGGCACCAACGAGTTCTCCGCCAATTTCGACTCGCCGGTCGCGCTCAACGTCGACGAGGTCTATCTGTCGAAGAACTTCATGAGCGGCCTGCTGCTGTTCGACATCGACCGGGTCGAGGCGCTGAAGGGGCCGCAGGGCACGCTGTTCGGGCGCAACGCCACCGGCGGCACCGTCAACTTCTTCACGCGCGGGCCGACCGACGACCTCGCGGCGGGCGGCACGATCAGTTACGACAATTATCAGACGATCCGGGCCGAGGCCTATGTGTCGGGCCCGCTCGGCGCCGGCCTGTCGGCGCGGCTGTCGGGCATGGTGGTCGACCAGAACAAGGGCACCTACCGCAACCTGACGCTCGGCCGGCGCGAGGGCTTCGAGAAGAAATGGGCGCTGCGCGGCCAGCTCAAATGGACCGACGGCGTCACCACCGCGCTGCTCTCGATCACCGGCGGACGCCAGCGCGGCGAGCTGTCGCCCTATGAGGGCGTCGGCGTCTTCACCCCCGCCTCGGTCGCGGCGGGCGCGCCGGCGTTCTGCGCACCCTATCTGAACGGCACGGTGCGCGGCGATACCGCCGGATGCGTGCGCGGCACCGATGGCGGCTATCCGGGCGATCGCGATCCCTATACCTCGACCAACGACCTGACCCACAAAGTCCGCAACGAGAGCCTGGGCGCGACCCTGCGCATCGAGCACGACTTCGGCGCGAGCATGCTGACCTCGCTCACCAGCTACCAGTTCGCGCGGCGCCGGCAGCTCGAGGATTCGGACGGCAGCCCGGTCCGCACGATCGACGTGCAATATGACAACCGCATCCGCCAGATCAGCCAGGAGATCCGCCTGTCGTCGACCGGATCAGGGCCGTGGAGCTATGTCGTCGGCGGCTATTACGAGCATGACGGCTATCGCAACGGCGATTACCTGTTCATTGGCGCGGGGGCGGCGCCCGGCTATTACAGCCCCTTCACCCAGAAGGTCGACGCGCTCGCCGCCTTCTTCCACAACAATGTCGCGCTGACCGACACGCTCGGGCTGGTCGCCGGAGTCCGCTACTCGCGCGAGCGGGTGTCGTTCGACGGCGGCACCTTCGCCGCGACCGGGCTGGCCGGCACGCCCTTCCGCCCGACCGCGCTGGTCGCGCCGCTGTCGGCGGCCGACACCAGCCGCAAGGACGACGACGCGACCTTCAAGGCAGGCGTCGAATGGAAGCCCCGCCTGTCGTCGGAGCTGATCGACAAGCTGCTGATCTACGCGAACGTCTCGACCGGCTTCCGGTCGGGATCGTTCAACGGCGAGTTCGCCGCGTCGCAGGCGGCGCTGACCTCGCTCGCCCCCGAGAAGATCACCGCCTATGAGGCGGGCTTCAAGTCGAGCCTGGCGGACCGCACCGTCCAGTTCAACGCCTCGGTCTTCCACTACAAGTTCACCGACGGCTTCATCAATGTCGACAGCGCGACCTCGCCGGTGCCGGTGACGATCAACGCGGCCGGCATCTCCAGCTATGGCATCGAGGCGGACCTGCTGTGGCGGCCGATCCGGCAGCTCACGCTGAGCATGGGTGGCGGCTGGCTCGACTCGAAGATCGACAGCGACGTCACGGTCAACGGCCGGAGCCTGAAGGACGCGCGCACCATCCAGTCGCCACGCTGGACCTACAATGTCCAGGGCAGCTTCACCCAGCCGGTCGGCAACGGCCTGTCGGTCGTGCTCTCGGGCGACGCCAATTACCGCTCGTCGCAATATTATGAGGTGACCAACTCGATCAACAGCCGCGAGCCGGGCTATTGGATCGTCAACGGTCGCATCGCCCTGAACGGGCCCGACGACCGCTGGTCGATCGCGCTGTTCGGCAAGAACCTGACCAGGACGGTCTATCGCACCTATGTCAACGACCTGCCCGATTTCGGTTGGCTGCTGAACATCTACGGCCAGCCGCGCACCTATGGCCTGTCGGCCTCCTTCAAGCTGTGAGGACGAAGATGCACGATCGCCAGGACGGCGCCCTCGGCGCACCCCAACAAGCCGGCTATGCACCGGGCCGCCGAGCGATTAGCATGGCGGGCCAGTCGTTCCACCGGATCAGGGATTGCGGACGCGCCAGCACGATGAGCGGAAACCCCTCGGCCTTCGACGCGAACGGGATGCAGATGGCGGCGTTCAGCAGCCTCGTCGTCGGGCTCGAGGCGTCGCGGTCGATGGACGAGGCGATGGACGTGCTGCACGGCGCGATCCTGGAACTGGGCTTTCCACGGGTCGTCTATGGCTGCGTGTCGATCGCGCACCTGCCGAGCGGGACCTGGGTGCCTGCGCCGTTGCAGGTGCGCGGCTTTCCCGACCGCTGGGATCGCGACTGGCCCCGGCACCGCGCGCATGATCCCTATGCGCACACCGCCTTCCTGAAGATGGAGAGCACCAACTGGACGGTGGTGCAGAACAATGCCGACTTGCTCGATCCGGCGCAGGTCGACTGCATCAGCTACATCAACGACCTGGGGCTCAACCCGGGGCTGACGGTGCCGCTGTTCATCCCCGGCCATCATTACGGCTTCATCACCGCTGTCGGTGATGGCGGACTGGATGGCTGGGACGCGGCCGCCGACCGGGCGGGGCCGACGCTGGCGATGATCGCCAATTATTTCGACAATTTCGCGATCCGCCGCTTCGGCGGTCCGCCGAAGGAAAGCCAGAGCCTCAGCAAGCGCGAGCTCGAATGCCTGACCTGGTCGGCTCGGGGCAAGACGGTGGAGGACATCGCCGTCATCCTCGACCTGTCCGCCGACACGGTGCGGGTCTACCTCAAGCGGGTCAACCAGAAGCTCGACGCGGTCAACCGTTCGCATGCCGTCGCCAAGGCGATGTGCCTGGGGATGATCGACATCTCCTGATCCGGGCGCGCCGCCCGACCACCCACCCGCCAGCATCGCGCTTCGACCGGTCCCGCCGGCCGATCCCGCGCGCCTTCGGAGCCCATCGATGGACTATCCCTTCGCCGCCACCGACCGCCATCTCGATTACCATGCCGAGTTCGACCGCCGCATGCGCCGGCACCTGCGCACCCTGGTCAGCGACGCGGTGATCGAGGAACATCGCCGCAAGCCGCTCGGCCAGCACAGCGACGCGCTCGACCGGTTGCTCAACTATTTCCGGCGCGGCGGCATGGCGGGGAAGCTCGGCCTCTACCAGCCCGATCCGGCGGTGCCGTCCTACCGGATCGTGCGCTTCTCCGGCAAGCGGGGGGCGCCGTCGGTGATCGAGGCCGAAGCCCATGGCTCGCTCGACGAAGCCTATCACGCGGTCTTCCTGCGCCGCATCGACGATCTTCTGGAGCGCTGAGACGATGAGCAACAGGCTGTACGGCTATGCCGATCCGCTGGCGATCCGGGCCGGCGAGGCGGTCGAGTTCATGCTGTCCGCCGAGGTCGCGGCGGAGGCCGAGATCCGGCTGGTGCGGCTGATCCACGGCGACCGCCATCCCGCCGGGCCGGGCTTCGTCGAGGAGGAGGTCGACGCCGGCCTGCCGGCGCGCGTGTCGATCGTGCCGCAGGCGACCCGGCGCGGAGCCTTCGCGACGGTGCCGGGCGGCGGCGCGGCGCTGGCCGATCTTCGCGCGGGGGCGATCCATGCCTTCATCTGTCCGTCGCGGCCGGGGCTGGGCGAGCAGGCGATCGCCGGCTGCTGGGACGAGGCGGCGGCGAAGGGCTATGTGCTGCTGGTCGATGGCGACGGCGCGCTGCGGCTGCGGCTGGGCGACGGCGAGCGCCGGACCGAGCTGGCGCTGTCGCGGAGGCTTGCGCCCGGATGCTGGTATTTCGTCACGGCGCATTGGGATGCGGAAGCCGGGATGGCGGGGCTGCGCCAGTTCGGCTGTATCGACCGCTGGAATTCGCGGATCGGCCGGGTCGCGCCCTATGACTATGACGATGCCGCGGACCATATGGGCGGGATCGCCTTCCGCGCGGCGCCGTCGGCCGAGTTCCTGATCGCCGGCCTGCGATCGGCGGAGGGCGGGGCGACCGCCTGCTACAATGGCAAGATCGACCGCATCGGCGTGCAGCGCGGGCCGCTCGACCCGGCGGCGATCGCGGCGATCCGTGCCGGCGGGATGCCGCCCGCGGACGGCATCGTCACCTATTGGGACACCAGCGCCGGCTATTCCGACGACGGCATCGGCGACGTCATCCGCGACACGGGGCCGCTCGGCCTCGACGCGGTCGGGGTCAACCGGCCGATCCGGGGCATGAAGGGCTGGAACTGGAAGGGCAAGGCGGACAGCTTCCGGCTCGATCCCGGCCAATATGGCGGCATCGCCTTCCATGAGGATGCGCTGATCGACTGCGGCTGGACGCCGACCGTGCGGCTGGAGACGTCGCGCGAGCTGCGCAGCGGCGCCTATGCGCTGCGGGTCCGGTCGAACGGGGTGGAGGACCATGTCCCCTTCTTCGTCCGCGCGGCGGTTCCGAAGGCGCCGGTCGCGGTGCTGATGCCGACCTTCACCTATCTCGCTTATGCCAACGAGCATCTCGCCTTCGAGGCGCCGATCGCGCAGGCGATCTGCGCCAACACGCCGGTGGTGGGCGAGCAGGACCTCCACTGGAGCGCCGACGCGCCGTTCGGCCTGTCGACCTATGACGTCCACAGCGACGGGGCGGGGGTCTGTTATTCGTCGTGGCGGCGGCCGATCCTCAACATGCGGCCCGGCTACCGGATGCCGGCGACGGGCGTGGCCTGGGCCTTTCCCGCCGACCTGTCGCTGATCTGGTGGCTGGAGCGGGCCGGCTACGATTATGAGATCGTCACCGACCACGACCTGCACCGCGAGGGCGCGGCGGCGCTGGCGGCCTATCGCGCGGTGCTGACCGGCACGCATCCCGAATATTATTCGGAACGCATGCTCGACGGGACCGAGGATTATCTGACCGGCGGGGGGCGGCTGCTCTACCTGGGCGGCAACGGCTATTATTGGGTGACCGGCCTGCGCGAGGACGAGCCCTGGTGCATCGAGGTGCGCAAGCTGGAAAGCGGATCGCGCGCCTGGCAGGCCGAACCCGGCGAGGGCTATCTCGCCTGCACCGGCGAGCGATCGGGCCTGTGGCGGGTGCGGGGCAGGGCGCCGCAGAAGCTGGTCGGGCTGGGCTTCACCACCGAGGGGATGGACGAGAGCCGGCCGTTCGAGCGGCTGCCCGACAGCTTCGACCCGGCGATGGCCTGGATCTTCGCGGGCATCGGCGCGGACGAACCTATCGGCGATTTCGGTCTGGCCCTGGGCGGCGCGTCGGGGATCGAGATGGACCGCTACGACCTTGCGCTCGGCACCCCGCCGCACGCGCGGCTGCTGGCGGCGTCGTTCGGCCATTCGGACAATTATCCGCTGGTGTCCGAGGATATCGGCTATGCCTTCCCCGGACGGGGCGGCAGCCAGGATCCACAGGTGCGCGGCGACATGAGCTATTTCACCACGCCCAATGGCGGCGCGGTGTTCGCGGCCGGATCGATCGCCTGGAGCCAGGCGCTGCCCTGCTTCGACGGCCAGAACAATGTCGCGCGCATCATGCGCAACGTCCTCGACGCCTTCCTGGGAGACGGCCCTCTGCCCGTCTGATCCGGGCCGGGATCAGGCGTCGGTCGACGCCCTGATCTCGCCCGGCTTGAGCGTATGGATGACGTGCAGGAAGGACTTGACCGCGACCCGCTCGATCGCCGGCATCTGTTCGCACCATGGCTTCTCATGGCCAGCGAAGATCGTCATCCCCTCCATCGAGGCGGAGATGAACAGCGCGACGATCTCGCGCTCGTCCGGCGGCAGCGCCGGGTTGATCTCCTCGATCAGCTCGAGGATCGCGACGCGGGCGCGCTGGTAGAGCTCGTTCACCCGTTCCTGCACGAAGGGATCGTGGTTCGTCATCGCCCATAGTTCGGGGAAGACGCGGGTCGTCTTCTTGGTGGTGATGTCGTCGAGGATCAGCACCACGAGATTCTCCAGCCGCTTCTCGGCCGATTCCGACGGATCGTGGACGATGCGGTCGAACGGTTCCTCATAGCTGCTGATGATCGCGTTGAGCAGTTCGCGGAGCAGCTCCTCCTTCGACGGGAAATAATAAGCGAGGTTGCCGGCCTTCATGCCGCATTCGGACGCGATCCGGCGCAGGGTCAGCGCCTTCGATCCCTGCTCGACCAGGATGTTGAGCGCGGCGTAGAGAATCTGCTCCAGCCCTTCCTGACCGCGCGCATAGCCACCTTCCCGAGGCGTGATCTTCAGGTCCTGGACGAATGATTCGGTCAATGGGACAACTCCCAACACATTGATCTCCAAGCCCTAATCCGATGGGTTTCCCGTCACAAGGCAAGGCATGATTTTTGTCGCTTGACACAAGTTGGTCAAGTGACAAAGATTTGCTCAAGGCGCACCGGAGTCGGCAGCGTCGCGAGAGGGTGTCGTCGATGAAGGTGAGAAGATTTCTCGGGGCGGCAGCCCTGGCGATCGTGGCGGGGGCCGCCCAGGCGGCAAGCTATCCGGAGCCGCTGGCGAACGAGCCGATCCCCAATGTCGTCGAGCTGTCGGCGCAATATCCGGCGAGCTGGATCTATGTGCAGGACCTGCACTTCAACAGCCTGCCCGACGGCCGCGCCGCGATCGTCGACGTCGCCGCCGACGCCCGCGCGTTCAAGGGGCAGGTGCCCGTCGCGCAGTTCGGCACGCTGCTGCCGTCGACGACCCGGCCGGATATCTACGTCGCCGAGACCTTCTTCTCGCGGATGACGCGGGGCGAGCGGACCGACGTGATCACGATCTGGGACAAGGCGACGCTCAAGACCAAGGGCGAGATCGTCCTGCCCGGCGGCAAGCGGGGCCAGTTCGTCACGCTGCGCAACAGCTTCCAGCTCACCAATGGCGAGAAATGGGCGCTGCTGTTCAACTTCACGCCGGCCTCGTCGGTGTCGGTGATCGACATCGACGCGCGCAAGATCCTGAACGAGATCGACCTGCCCGGCTGCTCGCTGGTCTATCCGACCGGCCCGCGCGGCTTCACCTCGCTCTGCGCCGACGGGACGATGACGAGCATCGAGCTCGACGATGCCGGCAAGGTCGCCGCGAGCAGCACCAGCAAGCCGATCAACGACATCGACCATGACCCGATGTTCATGACCCCGGCGATGGTCGGCAAGACCGCCTGGTTCGTCACCTTCAAGGGCAATATCCACGGGCTCGACCTGGCCAATGCCAAGGCCCGCGACCTGGGCGTGTTCCCAATGCCCAAGGAGAAGACGGCCGAGGGCGAATGGCGGCCGGGCGGCTGGCAGGTGATCAGCGCCGATGCGGCGGGCCGGCTCTACGTGCTGATGAACCCGGCCGGCAAGGAGGGCAGCCACAAGGACGGCGGCAGCGAGGTGTGGGTCGTCGATCCCGCCAGGAAGCAGCGCGTCGCCCGCATCCCGCTCCAGAACCCGGCGGTGTCGGTCGAGGTGACGGCGCAGAGCGCGCCGCTGCTGGTCGCATCGCGGAGCGACGGGTCGCTCGACGTCTATGACGCGGCGAGCGGCGCCTTCCAGCGGACGCTGGCGCAGGTCGTCCATGACCCGATGACGATGACGGCGTCGCGGTGAGCGCGATGGCGTCCCCGCTCGCCCTTTTCCTCGCGGTGGTCCTGCTGACGGCGGCGGCGCACAAGCTCGCCGCTCGCGATCGGCTGGCCGCCGCCGCCGCCCGGCTGACCGGCGTCGCCCCTGCGCTCGGTCAGCCGCTCAGCCTCGCCGCCGCCGCGGTCGAGGCGGGCGCCGGGCTCGCGCTGGCCGTCCCGGCCGCGCGCCCGGCGGGGGCCATCGTCGCCGCGCTGCTGTGGGCCGCCTATGCGGTGCTGCTGTGGCGCGCCCATCGCGCCGGCCGCGCCTTCGACTGCGGATGCAGCTTCGGCGCCCAGCCGAAGATCGTCACCCTCTATCCGGCCCGCCGTGCCGCGCTCCTCGCCTTGCTGGCGATCGTCGCGGCGCTGTTGCCGGCCGCCATGCCGGGCGCGCTCGACCTGTTCGCGGCGCTTGCCTTCTTCGCCCTCTATCTGGCCGCCGGCGAGCTCGCCGCGGTTTCCTCCACTGGCAGGAGCCTTGCTCGATGACCGGTTTCGCACTCGCATCTCAGATCATGTTGTGGATCGCGGTCGGCGTCCTCGGCGTGCTGGTCATGGCGCTCGCCCGCCAGGTCGGCGTGCTCCACGAACGCATCGCCCCGGCCGGCGCGCTGACCTTGCACCAGAAGGTGTCGGTCGGCGACAAGGGGCCGGAGATGGAGCTGACCGCGCTCGACGGCGCGCGGGTCCGCATCGGCGGGCGGCGCGAGGGTCGCAGCCAGTTGCTCTTCTTCCTCTCGCCCGATTGCCCGATCTGCAAGACGCTGATGCCGGTGCTGCGCTCCGCCGCCCGCGCCGAGGCAGGCTGGGTCGACACGGTGCTGGCGAGCGACGGCGAGGACGAGGCCGAGCATCGCCGGCTGGTGATGAAGCAGGAGCTGGCCGGCATTCCCTATGTCCTGTCGGAGACGCTGGGCCGGTCGCTGGGCGTGTCGAAGCTGCCTTATGCGGTGCTGCTCGACGAGCAGGGCAAGATCGCCTCGCTCGGCCTGATCAACAACCGCGAGCATCTGGAGAGCCTGTTCGAGGCGAAGGAGCGCGGCGTCGCTTCGATCCAGCAATTCCTGGCCGGCGCCTGAGCGCAATAGAGAAAGGGGCCGCTGATATGTCGGACATGGACAGTTTCGCCGAACGCGCGGTGCGCAGGGTCGCCCGCCGCACCTCCCGCCGCAGCCTGCTCACCCTGATCGGGGGAGCGATCACGGGGGCGGCGGTCATCCCGGTGCTGCCGGTGTCGCGCGCCGTCGCCTCCACCCATGGCGGCGGCAAGAGCGGCCTGCCGCCGCAGACGACCGGCAATCCGCAGGACCCGGGCGACCAGACCCAGTGCGATTACTGGCGCTATTGCGCGATCGACGGTTTCCTCTGCTCCTGCTGCGGCGGCACCGCGAGCGCCTGCCCGCCGGGGACCGAGATGTCGCCGATCACCTGGATCGGCACCTGCCTGAACCCGGCCGACGGACGGTCCTACATCATCAGCTACAACGACTGCTGCGGTAAATCCTCGTGCGGGCGCTGCCTGTGCAACCGCAACGAGAGCGACCGGCCGATGGTCCGCCCGCAGTCGAACAACGACATCAACTGGTGCCTCGGGACCGAGAGCGGGTCGGTCTACAACTGCTCGACCGCCGTCATCCTCGGCACCGCGCTGGACAGCAAATGAGCATGCGCCGCGCGATGATCCTGCCGGTCGCGCTGGCCGCCCTCGCGCTGCCGGCGGGCATGGCCTCGGCCGCCGCCGACGGCGCCAAGGTCTACCAGCGTTGCGCCGCCTGCCACCTGCCGACCGGCAAGGGCGTGCCCGGCGCCTTCCCGCCGCTCCAGTCCGATGTCCGCGCGCTGGCCGGGAGCCCGGCGGGGCGCCACTATCTGGCACTGGCGGTGACGCGGGGCCTGTCCGGGCCGCTCACCGTCGAGGGCAAGACCTATCGCGGGATGATGCCGGCGCAGAGCGGCCTCGACGACGAGGCGGTGGCGGCGGTGCTCAGCCACGTCACCGCGACGATCGCGGGCGGCGGCGATGCCGTGAAGCCCTTCACCGCCGCCGAGGTGAAGGCGGCGCGCGACAGCGGGGCGGGGCTCGATGCCGCCGCGGTGGCCCGCCTCCAGCCGAAGCTGACCGGCAAATGAGGGCGGCGGTGGTCGTTGCGGTCCTGGGGATCGGAATGGCCGCCGGGGCCGCGGCGGCGATCGGCACGGCGATGCCCGGCGTGCCCGATCCGCAGCGCGCGCACATCAACTGGATGGTGAAATGCCAGGGTTGCCACCGGCCGGACGGCGGGGGCAGCCCGACCAGCGCGCCGGCGATGGCGGGCCAGGTGGCGCGCCTGCTGGCGGTGCCGGGCGGGCGCGAATTCCTGGGCCAGGTGCCGGGCGTCTCCACGGCGGCGCTGCCCGACGATCAATTGGCGGAACTGCTCAACTGGACGCTGCAGCGCTTCGACGCCCAGCATGTGCCGGCGGGGTTCCAGCCCTACACGACGGACGAAATTCGGAAGCTGCGGGAAAAGCCGCTCCGGATCGAGGCGGCCGCGACGCGCGCGCGGCTGATGGCCGACCTCGAACGACGCGAACGCGTCGATCCAGCAAGACATGAAAAAGGGGATGTCCAATGAGGAAGATCGTTTCGACACGGGGGTCGCGCATGCTGGCCGCGCTGCTGGCGGGGCTGTCGGGTCAGGCGCTGATGGCGCAGACCGCGGCCGAGACAGTGGCCGCCGACCCGCAGGAGATCGTCGTCACCGCGCAGAAGCGCAGCGAGCGCCTGCAGGACGTGCCGATCTCGATCTCGGCGATCGGCGGCGACGCGGTCCGCAAGCAGCGGCTCAGCTCGGCCGACGACCTGGTCAGCAAGGTCGCCAACCTCCAACTCACCTCGACCGTCGGCGACGGCACCCCGATCTTCGCGCTGCGCGGCGTTTCGATGTCGGACTACAGCCTCAACCAGTCGGGCCCGGTCGCGACCTATTATGACGAAGTCTACAAGGGCAATTTCGCCTTCCTCGGCGTCGCGCTCTACGACCTCGAACGGGTCGAGGTGCTGCGCGGGCCGCAGGGCACCCTCTATGGCAAGAACACCACGGGCGGCGCGGTCAACCTGATCAGCCGCAAGCCCGAGATCGGCAAGACCGAGGGCTATGTCAACCTCGGCTACGGCAACTACAACCGGCGCTAGGCGAACGGCGCGATCAACGTGCCGCTCGGCGACACGCTGGCGGCGCGCCTCGCCTTCACCGTCGCGCGCGCCGACGGCTGGTTCCGCAACCAGCTTCCCGGCAAGCCCGACCTCAACGGCACCCGCGAATATGCGCTGCGCGGGTCGCTGCTGTGGGAGCCGCAGGACGGCGTCTCCTTCCTGCTGCGCGCCTCGACCAGCTTCCAGAACCCCTACAACTACGGCATCTTCGCGGCGCCGGGCCCCGACGGCGTGGGCGCCGGCCTCTATGAATCGCTCGGCCAGGGGAGCAGCTATTTCCGCACCGGGCTCGGCCGGCGCCAGATCGAGTCCGAATATACGCCGCGCCGCCGCGCGCGGACCTATGCGGTCTCGCTGACCTCGACCTTCGACATCGGCCACGACCTGGCGATCGTGTCGGTGTCATCGTGGGACAAGGGCCGGCTCAACTTCGGCGAGGACACCGACGGCGCGCCGAACAAGACGCTGGAGATCTTCTACGGCGACCGGGCGACCCAGATCTCGCAGGACCTGCGCCTGGCCAGCAGCTTCGGCGGGCCGTTCGAGTTCATCCTGGGCGCCTATTACAACCGCGAGAAGGTGTTCAACACGACCGACTTCGGCATCTTCAAGGACGCCGACATCGACGGCAACGGTACGGTCGACGCGGCCGATTGCGCGGCCGGGCTGCCGGCGGCGTGCAGCGTGGTCAACCGCTTCGACCAGCTCAAGCACAGCTATGCGCTCTACACAGACATGCATTATGATTTCGGCGCCGGCTTCACCCTGCGCGGCGGCCTGCGCTTCACCCGCGACGACGGCAGCCAGAAGGGGCTGGTCTCGAACGCCTACGGAGCGGACGGCGTGCTGGTGACGCCGCTGATCCCGTCGACCAACCTGAGCTTCAAGACCAACAACCTCTCGGGCAAGATCGGCCTCGACTACAAGATCGACCGCGACACGCTGCTCTACGTCAACTACAGCCGCGGCTATCGCGCCCGCAGCTTCAACGCGCAGGCCTTCTTCGACCCGTCCGAAGCCTCGGTCGCCAAGCCCGAGACGATCGACGCGTTCGAGGGCGGCGCCAAGATGCAGCTCGCCGATCGCCGCGTGACGCTGAACCTCGCCGGCTTCTACTATTCCTACAAGAACCAGCAGTTCATCAACGTCAGCCCGGCCACCGCCGCGCAGACGCTGGTCAATGTCGACAAGTCGCGCATCTATGGCGGCGAGCTGGAGCTCAACGTCCGCGCCAATGAATGGGTGAGCGCGCGGGCCGGGCTCGGCCTGCTCAATGCGAAGATCAAGAAGGGCACCCTGAGCGGCAACAGCCTGGGCGGCAACAAGCTGTCCAACGCGCCGTCGCTGAGCGCGAACGGCGGGCTGGACATCACCGTGATGGACAGCGATGCCGGCAAGATCAGCCTGCACCCCGACATCAGCTATGTGTCGAGCCAATATTTCGAGGTGTTCAACATCCCCCGGCTGAAGCAGCGCGCCTATACGCTGCTGGGCGGGCATATCGACTTCGAACGCGGGCCGTTCACCGCCTCGATCTGGGGCAAGAACCTGACCAACCGCTTCTACTTCACCTCGCGGGTCGATCTCGTCGGCGGCTTTGGCTACGACTATAACCATGTCGGCGCCCCGCGGACCTATGGCGTGACCGTCGGGTATAAATTCTAGGAGAGGACCGGGCCGTCCGGCATCCGGGCGGCCCGGCCGAGGAGAGCATGATGTCGGACTACAAGCTCCTGATCGGCGGCCGTCTGGTCGACGGCGCGACGACGATGGACGTGATCAACCCCGCGACCGAGGAGGTGCTGGCCACCTGCCCGCGCGCATCCGAGGCGCAGCTCGACGAGGCGGTCGCGGCGGCGAAGAAGGCCTTCCCGGCCTGGGCCGCCAGGCCGATCGAGGAGCGCCGCGCGCTGATCCTGAAGCTGGCCGACGCGATCGAGGCCGAGGCCGAGGATTTCGCCCGGCTGCTGACCCAGGAACAGGGCAAGCCGCTGGCCGAGGCGACCGCCGAGATCGCCTATACCCAAGCCTTCATCCGCCAGCTCGCGACCCACGACCTGCCGGTCAAGGTGCTCGAGGACAATGACCGCCGCCGGGTCGAGCAGCGCCGCCGTCCGCTCGGCGTCGTCGGGGCGATCATCCCGTGGAACTTCCCGGTGCTGATCGTGGCGTTCAAGCTGCCGCTGGCGCTGCTGGCGGGCAACACGATGGTGGTGAAGCCGGCGCCGACCACGCCGCTGACCACGCTCAAGCTGGGCGCGCTGATGGCCGAGATATTCCCGGCCGGCGTTGTCAATGTCATCACCGACCAGAACGACCTGGGCGGCCGGCTGTCGACCCATCCCGACGTGGCGAAGATCAGCTTCACCGGATCGACCGAGACCGGCCGCAAGGTGATGGCGAGCGCCGCCTCCTCGATCAAGCGGCTGACCCTCGAACTGGGCGGCAACGACGCGGCGATCGTGCTGGGCGACGTCGACCCCGCCAAGGTCGCGCCGGGCATCTTCGGCGGCGCCTTCCTGAACGCCGGGCAGGTTTGCCTCGCGATCAAGCGCGTCTATGCCCATGCCGACATCTACGACGCGCTGTGCGCCGAGCTCGGCCGCCTCGCCGAGGAGGCGATCGTCGACGACGGGCTGAAGCAGGGCGTCCAGATCGGCCCGCTCCAGAACGCCGCGCAATATGAGAAGGTGAAGGGCTTCCTCGCCGATGCGCGCGCCAACGGCACGATCGTCGCGGGCGGCGTGGTCGAGGACCGGCCCGGCTATTTCATCCGCCCGACCATCGTCCGCGACATCAGCGACGGCGCGAAGCTGGTCGACGAGGAGCAGTTCGGCCCGATCCTGCCGGTGATCCGCTATGAGGACGCCGAGGATGCGCTGGCGCGCGCCAATGCGTCCGACATGGGCCTCGGCGGCTCGATCTGGTCGACCGACCGCGAGACGGCGCGCGACCTGGCCGGGCGGATGGAGAGCGGCACCGTCTGGATCAACAAGCATCTCGACTTCGGCCCGACCATGCCGTTCGGCGGCGCCAAGCAGTCGGGCCTGGGCGTCGAGTTCGCCGAGGAGGGGCTGCACGAGTTCACCCAGATCCATGTGATCAACGAGGCGAAGTGAGGATGCTGGATCTGGGGGACCGGCCCGCCTCCTTCAACTTCACCCGCGACGTCATGGGGCGCTGGGCCGAGCTGCGGCCCGACGACCCCGCCATGATCTGGACCGATCCCGCCGGAACGGTGATCGAGCGCAGCTTCGCCGAGATGGCGGTCGCCGCGTCCCGCGCCGCGGCGGTGCTGACGGAAGCCGGAGTGGGGCGGGGCGACACCGTGCTGATCCTGCTCAACCGCGAGATCGAATGGTGGGAACTGATGCTCGGCTGCATCGCGATCGGCGCGATCGCCTCGCCGGGCACGACCCAGCTTATGGCCAAGGACATCGCCTATCGCCACCAGGCCGCCGCCGCGCGCTGCGTGGTGGCGAGCGGCGAGATGGCGGAGCGGGTCGACGCGGCGCTGGCCGGGGAGGACGTCGCCCGCCTGCACGTCGGCGGACCGCGTCCGGGCTGGATCGACCATGCCGAGCGGCGGGCGGCGGCGACGCCGATCGCGGCGGCGGCCGACACCGGCTTCGACGAGGATGCGCTGTGCTATTTCACCAGCGGCACCACCGGCCAGCCGAAGATGACGATCCACACGCACGGCTATATGCTCGCGCATCGCATCACCGGCTCCTACTGGCTCGACCTCAAGCCCGGCGACCTGCACTGGAACCTGTCCGACACCGGCTGGGCCAAGGCGGCGTGGAGCAGCCTGTTCGCGCCCTGGCTGATGGGGGCGACGATCTTCGTCCACCACTCGTCCGGCTTCGATCCGGTCGCGACGCTCGACCTGCTCGAACGCATGCCGGTGACGACGCTGTGCGCGCCGCCGACCGCCTATCGCATGTTCGTCCGCAGCGACCTGACCGGCCGCCGCTTCGACACTCTGCGCCATTGCGTGAGCGCGGGCGAGCCGCTCAACCCCGAGGTGATCGACCTGTGGAAGGCGGCGACCGGCCGCGACATCCATGACGGCTACGGCCAGACCGAGACGGTGCTGCTCTGCGCCAACCGGACGGGCGCCGCACGGCAGGGATCGATGGGGCGGCCCGCGCCCGATTTCGACCTGGCGGTGATCGACGGGGAGGGGAAGCGGCTTCCCGCCGATGCCGAGGGCGACGTCGCGCTCCGCATCGCGGAGGGGCATCCGCCCGGCCTGTTCGCCCGCTACCGCGACGATCCGCAACGGACCGCCGATACGAAGCGCCACGGCTGGTACCTGACCGGCGACCGGGCGATCGTCGATGCCGACGGCTATTTCTGGTTCGTCGGCCGGTCGGACGACGTGATCCTGTCGTCAGGCTATCGCATCGGTCCGTTCGAGGTGGAGAGCGCGCTGTTCGAGCATCCCGCCGTCGCCGAGAGCGCGGTGGTGTCGAGCCCCGATCCGACCCGCGGCGAGGTGGTGAAGGCGTTCGTCGTCCTCGCCGCCGGGTTCGAGCCGTCCGACGCGCTGGTCGGGATGCTCCAGGACCATGTGAAATCAACTACCGCTCCCTATAAATATCCCCGTAAGATCGAATTCGTCGCGAGCTTGCCGAAAACGGTGAGCGGCAAGATCCGCCGCAAGGAGCTGCGCGATCGCGAATGGGAGAGGGGAGCTGCATGACCGATTCGCATGTCAGGGGAGCCGATTTCCCGCCCCTGCTGGACATGACCATCGGCGAACTGCTCGAAGCCACCGCGACCAGGCTGCCCGAGGCGACGGCGCTGATCGTCCGCCACCAGGGCATAAGATGGAGCTATGCCGAACTGCTCGCGCGGGTCGATGATCTCGCGCGCGGTTTCCTTGGCGCGGGGCTGAAGCCCGGCGACCGGATCGGCATCTGGGCGCCCAATTGCGTCGAATGGGTGCTGGTCCAGTTCGCGGCCGCGCGCGCCGGACTGGTGCTGGTCAACATCAACCCGGCCTATCGCGCCGGCGAGATGGCGCGCGCGCTACAGATGGTCGGCTGCGCGGCGCTGGTGCTCGCCCGGTCGTTCAAGTCGAGCGACTATGTCGCGATGCTCGCCGAGGTCCGTGGCGAACTGCCTGAGCTGCGGCTCGCCTTCTCGATCGGGGAAGGCGAGCATCCGGGATGCCGGCCGCTCGCCTCGGTGATGGGCGGCGACGCGCCGCTGCCGCGCGACGTCCGGCCCGACGACCCCACCAACATCCAGTTCACCAGCGGCACCACCGGCCTGCCCAAGGGCGCCACGCTCTCCCACCGCAACATCGTCAACAACGGCTATATGGTGGGCCATCGCATCGGCCTGTCGTCGGCCGACACGCTCTGCATTCCGGTGCCGCTCTACCATTGCTTCGGCATGGTGATGGGCAACCTCGCCTGCGTCGCGCACGGCGCCACCATGTGCTTCCCCGGCGAGGGCTTCGATCCGGGGAGCACCCTCGAAGCGGTGGCGGCCGAGGGGTGCACCGCGCTCTACGGGGTGCCGACGATGTTCGTCGCGATGCTCGAGTATCCCGATTTCGACCGCCATGACCTCGGCACGCTGCGCACCGGCATCATGGCCGGGTCGCTCTGCCCGATCTCGGTGATGCGCGCGGTGCTCGACCGGATGAACATGCGCGAGGTGACGATCGCCTATGGCATGACCGAGACGAGCCCGGTCAGCTTCCAGTCGGCGATGGACGACGCCATCGAGCTGCGCGTCTCGACGGTCGGGCAGGTGCAGCCGCACCTCGAGGCGAAGGTGGTCGATGCCGACGGGAAGGTCGTCCCGCTGGGCGAGCCGGGCGAGCTGTGCACGCGCGGCTATTCGGTGATGCTCGGCTATTGGGGCGACCCGGAGAAGACCGCCGACGTGATCGACGCCGAGGGCTGGATGCACACCGGCGACCTGGCGACGCTGGACGAGCAGGGCTATGGCCGGATCGTCGGCCGCATCAAGGACATGATCATCCGCGGCGGCGAGAATATCTACCCGCGCGAGATCGAGGAGCATCTGCTCACCCATCCCGACATCGTCGACGCGCAGATCTTCGGCGTGCCCGACGCGAAGTTCGGCGAGGAGGTCTGCGCCTGGGTGATCTCGCGCAGCGGCGCGTTGTCGGTGGAGGCGGTGATCGCGCACTGCCGCGACCGGATCGCGCATTACAAGGTGCCGCGCCATGTCCGGCTGGTCGAGCAGTTCCCGCTGACCGTCACCGGCAAGGTACAGAAATTCGCGATGCGCGAGATCATGGTGGCCGAACTGTCGGTCGATGTCGATGCGCCGGCCTGAGCGCCCGTTGCGACCTCTGGCGCTGCTTGCCGTCGCGGCGGCGCTGTCGCTGGGCGCGCTGCACGGCGCATCGGCGCACAAGCCGAAGCAGCCGGTGCTGACCCGCGAGACCTATCGCCAGCGCTGCCTGCTCTGCCACAAGGTCCCGCCCGACGGGATCGCACCCGAGATCGTCGCCGGGCTCGCCTTGCATCCGGGAGGGCCCCGCGCGCGCGACCTGATGCCGAACACGACCTGCTGGCGCCGCTGCGAGAAATGCTGGTCCGAACCGCAGGCGGCCTATTCGAAGCAAATCGGAAACTAGTCCGAAATGTAAACAACGCCCCGAGGCAAGGGCCGATCCGGCGTAAAGCGTTGGTGATCGTTTCGTGACTGTGCTATATATGCCCGATTGCCGCACGGGTAGGGCCGGACGGTATCGGGGGTGTGTTTATGCTGCGTATGATTCGAAAGGCGGCTGTGGCGGCCGCTGCTATCCTGTCCTCGGCCATGCCGCTGTCGGCGGCCGTGATCATCAATTCGGCCAATAGCGGCTATAATTTCTCCATAGATTATACGGGTTACGTCAACAACGCGTCGACGAACCAGGTGAGCGCGTTCGCCGACTTCACCTTCAACGGCGTGACCAACAACGGGCTGACCTATAATTTCAGCTACACGATGACGAACGATTCGATCGTCGATTCGCGCATCCGTTCGTTCGGCTTCGACACCAGCGGCACGGTGACCAGCCTGACGGCGACCGGCGTCTATCCGTACACCGACCAGGACGGCCAGTTCCCGAGCTACGGGACGCTCGACCTCTGCTTCATCGCGACGAGCAACGGCCAGTGCAACGGCGGCCCCGGAGGCCTGACGTCCAATCCCGACCAATCGGGAACCGGGACCTTCGCGATCACCTTCGCCAATGTCATGGAAGCCGTGACGTTCGACAATTTCGCGGTCCGCTTCCAGTCGATCAACCCGACGGTCAACGGATCGAGCTCGGGCCTCGGCCTCGGATCGCTGGTCAGCGGCGGTGGCGGCAATCCGATCACCGCGCCGGAACCCGGCACTTGGCTGATGCTGCTGGTCGGTTTCGGGCTGGTCGGCCACATGCTGCGCCAGCAGCGTCGCTCGACCCTGTTCCCGCAGGCCGCCTGACCCCTTTTCAACGGCAGCGTTCGGCGTCATGGCATCGGTCATGACGCTGACGCCGCTGCTGCTCCTGATCTGCTCCAACATCTTCATGACGGTCGCCTGGTACGGCCATCTGAAGTTCACCGACGCGCGGCTGTGGATCGTGATCCTCGCCTCCTGGGGCATCGCGCTGATCGAATATTGCTTCGCGGTGCCGGCCAACCGGATCGGCTATCTGCACGGCTGGACCGCGGGCCAGCTCAAGATCACCCAGGAGATCGTGACGCTGCTGGTGTTCGCGCTGTTCGCCGTGGTCGTGCTGGGCGAGCAGCTCGGCTGGCGCCACCTGGGCGCCTTCGCCTGCATGATCGGCGCCGCCTGCTTCATGTTTCTGGGGCGAAACTGATCGCGATTGCACTCGCCGGACAGCCACCCCATATCCGCCCCTGCAAAGCATGGAGTAGGGCGCGATTTCCACGCCGGCTGGTTCCTTCAGCCTCGAAATCGCTAATAGGACGGATATGAGCGAACTCCCCAAATGGCACGGCACCACGATCCTGTCGGTGCGCAAGGGCGGCAAGGTGGTCGTCATCGGCGACGGCCAGGTATCGATGGGCAATACGGTGATGAAGCCCAACGCCCGCAAGGTCCGCAAGCTGGGCGACGGATCGGTGATCGGCGGCTTCGCGGGTGCGACGGCCGACGCCTTCACCTTGTTCGACCGGCTCGAACGCAAGCTGGAGCAGCATGGCGGGCAACTGCTGCGCGCCGCGGTCGAGCTGGCCAAGGACTGGCGGACCGACAAATATCTCCGCAACCTGGAGGCGATGATGATCGTCGCCGACAGGGAGGTCACCCTGATCCTGACCGGCAATGGCGACGTGCTCGAGCCGGTGGGCGGGGTCGCGGCGATCGGGTCGGGCGGCAATTTCGCCCTGTCGGCGGCGCGCGCGCTGGTCGATTATGAGGCCGATGCCGAGACGATCTGCCGCAAGGCGATGGCGATCGCCGCCGACCTGTGCGTCTTCACCAACGACAGCCTGACGATCGAGACGCTCGACAGCGCCGCCTGACGGCCCGGCGTCCCCGACGAACGAAAGCACCCCGAAGAATGAACGACAATCTCACCCCCAAGGCGATCGTCGCCGCGCTCGACGCGCATATCGTCGGCCAGGCCGACGCGAAGAAGGCCGTCGCGGTCGCGCTGCGCAACCGCTGGCGCCGGCAGCGGCTGCCCGAAACCCTCCGCGACGAGGTGACGCCCAAGAACATCCTGATGATCGGGCCGACCGGCTGCGGCAAGACCGAGATCAGTCGCCGGCTCGCCAAGCTGGCCGATGCGCCCTTCGTCAAGGTCGAGGCGACCAAGTTCACCGAGGTCGGCTATGTCGGCCGCGACGTCGAGCAGATCGCCCGCGACCTGGTCGAGGAGGCGGTGCGGCTGGAGAAGGAGCGTCGCCGCGCGGCGGTGAAGGACAAGGCCGAGGAGGCGGCGATGGCGCGCCTGCTGGACGCGCTGGTCGGCAAGGATGCGAGCGAGGCGACCCGGATGGCGTTCCGCCAGCGCTTCGAGGATCACCAGCTCGACGACAAGGAGATCGAGATCGAGGTCGAGGATAGCGGCGGCATGCCGCTGGAGATCCCCGGCATGGGCGGACAGGTCGGCATGATCAACCTGGGCGACATGATGGGCAAGGCGTTCGGCCAGGGCCGCACCAAGCGCCGCAAGATGACGGTCCGCGCCGCCTGGTCCAAGCTGGTCGACGAGGAGGCCGACAAGCGGCTCGACCAGGACGAGGTGAGCCGGGTGGCGTTGCAGGACGCCGAGCAGAACGGCATCGTCTTCCTCGACGAGATCGACAAGATCGCGGTCAGCGACGTGCGCGGCGGATCGGTGAGCCGCGAGGGCGTGCAGCGCGACCTGCTGCCGCTGATCGAGGGAACGACGGTCGCGACCAAATATGGGCCGCTCAAGACCGACCATATCCTGTTCATCGCGTCGGGCGCCTTCCATGTCGCCAAGCCGTCGGACCTGCTGCCCGAACTGCAGGGGCGCCTGCCGATCCGGGTCGAGCTCAAGGCGCTGACCGAGGCGGATTTCGTCCGCATCCTGTCCGACACGCGGGCGAGCCTGACCGAGCAGTATCGCGCGCTGATCGGCACCGAGGGCGTCGAGATCGGCTTCACCGACGACGGCATCGCCGCGATCGCGAAGATCGCCGCCGAGGTGAACGGCCAGATCGAGAATATCGGCGCGCGCCGGCTGTCGACGGTGATGGAGAAGCTGCTCGAGGAGGTGAGCTTCGACGCCGAGGACCGCAAGGGTACGGCGCTGACGATCGATGCGGCCTATGTCGACGCGCAGCTTCGCGAGGTGGCGCGGAACACCGACCTGTCGAAATATGTGCTGTAGGATTTCGCGCGTCATTCCAGCTTTCGCTGGGATGACATGTGGAAAACACCGCAAGGGGAATGCTGACCGATGACGATCACCATGTACGGCATCAAGAATTGCGACACGATCAAGAAGGCGCGCACCTGGCTCGAAGGGCGCGGCGTCGGCTATGATTTCCACGACTACAAGGCGTCGGGGATCGATCGGGCGACGCTGAAGAAATGGGCCGGCGTGGTCGGTTGGGAGGTGCTGCTCAACCGTGCCGGCACCACCTTCCGCAAGCTGCCCGACGCCGACCGCGCCGATATCGACGAGGCCAAGGCGATCGCGCTGATGGAAGCGCAGCCGTCGATGATCAAGCGGCCGGTGCTCGACGCCGGCGGCGAGCTGCTCGTCGGCTTCAAGCCCGACGCCTATGAGAAGACGCTCGGCTGATCAGAAGGCGGGCTGGGCCTGGCGATCGACGGTCGTCCGGTTCCGCCCATTCTCCTTCGACGCGTAGAGCGCCCGGTCGGCGCGCTTGAGGATGTCGGCGAGGATATGGTCGTCGGCGCCCATCGCCGCGACGCCGAAGCTGGCGGTCAGCCGCAGCGGCAGGTCGCCGATCTGCACCGCCATGATCCGCGTGCGAAGCGCCTCGACCAGGATGCGGGCCGTCTCGGCGTCGCTGCCGGGAAAGAGCAGGACGAATTCCTCGCCGCCGAAGCGGCCATAATGGTCGGCGGCGCCGAGCTGGTCGCGGAACAGGTCGGTGAGGCGACACAGCACCTCGTCGCCATGGCCATGGCCGTGGAGGTCGTTGATCTCCTTGAAATGGTCGACGTCGCAGATCGCGATCGACAGTGGCCGGCCGGTGGCGCGGGCCTCTTCCATCATGCGGCTGCCCGCGGCTTCGACCGCCCGCCGGTTCGGCGCGCCGGTCAGCGAGTCGGTCTCGGCGGTCAGGCGCAGCTTTTCGGCTAGGTCGCCGCCCATCAGGTAGAGCGAGAAGATGCCGGCTCCGACCGTCATCGCCGGCAGGCCGAGGAAGACGATGTAGGTATAGGCGCGGTCGAGGACGGCCGACTCGCCATTGCCCATCGCCGCCAGCACGATGCCGCCGGCCAGCTCGACCGCGGCGAGACCGAAGCAGGTGAAGATGATCGGCCGTTCCCCCAGCCGCAGCTTGCGGCCGGGATGCGCGAGCGCGGTCGTCACGCCGAACAGCAGCACCGCCGAAGCGTAGAGCGGGACGATGGCGCTGCGCATCCCCCGATCGGGATCGCCGATGCTGTACCAGAGGATCAGCAACAGCGCGGCGACATGGGTCGCGATCAGCGGGACCACGCGGGAAGGGAGGCCCGATCGCATCCGATAGGCCATGGCGGCGAGGATGGGCGGGGTCATCGCGATCGAGCTGACCGCCAGGTTGACCCAGCTATTGCCCTTGAAGAGGAAGAAGTAGGTGGCGTCGCTCGCATAGAGCAGCACGTTGCCGCCAAAGGCGCCGGCGAGCAGCATCGCCATCTTCGGCTGGCCCAATGTCCGCGCCGCGAGCAGCATTGCCACCGCGAGCAGGCCGTTGACGAGCAGCAGCACCGCGAAGATGAAGAAATCCACCGACACCGAGCCGGAAACTCCCCCCGAAAACCCCAGGACGTCATAGCCCTTCCGGAATGTGGCGTAAAATGAAGTTGTACCGTGGCGATAGGCCATTGGTCGAAGCGCGGCCGCTTCACCTGCGGCCTTTTCCTGTCTATGCGCCGTCCGCGAGGAGATTCCCCCTATGAGGCCTGTCGCCAGGATATTGCTGCTCGGTTCGGGTGAGCTCGGCCGCGAGTTCGCCATCGCCGCCAAACGGCTGGGCGCCTATGTCATCGCCTGCGATTCCTATGAGAGGGCGCCGGCGATGCAGGTCGCCGACGACTATGAGGTCCTGTCGATGCTCGACGGCGAGGCGCTCGCGGCGGTGATCGAGAAGCACCGGCCCGATCATATCGTCCCCGAGGTCGAAGCGATCCGCACCGAGGTGCTCCAGGATTTCGAGGACAAGGGCTATTCGGTGGTGCCGTCGGCGCGCGCGACGATGCTGACGATGAACCGCGACCGCATCCGCGACGTCGCCGCGAACGAGCTGGGCCTCGCCACCTCGCGCTTCCTCTATGCCGAGACGCTCGACGAGATGCGCGCGGCGGTGAAGGCGGTCGGCATACCCTGCGTGGTGAAGCCGGTGATGTCCTCGTCGGGCAAGGGGCAGAGCATCGTCACCGCCGAGGAGGCCGTCGACGCCGCCTGGGACTATGCGGTCGAAGGGATGCGGGGCGACCGGCAGCGGGTGATCGTCGAGGCGTTCATCGCCTTCGACTATGAGATCACGCTGCTGACGATCCGGACGCGGCAGGGCGTGCTGTTCTGCGAGCCGATCGGGCATCGCCAGGAACTGGGCGACTATCGCGAGAGCTGGCAGCCGACGCCGATGTCGAAGACCGCGCTCGCCGCCGCGCAGGACATGGCGCGCAAGGTGGTCGACGATCTCGGCGGCTATGGCCTGTTCGGGGTCGAGTTCTTCGTCGCCGGCGAGCAGGTGATCTTCTCCGAGCTGTCGCCGCGACCGCACGACACCGGCATGGTGACGCTGATCTCGCAGAACCTGACCGAGTTCGACCTGCACGCCCGCGCGGTCCTCGGCCTGCCGATTCCGCATATCCACCTCAACGGCGCGGCGGCCTCGGCGGTCCTGCTGGCCGATCGCCATGCCGAGGATTTCCGGATCGAGGGGCTGACGGAGGCCCTCGCGCCGGCGGCCGGCGTCGAGACCGACGTGCGGCTGTTCAGCAAGCCCGTCACCCGGCCGAACCGCCGCATGGGCGTGGCGCTGGCGCTGGCGCGCGACGGGACGGCCGACGACGCCCGCGCCGCGGCCTGCGCCGCCGTGGCGAAGCTCAGGATCGTCTATGCGGGAGAAGAACGGTGACGCGCCACCTGATCTCCTCGGGATCGCCGTTCGAGAAACAGGTCGGCTACAGCCGGGCGCTGGTCGACGGCGACTGGGCGTTCGTGGCCGGAACCACGGGCTATGATCCCGAGACGCGGGTCATGCCCGACAGCGCCGCCGACCAGGCGCGCAATGCGCTGGCGTTGATCGCCCGGACGCTGGACGGTGCTGGTTTCGCGATGGCCGACGTGGTCCGCGCTACCTATTATTTCACGCGGGCCGATTATTGGGACGAGGTCGGGCCGGTGCTGGGCGAAGTGTTCGGCGAAATCCGCCCGGCGGCGACCGCCCTCATCGTCGGACTGATCAAGCCCGAGATGAAGGTGGAGATCGAGGTGACGGCGCTGCGGCGCCGCTGAACCGGCGGTGCGGGCTCTCCCCCGGCCGCCAAGCTGAGGAGACGACGCGATGCGCTACAAACCCCTGGGCCGGACCGGCCTCCACGTCTCCGAGCTCTGCCTCGGCACGATGACCTTCGGCGGCGGTTCCGAGGGGATGTGGGCGCCGATCGGCAATCTCCAGCAGGGCGACGTCGACCAGCTCCTGCGGCAGTCGCTCGATGCGGGGATCAACTTCGTCGATACCGCCAACGTCTATGGCGACGGCCGGTCCGAGCGGATCACCGGGCAGGCGATCCGCAACCTCGGCATCGCGCGCGACGAGATCGTCGTCGCGACCAAGGTGATGGGGCGGATGGGGAAGGGACCCAACCAGGTCGGTCTGTCGCGCTATCACATCATGGAGGCGGTCAAGGCCAGCCTGACCCGGCTCGGCCTCGATCATATCGACCTCTATCAGGTCCACGGCTTCGACGCGACGACGCCCATCGAGGAGACGATCGAGGCGCTCGATACGCTCGTGCGCCACGGCCATGTCCGTTATGTCGGCGTGTCCAACTGGGCGGCGTGGCAGATCGTCAAGGCGCTGGGCATCAGCGAGCGGCGCGGGCTCGCGGGCTTCGCCTCGCTCCAGGCCTATTATTCGATCGCGGGCCGCGACCTCGAGCGCGAACTGGTGCCGATGATGCGATCGGAGGGGCTGGGCCTGATGGTGTGGAGCCCGCTCGCGGGCGGCCTGTTGTCCGGCAAGTTCGACATCGGCAACGAGACGAGCGGCGAGGGGCGTCGCGCCGACTTCGATTTCCCGCCGGTCGATCGCGGGCGCGCGCGCGGCGTGATCGACGCGATGCGTCCGATCGCCGCCGCGAAGGGCGTCTCGGTGGCGCAGATCGCGCTGGCCTGGCTGCTGCACCAGCCCGCCGTCACCAGCGTGATCATCGGCGCCAGGCGCGCCGACCAACTCGCCGACAATATCGCATCGACCAAGGTGGTGCTGAGCGCGGACGAGCTGGCGGCGCTCGACGCTGCCGGCGCGCTGCCGGCGGAATATCCCGGCTGGATGTTCGATCGTCAATCGATCCGGTCACGCTGAGTGGGGCGTGATGCGCCAGAAATTGGATAATTATGACAATATTTGGTGATAAGTTCGGTGGCTGTTTTTAAAAAATCACAGTTTTTTCAGGGGAAATGCATTTGGCACGGTTCCTGCTGAGAGATGTGCATCCACAACGCACATCGAAAGGGACGTTACAATGCAGACCTTCAAGAACACCGTCGCCGGCACCTTCGCCCTGGTCGCCACCTTCGTTACCGTCGCCGCGGCGACCCCGCTGCGGGCCGAGCCGGTCAGCGTTCCGGTCGCCTATGGCGATCTCGACATCCAGAGCGAGGCCGGTGCCGCCCGCCTCGACGCCCGCATCCGCCGCGCGGCTTATGAGGTTTGCGGCCAGGCCGACGTCGCCACCAGCATCAAGGTCGCCAATTGCCGCCAGGATGCGATCGGCGCCGCCAAGGCCAAGCTGGCCATGGCCGGCCAGGGTTCGGAGCTGAAGCTCGCCGCCCGCTGATCCGGGCACCATCGATGGCCTCCAGCAAGGCCGCCAGACGAAGGTCCTCCAGCCTTCCCTGGCGGCCTTTGCCGTTGGGGGGCGGCAAGCCGCACATTTCCTAGGCGCGGGGCAATTTTTCCTTTGGCGCGCGGCGGTGGCGCTGTGGGTAGAGGCAGGTCCGTGAAGGGGCACATGGACCAACTCGAGCGGCTGGCCGGCACAGGCCCGATCGCGATCGCCGCCCGCCTGGGGTCGCGCGCCGCCATCGTTCACGGATTGACGGATCGTCTTCCAGCTACAACGATGCGGATCATGGCTGACCGATTTGCTGATCTGCCCCGCCGACCTCGTCCCGGAGGTGCGGCACCTCGCCGGAGATCGCTCCGCCGATGATTCCCGTGGATTGGCTCAACGCGCTCGCCGGCCTGCTGGTCGGGACCATTGTCGGCATGACGGGCGTCGGCGGCGGATCGCTGATGTCGCCCATCCTGATCCTGCTGTTCGGTGTCGCCCCGGCGACGGCGGTCGGCACCGACCTGTGGTTCGCCGCGGCGACCAAGACGGTCGGGTCGATCGTCCACCACCGGCAGAACAGTGCCGACCATCGCATCGTCGGATGGCTGTGCCTGGGCAGCATCCCCGCAGCGGTGCTGACGCTGGTGCTGCTCTTCGAGTTCGGCGGGCATCAGGAGAAGAGCGGGTTCATCGTCACCCTGCTCGGCGGCATGCTGATCATAACCTCGTTCGCGACGCTGTTCCGGCGCCGGCTCGTCCACGCGATGATCGACACCGACGACGAGGTGAAGGCGCGCCGTTTCATCCGGTTCCAGCCGGTCCTGACCGTCGCGGCGGGGGCGGTGCTCGGGACGCTCGTCACGCTGACGTCGGTCGGGGCGGGGGCGTTGGGGGCGACGCTGCTGCTGATGCTCTATCCGCTACGGCTGACCGCGCGGAAACTGGTCGGCACCGACATCATGCACGCGGTGCCGCTCACCCTGGTCGGAGGGATCGGCTATCTGATCGCCGGAAGCGTCGACCTGCGGCTGCTCGGCATGCTGCTGATCGGATCGATCCCCGGCATCGTCATCGGATCGCGGTTGACCCTGTGGCTGGACGAGCGGATCATCCAGCGCTGCCTGGCGGTGGTGCTGTTCATCACCGGCATCAAGCTGGTGACCGTTTAGGGCGATTTGCGATCCGATCGAAGCAGGTCGGTCGCTCCGGATATTTGTCCTGCAGCGGTTTCTGGATCGCCGGATGTTTCCATTCCCCTGGAAATCGCTTCATGGACGAGCGGCCTTGTTCGCCGTCCCATGGTCCTGTTGACCTCGGTCCGTCGGTCGTTCCGCCTGAAATGGAATGGGATGCTTCGCGGGAGCAGCCGCACGACGGAAGCGGTGCAGATATCGGGAAAGCGAGTTGAATGTAACTTTGCGCGGCGTCAATTTTCCACACGCGATATCCGCAAAAAGAACATCGATACCGCTGAGATCCGGATAATGGAGAGGAACGAATCCGCATGTCCATGGCGTTGCGCCCCTTTGGGATCATGAGGATATTTCCCGATTTTTCGATCCGCCATGACGGCCCCATCGCGATGAGACTGGCAGCGCGTCTCGGTCGGCTCGAATGGCGCAACGAACTATTGGGCGATGTTAGCATGCATGTGGGCATGGGCAGCTATCTTCAAGGCGCCCACGCCGCTCATGTAACCGTGCGAATGTCGTTGCAGGCCGGTGACGGCACGCCATTCTACTTCCAGTATATTTCTGTCGGCGAAATGGAGGCGCATCTCCGCGGCGAAGCGCCGGTCATGCTTTCCGGACAAATCGAGATCGACCCGCGCCATGAAGACTTTTCCTGGCTCAATCGCGTGCAGCTGGTCGGTCGAGGCATGTTGTCGGAAATGCCCCTCTGTCAAAGTTATGAGATGGCCATTTTGGAGGGCTAGGCCTTCGCGGCAGGCCGCTCCCATGACATCCCTATTCGATCGGATCATCGCGTTGTTTTATAATAGATAATAAATATTTCAGGAGAAAATGATGCGTATATCGATACCGGATGACAATCCTGATCCTTTCTCCAGCCTGGGAGATTATTTTTCGCCGGAGATGGTCAGGGCATCCAATGGTTTTTCGCAAACTGTCTACAAGAAAACAAAATTGCCGTTGCGCATATTCGAAGGCGCCAGGGCGCGTACGGCTGAAATCAACGGATGCATGGTTTGTCGAGCGTTTCGCGCCAAAAGGGATTTGCAGGATTTCTATAAATCATCGGGCGTTGATTCATCCAATACGGTAATCGAAAATGGCGCCGCTCCAGACGAAGAATTCTACCAGAATATAACGAACTGGAAATCATATCCGGCCTATAGCGAACGTGAGAGGCTGGCCATCGAATATGCGGAACGCTTCTGCATCGAGCCGCAAGCCCTGGCGAAGGACGATATCTTCTGGGAAAGGACCAAACGCGTATTCTCGGATGAGGAAATCGTCGACCTCAGCCAATGCGTGGCGTCTTTCATCGCGACCGGCCGGGTCGCTCACGTCCTCGGCCTGGACAAGGTCTGTTCCATCATCGAACTGGGCGCCGCAGAATAGACCCGCGCCCGCCTGCGGGCCGCCGCTTCCTGAAGGCAACGGCTATTCCGTTCACCCGACCGGGCGACCCGTTGCCTTCGATATCCTGTGGAAAGGGACGCGATCATGAGCGGTGATATTCGCGCGGCCATCACGGACCAGTTGGGCAATTTCGCCCGACTTTTGGACAGGAAGAGCTGGGGAGCGCTCGACCGGGTGTTTTCCGCCGAGGTCGCTTTCGATTATGGGGAAGGGCGTAAGGGGGCAGGGCTGCCCGCATTGCGCGATCTCTTTCGCCGTCATCTCGATCTGTGCGGCCCATCCCAGCACTTGCTTGGCAGCATCGTAATCGATCTGACCGATCCCTCCGCGCCGATCAGCTTCAGCTATGTCCAGGCGAGACATTGCGGGAAGGGCGAAACCGCTGGTGAATGGTTCGACACGAGTGGCGAGTATAGCGATACCTGGCGACGCGCGCAGGGCGAATGGAAGATCGTCCAACGGGTCGCGGACTTCCCCTTGATAGCAGGCAATCCCGAAGTGATCGCGTTCGATCAGGTGGAGCCATAGGCTACGGACTTCGACCGGAACGCCATCTGCAAATGTTCGCCGCCACCATCCCATGGTGGTGCTGATCGAGTCTCGAGCCTAGAGCGGTTCACGATCCGATTGCATCGGATCGGCCGCTCTAGGCTGTTGTTTTACCGCGATTTCCGAGTCGGCAGATGTTTCCATCTGCCTAGAAATCGCTCTAAAGGGCGGCGCGTTCGATCATCGCCCAACTCACTCCCGGAAAGGCGTCCTCGATCAGCCGGCGGGCGAGCAAGCGGCTCGTCTCCGCGCAGTGGTCCGCCCGCTGCGCGGCCTCGGCATGCCGGTCGCGGTTGCCCGGCGACAGGTCGTGATGGCGGGCATCCTCCTCCGCCTGCGCGATGGCGGACAGGACCGAGGCGAGCCGGAGGCCGCGATGTGCCGTGCCGTCGCTCATGCCTCGCGCCCGCCCGCATCGATCCAGGCGCCGTGGATCGCGTCGATCTCGAACAGATCATAGGCGGCGTGAAGACAGTCGGCCCAGGCCGCGTCGCGCAATCCGGCGGCGGTGGCGAACAGGCGCCGGTCGCGATCGTCGGCATAGCCGCGACGGGCCGCCGCCGTCGCCGACCAATGGCGGAGATTACGCAGCGCGCGCTGGAGCGCGTCGATCTCGATCACCTCGCGGCAACCGGTGTCGATGATTGGTTGGAAGGTCATCACGGCTCCGGAAAGAGTCATGCCTTATATACAATATTCTTGTACAAAGTCAATCTAGATTCTGGGACCCGAGGTCCGCTGCCCGGTCCATTTGTTAAAAGCTGTTAAGCAATCAAATGAAGGGTTTGGCTGTCATGGTGTGAACAATTGTAACTTCGACGGAAGTCCTATTTTCTTGTTTACCATTGAGGCGCACAGCGGAGAGGCGGACGCTATGGGCAAAGGTGAGTCGCGATGAACATGATGACGACGGACTGGGTAGAGCAGGCGGAGGACCTTCCCTTCGACGCCCTCGCCCGGATGGGGCTTCCCCTCATCGAACAGCAGCGGCCTCGGCCGCCGGCCTGGATGATCGCCCCGTCCTTCCGGGCGGAGCCGGCCGCCATCATGTCCGGCGGCACCGATCCCCAGGCGGGTTCCGCCTCGGCCGCCATGCAACCTTATCGTTCGATTCGCGACGTTCCCCGCCGGGTCCGATAGGCTCGGCCTGCCCGCGGTTTCCCCGCCGCGGGCATTTTTTTGCGCCATCGATAGGAAAAATCCTAGACATGTAGGATCGGATGGATAGGATCGAACATAACGAGAACAAACGCGAGTCGATCCATGGGCGAACCGGTCTATCGGGCGTCGCCGGGCTGCCATCTCAACTGCCCGGCCTGCGACATCAGATGTGCGATCCTGGCCGGCGAGGCCCACGACGCCTGGCAGGCGATGCAGCGTCTTCGCCGGGAGCAGGCCAATGCGCCCGAACCGGCACGGGCGGCGATGTTGTCGCGCGCTGAAGCGCGGATGGCAGACGCCGCGCAAGCGTTTGCGCGAGCGCGTCGCGACGGCCGGCGGGGACCTCGTCCTCCAGCATGGTCTCGAACATGCGGGTCAGGGCTTCTTCACTAGGAAAGGCGACGTCGAGGCGGAGATATTGGACGGTGGGCGCCTGGGCGGCGACGTCGGCCGCGGCCTCGTCGTCGGACAGGCCGGCGAGCGCCAGCACCTCGCGCGGTTCGACGCCATGGGGGTGGAGCGCGGCGGCGATCCGGCGGGCGGCGTCGATCGGGAGGAGGCCGGTGAAACGGCGTTCCTCATAATAGGCATAGCGGGTGTCGAGCGGGCTTCCCAGCAGCGCCGCGAAGGCGCGCATCGAGAGCCCGGATCGGGCGCGCAGCAGGCGCATGCGTTCGAAAGGCAGGGACATCGACTCACTCCTCGGCCATCGGTCGAGGATATCCGTAAATCTTGTGCAAGATTGTTCAACCAATTTGTCGGCGGGACGACCGGCGACCAGCGACGAGGAGCGAGATCGGGCATGGCCAGAGCGGGACGCAAGCGCAAGGCGGGGGCACGGAACAAGGCGGGGCGGCTGATCGCCATCGGCGGGCCGCGTCTCGATCGTGGGACGGCGGAGTTGCGGCTGCACCGCGCGCTGCGCGCCGGGCCGCTCGACCCCGCCACGCAGCGGCTGTGGCAGCGCGGCAAGGCTGAGGAGGCCGCCGCGGCGATCGGGACCGGCGACCATGGCCAGGCGGTCGACGCGGTCGGCCGCGCCTGGCTGGCGGACCTGCTCGCCCATCCGGTGCGCGACGGCGCGGCGATGCGCGACGCGGGGCGGGTGCTCTTCAAGCTCTACTGGGCGCATTATGCCGAGCTGGCGCCGAGCGGCGGCCTTTATCGCGAGCTCGCCGGACGCGGTGTGGTACGGTTTGGCGCGACGGGCGACATCGAGCGCGCCGCGCAGCTCGAGGCGGCGCTCAACCGGCGGCTGGCGATCCTCGACGATTGCGGGCGCGACGTGCGCCGGGCGGTCGAAAGCCTGTGCGTCGACCATCATTTCGAGTTCGGCCCCGCCTGGCTCGACCGGCTGATCGCCGCGCGGCGGGAGGGGCGGCCGGCCGGCGAGGAGGACCGGCGGCGGATCGGGGCCGCGGTGCTGGGGCTGGCCGCGCTGACCTGATTCGGGGCGTCCAGGGATGGATGTGGAACTTTCCCGCTCCATCGGGGTCATTCGCTCGGCTGGCCATGCTTCGCGCCGGCAGGGAGCACGGCCATGCGTTTGCGGATCGATGCGGATCTTCGCTATGCGATGAGCGAGCCGGTCGATGTTCTGCTGATGATCGAAGCCGCAGAGCTGCCCGACCAGACGCCGATCGACGACCGGCTGGCGATCGACGGCATCGGTCCGCTGCGCGCCATCGCCGGGGAGGATGGCGTCGGCCGACGCCGGTGGATGCGCGCGGACGGCGATTTCCATGCGCATTACCAGGCCGTGGTGGAGGTCGACCGGCGCCCGGTGACGATCGACGAATTGCCGATCACACCGCGCCGAGAATTGCCGCCGGAGGTCATCCCCTATCTGTGGCCCAGCCGCTATTGCGAGGCGGACCGGTTCGAGGCCTTCGTCGCGCGTGAGTTTCCGGGCGACAATCACGGCCGGAAGATCCTCGCCATGGCCCGCTGGATTCGCGAGCATCTCGATTATCGTCCTGGTTCCACCGACGTGCGGACCACGGCGGTCGACGTGTTCGTCTCCAGGCAGGGCGTCTGTCGGGACTTCGCCCACCTGCTCGCCAGCCTGGCACGGGCAGCGGGCGTGCCCGCGCGGCTGGCGTCGGCCTATGCCTGGCGGCTCGACCCACCGGACTTTCATGCCGTGGTCGAAATCTGGCTGGCGGGCGACTGGTATCTGGTCGACCCGACCGAGCTGGCCCCGCTCGATGGGCTGGTGCGGATCGCGATCGGCAGGGACGCGACGGACATCGCCTTCATGACGATCTTCGGGGCCGCAGAGCTGATCGAGCAGACCATCCGCGTGGAACGGATCGACGGAGATTGAGCCGCGCGGGGGCTCTGGCGTCGGTGGGAATGTTTCGCTTAATGTCGACCCATATCAAAAACTTGACCGAAGAGGGATCGCCATGGATCGCCGCACCTTCATCGCCTCGGCCGGCACCGCCGCCCTAATCGCCGGATTGCGACCCGCGCTGGCCCAGGCGCCGGCCACCGGCGGGGCCGACGCGAGGCTCAATGCCTTGTTCGACCGGATCTTCAACGATACGCTCGACACTTCGCCCCAATTCTGCACCGCGCTTGGCTATGACAAGGGCGACCGGGCCGCCGCCAAGAGCAAGCTCGACGACAATAGCGACGCGGGCATGCGCGACGATCTCGCCCACACCAGGAAATGGCTGGCCGAAGTGGAGGCCTTCCCGACCGCGGGGCTGTCGGAGGCCGGCGCGCTCAATCGCGAGATCGTCGGCTATTCGCTGCGCAACCAGACCGTCGCGCCGGAGCGGTTCGGGATCGACAGCGTGATCCGGCCCTATCGCATCTTCCAGCAGGGCGGCGCCTATTTCCAGCTTCCCGATTTCCTGAACGACGCGCATGTGATCGCCGACAAGGCGGATTGCGACGCCTATCTGGCGCGGCTCGACGCGCTGGGCGGGGTGCTCGACACCGACACCACCGTGCAGAAGGAACGGTCGTCGCGCGGCATCACCGCGCCGGACTTCGCGATCGACCTGACGATCGGCCAGCTCGAGAAGCTGCGCGGGGCGCCCGCCGCCGACAGCACGCTGGTCCAATCGCTGGCGCGGCGCGCGAAGGAGAAGGGCATCGCGGGCGACTTCGCCGGCCCGGCCGAGAAGATCGTCAGCGACAAGGTCTATCCTGCGCTCGACCGGCAGATCGCGCTGATGAAGCAGCTTCGCGCCACCACCGCGCCGGGCTCGGGCGTCTGGCGGCTGCGTGACGGCGAGGCGATCTACGCGGCGGCGCTGGCCCAGGCGACCACCACCAATTTCTCGCCCGAGGAGGTCCACAAGATGGGCCTGGAGCAGGTCGCCGAGATCAGCGCCGAGCTCGATGCGATCCTGAAGGGCCAGGGGCTGACCAAGGGCGCGATCGGCGAGCGGCTGACCGCGCTCAACAAGGACCCCAGGCAGCTCTATCCCGACAGCGCCGAAGGGCGCGCCGCGCTGATCGCCTCGCTCAACGAAGGGGTGAAGGCGATGCATGCGAAGCTGCCGCGCTATTTCTCGCACGTGCCGGCCGCGCCGCTGGAGATCCGGGCGGTGCCGGTGGAGATCCAGGACGGGGCGTCGAACGGCTATTACAAGCGCGCGACGCTCGACGGGTCGCGGCCGGCCATCTACTTCATCAACCTGAAGGACGTCGGCGACTGGCCCAAATATACGTTGCCGGCGCTGACCTTCCACGAAGGCGTGCCGGGCCATCATCTCCAGATCAGCCTCGCGCAGGAGTCGAAGGACATCCCGACGCTGCGCAAGATCGGCTTCTTCGGCGCCTATAGCGAGGGCTGGGCGCTCTACGCGGAACAACTCGCCGACGAACTCGGGAGCTATGCCGATCCGCTCGAACGTGCCGGCTATCTCCAGTCCTTCCTGTTCCGCGCGGCGCGGCTGGTGGTCGACACCGGCATCCACACCCAGCGCTGGGAGCGCGACAAGGCGACCGCCTATATGGTCGGCACCACCGGCTTCGCGCAGCCGCGATCGCAGCGCGAGGTGGAGCGCTATTGCACCCAGCCGGGGCAGGCCTGTTCGTACAAGGTCGGTCACATGGCCTGGGTGCGCGCCCGCGCCAATGCGGAGAAGGCGCTCGGCGGCCGCTTCGACATCCGCCGGTTCCACGACGTGCTCAAGAGTGGGGCGATGCCGTTGACCGTTATGGAGCGGCTGGTCGAGGCGCGGACCAAGGCGCTGCTCGCCTGACGACGTCGGCCGGGGCGACATCGTCCAGTTGGACGATGCCGGACCCGGCGCGGCGGCCGACGGTTTCTTCTCCCGCAGGGAGGGCAGGCCGATGGACGAAGCGTTCGATCTCGACGTCACCGAATTGGGCAGTCGCTATCGTGACCGGACGTTGTCGCCGGTCGAGGTCGAACAGGGGCTGTCGGCGCGGATTGCCCGGCTCGATCCGGAGCTGGGCGCCTTCACCGCGCTGGCGGGAGAGGAAGCACGGACGGCGGCGCGGCAGGCGGAGGCCGAGCTCGCGGCCGGGATCGATCGCGGCCCGCTGCACGGCGTCCCGGTGACGGTCAAGGACCTCTGCCTCACCCGCGACATGCCGACCGCGGCGGGGCTGCGCGGCTTCGCGGAGCGGCTGCCGCGGCGCGACGCGGCGGTGGTGGCGCGGCTGCGCGAAGCGGGGGCGGTGCTGGTCGGCAAGACCTATACGACGGCGGGCGCCTTCGTCGATCCGGCGGCGGACCGGCCCTTTCCGCGCCATCCGGGACGCGCGGATATCTTTCCCGGGATGTCGTCGACCGGCGCCGGCGTGGCGGTGGCGGCGGGGCTCTGCTCGGTCGCGATCGGGACCGACACCGGCGGGTCGATCCGGCTGCCGTCGATGTGTTGCGGGGTGAGCGGGTTCAAGCCGGCCTATCGGCGGGTCGACGCCGAAGGCGTTTTCGAGTCCGCGCCGTCGCTCGATCATGTCGGGCCGATCGCCCGCAGCGTCGCCGATCTGGCGGCGGCGATGACGGCGATCGGGGAGGGTGAGAGCCCGCGCGCCCTCGTCACCGATCTCGCGGCTGTGCGGATCGGCGTCGATCGCCGCGCCCTGGAACTGACCGGGCCGAAAAGCCGGGGTGCGATCGAGCGGGCGATCGGGCTGTTCGGCGAGCTCGGCGTGACGGCAGTCGAGGTGACGCTGCCGCCGGTCGCGGAGCTGCTGGCGGCGACCGGCCGGTTGCAGGCGTGGGAGACGGCGGCGGTCCATGCCGCCTGGTATCCGGCCCATCGCGGGGACTATGGGCCGGGCCTCGCCGCGACGATCGACCGGGGCCGGGCGATGCAGGCCGGCGATCTCGACGATTTCGAAGCGGTTCGGGCCGCCTATCGCCAGCAGCTCGACGCGCTGTTCGCCACGGTCGACCTGATCATCCTGCCGGTGCTGACGATCGACACGCCGACGCTGGACGAATGGGAGGGGGCGATGCGGCAGGCGGACCCGCTGGGCGCGCGCTTCACCAAGCCGTTCAACGTGACCGGCCACCCCGCGCTCGCGCTGCCCGGCGGCTTCGATGCGGACGGCTTGCCGCTGGGCTTCCAGCTCGTCGCGCGGCCGGCGGACGAAGCCTTCCTGCTCGGCGCCGGAGTCGCCTTCCAGAAGATCAGCGACTGGCATCGGGGCCTGCCGCGCGCCCTGCCGTAGCGCCGGGCCGGTCTTTCCCCTCGCCGGCGGGCGCCGCCAGACTGTGGCATAAGGGCGAAGTCCTGCTATATCGCGCGCATGAGCATGGTCGATATCGATGTGTGGGTCGGCAAGACGCTGTTCGTGCCGCCGATCGTCAAGCTGTGTCAGCTGACCCGGCAAAGCCAATATGCGATATCGCGCCTGTTCTGGTTCATCACCGCGCTCGACCAGCTCCGCATCGCCACCTCGCTGACGTCGCAGATCATCGCCGGGCTGTTCAGCCTGTTCATGATGGTGACGGCGTCGCTGCGCGCCGACATACCGGCGTTCAGCATGCGCTGGTTCCGGCTCGTCGCGCTGGTCTTCCTGCTGCTCGATGTCTTTTCCGGCGTGGTCAGCGGCGAGTGGAAGGGCGTCGAGATCTGGGTGCTGGTGCTGTTCGCCGAATATGCGGCGACGATCACCCACATCCCGCCCAGCGAGCGGAAGCGCGAGAGCCGCGCGACACGGACGAGCGAAGCGCGGCGCTGACGGCTTTTCAGGAGCAAGATCGATGCCGCGTCCCCGTCCCGCCCTGTCCTTCGCCATCCTCCTCGCCGCAGCGACGGCCGCGCCGGCGATCGCCGCGCAGGCGCCGATCACGGGGGGCCGGCCTTTCGCCGACAAGCCGTTCAAGGTGGAGGAGGTCGCGCGCTTCGACAGCCCCTGGGCGATGACCTTCCTGCCGGGCGGCCACATGCTGGTCACCGAGAAGGCGGGCCGGCTGCTGCTGCTGTCGCCCGACGGCGCGCGGCGCACTGCGGTCGAGGGCGTGCCCGCCGTCGATTCAAGCGGGCAGGGCGCGCTGGGCGAGGTCGTCGCGCATCCCGACTTCGCGACCAACGGCCTGGTCTATTTCAGCTATTCGGCGCCGGGATCGCCGAACGGCATCGTGCTGGCGCGCGGCAAGCTGGTCGGCGACCTCGGCGGCGCGCGGCTGGAGGGCGTGACGACGCTCTATCGCGCCCATCCGCTCAAGAGCGGCGGCCATTATGCGGGGCGGATCGCCTTCTCGCCCGACGGCCATCTCTTCTTCTCGATGGGCGAGCGGCAGAAATTCACGCCGGCGCAGGAGCCCGACGGCGTCCTCGGCAAGGTCGTCCGCCTGACGATGGACGGCCAGCCGGCGCCGGGCAATCCGCTGGCGGCGAAAGGGTTCGACCCGGCGGTCTGGAGCTATGGGCACCGCAATCCGTTGGGCCTGGCCTTCGACCTCGAAGGGCGGCTGTGGGACGCGGAGATGGGACCCAAGGGCGGTGACGAGGTCAACCTGATCCTGCCGGGCCGCAACTATGGCTGGCCGATCGTCTCCAACGGCGACCATTATGACGGCAAGCCGATCCCCGACCATGTGACCCGGCCCGAGTTCGAGGCCCCGAAGGTGAGCTGGAACCCGTCGATCTCGCCGTCGAGCCTGCTGGTCTATTCGGGCAAGCTCTTCCCCCAATGGCGCGGCAAGGCGCTGGTCGGCGCGCTGTCGGGCGAGATGCTGATCCTCGTCGACCTGGGCGAGGAGGGCGCGAAGGAAGAGGCGCGCTATGCGATGGGCCAGCGCATCCGCGCGGTCGACCAGGGGCCCGACGGTGCGGTCTATGTGCTGGAGGACAAGGCGGGCGGGCGATTGCTGCGGCTGATGCCGGCGGGCTGACGCCCGCTAGACTCGCTCCGGTTCAGGTTGAACCGGATCGAGGCTGCCTTCCCCTGGTTTGCCATGATTTCCGAGCCGGCAGATGTACCATCTGCCTCGAAATCACTCTAGGGCCGCCGCAGGACGAGGACCGAAACCTCGCAGCGGATGCGGAAGCCGAGCGACTCGTAGAGCCGGATCGCGCCGGTATTGCTGGCATAGGCGTGGAGGAAGGGGACCTCGCCACGCCCAGCGATCCGGTTGGCGACGATGGTCGAAAGCAAGCCGGCAAGCCCCTGCCCGCGGAAGTCGGGATGGGTGCAGACGCCGCTGACCTCGCAATGGCCGCGCGGCTTCAGCCGCTCGCCCGCCATCGCGGCGAGCCGTCCGTCGATCCGGATGCCGATGAAGCCGCCGAAAAGATGGGTGTTCGGCAGGAAGGGGCCGGGCTCGGTGAGCGTCGCCAGCGCGAGCATCTCGGGCGCGTCGGCATCGCCGAGCGGCACGACCCGGCCATCGGGCCGCGCGGGTTGGAGTGCTTCGGCGACCATCTGGACCCCCACCGCCTCCTTGTCGACGATCGCGCCGGGCGGAACGGCGATCGGGCCGGCTTCGAGCAGGACGAGGGCGCCATCCGAGGGGAGCAGCCCGGTCAATGCCGATTGCGCCTCGATCGAGCTGTCGCGGGCGGCGGCGAAAGGGCTGATGTCGGGCCGGTAGCGCCGAGCCCCCGGATCGCCCAGCGCGAAGGCCGCATGCCGGTCCGCCAGCGCCTCCCAAATCGGACGATCGAGCGGATGCGCGCTCATGGACGCGCTGGACGGCGAAGATGGCAAGCGATGGCCCCCGGACGACTGGCTTTGGGGCGTGACGCCCCGCCCTGGAGGACGGCGGGGCGGGGCACGCTCAAGCACAAACCGCCCCCGAATATGCGCGGCATTGTGCCCTGTCGAAGGCTATAGCGCATTTTCAGGCCGTCCGCGAGAGGCACGGCGCAAAGTCGCGATACTCAAAGGGAAAAACCCGCCGGGCCGTGGTCCCGGCGGGTTCGTTCTCCTAAAAAGCCGGGGGTAGAGGGGGCTTTCCGGCCTGTCGGTAAAACCGTCGGCCCATTGCCCGGGTTCCGTCGCATAGCCCCGCTTTTCGGTCATCGACGCCGGATCGTCCGGGTCGGGGCGTGGAAGTCGGGGGGCTTGTCGGCGATCCATGCCAGGAAGCGGGCGACGTCCGGATGCCGGCGCACCGGGTCGGGATCGGCGGGAAGGCGCGCCAGTTCGGCATTGCTGAAATGGGCATGGATGGTGCGGTGGCAGATCGGGTGGAGCGGCACCGTCTCGCGCCCGCCCCGGCTTTTCGGATGCGGGTGATGCCATTCGATCCGCCGGCCGAGCGGACGGCCGCACAGCCAGCAGCGAGGATCGGTCGTCGACATCCAGATCCTAATCGAGCAGCCGGGCCAGTTCGGCGAGCAGCGCGGCAGCGCGATAGGGCTTCTGGAGGAAAGGAACCGGGGCCGGCACCGTCGCATCCTCGCGCTGGAGATGGCCCGAGGTCAGGATCAGCGGCAGGCCGGGCCAGCGTTCGCGCACCCGATAGGCCAGTCCGAGCCCGTCGATCGTCCCCGGCATCTTGATGTCGGTGAAGACGAGGTCGATCTCGTCATGCACTTCGAGCAGGATCAGCGCCTGGTCGGCATCCTGCGCCTCGATCGTCGCATAGCCGGCATCCTCGATCGCATCGACCGCGATCATGCGCACGAACAACTCGTCCTCGACGACGAGGACGGTCGCCTTGGCACGGGTCGAATTCTTCCTTCCCTGCAACTCCGCTCGTCCCACCGGCGTGTCGTTGCATCTTCCGGTGCCCGATTTTCGTTACGGAATCCAGAGCAGGCCCCTCTATAATGGCGGGCGGCGCGTCGCGATGCGCGGAAGAGTCCCGATGGTGCGATGCTGGTGAAATAATCATCGGGCAGTGGAACCCGGTCTCGGGCCGCGCCGTATCTGCCCGCGCCACCCAAGGCATGAACCAGGGGAGAATGTAGGATGTCCACCGTCAAGACCGGCGTCAGTGCCGCCGCTTCCGCCGCCCTCATCGCCTTTGCCGCGATGCAGGCCGCGCCCGCGCTGGCGGATGCCGCCACCGAAGCCAAGACCGTTCACTGCTATGGCGTCAACAGCTGCAAGGGCGCGTCCGACTGCGCCACGGCCGAGCATTCGTGCAAGGGCCAGAACGCCTGCAAGGGCCAGGGCTACAAGGAGATGACCGCCGACGCCTGCAAGGCGGCCGGCGGCACCACCACCGAGCCCAAGAAGAAATAAGGTCCGGAACGGCCGGGCGGCTCGTTCGCCCGGCCGGTCTCCCGCGATGTCCGGCATGTCCCGCTCCCTCTTCGGCCTCGGCCTGCGCAAGCCGCATTATGGCGACTTCCTCGACGGTGATGCGCCCGTCGCGGTCGACTTCGTCGAGGTGATCTCCGAGAATTTCATGGTGCCCGGCGGACGGCCGCGCGACGTGCTGCGCCGGGTGCGCGAACGCCACCCGGTCGCGCTGCACGGCGTGTCGATGTCGGTGGGGTCGGCGGACGGGATCGACCGCGACTATCTGGCGCGGCTCCGCCTGCTGGCGGACGAGGTCGATCCGCTGTTCGTTTCCGACCATCTGTGCTGGACGCGGATCGAGGGGTTCAATGCGCACGACCTGTTGCCGCTGCCCTATACCGAGGAAGCGCTCGATGTGGTCTGCGCCAATATCGCGATCGCGCAGGACGTGCTCGGCCGGGCGATGCTGATCGAGAATCCGTCGAGCTATGTCGCCTTCGACGCACCGATGACCGAATGGGAATTCCTCGACGCGATGTGCGCCCGCACCGGCTGCGGGCTGCTGCTCGACGTCAACAACATCTATGTCAGCGCGAGCAATCACGGCTTCGACGCGCAGGCCTATCTGGCCGGCATCCCTGCCGACCGGGTCGCGCAGATCCATCTCGCGGGGCATAGCCAGGGACGCACGCTGCTGATCGACACGCACGACCGGCCGGTGCCGCCGCCGGTATGGGCGCTCTACGAGGCGGCGATCGCGAAGCTGGGTCCGGTCGCGACGATGATCGAGCGCGACGACGACATCCCGCCGCTGGCCGAACTGATCGACGAGCTGCAGGTTGCGCGCGACATGGCGAACGCGCACATGCGGAGGGCGGCGTGAGCCTGCTGGCGATGCAGCGCGATTTCCGCGCATGGCTGTCCGAATCCTCGGACGATGCCGCGCTGCGGATCGGCGAGGCGGCGCGGCCCGGGCTCGACGTCTATCACGACAATTATCGCGCGGCGCTGGCCAACTGCCTGGCCGAGGTGTTCGAGCGGGTGCTCCTGTGGATCGGCGAGGAGCGCTTCCGGTCGACGGCGGCGGCGCATATCGACGTCACCCCGCCGCACGCCTGGACGCTCGACGCCTATGCCGGCGACTTTCCGGAGACGCTCGACCTGCTGTTCCGCGACGATCCCGAGATCGCCGAACTGGGTTGGCTCGACCTCGCTTTGTCGGAAGCCTTCGTCGGCTCCGACGCCGTGCCGGTCGATCCGGGCCGGCTGGGCGAGGTCGACTGGGACCGGGCGGTGCTGCGCCTGTCGCCGACGCTGGCGACCCATGTCTTCCGCAGCAATGCGGCGGCGATCTGGTCGGCGCTGTCGGCGGGCGAGGTTCCCCCGGCCGCTGCGCTGCTGCCCGAACCGGTGACGATCCTGCTGTGGCGCAAGGGCCTGACGCCCTGTTTCCGGACGGCCGAGCCGGGCGAAGGGCAGGCAATCGCGCTCGCCCGGTCCGGCGCCGATTTCAACGCGATCTGTGCCGCGATGATCGAGCGGCTGGGCGAGCAGGAGGGCATCGCCGCAGCGGGTGGGTTCCTCGGGCGCTGGATCGGCGACGATCTGGTCGTCGGGATCGATTGAGCCGAAGCGGCGTCAGTGCCCCTTGCCGCGCAGCTTGCCGGCGAGATGGACGATGGGGACGATCGCCCCGCCGACCGCGAGACCGGCGATGCCCGATCCGAATGCGGTAACCAGCCAGCCGACGATGCCGCCGATCGCCGGGGCGGCATGGGCGGCGGCTTCGCTGAGATGGTGGAGGAAATGGGCGGGAGCGGGGAAGCCGAGCACCTCGAGGCCGTGGACCAGGATGCCGCCGCCGACCCAGATCATCGCGGCGGTGCCGATGATCGACAGCCAGCGCATCACCACCGGCATGCCCTTGACCAGCGCGCAGCCCAGCGTGCGCGTCGCCGGCTTGCGGGCGAGGTGCAGGCCGATATCGTCCATCTTCACGATCAGTCCCACGACGCCGTAGACGCCGGCGGTGATCGCGACGCCGACCGCGGCGAGGACGATCGCCTGCATCGGGATCGTCTGGCTCGACACCTCGGCCAGCGCGATCGCCATGATCTCGGCCGACAGGATCAGGTCGGTGCGGATCGCCCCGGATATCTGTTCCTTCTCCAGCGTGGCCGGGTCGGTGGCGGCGACATGCTCCTCGACCGGATGATGGCCGCCCAGTGCCTCGATCACCTTCTCCGCCCCTTCGAAGCAGAGGAAGGCGCCGCCGAGCATCAGCAGCGGCGTCACCGCCCAGGGCGCGAAGGCGCTGAGCAGCAGCGCCGCGGGCAGCAGGATGAGCAGCTTGTTGCGGAGCGATCCGACCGCAATCCGCGCGATGATCGGAAGCTCGCGATCGGGCGTCAGGCCGGTGACGTAGCGCGGCGTGACCGCGGCATCGTCGACCACGACGCCGACCGCCTTGGTGCCGGCCTTGCCCGCCGCCGCGCCGACATCGTCGAGCGAGGCCGCGGCGAGCTTGGTCAGCCCCGCGATATCGTCCAGCAATGCGACCAGTCCCGACGCCATCGATCTTCCTTCCTGACCCTGCTTGGTGCATCCCTGTAGAGGGAGCGGCGAACGGGTCAAAGGCGAACTGCCTCCGTAGTGGCCGCCGGAACGAAAGGAACCCCGTGCTCCGCCCAAGACCGCGTCGTGACCAGAGGCTGCTTCTCCACCGCAAGAGCGGGACGCCGGTCTGGCTGTCGCTGCTGTGGCGGGTGGCGCTGGCCTTCGCGCTGATCGCGGTCGCGCTGGCCGGGCACTGGATCGACCGGGGCGGGCTGCGCGACAATATCGACGGCGCGATCAGCTTCGTCGACGTGCTCTATTTCACGATGATCACAGTCACCACGGTCGGCTATGGCGATATCGTGCCGGTGACCGAGCGGGCCCGCCTGTTCGACACCTTCGTCGTCACGCCGGTCCGGCTGTTCGTCTGGCTGATCTTCCTGGGGACCGCCTATGAATTCCTGCTCAAGCATGTCTGGGAGAAGTGGCGTATGAGCGTGATCCAGCGGAAGCTGCGCGGCCATGTCGTGATCGCCGGCTATGGCACGACCGGATCGGAGGCGGCGAGCGAGCTGGTCCGGCGTGGCCTCACGCCCGCCGAGATCGTCGTCATCGATCCGCGCCAGGACAATCTGCGCGCGGCCGAAGCGAGCGGCGCCAATGTGATCGACGGCGACGCGACCCGCAATTCGACCCTGGAGGCGGTGCGGGTCGCCGAAGCCAAGGCGATCATCGTCGCCGCCGGGCGTGACGATACGTCGATCCTGATCGTGCTCACCGCTCGGCGGCTGGCGCCCGGCGTGCCGATCAGCGTGATCATCCGGTCCGAGGACAATGAGGCGCTGGCGCGACAGGCGGGCGCCGACACGGTGATCAACCCGGCCAGCTTCGCCGGGCTGCTGCTGGCCGGATCGACCCATGGGCCGCACATCGCCGACTATATGGCCGACCTCGCCAATGCCGACGGGCGGGTGACGCTGCGCGAACGGGCCGTGTCGGCGGAGGAAGTGGGCAAGCCGCTGGCGGCGATCGTCACCGGCCTCGGCCTGCGGATCTACCGCGACGGGGCGCCTCACGGTTTCTGGGAGGAGGCCGCCGGCCGGCTGGAATCCGGCGACCAGATCGTCGAGGTGGTCCCGAGGAGTTGAGGCGGGGTTCCGTAGCGCGGGCCTGTCCTGTAGGATGGCGGGATGCTGTTCTCCGGTAAGCTCGCGATCCTGCGCTACGACACGCCCCAATTCTCCATCGTCCAGCGGGGCGACCATGTGCTGTGCGCGGTGACGGGGGAGCGGATTCCGCTCAACGAGCTGCGCTATTGGAGCGTCGATCATCAGGAGGCCTATCGCGGGCCGGCCGAGGCCCATGCCGCCTATGCGGCGGGCGGCGCCGCGCGGCTCAGCCGGCGAGGCTGAGCGCCACCGCTTCCGCCACCCTGATCCCGTCGACCGCGGCCGACAGGATTCCTCCCGCATAGCCCGCGCCCTCGCCTGCCGGGAACAGGCCGGCGACGTTGAGGCTCTGGAAATCCTTGCCGCGGGTGATGCGGATCGGTGACGAGGTGCGCGTCTCGACACCGGTCATGATCGCGTCGGGATCGTCATAGCGGGCGATCTGGCGACCGAAGACGGGCAGCGCCTCGCGCAGCGCGTCGATCGCGAAGTCGGGCAGGCAGAGCGACAGGTCGGTCGGGTGGACGCCCGGCTTGTAGGACGGCGTCACCGCGCCGAGCGCGGTCGAGGGGCGGCGGGCGAGGAAGTCGCCGACCAGCTGGCCGGGCGCCGCGTAGCTCGATCCGCCGGCGACGAAGGCGCGCTCCTCCCAATGGCGTTGCAGGGCGATGCCGGCGAGCGGGTGGCCGGGATAGTCGCGCTCGGGATCGATGCCGACGACGAGGCCCGAATTGGCGTTGAATTCCTTGCGCGAATATTGGCTCATGCCGTTGGTGACGACGCGGCCTTCCTCCGAGGTGGCGGCGACGACGCGGCCGCCGGGGCACATGCAGAAGCTGTAGACGGAGCGCCCGTTCGCGCAGTGGTGCGAGAGGGCATAGGCCGCCGCGCCGAGATCGGGGTGGCCGGCGCATTGGCCGAAGCGGGCCCGGTCGATCCAGCTCTGCGGATGCTCGATGCGGACGCCGATCGAGAAGGGCTTGGCCTCGATATGGACGCCGCGATCGTGGAGCGCGTGGAAGGTGTCGCGCGAGCTGTGGCCGACGGCGAGTACGACATGGTCGGTCTCGAGATAGTCGCCATTGTGGAGATGGAGCCCGCGCAGCCGGCCGTCGCGGATGTCGAAGTCGACGACGCGCTGCCCGAAGCGATATTCGCCGCCCAGTTCCTCGATCGTCGCGCGCATGGCCTCGACCATCGAGACCAGCCGAAAGGTGCCGATGTGCGGATGCGCCTCGGTCAAGATCTCCTCGGGCGCGCCGGCCTTGACGAACTCGGTCAGCACCTTGCGGCCGAGAAAGCGCGGGTCCTTGATCTGGCTGTAGAGCTTGCCGTCGGAGAAGGTGCCCGCGCCGCCCTCGCCGAACTGGACGTTCGATTCCGGGTCGAGGACGCCCCGCCGCCACAGGCCCCAGGTGTCCTTGGTCCGCTCGCGCACCACCTTGCCGCGTTCGAGGATGATCGGGCGGAAACCCATCTGCGCTAGGATCAGCCCGGCGAACAGGCCGCAGGGGCCGGCGCCGATCACCACCGGGCGGGGTGCCCCGGCCGGCGCCGTGGCGACGAAGCGATAGCCGGTGTCGGGGGTCGGGCGGACATGGTTGTCGCCCGCGAAGCGCGCGAGGACGGCGGCCTCGTCGGCCAGGGTCACGTCGACCGAATAGACCATCAGGATCGCCGATTTGCGGCGCGCGTCGTTGGCGCGGCGGGCGACCTCCCAGCTCAGCAGATCGGCGGGCGCGATCCCCAGCCGCGCGACGATCGCGGCGGGCAGCGCCTCGGCCGGATGGTCGAGCGGCAGCTTGATTTCGGAAATGCGGAGCATGGCGCGGCTTTACGAGCCCGACGCCGGCACCGCAACGTTAGAGCACGTCCCAGAACATGAAGTAGAGCATCGCGAACCAGGCGAGCAGCCCGAGCACGCCCCGAATCCAGCCCAGGTTGCGGCGAAACCAGTCAGCCATCGATCCTCCCGGCGTAGAGCAGGCGTCCCTTGCCGAGACGGGCAAGGACCGTCGCGATATCCGCTTCTCCCACCGCGAAGCAACCGTCGCTGCGGCCGAGCTTGCCCTGTTTCGCGACCATGTCGGGATTGGCGTACCAGGCGGAATGGATCACGATCGCGCGCTCCTCGGCATGGGCGTTGCCGGGATCGAGGCCGATCAGGCGGCGCGACGGACCGTGGGCCCCCCCATAGGCGTCGCCGGTGAGATAGGCGCCCTCGGAAGTGGCGGCGGAGCCGACGATGTCGGAGAAGCTTTGGAGCATGCCGCTATGATCGGGATCGGACCCCTTGCCATGGGCGACGAGCAGCGCGGTCGTCGTGCCGCGCAGGATATCGACGAGGAACAAGCGCGGAACCGAAGAGGGGAGACCGAAATCGGCGATGGCGATCATATCGCGCGACCAGATCGAACGATGATGGTGGAACAGCGCGGCGAGGGCGCGCCCGACAAGGCGCGGATCGATCATCGGCGCGGCGGCGGCCAAGCCCAGGGGGCGAGCGAAAGCGGAGGCGGCCGGCAGGGCGAGGGCCGCCGCGACCAGCGTCCGGCGCGTCAGCACGAAGACGGGATCAATCGCGCCAGAAGCGCTTGGTGTCGATGAGGGTTTCGAAACAATCCTCGGCATCGTCGAGCAGGCGCTTGCGTTCCTTCTTGCCCGGCATGGGCAGGGCCGCCTCCACGCCCAGCCGGGCGAACAGCTCGGGGGCGGCGGCGATGTCGTTGAGTTGCCCCAGCTTGTCCTGCAACGCTTCCAGTCGGTCAAGGAAACGCTCCATCCGGCGGCGCGCCTTGCGTCCAGGATAGAGCGACACGAAGAATTCGCTCGCGTAGCGGAGCTTCTTGGCGGTCTTGCGGACGGCGTGGCGATGCTCGTCGTCGGTATCGGCGAGGTCCTTGCCCGCGCGCTTGATCCGCTTGCGTAGCCGTTCGAGCCGGTCGCTGGCGAAGGCGCGGACGTAGCGGTCGCGCAGATAGGGATCGGCGGGGTCGGTCCGCCACCGGCCGAGCGCCAGCCATTCGGCCAGCTCGATCGGCAGCAGCCGGACCCGGCCGCTGTCGAGCAGGGTGCGGAGATGGCCGAAGCGGTTCTCGCGGATCGCGAACAGGGCCGCGCGCGAAGGCTCCTCGAGGCGCGGCACCAGCACGTCGATGTCGCGGATCCCGCCGAGTTCCGCGGCGAGCCAGCGCAGCTCCGACGCGAACGCCGCGGCGCGCTCGTCGCCTTCGAACAAGGGGCCGAACAGCCAGTAGGCGGTCCGCAGGCGGCGCAGCGCGACCCGGGCCTGGTGCAATTGCTCGACCCCGCCCGACAGCAGCAGCAGGTCCTCGTTGCGGCGATATTGGCGCAGGCAGGAAGCGGCGATCGCGGCGAAGGCGTCGCCGGCGGCCATCGCCCGGTCGAGCTTCAGCGGCTCGGCCTTGACGGCGGCGGTGAACGCCTTGTCGGCCAGCGCATAGCCGCGCTCGGACTTGGTCGACACGCCGAGCCGCAGCGGGACCAGTTCGTTGAGGGTGCGGGCGAGATCGAACAGCGCCTGCGGTGTCCCGCGCTTCAGCTCCAGCTCCAGCTCGCACACCGCGCTGCCGCGCGTTCCCGCGCGCACCTCGCCGAGGTCGATCGCATAGTCGATGCGGCTGCCGTCCGGGCGATCGATCGGTCCCTCGGCGCGGTCGATCGCGGTGGTGAAGACCGGTTCGATCCGCGCGAGCAACTCCGCATCGAAGAGCTGCAGGAGCGGGCCCGACGCCTCGTCGAGCACGGGCCTGTCGCCGGTCACGCGGCGTTCCCATTCGCCGCGCACGAACAGGCCCGCCGTCTCGCCCGACGCTGCCTTCACCGTCTGGATGCGCTTGCCGCCGTCCCTGCGGATGCGGAGCGCATAGCCCGCCTTGTCGAGATGGAAGCCGGGCGTGTCGAAATAGGTGGCCGCGAGCCGCCGCGTCGCCGCGGGTTCGGGGCCGAACAGGGGGCAGGCCGCGAGGCGATCCCGGTCGGCGGGATCAAAGTCGAGCTTCAGCTCAATTTCGACGGGCTCGTCCATATCCCTCCGGATCGGTCATGCCATCCTATGACGACGGCAAGTCAAAGTCATGACGTGCTTTTCGGTTCAATCGAACGGCCGGTCGATCGACGCGGGCGGGCGGGTGAACCAGCGCGGACCATCGGCCGTCATGTGGAAGCAATCCTCGATCCGGACCCCGAAGGCGCCGGGGATGTAGATGCCGGGCTCGTTCGAGAAGCACATGCCCGGCGCGAGCGGCGTCGTCTCGCCATGGACGAGGTTGACCGGCTCGTGCCCGTCCATGCCGATGCCGTGACCGGTCCGGTGGGGCGTGCCGGGCAGCTTGTAGCCGGGGCCGTAGCCGAGCGAGGCGTAATAGGCGCGGACCGCGTCGTCGACCTTGCCGGCCGGCGTGCCGACCCGCGCGGCTTCCATCGCGATGTCCTGGCCGCGCCGGACCTGGTCGAACAGCAGGCGCTGCTTCGCGTCGGCGGCGCGGCCGAATATCATCGTCCGCGAGATGTCCGACTGATAGCCGAGCACCGTGACGCCGGCGTCGAACAGGATCACCTCGCCGTCGGCGACCCGGCGCGGGATGTGCGAGCCGTGCGGATAGGCGCTGGATTCGCCGATCAGGATCAGGCCGCCGTCGGTTTCCCCGCCCAGCGCGCGGCTGGCGGCGATCAGCATCGCCTGGATGTCCTGCTGGCTCATGCCGCGTTCGATGCGCGGCGCGACATGGCGGAAGGCGGCGATCTGGATGTCGGCGGCGAGCTGCATCAGCGCCAGCTCGGCAGGCGACTTGATCATCCGGCAGCCGCGCACCACCGATGCGCCCGAGACGATCCGCGCGTCGGGCAGCGCCTGTTGCAGGCCATCGACCGCGAAGAAGCGGACCGTCTCCTCGATCGCGATCGCGCCCTTGTCGAGCTTGCGACGCTGGAGGAAGTCGCTGATCAGCGCGATCGGGCTCTCGTCCTCTTGCCAGACATGGACGTCGCCGGGCACGGCGAGGCTCTCGCGGATCGAGGGCTCCTCGAAGCCGGGCGTGACGATCAGCACATCGCCGTCCGCCGGGATGATCGCGGCGGTCAGCCGCTCGCTGCGCCACCAGTCGATGCCGGTGAAATAGAGCAGCGACGATCCGGCCTCGACGAGCAGCGCGCCGATATCCTGCGCGCGCATCAGTTCCTGGGCCCGGGCGATGCGGCCGAGCCGTTCCTGGGTGGAGATCGGCTTGGCCCCGCCGGTCATCGGCGCGAGCCCGGCTGCGGCGTCGGCCGCCCAGGCGGGCGGGGCGGCGATCAGGGCGAGGCCGGCAAGGCCGCCTCCGATCAGCAATTCTCGTCGGCTGGCGCGCATCATGCGACTCCGCTAGTTTGCAATCATGTCAGCACTGTCGACCCAGCTATATCCGCCGATCGAGCCCTATGCGAGCGGGATGCTCGACGTCGGCGACGGCCACGGCATCTATTATGAGCGGGTGGGGACGCCGGGCGCGAAGCCGGCGGTGTTCCTGCACGGCGGGCCGGGGGCGGGCTGCTCGCCCGATCACCGGCGACTGTTCGATCCGGCGCGCTATGACCTGCTGCTGTTCGACCAGCGCGGCTGCGGGCGATCGGCGCCGCATGCCGAGCTGACCGCCAACACGACCTGGCACCTCGTCGCCGATATCGAGCGGCTGCGGGCGATGGCGGGCGTCGAGGCGTGGCTGGTGTTCGGGGGAAGCTGGGGGTCGACGCTGGCGCTCGCTTATGCGGAGACGCACCCCGAGCGGGTCAGCGAACTGGTGCTGCGCGGCGTCTACACGGCGACGCGGGCCGAGATCCAATGGTATTACCAATGGGGCGTGTCGCAGATGTTCCCCGATAAGTGGGAGCGCTTCGTCGCGCCGATCCCCGAGGCCGAGCGCGGCGACATGGTCGCGGCCTATAATCGCCGGCTGACCGGCACCGACCCCGCCGCGCAGATCGAGGCGGCGAAGGCCTGGAGCCTGTGGGAGGGCGAGACGATCACGCTGCTGCCGAGCGCGGCGCTGACCGACCAGCATGGCGACGACCATTTCGCGATCGCCTTCGCGCGGATCGAGAATCATTATTTCTTCCACGACTGCTGGCTGGAGCCGGACCAGTTGCTGCGCGACGCCGGGCGGCTGCGCGGCATCCCCGGCGTGATCGTCCACGGCCGCTACGACATGCCCTGTCCGCTCCATCATGCCTGGGCCCTGCACAAGGCCTGGCCCGAGGCCGATTTCCACCTGATCGAGGGGGCCGGCCATGCCTATTCGGAGCCGGGCATATTGGAACAATTGATAAAGGCGACCGATCGCTTCGCGGGGAGAGGGCAGGAATGACGGGGTTCATGCGGCGCAAGCCAATCAACGGGGCGGAACGGCACGGCGACCGGCTGCCGCCGACATTGTCCTGGCCGCACCTGATGGCGCTCGGCGTCGGGGCGATCGTCGGGACGGGCATCCTGACGCTGATCGGCGTCGGCGCCGACCGCGCCGGCCCCTCGGTGCTGCTCTCCTTCGCGATCGCCGGGGCGGTGTGCGCCTGCGCGGCGCTGGCCTATGCCGAGCTGGCGGCGATGATGCCGGCGGCCGGCAGCGCCTATAGCTACAGCTATGCGGCGCTGGGCGAGATCATCGCCTGGGTGGTCGGGTGGAGCCTGATCCTCGAATATTCGCTGGTCGTGTCGACGGTCGCGGTCGGCTGGTCGGGCTATGCATCGCCCCTGCTGGCCGGATTCGGCTTTCCCGTCGAGCTGACGCAGGGGCCCGAGCTGGGCGGGCTGGTCAACCTTCCCGCCATCTTCATCATCGCGGTGGTGACCGGCCTGCTGCTGCTCGGCACGCGGGAGAGCGCGCGGGTCAACACCGTGCTGGTGATCGTGAAGATCGCCACGCTGTCGCTGTTCGTCGCGGTCGCGCTGCCGCATTTCGAGGCCGCGCATCTCAACCCGTTCATGCCTTATGGCTTCGGTTCGACCCCCGGGCCGGACGGTGTCCAGCGCGGCGTGATGGCGGCGGCCGCGATCATCTTCTTCGCCTTCTACGGCTTCGACGCGATCTCGACCGCGGCCGAGGAGACCAAGCGGCCCGAACGCGACCTGGCGATCGGCATCGTCGGATCGATGCTGGTCTGCACGCTGATCTACGTCCTGGTCGCCGCCGCGGCGATCGGCGCCGTTCCCTTCGCGGGCTTCGCCGACAGCCCCGAGCCGCTGGCGCTGATCCTGCGCGAGTTGGGGCGTCCCGGGGTCGCGCATGTCGTCGCGACCGCCGCGGTGATCGCGCTGCCGACGGTGCTGCTCGCCTTCCTCTACGGACAGAGCCGGATCTTCCTGGCGATGGCGCGCGACGGCTTCCTGCCCGGTTCGCTGGCGGCGATATCGAAGCGGGGAACGCCTGCGCGGATCACGACCGCGACCGCGATCCTGGTCGCGATCCTGGCCGGACTGCTGCCGATCGGCGAGATCGCCGCGCTCGCCAACGCCGGCACGCTGATCGCGTTCATGGCGGTGGGGGCCTGCCTGATCGTGCTGCGGCGCAGCCGGCCGGACCTGCCGCGCCCGTTCCGCGCCCCGGCCGCGCTGGCGGTAGGCCTCGGCGCGGTGCTCGGCTGCCTCTATCTGTTCACCAGCCTGCCGGCCAAGACGCTGCTCTGGTGCCTGGGGTGGAACCTCGTCGGGCTGCTCATCTATCTCGGCTATGCGCGCCACCACAGCCGGCTGGCGAAGGCGGCGCAGGAGGCCGGCTGAGGTCCGGGCTCCGCGCCGTCACACGGCGGCGGCGGGGTTCAATGCGGCGATCGGGGTCTGCGAGGACAGCGCGCGGCGGCCTTCCTTCAGCAATATCTCATATTTCGCGGACGGCAGGCCCGAATCGAAGGCGAGGCCGAAGCGGTTGCCCCTGATCCAGGCGGTGCGCGCCAGCAGTTCGACCCCGCGACAGACGACCCAGACGATCTCGCCGTCGCGCGGCGGATCGGCGGCGTGGGCCAGCGCGCCATGGCGGGACAGATCGAGCAGGTGGATCGGGCAGGGCTGGCCCGACACGAGCATCTTCGCCGTCAGGAAGACGCGGCTACGCTCGCTCCGGCGCAGGTCGGGCCGGCGTTTCAGGCCCAGGGCAGACGCTATCGACATGGGTACGCAATCCTCACACGCCGGCCTGAACGTCGGGCTGGCATGGAAAGGATTAGATGCGGACGGCATATGAAGGCTTAGGGGAATTGGTGAATGAGGCGCTAAGCCTGATTGCATGGCGGCCGGAGATTAGACGATGGTCGAAGGCGGCCGCCGCCGATCAATAGGCGATCATGAATCCGATCGCCGCGATCAGCGCCAGTACCAGCAGCCCGACCGGCAACAGCCATGGCTGCGAGCCGGGCGCATCGTCGATATCCGCGTCGTCCTCGTCATCTTTGGCCGAGCGGGAGAGCTCGGGAAGTTGAGCGATGTCGGCGCCCAGCGACGGGAATTCGAGGGCGAGCCGTTCGTTGCTCGCGGCGGCGAGACGCAACTCGTCGAAGCTCAGCGGCTCGGTGAAGCGGCAGCCCGCGCGGTTCTCCGCGATCCAGACGACCTCGACCTCGCGCCAGCCGACCAGCGGGATTTCGAGCAGGATCTGCGCGCCGGGCACGAGATGGCCGGCCCCCGCCGCCATCAGGCCCTGCTGCGAGATGTCGGTCAGCATCACGCTGTCGATATCCTCGCCGCCGGCCGCGCCCTCGAGGGTCAGCCGCAGGCGCGACTGATGGCTGATGGCGAAGCGAAACGCGCGGCGGCGTTCGGAGGATTCGACGGCAAAACTGGTCATCTACGGTCCGCTACTCGGTCAACACACGCGATTCCCCCGGACCGCTCTCGCTACGGAAGATGCTTATCCCGCCAGTGGCGAACATCCCGGGGGTTATCCTATACGTAAAACCACGTAGGATGCGGAATTTTATAGGGTTTTTAACCATAGCGGAGTGCCGCCCGTCACAGGCGGGGCCGGGACGGATCGATCGGCGGGTTGCCTGATCGCGAAACAGTGTTGGCACAAGCGAGCCGCTCCTGCATTGGAACGTCATGGCATCCGACCTGCAATCGGCCCCGCGATCGCGGCCGGCGTCACCGTTCGGCGTTCCCGTTTTCCGGTCGATCTGGATCGCGTCGCTGGTGTCGAATTTCGGGGCGATGATCCAGTCGGTCGGCGCCGCCTGGATGATGACGTCGCTGACCTCGTCCCCGAAGATGGTCGCGCTGGTCCAGGCCTCGACGGTGCTGCCGTTCATGCTGCTGGCGCTGTGGGCCGGGGCGGTCGCCGACAATCTCGACCGGCGCAAGGTGATGCTGGCGGCGCAGAGCTTCATGCTGTGCGTCTCGGCCGTGTTGGCGCTGTTCGCCTGGCAGGGCTGGCTGACGCCCTGGCTGCTGCTGAGCTTCACCTTCCTGATCGGTTGCGGGACGACGATAGGCGGACCGGCCTGGCAGGCCTCGGTCGGCGACATCGTATCGCGCGAGCAACTGCCGTCCGCAGTTGCGCTCAACTCGATGGGGTTCAACACCGCGCGGACCGCCGGACCGGCGGTCGGCGGCGCGGTCGTGGCGGCGGCGGGGGCTGCGGCGGCGTTCCTGGCCAATACCCTGTCCTATATCGGGCTGATCGTGGTGCTGCTGCGCTGGCGGCGGCCGCAGGCGCCCCGGCTGTTGCCGCGCGAAGGCCTGTTCATGGCGATGGGGGCGGGCCTGCGTTATGTATCGATGTCGCCCAACCTGCGGATGGCCGTCAGCCGCGCGATGGCGTTCGGCCTTGCGGCCAATGCGGTTTCGGCGCTGATGCCGCTGGTCGCCCGCGACCTGGTGAAGGGCGGGGCGCTGACCTACGGCCTGCTGCTGGGCGCGTTCGGCGTCGGCGCGGTGCTCGGCGGCCTCTCGTCGGGGCCGGCGCGGGACCGGCTGTCGACCGAGCAGATCGTCCGGATGGCCACGCTCATGCTGGCGGTCGGCACCGCGATCACCGCGATCAGCCCCTTCTTCCTGCTGACGATCGCCGCGCTGATGCTGGCGGGCTTCAGCTGGGTGCTGGCCCTGTCGACCTTCAACATCAGCGTCCAGCTCGCTTCGCCGCGCTGGGTCGTCGCGCGCGCCCTGTCGGTCTACCAGATGGCGGCGTTCGGCGGCATGGCGATCGGCGCCTGGGTGCTGGGCATGATCGCCGACAGCCATGGCGTCGCCGCCGGCCTGCTGGTCAGCGCGGCCTTCCTGGCGAGCACCGTCCTGATCGGCCTGGTCATGCCGCTGCCGCAGGTCGACGACCTCAATCTGACGCCGCTCAAGCAATGGCAGGAGCCGGAGGTGGCGGTCCCGCTCGAACCGCGCAGCGGCCCGGTGGTGGTGACGATCGAATATCGGATCGAGCCGCACAACATCGTCGCCTTCCTCACCGCGATGACCGAGCGGCGCCGGATCCGGCGGCGGGACGGCGCCCATGGCTGGACCCTGCTGCGCGACCTCAACGAGCCCGAGCTGTGGATCGAGCGCTACCACGTCGCGACCTGGCACGACTATATCCGGCATAATCAGCGTCGCACCCATGCCGATGCCGAGAACAGCGCCGAGGTGCACCAGCTCCAGAAGGAAGGCGTGCCGCTGCGCGTCCACCGGATGATCGAGCGGCAGACCGGCTCGCTGCCGAGCGCCCGCCGCCATGAACCGGTGACCGTCGACGCACAGATGAACGATCCGACACGCTCGGCGTAGCGGAGAACTGCAAAATATTGTAAAATCGACGAGCGCGTAACGATCTGTTCATGTCGAACGGCTCAAGGCGCCTTTATTGTGAGTAACTTAGAGTCGGTTTCGAAACTCACGCTGATCGCGCCAGTCTGCGGATCATGAGCATGGCAGCGGCGGCGTAGAGGAATGCTGCGGCGGACTTGAGGGTTGCCTCGACGTCCTTGGCGAGACGGCGATTTCGGTTGATCCATGCGAAGAAGCGTTCAACGACCCAGCGCCTTGGCAGGACGACGAAGCCGGTCTGCCCGGTGATTTTGCTGACGATTTCAACGGTGATGCTGGTAGCCTGCGTGACGCGCTCATGGTTGTAGCCGCCATCGGCCCAGACCTTCTCGATGAACGGGAACAGGCCGCGTGATATTTGCAGCACTGCACCACCGCCATCACGATCCTGGACATCGGCGGTGTGAGGTTCGACCAGCAGCGCCCTGCCATCGGTATCGACCAGGGCATGTCGCTTGCGCCCCTTGATCTTCTTGCCGGCGTCATAGCCCCGTGGGCCGCCGCTTTCCGTGGTCTTGACGCTCTGACTGTCGATAATGGCCGCGCTCGGGCTGGCCTCGCGCCCCGTCCGTTCGCGGTCGGTCATCACCAGAGCATGGTTCATTCGCTCGAACACTGCTTCGTCGCGCAACAGGGCAAACCAGCGGTAGACTGTCTGCCACGGAGGAAAGTCTTTCGGCAACAGTCGCCAGGCGATCCCGCCGCGCAGCACATAGAATATGGCGTTCACGATCTCGCGCATCGGCCATTCCCGCCGTCGCCCGGTCGAACGTGCCTCGGGCAGAAATGCGGCGATCAATCGCCACTCCGCATCACTCAAATCCGTCTGGTATCGCTTCGCCACGCGCGTATGCTGCGCGCGGGTGGCCGGGGTCCACATGCCTGTCTCCGAGATGTCTGCAAACTCCCGGAATCACATGAACCTCGGCCGCTCAACCCCTTTCGAAACGGCCTCTTAGCGTCGAGAGAAGCATCGTGTCCAATTCGGGAAGCGCAGACCAGTTGCGGCGGGAAGCCGCCAAGGCGCGAAAGCTTGCAGACAATGCTTTCGGCGAGGCGGACAAGCAGCGCCTGCTCGAGGTCGCGGCCAGCCTCGATCGCGAGGCGGCGGCGATGGAAGCCGCGCTGACGGTGCGAGCCGCCAAGGCATCGGCGAGTCTTTCCGCCCGCAGCACTCGATCGATCACGGCCAGCCGGTTGGATTGAGCGTAGCCCTTGACGGGCAACCTATCGGCAGAAGCTCAGCTTTCGATCACCCGGCCATCCCGCAGCCTGATCGTGCGGGCGGCGAGGCGGGCGGCTTCGGCGTGGTCGTGGGTGACGTGGAAGACGGGGATGGCGATCTCCGCCAGCAGGTCGTCCAGCCAGTCGAGCAGGTCGGCGCGCGCGTCGGTGTCGAGCGCGGACAGCGGCTCGTCGAGCAGCAGCAGGCGCGGCTGGCCGAGCAGGGCGCGGGCGATGCCGGCGCGCTGGGCCTCGCCGCCCGAGAGCGAGGCGGGGCGGCGATCGAGCAGTGGCGCAATGCCGGTGCGGGCGACGATCGCGTCGCGGGCGAAGCGGCCGGGGCCGGCGCGGCGCTCGGCATAAGCGAGGTTGGCGGCGACCGAGAGATGGGGGAGCAGCCCGGCGCCCTGGAAGACATAGCCGACCCGGCGCCGCTCGGGCGGCAGGAAGGTGGCGCCGTCCTGCCAGACCTCGCCGTCGACGATGATCGTGCCGGCGATCCGCTCCAGCCCGGCGAGCGCGCGCAGGATGCTGGTCTTGCCCGAGCCCGATGGGCCCAGCAGGGCGGTGACGCCCGAGGACGGGACCTCGAACGCCGCCCGCAGCGCGAAGACGCCGCCGAGCTTTCCGTCGAGCGCGACCGCGATCGTCACGGCCGGGGCGTCCCGATGCGGCGCTCGACGAGCAGCAGGGCGAGCAGCGCGGCAAAGGAGAAGAGGACGAGGACGGCGGCGATGCGATGCGCCTCCCCGAACTGGAGGCTTTCGACGAGCTGGTAGATGCGCGTCGACAGCACCTCGGTCTTTCCGGGGATGTTGCCGCCGATCATCAGCACCACGCCGAATTCGCCGACCGTATGCGCGAAGACGAGGATCGCGGCCGAGAGGAAGCCGCGACGGGCGAGCGGCAGGGCGACGGTGAGGAAGCGGTCGAGCGGTCCGGCGCCCATCGTCGCGGCAATCTCCAGCGGGCGATCGCCGATCGCCTCGAAGGCGGTGCGCAGCGGCTGGATCGCGAAGGGCAGCGAATAGAAGAGCGAGCCGATGACGAGGCCGGTGAAGGTGAAGGCGAGGGTGCGGATGCCGAACGGTTCGAGCAGCGCCATCAGCGGGCTGGCCGGGCCCAGCGCGATCAGCACGTAGAAGCCGATCACCGTCGGCGGCAGGACGAGCGGCAGGGCGGTGACGGCGCCGATCACCTCCTTCCACCAGCGGCGCGAGCGGGCCAGCCACCAGGCGAGCGGGGTGGCGATGATCAGCAGCAATATGGTGGTGACGAGCGCGAGTTCGGCGGTCGTCGCGAGGACGAGGCCCATCAGCTATCGGACCGCATAGCCGTAGCGCCGGATGATCGCGAGCGCGGTCCGGCCCTTGAGGAAGGCGAGGAAGGCGCGGGCGGCGGGGTTCTTCTCGCCGGTTCGGAGCAGCACGGCCTGCTGCTCGATCGGGGCGTGGAAGCCGGTTGGGACGATCCAGCGCGAGCCGCCGCGCACCGCGACGACCTGGCTGAGCGCGACGAAGCCGAGCTGCGCGGCGCCGGTCGAGGCGAACTGATAGGCCTGCGCGATCGAGCTGCCGGTAACGATCTTCGGCTTGAGCGCGGCCTCGACGCCGAGCCGGCGCATCGTCTCGACCGCCGCGAGGCCATAGGGGGCGGTGGCCGGATCGGCGATCGCGATCCTGTCGAACCCGCCCCGCTTCAGCACCGCGCCGTGCGCGTCGACGAGGCCCGGCGTCGCCGAGTACAGCACCAGCCGCCCCACCGCATAGGTGAAACGGGTGCCGGGCACGGCGAGCCCCTCCTGCTCGGCCCGGGCGGGACGATCGGCGTCGGCGGAAAGGAAGACCTCGAACGGGGCGCCGTGGCTGATCTGGGTGTAGAAGCCGCCCGACGCGCCGAAAGCGAGCAGCGCCTTGTGCCCGGTCGCCTTCTCGAAGGCGGCGGCGATCGCCTTGGCCGGCTCGGTGAAATTGGCGGCGACGGCGACCTGCGTCTCGGCGGCGAGCAGCGGCGCGGAAAGCGCCGCCCCCAAGAGGGTCAGCCAGCGAAGAGCCAGGACGATGACGGACATAGGATCAACTCCGCGCGCGATCGTCGCGACATGCTATATCCCATAATATATGGCAAGCGGCGTCAGGCCGGCGGCAGGGGGTGTTCGCGCAGCAGGGCGGTCAGGGCCTTGAATTCCGTGCCGTCGGCCGCCGCCAGCAGGGTGGTTTCGAGCGCGCGATAGGCGGCGAGCACCTGCCGGCCGAACGGCGTGACCCGCGCGCCGCTGCCCTGGCCACCGCCCGGCGTCGTCTCGACCAGCCGTTCCGCCCAGCAGCGGTTCATGCTGTCGACGAGCAGCCAGGTGCGCCGGTAGCTCATGCCCAGCGCGCGGCCGGCGGCCGAGATCGACCCCTCACGGTCGATCGCATCGAGCAGGTCGGCCTTGCCCGGGCCGATGGCGGGTTCGTCTCCGCAGAAGATCTGCGGCTTGAGCTTGAGGGGGCCGAGCCGGGGAACCATGGCCCTGCTTAGCAGGCCGCTTTGGCTTCCTGAAGTTCCGATATATTTTCTATCAATTTGATAGAGAAAAATTGCTTTTGTTTGACCGGGCGATGGCTAAGCCCTCGTCATGCTTTCGAACGAGGGGACAATGACCGACGCCCATGACGAGCCGATCGAGGCCCCCGCGGGTCACTATTGGGACATCGACCGGATCGCGGCCGAGCTTCGCGACGCGCGCGAGGACTGGCGCAACGCGCACAAGCGCCATGCCGAGCATGGCGCCGCCGGCTTCCCGTCGCGCCATGTGATCGACAAGATCATGATCGCGCTGTGCGGCGCGCTGTTCCCGCTGCGGCTGGGGCCGAGCTTCGTCCGCCAGCACAATGAGGAGGCGTTCGTCGCCGAGACGCTGCAGACCGCGCTGAGCCGGCTCTACGGCCAGATCCGGCTCGAGCTCGGCTATTCGGTAGGGGCCGCCGATCCGCATCTCGTCGATGGCGAGGCGGGTCGGATCATCGGCCATTTCGCGCGCGAGCTGCCGCGCCTGCGGCGGTTGATCGACACAGATGTCGAGGCCGCCTATGCCGGCGACCCGGCGGCGCGCAGCGTCGACGAGGTGCTGATCTGCTACCCCTGCGTGCTGGCGATCGTCCATCATCGGCTGGCGCATCTGCTGCACGGGCTGGGCGCGCCGCTGGTGGCGCGGATCATCTCCGAGATCGCCAATTCGCGCACCGGGATCGACATCCATCCGGGCGCGTCGATCGGCGAATCCTTCTTCATCGACCATGGCACCGGCGTGGTGATCGGCGAGACCGCGATCATCGGCCGGCGGGTGCGGCTCTACCAGGCGGTGACGCTGGGCGCGCGGAGCTTCCCGGCCGATGCCGACGGGGCGTTGCGCCGCGGCCTCGCGCGGCATCCGATCGTCGAGGACGACGTGGTGATCTATGCCGGGGCGACGATCCTCGGCCGGGTGACGATCGGCGCGGGATCGACGATCGGTGGCAATGTCTGGCTGACGACCAGCGTGCCGCCGGGCAGCGTGATCAGCCAGGCGCGCGCGCATCGCGACGGGATCGCGGAACTGCTCCGGCTCACGGGAGACGAGGATGGCGCATGAAGGGCCGCTCTGCCTGATCGTTCCCGGCCTCGACAATTCGGGACCCGACCATTGGCAGACGTTGTGGGAGGAGAAGCGCGACGATTGCCGCCGCGTCGATCTCGGTTGCTGGTCGGAGCCCGACCGGCGCATCTGGACCGAGCGGCTCGACGCCGCGCTGGCGATGACCGACGGGCCGCTGGTGCTGGTGGCGCACAGCCTGGGATGCCTGACGATCGCCTGGTGGGCGCTCGGCGCCCCGCACGAGCGGCTGGCGCGGGTCCGCGGCGCGCTGCTGGTGGCGCCGCCCGACGTCGACGCGGCCGACGCGCACCCCTTGGTCCGCCGCTTCGCGCCGGCGCCGGCCGCGGCCCTGCCTTTCCCGTCGATCCTCGTCGCCAGCCGCGACGATCGCTATGCGGCGTTCGACCGGCTGGAGACGCTGGCGCGGGCCTGGGGGAGCCGCTTCGTCGATGCCGGCCATGCCGGGCACATCAACGCCCGGTCGGGGCTCGGCGACTGGCCGGACGGCGAGGTGCTGCTGGAGGAACTGATCGAGGGGAATGCGCCGTTTCGGACCAGTCCTCCGGCGCACCGGCCGAAAGGGCTTGCAAAGTAGGATTTCATTTGTTCCCTCTATGTTCTATTGTGGAAGATGGAGAGTCGAATGGCCAAAGATCCGAACTATGATCGCTATGAGGGCATCGTCACCCTGCCCAACCCATGGGGACCTCCGCCCCGGCCGTACCGGGTCGATGAGGACGGGAGGATCATCTATCGGGACGAGGACTTCGACGCCGTGCGGTCCCTGGGCGAGGAGAAGCCTGTACGGTTTGCCCAGGCAGGTGTCATGGATTGGGACGAACTTGCTCGAAAGGCTGCCAAAGAGAGAGCGAAAGTCCCGACCAAGGTTATCGTCGATCCGAGTTGTGAGACAATCCCGGCGGCATATGATCCGTTCGTGCAGAAGACTGCGCTCGAAGCCTTTGAACGGTCGGTCAACGATGAAGCTGCCGGTAAGGTAGAGAACGGCTTTTTCGCTTCTCCGAAGATTTTCGATGATGGATATTCAGTCGGGCCGATCTTCAAGTCGGGTTTCCAGCGGCGGATATTGAGGGATTCGGTGAAGCGTATGAAGCATGGATGGGTCGGATCCTTCATTGACGGCACTTTCCCTCCGGAATTGTTCGTTCACGCACATCCCAACAACAGGCCGCCGTCGCCCCCCGGAAAAGGAGATAAGGAGGTATCGAATGAGATCGATGTTCCGATTGCGTCGATCGACAGCGCCGGTAATCTTTTCTGTGTCCTGCCAGGCCGAAAGAGGGGTGATCGATGACGCGCACAATATTCAAATGGTGTGTTGGTAATCACCACTGGCTTCTGTCGGGGGCGGCAATCATCATGATTCTGCTCAATTTACAAATATATATTAAAAATAAAGATGATTATGAAAATGCTTATTATTGTGATCGTATAAAAAAATACTATTTCGAAAATGACGAATACGTAAAAAAATCTGCAAAAATTTGGTCAGAATATGCGAAAGAGCCTATCGCTCTCGTAGAGAGAGAATCATATCCAAGCGTAGTATATAAGAATAACGAAGTATGTGTTTCATTTTTTCCATTTGGATTGGGAGGTGTGCCAAATTATTGTTTCGATAAAACTTCGAAAATGCCAACATTTATTGATCAAGAAGTTGAATAATGTAGAGTGTTGAGGCGACGCTGGCGCGGGCCTGGGGGAGCCGCTTCGTCGATGCCGGCCATGCCGGGCACATCAACGCCCGGTCGGGGCTCGGCGACTGGCCGGACGGCGAGGTGCTGCTGGAGGAACTGATCGAGGGGAATGCGCCGTTTCGGACCAGTCCTCCGGCGCACCGGCCGAAAGGGCTTGCAAAGTAGGGTTTCATTTGTTCCCTCTATGTTCTATTGTGGAACATGGAGAGTCGAATGGCCAAAGATCCGAACTATGACCGCTACAAGGGCATCGTCACCCTGCCCAACCCATGGGGACCTCCGCCCCGGCCGTACCGGGTCGATGAGGACGGGAGGATCATCTATCGGGACGAGGAACTCGACGCCGTGCGGTCATTGGGCGAGGAGAAGCCCGTACGGCTTGCCGAACTCGGCCAGACGGATTGGAATGGATATGAGGCGATGCGTGCTCAGGGGCAGCGGCACGGCAAAGTCCTGAAGGACACCTATGATGACGCCTTTCCGCCGCAGGATCCGAACGCTCCGCCTCCTCCGGCAAGCCGCCAATATTCGCTACCGCCGGGAGCGAAGCCGGTGGCCTGGGATCATCAGCACCGTTTCCTATTGGGTAAGGATGGGCGGCCGATCGAGAATCCTGCCTTCAGACAGGCCTTTGATGCTACCGAAACCAACACGGCAGGTGTGGTGTGGGATTTGGGCAAGATAGCGGTGCCAGGCTTGGGAGCCCTGCGAGGGCTCGGGATGGGTTTGCGCGGTGCGCAGGCCATGGTGGGCGTCAGTACAGCCAAGGAAGGCTATGATCTGGCCAAGGGGCGTGGGTCGCGAAAGGGGGCCAGATGAAGAAGCTGCTTGCTTTCGATCACGTGACGTTTGCATTTATTTGCGCCAGCACCATATTTTCTATGATGGTGCGCGCTGGAATTTCTGATGCTCTGAAATGGTTTGCAGCGGGAACATTTTATTCGTTTTATAACGGTTACATATTATCAGCAGATAGAGAATATGTGATAAGTTTATTGGGAAAAAGATTTGGGATAATTCTCTATATTTTTGCGATTTTTGGGGCGTTGGTCATTATTATTTTACCAAAATATTTTTTATGATTCTCCTGTTGGGATTAGAGAGCGGCCTTTTGTCTTTGAGACGGCTGGAAAAATCAAAAGGCGATACCGTTCTTATCGCGATCCTATGCGCCGTCCTTTTCGGAGCGATGGTGCATGATGTCCCGGTGGTGGATGCCTGCCTCGACGGCGGCGGCCGGCAGCATGCGTCGTCGGGAAAGTGCAGGGGTTGATGGTGCCAACGGAGCGTCGCGGGACGCGGGGCGGATGACATCGGTTCCGCACTCGTCCATCCTCCCCTGATGGAGAGCTTCAACCATATCGTCGACGCGCTGACCGGCGCGGTGTTCTTCAAGGTGCCGCTGTTCGGCGTCGAGATCGAGCTGATCGTGCTCTACCTCGCCGTGCCGATGCTGTTCTTCACGATCTGGCTCGGCTTCCCCAACATAGGCTGCGTCGGCCATGCCCTCCGCGTCCTCCGCAACCAGCCGCGCGAGGGCGAGGCGAAGGGCGACGTCAGCCAGTTCGCGGCGCTGACCACGGCGCTGGCGGGGACGATCGGGCTCGGCAACATCGCCGGGGTCGCGGTCGCGCTGACGATGGGCGGCCCCGGCGCGATCCTGTGGATGTTCGTGATCGGCTGGTTCGCGATGACGGTGAAGATGGCCGAGGTGACGCTGGGCCTGAAATATCGCGTCACCGATGCGCGCGGCCATGTCCATGGCGGGCCGATGTACGTGCTGAAGGCGGTGCTGGCGCGGAAGGGGCTGCCGAGGCTGGGGATCGCGCTCGGCGGCTTCTACGCCTTCTTCGCGCTGTTCGGGGCGATCCCGATGGTGCAGGTCAACCAGAGCTTCGCGCAGGTCAGCGTGGTGACGGGGATCGACAACGGCTGGGCTTATGGCATCGGCCTCGCCTTCGCGGTGGCGCTGGTGACGCTGGGCGGGGCGCATTGGCTGGGCGAGGTGTCCAAGCGGCTGACCCCGCTCAAGGTCGCGGTCTATCTGGCCGGGGTCGCGGCGATCCTGATCCTGCACGCGGGCGAGGTGCCGGCGGCGCTGGCGCGGATCTGGCACGGCGCCTGGGGCTTCGACGCGGCGGTCGGCGGGGCGGTCGGCGCCTTCGTGGCGGGGATGCGGCGCGCGGTGTTCGCGAGCGAGGCCGGGGTCGGATCGGCGGTGATGGCGCACAGCCTCGCCCGCACCGAGGAGCCGGTGTCCGAGGGCATGGTCGCGCTGCTCGAACCGCTGCTGGGGACGATGATCGTCTGCGCGGCGGGCGGGCTGGCGCTGGTCGTCGCGGGCACCTGGGACGATCCGGGCCTGCAGGGGATCGAGATCACCAGCGCGGCCTTCGCGCATGTATCGGGCTGGTTCCCCTGGCTGCTGGCGATCGTCGTCGTGCTGTTCGCCTATTCGACGCTGGTCGCGTGGGGCTTCTACGGGCTGCAGGCCTGGGGCTATCTGTTCGGGCACGGGCCGAGGGCGCAGTGGAGCTACAAGATCCTCTATGTCGTCGCGCTGCCGCCGGCCGCGGTGATCGACCTGGGGCGGGTGATCGACATCATCGACAGCAGCTTCTTCCTGATGGCGGTGCCCAACGTCATCGCGCTCTACCTGTGCGCGGGCGAGCTGCGCCGCGACGTCCGGGACTATCGGGCGAGGGTGCGGCGCGGGGATGCCGCGCCCGCGAGCGGCACTCAGTAGGCGAGGGCGCAACCGTCGGCGCGCATCTCCGACGCGGCGGCATAGACGCGGTCCGGGCCGTCCATCCGCTTCTCGATGCACTCGTAGCGGCCGAAGCCGCCGTCGGAGGCGCCGATCGTCCAGCCCATCGCGGCGAGCGCGGCGCGGGTCTTTTCGGGGACGCCGCTTTCGAGACGGAGCAGGCCGGTGGCGGGGAGGCCGGGGCTGTCCTCGCCCATCGCCTGCGACGAGCCCTCATGGTGCCAGCGCGGGCTGTCGCCGGCGGCCTGGATCTCCAGGCCATGGTCGCGGCGGTTGACGATGATCTGGACCTGCCCCTGCGGCTGCATGTCGCCGCCCATCACGCCGAAGCTCATCCAGGGCTGGTCGCCGATCGTCGCGAAGCCGGGGATGATCGTCTGGAAGGGGCGCTTGCCCGGCGCGTAGAGGTTCGGGTGGCCGTCCCGCAGCGCGAAGAGCTGGCCGCGATCCTGGAACATGAAGCCGAGGCCGTCGGCGACGAGGCCCGATCCCATGCCGCGGAAATTGGACTGGATCATCGACACCATCATCCCGTCCTTGTCGGCGCAGGTGAAATAGGTGGTGTCGCCCTGCGACGGCGCCTGACCGGGGCGGATGCCCTGCATGATGCCGTTGGGGTTAATCAGCCGGGCGCGCTGCGCAGCGTACTCCTTCGAGATCAGCCAGTCGACCGGCACCTTCGCGACGTGCGGATCGGCGTAGTAGCGCGCGCGATCCTCATAGGCGAGGCGCTTGGCCTCGACCTGGAGATGGATCGAGAGGGGGGACTGGAAGCCGGCGGCTTCGAGGTCGAAATGCTCGAGGATGTTGAGCATCTGCAGCGTGGCGATGCCCTGGGTGTTGGCGCCGAGCGCATGGACGCCGACGCCGCGATAGTCGGTCTTGTAGGGCGTGATCCACTCGCCCTTGTGCGCGGCGAGGTCCTCGCGCCGCAGCCAGCCGCCGATGCGGCGGAAATAGGCGTCGATCGTCTTCGCGATCTCGCCTTCGTAGAAGGCGTCGCGGCCGCCCTGCGCGATCATCCGATAGGTGCGGGCGAGATCGGGGTTGCGGAAGACGCCGCCGGCCTTCGGGCCTTCGCCGCCGATCGCATAGGTGCGCAACGCGTTGTCGATCTCCTCGATCCCCGCGCCGGGCTTCCTGAAGTTCACGAGGGCGCGGCGGATATAATAGGCGATGATGTCGGGCACCGGCGCGCCGCGCTCGGCGAGGTCGATCGCGGGTTCGAACAGCTCGGCCCATTTGAGCTTGCCGTAGCGCGCATGGAGCATGCCCCAGGCGTCGACGGTGCCGGGGACCGACACGGTGATCGCGCCGAGCGGTGGCAGGGCGCCATCCTTCGCGCGCGAGCGGACCGTCGCGAGATCGAGGCCGCGCGGCGAGGCGCCCGATCCGGCGAGGCCCATGACCGCCCCGGCCTTCGGGTCCCAGAGCATCGCATAGCAATCGCCGCCGATGCCGCAGGAGGTGGGTTCGAGGAAGCCGAGACAGGCGTTGATCGCGATCGCGGCGTCGACCGCCGAGCCGCCTTTCCGGAGAATCTCGATGCCGGCGAGCGTGGCGAGCGGGTGCGCGGTGCCGGCGGCGCCCGACAGGCCATAGGCGGCTGTCCGCGAGGCGAAGCTCGCCCCGACCGGACGGTCGCCGCCGTGCAGGTCGGGCCGCTCGAAGCGATCGGCGCCGGCGGTCCAGCGGGCGGGAGGGACGGTGGCCTCGGCGAAGGCGGGGGCGGCGATCGCCGCGGCGGGGAGGGTGGCGAGGAAGGTCCGGCGGTTCATGGTCGCTGTCCTGTATGGAGGCGGTCGACGGGATGAACCGGGTTGTATCGGCGGCCTAACCGATTGGAAAGCGGGCGAGGCGGCGCTTGATGAAAGGCCCCGCTTTCCCTTACGATCGAGCCGAGGAGAGACGGCCATGCAGAATATGGGTGACGGGAGCTGCCCGTTCGAGTTCAATTTCGATCCCGCGACCTTCAAGGCGGGCGATGTGGTGAGCTATCGCGTCACCGGAAGCCTCGAAGGATTTCCGTTCGTCGGGACGCTGGTCGAGGTGCATGACGACCATGTGGTCCTGCTGTCGGAGCCGGACAAGCCCGAAAGCCGGGTGCGCGGCACCCGCGAAAGCCGCCCGGTCGTAGCCGAAGCGGACGTGATCTAGGAGTTTTGCCCGTCAGTGGAGGGCGCGGTCGGCGAGCCAGGCGCGGGCCCGGCGCTGCGCCTCGGCGACCTCGCGCGTCGACATCTGGACGGCGATGTCGGCCCGGCAGTGCTGCGCCTCCGACGATCCCGCCAGCGCGGCGAGATTGAACCATTTATGGGCGGCGACGAGATCGACCGGACGGCCGTTCGATCCCGTCGAACAGGCGAAACCGAGATCGAGCAGTGCGTCGCCGTCATTGGCGCTCAGGATCGCGGCATCGGCGAGAGAATGTCCCATGGGCTTCATCTCCTTTCATTGAGGAGAGTGAAGGTCCGGTCCCAAAGAAATGGTTAACGGCGAATAAGACCTTGGTCGAACGGGCCGGATGGCAAGATCCGCGCAAATGATCGCGCAATCGCTTTCCAACCTCTTCGCGTTGGAGCAGATTGCGTCGCGGGGGCAGGGGAGAATCCTATGCGACGTTCATATTGCATCGCCTTTGCCTGTGCCGCCGCGCTGTCCGTCGCGGCGCATGCGCAGGTCCAGCCGGGCCAGTGGGAGTCCACCGTCACCGTCCAGTCGATCGACATGCCCGGCGCGCCGCCGCAGGTGGCCGCGATGATGAAGGGCAAGACGACGCGGCAGACCTATTGCATCACGCCCGAACAGGCGGCGAAGGGGCCGCAGGAGATGCTCAAGCAGAACCCGTCCTGCCACTTCACCAAATATTCGATGACGGGCGGCGTCATCTCGACCGCGATGACCTGTTCGCAGAATGGCGGGACGATGACCGCCCAGGCGAACGGCAGATATGGCCCGACATCGTTCAACGTCACCTCGACCGCCGTGATGAGCGGCAGGATGAGCATGCGGATGACGTCGGCGAGCAGCGGGCGGCGGCTCGGGCCTTGCGCGGGCAAATAGACGTCAGGCCGCCGCCAGCTCCCGCGCCGCGGCGATCCCGGCGCTGAGATATTTGTGGCGGAAGGGCTTGGCGAGCCGGGGGATGTCGGGGGCGAGGAGATCGACCCCCTGATAGCCCGACATGATCAGCACGGCGAGCGTCGGCCGGGTGGCGCGGAGGTGCAGCGCCAGCTCCGCGCCCGTCATGCCCGGCATGACATGGTCGGTGATGACGACGACCGGATCGAGGCCGTGGTCGAGCAGGTCGAGCCCTTCGCGCGCGTCCGACGCCTGGACCACGTCATAGCCGAGCGAGCCGAGCATCTCGGCCGTGGCCGAGCGGACGCGCGGTTCGTCGTCGATGACCAGGATCAGGCCGCCCTTTTCGTCGGTGATCGACGGGGCATCGCCGACCGGGGCCGCCCTTGCTGCTTCCGGCGCCACGGGGAGCCAGACGCCGACCGTGGTGCCGAGGCCGGGCGTGCTGTCGATCCGCAAAGTACCGCCGAGCTGGCCGGCCAGGCCGTGCGCCATCGACAGGCCGAGGCCGGTGCCGTGGCCGGCGTCCTTGGTGCTGAAGAAGGGCTCGGTCGCCCGGGTACGGACGGCTTCGTCCATGCCCCGGCCATTGTCGGTGACTGTGATGCGCACATAGTCGCCCTTGGCGAGGTTCGACGGGAGGCCCGCGGCCGGCGCGCGGCGCGCCGATATCGACAGGATGCCGCCATCCGGCATCGCGTCGCGCGCGTTCACCGTGAGGTTGAGGAGCGCCATTTCGAGCTGGTGGCGATCGCCACGGACGGCGGGCAGGTCCGCCTCGACGTCGATCGCCAGGGCTATCCGGACCCCGAGCGAGGTGACGAGCAGATCACGCATGCTCTCGATCAGGCCGCGCAGGTCGACCGGGCTGGGCGCGAGCGGCTGGCGGCGGGCAAAGGCGAGCAGGCGATCGACCAGCAGGCGCGCGCGATCGGCGGCGTCCATCGCCACCTTGACCGTGCGCAATACGCGTTCGTCGAGCGGCATGCCTGAAAGAATGAGATCGAGGCTGCCGACGATCGGCGTCAGCAGATTGTTGAAATCATGGGCGACGTTGCCGGTGAGCTGACCGATCGTCTCCATCTTCTGCGACTGGCGGATCATGTCGCGCGCCTGTTCCAGCTCGGCGGTGCGATCGGCGACCCGCGCGTCGAGCACGCGGTTCAGCGCGCCGAGCGCATCGAGGAGGCGGGCGTTTTCCAGCGCGGTCGTCGCGGCCCGGCCGAGCGTGCGGAGCAGGGTCACCGCTGTCTCGTCGGGGTCGCGGGCCTCGGCCCAATAGGCGCCCATCGCGGCGACGGGATCGGGCATGCCGATCGGGATCATCGCCATGCTGCGCACGAAGGTCGCCGCATAGGCGGCGTGCGGGACGCGCGGATCGGCCATCACGTCTGGAATGACGATCGGTTGCCGGTCGCGCATGGCGATGCCGGAAATGCAGGTTTCGGCCGGAAAACGCTGGCCGGCCCAGAGCGGCGCCATCGCGTCCTCCGCGACATAATGGCACAGGTCGCCGTCGCGCAGGACGATGGCTATGCCGTCGGCGCCGGCAATGCCGCGCGCCGATCCGCGAAGGATGTCGGTGATCCCCTCCAGGGTTCGCGCGTTGCCGAGCCGTTCGATCGCCGAGGCAAGGAGGAACCAGCGCCCGGCGAGACGATCGCCTGCACCGCCATCGTCATCGACCCCGGACGACCGCATCACTGAACCCCCAACGCAACACGCCGTGCGGCTCTTAGCATATTTCCCGCAATGCTGGGAATTGGATCCGATACCCTGGCGTAACGATTTTTGCGCCGTCGGATCGGCGTTCCCGCCCATTGACGTGGCGTCGGATGGGCGGGATGATCGCGGCCCGTTGCCGGGGACATGAGATGGCGCAGAGGAGTGCCGGCCTGCTGATCTTCCGCAGACGCGGCGGAGCGATCGAGGTGCTGCTCGTCCATCCCGGCGGACCCTATTGGCGCAACAAGGACGCCGGCACCTGGCAGATTTCCAAGGGCCTGATCGAGCCGGGCGAGGACGCCGTCTCGGCGGCGCGACGCGAGGCGGGGGAGGAACTGGGCGTGGCGATCGCGGGCGATGCGGCGCCACTCGGCGAGATACGGCAGGCGGGCGGCAAGATCGTCGAGGCCTTCGCGATCGAGGCCGATATCGACCCGGCGGCGGTGCACAGCAACAGCTTCGAGATGGAATGGCCGCCGCGAAGCGGACGGATGCGGAGCTTTCCGGAGGTCGACGCGGCGCGCTGGTTCGGGATCGACGAGGCGCGCGGCATGATGCTCGCCAGCCAACGGGAGTTGCTCGACCGCCTGTCGGACGTCGCCGCGACGCTCAGTTCGCCAGCGCGAGCGAGATCGCCGCGGTGAGCGATTCCGCGCCATAGGGTTTCTGGACGATGTGGAAGCCGGCCGCCTCGCCGCCAGCGACCTCGCGGCTGTAGCCGGTGGCGAGCAGGACGCGCTGGTCGGGCGCGGTGCTGCGCAGGCGGCGGGCGAGGTCGAGGCCGCTCATGCCCGGCATGACGATGTCGGAGAAGACCAGGTCGAAATGATGCCGCCCGAGAAGGTCGAGCGCGGCCTCGGCGCTTTCGACGTCGGTGACGTCCGCGCGCAATTCGTGCAGCATCGAGCGGGCGAACTGGCGGACATTGTCGTTGTCCTCGACAAGGAGGACGTCGAGCCTTTCCCAATTGGCGATCGCCGAGCGTACCGCAGCGCGATTGTCCGGTTGCCGATCGGTGCGCGGGAGGACGAGGCTGACGGTGGTTCCGAGGCCGAGCCGGGACGCGATCTCGGCCCGGCCGCCCGTCTGGGCGGCGAAGCCGTGGATCTGGCTGAGGCCGAGTCCGGTCCCCTTGCCGACCGGCTTCGTCGTGAAGAAGGGATCGAACACCCGTTCGAGCATCTCCGCCGGAATCCCCTGGCCGCTGTCGGTGATGGCGATGCGCACGGCATGCTCGTCCACGACATTGCGGGCGGAGATGGTGAGCCTACCGCCGCCCGGCATGGCATCGCGGGCGTTGAACGCGGCGTTGAGGAGCGCGGTTTCTAGTTCGGCGGCGTCGGCCTCGATCGGCCATAGATCGGGCGCGAGATCGAGCCGCACCTCGATCGGGCTGCCGAGGGTGCGGGCGAGGACCTCGCCGAAGGCGTCGAGGCGGCTGCCGGGATCGAGCACCTCGGGCTTGAGCGACTGGCGCCGGCCGAAGGCGAGCAGCTTGGTGGTGAGCGCGGTCGCCTTGTCGGCGGTCTCGGTGATCGCGCGAACGTAGCGGCGGCGCTTCTCGGGGGCGAGATCCTCCTTCTGGAGCAGTTCGGCCGAGCCGCGGATCACCGTCATCAGATTGTTGAAGTCGTGCGCGATGCCACCGGTCAGTTCGCCGAGGGCCTGCATCTTCTGCGACTGGAAGACGGCCGCGCGCGCCTGTTCCAGTTCCTCCTGCGCGCGGCGCTTCTCGGAAATGTCGCGGGTGATCTTGGCGAAGCCGATCAGCGTCCCGCTTTCGTCGCGGATCGGATCGATCACGACATGCGCCCAGAAGCGCGAGCCGTCCTTGCGGACACGCTCGGCCTCGCGTTCGTAGCGGCCTTCGCGAAGCGCGGTTTCGAGCGCCAGGGCCGGCTCGCCGCGGATGCGATCCTCCTCGGTATGGAAGCGCGAGAAATGCGCACCCACGATCTCGTCGGCACGGTAGCCCTTGATCGCCTGCGCGCCGGCGTTCCAGTTGGTGACCCGTCCCTCGAGGTCGAGCATGTAGATCGCATAGTCCTGCACACTCTGGACCAGCAGGCTGAAGCGCTGTTCGGCGACGAAGAGCGCGCGATCGGCCGCGCGCCGCTCGGTGATGTCGCGGATGATCTTGGCGAAGCCGAGCAACTCGCCATCCTCGGCCAGGATCGGATCGATGACGACATGGACCCAGATCAGGCTGCCGTCCTTGCGGATGCGTTCGCCCTCGCCTTCGAAGCGTCCTTCCTCGAACGCGGTGCGGAGCATGGTCTGGGGGACGCCGGCGGCACGGTCCTCGGGCGTGAAGAAACGGGAGAAATGCTCGCCGATGACTTCCTCGGCAACATAGCCCTTGAAGCGCCGGGCGCCGGCGTTCCACGTCAGGATATGGCCCGTCGGGTCGAGCATGTAGATGGCATAATCGCTGACCGCGTTGACGAGGAGCTGATAGCGCTGCTCGGTCGCCTGCGCGTCGAAATTCGATTGGTCGTCCATCTGGCTCCGCAGGCCCCCTCCAGGGCGCTGGGGCCCTGGGGACGATCAACCCGCATGGATCGGATGTTGTTCCACCACCGATGCATTTTCCCTGGGCGGATGTCGCCGCGGGCCCCCCGCATTTCATGGTTAACGCGATGTTAGGACCGGTCGGCGATAGGAGGAGGCCTACCGCCGGATGGAAGAATGATGAAGATCAGCGTCACCGCGCAGCAAATCCCGAGCCTGCTGGACGAGGCGTCCGCAGGCGTGAGCGTCCTGTCGCTCGACTGTTTCGATACCTTGCTCTGGCGCAACGTCCAGGCGCCGTCCGACGTCTTCGCCGAACTGGGCCTGGAGGGCGGGGCGATCGATCCGCGCGTGCTGGCGGAACGCCAGGCGCGCAGGGGGCAGGCGCTGCTCACCGGGCGCAACGAGGTCTCGATCGAGGCGATCCACGCGCGACTGGTGCCGGGCGGCGATCCGGCGGCGATCGCCGCATCGGTCCAGGCCGAGATCGACGCCGAGGCGCGGCACTGCTTCGGCTTCGCGCCGGTGGTCGCGCTGATCCGCGCGGCCAAGGCCCGAGGGCTGACGGTTGTCGTCGTCAGCGACACCTATTTCAGCGCCGCGCAGCTTCGGATGCTGATCGAACGCGCGGCGGGGGCCGAGGTCGCGGCAGCGATCGACCGGGTCTTCACCTCCTCCGACCATGGCATGAGCAAGCCCGAAGGGCTGTTCGCGCCGGTGATCGCCGCGCTGGGCGTCGCGCCCGGGGCGGTGCTGCACCTCGGCGACAATATCCATGCAGACCAGGAGGCCCCGGCCGCCCTCGGCATCGCCACCGCGCATTTCGTCCAGTTCGACGCCCGCACAGAGACGCGGCTGCGCCATGAGGCGCTGGCGGCGGTGATGCTCGATCCGGCGACGCGGCAGACGGTCCCGGCGTTGCAGCCGCACCGTCCGTTGCTGTCGCTGCGCGTCGGACAGGAACCCGATTTCGTACTGGGCCACGACGTGATCGGGCCGCTGCTGCACGGCTTCGCGCAATGGGTGCGCGATGAGGCCGAGGTGCTCGCCCGCAGCCAGGAGCGCCCGGTCCGGACGCTGTTCCTGATGCGCGACGGCTATCTGCCGATGAAGATGTTCGAGACGCTCGACGCCGACATGCCGGTCGCCGACATCTCGATCAGCCGGCTGGCGGCGGGGAGGGCCGGGCTGGTCGACGAGGCGGCGGTGCGGGCGATGATCGAGCGCGATGCCGGCAAGCATCGCTTCGACGTGCTGGCCGGCTTGCTGCTGCTGGAGCCGCAGGAGGCGCGCGCGCTGGTGGGGCCGAAGGGCGATGTGGCCGACCTGGAGCGGGCGGCCTGCACGAGCGAGGTCGCGGCGAAGATCGTCCGCCGATCGGCGCGCAACGCCGAGCGGCTGATCGCGCATGTCCGCCGCGCCGGCGTGCAGAACGGCGACCTGCTGATGATCGTCGACCTGGGCTATCATGGCAGCGTGCAGGACCGGATCGCGCCGGTGCTGAAGGCACGGATGAACGTCGAGACCGCCGGGCGCTACATGCTGCTGCGCGAGAACAGGGTGAGCGGGCTCGACAAGAAGGGCTGGTTCGACAAGCGCCATCATGGGCGCGAGACGCTGGCGGCACTGGGATCGTCGATCGCGGTGATCGAGCAGATCTGCACCCAGCCCAAGGGATCGGTGGTCGACTATCATCCCAACGGCAAGCCCATCCACGAGAAGCCGGGCGAGAAAGGCGCGCAGAGCGCCACGCGCGACCGCATCCAGGCCGGGGCGATCGCCTATGGCCGGGCGGCGACGGCGGCGGGCCGGACGGCCGCGTCCGACGATGGCGAGTGCCGGCGGCGGATGGCGGCGGCGGTGCTGGCACGGCTGATGTACCTGCCGTCGGCCGAGGAAGTGGCCGTGATCGGCGACTTCACCCATGACGCCAATATGGGATCGTCGAGCCATATGCGGATGCTCGACGGATCGCGGGCGACACGCGGGCTGCGGCGGCGCGGGCTCCATTATGTGCAGAGCACGGCGCGGATGTTCCTGCCCGGCGAGTTGCAGGACCAGGGGCTGGCGCTCAACCTGGCGCTGTTCGGGATCGTGCGCAGCGGGCTCGACGTGCGCGAAAGCGATTTCCAGGCGGGCGGGATGCCGGTGCCGGTCATCCTGGCCAATGCCCGCGAGGATTGCCTGGTCGAGATCGACGCCTATCCGACCCATGACGGCTATTGCCGCCTGACCGTGCCGGCGCGCGGCGACCTGACCGTCGCGGTGCTGCTCGGCGGCCTGTACGAGGCGGTGCAGATCGAGGACGTCAGCTTCCAGCCGATCGACCCGATCGGCGCCGAACCCGGCCCCAGCGACCGGCCCGACATCGATGCGCCCCATGTCCGCGAAGGGCTGGAGCCGATCGCGGGCGATCTGTTTCGCTGCACGCCGAATGCGGCGCTATTGATCCCGCCGCTGCCGGCGGCTGGGGAGGGCGACTACAAGCTGTGCGTCGCCTTCCGGCCGGTGGTGCGCCGCGATGCCGCCAGCGAGGCGCGCCAGGCGGCGTGATCGTCTGTCTGGAAAATGCGGTTCCACCGCATTTTGCGGCACCGGCCCGCTCCCCCACCCGACCTCCCACTCAGTGTATCCTTGATGGGAGGTCGGGTGGGGGAGCGGGCCGGTGCCGCTTCGAAATGCGCCCTTCCGCGCATTTCCAAATGCATATGTTCCATTTTTGTTCTTGACATTCCCGTAAAAGGGCGATAGACGGAAATCCAGAGTGGGAGAGCTGCGCGGCGGCCTCTCACTCTTTGCATTTCAGGACCTTCCCGTTCCGGAGCGACCGGACGCGCGTGGCGAACCAGCCCGCGCGGCGAGATGTCGCGTCCATCCCTTTCGTCCTTACGGAGTGACATCATGACTGTTGAGATCAGCTATTATGCGCGTGTGGCGACCGGTGGCCTGCCGGTCGCGGCCGATCCGGGCCAGGACGGCACCGCGGCCAAGGCGCAGAGCGTGTCGATTACCGCGACGCCGGTACTGAGCGGAGCGACGCCCGACGGGCAGGCGGCGATGAGCCTGATCGCGACCGAGCCCTTTCGTTTCGAGTACAGCCCGTCGGGCGGCGTCGCGGCGGTCGCCACGTCGAACTTCGTGCCCGCCGGCGAAAGGTTGTGGCTGGCCCCGCGCGCAGGCCACAGGTTCAGCCTGCGCATCGCCTGATGCCGGCGCGGCGCGATGCGCGGGGGAGGTTCGTGGCGAAACCGGGCGCGCCCGCCGATGCGGCGACGATAGCGGAGCAGGACGCGGCCGGGCCCAGTGACGATTTCCTGGCCGAATTGCAGGCGAGCTGGGCCCGGCACGGGGCCGCCACGATCGAGCAGGTGCGGAACGAGCGGCCGCACGATTATCTCCGCCTGATGGCGTCGAGCCTGGCGAAACGCGCCGAGGGCAAGAGCGACGCGATCGAGGCCCTCTCCGACGACGAGATCGCCGATGAGCTCCGACATATCCTTGGGCGGCTTGCAGCGGCGGGCGCTGGGCCTGGCCCGTGAACTGGCGCGGCGGCGCGGGCGCGACCGGCTGTCCGCCTATCGTCCCTATGCCAAGCAGCGCGAATTCCACGATGCGGGCGCCGAGCATCGCGAACGGCTGTTCATGGCGGGCAACCAGCTCGGCAAGACCGTGGCGGGATCGTTCGAGATCGCCATGCATCTGACCGGCCGTTATCCCGGCTGGTGGCGGGGGCGGCGCTTCGATGCGCCCGGCCGCTACTGGGTGGCGGGCGAGACGCGGATCTCGACCCGCGACACGGTGCAGAAGCTGCTGCTCGGCGACCCCGAACGCCCGGAGGCCTGGGGCACCGGCGCGATCCCCGGCGCGGCGATCCGCACGACCCACCGCGCATCGGGCGTGGCCAATGCGATCGACACGCTGACCGTCGCGCATGTGGCGGGCGGCGCCTCGACCCTGTTGTTCAAGGCCTATGAGCAGGGACGGGCCAAATGGCAGGGCGACACGCTGAACGGCATCTGGTTCGACGAGGAGCCGCCGCTCGACATCTATGTCGAGGGCCTGACCCGCACCAACGCGACCGGGGGCTTCGCGATGCTGACCTTCACCCCGCTGAAGGGGATGAGCGAGGTGGTGCGGATGTTCCTGGAGGAAGCCTGAGGCGCAGGGACATCGGCGTTCCACGGGGACGGAATTTCACGGAATCCATTGAGATAAGGAGAGTGCGATGACGCGGTTTTTCTCGCCGGAGGACCTCGAACGCTGGGGAATGGCGGAGGGCGATCGAAACTCCGTTTCGTCACTGAAGTGGCTGGTTCGGGAATCGGGATCGTCGAAAGCCGACCAGCAGGCCATTGCGCAATGGGAGGCGGAGTTTCGAAAGCAGCGCGGCCTGGGGCCCGATGATCCGGTGCCGGTTACGCTCCCCAGGATGGTGTTGGAGGCGGATCATGCCAGGAAGCTGGAGGCTCAGCGGGAAACAGAGCGGGGGTTTTTGCCACGAGGAACGCAAACGCCCCAACAGAAGGGCACATCAAAAATCGGAATGGTTGCGATAGTTCTGCCAATTCCCGGTTGGACGCAGGATCAAATAGACAAGGCATTAGACAAGACCGTTGAACGTAATAATTTTCGGAAGAAGGATTTTTTCAGTATTCCAGCCATCGAGAATCGCGTTGAACTGTTTTCGAGAAGTCGTCCCGGGGCACGAAACGACGTCAAGGCGAAAATTAAGGGAGCAGAAGCCTCGGGTAATTTCCTTTTTGGTGCGGAGGCTGCCGCTGCTGGCCTTACTGAAACCGAAGCGTTGCTTTGGGCGAGGGGCGCCCAGATATATCAAGATGTAAAAGCCAAGAAATGGCCAAGCGGACGTGACAATCCGGGCGATGCCGATCGCATACGGGATGGATATCGCTATTTTCATCAGCGCTATCGGGCTTCCGACAGATGATAAACAGATTGCCATTGGGAACAAATTAGGTACATTGTGCTTTCGTCGATGGGAGGCGCTTCTTGAAATACGCGGCTATCGGGTTGGTTATCGCTGTCGCCCTGCTAGGGGGAATGGTCTGGCTGTTTACCCGATCCACGGTTGTCGAAGAGAAGCGCATTATCCTCAGTGGCGGTGTGATCCTGTCCTATCGCGTCATCAGCGAAGGGGGCGCACTTGGACAGACGCGGTATGAGGTTTTCGCGGAACAACAAGGCAAGCGCGTCAGGATTTTCGAAGGGCTCAACGGAGCGCGCTTCCGGATCAGTCATCCCGATCCCGGCCTGATCCTGATCCGGTTCTGCGATGGCCGGGTCGATTATATCGCTCCGGTCCCCGTCGCGGCGAACCGCCCGCCCATCCTCGTCCAATCCGATCTTCATTGCGTGAAGGCGCAGTAAGGCGATGCGCGGTTTCTGGGCGGTGATCCTGTTCGTGCTGGCCGTGCCGCTGATCTTTCCCGGCACCTTCATCTGGCCTCTCGCCCTGCTGTCGCTGATCATGCTGTCGGGCGCGATTGCCATCGTGCTGTCGATCCCCGGCGATGAGCGCCGACCGGTCGCCACTATCTTCGCCTGGACGTGCGGTTTCCTGATGCTGGCCGATGTCGCGGCGCTCGCGTTCTGGGGCATATTCTATATTCGCGGTTGATGAGAGGGACGGATGGACAATGACATGATCGCGGCCAGAAGCGCGTTTAGTCTGTTCCTTTTGCTACTATTTCTTGGCATCTTTATTATCGGCGGTGGGATGTTCGCAAATCTGCATGCCATCGTCAGAGCGATCCTGGGCGGAGCGCTCATTTTCGGCGCATTCGCGTTCGGCCGTTGGAATATTCGCCGGATTTAAATTGGTTCGCTTCCAAGACCAAGGTCATCATTCTGGCGGTGGGTGTGCAACGTCCCTGGACGTGGGCCCTGAATGCGCACCGAGAAGGCCGAAATCACAAGCTTGTCTACCTGTGGGAGACGCCCATGACCCGTCACGTCACCCGCATGACGATCGACGATGCCGAGCATTACAGCCCGGCCGAGCGCGCGGCGATCGTCGCATCCTATCCGGCGCATGAGCGCAAGGCCCGGGCCGAGGGGATTCCGATGCTGGGATCGGGGCGGGTGTTCCCGGTCGACGAGGACGTGATCAAGATACGCGCCTTCGAGGTGCCGGCGGGCTGGACGCAGATCGGGGGCATCGACTTCGGCTGGGACCATCCGACGGCGGCGGTGCGGCTCGCCTGGGACCGCGACGCCGACTGCATCTATGTGACCGCGAGCTATGGCGTGCGCGAGGCGACACCGATCCTGCACGCCGCCGCGCTCAAGCCGTGGGGGAACTGGCTCCCTTGGGCCTGGCCGCATGACGGGTTGCAGCACGACAAGGGATCGGGCGCGGCGCTGGCGCAGCAATATCGCGACCAGGGCCTGTCGCTGCTGCCCGAGAAGGCGAGCTTCGAGGAGGGCGGCAACGGCGTGGAGGCGGGCATCGCCGAGATGCTCGACCGGATGCTGTCGGGCCGATGGAAGGTGTTCGACCATCTCGAGGACTGGTTCGCCGAGTTCCGCCTTTACCACCGCAAGGACGGATCGGTCGTGAAGACCAACGACGACCGCCTGTCGGCGTCCCGCTACGCGATGATGATGAAGCGGTTCGCGGTGACGGCGCCGGCGGCGCGCGAGGTGAACGCGCCGTCTTTTGGGACGGGAAGCTGGATGGGGTGAGGCGCTCCTGTCATTCCCCAAGGTTCCAATCTGACGCTTAGAGATAGCTTCTGCGCTCATCCATTCGACGGTTTTCGACCGTCGGCGTCGCCGATGCGGGCCAGGCTCCGCGCCTATCGAGACATTATCAACCGACGCTGCATGAGAGCGAGGGGCATGGACCATGGCCCGTGCCGTAAGGCGTGCGGCCATATTCCAACAAAGGATATTTGATGGCGGGAATCGAAGAAAGCCCCGAAGACGAATATCGTCGGCTCAAAGGCTATGCGCCTGATCACCCGGTGCCGATCAGCTTGGATAGTCCTACGGTTCCCGAGGACTACGCTCGAAATCTCGATTTGCAGCGTTACATGGGGTTGGATGCCAATTCGAAACCGACCCGGCCGAGCGCAGGTGTCGGTCAGCCTATCGTCCCTTCGACGGACAGCAATGGGCGGTTCAACACCGAGCTACAATCCCGGTTCGATGCGGGGGCTTCGATCGATGAGTTGCGCCGGTTGGCGGCGGCGCAGGGGCGCGAAATGCACGGGCTCGAGACCGCCGTGAACTATCGCGATCGCGGCGGTAAGGGCGCTCGTTTCGTTTCGCAGGCAGCACCCTCCGCGGAGGAGGTGCCTGGCATGTCGATGATCGACGCTGCCCGCCAAGGGATCGGCGTCGTGCAATCCGGTCTCGACGCGGCAACATTGGGCACAGCCGTCACCGGCATCGGAGGGCCCGTTGCCGGAGTTCTTACGTTGGCCAATGACGCAGATGCTTATTTCAATGGCAATAGCGATCCCTTCAAGGCGCAACTGGCCGCATTGCCTGTCAGGTTTCTACCGGCTGGCAGACTTATACAAAAAGGTATGATCGAAGCCCGTGGAGCGACCGGTATCCTGCGCGATGCGGGAGGCCGTTTCCGTCCATCTTACCTGAAGCACGATGTCGTCGGGAAGGCGGCTCAACAGGGTGCGGAAGCTGCCAGTGACAGCCTTGCAGAACGCATCTTTTTCAGAGATGATCAATCACGATGATCATGGCATTGGCCTTATTCACAGCCTCTTGGCTGATCGCCTTCAGTAATTATCGCCATCTCGAGATTTTCGTGGCCGCGCGCGCCAGGCGGTCGGGTATTCGACGAGACGTCAGAAAGGAGTTTTGGAGAGACCGTCAAATGTTCAAGGCCAACGCGATTTTCGCATTGAGCACCTATCCAGGCTTGCTGGGAATAGTGTGGCATTCCGAAATCGGAAACGCACAATATGTTCTATATGCAATAAGCGTGATTTTGGTTCTGGCGGCCACATTCCATCAAATGCGCGTGCTGCTCGCCATATTCGAAAGATATACGATCCGCCCCTCTCGGTAGATCGCAGTCGGACGAAATAACCGGTCGGAATCATTGGATGCCGGTGCCCTCTCCGATACTCTAGCCAAGACTCCCTTTCGTGCGTGTCTCGGCAGCGATACAGGACGACACGCCCGATATCTCGGGGCGGAACGGACTCGTCCCGACAATCATCCGGCGGCCCGATCCGGCCGCGTCGCATCGACGCCTCGCATGACGAGGCGGTTCAAGACCATCTTCCCATCGGAGAAACATAGTGGACGATATCGTACGCGAGGCGATCGACGCCTTCGCGGCCGCGGAGGCGCATGAGAGCGACAATCGCGCGGCGGCGCTCGACGACCTGCGCTTCGCGCGGCTGGGCGGGGCCTGGCAATGGCCCGACACGGTCCGGCGGCAGCGCGAGGCGGAGGGGCGGCCGTGCCTGACCATCAACAAGATGCCGGCCTTCATCCGCCAGGTCGTCAACGACAGCCGGCAGAACAAGCCGGCGATCTCGGTCCATCCGGTCGAGCGCGGCGACATGAAGACGGCCGAGGTGATGAGCGGCCTGATCCGCAACATCGAGACGATGTCCAACGCCGACATCGCCTATGACACGGCGGTCGACTGCTCGGCGACGATGGGCATCGGCTATATCCGCGTCAACCTGGACTGGGCGGCCGACGACGGCTTCGACAAGGACATCGTCATCCGGCCGGTGCCGAACCCGTTCGCCGTCTATGGCGACCCCTTTTCGCAGGCGGCCGACAGCTCGGACTGGATGACGGCCTTCATCGTCGAGCAGATGAGCGAGGCCCAGTTCGCCCGGCGCTTTCCCGGCGCGGACCCGATCGACTTCGCCAGCGCGGCGTGGAGCGGCACTGGCGGCTGGGCGGACGGGCAGGAGAAGAGCGTCCGCGTCGCCGAATATTGGAAGCGCGAGGAGGTGGTGCGCCAGCTCGTCCAATATGCGCCGGCGGGCGGGGGCGGGGTGGCGATCGCCCATGTCGACGAACTGCCGCGGCTGAAGGCGATGCTGGGGCCGATCGAGGTGATCGGCCAGCCCCGGCCGGTCAAGTCGTTCAAGGTGACGCAGCATGTGGTGAACGCGGTCGAGCGCCTGTCGAGCGAGGACTGGGCGGGGCGCTACATCCCGATCGTGCCGGTCTATGGCGAGGAGGTGAACGTCGAGGGGCGGCGGCACTTCCGGTCGCTGATCCGCGACGCGCGCGATCCACAGCAGATGTTCAACTATTGGCGGACGATGGCGACCGAGCTGGTCGCGCTGGCTCCCAAGGCGCCGTGGGTGGGGCGCAAGGGCGCCTTCGCCTCCGATCCGCGCTGGACCACGGCGAACAACGCGACGCACGCCTTCCTGGAATATGACGGGCCCGAGCCGCCGATGCGCCAGCCCTTCGCGGGGGTGCCGGCGGGCGAGCTGCAGGCGGCGATGAACGCGGCCGACGACATGAAGGCGGTGATGGGCCTGTACGACGCCTCGCTCGGCGCGCGATCGAACGAGACGAGCGGGCGGGCGATCCTGGCGCGGCAGCGCGAGGGGGATACGTCGACCTTCCACTTCATCGACAATCTCAACCGCGCGATCCGCCATACCGGCCGCATCCTGATCGACCTGATCCCCAAGGTGTACAACAGCGACCGGATGATCCGGGTGCTGGGCCAGGACGGCAAGGCCGATCTGGTGCGGATCACCGACCCGCAGGGCGTGCCCGATCCGGCCGCCGACATCTACAACCTGACGATCGGCAAATATGACCTGACGGTGAAATCGGGCCCGTCCTATTCGACCCAGCGCGAGGAGGCGGCGACGATGCTGACCGAGCTCGTTCGCGCCAATCCGGCCAGCGTTGGGATATTGGGCGACCTGATCGTGGAGAATCTGGACCTGCCCGGCGGCGACAAGGTGGTGAAGCGGCTCCAGGCCGTGCTGCCCGAGCCGGTCCGCCAGGCAGAGCAGGGCGCGAACCCCGAGGCGCAGGCGGCGCAGCACCAGGCGCAGCAGCTTGCCCAAGCGCTCCAGCAGCTCGGCGCGCAGCTCCAGGCGGCGCAGGCCGACAAGGGGCGCGACGACCGCAAGCTCGACATCGACGCCTATAAGGCGGTGACGGACAGGCTCGCCTCGGTCGCGACGATGGTCACGCCCGACATGGTGCGGGTGATGGTGATCGAGACGTTGCAGGACGCCCAGCAGACGGCGGCGCGGGTGCCGGAGGCGGCGGTGGGGCCGGTGGAGGGACCGGTGGCGCCGGGGGTGGCGGCGCCGCAGGGCTGAGGGCCGCGCACTATCGAAAGGAGATATTTCATGACGCTGATGCCGATATCGGACGCCGAACGGGAATACCGCCGGCGATGGGGTTGGACGGACAGTAATCCGGGCCCGGTTTCATTGCCGAAGCTGCTGTTCGAGGATGATCATGCGCGACGGCTGGAGGCGGAACGAGACGACGCGGCCGATCGTGAGGGTGACGCGGCGATCACCGGAGGAGCGGGGGCGGGCGATCTGATCGGCGATGCCGCCGGTGATCGCCTGGCAGATCATGGAGGCGGGCAGGATCGCCACTGGTTCTCCCCGCCCGCGATCGGTGACGATGGGGAGATCGTCGTCACGGGGCGCAAGCCGATCCCCGACAGCCAGAAATATGTTCTGGTTGGCGGGAAATATTATCCCAATCCCCACTATGATCCGCCGTTCGATATTTCGCTCGAACAGGCGATCGGGGGGCCTCCTCTAGCTGCCGGTGCGGCGGCCTTTCTCCCCGAAGCCACGGTCGTCATCGCCGGAGCGCTCAAGGCCGCCCGAGCGGTGAAATCTTCCAAGGCAGCGGATTTAGCTACTAAATATGTGAAGCAAGGGTTCAGTCGTAGCGATGCAGAGGAGCTTGCGAAGCCCTATTCGGGGATAGGGCATCATTTCATTCCGAAGCAGAGGCGCCTATTTCCCAAGATTTCGAAAATCCTCAATCCCAATAATAGGTGCCTTCCATCCTCGTTTATCGAGAGTCGTTTCAATGTTCTGAGGCCTAAGGGGATTTCCAAGGGAGAAATGTATGAACTGCACTACAAAGTTGACCCTAACTTCAAAGGAACAACTTTGCCTGGGGGAACTCGCTGGAGCGGTAGGGATATCGGTTTGAAAAAATATGAGCAGGCAGGGCGCCTGTGGTATGGCAGTCCAACGCCGCTCAAAGCCAGTGTAGGGGGTGTGTCAACTGTGGGAGGAGGTGCAGCTTATTTATATAAGCGAGATAAGGAGTGATATAATAGGTAATATTTCCTAAATAGTATCATCTTGTAGAGTTAATATAAGAATGGAAGGTCGTGAAGATCGAGAGGCGGAGGAGGGGTTTGATGGTATGGCAGGGCTTCGAATTCACTGCTGATTTCCCCGATGATGGCATAGAGCAAGGGGAGGGTGATGATTGGAGGGTGGTCCGTCCCAATGGGATGGCACTGGCTAACATCATCGCAGACCTGTTTAGGAAAGCTGGAATGGATGTTGGGATACTGGAGCCCGATATCGAACATTATTCCTGGAATATGCCTACGGAATATAAAGGGAGATATTATTGGGTTCAGCTATCAGATTTAGGTAAATCAAAGGTTGTTTTGACGGAGGGGAGCTCTCCCTTGTTTAAAAATCTCTTTAAAAGAAGAGATTTTTATGAAGATTTTCTGCAGGATGTGCGGAGATTATTGGATAGTCATCCAAAATTAGGACCCGTTAAATGGCACCATACGGACCGTCACGGCAATCCCCGACCTTTGAAATAGACTGGTACCTGGCGGCGGTTCGTCCCGTCGGGCTGGATTCGTTTTTTGGGAGAGCGAGGCCGGATTTGTAGGTTTCGTACATCTTTTACATGACAATGAACGGACGCGAATAAACGGTCTATTCCGATGGATGTCCAAATTCTTCCAAGCTTCGGAAGGCGATGCCAATGAAGAAATAGCGGATATCCTCGTCCGTTTCGTCGAGGGTACTAGTGATGATCCTTGAAAATCGCTCAATTAGCGAAGGATTGGATGACCTGGATCTAAATTAAGTATTCTGTCCCAGAATTTGACCAGGGAAGCGGGCGGGATCGCCACTGGTTCTCCCCGCCCGCGATCGGCGACGATGGGGAGATCGTCGTCACGGGGCGCAAGCCGATCCCCGACAGCCAGAAATATGTCCTGGTCGGCGGGAAATATTATCCCAATCCCAACTATGATCCGCCGTTCGATATTTCGCTCGAACAGGCGATCGCGGCACCGGCGTTAGTGGGGATGGCGGGCGCGCTTGCGCCCGGGGCGGCGGCGGCGGCTGTCCAGGCCTATAGGTTCGCGCGCTATGGCGGAGAGCTGAAGATCGGGCCTAATTTCAAGATTGCGCCTTTCGGCAATCGGACCAATAATCCCTATGGAAAATGGCCGCATTATCATCGACGTCCGGCCGAGCGGCTTCCAAATGGGCAAAGTCCGCCGGGGCAAGGAATAGGCCGGCATCGTCCTTGGGAACCAGCGGAGAAGTACGACAAATGGCCGTGGGATCGCTTCTGACAATGGATTGCATCGTTTCGAACGACGGCAGCCCCAGCGATGAAACCGCCTTGGGTGACGTCGATGTGTTTGACAGCATCGCCAGTGCCGAGGAATATTTCGAATATTGGATCAGTGAGGAGCCGGGGGTTCGTTTCTACGACGTGCGTGGTGAACGTTTGATAGCGATCGATCATGGTGACCATCGGTCCTTTCATCTCGAACGAACCGGGACATTTTTCAAAGAATTCGGAGACCTGATCGCACGGGAAGCGGCACGAAGGGGGACCATGGTTCCGGCGGGCTCCTCCACCGAGGATATTGTCCGCGCAATCTGTGTGGAAAAGCACGAACTCGAGCAAGAACGTGGCGGCTGCTTTGCATGGTTCCTGCCGCCGCGATCTTTCCGAGAGAAATACGGCTTCTGGAGCTGGTATCTGCCCTTTCTTCGTAAAGAGCCGACCGACATATAGTCTCCACCGGTAGTTCGCTTCCGAAGCAAGGTGCTTTTTGTCGTGGCGGCGTCCTTGCAATCGTCCACTTTTTTCTTCTGCTACCTTCTCGCTATCTGATGTCGGTGCCTACAAGGCGGTAATGACCGGCCCGCCTCTGTGTTGGCGACGGTCACGCCCGACATGGTGCGGGCGATGGTGATCGAGACGTTGCAGGACGCGCAGCAGACGGGGGCGCGGGGGCCGGAGGCGGCGGTGGGGCCGGCCGTGCAGGGAGGGCCGCCGCAGGGCTGACGGCCGCACCCTATCGAAAGGAGATGACCATGACGCTGATGCCGATGTCGAATGCTGAAGAGGAATATCGTCGGCGATGGGGTTGGACGGACGGCAATCCGGGGCCGGTTTCATTGCCGAAGCTGCTGTTCAAGGATGATCATGCGCGACGGCTGGAGGCGGAACGGGACGACGCGGCCAATCGTCAGGATGACGCGGCGATCACCGGAGGAGTGGGGGCGGGCGATCTGATCGGCGATGCCGCTGGTGATCGCCTGGCGGATCAGGGAAGCGGGCGGGATCGCCACTGGTTCTCCCCGCCCGCGATCGGCGACGGTGGGGAGATCGTCGTCACGGGGCGCAAGCTGATCCCCGATAGCCAGAAATATGTTCTGGTCGGCGGGAAATATCATCCCAATCCCAACTATGATCCGCCGTTCGATATTTCGCTCGAACAGGCGATCGCGGTACCGGCGTTGGTTGGAATGGCGGGTGCGCTTGCACCTGAAGCGGGAACTGCGCTGTTCGCTCGACGCACAGGCCTTCTTAATGCGAACGATTATCTCCGTCTTGGCATGGGGTGGAAACAAAAAGCAGGAAAAGAGGTATTCAGGATGTCCGTTGGCAATAAAGATTGGGAGCCCCTGAAAGGTTTTCTTCCATTTCCTTGGCACCTTCCGTGATTTCTCATATATCTCCTGAAAATGCAGGGGATGCATGATGGAGATATTCCGACGGATATCGAAATTCTTCCACGCTTCGGAAGGCGATACCAACGAAGAGATCGCGGATCTGTTGATCCGTTTTGTCGAAGATACCGGTGATGACCCCTGGGAGTTCGATGATTTTATATCCTGCTCTCAGCGACCCGAGATCATGGACTATCGCGACGAGATAGCGAGGATGTGCGAAACCCATCCTCCGACTGAACCCAATACATATTGCGATCGAGAGGGCATGGCGCGAATTCGCATGATCGCGGAAAAAATTCGAGCCTTATAAGACGGGAATGGATTGTCGTTCGAACAGGATGCCCTGGTAGGTCTTGTGCGGGATCGCGGCGATGCGAACCGCCGTCGCCATGATCGTGGGTGCCGGCATCGATCCAAACTGGGCCCAGCCTCCGTCCCCGTAACTATCCATCCACTTTTAGCCGAGCGCGGCGACAGGAGTTTCCACATGAACCACGAAGCGACGGCCTGTTTGGCCGGCGGCGGCGCGCGTCTTTTCGAGGCGGCACCGCCGAGTCCCCTGGCGGATGTCCATGATATTGGCGGCGACAAGGTGGGGCCCGCGAAGCGTGCCTTGTCAGAAACGTGCGAAGGAGGGAGGCGCTGATGTCCGGACCCAAACCCCTGCCGAAGATGCTGTTCGAAGAGGACTATGCGCGGCGGCTGGAGCAGGAGCGCGACGCTGCCGCTTTTGCGGAAGGGCGGGATGTGCCGGAGATCGTGGTGAACGGGCGCAGACCGTCAGGCGAGCCGGTGAAGAGCGGAAAGGGCTTCCTGGAGCGGATCGACGACTTGTTCGATACCAATTTGAGCGGGATGAATCCTCATCGCACGTCCGCGGCGAGGCAAGGCCCTTCCGATCAGGGGCCGGTCGACTGGAAGATGGCCCACTATGATCTGGGGCCTGCGCCGGGCCTGGCGGAAACCTATTCCTATGGCGGCAGGAGCTATCCCTCGTTCGAGGCGGCACAGGCCGCTCATCCGGACATGCCGCTGATCGGCAATCCGCCGGGCGCGGCGAGCGAATATGCGGCGCGGCGGGACAAGGCGTTTCTCGACAGCATCGGATCGGGCGCGCTGGGCCTTGGTCCGATGTCCTATGTGATGGGCGGTTCGCCTGAAACCATCCAGGCGAGTACGCAGTTCGACGAGGCGTTGGGTGGGTTGATGGCCGGAACTGCGATGCGCCCCTCGATACGACAGCGGTTCGAATCCTTCGTGGATAAGAGGCCAGTGGAAAGCTTCTTGCGCTATCGGTGGCCGCCACTTGCCAACCGGCTTTCCAGCAGCCGCGGAGATCTACCTGTCGGGCGAGGGGAATATGGGGTGCAGGACATCGCTACAGCTTCCAGAGAGCTGGGCCATGAAGTCGGCTATTTCAGAAATCGCGCAACACAGCAGCGCTATTTGCGCGATCTAGGGCCACAAATGGGTGAGGTGCCTTTCAATTCGCGCTTGATCCTTCACACACATCCGGGAGAGACTCATATTTCCGTAAAACCTAGCGATTCTGACAGAATTGCCCTTGATAATTTGGGGCAAAGATCTTCGGTGATAGTGAACGAGAGGGGTGACAAGGCCATTCGATATCACCGGAATCCACGAGACGATGGGCGTATCGGAGAATATCGCTATGGTACTTGGCGTTTTAAATAATGGGATCGGACTTATCGATCACAGGAGGCGACGAGATGGCGATAGAAACATACCAGGTCGCGGGGGCGAGGGGGCAACTCATCTTCCTGCAGATGTCGAGCCCCAGCCGGACCGATATCGTGGCCCGGGGCCTCGAGGCGATCGGAGCAAAGCGTGAAGGGTTCATATGCCTCGAGCTGGCGCGATCGGTTGGACGGGAGACCCTTGCGGAGGTCGTAGGGAAGGTCATCCACGCATTGGAAGCCGATGAATGCATCTATGCGGTGACATTTGCAGAAGATGGGACGCGCTTGTGCTTCATCGTCGAAAGTACCGAGAGATGCGGACATCGGCCAATTGCGACCAAGCGTGATATGGTAAAATGGTCCGTTGGGGGCGGATATAAAATTCGGTATGATATTTAGAATATCATGCGTTCAATTAGGTTGAGATACGTGCGCAGATAGATTTTTCATAAAAGAGGTGCGTCATGCCCGTTGAAATCTATCGCGTAACAATTCCTGCCAGATTCCAATGTATTTTCATCGTGGCTCAGAACCAGGAACGCCTTGCAGCTATCACTGCGACGCTTATCGGGCTGGGGGCGACCGTCGGCGACAAACAGTTTCTGGAAATCGACAAATCCGTCGATCCGGTATTGATCGAACGGGCGCTCGGCACGCTCGAAAAGGATGAGCGGATCTACTTTGTCGAACCCGAGAACAGATCGATCGGTATCGGTTTCGAGCAAGGCGATCGGGATCATCTGGTTGTCTCCGAAGGGCTTGGCCAAATATCCTGAAGATTGATGAGATAAATCGGGGATAATCCAACCCATCAATCACAGGAGGCGATGAGACGGCGGTGGAAATATGGATATCTACCTGTTCAGGTTCATTCGTCATGTCGTGGTTTCGACCGCTGGATTGTCATCGATCAAATGGTCGATTGGAACAAAGATAGTATATAATCAATAACGTCAATCGGGATCGCCGCTTCCGGCCATCCCTGATTGCATCCGCCTATTCCCGCCGAGCGGGGCAGCAGGAGCTTCCTACAATGAACTATGAAACGACGGCCGATCCGGCCGGCGGCGACGACACGCGTCCTTTCGGGGGCGTACCGTCGGAGGCCGGCGCGGAAGCTCATGATGTCGGTGGCGACAAGGCGGACCCGACGCAAAGCGCATCATCCGCAGCCAGTGGAAAAGGGGGGCTCTGATGTCCGGACCCAAATCCTTGCCGAAGATGCTGTTCGAAGAGGACTATGCGCGGCGATTGGAACAGGAGCGCGACGCTGCCGCTTTTGCGGAAGGGCGGGATGTGCCGGAGATCGTGGTGAACGGGCGCAGACCGTCAGGCGAGCCGGTGAAGAGCGGAAAGGGCTTCCTGGAGCGGATCGACGACTTGTTCGATACCAATTTGAGCGGGATGAATCCTCATCGCACGTCCGCGGCGAGGCAAGGCCCTTCCGATCAGGGGCCGGTCGACTGGAAGATGGCGCGCTATGATCTGGGGCCTGCGCCGGGCCTGGCGGAGACCTATTCCTATGGCGGCAGGAGCTATCCCTCGTTCGAGGCGGCACAGGCCGCTCATCCGGACATGCCGCTGATCGGCAATCCGCCAAGCGTGGCGAGCGAATATGCGGCGCGGCGGGACAAGGCGTTTCTCGACAGCATCGGATCGGGCGCGCTGGGCCTTGGTCCGATGTCCTATGTGATGGGCGGTTCGCCTGAAACCATCCAGGCGAGTACGCAGTTCGATGAGGCGTTGGGTGGCCTTGCGGCGGGAACTGGATTTCGGCCTGCTAGCCGAACAAGGCTTCCGCTACCGAATGCCGAGGCCCCGATGCGCGAGTTCAAGAAATGGCCTAGCAATAATGGTTTTCTTTATTCTCTCAAAGGAGAGATCCCTGTGAAATACCGGTTCGACCGATATGGGGACGAAGGAAGATTAGGTGATAAGGATGACGCGGGGAGATTTACGGCTCCCCTTGGTACGCCCTATGAACAACGTGCGGTCGGTCACCGGCCAGATGATCAGGCTTATCACGCGTATGAGAGTATGGTTGGATTGCCTGTCGAAGGGGGGCCTGCTGTACCATGGCTTGGTCAACCAGGAGGTGCTTGGCAGTTCAGGCATCCCGAGAATATGACAACGATGCTGGCAAACGGGAAGATTCGGCGCCTGCGCTAAAAAATATCTCCTATAAGTTACGGATTCCGCGCCAGATAGGCTTTAATGGCCTCCACTTTTCTAGTTTCCTTGAAATTATCTGGCTTTTCCATAAAAATATATAGACTATATACCATGGGCATTATTTCTGTAATCGCCAAGCGCATGGTCTCATTTTCTACGGTAATCTCAAAAATTACGAAATCAGTAGGGCTAGAGTCATCTGCTCTATGAGCAAGAGTTATGGTTTCACCGGTATATATACGATCGTACTGACGGAGAGGAACGTCGGCAATGGGATAATCTTGGTGTTCATAGCCGACATAGACATTTACCCATTCGCGATTGTCGGTCATGTTCATTCTCGATTATTGCACTGGCATTCTGATACGGCCCTGAAGAGAACAAAGCAAGTACTTAGGCGATTGGCCTAACAAGACCTTCCCGCCAAGCGGGACAGCAGGAGCTTCCTATAATGAACTACGAAACGACGGCCAATCCGGCCGGCGGCGACGACACGCGTCCTTTCGGGGGCGCACCGTCGGAGGCCGGCGCGGAAGCCTATGACGTGGACGACGGCATGACCGAACCGCCCGGCGACGGGGAAGGGGAGGCGTATGATCCGTTTTCCGGTCGCGACGATGATGATGATGGTAGCGGCGACAGCGACGGCGACGGCGACGCGGGAAGGGGCGAGGCGGTCGATGTCGAATATGAGGGGCAGCTCTACCAGGTGCCCCGGCCGCTGAAGGAGGCGCTGCTCCGGCAGGCCGACTATACGCGCAAGACGATGGAACTGGCAGACCAGCGCCGGGCGCTCGCGGCCGACAAGGCCGGGATCGAGCAGACCCAGGCGATGACAGTCGACGAGTTCCAGGCGATGGCGCGACTGCAGGCCGTCGATGCGGAACTGCAGGACCTCGCCCGGCATGACTGGACGCAGCTCGACCCGCGCCATCCGGACGCGGCCGGGCTGCGCGCCGCCGTCGGTCGGCTCGTTCAGGAGCAGCAGGCGCTGCACGGCCGCCTGACCGAGCATCATCATCACAAGGCCGCCCGCGAACAGCAGGAGATCGCCAGGACGCGGGCCGACACCGACCATGCAATGGCGCGCGAAATCCGCGACTGGTCGCCCGAGCGGCGACAGGCCCTGGAGAATTTCGCGATCGCCCTGGGGATTCCCGACGAGCTTCTCGGCCATGCCTCGGCCGCCGAGATGCGGATCCTGAACCTCGCCTATGCGGGCGCCCAGCAACTGGAGCGGCAGCGCGCCGCCAACCGGGGCGCCTATCGACCCGCGGCCGAGATCGGCGCCGGCGCCGGCAGCGGCCCTTCCGACCCATCGCGCATGACCATGGCCCAATATCGGGCGTGGCGCGCAAAGCAGAAATAAGGATCTGATTTCATGGCTAATTCGCTTCTGACCATCGACGTCATCGCCAAGGAGGCGCTGAGCGTCCTCGAAAATGAGCTCGTCGCCGCGAAGGCGGTGCATCGCGGGCTCGAATCCGAGTTCGGCAACGCCAAGAACGGCTATTCGAGCGGCGCCACCGTCACCATCAAGCGGCCCACCGACTTCACCGTGCGCTCGGGCGCCAACGCCTCGGTCCAGGACGTGATCGAGGGATCGACCACGATCACGGTCGACCAGCAGAAGGGCGTCGACTTCGCCTTCACCTCGGCCGAACTGACGCTCAGCATCAAGGACCTGTCGGAGCGGGTGATCAAGCCGGCGATGGTGCAGCTGGCCAACAAGATCGACAGCGACGTGCTGTCGCTGGCCGCCAAGGTGCCCAACTGGGTGGGCACGCCCGGCCAGATCGTCAACAGCTTCCAGGACTTCGCGCCGGCGCCGCAGCGGCTGGACGAGCAGGGGGTGATGTCCGACGGGCGCACCGCGATCCTCTCGCCCGCCGACCAGTGGGGGATGCTGGGTTCGCAGACCAACCTCTACATCCAGGGCGCGGCGAGCGACGCCTATCGCAAGGGGGACCTGGGGACGATCGGCGGGATCGACACCCGGATGTCGCAGAACGTCCAGTCGATCACGACCGGGTCGCGCGCCGGCTCGATCCTGATCGACCTGAGCATCACCGGCTCGACGATCGACTATGCGACCGTCAAGGACACGATGATCCAGACCATCCACATGGACAGCTTCACGAACGCGACCGACACGGTGAAGGCGGGCGAGGTGTTCACGATCGCCGGCGTCTATGCGGTCAACCCGGTGACCAAGGCGCGGCTGCCCTGGCTCAAGCAGTTCACCGTCGTCGCCGACGCGACCTGCGCGTCGAACGAGACCGACGTGGTGATCTATCCGGCGATGATCTGGACCGGCGCGTTCCAGAATGTCTCGGTCGTGGGGGTGACCGACCTCAACAACCAGGCGGTGACGTTCCTGGGCTCGGCAGCGACCACCTATGCGCAGAACCTGGTGTTCCACAAGAACGCCTTCGCGCTGGCGATCGTGCCGATGGTATCGCCGCCGGGCGCCAAGGACGTGGCGCGCCAGAGCTATAGCGGTACGAGCGTGCGATTGATCCCTTTCTACAACGGATCGAACGACGTCAGCACGATGCGCCTCGACGTGCTCTACGGCTTCAAGGCGCTCGATCCGCGCCTTGCGACCCGGATCAGCGGCACCGCCTGATCCCTCCATGGGCCCCGGCTACGGCCGGGGCCTTCCCTTTCCAAGGAGCCTGACATGACGGGTGGCAGGAAAATCACCAGTGCAGATACGAAAACGATTCCGAGCTTCGTGCTTCCGGAAGACAGAGCGCGAAACGAGGATCTGCGCCAGTTGGTCGCGGCCGTCTATGGGGCAAAGCCGTCTGCCCTGACAGATTCTTTGGGCGATCCTGTGATGAAGCGAGCGAAGGTCTTCAACCGCGCTGGGTTGGTAGGAACGCCGACTTCCTCCATCGGGTCGCAGGATGGGATTTCGACCTATGACCCATCATGGGGCGAGCGTATCGGTGACGCGGCGGGCCGTTTGGCGATGCGTCTCGGCGCCGACCGCCATGGTTACCAGAACGCCTCGCGCAAGGTCCGCGATATCGTTGATTTCGTTCCCGGCGTCGGTGACGCCGTGATGGGCGACGAGGTTATCCGCTCTGCTCGCCGTGGCGACTATGTCGATGCGGCGATCGGCACGGTGGCTCTGGCTGCGGGCCTGGCGCCGTTGGCTGGCGATATGATTTCAAAGGCGTTGCGGTTCTCAAGAAATCCTGCTCGAGCGGCCGTGCCCGAGATGAAAATACTGGCCGACAAGACTCTCAGTATATATGATCCGCCGGTTAAGAAGCCGCGCGATTTCGCGCTCGATTATCCGAAAGGAGCAGGCGCTGATGTCACCGGACGACTCCGATATACCATTGAGGGTGAGCCGCTCGGCCAAGGCCAGGTCGCGGGCCGACAGAAAATTGGCGCGGCAGACAAACCTATCGGACATGAAGGAATTTTGTCCCTTGGAACACGCCTTACAAGAGAAGGCGTTAGCCGAGTTCCGACAGAAGCTCTTGGAGGCGGATCAGGAATTACTGAAATCGAGAAATATTCTCGTGCGCCGTACGCTATCAAGATTAGTGATTCCCTCTCGAAAAAAGAAGAAAAGCGAGTCCTCGGACATGAAGTGGGACATGTGATTCATACGGTCGCCGGCGAGTTTCCAGTGGATGGGCTGGGCGACGAGTTGGGTCACATTTTCAGCACTCTCGCCACGGGGCGGGAAAATGCTTCCGTTCTTACGACTCCACGTAATTTCGGCTATCCAGAAGATGAATGGGCAGACGAATATATGGCGGAAGCTATTCGCGCCTATATGACGAATCCAAACTATATGAAGACCGTCGCGCCCAAGACGGCTGCTCGTATCCGTCAACATGTAAACTCGCATCCCAAGTTGAAAGATGTAATCCAGTTCAACTCGCTTGCCGGACCAGCGCTTGGGGCGGGCTTGCTGGGCTATGGAGCATTGGAAACGGATCAGGCCGAGGCGAAGCCGATGTGGCGAGGGCTTGTCCCCGAAAAGGCAGGCCAGGCTCTGAGCGAGAATGATATCGGCGATAGCGACGCCCCTTCTGATCCAACTTAGAGGCCGTTTCGAAAGGGGTTGAGCGGCCGAGGTTCATGTGATTCCGGGAGTTTGCAGACATCTCGGAGACAGGCATGTGGACCCCGGCCACCCGCGCGCAGCATACGCGCGTGGCGAAGCGATACCAGACGGATTTGAGTGATGCGGAGTGGCGATTGATCGCCGCATTTCTGCCCGAGGCACGTTCGACCGGGCGACGGCGGGAATGGCCGATGCGCGAGATCGTGAACGCCATATTCTATGTGCTGCGCGGCGGGATCGCCTGGCGACTGTTGCCGAAAGACTTTCCTCCGTGGCAGACAGTCTACCGCTGGTTTGCCCTGTTGCGCGACGAAGCAGTGTTCGAGCGAATGAACCATGCTCTGGTGATGACCGACCGCGAACGGACGGGGCGCGAGGCCAGCCCGAGCGCGGCCATTATCGACAGTCAGAGCGTCAAGACCACGGAAAGCGGCGGCCCACGGGGCTATGACGCCGGCAAGAAGATCAAGGGGCGCAAGCGACATGCCCTGGTCGATACCGATGGCAGGGCGCTGCTGGTCGAACCTCACACCGCCGATGTCCAGGATCGTGATGGCGGTGGTGCAGTGCTGCAAATATCACGCGGCCTGTTCCCGTTCATCGAGAAGGTCTGGGCCGATGGCGGCTACAACCATGAGCGCGTCACGCAGGCTACCAGCATCACCGTTGAAATCGTCAGCAAAATCACCGGGCAGACCGGCTTCGTCGTCCTGCCAAGGCGCTGGGTCGTTGAACGCTTCTTCGCATGGATCAACCGAAATCGCCGTCTCGCCAAGGACGTCGAGGCAACCCTCAAGTCCGCCGCAGCATTCCTCTACGCCGCCGCTGCCATGCTCATGATCCGCAGACTGGCGCGATCAGCGTGAGTTTCGAAACCGACTCTCATATGACCATGCAACAATATCGGGCGTGGCGCGCAAAGCATAGATAAATACGCGGATTAGCGCGTTGGATTGAGGTGCTTTGAACAGGGGGAGCGGAAAGGCTGAAAATCTGCGTCGCATATGATTTGGTTTAAATAAGGGGTGATTATGAAACGCTATCTGCCTTCCAGGATAACGTTATGCATATCATTTGTCATGGCCATGATATTTTTATCTATAATATTGTATATGGCTTTTGATCATAATCCACAGGGGGAGTTCTATCAAGATTACGGTGGTGGAGTGCAGTGGGAGGCGGTTATAAGATTGGGGTTGAGTAGTTTTCTTATAGCATTTCTATTTATTTTCCTGATAGCCTATATGATGGAAATGCTGTGGAAAGCTGATGAACATTTATTGAAAGATGGGGAGCGCCGCAAAGAAGAGCGTAATATCGGAAAAGACGAGTAGCCCTTTGATGGCATTGACTGTCGTGCCATTGGCGCAGATCGCTGGCGCTGGACCAAATAACGGTTTCTTCCGATAACCTCGCTACCGCAAGCGCCAGCCGTGACGCGCGAAAGGCGCAGCGACACGAGCGCACGCTGATCCCCATATGCCCTGGAATGAAGCGAACCATGTCGGTGCGACGTGTCTCGGCCTGTTCCCGAACAGGCCGGCCTGACTTTTCGACATCCTCCTCCCCATTCCTCGATCGCGTGCAAGGCAAGCGTTCGGGATGACGTCAGCCAAAGGCTGGAGCAGCTCCTATATATGCCGGCATCTTCGCCAGAGGCGGCGATGTTCGAGCATGTGACTTCCCGTCCTCGCGAGATGACGGCGACTTTCAACGGTCCGCTACGGCTTCGACAAGGCGCGCGATCCCCGCCTTGCGACCCGGATCGGCGGCACCACCCGATCCTTCCCATCCTCATCTCATCCGGGGCCGGTCTGGTGATCGGCCCTTTTTTCATGGAGGCCCGCATGGCACTCAGCACTTATTCCGAGCTGGTCGCAAGTCTTGCGGCCTGGCTCGACGGTTCGGATCTCGGCGGACGCGAGCGGGATTTCATCACGCTCTGCGAGGACGAGATCAATGCACGCCTCGCCGCCGCGGTGGGGCAGGGCGCCGTCATCCGTCCGATGATGGTCGTCGACCCGCTCACCATCGACGCCGAACTGGTCGACCTGCCCGACGGCGATACGGTCAAGCCGATCTCGATCGAGCTGTCGGGGCTCGATCGCCCCTGGTCGCTCGACTATGTTTCACCCGAACGCCTCGTCGGCCTCCGGTTCGGCGAAGCCGAGCAGCGATCGGCGATGCGGGCCGTGATCGACGGCGATCCGCCGCGCTTCTACACGGTCATCGGCGACCAGTTGCGTTTCCATCCGGCGCCCGAGGGCAGCTTTGGCGCCACGATCGCGCGCTTCGTGAAGATCCCGGCGCTGTCCGATGCGATGCCAACCAATTGGGTGCTGGCCAGCCATCGCAACGCCTATCTCTACGGTTCGCTGGCGCAGGCCGAGATGTTCGGGTGGAATGACAGCGGCACGGCGAACTGGGCGGAACTGTTCGGCAACGCGATGGATGGCCTGATCGCGCGCTATCCGGTGCAGAGCAACCAGGCGCCGCTGACCGCCGACCTGACCGCCTTCGGGCGCGGCGGCGGCCTGTCTTATGCCGGCTTCATCGGCGGGGCGTTCTGATGTCGGTGATCTTCGGCGAGTATAAGCCCGATCAGCCCGCCCATCTTCAGGACGGGCTGCTGATGGCCGACGGCGTGCAGGCGATCGCGAACGGCTATGCGCCGATCGGCCAGTTCGCCGCGGCCGAGAACGGGACTCTCGGCGCGCCATGCGTCGGGGCCGGCGCCTATCGCGCGGCCGGCGACGTGTTCATCTTCGCGGCGACGGCCGGCAAGATCCGGCGCTACCAGGCCCCGGGCTTCACCGACATCAAGACGGGCCTGTCGTCGACCGCCGAGATCGGCGTGCGCTTCTGTCCCTATAACGACCTGATGCTGATGACCAACGGCGTGGACGACATCCAGAAGTTCGATCCCGCGACGCCATCGGCGACCTCCGCCCTTGATGCCTCCGCGCCGACCGCGCGCTTCATGGCGGTCGTCCGCGGCTTCGTCGTGGCCGGATATACCGACGGCGATCCGCTGCGCATCGCCTGGTCGGACAATGGCGACCCCGCCACCTGGACCGCGGGCACCGGCGAAGCGGGGTTCCAGATCCTGCCGTCGGGCGGCGACGTCACCGGCGTGGTGGGTGGCGAATATGGGCTGATCTTCCAGGAGAACCGGATCGTCCGCATGAGCTACACCGCCGATGACGCGGTCTGGCAGTTCGACGAGATCGCCACCGATGTCGGGTGCATCGCGCCCTGGTCGCTCGCCACTTATGGGAAGCTGACCTTCTTCCTGTCGAACAAGGGGCTGATGGCCTGCGACGGCGTGTCGGTCTCCGCAATCGGATCGGAGAAGGTCGATCGCACCTTTCTCCATATGGTCGACCGCTCCTATCTGTCGGCGATCAGCGCCGTGGTCGATCCGCGCAATTCGCTCTACATGCTGTCGGTCCCCAGCGCGAGCCCGGCCAACCAGGTCCTGCTGTACAATTTCGCGCTGCAGCGTTTCACCACCGCGCCGATCACGTCCCAACGGATGTTTCCGAGCCTCGCGCTCGGCATGACGCTGGAGGACATGGACGCGGTCTATGGCGATCTCGACGCCGTTGCGCTGTCGCTGGACTCGGCGCTGTTCCGCGGCGGCTATCCGCTGGTGATGCTGTTCGACGGCAACGGCATGCTGGGAACGCTGAGCGGCGACAATATGGCGGCGACGCTGGTGGACGGGATGCGGGAGTGGTTTCCGGGCCGCCGGGCACGGATCACCGGCGTCCGGCCGTTCACCGATGCGACGACCGCGACGGTTTCGATCCTCGGCCAGAACAGCCTGGGCGACATGCCGACCGAGACCGCCTTCACCGCTCGTAGCGGCGGCGGCTTCTACCGGATGCGGCAGAGCTGGAACCTCAGCCAGGTCAAGCTGGCGATTCCGGCCGGCGCGCCATGGTCCTTCGTCCAGGGCTATGACCTCGAAGCCGTCGCGGGGGCGCGGGCATGACGATCCAGATCAAGGAAGAAGAACGGTCCCAGCGCGAATGGAATCGCAAGGCGAAGGACGTCATCAACATGCTCACGCGCCGGCTGCTCGGCGCCGGAACGACGGCGCAGCGGCCGGGTACTCCGACCGATGGGCAGATGTTCTACGATCGCACGCTGAAGAAGCCGATCTGGTGGAACACGGCCGATGCCCAGTGGAAGGATGCCGCGGGAACCGGCGTATGATGCACGACTTCCTCCAATGGCTCCCCGCCTTCGCCGAGGTGATGGACCGGCGATATTACACGCCCGCCTGGCTCGCCGGGGAGGTGTGGTCGGGACGGGCCCGGTTCTGGTCGACCGAACGGGCGGCGCTCGTCGCCGAGATCAAGGCTTATCCGACCGGCGCGCGCGACCTGCATTTCCTTGTCGCGGCGGGCGATCTCGACGCGCTGATCGAGACGCTTCGGCCCGAGGCAGAGGCATGGGGACGATCAACGGGATGTGTCGCGGCCCTGGTGGAAAGCCGGGCGGGGTGGGCGAGGGCGCTCGCTCCCCATGGCTATGAACTGCATCAAACCACTATTCGTAAGGAGCTGTAATCATGGGTATTTCTAGTGGCTCAAAGAGCAAGAGCGGACCGGCGAAATACACGGAGCCGTATATTCGGCAAGGGCTTTACGATGTTCAGAGTGCCTACAATCAGCAGCAGCCGCGACTTAATGCGCTGGGCGACGTTGCTTCCGATGCTTTCATGCGTAACGCGGGGGCCGCATATTCGACAAACCCATATGTTTCGAATGCTCAAGCCGCCGCTCGTACGATCTCGAATGGCTATTTCCTTGATCAGAACTCCGGTCAGGCAACTTACAACCGTTTGCAGGGTGTGCAGAGCGATCCGTCTTTGGGAGTGTTCCAAAACATCGCCAACGGCGCTGGCAATAACCCGGCTACGCATTATGCATCGAACGTTGCCGGCGGCGGCTTTCTCAATAATCAGCCATCCGCCAGCCTTTATTCGACGGTCATGGGTGACGATTACCTGAAAGGTAATCCTTATCTCGATAGTATCGTTGCCCAGACCAACGCAGACGTATCGAAGCAGGCGAACCGGATGTTTGGCGCGCGCGGCATGGGGACGGGTATTGGATCAGCCTTTGCTGATGTATTATCAAAGAATCTTGCAAATAACGAGAGTCAGCTTCGCTATCAGAACTTCAATGACAGTGCGAATCGCCAACTTCAAGCGGCAGGACAGTCAGATAATATATGGAATAGCGAACGTGCACGGATGGATGCAGCGACCGGTCTGCTGTCCTCAGACTACAATGCTGATCAGGGGCGTCGTCTGGCCGCAGCGCAGGCGCTCGGCAATCAGTTTGGACAGCAGCAGGATCGTACTCTAGAGGCCGCCAAGGCTGGCGATGCGGCACGTTCGGAGCAGATTGCGCAGATGCTCCAGGCGCTCAGTCTAACCGACCAACTCAGCAACGCTCAATATGCTGGATATGGTCCAACCACGGATTTGCTGAAGGCCGGCGCAGCGATTCCGCTTATGGGTATGGATAGTTATCAGCAGGCTCTTGCCAACCTTACGAATGCGACCAACAGCAGTACGTCCAAGGGGCCGGGTATTGCTTATAACGTATGGAGTAATGCGGCTTCGTCGCTCTCGGATCGGCGAACGAAAACAAACATCGAGAAAGTAGGCGAACTAGACGATGGCCTGGGCATCTATGATTTCGACTATGTCGACCTCGACCATGGCGCGGGCCGGCAGCGCGGCGTGATGGCTGATGAAGTCGCGATTCTGCGGCCTTGGGCGCTTGGTCCGCGCACCGCTGACGGGTTCGCGACCGTCGATTATAAAAAGCTATGATGAGTTCAAGCAGAGATGAGCGGCTAGTCGCATAGCCAATTTTACCATCTGTTTTTTTGGGGTCGCCGTTTACCGGCGGCCCTTTTCTTTTTGGGATGATGGCAATGGCCAAGAACAGCGTCAACGACTGGGACACGGTTCCAGCGAACAACACCGAAATTGCGGGCATCAATCTTGCGGAGGGCTGCCCCGCCGCCGGTATCAACAACGCCATCCGGGAGGTGATGGCGCAGTTGAAAACCTATTTCGGGACATTGCTCGCGCCTTATCTTCCGCTGAGTGGCGGGGCGATGACGGGGGCGCTTACCGACATGGGCGCGGGGTCGACGATCAAGGATCCTGGCGGGACGGCGCGGAAGATCGGATATCGCAATATCCCGTCGGTTGCGAAGACCAGTGCCTATGTGCTCGCCCTGAACGACGTCGGCGAATGCATCGATATCACGACCGGGGGCGTCACGGTGCCGGCGAACGCGGCGGTGGCTTTCGGGATCGGCGATGCGATCTCGATCTACAACAACAGCGCGTCGAGCCAGACGATCACCGCGGCCGCGGGAGTGACGCTGAGGTTGGCCGGTACGGCGACCAGCGGCAGCCGTACGCTGGGGCAGCGCGGATGGATGACGCTGCGCAAGGTCTCGGTCGACGAGTGGGTCTCGTCGGGATCGGGGTTGTCCTGATGTCGGGCATCCTGCAGGCGGCATCCGCGACCGTGGCAGCCCCGACCAGCCCTCCGCCGCCGCCGCCGCCTCCCTCGTTCGATTCCAATGTAAGTTGGCCCGGCCAAATTTCGACCGTGAGCAGCGCCTCCGGCACGGCGAGCGGGCCAGGAAGCAACCCGATCGGCGGCAGGCCGCCCTACATCTATTCGTGGACCAAGACCGGATCGAGCAAGATCAGCCTGTCAAGCCTGACAGCCCAGAATCCCATGCTCATCTGGTCGGGCTTGATCGTCGGCGATTACGTCACTGGCTCCTTTGACCTCGTCGTGCGGGATGCCGACGGCCTGAAGACCAGCTTGGGCAGTGCCACCTACGACATCACGAGAACGAGCTGATGAGCTGGGACACCGTGGAGGCCGGCGGATGGGTCGGCGGCGCGCTGGCGTTGCTGACGCTTCTGGGCGGTGGCGTGAAATGGCTGTTCGGACGGAGCGATCATGCCCGGCAGACCCGGGAGGATAAGCTCCGAACCTGGCGGGATGAGCTCGAAGCGAAGGAAAAGCGCATCGATGAAGGCCGCACGGCTTATGTCGAGCGGCTCGAAATGAGGCTCGGACTGCTCGAGGCGAAGGACGAGGCTCGCGATACTCAGATGGCGGCGTTGCGGATTTCGTTCGAGTTGGTGTCGAGCGCGCTCAGGCATATCGATCCGACGAACAGCGCGCTCGGACTGGCGGACGACCTGCTCCGCACCGCGTTCCCGAATCCGACGACACCGCCTTCCGACATGGTCGAACAGTTCGTCGAGATCGCGAAAGCGGGAGGAGAAATGTCATGACGACACCGGCATATATGGACCCGGCGAAGATCGAGTATCTTACGATCCACTGCGCTGCGACACCGCGTGGGCGTGACGTGAAGGCTGCAACGATCAGTCAATGGGATGTCCGGAAGTTCGGACAGATATCCTACCACCACGTGGTCGAGATCGACGGAAACAGGGTGCGGACCTTGCGGGACGATCAGCGCGGCGCGCATGTCGGGGGCGCCAACACCGGCAATATCGGCATCTGCTATGTCGGCGGGGTCGAGGCGAACAACAGGCCGGCCGACACGCGGACGGATGCTCAGAAGATGGCGTTGCTGACGCTGATCCGAACTTATAGGGCGCGCTATCCCGGCATCATCATTCGCGGGCATCGTGACTGGCCGGGCGTGGCGAAAGCTTGTCCGAGTTTCGATGTCGCCGCCTGGCTGAAGGAGGTCGGCGAATGAGCGCCTATCTCAAGCGGCGACTTGGCGAGCGAACCACATGGGCTGCGATCGGCCTCGCCGTCACGGGGGCCGCGGCGCTGCTTTCCCCATATAGCTGGATCGTCATCGCGGTCGGCGTGATCGGCGTTCTGGTGCCGTCGCCGGGCGGCAAGGATGCCGACGCATGATCCCGTGGGGGCCGATCTTCAAGATCGGCGTACCGATCGCCCTGCTGATCGGTCTTTGGTTGGGCGCGCGCCATGTCATCGCGAATATCCGGGCCGACGAGCGCGAGACGGTCACGGCGGAATTCGCTGACACCCAGCAGAAGCGGGAAATCGCCGATCTCCGGCAGGCGCTCGCTACGGAGCGCCGGCAGAACGACATCACCGAGGAAGCCAATGCGAAACAATCCGCAGATCTGGCGAGTGCCAATAGTCGTCTCGCTGCTTATGTTGCCCGCCTGCGCGCATCAGGTGGCGGTGTCGGGCAAGGAGCGGATTTGCCCCGCGTTCCCGACGCTGCCGGCGTCGCTGGCGGCGCCGATCGACTATCCCTCCTGGATGCAGACCTCCGAAAATGCACCGCGATAGCCGTGCGCCTGGGGAACGCCAAGGATTGGGCCGAGAAACAGAAAGAGGTTGAAAGATGATCCCTGATTTCCATTCCCGTCCGTTCGCGCGGTTGCGCAAGCCGGAGCTTCGCCTTGGGCTGGGGCTTGGAGTATTGGCTGGTGGTTCGAATAGTGGGCCTGCAGTGACGTTTGATTTCCTAGCCGAAAGCACCTTTGATAGCCGCATAGCCTTCACGCGAGGTTCGGCGGCGACGCGTGTCAATGCTGCGGGAATAATCGAGGTAGTCGGTAATAATGTACCGCGCTTCGATTATGATCCGGTCACGCTCGAAATGCGAGGTTTGCTGATCGAGGAGCCGCGGACGAACTATCTTATCCAGAGCGAATTTGCGACAGGCCTGCCGGCGTCCAGGGGCGGGCTGGTCAGCACTACGACTTTCTCAGGTTTGATCGGAGCGACGGGTATCGCCTTTGGTTACGATGGCACCGCGTCGTCATATTTCTATGTAACGAACTATGCAGTCCCGGCGAACAGTTTGCGTGTGATCAGCGTGTTTGTTCGGATGGATGATGGCGGCGCTCCCGTTTTCGGGAATAATGCCGGCCAGCATCCTGATAACGATTTCACATTGAATCTCGGGGGAACGGTGCTTGCCCCGACGATCGCGAACAGCGGGAAAGTGGAGAACTATGGAGGGGGTCTTTATCGCGTCAGCCTGGCGATCAGTACCAGTGCCTCTCCTAGCTCGAATTGCGGGGTGGTCAAATATACTGCCAACAGCGTTCGGACTTTCAAGGTCAGCGGGATCATGGTCGAGGCCGGGACGGATGTCACTTCATACATCCCAACAACCACGGCGCAGGTGACCCGGGCAGCTGATGTAGCGGTCGTTTCGGGGACGAGCTTCGCGGGTTGGTATAATCAGGCGGCGGGATCGGTCATCGTCGCCTTCGATCGCAATCCGGCCATTGACGGTACGGATCGGGGTGCCATCAGCTTGGACGTTGGCTCGGCAAGCAGCCGGATGGTCCTGTATAGCTCGACGGTGGGTCGAATGCTCGGAGCGTCGAGTGGCACCACCATCTTCTCCTTTATCAATCTGGGCTCGATGATCGCGGGAACGCGATATTCGATGGCGCTGGCCTATGCGCTCGACGACTTTGCCGCATGCATGAGCGGTGGTACGCTCTCCACGGATAGCAGCGGAATGCCGCCAACGGCCAGCCAGATGACGATTGGCGGAGGGCCAGGTACGTCGGCCCTTAACGGCCATATCCGTTCCGTCACTTATTATAATCGTCGCCTTCCCAACGCTGATCTTCAGAGGCTTACCGCATGATCGATCTCTATCTGCGCGCTGGCGACCAGGCCACGATGGATGCGGCTCTGCTCGCCGCCGGCCTGATCGCCGAGGATGGTGAACCGGTCCTCGGCGTCTGCCTCGACCGTATCGGCTCCTATACGATCGTTACCGGCTTTGATGGCGGAATCCCGATTGTCGAAGAGCGCCCGGAATATCACGCCAATGTGCGTGTTCTGAGCGATCTCGATCAGTTGGATGCCGTCGCCGATATCATGATCCCGCCGCCGGAGACACCGTTTCGGGTTTGGATGGCTCCCTCTCTCACCATATAGCCCATAAGTCTCCTGGTTGCCGCACGGGCTGCAGGTGCACATCGATCCAGATCACCGGGTGATCGACAGGAACGGCTGGTGTTTGCCGAACGGCTAATATGGCCGGATGCTTTGCCCTTGCGATCTGATCAGAAGCCTGTAAGCCGGCGCTCCCGGAACTTGGGCGGTTAGCTCAGTTGGTAGAGCATCTCGTTTACACCGAGAGGGTCGGCGGTTCGAGCCCGTCACCGCCCACCATTCCTTAGAGAGAACTCATGGCGTCGGGCGTGCGGGCCGATCAGTTGCTGGTGGATCGCGGGCTGGTGGAAAGCCGGTCGCGGGCGCAGGCGTTGATCCTGGCGGGGCTCGTCTTTTCCGGTGAGCGCAAGATCGAGAAGGCCGGTCAGCCAATCAAGCCCGATGCAGCGATCGAGGTGCGCGGGCGCGACCATCCGTGGGTTTCGCGAGGCGGGATCAAGCTGGCGCATGGACTTGAGCATTTCGGCTGGAGCGTCGAAGGGGCCGTCGCGATCGACGTCGGCAGTTCGACCGGCGGGTTCACCGACGTGCTGCTGAATGGCGGTGCCCGGCGGGTCTATGCGGTGGATTCGGGCACCAACCAGCTTGCCTGGAAGCTGCGCAACGATCCGCGTGTAGTCGTCCACGAACAGACCAACGCGCGTTTCCTGACGAGCGAGCATGTTCCCGAACCGGTCGACGTCATCGTATGCGATGCGAGTTTCATCTCGCTGGCCAAGGTGTTGGCGGCGCCTCTGGGTTTTGCACGGCCGGGCGCGCATCTGGTCGCGCTGATCAAGCCGCAGTTCGAAGCGGGACGGGAGGAGGTCGGCAAGGGCGGGGTGGTGCGGGATCCGGCCGTGCATGAACGCGTCTGCGCCCAGGTCGCCGCCTGGATCGAGGGGCAGGGTTGGCAGGTTGCCGGCGTGACCGCCAGTCCGATCACGGGACCGGAAGGTAATGTCGAATTCCTGATTGGAGCGGTCCGGCAGGACGGCGGGCAGGGGGAGCGCTGATGGCCGAACTGGCTTCGCCCCGTCAACTGCGGGTTGCCTTCATGCGCTGGGCGCTGATCTGCGTTCCCGCAATCCTGTTGCTGGGGACGATTTCTGGTCGGATAGCCAATTCGGATGAAGGCAATCCGTGGTTCGATGCGCTTTCGAAGCCGGCGCTGATGCCGCCCGCCTGGGTATTCGGCGCCGTCTGGTCGATCGTCTACGTCCTGATGGCCCTCGCGCTTGCGATGATCCTCAATGCGCGCGGAGCCAAGGGGCGTGGGGTCGCGGTCGCGCTCTTCCTGATCCAGCTCGGTCTGAACCTGGCATGGTCCCCGGTGTTCTTCGCGATGCACCGGATCATGTTGGCCTTTGGGCTGATCGCCGCCATCCTGCTATGGGCGGGCGCGACGACGCTGGTTTTCTGGAGAATCCGGCCGGCGGCGGGGATGCTGATGCTGCCCTATCTGGCGTGGCTGCTGTTCGCGGGAATGCTGAACTGGCAGATCCATGAGCGCAACCCCAATGGGGTTACCCTTGTGCCAGTCCGCGGAGATACCCAGATAATCATTCAATGACCGCCGCAAGGCGGCGAAGGAAGGAATTGACCATGCAGTCCGAAAATCGCCTGTTCGACGATTTCGTGAAGTTCATGAACGGTGCGGCCGGAACGCTGGCCGGCATGGGGCGTGAAGCCGAATCTGCGTTCAAGGAGCGCAGCAAGGAGTGGATCGGCGGCCTCGATTTCGTCAGCCGGGAGGAGTTCGACGCGGTGAAGGCGATGGCCGCCGCGGCGCGCGACGAGGTCGAGGAACTCAAGGCGCGGTTGGACGCGTTGGCGCCGGCCGCAGGCAAGAAGAAGGACGGTTGAGGCGCAGCTATCCACAGAATTGTGGCCCGAGCGGGTTGAACCGAGCCGCTTTCCGCGCCACGGAAAGAATGCTCTGGGCAGCGGAGTAGAGCCCGAATGGACGTGGACGACTTTGAATCCGCGCGCGACGCCAGCGCGCCCATCGACATGCTCGAGCATTATTTCGCGGCTCGCGGCTGGGACTATCAGCGTGCCGGAGACGAGGAGATCGTTGCCCAGTTCCAGGGCAGCTGGGCGCAGTATGAGCTGAGGGCGGTGTGGCGCGAGGAGGATCGCGTCCTGCAGTTTCTCGCCCTTCCGGACATCCGGGTCACCGCCGACAAGCGGACCGCGATGTACGAGACGATTGGCCTGATCAACGAGCAACTCTGGCTTGGCCATTTCGAGATGTGGACCAGTTCGTCGATGGTACTGTTCCGCCATGCCGCGCTGCTGGAGAACCAGGCTGGCGATGCGATCCTGACGCTCGAGCAGGCGGAAACGCTGATCGAGACGGGGATCGATGAATGCGAGCGCTTCTATCCGGTTTTCCAGTTTGTCCTATGGAGCGACAAATCTCCGCAGGAAGCGATCGCCGCTGCGATGATCGACACCCAAGGCGAGGCCTGATCGGATGACGACGGGCGCGCTCTGGCTGATCGGCGCCGGCAATATGGGCGGTGCGATGCTGCGTGGCTGGCTGGGCTCACCCGGCTGGACGCGGCCGATCACGGTTATCGACCCCTATGTGGCCGAGGTGCCGGACGGGGTGACGCTGCTGCGCGAAATTCCCTCGGGCGATGAGCAGCCCGACATTCTGGTTCTCGCGATCAAGCCCCAGCAGCTGGGCGAGATCGCGCCGCTCTTCGCTGCCAAAGCCGGGGCGCCGCGCCTGCTGTTGTCGGTGCTGGCGGGTGTCGAAACCACGACGCTGAAGGATGTGTTCGGCGCTGATGTTATCGTTCGGGCGATGCCCAATCTGCCGGTATCGATTGGCGAGGGCGTGACCGCCCTTTATTCATCGGATGCCGACGAAGGAGCACGGAACGAGGCGGCCGGACTGGTCGCGTCGCTCGGGCTGGTCGAATGGGTCGATGAAGAAAAATTGTTCGATGCGGTGACGGCCCTGTCGGGCTGTGGCCCAGGCTTCCTGTTCCGCTTCATCGAGGCGATGGCGCAAGCCGGCGAGGCGCTTGGTCTTCCGGCGGGCCAGGCGTTGCGTCTTGCGACGGCGACGGTGAAGGGATCCGCCCTGCTCGCGGCTGGCTCCAATGAGGGGCCGGCGGTTCTGGCAGACCGGGTCGCCAGTCCGGGAGGCTCGACGCGCGAAGGGTTGAACGTCCTTGATCGCGACGAAGCTTTGAAGGCGCTGATGCGCGCGACATTGTCGGCAGCGGCGCAACGCAACGCCGAATTGGCAGCGGCCGCGCGCGCTGGTTAGGAAGCGGTCGACCGGACGACGGTCGGGGTGCGTTGGTACATCACTCCCCCGACGCCATAATTGTGGCAGATAAAGTCGCGCCATAAGTGGGGCGGGTTCGGGCGAGGGCGCTGCCTGAGTTGCGCAAGGGCCGTCCCGATCGGCCAACTGCATATCCAGAGCAGATTGGCGAGATGGGTCATGGCCCGTCCATGGCGGCGGATCATGAAACGCGCCCGCGACGCGAACCAGTAGCGGGGACGGCGCTCCGGCGGCCTCTGCTCCGTCAAGCCGGTCGACTCGCCGCCGAGATGGACGATTCGGCTGGCGGGGACATGCCAGGCCTCGAAACCCGCATCGGCAGCCCGCGCGCAGAAATCCGTCTCTTCGAAATACAGGAAATAGCCTGCATCGAACTGGCCGATCCGATCGAACACCGCGCCGCGGATCATCATATGCGATCCCGACAGCCATTCCGAGCGGCACGGATGATCAACGACCGGCATGACCACGTCATGGCGACGCAGCAGCCTGCGGAGCGGACCGAGATCGAGCGCGGCGATGAAGTCGTTCAGCGGCGAGTGGAAACGGAACGCGCTGTGACGAACCGATCCGTCGGGTCGCAGACATCTCCCGCCCGCCAGACCTGCCCGCTCATGACTGGCCAGGAAGTCGACGAGCATGCCGAGCGCGCCGGGTTCCGCGACCGTGTCGGGATTGAGCAGCCAGACATAGTCGGGCCAGGTGGCATCGCCATGGGCGGCTGCCGCCTGCCGATAATGGTTCAGGCCGGCATTGTTCCCGGCCGAGAAGCCGCGATTGTCGTCCAGTGCCAGCAAGGAGCAGCAATCGTCCGCATTGAGACGGGCGATGGCTTCCGCCAACAGGGTTGCCGAGCCGTCGGCCGAACCATTGTCGACGACCAGGATATGGGCGTCGCCACGTAATCGCACCTCCGGCAGCACCGACTCGATCGCCTGAATGGTCAGCGCCGCCGTGCGGTAGTTGACGATCAGCACCAGGATCGGCGCGGGGGTCATGCGTCGCGTGTCGCTCCGTTCCCGTCCGATCCGCCATGGAGGACGGCTCGACGAACCATGCCTCTCATGACGTCCGCTGACAATCGACGCGGTTGCGGTTCAGCCGAACACTCGCGCGAAGATCGTGTCGACATGCTTGAGATGGTAATCGAGGTCGAACTTCTCCTCGAGTTCCTTCTCGCTGATCGCGGCGGTCACCTGCGGATCGGCCTTGAGCAGATCGAGCAGCGACAGCGCGCCGTCCGATTCCCACACCTTCATCGCGTTGCGCTGAACGATCCGATAGGCATCCTCGCGGCTGATTCCGGCCTGGGTCAGCGCGAGCAGCACCCGCTGCGAATGGACGAGGCCGCCCATCCGGTCGAGATTCTTCTGCATCCGTGCCGGATAGACGAGCAGCTTGTCGATCACGCCGGTGAGGCGCGCGAGCGCGAAGTCGAGCGTGACGGTGGCGTCGGGACCGATCATGCGCTCGACCGACGAGTGGCTGATGTCGCGCTCGTGCCACAGGGCGACATTTTCGAGCGCCGGGGTCACATAGCCGCGCACGAGGCGGGCGAGGCCGGTCAGGTTCTCGGTCAGCACCGGGTTGCGCTTGTGCGGCATCGCCGACGAACCCTTCTGGCCGGGCGAGAAATATTCCTCGGCCTCCAGCACCTCGGTCCGCTGCAGGTGGCGGACCTCGGTCGCGAGCCGCTCGACCGACGAGGCGATCACGCCGAGCGTCGCGAAGAACATCGCGTGGCGGTCGCGCGGGATGACCTGCGTCGACACCGGCTCGACGGTCAGGCCCATCTTCTCCGCCACATGGGCTTCGACCCGAGGGTCGATATTGGCGAAGGTCCCGACCGCGCCCGAAATCGCGCAGGTCGCGACATCCTTGCGCGCGGCGATCAGCCGCTCGCGGTTGCGGGCGAACTCGGCATAGGCCTGGGCGAGTTTCAGGCCGAAGGTCACCGGCTCGGCATGGATGCCGTGGCTGCGGCCGATCGTCGGCGTCATCTTATGCTCGAAGGCGCGGCGCTTGATGACGTCGAGCAGTTTGTCGAGATCGGCGATCAGGATGTCCGAGGCGCGGGCGAGCTGGACCGCCAGGCAGGTGTCGAGCACGTCCGACGAGGTCATGCCCTGGTGCATGAACCGCGCGGGTTCGCCGACATGCTCGGCGACATTGGTGAGGAAGGCGATGACGTCGTGCTTCACCTCGGCCTCGATCGCGTCGATGCGATCGACCTCGAACGCGCCCTTTTCCCAGATCGCCTTGGCGGCTTCCTTCGGTACGACCCCCAGCTCGGCCAGCGCGTCGGTCGCGTGCGCCTCGATCTCGAACCAGATGCGGAAGCGCGTTTCCGGTTCCCAGATCTTGACCATCTCCGGCCGGGAATAGCGGGGGATCATAGCTCGTCCTCATGCTTGGCGTGTCGATATGCGAGGCGCGCCTAGCAGAGGGGGGTGTTGGGGGCAATTGCGCTGCGGACGTCATGTCCCGACTCGGCCCACCGCGCGCGCCCGGCCGGTGAGAATGTCAGCTTCGCCCCGGATTGGGACACGGCGCGCCGTTGCAGCGCCGAATCGAGCAACCGGGCGTCGGATCGCGGGTTTGATCGGAATGTCGGGACACACCCGAAGCCGAACGAATTTCGATCCGATGCCAGGAGAGACGATATGAACAAGCTGATGCTGATGGGCGGAGCCGCGATGCTTGCCCTGTCGGGCGCCGCTTTCGCGCAGAGCACGGGGGCGGAGCCAGCGCCCGATACCGTGGCTGCTCCGCCTCCCGCCGAGACCGCCCCGCCTCCGGCCGACACCACGGCTCCCGCCGATACGACGGCGGCCGCTCCGGCGGCCCCGGATGCGGCGGCTCCCGCACCGCCCGTCGCCCAGTCGACGGTGCCTGCGGCGGATGTAGCGAGCACCCCACCCGCACCGGCAACTGCCGATGCAGCGTCTCCGGCGCCTCCCGCTCAACAGACGGCAACGGCCGATGCCGCCGCCAGGGTCAACGCAGAATGGGCCAAATATGACGAAGGCAACAAGGGCAAGCTGACGCCGCTCGAATTCGGCAACTGGATCATGGCGGCGAAGGGCCAGGACATGACCGCCCAGGTCGAGAAGACGAAGGCTGGCAAGAAGGCGGACCTGCCGGCGGTCAAGGTCCTCAACGAAACCGCGAGCGACTTCGCCAAGGCCGATACCGACAAGGACCGGATGATATCGCCCAACGAACTGGCGATCTTCCTGTCGGCCTGAAGCGTTCGCGAAGCTGGAGGAGGAGAGGGGCGGCCGGTGAGCCGTCCCTTTTCAGATCAGCCCGAGCGCGCGCAGGCTGGCCTGGCCTCTGGTCCCCACCACGACATGATCATGGATGGCGATGCCGAGCGGCTTGGCCGCGGCGATGAGCTCCCGGGTCAGCTCGACATCCTGTCGGCTTGGCTGGGGATCGCCCGATGGATGATTGTGGACGATGATCAGTGCGGCCGAACCGAGCTCCAGGGCGCGCCTGATGATCTCGCGGACATAGACGGCGGCCTGGTCGACCGAGCCTTCCGAGACGAGCTCATCGCGGACCAGGACGTTCTTGCTGTTCAGATGCAGGACGCGGACCCGTTCGACGGCGCGGTGCGCCATGTCGGCGCGCAGATAATCGGCCAGCGCTTGCCAGTCGGAGAGGATCGGCCGGTCCTGCACCTTGCTGCGGAGCAGGCGCAACGCCGACGCCTCGGCGATCTTGAGGGCCGCGACCACGCCTTCGCTCAGCCCCGCGCGCGCAAGCGATTCCGGGTCTGCGGACAATAGCGGGCCGAGCCCTCCGAACTCCGCAAGCAGTGCGCGGGCCATCGGCTTGGTGTCGCGCCGGGGAATGGCGAGGGCGAGGAGATATTCGATCAGCTCATGATCGAGCAGCGCGTCGGGGCCGCCTTCGGCCAGCCGCCGCCGCAACCGCGCGCGATGGCCGCTGGCGTCGGTGGCGGGATCGGTGGAAGTGGTCGTCATCGTTGCGCAGGCTAACCGATTTTCGCGGCCGTGCCATCGTCGTCGACGGTCGATCCTCAGTTCATGCCGATCCGGTTGAAATCGTGGATGTGGATCAGGCCGATCGGCGTGTCGGGCCGATCATGATCCATCACGAACAGGGCGGTGATCTTGTTCGCGGCCAGGATCGCCTTGGCGTCCTCGGCATAGGTGCCGTCGGGTACTGTCTTCGGATGGCGGGTCATCACGTCGCCCGCCACGCTGTTCAGCAGCCGGTCGATGTTGCGTCGCAGGTCGCCGTCGGTGACGGTGCCGACCAGCCGGCCGTCGCCGTCGAGCACCCCCGCAATCCCCAGGCTCTTCTCGGTCATGATGAGCAGTACCTCGCGCATCGGCGTGGTCGCCACGACGAGCGGCAGCCGATCGCCGACATGCATGATGTCGTTGATCGGCAGCAGGCGCAGGCCGATATGGCCGCCCGGATGCAGCCGCTCGAGCTCCGCGCGCGTGATCCCTCGCATCGACATGGTCGCCACCGCCAATGCATCGCCGAGCGCGAGCATCAGCGTCGTCGACGTGGTGGGCGAGATGTTGACCGGGCAGGTCTCGCGCACCTTGGGCAGGATGATCGCCGCGCTGGCGAGCCGCGCCATCGGCGAATGCCGCTGGGCGCTGATCGCGACGATCGGGCAGCCGAGGTCGCGCGCATAGGTCATGATCGGGCCGAGCTCGGGCGTCGCCCCCGAATTGGAGAGTACGACCAGCAGATCTCCAGCCAGCAACATCCCCAGATCGCCATGCGCGGCTTCGCCCGGATGGACGAAGATCGCCGGCGTTCCGGTCGACGCGAAGGTCGCCGCCATCTTGCGGGCGATATGGCCCGATTTCCCCATGCCGCTGACCACCACGCGTCCCTGCGTGGCCAGGATCAGCTCGACGGCCCGCGCGAAATCCTCATCGAGCGCATCACGCTGCAGCGTTAGCGCCTGGGCCTCGACTCCCAGCACCTCGCGTCCCTGGTCGAGAATGCGCTGGCGGCTGGCGGCGGGAACCTTCGCGCGGATATCCCTAGCCTGGTACATGACGATCCCTCCTAGGCCGCCCGCAGCCGTTCATTCTCGCGTTCGAGATCGCGCGCCCAGGAGGCGAGGCCGAAGCGGCGGATGTCGACCTGGCGCCAGAACAGGCCCGGATCGCGCTGCCAGAGCGGGAAATGGGCCAGCGCATTGGCGCATTGCGATCCCATGTCGATCACCTCCGCCAGTTCCTGCAGATAGAAGGGCAGCGGCTGCCCATCGGGTCCCATCTGCCGATCGTGCGGGAAGGCCGCCGCCTTGAGCGCGGTATCGGCGCCCTGGCGGAAACAGGCGAGCGCGGTTTGCGGATCACCGTCGGCGAGATGGATGCGCGCCTCGAAGAAGGTGGCCGCGATGCTCTTGGTCGCCAGCAGCGGCGAGAAGCCCGACCAGTCGGCTTCGGCCGCTGCACGATACCAGCGCTTCGCGGATGCGCGGTCGTCCGCCAGCTCGTTGAGCCGTCCGGCGAGGAAGGCGAGCGAGATCCGCCAGCGGCGGACATGGACCGGCATGTCGTCGGTCAGCGGAAGGCCGACATAGGCCTCGATCAGCGCCAGCATCGACAGCGCCAGATCGCCGCGCCGCATCTCCAGCACCCGATAGCCGAGCACCGCGATCGCTGCACCGCGATCCGCCGAATCCTCACGCGAATCCTCGATCACGCATTCGGCGAGGCGGGCGAGCTTGACGTCGGGGCCAAGCCGCTCGCCCATCTGCACCATCGACCGGTAGAGCCAGGGATTGTCATAGGCGCTGCCGAAGTCGACCAGCGCCGGCAGCGGCCCCCGGGCTCGCGGAAAGCCGGGGTGATCGTAGCCCTGCGCATGGGCGGCGCCCAGCAGCGGATTGACCGACGCGACGAGCATCAGCCAGTCGGTGGCGGCGACCTGGTCGGCCTCGATCGGGAAGATCGCACGGGCACCTTGCGGGTCCGGGCCGAGCGCGGTCTCGACATAGCGCTTCTCCGGCAGGAAGCGATCCGATACGGCGTCGCTGAAATCCTCCCAGCTTGCGGGTCGCTTCGCGTCGCCGTTCCCCTGTCGCCAGCCGATCACGATACGGCCGTCATATTTGAGCAGTCGTGCATAATCGTCGAGCCGGGCCAGCCAATCGGCCGGCACGGCGGGTTCGATCGCGACGATCAGGTCGATCGATTCGTCGGCCAGCCGGTCGAATCGCTCGTTGACGGTTTCGCCCCCGGCACTGGTCTGTCCATCATCGACCCGGACGACCGATCCGGCGCGCGACGAGGCCATCAGGATCGACGCGCCGTCGGCCGCGCCGATACCGTCGACCAGCACCCGGTCGCCGGGGCGGACATGGGTGGCGGCGGTCGCGTAGCGCGCGATCAGGGCATCGGCCTCGACGCCCTTGCCCAGCCACTCGCCGCGCGAGCCGCGCACCCGCTGCCAGATGCTGACGCCCGGCAGGGTGGCCGCGGTCCAGCCGGGATATTCGCCCGGCATCATGCCCCCGGGGTGCCGCTGCCAGCCTGCCGCGAAGAGATCGCCTTCCAGCGATCGGCGCTCCTGTCCGTCGCTCTGCAGGACGAGGACATCCATCCCGTCGAACGGGCGAAGCGCGGCGGCGAAGGCCCGGTTCGCGCAAGGCTGGGTCCAGGACAGGAAGCCGGCGGTCAGGCCGTGCGGCCGGGGCGGGAAGCCGGTTGCGATATCGGCCGTCTCGCAGCCCATCAGGGCCAATTCGCGGCTCAGTTCGGGAAAGGCGGCCTGATCGAGGGCGATCCGGCAGGGGCCGATCCGCTGGACGATCGCATTGGCATTCTGGATGGTCACTCGAATCTCCACGGCCGCCGATCGCAGGAACCGGCCGCCTCCGCCGCATGTTTCGCTAGGGTCGAGGGAATAGGCCCAAAGCGTTGAGGGTTGGTTAACCATGTTTTCCGGGCAGGGACCGATATGTCGGCTGCGTCGGCGCGATTGCTTCCTCTGGGGTGACGCGCGCCCGTCGAGCGGTTAAGCGTGCGCCCATGGAGGATGCTTCCCGTCGCCTGTCCCGCCCGCTGATCCTGGCCGGTGCAGGGGCCGTGTTGCTCGCGGGCGGGGCTGGCTGGCTCTGGATCGAGCGGGTGCCGATCGCGGCTTCCTATATCGACGATGCGCTGCGGACGCGGAACGTGCCGGCCAGTTATCGGCTCGCGCATATCGGTATCCGGACACATCGGATCGAGGCGATCCGCATCGGCGATCCGCGCGCGCCCGACCTGACCGCCGACTGGGCGGAGATCGAGCTGGCGATCGGCCTTTCGGGAGTCCGCGTCCATGCTGTCGATGCCGGCGGGGTGCGGCTGCACGGGCGGCTGGTCGACGGCAAATTGTCGCTCGGTGCGATCGACCGGCTGCTGCCGGCAACCAAGAGCGACCAGCCCTTCTCATTGCCCGACATGATCCTGACCGCACGAACGATCCGGGCCGACATTGCGACGCCGCAGGGCGGGGTGAACGCCACGCTCGACGGCGGCGGCAATCTCAAGGATGGTTTTCGCGGGACGCTGGTGCTCGGATCGGACCGGCTGGCGAGCGGCGGCTGCGCGGCCAACGGGATCGCTGCGCGGCTGGGGCTGCAGGTCGACGGCGGGCGTCCCTCGGTTAGGGGGATCGCGACGGCCGGTGAACTCCGTTGCCCCGGTGCGGTCGTCCGCGCGCCGCGCCTGGCGATCGACACCAAGGGGAAGAGCGACCTGACCCGCTGGACCGGCCGGCTGTCGTTCGTCGAGGGCGGAATAGAAGCGGGAACGACCCATATCGGTCGACTGGCCGGGCCGATTGACTTTGACGCCTCCGCCGATCGCATCACCGGCAAGGCGCGGTTGGCCGCCGAACAGGTTCTGTCGGGCGGATCCGGCCTCGATCGACTGGCGCTCGACGCCGGCTACCGGATCGATCCGCGCGCTGGCGGCGCTTCGGTCGCCGGCGATCTGCGCCTAGCCGGCGGCCGGGTCGATCCGGCCATGGTCGATGGTCTCGTCCGCAGCCTGGCGGCGGCGGAGGCGACGCCGGTCGGGCCGATCCTCAGCGCCTGGGGCAAGGCGCTCCGCCAGGCCGGCCGCCGCGTCGACGGAACGGCCGGCTTCACCTTCAGCCGGGCCGGGCAGGGCAACAGCCTGCGCGTCGACCGCCTGGCGCTCGCCTCGCCGGGCGGCGCCCGTCTGCTGGTCCGTTCGGAACAGGCGGAAGGTCTGGGCTGGCGCTGGCCTGATGGCGGGCCGATCGCCAATGCCAGCGTCGAGCTGTCGGGCGGGGGACTCCCCAGGGCGCTGGTCAGCCTGCGGCAGGCGATGCCGGGCGCGCCGCTGACCGGATCGGCGACGGTCGAGCCCTATGCGGTCGATGGCGCGCGGCTGGTTTTCGCGCCGATCCGCTTCGGGCCGGGGACCGGCGGCCGGACGCTGGTGTCGACGCGGGTGACGATGGACGGGCCGCTCGCCGATGGCCGCGTCGAAGGGCTCGACCTGCCGATCCAACTCGCCGCCGGCGGAAAGGGGGGCTTCGTCCTCAACCCCGCCTGCGCGCCGCTCGGTTTCCGCCGGCTGGCCATCGCCGGGACGGTGATCGGCCGTTCGAGCCTGCCGCTCTGCCCGGTCGGCGGGGCGCTGGTCGGGCGGACCCCGGCCGGCGGGATGTTCGGCGGCGCCCGGATCGCGACGCCGCGCCTGCGGGGCAGGCTGGGCGACCAGCCGTTGACGATGGCCGCCCGTTCGATCGACGTGGCGGTGGCCCGGCCGGGCTTCCGCCTCGACGGCCTCGCCGTCCGCCTCGGCGATCCCGCCGATCCGACGCGGCTGGACGTGACGACGCTGGACGGTCGCGTCAGTCCGCAGGGGCTCGGCGGCGGCTTCGAGGGAACGGCCGGAAAGCTCGCCGCAGTGCCGCTGCTGCTGTCCGAGGGCGGGGGGCAATGGGCGCTCGCCGGCAGCCGCCTGTCGCTCGACGGCACCGTCCGCGTCGCCGATGCCGAGACCGCGTCGCCGCGATTCCATCCCCTGGTCGCGAACGATGTCCGGCTCACGCTCGAAGGCGGTCGGATCGCCGCGACCGCGACCCTGCGCGAGCCGCGCTCGAACCAGCCCGTCTCCCGCGTCGCCGTTCGGCACGATCTGTCGCGCGGCACCGGGGATGCGGTGCTCGACGTCGACCAGCTTCGCTTCGGCAAGGCGCTCCAGCCCGAGGCGGTCACGCCGCTGACGCTGGGCATGATCGCCAACGTCGTCGGCACGATCGAGGGGCAGGGGCGGATACGCTGGGCCGGCGGCGATGTGGCGAGCGACGGGGAGTTCCGCACCGACGGCCTCAGCCTCGCCGCCGCCTTCGGCCCCGTCACGGGACTCAAGGGCACGATCCGCTTCACCGACCTGCTCGGCCTGGTCACCGCGCCCGATCAGACGGTGACGATCGCCGAGGCGAATCCCGGCGTCGCCGTCACCGACGGCGTCATCCATTACCGCATCCTGCCCGATCGCATGTTGGCGGTCAGCGACGGCGTCTGGCCGTTCGCGGGCGGCACCCTCGCGCTCGAGCCGACCGTGCTCGACATGGCCCAGCCGGTCGCCCGCCACCTCACCTTCCGCATCACCGGCCTCGACGCCGCCACCTTCGTCCAGCAGCTCGAATTCAAGAACATCGCCGTCACCGGCACGTTCGACGGCCTGCTGCCGATCGTCTTCGACGCGAAGGGCGGCCGGATCGAGAATGGCGTGCTGAAGGTGCGGCCGGGCGGCGGGACGCTGTCCTATGTCGGCGACGTCACCAACGCCGATCTCGGCCGGATGGCGCGGATCGCCTTCGACGCGCTCAAGTCGATGCGCTACGACCGGCTGACCATCGACCTCAACGGCAGCCTCGACGGCGAGATCGTCAGCCAGGTCCGTTTCGACGGCACCAACGACAAGCCGCAGGAAACCGCGCGCAACGGTGGGATCGTCGGCCGGCTGCTCGCACCGATCACGCGGCTGCCCTTCCGGTTCAAGATCACCATCTCGGCGCCCTTCCGGGGGCTGGTCAACTCGGCGCAGACCTTCGTCGATCCCTCGATCGTGCTGCGCAACACCGCGGCCGGGGCGATCGCGGTCGAGCCTCCGGCCGGAACCGTGCCGCCCCCGTCCCCCGTTCAGTCCCCCATTCAGCCCCCCATTCAGCCAAGGTAAAGCGAGGCCATGCGATGAACATCCCGAGATTGACGATGAAGCGTTGCGGTGCGAGCGTCAGGCCATGAAGAGGACGACGTTCGCCCCTATCGGTGCCCTGGCGCCCGCGATGGTGATCGCTCCCGGCCTGTTGCTGGCCGGCTGCATCCAGGTCGCGGCGCCGGACAAGCCGATCGAGATCAACCTCAACGTCAATGTGAAGCAGGAGGTGGTCGTTCGGCTCCAGAAGGATGCCGAGGATTTCATCGCCAACAACCCGGAGCTGTTTCCGCAATGATGAACCTGTTCAAGACCAGCCTGATCGCCGCCGCCGCGCTGGCCGTGGCCGCCCCCGCGCTCGCCGCCGACCCGGTCGTCGAGCAGGCGCTCTCGGCCGGCAAGGTCGGCGAGCAGTGGGACGGCTATCTCGGCTTCGTTTCGCCGCCCTCGGGCGACCTCAAGGCGGCGGTCGACGCGATCAACATCAAGCGCCGCGCCGGCTACACCCAGGTCGCCGCCGCGCGCAACGTGACGGTCGACCAGTTCGCCCAGACCACGGCCTGCCAGACGCTCCGCGCGGTCAAGCCCGGCCAGGTCTATAAGCTGAAGGACGGCGGCTGGCAGACCCGCAAGGGATCGGAATCGATCACCCCCGACTATTGCGGCTGAATGGAGTGACGCCCGCTTGACGGCGGGCTGTTCTGCACCTATTGTTCTCGTTTTGTTCTTGACTTTTTCTCCGTTGCTCGGTATGAAAATCGGGTCAGCATAAAGCTGGACGATGAGAGGAGATAAAGTCGCATGCTTCGAGGGCTTCCGGCGGATACAAGGCCATCGCGCGATGAGCAGGTCCAGAAAATGCTCGATGTGCTGGGTATCCAATATCCCGGTGGATATTATGGTTCGCGTCGTGATCTGTCTGGGGTCAAACTCGCCGACACTACTGTAAATGTCTTTTCAGATATGGCGGGTGGTTTCGGGCATGCAGGTATCGCTGTCGGCGATAATCCATCTACGGGTTTTTATCCTGTTGAGCCGGGTGTAGGTTCTGCCACTGGGTTCGTTCCTGGCGAAATTCGGCGAGATGATATGAGTAGGCCACATCGCTCCTACCGGCTGCCAACCACGCCCGCTCAGGAAGCAGCGATCCGCCAATCTATGGCCGAACATGCTGCCGATGAATATAATCTGTTCCTGAATAACTGTCTGAGTTGGGTGCGGGCCAGAATGAAGGATGGGGGTGTGGATACGGCGCCGGCCTTTTGGCCAAACGGCTTTATCGAAACACAGAGGCCTTGGATCAAATAGCAATATGTCCTATCTACGATATTCTTCAATTGGCGGGGTGTTGGGAGTCATCGTGGCGGCGGTATGCGCGCTACTTGTTTTGATTTTGAAGGTATATTTTCTAGCGATACCAGTTTTGACTGTTTATCCTTTTTATTTTCTGTTTTCTGGTAATGTGGATGGCTCTGTACCCATTCATGAATTATTGAAAATATTCTATATTTCAGCAGCTTGTAATTTTATATTATATTATATCATTGCGAGTTTGCTTTGGCTGGGTTTGCGAAACAGTCGTAACATGTGGATGGCTCCGGCGGCTTATATAGGGTTTCAATTGCTGTTTTTTTCTGGTCTGTGGGTGCGCTTTTTGAATTGATCGACCCGTCGGATGGAGCTGCGCGCGACCTCTGGCGCCTCTTCTTTTCAGGCGCGTGGATCGGTTTGGTGAACTGATTGGGTGACTTGTCGCCGATGTGGCGTTCGCGCCGCCAATGGCGCGTGGCGGCGATCTCCTTTCATCTCCTCCTCCCTCACCGTTGTTGACTCGGGGGACCCCCCTTCCTAAAGGGGCCTCGCCTTGGCGGGGTCGCTCGTCGGCATGACGCAGCCTTTCCGCGACGAGGAAGGGATTCGGCATGGCGGCAAATGATCCCGGGCAGGACCCGGAAAGCGTGGGGGATCAGCGTCTTACATCGCTCGATGAGCGGTTGCAGGCGGCCCAGCATGCCGAAAAGGTCAGAACGGCGAGCGTGCACAAGAAGCCCGAGAAGGGATATTCCCAGGGCAACCGCGTGCTGGCCGAACTGATCGCGGGTATTGTCGGCGGAAGTCTGCTGGGCTGGTGCTTCGATCGCTGGCTCGGGACCAAGCCCTGGCTCCTTTTGGTGATGCTGTTCCTCGGAATCGCGGTCGCCTTCAGGAACATCATACGGATTTCTCAGGAGCGCCCGGAATAGCTTCCGGACGCTTTTGGCATAAGCAGGGGTAAGGCAAGCGTGGCAGCCGAATCGGGCAAGATCGATCCGATGCACCAGTTCATGATCGAACCGCTGTTCGGTCAGGGCTGGTCGATTGCAGGCCATAACATCGCTTTCACCAACTCGGCGATGTGGATGGTGGTGACGCTCGCGGCGCTGCTGATCTTCATGATCGGCGGCATGAAGCGCGATCTGGTCCCCGGCCGCTGGCAGGCCGCGGTGGAGAGCTTCACCGGCTTCGTCGCCGGCATGATGGCGACGAACATCGGACCCGAGGGCAAGAAGTTCACCCCCTATGTCTTCTCGCTGTTCATGTTCATCCTGATCGCGAACATCATGGGCATGATGCCCACCGGCGTCGTCGGCGTTCACCCCTTCACCGTGACCAGCCACCTGACGGTCACCGGCGTGCTCGCCGTGATCAGCTTCTCGATCGTGCTGGTCGTCGGCTTCTGGCGCCACGGCTTCCATTTCTTCTCGCTGTTCGTGCCGCACGGCACGCCCGGCTACATGATCCCGATGATCTTCGTCATCGAGCTGTTCTCCTTCCTCATCCGTCCCTTTTCGCTGGGCCTGCGACTGTTCGTCGCGATGACCGCGGGGCACATCCTGATGAAGGTGCTCGCCGGCTTCGTGATCAACGGCATCAACGCCGGCGCGCTGACCGTCGCGATCGTCTCGATCCCCAGCTTCATCCTGATGATCGGCATCACCCTGCTCGAACTGCTGGTGTGCGCCATCCAGGCCTATGTGTTCGCGCTGCTGACGTCGCTGTACCTCAACGACGCGATCAACCTGCACTGAGTTTCACTGCAACACTATCAACCTGTTCAACGCTAAGGAGTTTATCATGGACGCAGAAGCCGCAAAGCTGATCGGTGCCGGTCTGGCCGCCATCGGCGTGGGCATGGCCGCGCTGGGCGTGGGCAACGTGTTCGGCTCGTTCCTCGAGTCCGCGCTGCGCAACCCGGCCGCTGCCGACGGCCAGCAGGGCCGCCTCTTCATCGGCTTCGCCGCTGCCGAGCTTCTCGGCCTGCTGGCGTTCGTCGTCGCGATGATCCTGCTGTTCGTCGCCTAACAGTTGGTTGCGGGGCCGGTTCGCGCCGGCCCCCCGGACTGCAACGACAACAGGAAGTATCGATGCCTCAGATCGCCCAGATCGCCGCGACCTACGCTTCGCAGATCTTCTGGCTGCTGGTTGTCTTCGGCCTGATCTATTTCGTGATCGGGAAGGGGATGCTGCCGAAGATCGAAGCCACCGTCGACGCGCGCGACCAGAAGATCGCCTCCGATCTCGCCGCCGCCGAGGCCGCTCGCGGCGCGGCCGACGAGACCGAAGCGGCCTATCGGGCCCGGATCGAGGAAGCCCGCGCCTCCGCGCTGAAGGCGACGCAGGACGCCAAGTCGGCGGCGACCGCCGAGGCGGAGAAGCGCGTCAAGGCGGCCGACGAGGCGCTTGCCGCCAAGGCGGCCGAGGCCGATGCCGCGTTGAAGGCGGCGCAGGCCAAGGCGCTGGCCGAGATCGAGACCGTGGCTGCCGAGGCCGCGCAGGAGATCGTCGCCAAGGTTTCGGGCATCGAGGTCGACAAGGCCGCCGCCGCAGGCGCGGTCAAGTCCGCGCTGGCCGCCTGAACGGAGACGTCGAATGTCTGTAAACGCCTCCACCCTGGTCGCCGACAACCTCGCCGACGCCGCCTCGCTCGAAGGTTTGCCCGAGAATGTCAGCGCCGGCCACGCCGCCGCGGGCACCGAGGAGCATCATGTCGATCCGACCGCGCTCGGCATGACCGCCACGGCCTGGGTGTCGCTGGCGATGGTCATCGTCATCCTTCTCCTGCTCTGGAAGAAGGTGCCGTCGGTCATCGGCGCGTCGCTCGACAAGAAGATCGCCTCGATCCGCGCCAATCTCGACGAGGCCGCGGCCCTCCGCGCCGATGCCGAGAAGCTCAAGGCCGAATATGAGGCGAAGGCGAAGGCCGCCGCCAAGGAAGCCGAAGAGATGCTGGCGCATGCCCGGTCCGAGGCCGAGGCCATCGTCAGCCAGGCGCGCGTCGACGCGACCGCGTTGATCGAGCGTCGCGGCAAGATGGCCGAGGACAAGATCGCCGCCGCCGAGCGTGGCGCGGTCGCCGAGGTTCGCGCCAAGGCGGCGAGCGCCGCTGCCGCCGCGGCCGGTGCCCTGATCGCCGAGCGCAACAATGCCAAGGCGGACAAGGCCCTGATCGACGGCGCCATCGACGCCTTGGGGAACGCCCGCTTCTAGAGCGGTTCACGATCTGATTGCATCAGATCGGCCGCTCTAGGTGATTGTTTTATCGCGATTTCCGAGCCGGCAGATGTTTCCATCTGCCTAGAAATCGCTCTAAGCGGTCCGACCGGAAAGACGAAAAGGCCCGCCGAGCGATCGGCGGGCCTTTTCTGTTTCGGCCGGGTTCGAAGCACGCCCCTTTCGTCATTCCCGCGAAAGCGGGAAGCCACGGTCACGAAGCGCATCGGCTCTTGCGGGCCGCCGTCCATGGATTCCAGCTTTCGCGGGAATGACGGGGGGATGGGAAAGCGATGGGCTTCGATCGCAGCCGAATACCCCGACTCTCAATGGGCGCAGCAAGTTGCCTTGGGCACGTCCTCATATTCGTCGTGGCGCCGCACGAAGCTCATCGTGCCGTCCTCGTTGCGCCCCTTGGGAGCGCGGTCGAGGATCATCAGCGTTCCGATCAACTCCTCGAAGCCGCGGGCATAGCTCGAATAGCTATGGTAGACGGTGCCGTCCGCGTCCTTGAAGAAGGCGCTGAGCCCCGGTGATTCCTCATGGTCGCCGCCGCGCTCGCCGACCTCCATCGCCTCGTAATTATAGTCGACCTGCCCGCTCGCGAGCTGCTCGTCCGGGAAGGATACCCCATAGTCGAAGTTGAAGTCGCTGCCCGCCGACGACACCCAGGGGAAGCGCCACCCCATCCGCCGCCGATAGGCCTCGATCGCTGCCAGCGGCCCGCGCGACACCGCGACCAGCGTCACGTCGTGATGATTGAGGTGGGGCAGGGCCCCATCGAAATGATCGGCCAGGAATGAACAGCCGGGGCAGCCTGCCGTCCAGTCGGGGCCCAGCATGAAATGATAGACGACGAGTTGCGACCGGCCGTCGAACAACTCGGCCAGGCTGCGCTCGCCGTCCGGCGTGTCGAAGCTGTAGCTCTCGTCGACCCGGACCCAGGGCAGGGCCAGCCGCGCCGCGTTCACCGCGTCGCGCAGATGGGTCGCCTCCCGCTCCTTGGCCAGCAGGACGCGGCGGGCGCGCAGCCATTCCTCGCGCGATACGACGGCATGATCGACCATGGCACGGCCTCCTCGCTTCCTACGGATTGTCTTGATTTATAATGTTGATATCAACATAGTGCTTTCATGTCAAAGCCGGTCCCGTTCGACACCACGCTGCACGTCCGCGATCATTGCCTGTGTCTCCATGCCCAGCGCGCGGCGCGGGTGCTCGCGCGGCGGTTCGACGAGGCGCTGCGCCCGGTCGGACTGACCAACCAGCAATTCTCTCTGCTGATGTCGCTCAACCGGCCGCAGGCGCCGACGATCGGCGTCGTTGCCGAGCTGCTCGGCATGGACCGGACCACCCTGACCGCGGCGCTCAAGCCGCTCGAACGGCGCGGGCTGGCGACGATCGTCGTCGACCCGGCCGATCGCCGCGGCCGCAACATCCTGCTGACCCCGGACGGGGAGGCGCTGCTGGCCGAGGCGATGCCGATCTGGCGCGATACCCATGCAGCGGTCGAGCGGTCGATGGTCGGCGTCGACGTCGATCGGCTGCGGCGCGATCTCGGCACCATCGTCTGATCGCCAAGGCGGCGCATTTACGATTTCGACACCCGCGCCGGCTAAAGCGCCGATCATGGGTGCGATCGGCTGGATCTGGGCATGGCTGATGCTGCTGGGCGGGGTGCGCGCGCACCTGACCGACGCCCTGCCGGACATGCTCGTCTGGGCCATGCTGCTGTCGGGCCTGCTGGCGTTGCCGCTGCTGTGGAGCCGTCCCGACGGGCCGCTCGCGGCGATCGCGCCCTCGGGCGTGGTGCGGGGCGCGATCGCGGTGCTGCTGCTGCTCGCGGCGGGGATCAGCCGGCCGGATGCGGTGATAGGCCTGCTGCCCGCCTGATCGGCATCGTTGATGGGGATAAGCGTTCGCGCGGCGTTGCGACGGCCCTTCTCTCATCCTAGATCATGCCGGTGAGCGATACGATCCAGAACGACCGGTTCAACGAGGAGAAGAGCGTCTACACGGTGCGCGGCACCGACGCGCCCGATCTGGAGGCCGGCGTCGCCGCGATCCGCAACGTGCTGAAGACGCTGCCGGCGCGGCCCGGCGTCTACCGGATGCAGGATGCGCGCGGCGACGTGCTCTATGTCGGCAAGGCGCGCGCGCTCAAGAACCGCGTCGCCAACTATACGCAGGTGGCGCGCCTGCCCAAGCGGCTCAGCCGCATGGTCGCGCAGACCCGGTCGATGACGATCGTCACCACCAACAGCGAGGCCGAGGCGCTGCTGCTCGAGGCGCAGCTCATCAAGCGCTATCGGCCGCCCTACAACGTCCTGCTGCGCGACGACAAAAGCTTCCCCTTCATCCTGCTGCGCGAGGACCACGCCTTTCCGCGCATCCAGAAGCATCGCGGCGCGCGGCGCGCCAAGGGGCAGTATTTCGGTCCCTTCGCCAGCGCCGGATCGGTGACGCGGACGCTCAACGCGCTGCAGAAGCTGTTCCTGCTGCGCTCCTGCACCGACAGCTTCTTCGCCAATCGCGACCGGCCCTGCCTGCTCTACCAGATCAAGCGCTGCTCGGCGCCCTGCGTCGGCCGGATCGACGAGGCCGACTATGCCGAGCTGGTCGACGACTCCAAGGCCTTCCTCGCCGGCAAGTCGACCCAGGTGCAGAAGAAGCTGGGCGAGGCGATGAGCGCCGCCGCCGAGGCGATGGATTACGAGCTTGCCGCCGTCTATCGCGACCGGCTGCGCGCGCTGACCTTCATCCAGGGCAGCCAGGCGATCAACGCGGAAGGCGTCGCCGACGCCGACGTCTTCGCGCTCGATTGCAAGGCGGGCACGGTCTGCATCCAGGCCTTCTTCATCCGTGGCGGGCAGAATTGGGGCCACCGCGCCTTCTTCCCCGCGCACACCGCCGACGTGCCCGAGCCGGAGGTGCTCGCCAGCTTCCTGATGCAGTTCTACGAGGAGGTGCCGCCGCCGCGCCTCGTCCTCGTCGGCGGCGAGCCGGCCGAGGCCGAGCTGCTCGCCCAGGCGCTCGGCGAACGCGCCGGCCGCAAGGTGCAGATCAAGGTCCCCCAGCGCGGCGAGCAGCGCAAGCTGATGGAGCAGGCGCGCCGCAACGCCCGCGAGGCGCTCGACCGCCGGCTCGCCGAATCCACCACCCAGGGCCGCATCTTCCAGGAGATGGCCGACCTGTTCGAGTTGGAAGGGCCGCCCGACCGGATCGAGGTGTACGACAACAGCCACATCATGGGCACCAACATGGTCGGCGCGATGATCGTCGCCGGGCCCGAGGGGTTCCGCAAGGGCAGCTATCGCAAGTTCAACATCAAGCGGCCCGAAACCGCCCCCGGCGACGACTTCGCGATGATGCGCGAGGTGCTCGAACGCCGCTTCGCGCGGCTCGAGAAGGAGGACCCCGAACGGCGCAGCGGCGAATGGCCGGACCTGCTGCTGATCGACGGCGGCAAGGGACAGCTCGGCGCGGTGTGCGAGGTGCTGGAGGAGATGGGCGTGCAGGACGTTCCCGTCGTCGGCATCTCGAAGGGGCCCGACCGCAATGCGGGGCGCGAGCATTTCCACCTGCCCGGCGGACGCGAGGCGATGCTGCCGCCCAATTCGCCGTTGCTGTTCCATCTCCAGCGGCTGCGCGACGAGGCGCATCGCTTCGCGATCGGCGCGCACCGCACCAAGCGGGCGGCCAGTTTCACCAAGAGCCCGCTCGACGACGTTCCCGGCATCGGCCCCGCGCGCAAGAAGGCGCTGCTGATGCATTTCGGCACGGCGCGCGCGGTCCGCGCGGCCTCGCTCGAGGATCTCGAACGCGCGCCCGGCGTTTCGAGCGCCATGGCGCGGGCGATCCACGACCATTTCCACGCGGGCGGCTGATGGTCGCGCCCCCGATCTCCCCGGCATCGACGGAGCCGGAGACGCGCGTCCTGCTGACCGTCGACACCGCGCTGGCCTGGCCCCCGGGCCCCGAAGGCGCGCGCTGGGAGGAGGCTTATCGGCGCTCCTACGAGGCGGCGGGCGTCGGCGTCCGCCATCAGCTCCGCATCCTCGCCCAATATGCGCTCAAGGCCTGCTTCTTCGTCGATCCGATGCCGGCCTGCGCCTTCGGGATCGAGCCGGTCCGGAGCATGGTCGAGCCGATCCTCGAAGCGGGGCAGGAGGTGCAGCTCCTTCTCCAGCCGTGCTGGGCCGGGGAGAGCGGCGAACCCTATCTGGCCGGTCATGATCGCGGCGCCCAGCACGAGCTGATCCGGCGCGCCCGCGATTTGCTGATGGAGGCCGGGGCGCCCGATCCGATCGCCTTCCGCGCCGGCGACCATGCCGCCGATGACGATAGCCTGCGCGTGCTGGCCGATCTCGGCTTCCGCTTCGACAGCAGCCATGACGGCCAGCATCATCCCTGGCCGAGCGCGATCAGCCTCCCGCGCGAACAGATCGCGCCGGTCCTGCATCAGGGCGTGGTCGAGGTGCCGGTGACGGTGATCGGCGGCAGCGGCGGCCCGCTCGCGCTGCGCATCTGCGCGCTGTCGCTCGGCGAGATCAAGGCGGCGATCCTCCATGCCGCCGATCAGCGACAGCCCATCGTCACCATCGTCACCGGCAGCGGCGAACTGGCCAACCGCGCCGGCACCGCGCCGAACAAGGTCCATGTGAAGCGCTTCGAGGACCTCTGCGCCTTCCTGTCGAAGGAGCGGAAACGCTTTCCCACCGCCTTCTTCACCGAGCTGGACGATCTGCCCCTCGACCGGTCCTCGGCGCCGCTGCCTCCCGCCGGGCTGCGCCGCATGGGCCGGCTGATCGAGCGGCTCTGGTCCGATCAGGTCGAGGAGCGCGGCGCCTGACCGGCTGCCCGAGCTTGCGCCCGGCGCCGATCCACGGTTGAACCCCGCGATGCAGGTCCGCACCCCCGCCATCATCTGCGCGATGCGCGCGCATGGGGAGCATGGCGCCATCGTCCGCGCGCTGACCCCGGACCACGGCCTGCTCGCCGGCTATGTCCGCGGCGGCCGGTCGCGGCGGCTGCGGCCGGTGCTCGTTGCCGGCAATCTCGTCGAGGCCGAGTTCCGCGCGCGTACCGCCGAGCAGCTTCCCGGCCTGACGGTCGAGCTGTCGCACAGCCGCGCCGGCCTGCTCGCCGAGCCGCTGGCGGCGGCGGCGATCGACTGGCTGTCGAGCCTCACCGCCGCGTCGCTGGCCGAGGGGCAGCCGCATGCCCGGCTCTACGAGGCGCTCGATGCGGTGCTGGCCGCGATCGAATATGCCCCCTCGGCGCGCGGCTGGGCGGCGGCTGCGGTCCGCTACGAGCTGATGCTGATGGCCGACCTCGGCTATGCGCTCGACCTGTCGGCCTGCGCCGCGACCGGCGCGCGCGACGACCTTGCCTATGTCAGCCCGAAGAGCGGCGGGGCGGTGTCGCGGGCGGCGGGCGAGCCCTATGCCGCTCGGCTGCTGCCGCTGCCGGCCTTCCTGGTCGATCCCTCGGCCGACAGCGACTGGTCCGACATCGTCGACGGGATGCGGCTGACCGGCCATTTCCTGGCGCGCGACATCCTCGTCGACCGGCGGGCCGATGCGCTCGACGCGCGCCAGCGGCTGGTCGACAGGATCGGAAGGCTGGCTTGACGACAAACGCATTGCACGGGCGCGCGGGGCAGGGCAGGGGGCGGGCGACGATTGCATGAGAAAGGTTCGCCATGTTGATTGCCTTGCTGCCGGGGGACGGCATCGGTCCCGAAGTCATCGCCGAGACGGTCCGCGTCCTCGATCGCGTCACCGACCAGCTCCGCTTCGAGACCGCGCCGGTCGGCGGGGCCGCCTACAAGGCCGAGGGCCATCCGCTGCCGCCCGCCACGCTCGACCTGGCGAAGCGCGCCAAGGCGATCCTGTTCGGCGCGGTCGGCGATCCCGATTGCGACCGGCTCGAACGCCATTTGCGTCCCGAGCAGGCGATCCTGGGTCTCCGCAAGGAACTGGGCCTGTTCGCCAATCTCCGCCCGGCGACGCTGTTCAAGGAACTGGCCGACGCTTCCGCGCTGCGCCCCGAGGTCGCCGGCGCGATCGACATGGTGATCATCCGCGAGCTCAACGGCGACGTCTATTTCGGCGAGAAGGGCATGCGCAAGACCGCCTCGGGCCGCCGCGAAGGCTATGACGTCATGTCCTATGACGAGGACGAGGTCGCCCGCATCGCCCGCGTCGGCTTCGAGACGGCGCGCGCCCGGCGCGGCAAGCTCTGCTCGGTCGACAAGGCCAATGTGCTGGAGACCTCGCAGCTCTGGCGCGACGTGGTGATCGAGGTGTCGGCCGAGTTCCCCGACATCGAGCTCAGCCACATGTATGTCGACAACGCCGCGATGCAGCTCGTGCGCAATCCCGGCCAGTTCGACGTCATCGTCACCGGCAACCTGTTCGGCGACATCCTGTCGGACCAGGCGTCGATGTGCGCCGGGTCGATCGGCATGCTGCCCTCGGCCTCGCTCGACGCCAGCCAGAAGGGGCTCTACGAGCCGATCCACGGCTCGGCGCCCGACATCGCCGGGCAGGGCAAGGCCAATCCGCTCGCGACGATCCTGTCGGCGGCGATGATGCTGCGCTATTCGCTCGGCCTGTCGGCCGAGGCCGACCGGATCGAGGCCGCCGTCGCCACCGCGCTCGAAAAGGGCGCGCGCACGCCCGACCTTGGCGGCAAGCTCACCACCACCCAGATGGGCGACGCGGTCCTCGCCGCGCTCTGATCCATTCGCCGCTCAGCGCCCCATCAGGGCGCGGGCGGCGGGCAGGTAGGTCCGGCCGATGCGGATGCGTTCCTCGTCGGTCAGGACCGCATGCCAGACGCCCATGCCGTCATGGCTCAGCCGGGCGATGCGGTCGCGCCGGACGATCGTCGATCGGTGCAGGCGGATGAAGTTGGCCGGGTCGAGCCGCCGTTCGAGCTCGGTGATCGTCTGGTGCAGCAGGAAGCTGCGCTGGCCCAGGTGCAGGCGCATATAGTCGCGCTCCGCCTCGATCCGGTCGATGTCCTGCGCCGCCACCCGGATCATCTCCGACCGGTGCGGCACCCAGAATTCCTGCGCATATTCGGATGCCGGCCGCTCGTCGGCCGGCTCGCGCCGCCGCTCGACCACGCGCGAGACCGCGCGCGCCAGCCGGTCCTGCGCGACCGGCTTCAGCAGATAGTCGGTCGCCGACAGGTCGAACGCCGTCACCGCATATTGGTCGAAGGCGGTGCAGAAGATGATCGCCGGGCGCTGCTCGGCCTTCTCGATCGCCTTGGCGACGCCGATCCCGTCCAGTCCCGGCATGGCGATGTCGAGCAGCAGCATCTCGGGCTGGAGCGCCTCGATCAGCCGTAGCGCCGCCTCGCCGTCGGAAGCGGTGCCGACCAGGTCGATCATCGGCTCGCGCGCGCACAGGATCTGGAGACGTTCGATAGCGAGCGGCTCATCGTCGACGACGAGGGTTCTTATCGGTGAATCAGACGTCATCCCTGATCAATGGCATGAAAAGCGTCACGCCAAAACCACCATTGGGAAGCGGCCCGTAGCGACAGGCGGCATCGCCGCCGAAGCGCGCCTTCAGCCGGTCGGCGACGTTCTTCAGTCCGACGCCGGTGCCGCGCAGCTGCTGGTCCTCGCCCAGCGGCTCGCCGTCGTCCTCGACGCTCAGCACCAGCCCTTCCGAATCCTGGCGGGCGGTGATCAGCAGCGTGACCGGCCGCTTCGCGCGCGAGACGCCATATTTGATCGCATTCTCGACCAGCGGCTGGAGGATCAGGCAGGGCACGCGCGCGTCGGTCAGCTCCTGCGGCACCCTGATGTCGACGATCAGCCGGTCGGGGAAGCGGATCGCCTCGATGTCGAGGTAGAGGCGCTGCAACCGTATCTCCTCGGCCAGCACCACGTCCTCGGTCGGATCGGCGGTCAGGCTGGTGCGGAAGAAGGTCGACAGGTTGAGGATCATCTTCTCCGCCTCGTCGCGATGATCCTTCAGGATCAGCGTCGACAGCGAGTTGAGCGTGTTGAACAGGAAGTGCGGATTGACCTGGTAGCGCAGCGCCCGCAGCTCGGCGTCGCGGGCGGCGGCGCGATAGCCGGCGGCCTCCCGCTCGGCCGATCGCACCGCGGCGGCATAGCTGAGCGCGAGGAACAGCGCGCCCCACGCCGCGAAGAAGAAATAGCCGTTGAGCGCCTGGTCGGCGATCTGGCTGACGACGCCGACCTCCTTCTTCTTGTCATAGGGCTCGGTCGGCGGGCCGACCTGGATCATCACCGTGCCGGGGGTCGGCTCGCTGATCACCGGGGTCGGGATGGTGATCGGCTTGGGGATCTCGATCCTGACCGGCGCGCGGGGCGGGGCCGGCGGCGATGGCGGCGCCTTCGTCGCGCCGGGTGCAGACGGCGCGGGCGGCGTCGCGGGGGAGGGGGGCGTCGGCGGCGTCGGCAGGGGCGGGACGCTCGCCAGGATGCTGTCGATGTCGATGTTCACGCCGTGGCGGCGGGCTTCCTCGACGGCCTGCCTGGCCTCGCGCAGCCCCTCCTTATAGTCGGCCATCGCCTCGACATAGGCTTCGCGCTGGCTGCGATAGGCGTCGCGCCGGGCCCTGTCGGCCTCGCGCTGCGCCTCGCGGCGCGCCTGCTCCGCTTCCTGCGTGGCGTCGCGGACGTTCTGGCTGGCCTCGCGCTGCGCCCTTTCGATCTCGCTTCGAACCTCGGCCTCGCGCTCGGCCGCCTCGCGCTGCGCCGCCGCCTTGGCTTCGGCGGCGGCCTTGGCCTGTTCGGTCGCCTCGCGGATCGCGTCGCGCGCGGCGGCGATGGCGACCTGCGCCTGCTCGCGCGCCGCGGCGACGCTGCGGTCGTCGATCACGATCTTGCGCGACGCCGTCTCGCGCGCCTTCTCGGCCTCGACCTGCTTGTCGAACTGGCGGAAGGCGATCCAGTTCATCGAGCTGTAGGCGATCGCCGCCGGCGCCGCGAGCAGCGCCACCGCGGTCACGTTGACCGCCAGCGACTTGCCGGTCAGCGGCCGCATCGCCAGGTAGACGATATAGGTCGCGATCATCGATCCGATCGTGACGAAGGCGCGCGCCGCCATCATCTCGGTCTGGTGACCGAAATCGATCATGTAGGACCGGATCGTCGCGATGGCGAAATAGACCAGCCAGAAGGCGACGATCGAGAGCAGGGCCACGCGGGGACTTACCCCGGTTCCGCGATGGCCATCATGGTTCAAAGTCATTCCGCCTATATATGATCAAGGGTGTAAATATGCTCCTCCGCGGTCGTGACGTTGGTCGAGCGCCCCATGCCGTTCATCGAAAGTTCAGCTTCCGGCCGCTGGCGGCGGCCCGGAACAGCCGCATCCACCGGGCGTTGAATCACCCCGACACTGGCAGAGGATCAAGGCCATGACCACGGATGTTTTCGACAACGAGAAACGTGGCACGCCGCATATTCGGACGGCGCACGATGCCACCGACGACCGCAAGCTCGCGCGCAACCCGAGCGACGAGGATGCCAAGCTCGACGTCGCCCTCGACGAGAGCTTTCCCACCTCGGACGCGCCGTCGAACACCCAGCCCGGCAAGGGCAAGGACCCGCCTCCGTCGTCCGGCTATGACGAGGAAGCGGAGAAGCGGAAGGCCCGGATGGCCGGCAAGGAATAAGCGACGGTCGGGCGATCGTTCGGGCGCGCGGCGAGGTTTCGCCGCGCGCCTTTCTATTGTGACGCCACAAGGGCCCGTCGGAAAATTATCCACAGAATATTGAGGCTTGGCGGACTCCCGCCGCGATTGCGCGTTGCGTTGCAGCAGCGAACGTGATTCGATCCTGAACAGAAGCCTTACAAGGGCTTAAGCGTCCGTAAACCCTGTTGGACGCATGATCCCTGTCAGGCTTCCAGTTAGGGGGTTTGATATGGGCACGCATATGAGACCTGCGGACGGCGCGATGACCCTGGCGGAGATGAAGGAGTTCGCCAGCTTCCCCGCCTCGACACAGCGTTACATCCGTCGATCGCTCGACGTCGGTCTGGGGCGGGAGGATGCGCTCGCGCGCTGGTCGCGCGACGTGGTCGAATCCGCCAGCATCATGGCGCAGGCGCGCGTCTACAGCCGCCTCGACCATATCCGCGAGCTCGTTCCCGACGACAGCGGCCTCGACGCGATCGAGCCGTTCCTCGCCCCGCTCATCACCGTCACCGCCTTCGACCTGGGGCAGGACCGCCTCACCGGCTTCGGCGCCTACCGCTTCCTCTACGAGCGGCTGATCGGCGCCCATGTCCGGCCGTGGCTGCCCGGTGCCTTCTGCGCGGCGGCGGCGCTGCCCCATCTCCATCCGGAGAAGCGGCGCATCCTCCTCCAGTCGATCAGCGAGGCGGCCGCGACCGCCCCCGGCTGGTCGAACCGCGAGCCGGTCTTCTACCCGGAATGGGTCGACAAGGTCGAAGCCCGCCTGCCGAACTGACCGATCCGTCGTTCCGGCGGGCGGCTTCGGGGCTGCCCCGCCGGAATGATTTTACATCCTCGCGGAACCCTTCTCCCGTTTATCGGATATAGAGCCTGATTCTCGCCGTCGGTGGAGGCGCTTCGCGCTTCCTCCCCCGGCGATCGGGTTCTAGCTTATCCCCAGGTATCGGGAGACGTGATTTGCCGGCCACCATCCTCGCCAACCATCGGGTCGAAAAGCCGTGGGGCCGGCATGATCTCGCGCCGCTGTTCCCGGATCAGCCGGCCGACCGGCCGGCGGTGGGGGAAATCTGGTACGACGATCCGTCGGCCCGCCCGCGCGAGCTGCTCGTCAAATATCTGTTCACCAGCGAGCGGCTGTCGGTGCAGGTCCATCCCGACGATGCGGCGGCGCAGGCGCGCGGCTTCGCGCGCGGCAAGGACGAGGCCTGGATCATCCTGTCGGCCGAGCCCGATTCGACGATCGCCCTCGGCCTGCGCGAGCCGATGGAGCCCGGCGCTGTCCGCGCCGCGGCGCTCGACGGTTCGATCGAGGACATGCTCGACTGGAAGCCGGTCCGCGCCGGGGAGGTGATCTACTCGCCGGCCGGCACGATCCACGCGATCGGCAAGGGACTCCGCCTCGTCGAGGTGCAGCAGAATCTCGACCTCACCTATCGCTTCTACGACTATGGCTCGGCGCGCGAGCTGCATCTCGACGAGGCGATGGCGGTGGCCGATTTCGGCCCCTTCGCCGATCCCGCCGAACCGCGCGAGCACGGTCCCGGCCGCACGGTCCTCGCCGACCGGCGCAAGTTCGTGCTCGAGCGCTGGACCATGGCGGGCGGCTTCGTCATCGCTCCGGGCAGCGCGACGATCTGGGTGATGCCGGTCGCGGGCAGCGCCTCGATCGACGGCAAGGCGATCGAGCTGGGCGACACGGTGATCGTCGAGGGCGCCGCGGCGATCGACATCGCGCCCGGCAGCACCCTTTACGCCGCTTATCCGGGGTTGAGGGTGATCAACGGGTTGTTGGGATCGGAATCGCGGTCGACCTCGGCCAGCGGGGCCGCCGTCACCGGATAGCCGAGCGTGTCGGGGATGCAGAGGAAATGCTCCCCCGCGCGGGTCTCGATCCACGGCGTGACCATGTCGATCGGATAGCGGCCGGCCAGCGCCACCGCGCAGTCGAAATCCTCGGCCTGTCCGATCCGTTCGAGATTGCGGATCGTCGGGAAGATCAGCGCCCTGTTCGCCAGATGCTGCTCGGCGGTCGCCCAGACCAGGTGGCTGCTCTCGCTGCCGTCGGCGCGGGCCTCGCCCAGGTCGGGCGCGCGCGCGATGTAGAAGCGCGTGTCGAAGCGGCGCGACAGCTCATGGTCGGGCCGCCAGCGGGCGAAGGGGTGGATGCCGTGCGGATCGATCCGCAGCCCGTGCCGCTCCACGATCGCGCTCAGCGGGTCGCCGCCGTGCAGCGCCGCGCGGATCGCCGCCAGCCGGTCGGCGTCGTCGAGGCCGACGAGGCCGGGCGCCAGCCCGATCTCCTCGATCGTCTCGCGGATCGCGGTGATGCGGTGGGCGAGGTCGTCGGGATCGATCGCCGGGCCTTCGACCAGCAGCTCGGGCCGGCCGGCGAAACTGTGGTCGTCGGGATCGACCCTGCCGCCCGGGAAGACCATCCGGCTGGCGGCGAAGCTGAGATGCGCGCCGCGCCCGATCATCGGGATCTCGGGCAGCGCGCCGGGCCGGTCGCGCAGCAGGATGATGGTGGCGGCCGGGATGGCCGGCGGAAGCTTACGGGTCATGAATTTCGTCCAGCAAGGATGGTCAGGGGCCAGCGGATCGTGCGGATATCCGCCGGATCGCCCCAGGCCCTGGTGAGATCGGCCACGACCGCGTCGAACGGCGCGCGGCCGGTGCCGCGTTCGAGCGCGCGCACCGCCGACCATGTGTCGAGATAGCCGATCAGCGCGGCGAGCGGCCAGCGCACCTCGATCGAGAAAGCCGGCGCCTCGATCGGATCGAAGGGGAGGTGGATGTCGCGATAGCCGTTCTCGACCAGCGCGCGCTCGGGCGGCCAATGCTCGGCCAGCGTCTCGACCCGGAAGCGCTCGACGATCGCCTCGACCTCTCCCTGCGGTGCCATGCCGGCATAGCTGATCAGCGCGACGACGCCACCGGGACGCAGCAGCCGCGCGGTCTCGGCGAAGAAGGCGGGCAGGTCGAACCAGTGCGCGGCCTGGGCGGCGGCGATCAGGTCGACCGATCCGTCCGGCAGGCCGCTCGCCTCGGCCGAGGCGACGCGATAGTCGATCCTGGGATGCGGGGTGGCGCTGGCGATCTGCTGCGCGCTCGGGTCGGTCGCGATCACCCTGTCGAAATGCCCGGCGAGTTGGAGCGAGAGCTGTCCCGACCCGCAGCCGACGTCGAGCGCTGTTTTTGTAGCGGGTGCTACAATGCCCAGCCATGCCGCCAACTCCGGCGGATAGGCCGGACGATAGGCGGCATAGGCCGCGGCGTGCGACGAGAAATGATCCTTGAACGCGCTCACCGGATCGCGGTCAGGAAATAGTCGAGCGCCAGATTGTCGCTGAGGTGGAAGCCGGCGGCCGGCGAGAAGCCGAGGCCCTTGCGATCGATCACGCGCAGGCCGGCCGCCTCGACATGCGCGGCCAGTTCCTCGGGCGTCACGAATTTGCGCCAGTCGTGCGTGCCCTTCGGCACCATCCCCAGTCCCTCGGCGACGGTGATCATCGCCAGCTTCGACAGCGGCGTCCGGTTGGGCGTCGACAGGATCATGATCCCGTCCGGGGCGAGCAAACCGGCGAGCCGGGCGACGAAGGCGGCGGGATCGGCGACATGCTCGATCACCTCCATCGAGGTGACGAGGTCGAAGCTCTCGCCCGCCAGCACCTCGACCCCGCCGGCGCGATAGTCGATCGTCAGCCCCTGTTTCTTCGCATGGTGGCGGGCGACCGCGACATTCTCCGGCGCGGCGTCGATTCCCGTCACCGCCGCGCCCATCCGCGCCAGCGGCTCGGCGAGCAGGCCCGCGCCGCAGCCGACGTCGGCCGCGCGCCGGCCCGTCAGCGGGCGCAGCATCTCGGGCCCGATTCCCCACTGCGCCTCGATCGTCGCGCGGATGTGGCGCAGGCGCGGCGGATTGAGCTTGTGCAGCATCGCCGAGGACCCCTTGGGGTCCCACCATTCCGCGGCGAGCTTTCCGAAATGGGCGGCTTCCTCGGCGACCACCGAGCCATGCTGTTGTGCGCTTGCGTTCATTGCGCCCCCTCTCTATCAGGGCCGCGCCCTTGAGCCCAGAGCCTGATCGTTCGAGGTGGAAGCGCTTGGCGCTTCCACCGAAAGCGTGAATCAGGCTCTGTTCAAATGGTGCGACATTGATCCTTGGATCAATGTCGGATGGCTTTTCCGGCTTTCTCGGCCTCTTTGGGACAGACGACAGGCAATGGCGCGCATCGTTATGAAATTCGGCGGAACCTCGATGGCGGGGATCGAGCGAATTCGCAACGTGGCGAACCGCGTCAAACATGAGGTCGAGCTGGGCAACGAGGTCGCGGTCGTCGTCTCGGCGATGTCGGGCGAGACCGACCGGCTCGTCAATTTCTGCCGCGAGGCGTCGCCGCTCTACGATCCGCGCGAATATGACGTGGTCGTCGCCTCGGGCGAGCAGGTGACCAGCGGTCTGCTGGCGATCGTCCTCCAGTCGCTGGGCGTGAAGGCGCGCAGCTGGCTCGGCTGGCAGCTTCCGATCCGCACCAGCGACGCCCATGCCTCGGCCCGGATCGAGACGATCAATTCGGAAGCGATCGGCAAGGCGATGGCCGCCGGCGAGGTTGCCGTCATCCCCGGCTTCCAGGGCATGACCGGCGACGATCGCGTGACGACGCTGGGCCGTGGCGGCTCGGACACTTCGGCTGTCGCGGTCGCCGCCGCGATGAAGGCGGACCGCTGCGACATCTACACCGACGTCGACGGCGTCTACACCACCGATCCGCGCATCGTGCCCAAGGCCCGCAAGCTGGCCAAGGTCACCTATGAGGAGATGCTGGAGCTCGCTTCGGTCGGCGCCAAGGTGCTGCAGACCCGCTCGGTGGGCCTCGCGATGAAGGAGAAGGTGCGCCTTCAGGTGCTCTCCTCGTTCGACCAGCCGACCGACAATCCCACGCCCGGCACCATGATCGTCGGCGAGGAAGAAATCGAAGGAACCACCATGGAACGCCAGCTCATCACCGGCATCGCCTATGACAAGAACGAGACGAAGGTCACGCTGACCGCCGTTCCCGACCGTCCGGGCGCCGTCGCCTCGATCTTCGCGCCGCTCGCCGATGCCAACATCAATGTCGACATGATCGTCCAGAACGTCGCGCACGACACCGGCTCGACCGACGTGACCTTCACCGTGCCGACCGCCGAGCTGGCCCGTTCGCTCGACGTGCTGGAGCGCGAGCGCGGCACGATCGGCTATGAGAAGCTGATCCACGACACCAACGTCGCCAAGATCTCGGTCGTCGGTGTCGGCATGCGCAGCCATGCGGGCGTCGCGTCGAAGATGTTCGACGCGCTCGCCGCGCGCGGCATCAACGTGCTCGCGATCACCACGTCGGAGATCAAGGTCTCGGTCCTGATCAACGAGGACTATACTGAGCTCGCCGTCCGCGTCCTCCACACCGCCTATGGCCTCGATGCGGAGGATGCCGCTTGATGAGCGGCGGTGCCCGACTCGCCGCCCTGATGGAGCGCGGCGCGGCCCTGCTGGGCAGCGACTATGCGATCCTCGGCGGGGCGATGAGCTGGGTTTCCGAACGGAACCTCGTCGCCGCCATGTCGAATGCCGGCTGCTTCGGCGTGATCGCGTGCGGCGCGATGACGCCCGAGCTGCTCGATGCCGAGATCGCGGGCACCAGGGCGCTGACCGCGAAGCCGTTCGGCGTCAACCTGATCACCATGCACCCGCAGCTCACCGACCTGATCGAGGTCTGCGCGAAGCATGGCGTCGGTCATGTCGTGCTGGCCGGCGGCCTGCCGCCGGGCGGCGCGATCGAGCGGATCAAGGCCTCGGGCGCGAAGGTCATCTGCTTCGCCCCGGCGCTCGCGCTGGCGAAGAAGCTGATCCGCTCGGGCATCGACGCGCTGGTGATCGAGGGCATGGAGGCCGGCGGCCATATCGGCCCGGTCTCGACCTCGGTGCTGGCGCAGGAGATATTGCCGGTCGTCGCCGGCGAGCTGCCGGTGTTCGTCGCCGGCGGGATCGGCCGGGGCGAAGCGATCGCCGGCTATCTCGAAATGGGCGCTGCGGGCGTCCAGCTCGGCACCCGCTTCGTTTGTGCCGCCGAATCGATCGCGCATCCGAACTTCAAGAGGGCGTTCATCCGCGCCTCGGCGCGTGATGCGATCACCAGCGTCCAGATCGACCCGCGCCTGCCGGTCATCCCGGTCCGCGCACTGCGCAACGCCTCGTCCGAGCTGTTCACCGCCAAGCAGCGCGAGGTCGCCCAGCTCCTCGACGACGGCAAGGTCGAGATGGCCGAGGCCCAGCTCCAGATCGAGCATTACTGGGCCGGCGCACTCCGCCGCGCGGTGATCGACGGCGATGTCGAGCATGGCTCGGTGATGGCGGGCCAGTCGGTCGGCATGGTCACGAAGGAAGAGCCGCTCGCCGACATCGTCGCGACCCTGATCGGCGAGGCGTCGGCGGCGCTGGAGCAGCGCGCGGCCTGATCTTCCGGCTCGGTTGACGACCGGATTGGAGCAGCTTCTTCGCCGTTAAGGATTCCATCGTTGGAATCCCGCCCCTCTTTCTGATAGCGGGCGAAGCAATGGCACCGCTGACAGCAACCTCCGCCGCGCGTGAGATATTGACGCGCCTGCATGACGTCATGGCGTCACGCTCGGCTGCGCAGACCAAGCTCAACCAGGTCGTCCAGATCATCGGCGAGGCGCTCGATACCGAGGTCTGCTCGGTCTACCTGCTGCGCGACGGCGCGCTGGAGCTGTTCGCCACCCGCGGCCTGAAGCAGGGCGCCGTCCACGTCACCAAGCTGGCGCTCGGCGAGGGCCTGGTCGGGACGATCGCGCAGAATGTCGAGACGCTCAACCTCGACGAGGCGACCAGCCACCCTGATTTCGCCTACAAGCCCGAGACCGGCGAGGAGCTGTTCCACAGCTTCGCGGGCGTGCCGATCGTCCGGCGGGAGCGTGCGGTCGGCGTGCTCGCCGTCCAGCATCGCGACCAGCGCCGGTTCGACGATGTCGAGATCGAGGCGCTGCAGACCGTCGCGATGGTGCTGGCCGAGCTGATCGCCGGCGCCGGCCTGATCGACGAGGGCGTCCCCGGTTCGAAGGGCACGCGCGACAATGGGGCGGTGCGCCTCGCCGGCCTCAAGCTGGTCGAGGGGATGGCGCGGGGCAGGGCGGTCTATCACCAGCCGCGCATCGAGATCGAGCATACCGTCGCCGAGGATATCGAGGTCGAGCGCCACCGCGTCATCTCCGCCTTCTCGAAGATGCGCGACCAGATCGAGCGGATGACCCGCGAGGCCGATTTCGGCGCGGGCGGCGAGCATCAGGACGTCCTCGCGATGTACAAGATGTTCGCCTATGACGAGGGCTGGATCCGGCGGATCAACGAGGCGATCGACAGCGGCCTGACCGCCGAGGCGGCGATCGAGCGCGTCCAGCAGCGCACCCGCATGCGGATGCGCGAGATCGGCGATCCGCTGCTCGCCGACCGGATGCACGACCTGGAGGACCTCTCCAACCGCCTGCTCCGCATCGTCTCCGGCCAGCTCGGCACGGCGGCGCAGCTCGGCCTGCGCCATGATTCGATCCTGATCGCGCGCAACCTCGGCCCCGCCGAGCTGCTCGAATATGATCGTCGCCGGCTCAAGGGCGTGGTGCTCGAGGAAGGCTCGCTCACCGCTCATGTCACGATCGTCGCGCGGGCGATGGGCGTGCCGGTGCTGGGCCGGGTCAAGGATGTCCGCCGGATGATCGGCGAAGGCGACACGCTGCTGCTCGACGGCACTGCCGGCTCGGTCGTCGTCCGCGCCAATGCGACCATGGAGGAGGCCTTCGAGGCCAAGATGATGGTCGGGCAGAAGCGTCGCGCCGAATTCGCGGCGATGCGCGACCTGCCCGCCCGGACCCGCGACGACCTGCGCATCGAGCTGATGGTCAATGCCGGCCTGCGCGACGACATGGCCGCGCTCGACGTCACCGGCGCCGACGGCATCGGCCTGTTCCGCACCGAATTCCAGTTCCTCGTCTCCGCCACGCTGCCGCAGCGCGAGCGCCAGCTCCGCCTCTATCGCGACGTTCTGGATGCCGCGGGCGACCGGCCGGTGATCTTCCGCACGGTCGACATCGGCGGCGACAAGGCCCTGCCCTATCTCAAGGCGGGCGACGATGCGGACGAGGAGAATCCCGCCCTCGGCTGGCGCGCCATCCGTCTCGGCCTCGAACGCGACGCGCTGATGAAGGTCCAGGCGCGCGCGCTGATCGAGGCGGCGGCGGGCCGGACCCTCAACGTCATGTTCCCGATGGTGTCGGAACCGTGGGAGTTCGAGGAGGCCGTCGCGCTGTTCGATGCGCAGCGCAAATGGATCCACGATCATGGCCGGGGCGTCCCCAATGCGATCCGCTACGGCACGATGCTCGAGGTGCCGGCGCTCGCCGAGAGCCTCGACATGCTGCTGCCCAGGCTGGATTTCCTGTCGATCGGCACCAACGACCTGACCCAGTTCCTGTTCGCCGCCGACCGCGCCAATCCCAAGCTGGCCGAGCGGTACGACTGGCTGAGCCCCGCGATCCTGCGCTTCATCGGCCGGGTGACGCGGCAGACGCGCGCGGCGGGCGTGCCGATCGGCGTGTGCGGTGAGATGGGTGGTCGTCCGTTGGAAGCGATGGCGCTGATCGGCCTCGGGATCGATCGCCTCTCGATCACGCCGGCGGCGGTCGGGCCGGTCAAGGCGATGATCCGTTCGCTCGACGCGAAGGCGCTGCGCGAAGCGATGGACGGCTTCCTCGGCCGGCCGCTCCGCACCCTGCGCGGCGATCTGGCCGCCTGGGCGGAGAGCAATGGGGTTGCGGTCGCCTGAAATGCGCGGCAGACCGTTGACGTGACGGGGAAACGTTACGTCTGAGGCGCGAATGCTGTTGGGTTCGACGATTGCTTGCTTGCCTGATCGCTCTGGAGCGTGGAGAAGGACGCGATGAGTGAAGGCGCGGATTCCCGCAATGTCGGCGAGCAGCTCGCCGCTGAACGCGCTCGGCAGAAGCTGGACCTGAGCGACGTCGCCGCGCGTACCCGCATCCCGCTCCGCCATCTCGACGCGATCGAGAAGGGCGAGCATGGCAACCTGCCGGCGCTGCCCTATTCGACCGGCTTCGTGAAGAGCTACGCCAACATGCTGGGCCTCGACGGCCAGGCCTTGTCGCGCGCCTTCCGCGACCAGATCGGGGGCGAGCAGCGGGCCCATTTCGAGCCCGAGGCCTATGAGCCGGTCGATCCGACCCGGGTGCCGTCGCGGCTGCTGGCGATGATCGCGCTCGGCGTCGCGCTGCTGCTCGGCATGGGGTATCTGCTGCTCCGCTTCGAAGGCGACAGCAGCGACCTCGCCAAGCTCGCCGCCGACACGGTGCAGGACATCCGCCCGGTCCCGGCCCGCCGCCCGCCGCCGCCGGCCGCCGTTCCGGCGCAGCCCGCCGTCCCGACCGGCCCGATCAGCGTCGCCGCCAGCGAGGACGTCTGGATCAAGCTGTCCGAACGCGAAGGCGCCAGGACCTATTTCATGAACGTGCTGGCGGCCGGGCAGAGCTTCACCCTGCCTGACGACGCGGTCGATCCGATCCTGCGCACCGGCCGGCCGCAGTCGCTCAAGGTGCTGATCGGTACGACCGAGCTGCCGCCGGTGGGCGAGCCGGACCGCCTCGTCCGCGCCTACAGCCTCAAGCGCGACGCGCTCGTCGCGATCGCCACCGCGAAGCCCGACGCCGCCATGCCGGCGGACGGCGCGGCCAATGCCAGCGATGCGGGCGCCGTCCCGGATGCTTTCCGCAGCGTTCCGCCGATCTACGACCCGGCGGCGGGCCGCGCGGACACGGCTGGACCGGCCAGTGACTCGGATCGCCGCCCGCGGCCTTGATCCGGGCCGCCTTCGCGCGGCATTATCGAAGCGTAACGATCACGGGGAATTACCGATCATGAAGAAGGCGATCTTCGCCATCCTGCTCCTCTCCGCCGCCGCTCCGGCGATCGCCCAGCAATCGCTGCCGGTCGACAAGCGGGTCGACAAGCTGGAGAAGGAAATGAAGGCCGTGCAGCGCAAGGTCTTCCCCGGCGGGGCCCAGCAATATTTCGAGCCCGAGATCAAGCCGCAGGTCGTGCCGGCGACGCCGGCCGGCTCCCCGGCCGATTCCGTCGTGACCGACCTGACCCGGCGGGTCGACGCGCTGGAGAAGGCGCTGGCCCAGCTCACCGGCCAGGTCGAGCAGAACAGCTATAATCTGCGCAAGCTGGAGGATCAGTTCGCCAAGATGAAGGGCGACGCCGACTATCGGCTGAACGTGCTCGAAGGCAAGACGCCGCCGGCCCCGGCCGGCGCGGCGGCCGGCGGCAACCTCCCCTATGTCGTCCCGCCTCCCCCGAAGGGCGCGGCCGGCGGCGCGGCGGCGGCTCCCGCTCCGGCGGCGCCCGCGCCCGCGGCCACGTTGAGCGGCGATCCGGGCAAGGATGCCTATATGGCGGGCTACGACCTCTGGATGCAGAAGAAATATCCCGACGCGATCGCCGCGCTGAAGGCGATGTACGCCAAATATCCGAAGAACAAATATGCCAGCTACGCCCGCAACCTCGCCGGGCGCGCCTATCTGGACAACGGCCAGTATAACGACGCGATCCGCGAGTTCTTCGAGAACACCAAGATCGAGGACGGCGAGCGGGCGCCCCACAGCTACGTCTTCATGGCCGAGGCGCTGATGAAGCGGAAGCCGCCGTTGTTCGACAAGGCCTGCCAGGCCTATGACGTGCTGCAGGCGAAATATCCCGACAAGGTGTCCGGCCCGCTCGCCGAGATGGTCGCCAAGGGAAGGGCCGATGCCAAGTGCAAGTGACGACTGGCTGAACCACCTTCTATCGTCATCCCAGCGAAGGCTGGGGTCCATGTCTCTCGTCAGCCAGATGGCATCTGAGAAGACAACAGACATGGATGCCTGCCTTCAGCCTTTGGCTGAAGTTTATCCCGAGCGCCTGCCTTGCAGGCAGTCGAGGGGCAGGCATGACGGTTGAGATGGCGGTTCCCCCCTTCGATCACCTCGTCTCCCGCTTCCTCGCCGATCTCCTGTCTCTATTGCCCGACGACGGCGCCCGGCTGGGGCTCGCCGTCTCGGGCGGTCCCGACAGCATGGCGATGCTCCACCTCGCGGCGGCGGCCTGTCCCGGCCGGGTGGAAGCGGCGACGGTCGACCATGGCCTGCGCGCCGAAGCCGCCGCCGAGGCCGCGCTCGTCGCCCGTGCCTGCGCCGCGCTCGGCGTGCCGCACATGACGCTGCGGGTGACGGTCGAGCCGACTGCCAGCATCCAGGCCGCCGCGCGGCGCGCGCGCTACGCGGCGCTCGCGGCATGGGCGGCGGGGCAGGGGCTCCCCGCCATCGCCACCGCGCACCACGCCGATGACCAGGCCGAGACGCTGCTGATGCGCCTCGCGCGCGGCGCGGGACTGTCGGGGCTCGCCGGCATCCGGGCGCGGCGCGATATCGGCGGAGTGCTGCTCGTCCGCCCGCTGCTCGGCTGGCGCCGCGCCGAGCTGGCGGCGATCGTCGCGGCGGTCGAGACCGTCGACGATCCCAGCAATGCCGATCCGCGCCACGACCGAACCCACGCCCGCGCGCTGCTGGCGGGGGCCGGCGACCGGCTCGATCCGCTCCGCCTCGCCGCCTCGGCGGCGCACCTCGCCGAGGCCGACGCGGCGCTCGACTGGCTGGTGGAGGAGGCGATCCGCTCGCGCGTCGACCGCTTCGACGACGGTCGCATCGCCGCCGATATCGAGGGGTTGCCGCGCGAGGTCCGCAGGCGGATACTCGCCCGGCTGGTCGGCGAAGCCGATTCGGCGGTGGACGGCCCGGCGCTCGAGACCGCGATGGCGCGGCTCGATGCGGGGCAGGTTGCGAGCCTGGGTGCCCTCAAACTGTCGCCCGGACGCCGCATCTCGATCGAAAAAGCGCCGCCGCGACGCTGATCGCGGGGAGCCTTCCGATCTGTTCCATTGTTATTAATGCGGTGATGCCTATCTGGGTCTGGACCCTAATCCCGCGAAAGGCGGAATTGATCGATGAACGACGAAAAAGAGCCGAAACAACCCAACCCCTGGATGAAGAGCCTCGCCATCTGGATGGGTATCCTGCTGGCGCTCGTCGTCTTCGTGTCGATGTTCGAAAGCTCGTCGCGTACCGCGGCGGGCGATCAGATCGCCTATTCGGAATTCCTCGCCCGCGTCGACGACGGCCAGGTGCGCGAGGCCGACATCGGCGACGGCATGATCAGCGGCAAGTTCAACAACGGCGCGGCGTTCAGCACCAACGCGCCCAATGATCCGATGCTGATCCAGCGGCTCGCCGAGAAGAACGTCACCTTCCGCGCCAAGCCGGCCGAGCAGACCAGCTTCTGGATGATCATGCTCTACCAGTCGCTGCCCTTCCTGCTGATCCTCGGCATCGCCTTCTTCGTGATGCGCCAGATGCAGAAGAACGCAGGCTCGGGCGCGATGGGCTTCGGCAAGTCGCGCGCGCGGATGCTGACCGAGAAGCACGGCCGCGTCACCTTCGACGACGTCGCCGGCATCGACGAGGCGCGCGAGGAGCTTCAGGAGATCGTCGACTTCCTGAAGGACCCGACCAAATTCGCCCGTCTCGGCGGCAAGATCCCGAAGGGCGCGCTGCTGGTCGGCTCGCCCGGCACCGGCAAGACGCTGCTCGCCCGCGCCATCGCGGGCGAGGCGAACGTGCCCTTCTTCACCATCTCGGGCTCCGACTTCGTCGAGATGTTCGTCGGCGTCGGCGCCAGCCGCGTCCGCGACATGTTCGAGCAGGCGAAGAAGAACGCGCCGTGCATCGTCTTCATCGACGAGATCGACGCGGTCGGCCGCCATCGCGGCGCCGGCCTCGGCAACGGCAATGACGAGCGCGAGCAGACGCTGAACCAGCTGCTCGTCGAGATGGACGGCTTCGAGGCGAACGAGGGCATCATCATCGTCGCGGCGACCAACCGCCCCGACGTCCTCGATCCCGCGCTGCTGCGGCCGGGCCGCTTCGACCGCCAGGTCGTCGTGCCGCGCCCCGACATCGAGGGCCGCGAGAAGATCCTCGCCGTCCACATGAAGAAGGTGCCGCTGGCGCCCGACGTCAACGCGCGCACCATCGCGCGCGGCACGCCGGGCTTCTCGGGCGCCGATCTCGCCAACCTCGTCAACGAGGCCGCGCTCCTCGCCGCGCGCAAGGGCAAGCGCCTCGTCGCGATGAAGGAGTTCGAGGAGGCCAAGGACAAGGTCATGATGGGCGCCGAGCGAAAGTCCATGGTCATGACCGAGGACGAGAAGAAGGCGACCGCCTATCATGAGGCCGGCCATGCCCTCGTCTCGCTCCACGTGCCCGGCTGCGATCCGCTCCACAAGGTGACGATCATCCCGCGCGGCCGCGCGCTGGGCGTGACCTGGAACCTGCCCGAGCGCGACCGCTACTCGATGACGATGAAGCAGATGAAGGCGCGCCTCGCGCTCTGCTTCGGCGGCCGCATCGCCGAGCAGCTCATCTATGGCGCGGACGAGCTCAACACCGGCGCCTCCAACGACATCCAGCAGGCCACCGACATGGCCCGCTCGATGGTGATGGAATATGGCATGTCGGAGAAGCTCGGCTGGCTGCGCTACCGCGACAATCAGGACGAGATTTTCCTCGGCCATTCGGTCGCGCGCAACCAGAGCGTGTCGGAAGCGACCGCCCAGCTGATCGACCAGGAGGTCCGCCGCCTGATCGAGGAGGCCGAGGGGGCCGCGCGCAAGGTGCTCACCGACCATCTCGACGAGCTCCACCGCCTCGCCACAGCGCTGCTCGAATATGAGACGCTGTCGGGCGAGGAGGCCAAGCGGGTCATCGTCGGCGACGATATCGGCCGCGACCAGGGCAATAGCCGCGCGCCGGCCGCGCTCAGCACCGGCGGCTCGTCGATCCCGAAGAGCCGGCGTCCCGGCAGCGGATCGAGCGGCGGCGGCTGGGGCGAGCCCAAGCCCGCCTGACCGTTACGTCCATGGCATAGGAAAGGCCGTGTCCCGCAAGGGCGCGGCCTTTTTCTTATCCATCGGAAGCTTTTTGCCGCACGATCCGAACCAGCGCCTCTGTCGTCATTCCCGCGAAAGCGGGAATCCACGGTCACGAAGCATTCGATCTCCTGCGGGCCGCCATCCATGGATTCCCGCTTTCGCGGGAATGACGGAAAGGAGGAGAGGTCGGCGGGACCTAGAGCATTTCCCATCTCGCATATGCAGCATGCGAGGGGTGGAAACGCAGGAAAACTCCCCGCCGAAACCGGATTGTCGTGAACGATCGGTGAGGGGCCGCGGCCTCAGCCCAGGGCGAGATAAGCCAGTGCGGTCACGCTGAGCGCGGCGGCGCTGCACAGCGCCAGCAGGCGACAACTGCATTCGCAGAAACCAGGACTGACCCGTTCCATACGACTCTCCCGATGTCCGCCGTCGCGCTGTTTTCACGCGATCGGCCGAATGGGGAGCGTATCACATCAGTCGCAATTCACAACATCGTCGGCATCGGAAAGCGACGCGACGAAGCGGCTCAATATGTCATGGAGCTGGACCCGATCGTCCTCCGACAGGACGGCGCAGATTTCCGCCATCAATTCCTTGCGAAGCGGTTCGGTGGCGGCGATCGCGCTTTCGCCCAGCGGGGTGATCGCCAGCCGCTTGACCCGCCGGTCCTGCGGATCGGAGGTGCGGACGATCAACTGGTCGCGCTCGAGCGAATCGAGCGACTCGGTCACGGTGCGCGGCGCCAGGTCGAACAGGTCGGCGATGTCGGCGGCGCGCGCCGACCCGCCTGCCTTGCGTATATAGGCGAGCATCTTGGTGCGGGCGAGCGAGGCGCCCTGCTTCGTCATCGCTCGATTCACCCGCCGATGCATCAGCATATAGGCCTTGGCCAGACCCGTGATCAGCTCTTCCTCATCCACTTTCATGAGGAACCTCATAACATGGTATTGCATTATGTTGCAAGTGCGAGCATATGGCCCGCCACAGAATCGAAGATACGGATATCCAGATGAGCAACGACAGCGTGCAGCTCGCCTCTTCCGGGAATGAGGAAGGCAAGGCATCGCCTCTCCAGAACCCGCGCGTGCGGCGGATATTGCTCGTTGCGGTCGCGGTGCTGCTGGTCGGCGCCGTGCTGGGCTTCCTGCGCTACCATCTCTACGGCCGCTACCAGCAGTCGACCAACGACGCCTATGTGCAGGCCGATGCCGTCACCGCCGCGCCGAAGGTGTCGGGCTATGTCGACCAGGTGTTCGTGATCGACAATCAGGACGTGAAGGCGGGGCAGCCGCTGGTCCGCATCGATCCGCGCGACTATCGCGCGCAGGCCGCGCAGTTCCAGGCGCAGATCGACGTCGCCCGCGCCAATGCCGCCGGCGTCGACGCGCAGATGGGCGAGCAGCAGGCCGCGATCGCGCGGGCCGAGGCCGACGTCGCGGCGGCCGCCGCCGATGCCGGCTTCGCCCAGGCCGAATATGTCCGCTACCAGCCGCTCGGCGAAAGCGGCGCGGAGACACGCGAGAAGGTCTCCCAGCTTCGCAACCAGGCCGCGCTCGCCAACGCCAAGCTCGCCGCCGCCAGGGCGTCGCTCGCCAGCGCGCAGCGCCGCGTCGGCACCCTGCGGGCGCAGGTCAGCCAGGCGCAGGCGCAGGGCGAGGCCGCCCGTGCCCAGCTCGCCGCCGCCAACACCAATGTCGAGGCGACGATCGTTCGCGCCTCGGTCGACGGCCGGATCGGCGACAAGACGGTGCGGCAGGGGCAGTTCGTCCAGGCCGGCACCCGGATGATGAGCGTCGTGCCGACCCACGACGTCTATATCGAGGCGAACTTCAAGGAGACGCAACTCGGCCTGATGCGGGTCGGCCAGCCGGTGAAGGTCGAGGTCGATGCGCTGCCCGGCGTCGACATCCCCGGCCGGATCGCCAGCATCTCGCCCGGCACCGGCGCGCAATTCTCGGTGCTGCCGCCGCAGAACGCGACGGGCAACTTCACCAAGATCGTCCAGCGCGTGCCCGTCCGGATCGCGATCAGCCCTGGTCCGGAGACCCGCGCCCTGCTCGTGCCGGGCATGTCGGTCGAGGTGACGGTCGACACGCGCTCGGCCAAGGGCGCCGCCGACCGGGTCCGCGAGGAGCAGGAACGGCACAATGCCCGGGCCGCGCGATGAGCGCGGCCGCCGCTGACGGCCATATGGCGCCGGCGGTGGAGACGCCGGTCGGGCGCGCGGACGCCAGCGCCTGGCTGGCGGTGATCGCCGGCAGCCTCGGTGCGATGATGGCGACGCTCGACGTCTCGATCGTCAACTCGTCGCTGCCCACCATCCAGGGCGAGATCGGCGCCAGCGGCACCGAAGGCACCTGGATCGCGACCGCCTATCTGGTCGCGGAAATCGTCATCATCCCGCTGTCGGCCTGGCTCGAGCGCGTGCTCGGCCTGCGGACACTGCTGATCGTCGCGGCGGCGCTGTTCACCGGCTTCTCGATGATGTGCGGCTTCTCGACCAACCTGACCATGATGATCATCGGCCGGGTGGGGCAGGGCTTCACCGGCGGCGCGCTGATCCCGACCGCGATGACGATCATCGCCACCCGCCTGCCGCGCGAGCAGCAGCCGGTCGGCAACGCCTTGTTCGGGGTGACCGCGATCCTCGGGCCGGTGCTGGGGCCGCTGATCGGCGGCTGGCTGACCGAGAACATCAGCTGGCACTATGCCTTCTTCCTCAACCTGCCGATCGGCATCCTGCTGATCTCGCTGCTGCTGCTGACCATGCCGCACCACAAGGCGCGGCTGGGCGAGCTGCTCCAGGCCGACTGGCTCGGCATCGCCGGACTGATGTTCGGACTCGGCGGCCTGACCGTGGTGCTCGAGGAAGGCCAGCGCGAGCAATGGTTCCAGAGCGACGTGATCGTGAAGGTCTCGATCGTCGCCGCCCTCGGCTTCATCTCGCTGTTCGCGGGGCAGTTCCTCGCGCGCCGTCCGGTGATCAAGCTCAAGCTGCTGCTCGACCGGCAGTTCGGCGCGGTCGCGGTGATGGCGATCGTGATCGGCATGATGCTCTACGGCACCTCCTATGTGATCCCGCAATTCCTGGCCGCGATCGCCGGCTACAACGCGCTGCAATCGGGCAAGATCGTGCTGATCTCGGGGATTCCCAGCCTGTTGCTGATGCCCTTCACGCCGCTGCTGATCCGCTATGTCGACATCCGCATCGCGGTCGGCATCGGCCTGGCGATCATGGCGACGAGCTGCGGCATCGACACCGCGCTCAGCGCCCAGTCGGACGGCGGCTCCTTCGTCGACAGCCAGCTCCTGCGCGGCGTCGGCACGATCATGGCCTTCCTGTTCCTCAACCAGGCGGCGATCGCCTCGGTGAGCGCCAGGGACGTGGGCGATGCCGCCGGCCTGTTCAGCGCGATGCGCAACCTCGGCGGATCGTTCGCGCTTGCCGGCATCGCCATCGTCCAGGACCAGCGCCAATGGCTCCACAACCGTCGGATCGAGGAATCGCTCAACGCCAATTCGGTCGGCCTGCAGGATTATCTGGCGGGCCTGACCCATGCGCTCGGCAATGCCGATGCGGCGCTGCGCACCCTGGCGGGCACGATCCAGCGCGATGCGCTGGTGATGACCTTCAACGATATCTTCTGGCTGATGACGGTCGGCATCGTCTGCGTGATGCCGCTCGTCCTGTTCCTTCGCCCGCTGCCCAAGGGGCAGGCGATCGCGATGCATTGAGGTTGATGATGCGTTCTCCCTTCTGGCTTGTGCCGATGACCCTGCTGGCCGGCTGCACCGTCGGGCCCGATTATCGCGGCCCCGTCTCGGCGGGCGCCGCCCCGCCGCCTGCCGCCTTCGCGCGCGCCGATCGCGACGCCGCCCCGCAGGCGCCCGCCGCTGCGGCCTGGTGGACCGCGCTCGGCGATCCGGTGCTCGACGAGCTCGAGCGGCGCGCGCTGGCGGGCAGCCCCAGCGTCGCGATCGCCCAGGCGCGGCTCAACCAGGCGCGGTCGGCGCTCGGCCTCGAACGCGCCAATTCGCTGCCCAAGGCGAACGCCTCGGCGGTCTATGTCCACGCCCGCGTGCCCGGCGTCGATCTCGGCTCCTCGAACCAGAATGGCGGGACCGGCGGCGGTGGCGGCACGGGCGAGGACCAGGAATCGCTCAACTTCTACAATGTCGGCTTCGACGCGAGCTGGGAGATCGACCTGTTCGGCGGCCAACGCCGCAACCTGGAGGCGGCGCGCGCCTCGCTCGGCGCGGCGGAGGCCAACCTCGCCGACGCGCGGGTCAGCCTCGCCGCCGAGGTCGCCCAGGCCTATGTCGCGCTGCGCGACCGCCAGCACCGACTGGAGCTGGCGCGCGAGTCGGCGGAGAAGCAGCGCGCCATCTACGACCTGACCGCTGAGCGGCGCGACCGGGGCGCGGCCTCCACCCTCGACGTCGAGCGCCAGCGGGGCCAGGTCGAGCAGTCCAACGCGGCGGTGCTGCCGCTCGGTGCCGACTATGACGCCTATCGCAACGCGCTCGCGACGCTGACCGGCGAGGTCCCCGGCGCGCTCGACGATCTGCTCGCCGCTCCGGCGGCGGTGCCGCTGCCCCCGGCCGAGGTGGCGGTTGGCGATCCGGCGGCGCTGCTCCAGCGCCGGCCGGACGTGCGCGCGGCCGAGCGCAAGCTCGCGGCCTCGACCGCGAAGATCGGCGTGGCGAAGGCCGCCGCCTTTCCGCGCCTCAGCTTCCTGGGGCTGATCGGCCTCGGCGGCACCAGCATCGGCGACGTCGTCGATCCCGACAAGCTGGCGGCGGTCGCGGTGCCGCAGTTGAGCTGGAACTTCCTCGACTTCGGCCGCAACGCGGCGCGGGTCGGGCAGGCGGAGGGCGCGCGCGACGAGGCTGCCGCCCAATATCGATCGGCCGTGCTCGTGGCGCTCCGCGATGCCGAGGACGCATTGTCGCGCTACGGCGCCCGCCGCCAGGCGGTCGTCACCGCCGCGCGCAGCAAGGCGTCGGCCGATACCAGCGCGACGCTGGTGCGCCAGCGCTTCGACGCCGGGACCGCGACGCGGATCGAGCTGCTCGACGCCGAACGGCAGCGCATCGCGGCCGACCAGGCGCTGATCCAGGCCAAGGCGCAGATGACCACCGACTTCATCGCCCTCGAAAAGGCGCTCGGCCTCGGCTGGGAGTGATCGCGCCGGTACATTGCGAAAATCAAATGCTGGCGCCATCCGGTTCATAGACAGGCCCGCTACCTGCCTCGCATCGAACGAGGAGATCGGGTTTGGCGGGGCAGCTGATCGTTGCGCGGTCCGGGATCGGAAGCGCGCCGGGCCATCAGGCGTGTGATGGCGAGGCGGTGCCGGCACGGTCGACGGACGCCGTCGCGCCGTTGCCGCGCGTCGCCTTCCTGTTCAACGCCCAGGCGCACCAGATCCTGCACGGCATCACCACCGCCGAGGCGCTCGCGCTGGGCTGGCAGGTCGATGTCGACATATTGTCGGCCTCGGCGACGCATCTCGACCTCGCCCGCACGCTGACGCAGGGGGAGAGCCACGGCCTGCTCCGGTTCGAACGGATCGGCCCGCGCCTGCTCCATCGCACCGCCGATCTGCTGCGCAGCGCCGTCCCGCCCAAGCTGCTGACCCTTGCCAGCGTGCGCCGGCAGCTCGACCGCTATGACGCGATCGCCCTGCCCGAACGGACCTCGACGATCATGCGCCGCCTCGGCGTCGTCCGGCCGCGCCTGATCCATGTCGACCATGGCGCCGGGGATCGCGCCGCCGGCTTCGACCGGCGCATCGCCCGCTTCGATTTCGCTCTGGTCGCGGGCGAGAAGCAGCGTCGCCGCATGCTGGCGGCGGGGCTGATCCGGCCCGGCGCGCATGCCGTGGTCGGCTATCCCAAATTCGAGGCGATCGACCGGCTGCGCGATCCGCACTGGACGCCCTTCGCCGACGATCGCCCGATCATCCTCTACAATCCCCATTTCTCGGCGAAGCTCGGCTCCTGGCCGCGCCACGGCATCGCGATCGTCGACGCGATCGTGCGCGACGGCCGCTTCAACCTGATCGTCGCGCCGCACATCCGGCTGTGCGACAATGCCCGCGCCCGCGCGGCGGCGACGGCGGCGCTCGCGCCCTATGCCCGGCGCCCCGGCGTCCATGTCGACCTCGGCAGCCACCGTTCGATCGACATGAGCTACACGACGCTGGCCGATATCTATGTCGGCGACGTCAGCAGCCAGGTCTACGAATTCCTGCGCACGCCGCGCCCCGCATTGTTCGTCAACAGCCATGGCCGCGCCTGGCAGGACGATCCCGACTATGCGCACTGGCGCTTCGGTCCGGTGGTCGACGGGCCGGAGGTGCTGGTCGCTGGCCTCGACCGGGCGATCGCCGGCCATGGCGACTATGCTGCCGAGCAGCGCCGCGCCTTCGCCGACACCTTCGATCTTCGCGAGGGCGAGAGCCATTCGCGGCGCGCGGCGGCGGCGATCGCCGGCTTCCTCGGCGCGCGGCCGCGCTGATCCCCTTCGTTCAAGGAGAATGACGATGCTTCGATGGTTGCTTGGCTTTGCGGCGCTGGCGGGGGCGATGGCGGCGCCCGCTGCGGCACAGGACCTGATCGGCCTGACCCGCGCGATCGGCGTCGCCGAACGCAGCCTCTCGGCGCGCGCGATCGAGGGCGAGCTGGAAACCAGCGGCGGCCGGCTGGTCTATGAGATCGACCTGGTGCGCGGACAGGTGTTGCACCGCGCGCTGATCGATGCGCGGACCGGCAAGCTCGTCTCGGCGGTCAAGCCCCGCGCGGAGAACTGGCTGCGCGGCTGGTTCGACAAGGAGCGGTTGCGCAGCGGCGGCAAGGCCACCCCGCTGAGCGAGCATCTCGTCGCGCTCGAACGGCACAGCCGCGGCGAGGTCAAGGAGGTCGAGTTCGAGATCCACAGGGGACGCGGCGTCTACGAGATCGAGCTGGCGACCGCCGCCGGCATCGGCAAGGTCCGGCTCGACGCCTCGACCGGGCAGCGGATCGCGCTGGCCCATGACGATTGAGATGCGCGGAGGAGGCGATATAGCGGGGCGATGCACGTCCTTCTGATCGAAGACGACCCCCGCGTCGCCGACCATGTCGGCAAGGGGCTGCGCGAGGCGGGGCATATCGTCGAGACGGCGGCGGACGGGCGCGAGGGGCTGCTCCGCGCCGCCGCCGAGAGCTTCGACGTGATCGTCCTCGATCGCATGCTCCCGCAGGTCGACGGGCTCAAGATCCTCCAGACGATCCGCGCCACCGGCGATGCGACCCCGGTGCTGATCCTCAGCGCGCTCGGCGACGTCGACGAGCGGATCCGGGGTCTCCGCGCGGGCGGCGACGATTATCTGCCCAAGCCCTTCGCGCTGTCGGAACTGGTCGCGCGGGTCGAGGCGCTCGGCCGGCGCGGGCCCGCCATCGCCGAGGCGACCGAGCTGCGCAGCGGCGACCTGGCGATCGACCTGCTCGGCCGCACCGTCACCCGCGCGGGCCGGCGCATCGACCTCACCCAGCGCGAATTCCGCATCCTCGAATATCTGGTGCGCAGCGCCGGCCGGGTGGTCACCCGCTCGATGCTGCTCGAACATGTCTGGGACTATAATTTCGATCCGCAGACCAACATCATCGACCAGCATGTCAGCCGCCTGCGGCAGAAGCTCGACCGTGGCTTCGACACGCCGCTGATCGAGACGGTGCGCGGCACCGGCTATGTCGTGCGCCCCTCGACGTGAGGCAGCTTTTCGCCAGCCTCTCCTTCCGCCTGGCGCTCGCCTATGCGGGGCTGTTCGTCGGATCGCTGCTGCTGCTGGTCGGCGCTTATTACGCGATGGTCGTGCGCGTGCCGCTCCGCCAGGCCGAGCAGGTCGTCCGGCGCGAGGCCGACCTGCTCGCCAACGTCTATATCGTCGACGGGCAAGCGGCGCTGGTCCGCCGCCTGCGCGCGCGGGACGCCGCCCCCGATCGCTACAAGGCGTTCCACGCCTTCGTCGACCGGGAGGGGCGGGTGGTCACCGCCAACCTGCCGAGCTGGCCGCGCGCGGTCTTCCACGGCTGGGGCAGGATCGAGGCCGACATCCCCGTCGACGGCGACGAGCATGATTTCGAGGCGCTGGCGCTCGACCGGCGCTTCGACGACGGCGCCCGGCTGATCGTCGGCCGCGACATCGACAACATCACCGAGCGGGAGAGGGCGCTCGCCTCGGGCGCCTCGGTCGTCGCGGCGGCGGCGGTGGTGCTGGCGCTGCTCGGTGGCCTGCTGATGAGCCGCGCGATCGGCCGCCGGGTCGACCGCGTCGCCACCACCGCGCGCAGCGTCATGGCCGGCGACATGTCGAAGCGCGTCTCGGTGGACGGCAGCGGCGACGAGTTCGACCGGCTCGCCGAGACGCTCAACGCCATGCTCCACCGGATCGAGCATTCGATGGAATCGGTGCGCCGGGTCTCCGACAGCGTCGCGCATGAGATGCGCACCCCGCTCGCCCGCCTGCGCGCCAGCCTCGAGGATGCGCTCGTCTCGGGCGAGGGCGATGCGCCGAAGGTCGCCGAAGCGCTGGCCGAGGCGGAGCGGCTGGGCGCGATCTTCGACGCGGTGCTGCGCATCGCCCGGCTGGAGACGGGCAGCCGCGAGATCGAGCTGTCGCCCGCCGACCTGACCATGCTGCTCGAGGACGTCGCCGATTTCTATCGGCCGGAAACCGAGGCGCGCGGCATCATGCTGTCGACCTTCGTCCAGGCCGGGCTGATCCTGCGCTGCGACCGCGACCTGATCTTCCAGGCGGTCGCCAATCTGCTCGACAATGCGATCAGATATACGCCGCCGGGCGGGGAGATCGTCCTGTCGGGACAGGCGGAGAAGGGCGCGCTGCTGATCGCCGTCCGCGACACCGGGCCGGGCATCGCGGAGAGCGACCTGCCGCACGTCACTGAACGCTTCTACCGCGCCAGGGACGGGACGGGGGCGGGGATCGGCCTCGGGCTCAGCCTCGTCGACACGATCGCGCGGTTGCACCGGTCGACCCTCGCCTTCGTCAATCTCGACAGGGGGCTCCGCATCGACTGGCGCTTTCCCGCCTGACGATGGTCAGCGGCGATCGCCGATGATCATCGCAGCGCCCTTTTCCGCGATCATCAAGGTCGGCGAACTGGTATTGCCCGACGGGATGCGCGGCATGGCCGAGGCATCGACCACCCGGAGCCCATCCAGCCCCCGGACCCGCAGTCGCTCGTCGAGCACCGCGCCGCGATCGTGATCGGCCCCCATCGCGGCGGTGCCGACCGGGTGGAAGATCGTCGTCCCCAGTTCCTCCGCCGCTATGAGCAGCGCCTCGTCGCTGTCGGCGGCGGGCCCCGGACGGAACTCCTCCGGCCGGTAACGGGCGAGCGGCGCCTGCGCGACGATCCGGCGCGTCAGCCGCAGCGATTCGATCGCGACCCGCCGGTCCTCCTCGGTCGACAGATAGCCGGGGGCGATGCGCGGCGGCGCGGCGGGATCGGCGCTGGCCAGGTCGATCCGCCCCCGGCTGGTCGGCCGCAGGTTGCAGACGCTGGCCGTGAAGGCGCCGAAACGGTGCAGGCCGCTGCCCCAGCTGTCGAGCGACAGCGGCTGGAAATGGAATTGCAGGTTGGGCGTCGCATGGATGTCGGACGATCGGGCGAACATGCCGAGCTGCGACGGCGCCATCGTCAGCGGCCCGGCGCGGAACAAAGCATATTCGATCCCCATCGCCGCCCGGCGGAGGAGATTGGCATAGTCGGTGTTGAGCGTGCGCACGCCCTCCACCTTGAAGATCGGGCGGATCTGGAGATGGTCCTGCAGGTTGGCGCCGACGCCGGGCAGGTGGTGGACCGGTTCGATGCCCAGCGCCTTGAGCCGCTCGGCGTCGCCGATCCCCGAAAGCTGGAGCAGCTTGGGCGTGCCGACCGCGCCGGTGGCGAGGATCACCTCGCCCTCCGCCCGCGCCGTCCATCGCTCGCCGCCGCGCCGGAAGGAGAGGCCGGCGGCGCGGCGGCCGTCGAACAGGATGCGGTCGATCTCGACCCCGGTCTCCAGCCGCAGGTTCGGACGCCGCAGCACCGGCTTCAGGAAGGCGCCCGCCGCGCTGACCCGGCGGCCGCCGCGCTGGTTGACGTGGAAATAGCTCGATCCCGCATTGTCGCCGCGGTTGAAATCCTCGATCGGGGCGATGCCGACGGCGGCCCCGGCCTCGCGGATCGCGTCGAGGATGTCCCAGCGGATCCGGGGATGCTCGACCCGCCATTCGCCGCCCCGGCCATGATGCTCGCCGGTCGCCACGGCATGGTCCTCGTGCCGCAGGAAATAGGGGAGGACGTCGTCCCATCCCCAGCCGGCGAGGCCGAGCTGGCGCCAGCCGTCATAGTCGGCCGCCTGGCCGCGCATATAGACCATCGCGTTGATCGACGAGCAGCCGCCGATCACCTTGCCGCGCGGATAGGCGAGCCTGCGTCCGCCGAGCCCCGCCTCCTCGACCGTCTCGAACATCCAGTCGGCGCGCGGATTGCCGATCGCGAAGAGATAGCCGACCGGGATGTGGAACCAGATCCAGCTGTCCTTGCCGCCGGCTTCGAGCAGGAGGACGCGCTTGGCGGGGTCGGCGGACAGACGGTTGGCGAGCAGGCAGCCGGCGGTGCCCGCGCCGGCGATCACATAGTCGAAGCTCCCCAGGTCCTTCACCCGGCCTTCATCGGGGGGAAGCGCCGCCCGATCAAGCGGCATATGTTTCGATCAACGCCTTGCCCGCTCGACGATCGACATGGACTCCGCTTGAGCGGCGGCGCCGGCAGGTCCAGTTTCCGCCGATACAAGGGAGAGAATGCCATGCATCGTCGATCGATCTTTCCGTTCCTGGCGGGCACCGCGCTGCTGCTCGCGGCGGCGGCCCCGGCCGTCGTCCCGGCCAAGCCGCCGGCCTATCTGGAAAGCGCCATATCGGCGCCCGGCCGCCCCGCCGACGCGGTCGCCCTCGACGCCGGCCGCAAGCCCGCCGAGGTGCTCGCCTTCCTCGGCCTGAAGCCCGGCATGGCCGCCGCCGACGTCATGACCGGATCGGGTTATTGGGCGGAGATCATGGCCAATGCGGTCGGCCCGCGCGGCAAGGTGACCGCGTTCGAGCCGGCCCAGTTCTACAACGACCCGGAAGAGCAGAAGGTGTGGAAGGCGCTGACCGCCCGGCGCTCCGACATCGACTTCGTCCGCTATCCGTTCGAGGCGTTCACGGCCGGCGACCGCCGCTTCGACGCGGTGATGATCAACCTCAACTATCATGATCTCTATTGGGAATCGGCGAAGTACGGCATCCCGCGCACCGATCCGCATGCCTTCCTCAGGCAGCTCTACGCGGCGGTGAAGCCCGGCGGCGTGGTCGGCGTGATCGATCATGCCGGGCCGGCGGGCGACACCCGCGCCATCGTCGACAAGCTCCACCGCATCGACCCGGCGGTGGTGAAGGCCGATTTCGCGGCGGCCGGCTTCACGCTGGAGGCGGAAAGCCCGCTGCTCGCCAATCCTGCCGACGATCATGAGAAGCTGGTGTTCGACCCCGCCGTGCGCGGCAAGACCGACCGCTTCCTCTATCGCTTCCGCAAGCCGCGATAGAAGGGAACGCAACCCCGGTCGCGCAGCCGGCGTATCTGTGGCATCAACGGCGCCTGCGCGGTTCGGGGAGGTTCATATGGGGCTCTGGATTTCGGTCGGCGTCGCGGCGCTGCTGCTCGTCTGGCTCGTCGCCATCTACAACCGGCTGGTCCGGCTGCGCGCGCTCGTGCGCGAGGGGTGGAGCGGCATCACCGTCCAGCTTCGCCGCCGGGCGGACCTGATCCCCAACCTCGTCTCCACCGTCGAAGGCTATGCCGCGCATGAACGCGGCCTGTTCGAGGCCGTCACCGCCCAGCGGGGCGAGGCGGCGACGGCGAAGGGCGTCGACGCCACCGCCCGCGCCGACGCGCGGATGAGCGGCATGATCGGACAGCTCTTCGCGGTGGCGGAGGCCTATCCCGACCTCAAGGCCGACGCCAATTTCCGCCAGCTCCAGGACGAGCTGTCGCAGATCGAGGAGGAACTGGCCGGCGCGCGCCGCTATTACAACGCGACGGTGCGGGACCTGAACAGCTCGATCCAATCCTTCCCCAACGTCCTCGTCGCCGGCCCGTTCGGCTTCCGCGAGGAGGAGAGCTATGCCGACGACGTCGCGGCGCTCCAGGCCGCGCCGCGGGTGACGTTCGGCGCCGGCGGGCGCTGACCATGCGCGTCCTGTTCGCGGTCTGGCTGGCGATCGCCGGCTGGATGCTGCCGGCCGCGGCGCAGGCGATCGACGATCCGGCCGCCCTGGTCGCGGCCTATGAGAAGACCCAGGGGCAGGAACGCATCCTCGCCTTCACCAGCGACGTGACGGTCGCGCCGAGCGGCGACTATGACGTGACCGAGACGATCCGCGTCGTCTCGCTCGCCGACCGGATCAAGCACGGCCTCGAACGCGACTTTCCGACCAGCTACCGCAACCGGCTGGGCCAGAAGACCCGCGTCTCGTTCGACGTGCTCGCGGTCAGCCGCGACGGCCGGCCCGAGCATTATGAGCTGATCGACCTCGACAACGGCGTGCGGGTGCGGATCGGCGAGGCGGAGACGCTGCTGTCGCCCGGCGAGCATGTCTATGTCCTCCATTACCGGACGAGCCGGCAGATCGGCTATCGTGACGGCTATGACGAGATCTATTGGAACGTCACCGGCAATGACTGGGTCTTTCCGATCGACATGGCGGAGGCGCGGATCACCCTGCCGTCGCCGGCGCGTTTCGGCGAGCGCGCCGTCTATACCGGCCCCGACGGATCGACCGCGCACGACGCTGCGGTGTTCGAGGAGCGGCCGGGCTTCATCCATTTCCGCACCACCGCGCCGCTCGATTCCTATAGCGGCCTGACCGTCGCCGCCGCCTTTCCCAAGGGCGTGCTGGAGACGCCGAGCCGGGCGCGCCGCTTCGGCTGGTGGCTGTCCGACTGGGGGCCGCTCGTGGCGGGGCTGGCGGCGCTCGCGGCGCTGCTCGGCTATTATTTCTACGCCTGGCTGCGCGCGGGGCGGGGGCCGCGCCGGGGCACCATCGTCCCGATCTTCGCGCCGCCCGACGATCTCAGCGCCGCCGCCTGCCGCTATATCCGCCGCATGGGCGACGACAATCGGGGCTTCACCGCCGCGATCATCGACCTGGCGGTGCGCGGCCATATCGGCATCACGCGCGAGGATGGCGGCTGGCTGTCGCGCGACCGCACCACGCTCGAACGGCGGCAGGGCGGCAGGCCCGCGCCGGCGCCCGAGATCGCGATGCGCGACACGCTGCTGCCCTCGGCCAGCAGCCGGATCGAGCTGAAGCAGGATAATCACGGCACTCTCCAGGCCGCCCGCGCGAAGCTCGCCAAGGGGCTGGAGGATGCTTATTCGGGGCGGCTGTTCGTCAGGAACGGGGTCTGGGCCGTGGTCGGCCTGCTCGCCATTCCGGCGGCGATCCTGCTGGTCACGACCTTCGCGCTGCTCGTCCACCAGGGCGACGTCGCGACCGGCGTCCTCACCATGCCGTTGCTGGGCGGGCTTTCGTTGCTCGCCGTCTGGGGCTGCCACAAGCTGACCCAGGGCAAGGGCTGCGTCGTCGTCCTCGCCTGGCTCGGGCTGATCGCGGCGGTGATGATCGCCTTCATGTGCACCTTCGGCTCGGTCGGCCTCGCGCTCAGCGACGGCGCCTGGCCGGTGCTGCTGCCGCTCGCCGCGCTGCCGCTGGCGATCACCGCCTTCCGCTGGATGTACGCGCCGACCGTCGAGGGCCGGGCGGTGACGGACCGGATCGAGGGCTTCCGCCACTATCTGGGCATCACCGAGGAGGAGCGGCTCGACGCGCTGCACCCGCCGGAAAAGACCCCCGAGCTGTTCGAGCGCTATCTGCCCTATGCGATCGCGCTCGACGTCGAGAATCGCTGGGCCGACAAATTCGCGGCGGTGCTGGCGGCGGCCGCCGCCGCCGGGACGGTGGCGCACACCGCGAGCTGGTATTCGGGCGGCGGCAATGTCTGGGACGATCCGGGCGGCTTCGCCAGCAGCGTCGGCTCCTCGCTGGCCAGCACCATCTCCTCCGCCTCGACCTCGCCGAGCAGCAGCAGCAGCGGCGGGTCCTCCGGGGGCGGATCGTCGGGCGGCGGCGGGGGAGGCGGCGGCGGGGGCGGCTGGTAGGGTTTACGACTTGTTAAGCCTGATCCCCTAGCTGTCGGAGCCAGGGAGATCGTCGATGGTCCGCAAAGCCTTTACTGCCGAACCGAGCGTCTTCGTGGCCCGTCACGACCAGCGCTGGCATCCCGGCGCCTGCGCGATGACCGCGATCGTTCTGGCCGCGATCTCCTGGACCCCGATCCTCGCCGCCTGGGCCCTGCTCCACGGCTAGAGCGATTTCTAGGCAGATGGAAACATCTGCCGACTTGGAAATCGCGGTAAGACAAAAGCTTAGAGCGGCCGAGCTGATGCAATCAGATCGTGAACCGCTCTAATCAGCGCAGGCCGAGGAACAGGCGGCGCGTCGCCTTCCCCTTCGCCAGCAGCGTCTCCAGCAGCATCGGCCCGGCGATCGCCGCGGCGAGGCCGGCGAGCAGGTGGATCGCGAAATCCTCGATCCCGATCGCCCGCAGCAGCATCCGCATCGCGACGATGAAGAAGATGTGGAACAGGAAGATCGCGAAGGACGCATGGCCGATCCGCGCGAGCAGCGCGACGCGCGGCACATGCGCGACCAGCAGCAGCGGCGTGATCCCGCCGATCAGCAGCGACAGCCAGGTGCCCCGCCGCGCGCCCATGTGCGGCGGCAGCGTCGCGACATTGTGGATGTGCAGTGCGAAGGCGACGACCAGGATCGCCAGCAGCGCCAGCGTCCAGCCGGGGCTCAGCGGCCCGATGAAGCGGCGCGCGGCGATGCCGATGAAGAAGAAGGGCGCGAGGAAGGCCGCGCCGTTGATCGACAGCAGGTCGATGGGCTCGGCGGGCACGGTCAGCAGGAACCCCGCCAGCACCGCCGCCGCGCAGCCGACCGGCGAATGGAGCAGGAAGCGCTCGAGCAGCGGCAGCAGCAGGAAGATCAGCAGCATCGCCTGCAGGAACCAGTATATCCCGTAGGAGAAGACATAGGCGTGGAGCAGCCCCAGCGCCGCCTCGGCCGGGGGCTGCGGCGCGCGGGCCAGCGCGGCCAGGTAGAAGATCGTCGTCGCGGTCAGCAGCGGCAGCGCCAGCCGCCGCAGCTTGCCCTGCAGGAAGGGGGCGGGCCGCGCCGGATCGAGCGGCTTCAATGTATAGACATAACCGGAGATGAAGGCGAACAGCGGCATCCGGACATAGAGCAGCACGTCGAGGATCTGGCGCCCGATGCTGGCGTCGGCGATGCGCAGCCCGTCGTCGGCCTTGCCGCCGACGACGTGGAACAGAACCAGCAGCAGGCAGGCGAGCCCGCGCGTCACCTGGACCCGGTCGACCGCCTTCGGCATCCGCGCGGCGGCGGGCAGGGGGACGCCGGGAGCGGGGGCCTGGCTGCTCATCGCAAGGTCAGCGCCGGCAGGTATCGGTCGCGCGGGCGCGGCTGGAGGAACTGGCGCAGATAGCCGCTGCCCCAGCCGAGATGCATGATCATCGCCGCGACCCCGCTCGCCGCTATGCAGGCCGATCGCGCCCGCACCCCCAGCAGCAGGCCGTAGAGCAGGCAGATCGCGGCCCAGGCGGCGGCGGGCAGCGCGAAGATCGGGTGCAGCAGTGCGAACGGCAGCAGCGCGACCGCGAAGGGGACCAGCAGCGGCGCGGCCTGGCGCGGCTTCAGCCGGCTGCCGTGCAGCCGCATCGTCCGCGCGCGGCCCTCGCCATATTTGAAATATTGGCGCAGCAGCGCGCCCGCCGTCTTGCGCGGGTGATAGACGATCGCCTGGCGCGGTTCGAGCCAGATGCGCCCGCCCGCCGCGCGCAGGCGGATGTCGAGCTCGGCGTCCTCATTATGGCTCTGCGTCTCGCGATAGCCGCCGACCCGCAGGAACAGGTCGATCCGCATCAGCGCATGATGGCCATGGTCGACATAGCGGCCCGCGCCGACATGGCGGTGCGGCGACCCGCCGGTGCCGATCAATGAGTTCTGCGCCTCGGCGCAGGCGCGCTGGAAACAGCCGTGCCCGCGCGTGATCATCGGCACCACCACCGACGCCGCGCCGTGGCGCACGGCGCTGTCGAGCAGCCCGGCCATATAGCCCGGCGGATAGTCGCAATGCGCGTCGATCCGCAGCAGCCAGCGCTTGTCCCGCCCCATCGCCGTCACCGCCAGGTTGATCCCGGCGCTCTGGACGCGGCGCAGATTGGCGAGCAGGTGGATGTTGCGGAAGCGGCGGCGATAGTCGGCGACGATCTCCTGGCTGCCGTCGATGCTGCCGCCGTCGGCGACGACGATGTCGGCGCCGCCGGTGTCGGCGATCAGCCGGTCGAGCAGGCGCGGCAGATTGGCCCTCTCGTTGAGGCAGGGGACGACGACGAGCACGTCGCCGGCGAGCAGGCCCGGCCCGGTCATGCCGCGCCTCCCGCCAGCGCCGCGGCGAGCGTGGCGCAATCCTCCTGCCCCGTCACCAGGTCGGGGAGGGGAATGGCGTCGACCCGTGCCCGCTCGGCCGCGTAGCGGGCTTCGTCGAACCCGGCGAGCAGCGCCGCCAGCTCGGGCACCGGATCGCGGAGGAGGATGCCGGCGTCGCGCCGCCGCAGCCAGGCGCCGGTCTCGACATGGCCGAGCGCGATCGGCACCGATCCGTGGAAGCTGCCCTCATAGAGCCGGTTGGGCAGCAGCCAGGACGAGTTCAGCCCCTCCTCGAAATAGTCGATCGCCCAGGTGAAATGGGTGCGGCGGTAGAGGGCGGGCAACTCCTCGGGACGATAGGGCCCGGCATAGTCGAGATGGTCGGCCTCGCGCACTGCCCGGTCGAAATCGGGCATCTCCGACAGCGCCGGCCTGCCCGCGATCAGCACCCTGATCCGGCCCTCGCCGCGCCGCGCCAGTTCGGCCAGCATCGCGAGCGATCTTCGGCACCGCAGCATGCCGAACCAGCCGATCGTCCAGGGCGGGCCGGGGTCGCGGCGCAGCGCCGGCCGCGCCGCCGGGCCGGCGATCCCCAGCACCTTGTTCTCGACCAGCAGCGCGGGCTCGTCGGGCGCGAGGCGCGGCGTGAAATAGTTGGAGAGGAAGGCCGGCGAGCTGGTGACGAGCAGGTCGATCCGGTCGAGATGCGAGCGCTCGATCCGCTGGATCAGCCGGTCGACCGTCCCGTTGCCGAGCAGGGTGCGGTGGATGTCGAGGCATTCGTAGACGAGGCGGACGCCGCGCCGTCGACCGGCGACGCGCGCTGCCAGAATCAGCGATTCCAGGTTGCGCGCCATGTAGATCGCGCAGCCTTCGACGGCGCGGGCGATGCGGTCGGCGAACAGCCAGTTGCGCAGCACCGCCGCCGCGCGCTGGCCGAGCCGCGCATCGGCGGTGCGGCCGAGGTCGACCACCGGAGCGCCGCCGATGTCGGCCGGGGGAAGGGGGGATCGGCGGAAGCCGAGGACGACGGGATCGAGCCCGCCGGCCCGCATCATCGCGATCCGCCGCGCGACGGCGGCGTCGTTCAGATCATGGACGAAATACGCAACTTTCAACCTGGTACCTTTCGTGGCCCCCGCCGCGAATCCCCGTGTCGAACGCTCTCCTTATTGCGCTGCACCCAGCGGATTTCGCTATCGATCGGCTTTTCTTCGATGGCCCGTGCAGTTTCGCGGGCCGGGCGAACGCCCCGGCCCCTGTCAGCGACCGGGAGATGTATATTCTTTGGCGAATGGCTGATTTCCGCCCCCCGCAGCCCGGCGTCTGCGTCGTCATCGCCGCCTATGATGGCGAGCGGACGATCGCCCGTGCCGTCGCCTCGGCGCTGCGCGAGGCCGAGGTGCGCGAGGTCGTCGTGGTCGACGACGCCTCGACCGACGCGACCGCCGCCCGCGCGGCGCAGGCCGACGACGGCAGCGGCCGCCTCGCCATCCTGCGGCACGATCGCAACCGGGGGCCGTCGGCGGCGCGCAACCACGCGCTGCGGTCCAGCTCGGCCGAACTGGTCGCGGTGCTCGACGCCGACGACTTCATCGTGCCGGGCCGCTTCGCCCGGCTGCTGGCGATGCCCGACTGGGACATGATCGCCGACAACATCGCCTTCCTGCCCGAACGCCGCGCGGTGGAGTTCGCCTTCGCCGAACTGCGCGACTTTCCCGCCGACGCCCGGCTGATGGCGCTCGACGCCTTCGTCGCCGGCAATATCCCCCGGCCCGGCGTCCGGCGCGGCGAATTGGGCTTCCTCAAGCCGGTGATGCGGCGCGACTTCCTCGAACGGAACCGGCTCGCCTATGACGAAGGGCTGCGGCTGGGCGAGGATTTCATCCTCTACTGCCGGGCGCTGGCGGCGGGGGCGCGGTTCCGGCTGACCGACCAGTGCGGCTATGTCGCGGTCGAGCGCGCCCATTCGCTGAGCGGCCGGCACCGCACCGTCGATCTCGCCGCGCTGGCGCAGGCGCATGAGCATCTGCTCGGCCTGTCGGGGCTTCCGGCCGCCGATCGGGCGCTGGTCGAACGGCATCTCGATCATGTCCGCCGCAAGCTCCATCACCGCGATTTCCTCGATCGCAAGCACAGCGATGGACTGCTCCGCGCGGTCGGCGGCTATGCCGCGCGGCCGGCAACGCTGTGGCGGATCGCCCAGGACGTGGCGCGCGACAAGCTGGGCCGCCGGGCCGGCGATGCGGTCCGGGAGCCGGAGCCGGCCTTGCGCTATCTGTTCGGGTGACCCGAGACCCTTTTCAAATCCTCCCTGCGCGAAGCGCGGGGAGGGGAACCACCCGCAGGGTGGTGGAGGGGTGCGCCGTGCAACGGCGCTGATCGCGCCGACCCCTCCACCGCCTTCGGCGGTCCCCCTCCCCGAGCAAGCTCGGGGAGGATTTAGTGCATCAAGCCGCGAGCAGGGGTTCCACCCCATACATGCCGCGATCGGTGCGGCGCGCGTCGAAATAGGAGCGGATCGACGAACCCTTCAGCAGGTGGCGGGCCATGATGCGGAGCTGGCCGATCTCGAACCGGCGGTCGGTGACGCCCGACAGCCGGCGCAGCCGATAGGTGACGGGCAGCAGCAGATTGCCCTCGATCCGGCCGCGCAGCGCCCGGGGGAAGCCGGCGATCGCGCCGAAGAAGCGTTCTGCCTCGGCGCCGTCCTGGAAGATCGATCGCGCGCCGCGCTGGAAGATGCGGCGCAGCGCAGCCTTCTCCTGCTCGCACAGTTCGGTGACGCCCTGCGCCGATGCCTCGCGCGCGGCGGTCCCGAAATCGGCGGCGGCGAGGTCCCACAGTCCCTTGCGCGCCATGATGCTGCCCCGCTGGATGCGCGCGGTCAGCGTCTGGCGCGGCGACGGCGCCGCCCGCTCTTCGGGCGAGCCGATGAAGAATTCGGGCAGGGCATGGCTGCCGTGCAGCTCGCGGAAGATCAGGTGGTTGTATTTGCGCCAGGCCTGCTCGACCTCATGCGCCTTGACGCTCGCCCCCTTGGGGCCGCGCAGGCCGGCATGGTGGCGCTGGTGGAAGGCGACGATCGGCAGGCCGATCCCCTTGAACCGGCGGCCGAGCCGCAGCGCCATCTCATAGTCCTGCGAGCGGGCGAGGCGGGTGTCGAACGGGCCGACCGCGTCATAGCAGCTTCGCCGCGCCAGCATCGCCCCCTGCCAGATGAAGAAGTCCTCCATCAGCCGGACATAGAGCGCGGCGGGCTCGTCCGAGGCGTAGGCGGTGTTCCGCTCGCGCGCGTCGTTGGGCCATTCGCCGAAGAATTTGTCGCATAGCCCATAGGCGTAGCCGGCGTCGGGATGGTCGACCAGCGCCTGGTGGAGCGCGGCGAGCGTTCCCGGCGCGGCGATGTCGTCGTCGTCGAAGATCCAGACGAAGGGCTGGGCGACGCGGCCGAGGCCGTTGTTGAGCGCGGCGGCCTTGCCGGCATTGTCCTGCCGGACATAGGCGACCCCGCGCGCGGCATAGGCGGCGGCGACCTCGCCGGTCGCGTCGTCCGAGCCGTCGTCGATGACGATCACCTCGGCCGGCGGCGGTTCCTGCCCCAGTACGCTGTCCAGCGCCTCGGCTAGATAATGGGCGCGGTTGAAGGTGGGCATCAGCACCGTGACGGGCAGGGGCGCCCGGGCGGCAACGGTCGTGGGGGCGGTCATAAGGGCCGTATCTCCATTGATCACGCCTCGCCCCGAAGGCGATTCGGCTGGAATCACTGGTCGGCAGCGTTCGCCGCGACCCGCCTTGCCCGCCCCGACGGGGCCCTCCCGGCGCGCAAAGCCTTGTGAGTCCGTGACGAAACCTATTCCGAAGCGTCGATGAAAAAAAGATGGTTTTATGCTGCGGTGCGAATATAACGATCGCGTTGGGGGGCAGTAAACACTAACCGCAGGGTGGTGAACTGCCATGAAAGCCGCGTCGGAAGCGGTGTCTTCCGCAGATAATGAAGATCTCAGGCGCCGGGCTGTTCATGGAACGGTTGCGATAGGGCTCGCGCAAGTTGTAAAATTTGCAACACAATTACTGTCCGTCGTGATTTTGGCACGGCTCCTCGCACCTACGGACTTTGGTTTGTTCGCGATGGTCATGCCGTTGGCCGCTTTCGTCATGATGGTGCAGGACATCGGCCTGTCGCAGGCGGTCGTCGCCTCGCCGCATCTCACCCCGGCGCAGACCAGCGCGATGTTCTGGATCAACGCGGCGCTGTCGCTGGCGCTGGCGCTGCTGTTCGCGATAGCGGCGCCACTGATCGCCGCCTTCTTCGGCGAGCCGCGGCTGGTGGCGCCCGCGCTCGCGCTGGCCGGATCGGTGCTGGTGTCGGGGCTCGCCACCCAGCATTTCGCCCATCTCACCAAGACGCTGCGATTCGGGACGATCGCCGTCATCGACATCGCCTCGACCCTGCTCGGCTTCGCCGCGGCGGTCGCGATCGCCTGGTTCGCGCCCGGCATCTGGGCGCTCGTCGCCTCGGTGCTGGTCGGCATGGGCGTCGGGCTGGTCGGCGCCTGGGCCACCGCCCGCTGGCTGCCGGGGCGGCCGGCGCGGTTCGCCGAGGTGCGCGAACTGCTGCGCCTCGGCGCGGGCCTGTCGACCTTCACCCTGTCCAATTTCTTCGCCCGCAATCTCGACAATGTGATGATCGGGCGCTGGGCGGGGGCGGTGCAGCTCGGCTTCTACGACCGCGCCTACAAGCTGCTGCTGTTCCCTCTGCAACAGATCAACAACCCGATCGGCCGGGTGATGGTGCCGGTGCTGTCGCGGCTCGCCGACGAGCCGCACCGCTACCGCCACGCCTATCGGCGGACGATCCGGCTGATGCTGATGGTCACGCTGCCGGGCGTCGCGTTCATGTTGGTCTTCGCCGCGCCGCTGATCGACGCGCTGATGGGGCCGCGCTGGCGGCCGGCGGCGGCGATCTTCACCTGGCTCGCGGTCGCTGCGCTGCACCAGCCGATGAGCGCCACCTTCGGCTGGCTGTTCATCAGCCAGCGGCGCGGCGGCGAGTTCGGGCGCTGGGGCCTGTTCAATATGGTCACCAGCGTTCTGGCCTTCGCGATCGGCCTGCCCTGGGGCGCGATCGGCGTCGCCGCCGCCTATGCGCTCAGCGACGTGCTGATCCGCATGCCGGTGCTGTGGTGGTGGGTCGGCCGGTCGGGCCCGGTCCGCCATCGCGACCTGCTGTCGATCGTCTGGCCGTTCGCGATCGCGCTGGCCGGAACCTTGGCGGGGCTGGCCGGGCTGCGCCTGTGGGGTGGCGCGACCGGGCTGGCCGGGCTGGTCCTCGCCGCCGGCCTCGCCTTCGGAAGCTTCGCCGTCCTGCTCGCCTTCACCGCGCCCGGCCGGGAAACGCTGGCCGAGGCGGCGGCGCTGGTCGGGAGCCGGCTGGGCCGGTTCGGATCGCCCGAGCGGCGGGACAGGGGAAGCGGGCGACCGGCAATCGAATCACGTTGAGGCTGAAAGGGGGCTTTTGGCAGGTCAAATCGGAGGTTGATAATCGATCATGGACCATGTGCAGGAATTCCCCACCGCGGACGCCCGGTCCGACGGCGGGCGCCTGAAGGGGCTGCTGCCGGATCCCGGCTATCTCTGGATGATCTTCAGGCGCCATCTCTGGCTGTTCCTGGGCGTTGCCTTCCTGATCCTCGCGGCGGTGGTGCTGCGGACCGTGCTGATGGTGCCGATCTACACCAGCACCGCCAGCGTGGTGATCGAGCCGCGCGCCAACGACGTCATCGAGATGCAGTCGGTGGTGCCGAACCTGCCCAAGGACAGCGACGTCGTCGACACCGAGGTGCGGATGATCACCTCGCCGACCCTGGCGATGCGGGTCGTCACCGATCTCCGCCGGCAGGGCTTTGACGTCGGCCCGATCCGCACCCAGGCCGAGCTGGAGCATGCGGCGACGCTGCTGCTCCGCAAGGTGGCGGTGGCCCGGTCGGGCCTGACCTACGTCATCGACATCACCGCCAGCTCGGACCGCTCCGACATGGCCGCCGCGATCGCCAACACCTTCGCGCGCCAATATGTCGCCGCGCAGACCGACGCCAAGGTCGGCGCCACCCGCTCGGCAAACGTCTGGCTCAACCGTCGCATGACCGAGCTGCGCGCCGCCGCCGGTTCGGCCGACGCCGCGCTCCAGGACTACAAGATCCGCAACGGGCTGATGAGCGCGCAGGGCGCGACCATGGCCGAGCAGGAGGTCTCCTCGCTCAACCAGCAGATCTCGCTCGCCCGCGCCGACCTCGCCGAGAAGCAGGGCCGCCTCAACGCCGCCCGCGCCCAGCTCCAGCGCGGCGGCAAGGGCGCCGACGTCGGCGCGGCGCTCGGATCGGGCACCGTCGCCAGTCTGCGCGCCCGCGAGGCGGAGGCGAGCCAGCAGCTTGCACAGCTCGAGACCCGCTATGGCGATCTCTATCCCGAGGTGAAGACCGCCAGGAGCCAGCTCGCCGACATCCGCGCCCAGATCCAGCAGGAGATCGACCGCATCCTCTCCAGCCTGGAGGCCGATGTCCGCGTCGCCTCGTCGCGGCTCAGCTCGCTCCAGGGCAGCCAGTCGCAGGCCAAGGGCGCGCTCGCCTCGAACAGCTCCGCGCAGGTCGGCTATCTCGAACTCGAACGCCGCGCCGACGCGAGCAAGCAGATCTACGAGGCGTTCCTCAACCGGTCGAAGGAGACCGCCGCGCAGGAGGGGCTGCAGCAGCCCGACGCGCGCATCTCGGCGCTGGGCGCGGTGCCGCTGCTTCCGGATTCTCCGAACATCAAGCTCGCGGCGCTGTTCGGCATCGTCGGTTCGCTGCTCGGCGGGCTGGTCGCGGTCGCGCTCGCCGAATATCTCCAGCGCGGCGTCCGCACCAAGGCCGACGTCGAGCGGCGGCTGCGCGTCCGCTATGCCGGCGCGGTGCCGAGCCTGGGATCGACGCTCGGAGGCCTGCGCGAGACCGAGACGCCGCAGGACTATATCATCTCGCACCCCTTCTCCTCCTTCGCGGAATCGCTGCGCGGCCTGCGCGCCTTCGTGGCGCTGCGCAGCCGGGCGCGGACGCTGGCGATCACCTCGCCGCTGCCGCAGGAGGGCAAGACCACGACCTCGGTCTGCCTTGCCCGCACCGCCGCGCTGGCCGGGACCAGCACCGTTCTGGTCGATTGCGACCTCCGCCGGCGCGGGTCGAGCGAGATGCTGGGCATCCGCCCCCGGGTCGGCCTGATCGAGGTGCTGTCGGGCACGGCGCGGCTCGACGACGCGCTGGTGGTCGACGAGGCGACCGGGCTGCATGTCCTCGGCACGCCAGAGGCCCAGCCGAGCGCCTATGACCCGCTGACCCCGGCCAATCTCGACAAGCTGCTCCGCCAGCTCCGCGAGCGGTTCGAGTTCGTCGTCGTCGACACCGCCCCGATCCTGGGCGTCGCCGACGCCCGCGCGGTGGCCTCGTCGGTCGACAGCGTCCTCGTCATCACCCGCTGGCGCAAGACGTCGATCAACGCGGCGGAGACGGCGATCGAGCTGCTCGTCGACGCCAACGCCAATATCGCCGGACTGGCGCTGACCCAGGTCGACATCCGCCGCTACGCCAGCACCGGGGAGAGCGACGTCTACGGCTACCACAAGAAATTCAAGGGATATTACCAGAACTGACGGGCTCTTGGGGGCTGGCAACCAGAGGAGGAAACATGCGAATCCCCCAATTGCTCACCGTGCTTTCGGGCACGGCGCTGTGTTCGGCCGTGCAGGCGCAGGAGATACCGCCCAATGTAGGCGTGGCCGACCGCGAGCGGCCCGCCTTCGATGCGCTGGGCCTGCGCGCCGGATCGCTGCTGATCTATCCGAGTGTCGCCGGGCGGACCGAATATGACGACAATGTCCTCGCCACCGGCGCCGGCAAGCGCGGCGACACGATCTTCACGATCGAGCCCGAGGTCCGCGTGCGCAGCGATCTCGCCCGCCACGCCTTCGACGTGAAGGCCTATTACCACCGCAGCTTCCACGCCAAGCTCGATACCGAGGATGCGAGCGAATATGGCGTCAACGGCCGCGGCGTCGTCGACGTCACCCGGCGCACGCGGATTCGCCTGACCGGCAGCGCCGAGCGCAACGCGGAGAACCGGTCGAGCCTCGCCAGCTTCTCGGGATCGCGCACCCGCGTGAAATATGATCGCTTTTCGGGATCGGCCGGGCTGGAGCAGGAGGTCGGCGACTTCGTCCTGCTCGGCAAGGGCGAATATCGCCGGATCCGCTACATGGACACGACCGATCCGCTCGGGAACCCGATCGACCTGAGCTTCCGCAACCTCAAGGTCCGCACCGGCACTGGCCAGATCGCCTATCGGCTGCGATCGGGCACCAGCGCCTTCATCCGGGTCCAGAGCGAGAAGCGCACCTACGACCTGCGGCCCGGCGATCCGGGCTTCGATCCGATCACCCAGACCGACCGCAGTTCGAAGGGGCTGAAGGCAGAAGCCGGCCTCGGGCTCGAGCTGACCAGCCTGATCTACGGCAATATCCGGCTCGGCTACATGAAGCAGAATTATGCCGATCCGAAGCTGCGCGACGTCAGCGGCCTGTCCTACGGCGCCGACATCCTATGGAACGTCACGCCGCTGACCAGCCTCAAATTCACCGCCGAGCGCGCGGTCGACGAGACCAGCTCGCAGACCACGGCGGGCAACCTGCGCAGCGAGTTCACGGCCGATGTCGATCATGAGCTGCTGCGCAACCTGATCCTGTCGGCCGGGGTGCGCTATGCCCGGATCAACCCGGCCGGGCTGTCGCCCAAGAGCCGCGAATATGAGGCGCGGCTCGGCGCTCGCTATCTGTTGCCGAACCGCTTCATGGAGCTGCGCGCCGGCTATGCGTTCGAGAAGCGCAGCTCGGCGAACCCGAGCATCCGCTTCAACTCGAACAACATCTTCGTCACGCTGACGATCAAGCGCTGACCGGCACCTCGCGCTCGCCGCGGAAGCGGCGGGGCCGGTCGGGGAGGCGATCGGGGCGATGGCCGCGCGCCAGCCAGCCGGCGCTGACGACCAGCCCGGCGGCGAGCAGCGCGGTCGTATAGTGGAACGGGCCGGTGCCGATCGATTCGAACGGCATGCGCACCACCTCATAGGTCAGCAGCGTGCACCAGCCGATCATGATCGCGTCGGGACGGATCATCGTCCGGACCAGCAGCAGGATCGACAGCGCGACGAACACCAGGACGAACAGCGCCAGCCCGGCATAGCCGAGATGGACGAGCAGCTCGGTCGGCGTGCTGTGGAAGTTGAAGCCCGAGCGCGAGGTGATGCCTGCATAGCGCCACAGCCCCTCGGCATCGAGGTTGCCCTTGCGCCAGAAGGCGTTGTAGCCGACCCCGAGCAGCGGCTTCTCCTCGATCAGCGCGGCCGCCCGGCCCCAGAGATAGGTTCGCCCGGTCAGGGTGCTGTCCTTGCCCAGCGCGCGCGACATCTGCGCCACCAGCGGCGGCAGCCAGATATGCTGGGTCAGCACGGCGGTCGCGATGCCGAGGATCGCGGTGACGCCGGTGACCACCCGGGCGGGCCTGGAGAAGAGCCGCGATAGGTTCCACAACAGGAACAGCGGCACCGCGATGCCGACCGCGAGGACCGCGCCCGACGAGCGCGAGGCGATCAGCATGTCGGCCTGCACCGCCATCGCGACCAGCGCGAGCAGCGCCAGCCAGGGCTTCCGCTCCTCGATCGCATCGAACAGCACGGCGAGTGAGAGGATGATGCCGACGGCGCCGCAATCGCCTGCGGTGTTCTTGGCCTGGGCGAGCCCCGCGAAGGCCGAGCTGCCGATCGCGCCGCCGCCCCAGGCGACGCTGCGGCCGAAGATCAGCGAGGAGAAGCCGTAGACGGCGAAGGCGAGGAACACGCCGCGCATCGCCGCCTTGCGGTCGAGCCCGGCGCCGACGATGCAGCCGATCAGCGCGGTGATCAGGAACTGGATGCCGTAATAGCGGCTGGCGTAGGGATCGACCGACCAGAGCCAGGAGGCCGCCGCGAACAGCGGCAGCAGCAGATAGAGGCTCGACGCGCGCAGCAGGCGGGGAAGGTCCTCGCGCCGCCAGACGCAGTGGACGGCGAGCAGGACGAGCAGCAGCAGCGGGGTCAGCGACTTGAGCTGCGGCACGAACAGCATCAGGCTGACCGACGCGAAGCCGAAGAACAGGTCGTAGCCCCTGGCGGCGCGCAGGTCGCTCGGCCGCTCGACCGCCGCGAGCCGGGCGATCACCAGATGGGCGGGGGCGCCGTTCACGCGGACCCTAGAAGAAGCGTTCGCCGACCCGGATCGTGTCGCCGGGCATCAGCAGCACCGCCTTGCCCTTGATCTGGACCGGCCGCTCGGCGGTTTCGAGCGCGCGCTTGATGAACACGCGCTTCGTGTTCGCGCGGTAGCTGAAGCCGCCCGCCATCGCCACCGCCTGCTGCACGGTGATGCCGTTGACGAAGGGATATTCGCCCGGCTTGTTGATCTCGCCGAGGATGTAGAAGGGGCGATAGTTGAGCACCTCGGTGCTCACCCGCGGGTCCTTCAGATAGCCGGCGGCGAGCTTCGAGCGGATGCTTTCCTGCAATGCCTCGACCGTCTGGCCGCTGGCGGGGACGTTGCCGATCAGCGGGAAGGAGACGATGCCCGTGCTGCTGACGACATATTCGCCGTCGAGCTTGGGCTCGCCGAACACGCTGATCCGCAGCTTGTCGCCGGTGCCCAGCACATAGCCGGGCGCGAGGGTGGTTCCCAGCGGCACCGATGCCGCCGAGCCCTGCGGCGCGGGCGCCTGGGCCTCCTGCGCGGCGGCGGGATGCGCCAGTCCGAGCCCAAGGACGAGGAGCAGCGCGAGCGCCAGGGACGCGGCGCGGCGGAGGGAAAATGTCACGAAAGCCGTCATGTCGAAATCCTCTTCCCCGCCGGATCGAAGCCTGGCCGGGTCAATAGGCCTCCCGGTGGAAGAACAGGGTGATCGCGGTGCGGACGATGATCACCAGGTCGAGCGAGATCGACCAGCGCTCGATATATTCGAGGTCGCTGTCGAAGCGCCGGATGATGTCCTCCTCGCGCAGCGTGTTGCCGCGGAAGCCGCGCACCTGCGCGAGGCCGGTCAGGCCGGGAAGGACGCGGTGACGGGCCGGATAGCGCGCCACCACCTCCTCGTAGAGCCGGTCCGCCGCCTTGGCGCCATAGGCGTGGGGGCGGGGGCCGACCAGCGACATGTCGCCGCGCAGGATGTTGATGAGCTGCGGCAGCTCGTCGAGGCTGGTCTTGCGGATGAAGGCGCCGACCCTGGTGACGCGCGCATCCCCGCGGGTGACGAGCTTGTCGGCGTTCTGGTCGGTCGCCGCGATGTGCATGCTGCGGAATTTGAGCATCGTGAACGGCTCGTTGTTCATGCCCCGGCGCTTCTGCCGGAACAGCACGGGGCCGGGCGATTCGATCCAGATCGCCGCCGCGACGAACAGCATCAGCGGGCCGAAGAAGAGCAGCGCCAGCGCGGCGACGCTGCGGTCGAGCGCGATCTTCATCAGCGCGCCGATGCCCTGCATCGGGCGCTGGTAGAGCGCGATCGTCGCGAACGGGCCGCAGCGCTGGATGCTCATCGTCCGGCGCGCGAGCTGCAGCTCCGACGGCACGATCATGACGTCGACATTGACCTCCTCCAGCCGGCGCATGACATGCTCGACCACGCCTTGCTCGTGCCAGGGCAGGTTGAGCAGGATCGCGTCGATATGGCCGGCGCGGGCTCGCGCGATCAGGTCGTCGAGGCCCCAGCGCAGCTTGATCCGGTCGGGCGCGGCGACGGCGACGTCGCGCGTTTCCCCATAGATGCTGTCGATCTGGAAGCGGCGGTCGTTGTTCTGGAGGATGTTGAGCAGATGCTCGACCCGGCCGTCGGTGCCGTAGATGGCGAGCCGGTCGCCCAGCGTCCCGCTGCGGTGGAGCGATTCCGAGAGCTGGTCGGACACCACCATCACCCCGTAGATCACCACGCCGCCGAGCATCACGCCGGTCGCGATCCACAGCCGCGACAGTTCGAGATGATCCTTCGACAGGAAGGCGAGCACGATGATCGCGCCGGTCGCCTTCAGCCAATAGCCAATCTTCTGCGCGAGCCGGTCGGTGCGGCAGTCGAAGGCCGAATCCGGGCCTATGGCGCACAGGCCGGCATAGGTGGTCAGCCAGATCAGCGTGCCCCAGAACACGCTGACGGGTTCGTTGATGATCCATTTGGGAAACAGCGATGCGCTGAGCATCAGGGCGGCGGCGAGCGCCACGAATTCGCAGGCACGTCGCGTGTCGCGGGCGATATGGAACGACAATCCCTTCCGCCGGACGGGCGGCACGCTGACCGAGGTCTTGCTGGGATCGTCGATGATCTCGTCCGGACGAAGCGGCGCGCTGTCCACGTCATTCCCAGGCTTGAGCCTGAGGTGCATCGTTGAACGAAGCATATGTAGCTCCCTAAACCCACAAGTGCGAGTTTCGATGAGCCCCCCAATAAGATTACTTTGCAATGCACCATGAGATGGGTCAACGTCGGAACGCGATAGAAGAACAATTTCCCAAATATTCGCCCCGCATTAGGCACATTTCACCGCAGTGGGAATTTGTTCCCGGAATCGTGAAGTTTTTTTGGGATAACTTCAGCAATCATAGTCATTTTGTCGCTGAAATGGCTCCGTCCGTCGATTGCCTCGAAATCAGCGCTCAAGTAGCGGGATTCGTTCAGCTTGGCGTAATCGACGCGGTAGGCCGAAATATATCATCCCATTTGTGTTGCGATGCGAAAAAGGAGATGGCGATGCGAATCCATATCATAAGCGGTATTGCGCTATTCGCCGGTTCGGTTGCGGCTTTTGCAATCGGTGCCGCGCCCGACTCGCCGCCGCGCTCCGGGCCGCCGCCCGGCCTCGCCATGCGGATGAGCTTCGAGGAGAATTTCGACGGCCGCGCCCTGCGCGACGACGTCTGGCGCACCGCCTACAAGACGTGCGGCAAGGCCGGCACGATCGCCAATCGCAGCCTCTACGGCAATCGCGAGCGGCAGATCTATTTCGACCGCGACTTCCTGGACGCCGGCGTCCAGCCCTTCGAGGTGCGCGACGGCAAGCTGACGATCACCGCGCGGCCGCTGCCGCCGGCGGTGAAGGCGAAGCTCGACGGCGCACTGGGGAAGCAGCCCGCGAACATCCGCGGCAGCGCGCTGGCCCAGGCGCGCTACAGCTCGGGACTGATCACCACCAAGTGCAGTTTCGAGCAGGCCTATGGCTATTTCGAGATCCGCGCCCGCTGGACCGGGGGCAAGGGGATCTGGCCCGCCTTCTGGCTGTTGCCGGCCAAGGGCGGCTGGCCGCCCGAGATCGATATTCTCGAGGCGCATGGCGACAAGCCGGGCACCGTCTTCCAGAGCCTGCATTCGAAGCGGCAGAAATCGATCACCCGCAAGGCGACGGTGCCGGGGAGGGCGGACGCCTTCCATCTGTACGCGGTGCTGTGGACGCCCGAGACGCTCGATTATTATGTCGACGGCGTCCGCACCGCGTCGATCCCGACCACCGCCGACGCGAGCCAGCCCATGTACCTGATCGCCAACCTCGCGATCGGCGGAAGCTGGCCGGGCGATCCCGACGCGCGGACGGTGATGCCCGCGCGCATGGAGATCGACCATATCCGCGTCTGGCGGTTCGCCGACCGCCCCGGCGGGGCGGTCAGGCGGCGGTGACGGCGGCGGGCCGCGTCGCGGCCTCGGCCGGCCCAGTCGGGCTGCGGCCGATCGAGATATAGTGGAAGCCGGCGCGCGCCATGTCCTCGGGCTCGTAGACGTTGCGCAGGTCGATGAAGAGCGGGTTGCGGAGCAGGCCGCGCACCCGATCGAGGTTGAGCGCGCGGAACTCGTTCCACTCGGTCAGCAACACCACCGCGGCGGCGTCCTCGACCGCCTGATAGGCGTTGCTGACGAACTCGACCCCCGGCAGCATCTTCTCGGCGGAGGGGCGGCCTTCCGGATCATAGGCGCGGACCTTGGCGCCCGCCTTCTGCAACTCGGGGATGACGACCAGGCTGGGCGCGTCGCGCATGTCGTCGGTGTTCGGCTTGAAGGTCAGGCCGAGGATGCCGATCGTCTTGCCCTCGACGCTGCCGCCGCAGGCGGCGATGACGCGGCGGGCCATCTCCTTCTTGCGCTCGTCATTGGCGTCGACGGTCGCCTGGACGATGCGCAGCGTGGCGTTGGCCTGCTCGGCGGTGCGCAGCAGCGCCAGCGTGTCCTTCGGGAAGCAGGAGCCGCCATAGCCGGGGCCGGGGTTCAGGAATTTGTTGCCGATGCGGCGATCCATGCCGATCCCCTTGGCGACGCCCTTCACGTCGGCGCCGACCGTCTCGCACAGGTCGGCGATCTCGTTGATGAAGGCGATCTTCACCGACAGGAAGGCGTTGGCGGCATATTTGATCACCTCCGCGGTGCGGCAGTCGGTGAACAGGATCGGCGTCTCGCGCAGGAACAGCGGGCGGTAGATCTCGGCCATCAGCTTGCGCGCGGCCTCGCTCGACACGCCGACGACGACGCGGTCGGGGCGCAGGAAATCCTCGATCGCCGATCCCTCGCGCAGGAATTCGGGATTGGAGACGACATGCACGGTCTTGCCCGGCACGACCTCGGCGAGGATCGCCTCCACCTCGCTCGCGGTGCCGACCGGCACGGTCGACTTGTTGACGATGACGCAGCCTTCGGGGACCAGCTTGGCGAGGTCGCGGACGGCGGCGAAGACGTAGCTCAGGTCGGCATGGCCGTCGCCGCGCCGCGACGGGGTGCCGACCGCGATGAACACCGCTTCCGCATCCTTGACGCCTTCGGCCAGGTCGGTGGTGAAGGACAGGCGGTCGCCCTTCACGTTGCGGTTGATCAGGTCGCCCAGCCCCGGCTCGAAGATCGGGACGTGGCCGGCATTATATTCGGCGATCCGGTTGGCATCGATGTCGACGCAGGTCACGACATGGCCGAATTCGGAGAAGCACGCTGCCGAGACGATTCCAACATAGCCCGTACCGATGATCGTCAGGCGCATATTCTTGCCTCCTCGTTGCTGACTTGGGAGAGTCCGGTGGTGATTTTCGCAAGCCAGTTCCGGTAGGCGCGATAGCATGCGTCGCCGGAAAAATGGACTCGCGCGGTGTCCAGGGCCTTGGCCGCGAGCGTCGCGCGCTCGGCTTCGGCCTGCATCAGGCCGATGACGGCATCGGCGAACGGGATCGGGTCGTCGGCCTTCGCGACGGCTTGGCTGGCAATCTCCTCGACGCCTTGCAGCGTGACACCGGTTGCGACCGTCGCCTTGCCCTGGGCCAGCGCCTCGATCAGCTTGATCTTGAGGCCCGACCCCTGGATCAGGGGCGAGATCACGACACCGGCGCCCGCATAAAGGGGCGCGAGGTCGTCGACAAGGCCGAGAAAGCGGACTCCGGCGGGACCGCCCTGTGGGAAGGACGAAGCGACCGAGCCCGCGACGTCGAGCACCGCCGCCGGCCGCGCCGCGCGGATCGCGGGCCATACCCGCTCGAAGAACCAGCGCAGGCCGTGGACGTTGGGCGCGGTGTTGCTGCCGACGAACAGCAGCCGGTCGGTCTCGCCGGGCTGGGGCGCGGCGACCGGCTCGGCCGCCATCGGCGCCAGGATCACCTCGCTGTCGGGCAGTTCCCGCCGCACGAAGGCGGCCTCCGCCTGCTGGATCGCGATCACCGCGTCGCCCCGGCCGAGCAGCGCCAGCTCGGCGTCGCGGCCGATCGCGGCGACGCTGTCGCCGCCGCCGGTCGCGGCGAAGCCCTCCGAGCGGGCGTGGAACAGGTCGTGCATCACGATCGCGGTCGGCGTGCCGGGCCGGGCGACGAAGGGAAAGGCGCGCGACTGGAACATATAGTCGGCGACGACGATGTCGGCGCGCGGCCGGGCGTGGCCGGTGACGAAGAGCTGGTCGGCCTTGGTCCAGGGCGCGGCCACCGCATAGGGGGCGGGCCGGTCGAGCGTCCAGCGCGCCGCGATTCCCACCCGCCGGGCGACCCGGCGCGCGATCCCGATCGCGGCGCCCAGGTGGACGTGCGGATCGCGGGCGACGAGCCAGCCGCCGACCCGCCAGGCGCCGCGGACATGGTGGCTGGCGAACACCGCCATTTCCGGCCGCAGCCGGAAGAAGGGCAGGCGGCCGAAGATCGCGGGGGAGGGCTGGACGAGGTGCGGCTCGCGGCCCGCCGCGCGCGTCGCACGGGCGAGGTCGATCAGATAGGCCGAGCTGCCGTTGGTGGCGCCGATCAGCCGCTGGTTGCTGATGAAGCAGACCCTCGGCGCGGTTGCGGCGGGGGCGGGCGGGGCGGGGGCTTCGTCGCGGCCGCGCCCCGCCAGCCGGCCGATCCGGGCCGCGATCGGCATGCGGAACAGCGGGATCGACCGGGGGCGGCCGAGCATCAGCCCGGCCGCCGCGACCGGGCGGCGCGCCTTGATCGCCTCGATCGCCAGGGTGAAGTCGCGGGCGGCGCGGATCGAGCGGTTGCGCCGGGCGAGCGCGCGCCGGACGTCGGCGGGGGCGTCGCGCAGGTCGGCCGCCAGCCGATCGCCCGCCATCACCATCGTCTCGACATCGGCGCGCGACAGCCGGTGCGAGATCGAGCTGCCATGCTTGCGGTAGAAATAGCCCGCGTCGGGGATCGTCCGGTAGCGGGCGCCGGCGCGCAGCAACTGGACGATCAGCGCGTCGTCCTCGGCGATGCGCAGCCCTTCGTCATAGCGGATGCCATTGCCTTCGATCAGCTCGCGGCGGATCAGCGGCTTGAGGAAGCCGAGATTGGGCATCCGGCCGTAGAGCAGCGTCTCGCGGAAATAGTCGGCCAGGGTGATCCATTCGCCGCGCCGCGCCCTGGCGCCCCGAAAGAACCCCTCCGGCGGCGACCCGTCGGCGTCGTCGAAGACGACCAGGTCGTCGGCGACGATGTCGGACTCGATCGCGTCGGCGACCGCGACGAGGCGCTTCAGCCGGTCGGGGTGCATCAGGTCGTCGCTGTCGAGGATCGCGACGAAGCGGCCGGACGCCATGTCGAGCGCGTGGTTGCGCGCCGCCGCCGGGCCGCCGTTGCGCGCCATGCGGTGGAACTGGACCCGCCGGTCGCCCGCCGCGAGCTCGCGGCCGATCGCGACCGATCCGTCCTGCGATCCGTCGTCGACGACGATCAGCTCGATGTCGCGCAGCGACTGGTCGAGCGCCGAGCGCACCGAAGCGCGCAGCCAGGGCGCCGCGTTGAAGCAGGCCATGATGATGCTGACGGTCGGCGGCGGTTCGGCGATACGGTTCGTCATCGGGCACCCGGTGATCCAGTCCCGGCCGCACGATGCGGCCGGCTATCGTCCCCCGGCGGAAATGATGCAGTGCAAAATGACGCTTTTCCAAGACTTTCCGGCTCGGTCCGTCGCGAACAAGGAAGCAATCGTCTCAATGTCCGGGCATCGCGATGGAGTCGATCCGCCCGTCTCCTAAGTAATAATCCAAGGGTAAAGGCGGCTTGCTCGCGGCTGGAGATGCATTTACACCAAATGCTGTGAAACGCGCGCCGGATAAGATCGGAACGGGTGGCGGAGAGGGTGACCGGGACCGGGCTCTCGGCGCCACGTTCCTTTCGGTCGGTTCGTCCAACTCCCCAGCCCGCAGCTTGCGCGCCTATCTGCGTCGGCGGATGGAACAGCCAGTCACAGCCAGCGAAACGGAGCCGCGCTTTTCCGGCGCGGTCCGCGTGCTGCTCGGCATCGTGCTCGCGGTGGGAAGCTGGGCGGTGGTGCTCGGCGGCGCCTGGCTCGCGATCCGCGCCCTGCGCGGCTGAGCTACGCGGCGGCACGCGGCGCCTCCTCCTTTCCCGTCTGGATCAGCCGCAGCCAGTCGTTTTCGATCCTGAGCGCGGTCAATATCCCGCTGCGATAGGCGCCGGTGTCGATCCCGATCCGGTTGCCCGGCCATTGCACCTCCTCGGTGATGCTGTGGCCATGGACGACGATCTTCTCGAACCGCTCGGTCGACGCGGTGAATTCGGCGCCGATCCACAGCACGTCCTCCTCCTCCTGCTCGGTGATCGGCCGGCCGGGCCGGATGCCGGCATGGACGAAGGCATAGTCGCCCAGCGTCAGCATCGGCAGCGCCTGCTGGAGGCAGAGCAGGTGCGCGGCGGGCATCCGCTGGAGCAGCGCGTCGCGCGCGGCGATCAGGGCGCGGACCGGCGCGCCCAGCGCCGGCGGTTCGACGCCGTAGCAGCGCAGTGTCGCGTCCCCGCCGAACAACAGCCATTCGCCGGCCTCCGCCGGATGATCGATGAAGGCGATCATCGCCCGTTCGTGATTGCCCATCAGCAGCCGCGTCTCGAAGCCGTGGTGGCGTTGCAGCCAGGTCGCCGCCTCGACCACCTGGGCGGAATGCGGGCCGCGATCGATCAGGTCGCCGAGCAGGATGATGATCGGCCGGCGGCCGCGCGCGGTCGCCGCGGCGTCGGCGGCGATCCGGGCGAGCAGGTCGCGCAGCAACAGGTAGCTGCCATGGATGTCGCCGATCGCATAGACGAGTTGCCCGTCGATCTTCGCCGTGGCGGCGTTGCGCAGCGCGGGCGGGCGGTAGGATGCCCCCGTCATCGGATGCGGTTCGCGGCGCGGCCGTGGATCGACAGGCGTTCGAGGTCGCCGGCCAGTTCGGCATAGCCTTCGAGGACGCCCTGCGGATCGCGCGCGGCGCGGTTGCGCAGCCGGGTCCAGTGGCGTTGATGCTCGACGAGGAAGCGGCGTTCGACGCCCTGGTGGATCGCTTCGGCATAGGCGCGGCGCAGCCGGCGGTCGGCCGCCAATATGTCGGGGCGCATGCACCAGGCCCGTTCGAGCCGGTCGCCTTCGCAGCCGCCGGGCGCGCTGGCGGCCTTCTCGGCCTTCCCGTCCTTTTTTTCGGCGGCGGGGCGGGGCGCGGCGTCCGTCGATCGTTCCTCGCGCGCGACCTTGCGATCGTCGCTGGAAGAAGGGGAGGGCGTCGTCGTCACGGTCGGCTTGACCAGCTGCGGCGCCGGAGTTGCCGGGATCGGCCGTTCGAAGGGGTTTGCGGCGACGCCCGTCGCCGGCGCGAGCGGCGCGCGATCGCGAAGGTCGGCGAAGCGGAGGCCACCCACCCCCGCGACGCCGATCAGCAGGCCGGCGGTCGCGGCGGCGAGCAGCGGTCCCGCGGTTACCCGTCGTCGCCCGGTGGCGGGGAGCGGCGTGGCCGACCCCTTGACCGCTATTTCGATCGTGCGCGGGAGCATGGCGTCGGCAGCCTCGGCCGTGCCGAAGATCGCGGCCATGTCGTTGCGGACATCGGCCAGCAGCAGGCGGGACGGCGGCTGGCGCACCGGATCGGGCGGTGGGGCGCTGTCGACGATCATGGGACGCAACCTCCTTGGCACGCGCGCCGAATGGCGCGGCGACGCCTTTCCTCGCGCGGTGGATCGCAAGGCCGGCGAAGCTGGTCGCGTCCGACCGGAAAAGCGAGACGGGATGCGACCAGTGGCCCCGCCGTCATGGCAGGCGGACGAACCCCATCCGCCCGCTTCGCGACTGGCCGAGCCATCGGGGCGATGAAATGGTCGAAATGCGTGTCGAGTCGAAAGTAGTCGACAAGCTTATGTCTCCCGAATCCACGATGATGGTCGTCATTATCTCGATCCGTTGGATGGAGGGTGAAGATCATGCTTATAGGACCGAATATGATCCGAAACGATAAGATGATGGATTCGATCGCTGAACTGATGATTTCGACAACGAAATCTACAAATTTGAAATGGAAATGTGAGAAGTTATTTGCTGTAACTGGCATCAGGGTGGCGGAATGATCGCAGGGTCGAATCGGGCTCGCGCGCTCATGATGATGAGGAATTCTGCTGCGCAGCAACATTCCATCGTCCGATGCGGCGATGTCGATAGGGCCGGTCCTGGCTCCATTCTCCGATGTCGATCGAACGGCCCGTGTCATCGCCACGAGGAAATTCGATTTATGGCGTGTGGATGATAGACCGGAAAATCGCTGGGAAGTGCTGATATAATAAAGAACATAAGGCGATACTCCGGTAGATCCGGTGCCACCCCTGATCATGATGAAATGTTAAGGGCGAATCCGTTTCGATCGTGTCACGAAACGGTTCGATAGTGGAGGATGTTATAAGATCGTGGGGATGTCAACTGGTTGCACTGCACAAATTCCAGTTGACGGGTCGGTCGGTTCATGATCCTATTTGGACGTTATCAGACCGATCCAAGGTTTGTCCTGACCTGAAGTTACTCGGGGACGTTCCGGCGCCCTTTTCGGATGGGGTTCGAAAAGGCGCCGGTCGATCGACTGTGCCGGGGGGCACCGGAGGCTCGCGCCTCTGGCAGTGGCTTATCTGGAAAGGGAAGTGTCCATGCGTATCCTCGTCACCGGCAATATGGGCTATGTCGGTCCGGCCGTCGTCCGGCATTTCCGGGAGGTCTTTCCCGCCGCGACGATCGATGGCTTCGACAACGGCTATTTCGCTCATTGCCTGACCGGCGCGACCGAGCTGCCCGAGCGCAGGCTCGACCATCAATATTTCGGCGACGCGCGCGACCTCGATGAAGGCGCGCTCGCGGGCTATGACGCGGTCGTCCACCTCGCCGCCGTCTCGAACGACCCGATGGGCAGCCGCTTCGCGGCGGTCACCCGCGCGATCAACCAGGACGCGTCGGCGCGGATCGGCCGGCTCGCCGCTGCGGCGGGCGTCCGCGCCTTCGTCTTCGCGTCGAGCTGCAGCGTCTATGGCGTGGCCGAGGGCGGTCCGCGCCGCGAGGGCGATCCGCTCAATCCCGTCACCGACTATGCGGCGTCGAAGATCGGCACCGAGCGCGAGCTGGAGGCGATCGGCGGCGACATGGTCGTCACCTGCCTGCGCTTCGCCACCGCCTGCGGCATGTCCGACCGGCTGCGGCTCGACCTGGTCCTCAACGATTTCGTCGCCGGTGCGCTGACCAGCGGGCAGATCACGGTGCTGAGCGACGGCACGCCGTGGCGTCCGCTGATCGACACCGCCGACATGGCGCGCGCGATCGAATGGGCGGCGACCCGCCCCGCCGACAATGGCGGCCGCTTCCTGGTGGTCAATGCCGGCATCGACAGCGCCAATTACCAGGTGCGCGACCTGGCCGGCGCGGTCGCCGCCGCGCTGCCGGGGACGAGCGTCAGCATCAACACCGATGCGCCGGCCGACAGCCGCTCCTACCAGGTCGATTTCGGCGCCTTCGCCGCGCTCGCGCCGCAGCACCTGCCGCAGGTCACGCTGTCCCGGTCGATCGAGCAGCTGATCGACGGCCTGCGCCGCATGGGCTTCGCCGATCCCGATTTCCGCGCCTCGCCGCTGATCCGGCTGCGGGTGTTGCAGGACCATATCGCGAGCGGCCGCCTGTCCGAGGGGTTGAGCTGGCTGTCGCCGTCCGCTTCCGCCGCCATCGCGGCCTGATCGGGGAGGACGGCGGAATGAGGAAGATCGCCCTGCTGGCGGGTGGCTTCGGCACGCGCCTGAGCGAGGAGACCGCGATCCGGCCGAAGCCGATGGTCGAGATCGGCGGTCGCCCGATCATGTGGCACATCATGAAGATCTACGCCCATTACGGCTATAAGGACTTCGTCGTGATCGGCGGCTACAAGGTTGAATATATCCGAGATTATTTCCTCAACTATCGCAGCCGGGCGAGCGACTTCACGATCGACCTGAAATCGGGCGACGTCGACTGGCTGGAGGCGATCGGGGAGGACTGGCGCGTCACCATCGTCGACACCGGTCACGACACGCTGACCGGCGGGCGGCTGCTGCGGGCGCGGCATCTGCTCGACGGCGGGCGCTTCGGCCTGACCTATGGCGACGGCGTCAGCGACGTCGACATCCCGGCGGTGATCGCGGCGCACGAGGCGGCGGGCGCCTGGTGCACCCTGACCGCCGTGACGCAGCCCGGCCGCTATGGCTCGCTCCGGATCGACGAGGACGGCCACCGGGTCCAGGGCTTCCGCGAGAAGGGGGCGGCCGACGGCGGCCTGATCAATGGCGGCTTCTTCGTCTGCGAGCCCGAACTGCTCGACCTGATCGACGGCGACCAGACCACCTTCGAGGCCGAGCCGATGGACCGGCTGATCGAGCGCGGCAAGCTCGCCAGCTACCATCATGACGGCTTCTGGCAGAGCATGGATTCACTGCGCGACAAGCATCTGCTCGAGGAATTGTGGGCCAACGGCGCCCCCTGGAAGGTCTGGTAGGCCGGCTATGGGAGACTATCGATGATCCTGGTCGACACGGCGCTGCGCCGCCGCGAGGAGGAAGGGCGGCCGATCCGCGTCGGCATCGTCGGCGCCGGTTTCCAGGGCGCCGCGATCGTGCGGCAGATCATGACGGTGACGCCGGGCATGACGGTGGCGGCGCTCGCCAACCGGAACATCGCGCCGGCCGTCGCGGCGTTCGAGGCGCTCGGGATCGCGCCGCGCCGCTGCGACTCCCGCCGCGCCGTCGAGGCCGCGATCGCCGCCGGCGAACCGGCCGTCACCGAGGATGCCATCGGCCTGGCCGAGGCCGACGGCATCGACGTCGTCGTCGAGGTGACCGGATCGATCGAGCATGCCGCCGCGGTGATCGTCGCCGCGATCCGCGCGGGCAAGCACGTCGTCCAGATGAACGCCGAGGTCGACGGCACGGTCGGCCCGATCCTGAAGCGCAAGGCCGACGCGGCGGGGCTGGTCTACAGCTTCTCCGACGGCGACCAGCCGGGCGTGCAGATGAACCTGTTCCGCTTCGTCGCCGGGCTCGGGGTGAAGCCGGTGCTGTGCGGCAACATCAAGGGGCTGCACGACCCGAAGCGCAACCCGACCACCCAGCAGGCCTTTGCCGAGAAATGGGGGCAGAAACCGGCGATGGTCGCGTCCTTCGCGGACGGCACCAAGATTTCCTACGAACAAGCGATCGTCGCCAACGGCACGGGTTTCTCCGTCGCCCGTCGGGGGATGATCGGGCCAGACTTCTCCGGCGGGGATCCTACAGCCCCCCTGGTCCCGCTGGAGGAGACCGTTTCGGCCTTCGCGGACGCGCTCGACGGCGCGTCCGCGGGCCTGGTCGATTATGTGGTCGGCGCCCGGCCGGGGCCCGGCGTGTTCGTGCTGGGAACGCAGGACGATCCCCGGCAGCGGCATTTCCTGAACCTCTACAAGCTGGGGACGGGCCCCTATTATTGCTTCTCCACGCCCTATCATCTCTGCCATTTCGAGGTGCCGACCTCGATCGCGCGGGCGGCGCTGTTCGGCGACGCGGTGCTCGCGCCGCTGGGCGCGCCGCGCGTCGGCGTGATCGCGGTCGCCAAGAAGGCGCTCCGGCCGGGTGACGTGATCGGGGAGTTCGGCGGCTTCGAGGCCTATGGCGTCGCCGAGAATGCCGACGTCATCGACCGTGAGCGACTGCTGCCGCTCGGCCTCGCGCTCGGTTGCACGCTGGTGCGGCCGGTGGCCGAGGACCAGCCGATCGGCCGCGACGACGTCTTCGTGCCGGCCGGGCGGCTGATCGACCGGCTATATGCCGAGCAGCAGGAACATTTCGCCGGCAAGCGGCAGGCGGCCTGAAGGAGCTTCCATGATCTTCCACGAGACCACGCTGAAGGACGCGCGGCTGATCGAGGTCGAGCCGCGCGGCGACGAGCGCGGCATGTTCGCGCGGACCTTCTGCCGCCAGGAGTTCGAGGCGCACGGCCTGCTCACCGACTTCGTCCAGCAGAATATGTCGGTGTCGGCGCAGGCCGGCACGATCCGCGGCATGCATTATCAGCGGCCGCCCTTTACCGAGGCGAAGCTGGTCCGCTGCGTGCGCGGCCGGATCCTCGACGTGATCGTCGACATGCGCAGCGGATCGCCGACCTATCTGCGACATGAAGGGTTCGAACTGTCCGCCGACAACCGCCGCCAACTCTATGTGCCGCCCGGCTTCGCGCACAGCTTCCAGACGCTCGTCGACGATATCGAGGTCAGCTACCTGGTCACCGCGCCCTACACGCCCGATGCGGAGGGCGGGGTGCGCTACAGCGATCCACTGCTCGCGATAAGCTGGCCGCTGCCGGTCACGACCATATCCGACAAGGACGCTGGCTGGCCGCTGATCGACCGGTCGGCGGAACCGATATTCTGATCCGCGCGCCTCGCCGCCGGGCGTCCGGCTCAGGCCGCCGTCTGCTGGAGCAGCTTGTCGGCGACGATCATGAAGGATTGCCAGCCCGACATGTCGACCGGCGCGTCGGCCGCCTCGATCGCCGGGTGGAACAGCATGCCCGACAGCGTGCCCGCCGCGACGATCCGCGCCTTGCCGAACCGACCCGAGAGGAGGAGCTGGAGCGCCAGCTTACCCTGCCGCGCGACATGGCGGATGAAGGCGCCCTTCGACTGGTAGCGACGGACATTATAGGCCTGGTTGCGCAGGAAATAATAATGATAGCCGATCCGCGTCGGGTTGACCTCGGTGCGGATGTCGAGCTTGCCGTCGAGCTGGCGGACATGGACGGCCTTGCTGTCGCCGACCAGATAGCCGGGCCGCTCGCGGGTGATCCGCGTCGTATATTCGGTGTCCTCGCCCCAGATGAACATCGACGCGATCGGCAGGCCGAACTGGTCGAGCGTCGCGCGGGGCATCAGGATCGACACGAAGGTCGCGCGCCGCACCGGCACCAGGCAATGTTCGAGCAGCTCGGGCCAGTTCTGGTAGGACAGGCTGTTGCGGCTGAGGTCGATGTCGGGGACGTTGGTGACGATCCCGCCCGGCGTCCGCGCCGTCGACACCACGAAGGGCGGGTCGATCTCCCGCGCGCGGAGCAGCCGGTCGGCGTCGAGCAGCTTCTCCAGCGCGTCGGGATCGGGGATGACGTCGTCGTCCATCACCCAGATGCCGTCGGCCTGGGCGCGATAGGCCATGCGGATGCCGGTGTTGAAGCCGCCGGCCGCGCCGACATTCTTCGGCAGGATGTGGAGCTCGATCCGGTCGGCCCAGTTGCGGGCCAGCATCTCGGCGGTGCCGTCGCTGCTGCCATTGTCGATGACGATGATCCGTTCGACCGGGACGGTCTGGGCCTGGATCGCCTTCAGGCATTCCTCGACCAGGTCTTTCCGGTTGTAGGTCAGAACCACAGCGGAAACGGTGCGCATAGCGCCTCCTGTGTTACGCATACAATCCCCGTAGAATCCCTTAGCACAGGGTGGCCGGGGAGGCAAAGCATCTTAACAAAGTGTTTCAGTAATGTAGCAGTATATGAATAGATTGTGATGGACGTCACATATGAGGATTATTGACACGCTTGTCGTTGGTGCTGGCGTTATAGGGATTTCTGTTGCCAGGAAGTTTTCTATTTACGGCCATGAAACGATCGTTATTGATGGAGAGGAGGCGTTCGGTACGTGGACAAGCGCACGGAATAGCGAGGTCATCCATGCCGGACTCTATTATCCGCCCGGTTCGCTGAAGGCCGCGCTGTGCATCCAAGGGCGCGAGCTGCTCTATCGTTATTGCTCGGATCGAGGGGTTCCGCACCGGCGGACCGGGAAGATCATCTTCGCCGCCGATGCTGCCCAGGCGGCGGGACTGGACGCGATCCTGGCGACCGCCGCCGCCGCCGGGGTCGACGATCTGCGCCGCCTCGACGCGCGCGAGGCCGCCGCGCTCGAGCCCGAGCTGCGCTGCCATGCGGCGCTGTTGTCGCCGTCGACCGGGATCGTCGACTCGCACGGGCTGATGACCGCGCTGCTCGGCGAGGCGACGGCGCATGGCGCGATCTTCGCGGCGCGATCGAGGGCGACCCGGCTGACCCGGCATCGCGACGGCTGGGGCGTCCATATCGACGGCGAGGCGGAGCCGACGCTGGTCGCGCGGCGCGTCGTCAACGCCGGCGGGCTCGCCGCGCACCGGCTCGCCCGCGCGACCGAAGGGCTGGCGGCCGAGCATGTTCCCGACATCCGCTATGCGCGCGGCGTCTACTTCACCTATGCCGGGAAGGTGCCGTTCCGCCATCTCGTCTATCCGGTGCCGGTGCCGGGCGGGCTCGGCACCCATCTGACGCTCGACATGGCGGGGATGGCGCGCTTCGGCCCCGACGTCGAATGGATCGACGCGGTCGACTACAGCGTCGATCCGGCGCGCGGCGCGCGGTTCCTGGCGGCGGCGCGGCTGATCTGGCCGGGGATCGATCCCGACCGGCTCCAGCCGGGCTATGCCGGCATCCGGCCCAAGATCGGCGGGCCCGACGCTCCGGTCGCGGATTTCCGGATCGACGGGCCCGAGCGGCACGGCCTGCCGGGGCTGGTCAACCTGTTCGGGATCGAGTCCCCCGGCCTCACCGCCTCGCTCGCCATCGCCGATCTGGCCGCGGCGCGCCTCGGGGCCCGTAGGGCCGGCAGCTGACCTTCCGCACCGCACAAGCCGATGCCGCGCCGGGCGGGGCAACGCTTCGCCCTGCGGCGATACCGCTTTGCAGCATGACCAATTACAGTCCGGGAATAATCCAATAGCTTCAGCATATTGGGGTACGGTGCAGGGGTGCGCCGTGAGGTCATGGACAGGGGATATGGAGTCTCCCGGCGATGGAATATCGCTCTTTTGCCGACCTTGCGGCCACGATCGCGCGGAACAGCTACCGGTTGCCGGCGGATATCGACCTGATCGTCGGGATACCGCGCAGCGGCATGCTCGCGGCCAACATGCTCGCTACCCATCTCAACCTGCCGTTCCTCGATCTGGAGAGCTTCGTCGCCGGGCTCGATCCCTATGTCGGGCGGACCGTCCGGCCGACGATGCGGGTCGACGGATCGACGGCGCCGGCGCGGGTGCTCGTCGTCGACGACAGCATCCTGTCGGGGGAATCGATGGTCGAGGTGCGGACCCGGCTGGCGGCGGCCGGCTTGGGCGCCGACATCACCTATTGCGCGGTCTATGCCGCGCGCGAGGACCATCCCGAGATCGACGTCTGGCTGGAGATCGTCGGCCATCCGCGCATCTTCCAGTGGAACCTGATGCGCCACCGGCGGCTGGGCGATGCCTGTTTCGACATCGACGGGGTGCTGTGCCACGATCCCGCCGAGGACGAGAATGACGATGGCGAACGCTATGGCCAGTTCCTCGTCAACGCGAAGCCGCTCCACCTGCCCGGCGTCCCGATCAAGCATCTGGTGACGAGCCGGCTGGAGAAATATCGCGCCCAGACCGAGCAATGGTTGCGCGCGCACGGCGTCGACTATGAGCGGCTGTGGATGCTCGACCTGCCCTCGGCCGAGGAACGGCGGCGGCTGAAGATGCACGCCGTCCACAAGGCGCGGGTCTACCGCAAGACCAATGCCTGCCTGTTCGTCGAGAGCGAGGACCGCCAGGCGATCGAGATCGCCGACCTGAGCGGCCGTCCGGTGCTGAGCATCGAGGCGCAGCGCATCGTCTGGCCGGAGCATCAGGCCGAAGCCGCGCGCCAGCGTTTCCAGCGGCGGAAATCGCCGCCCGACACGATGGGGCAGGGGGTGCGGCAGGCGCTGCTGCGGGCGCTCCGCAGCACGCCGATCGGCACTGCCTTCGTCCGCAAGCTGCGGTCGCTGATGGTCTGAGGCCGGGCTTCCCGGTCCTCGATTCGCGCGGCGGCGTCCCGCCGCGAAGCTGCGGCGCAGCATTCCCGGCAAGGCCAGGGCCCGCCCGCCCCGGTTTCGACGATCGGCGGGTGCGGAACAGCCTCGCTTACCCCACCGTCCGTCGTACCGCCTGCGCAATGGGCGCTGGCCCGGCCTGTCGCTCGGCGAAACGCCGCTGCTCAGTAATGGCGGCTAAGGGGTTTTACGGAGGAAGACGATCTCCGGGCGGCGATGACCAAATGATCGACCGGACGGCCAGGGAAAGTCCATCCTTCCAGGAAGTCCGGTTAACTAAAGTTAAAATCCATGTATTTTTCAAATCAAATCTGGATATTTTGCGATATGATATCAAAATACTCAACATTGTATTGAGTAGTATCTCGAAAATATTTTCAAAATCTCGATAGGTTTATCTAGATAAAGAAATGAAAATGCTTGCATCGGATTGTCATGAATGATCGATGAACCGCGAAAGTGCTTAAGGTGACTTTGCGGCATTATTGACAGATTCGGGTAGTCGGAACAGTCTTCCGGTCGACCGGTCATGGGGGCGGCTGGCCTGCATGGCCGGTCTTTTGCGTTCATGGGAGGTTGTAATGCCCAAAACTGAATATGAGACGCCCGAACTGATCGATGCGGGCCTGTTCGAGGAGATCACCGAAGGCGGAGCCAACGGCTCGGTCCTCGACGCCAGCTTCTCCGCAGGGACCCCGGTCTCCGACCTGACCTTTTCCTGATCGGAGACGTGACGAACTGGCCAACTGCGGGACACCGCAGTTGGCCCTCTTCGTCCGTTTCCCGTCCTTGAAGATCCTGTCGGGGAGCAGATGTCGATCAACCCGTCCTCGCTCGTCATTCCCGGTGGCGACGTCGTCCATTGCGATCTCGACGGCGGCGCCGTCCTGCTCGATCTGCGGACGCGGCGCTACTTCAAGCTCAACCGCGTGAGCGCGCATGTCTGGAGCCGGCTCGGCGACCATGCCGAGGTCGGCGTGCTGCGGCGATCGGTGCTCGAGACCTTCGATGTCGATCCCGATCGCTGCACCCGCGATCTCGACGCCCTCCTGGGGGCGATGAGCGCGGCCGGCCTCGTCGAGATCAGGCATGTTTCGGTGGCGTAGGCGCGCCGCGCTGGCGTGGCGGCACGGGCGCCTGCTCGTGCAATGCCTCGCGGTCGTCGCGGCCGTCCGCATCGGCCTCGCCCTGTTCGGCTACCGCGTCGTGCTCGACCATATCGCGAAGGCGGCGCCCGCGCGCCCGTCCGGCGCGCATGCGCATCTCCACATATGGTGCGTCAAGCATGGCGCGCGGATCGTGCCGGGGGCGACCTGCCTCACCCAGGCGCTCGCCCTCCATTATCTCCGCGCCCGCGCCGGCCATCCGACCCGCATCCGCATCGGCGTCCGCCGGCGCGACGACGGGCGGATCGCCGCGCATGCCTGGCTGGTCGACGGCGACGCCGTGCTGATCGGCGGGCAGGACGAGCAGCTTTCCCGCTTCACGCCGCTCGTCGATCTCCAGGCCGGCCTGCGATGAGCGGCTTCGCGGCCCTGTTCCGCCGCGACGGCGCGCCCATGGCCGAAGCCCTTCCCGATCGTGCCGAGGCGGCGCTGCGCGCGCGCGGACCCTGCCACTGGCGGCGGGGGCGGTCCTGGGCGATGGCCGCGTCCGCGCCGCTCGCCGGCTCGGCCGATGCGATGGCGCTCGTCGCGGCCGACGCGCGGCTCGACAATCGCCGCGAGCTGATCGCGGCGTTGCGGCTCCATCCCGGCTCGTCCGACGCCGAGGTCATCCTTGCCGCCTATCGGCGCTGGGAGGGCGATTGCGTCCGCAGGCTGGCCGGCGATTTCGCCTTCGTCATCCGCGACGACCGGCGCGGGGCGATTTTCTGCGCGCGCGACCATTTCGGCGTCCGGCCCTTCTATTATGCGCTCGACGACAAGTTGTTCGCCGCCGCCGGCCTCACCCGTTTCCTGACCGCGCTTCCCGCGATCGGCGACGCGATCGACGAGCAGGGCCTCGCCGATCTGCTGGCGGGCGGCTATGCCGACGGGGCGATCACGCGGCATCGCGGCGTCCGCCGCCTGCCGCCCGGCCACAGCCTGACGCTGACCGAGGCAGGGGGGCGGATCGCGCGCTACTGGCATCCGCGGGACGTGCCGGTCGAGGAGCGCGCCGACGCGGCCGAGGGATTTCGCGCGCTGTTCGCCGAGGCGGTCGTCCGCCGCCGCGCGCGCGGCGACGGCGTCGGGGTGATGCTGAGCGGCGGGCTCGATTCCTCGGCGATCGCGGTGCAGGCGACGCAGGGCTTCGCCGCCACCGGCCGGCGGATGCCGAGCCTGTCGATGATGCTGGACGACACGCCCGGCTGGAACGAGCGGCCGTTCATCGAGGCGGTGCACGACCGGGGCGGCTTCGACCCGCGCTTCATCGACGCCGCCGACCATGACCCGGTCGCCGAGCTGCCCGCGCTGCTCGACGAGCAGGAGGGCCCCTTCGTCGCCTATAATGCCAGCCTGTCGCGCCGCCTCTACCGCCGGGCGCGGGCGGCGGGCCTCACTCGCCTGCTCGACGGCCATGGCGGCGACGAGGTGGTGTCGCACGGGCTGGGCCGCCTCAACGAGCTGGCCGCCCGAGGCGAGTGGCGTCGACTCTGGGAGGAGAGCGCCGGCATCGCCGGCATCTATGGCGTCGGCCGTTGGTCGATCCTGTCGCCCTATCTGAGCCATAACCGCTATGTCCGCCTCGCGCGCGGGCGCTGGGATCGAATCCGAGCGCGGCTGGGGCGGGCCGATCCGGGCGAGATCGCCGGAGCGTCGCTGGTCGAACCCGGTCTCGCCGCGCGCGTCGGCCTCGCCGAACGCCATGCCGATCGCTCGATCAAGCGATCGGCGCGCCATAGCGAGCGCGACGTCCATATCGAGCTGCTGACCGCGCCGCAGCAGGGCTATGGCTTCGAGGTGCTCGACCGGATGGGCGCGGCGGCCGGGGTCGCCGGCCTCTACCCCTTCTACGACCTGCGACTGGTCGAATATTGCCTGTCGCTGCCATCGCATCACAAGCTGAACCACGGCCTGCCCCGCCATGTGCTGCGGCAGGCGATGGCCGGGCTGCTGCCCGATCCGGTGCGGCTGCGACCCGACAAATATGATTTCGCACCCGCGCTCGCCGATGCGCTGCTGCGCCGTCGCGTGGCCCTCGCCGATCTGGTCGGCCGCGACCGGGCGGGGATCGGCCGCTTCGTCGACATGGATGCGGCGCGGACGGCGCTCGGCCGGCTGCTCGACCGGGGCCGCGCGGTCGATGGCGCGTCGCTGTTCGCGGCCTGGCGGGTGCTGATGCTGGCGGTCTGGCTCGACCGCCGCGAACGGGTTTCGGGGGGCTGGTCCGAGATCGTCGAAAGGGAGGCCGCCGCATGAGGAAGCTCAGCCGCGAGGACTTCAGCGAAGCGGCGACCCTTCAGGGGCCGCCCGCGACCGAATATTTCGCCTTCGGCCTGTCGATCCGGTCCGACATCCCGCTGCCCGAGCTGTCGCCCTCCGCCCTCGTCGGCCGCGACGCCGACCTGTCGATCCGGCTCGCACCCTGCGGTCGTCCGCTGCCGCCTGAAGGGAGCGGGGTGGTGATCGACCTCGATGCGGACGGCGGCCATTATCTCGCCTGGCCCGGCGTCGCCGCCTTCCGCTTCCACGGCCCCGCGCGGATCGACGTCGAGCCCTATCCCGGCGTCTCGACGGCGCTGCTCGCCTTTCCGCTGCTGGGACCGGTGTTCGGACTGATGCTCCATATGCGCGGCGCGCTGGTGCTCCATGCAAGCGCGGTCGCGGTCGGCGGCAGGAGCGCGGTGTTCGTCGGTGACAAGCTGGCCGGCAAATCGACCACGGCGGGGGCGTTCGTCGAGGCCGGCCACCGCCTGCTGACCGACGACCTGCTGGCGATCGACCTGGTCGATCCGCTCGTCCCGCGCATCCTGCCCGCCTTCGCTCAGCTCAAGCTGTCCGAGGAGAGTTCGGCCGCGATCGACCTCGGCGATGCGGAGGCGCTGCCGCTCGCCCATGCCAGCCTGCCCAAGCGCCAGTTCCGGCTCGGCGGCGGCTTCTCCCACCGGCAGATGCGGCCCGACCATGTCTTCGTCCTCGCGCGCGGCGGCGAGACGCCGATGGCCGAGCCGCTCGAAGGCTTCGACGCCTTGGGCGCGATCATGCGCTTCTCCTACATCGCGCGCTTCGGCGGCGCGGTGCTGGCGGGGGAGGCGGAGGCCCGGCATCTGCACCGCTGCGCCCGGCTCGCCCGCACCGCGCGGGTGTCGCGGCTCCATGTGCCGGCGGGGCTCGATCGGCTCGGCGAGACCGTGGCTTTCGTCCAGGCCCTGCTCGGGGAGCGCTGAGATGCGGGGCGCGATCCGGATCGGGGGCGGGCGATGAGGATCGGGCCGATCGCCGATTTCGCCGGCTTCGTCCTGCGGCGCAGCGGAGGCCGGGGGATGACGGCGCTCGTCCTGCTGCTGCTCGGCAGCCTGTCCGAAGGCGTCTCGATCCTGCTGCTGATCCCCTTGCTCCAGTTCGCGGGCGGGGCGGGTGGCGGCGTGCCGATGGCGAGCCTGCCGCTGGTCGGGCATCTGTTCGATCCGGCTACCCGGATCACCCTCGTGCCGCTGCTCGGCTGCTTCCTGGCCTTCGTCACGGCGCAGGCGGTCCTCACCCGCTTCAAGGCGGTCCATGTCGCGCGGATGATGCAGCTCTGCGTCGACGCGATCCGGCTGCGGCTGTTCCGCGCGATCGGCGCGGCGCGCTGGACCCGCGTCGCGGCGACCCGCGCCGCCGATCTCCAGCAGGCGCTGACCGGCGATGTCGAGCGGGTCCGCGCCGCCGTCTACAACCTGCTGCTGCTGTTGCAGGCGCTGGTCATGGTGGCGATCTATGCGGTGCTCGCCGCGGCGATTTCGCCGGTGATGACCTTGTTCGCGGTCGGCGTCGGCGGCGTGGTGCTGCTCGCGCTCTATCCGGTCCGTCGCCGGGCGACCCGCTTCGGCGAGACGCTCGGTGGCTCGCTGGCCGACCAGCAGCACATGATCTCCGAATTCCTCGCCGGCATGAAGGTCGCCAAGGCGTTCAACGCCGAGGCGGGCTATGCCGCGCGGCTGGAGGCGATGCTGCGCGAGGTGCGCGACGAGATGCTCCGCTTCGCCCGCGCGACCGCCAATGGCACGCTGCTGTTCCAGCTCGTCGGCGCGGTCGCGGCGGTCGGCTTCATCCATGTCTCGGTTGCGGTGCTCCACCTGCCGCTGGCGCGGATCGCGGTGCTGCTGTTCCTGTTCGTCCGGATCGGACCGCGCTTCAACATGATCCAGGATTCGCTCCAGCAATTGCTGTCGCACCTGCCCGCCTGGCAGGATTCGCGGCGGCTGATCGCGCGGTTCGAGGCCGATCGCGAGAAGGACGAGGGCGCGGATCTCGCCGCCGTCCCGCCGTTGCGGCACGAGATAAGGTTCGACCGGGTCGGCATGGATTACGGCGCGGGCGGCCTGCCGGTGCTCCGCGACGTCAGCTTCGCCATTCCCGCCGGCCGGATCACCGCGATCGCGGGACCATCCGGCAGCGGCAAGACGACCTTGGCCGACATGGTGATGGGACTGGTCGAGCCGAGCGCGGGCAGGGTGCTGCTCGACGGCCGGCCGCTCGACGGCTGCGGCCTGCGCGCCTGGCGCGATCGGGTCGCCTATGTCCCGCAGGACGGCTTCCTGCTCAACGACAGCATCGCCGCCAACCTCGCCGTCGCCGCGCCGGGCGCCGATGCGGCGCGCATGTGGGCGGCGCTGGAGGCGAGCGGCGCGGCCGGCTTCGTCGCGCGCATGCCCGCCGGGCTCGACACCGTCGTCGCCGATCGCGGCATCCGCCTGTCGGGCGGCGAGCGCCAGCGCATCGCGCTCGCCCGCGCGCTGCTGCGCCGTCCCGACCTGCTGATCCTCGACGAGGCGACCAGCGCGCTCGACGAGGATAATGAGACGCTGATCATCCGCTCGCTCGAACGGCTGCGCGGGACGATGGCGATCCTCGTCATCGCCCACCGCGCCCGGATCACCGCGATCGCCGACCAGGTCGTCCAGATCGAACAGGGGCGCGTGCGCGTCTGCGGCCCCGTAAACCTCGACGGCGTCGTCCCTTTCCCCCCGCAGCGGACCGGCCATGCGCCGGCCGCCGTCGTCACCCGGCCCGCGTCGCATGGCGAGTGAGCCGCTCCCCGCCGGCGGCCTCGCATCGGTGCTCGACGGCGCGTTCGATCGTCCGGCGACGACGGAGGCCGTCGCGACCGGGATCGATTGCCGCGCCGAGCACGCCCTGTTGCTGTCGCTGCTGGCGAGCGCGCTCGACGGCGTCGCCCGGCCGCTGCCGCCGCGCGGCGACCGGTTCGACTGGGATGAACTGATCGGCATGGCGGCGCGCGGGCGGCTGCTCGTCCAGGTCCAGCACGGCCTGCTCGTCAGCGGGATCGCGGCGCCGCCCAAGGTCGGCGCGGCGGTCAAGGCGTTCCGCCAGCGGGCGCTGATGATCAACAGCGTCAACCTGTCGACCGTGCAGCGGGTGAGCGGCGCGCTCGATGCGGCCTCGATCGGCTTCGTCGTGCTCAAGGGGCCGTTGCTGCTGCGCGCGCTCTATGGCGATTATTTCGCCCGGCCCTCTTCGGACCTCGACCTGCTGGTCGATCGCCACGATTATGACCGCGCGGCGGAGGTGCTGCGCGCGCTCGGCTATGCGCCGGCGGAGCGGTGCGAGAGCCGCTGGTGGCTCCATTATCTGGGCGAGCAGCATTTCGTGCCGCCCGGCCGTTCGCTCGCCACCGTCGATCTCCACCACCGCGTCCAGCAGCCGGGCTGCCCGGCCCCGCGCGAGACCGCTTCCTATATCGGCAACGGCCGCCGCATGGCGCTCGGCAGCGCGGATATCCCGGTGCTGTCGACGATCCACGCCTGCCTTCTCGCCGCGATCGGCTTCGTCAAGGCGGCCTTCCATCGCGAGCATTCGCTGCGCTACCTCGCCGACCTTGCGGCGCAGATCCTCGCCATGTCCGAGCAGGAACGCCATGTGCTCGACGTCGTCGCGCGGGCGCAGGGCATCCGCCACCTCCTCGCCTTCGCCTGGGACTGCGCGGGGGCGCTGCTGCCCGTCGCGCTGCCGCCGGCGCCGGTCCGGCGGCCGATGCGGTCGCTCGACCCGGCGACGCTCGCCGCGATGAGCCTGTCGCCCGAGGACCCGGCGATCGCCTGGCCGAAGCGGCGCCACCTGCTCTGGCACCTGTGCGATCCGATCGGCCCGTTCGGGCGGATCGGTGCCTATGCGGGCGAAGCCGGCTTCGCCGCCGCCGCCGAGATCAGCCGCCTGATCTCACGCTAAGACGAACAGTGACCATATCATTTCGGCTCGAATAAGTAGATCACCGAAAGTCATTTCACGCCTGATCGGCTTTTAGGATTCGTAAACTGTCCGCCTTCATGGCATTGCGCATGCGAGCAGGCGGGCAATCATGAATTATAGCGGCGAGATCGTCGGGGATGCGTCCTCGAATACATATTCTATTGGTACGGTTCCGAAATATATTGTCGAACTGACGGGTGGCGGCACCGATAAGGTGATCGCGCAGACCAACTATGTCCTGCCCGACAATGTCGAGAACCTGGAGATCTGGGGCGGCTATGCCGGGGTCGGCAATGCGCTCGCCAACCGGATCGTCGGCAATGGCGAATCCAACCAGCTCGAGGGGCGCGGCGGCAGCGACACGCTGACCGGTGGCGGCGGATCGGACGTCTTCATCTTCGGCGCGGGATCGGGCAACGACGTCGTCAACGACTTCAAGCCGGGCAATGCCGCCGACGCCGACGTCATCCGCCTTGCCGGCCTCACCGATTTCAAGAGCTTCCAGACCGTCCTCGGCGCGATGACGCAGCAGGGCAGCGATGTCGTCCTGCGCCTGTCAGGCCAGGATGCGGTGACGATCAGGAACGCTACGATCGGCGACTTCACCGCTGACAATTTCCAGCTTCCGCTCGACCGGTCGGGCCTGACGCCCAGCTTCGCCGACGAGTTCGACCGCTTCGACCTGTGGAGCAAGGACGGCGGCGGAACATGGAAGACCTGGTATGGCGGGGGCGCCTATAAGAGCGGCCTCGACAACCGGACGCTGCGCGGCAATGGCGAGGAGGAGATCTACGTCGATCCGCAGCTCAAGGGGACCGGCGCGACGGAGCTCGGCCTCAATCCCTTCCGGATCGCCGACGGCGTGCTCACCATCACCGCCAGCGACATGCCCGCCGATGCAAAGGGCGCGCTGTGGAACTATGACTATATGTCGGGCGCGATCACCACGCGCGACGTCTGGTCGCAGACCTACGGCTATTTCGAGGCGCGGCTGGAGCTGCCCGACGAGAAGGGGGCGTGGCCGGCCTTCTGGCTGATGCCCACGGACGGCTCCTGGCCGCCCGAGATCGACATCATGGAAGCCTATGGCACCGAGCAGACGGTCCAGACGCTCCACACCAAGGAGACCGGCGCGCATACCCAGTCCTACACCAAGACCTTCGTCGACGGTGGGACCTCGGGCATGCACAGCTACGGCCTGTTGTGGACCGAGGATTCACTGACCTGGTATATCGACGGGACCGCCGTGAAGACGGCGCCGACCCCGGACGACATGCACAAGCCCTTCTACATGATCCTCAACCTGGCGGTGACGTCGGGGACGACCGGATCGCTGCTGGCCGACTACAAGATCGACTATGTCCGCGCCTATGCGCTGTCGGAGCTGCCCTCCGCGCCGGGGCAGGCGCCGGCCAGCGACGACATGCTGACCGGCACCGCCGGGCATGACGACATCCAGGGCGGGGCCGGCGCCGACACCATCCATGGCGGCGCGGGCAACGACCATCTCTACGGCCAGTCGCCCTATGGCGGGCCGGACGGCGCCGATCTCATCGATGGCGGCGACGGCAGCGACTATCTCCAGGGCAATGCCGGCAACGACACGCTCGACGGTGGCAACGGATCGGACCGGATCAACGGCGGCGCCGACGACGACTCGATCAGGGGCGGCGAAGGCAATGACAGCATCAACGGCAATCTCGGCAACGACCATGTCGATGGCGGGATCGGCAATGACTATCTGCGCGGCGGGCAGGGCAACGACACGCTGATCGGCGGCGACGGCAACGATATCCTGTCGGGCGATCTCGGCGCCGACCTGCTGACCGGCGGGGCGGGGATCGACCGCTTCGTCTTCGCGGGCAGCGGCTCGACCCTGGCCGCGCCCGATCGCATCGCCGATTTCCAGGATGGGGTCGACCTGCTGTCGATCGGTTTCAGGCCCGCCGCGGTCATGACCGGCGCGGCGCAGGCCAGCCTGTCGGCGGCGGCGGCCGAGGCGCAGCATCTGTTCGACGCCCATCCCGGCCTGGGCGAGGTGGCGGCGATGCGGGTCGGCGCCGATACCTATATCTTCTATTCGGGCAGCGGTGGCGCCACCGTGGATTCGGCGATCAACCTCGGCGCGGTCGATCCGGCCTGGATCGGCAGCGCCGATTTCGTGGTGTGATCGCCAGGATTCTTTTCGGCTTCCTCACTCTTTCCGTCATTCCCGCGAAAGCGGGAATCCATGGACGGCGGCCCGCAGGAGACCGAAATGTTCCGTGACCGTGGATTCCCGCTTTCGCGGGAATGACGGCAGGGGCTCGATCGAGCCTATTCCACCGTCACCGACTTGGCGAGGTTGCGGGGCTGGTCGACGTCGGTCCCCTTCGCCACGGCGACATGATAGGCGAGCAGCTGGACCGGGATCGCGTAGACGATCGGGGCGATCAGCGGGTGGACCTTCGGCATGGTGATCGTCGCCATGCAATTCTCGCCCGCCGCCTGGATGCCGTCATAGTCGGAGATCAGCACCACCTTGCCGCCGCGCGCCTGCACCTCCTGCATGTTCGACACGGTCTTGTCGAACAGCGGGCCGCTGGGCGCGATGACGATGACGGGGACATTCTCGTCGATCAGGGCGATCGGCCCATGCTTCATCTCGCCGGCGGCATAGCCCTCGGCGTGGATATAGCTGATCTCCTTGAGCTTGAGCGCGCCCTCCAGCGCCAGCGGATAGTCCGGCCCGCGGCCCAGATAGAGCACGTCGCGGGCGCCGGCGATCACGCTCGCCATCGCCTCGATCGATTCGTCATAGGCGAGCGCACCGTTGATCGCGGCTGGCGCCTCCGACAAGTGGCGGACGATCTCCTTCTCCGCCTTGGCGTCGAGCCGGCCCTTGGCCCGCGCCAGATTGGCGGCGAGCGCGGCGAGCACCGCGAGCTGGCAGGTGAAGGCCTTGGTCGAGGCGACGCCGATCTCGGGCCCGGCATGGGTCGGCAGCAGCAGGTCCGCCTCGCGCGCCATGGTCGAAGTGGGGACGTTGACCACCACCGCGATCTTCTGCCCTTCCGATCGGGCGTGGCGCAGCGCCGCCAGCGTGTCGGCGGTCTCGCCCGACTGGCTGATGAACAGGGCGAGGCCGCCGTCCTCCATCACCGGCTCGCGGTAGCGGAATTCCGATGCGACATCGAGGTCGACCGGCACGCGGGCGAATTGCTCGAACCAGTATTTGGCGACCATGCCGGCATAGAAGCTCGTCCCGCAGGCGACGATCGACACGCGGCGGATCGCGCCCAGGTCGAAGTCGGGGATCGGCAGCGACACCTGCTCCTCCAGGCGGCGGACGTAGGACTTCAGCGTCTGCGCCACCACGATCGGCTGCTCGTAGATCTCCTTGAGCATGAAATGGCGGTGGTTGCCCTTGTCGATCGACAGGCTCGACACGCCCGAATGGACGACGGCGCGCTCGACCGGCTGGTCGTCGCGGTCGTAGATCTGGGTCTTCTCGCGGGTGATGACGACCCAGTCGCCCTCCTCGAGATAGGCGATCTTCTGGGTGAGCGGGGCGAGCGCCAGCGCGTCGGAGCCGAGATAGGTCTCGCCATTCTCGCCATAGCCGACGACCAGCGGCGAGCCGAGCCGCGCGCCGATCAGCATGTCCGGGTTCTGGCGGAACAGGATCGCCAGCGCGAAGGCGCCATGCAGCCGCTTGAGGTTGGTCCGCACCGCCTCGACCGGGTCCATCCCCGCCTCGACGTCGGCGGAGATCAGGTGGGCCACGACCTCGGTGTCGGTCTGGCTCTCAAAGGTGCGGCCCTTGGCGATCAGCTCGTCGCGGAGCGGCTTGAAATTCTCGATGATGCCGTTGTGGACCAGCGCCACCTCGCCGGTCGCATGGGGGTGGGCATTGTCCTGGGTCGGCGCGCCATGGGTCGCCCAGCGGGTGTGGGCGATGCCGATCACCCCGGGCAGCGCCTCCGCCGCCAGCTTCTTCGCGAGATTGTCGAGCTTGCCCTCGGCGCGGCGGCGATCGAGCGCGCCATCGTGGATCGTGCAGATGCCCGCCGAATCATAGCCGCGATATTCGAGCCGCCGCAGCCCTTCGAGCAGCCGCCCCGCAACGTCTTCCTTGCCCAATATGCCGATAATGCCACACATCGACTACGCCCCGCATCCGTCACGACCATCCGGCCGCTTCGTGCTCAAAGCACTATTAATCGCGGCTGACAATCGGGAGGATGGATTGGGTCTGGGAAGCGCTAGATGCTCCGTCATCCTGGCGGAAGCCAGGATCTCCCTGCCTTTCTCCGTTCCGGGGCGAGAAACGAAGAGAAGTGAGATCCCGGCTTTCGCCGGGATGACGCTGTCGTAGCGGGAAACGATCCCTATTTGCGCGCGGCCTTCTTGATCTTCATCGCCTCGCGGAAGCGGGCGGCCCAGCCCGTGCGGCTTTCCTGTTTGCCGCGCGCGACGGCCAGCGCATCGGCCTCGACGTCGCGGGTGACGGTCGATCCCGCGCCGACGATCGCGCCGTCGCCGATCGTCACCGGCGCGACCAGCGCGCTGTTCGATCCGATGAACGCGCCTTCGCCGATGACGGTGCGATATTTGAGGAAGCCGTCATAGTTGCAGGTGATCGTGCCCGCGCCGATGTTCGCCTTCGCGCCGACGTCGGCGTCGCCGATATAGGAGAGGTGGTTGGCCTTGGCGCCCTTGCCGAAACGGCCGTTCTTGACCTCGACGAAATTGCCGATCTTCGCGCCCTCGCCGATGTCCGCTCCCGGCCGCAGCCGCGCATAGGGGCCGATCTCCGCGCCGGTCCGCACGGTCGCGCCCTCGACATGGCTGAAGCCGTGGATGGCGACGCCGTCCTCGATCGTCACCCCGGGGCCGAACACGACATGCGGCTCGATCACCACGTCGCGGCCGACCATGGTGTCGTGGCTGAACCATACCGTCTCGGGCGCGATCAGCGTCGCGCCGTCGGCCATCGCGGCGAGGCGGCGGCGGCGCTGCCATTCGGCCTCGACCGCGGCCAGCTCGGCGCGGCTGTTGACCCCGGCGACCTCCCAGGCCTCGGCCTCGACGACGACCGACCGGCCGCCCTCGGCGCGCGCGATCCGGACGATGTCGGGCAGATAATATTCGCCGGCGGCATTGTCGTTGCCGACCTGGGCCAGCAGCCGCCACAGGTCGCGGCCGCGCACCGCCATCAGCCCCGAATTGCACAGGTCGATCGCGCGCTGCTCGGTGGTCGCGTCCTTATATTCGACCATGTCGTCGATCGCGCCGTCGCCGCGCGCGAGGATGCGGCCATAGGCGAGCGCGTCGTCGGGCCGGAAGCCGAGCACCACCGCGACCGGCGCATCCTCGCCCTGCAACCGGTCGAGCATCCGCCGGATCGTCTCGGCCGGGACCAGCGGCACGTCGCCGTAGAGGATCAGGACATCGCCGTCGAAATCGGCGAGCGCGGCCTCGCCCTGCTGGACGGCATGGGCGGTGCCGAGCTGCGGCTCCTGCGTCGCCACCTCGACGCCGAGCGGCGCGACGAACGCCTCGACCTGCTCGCGCCCCGCGCCGGTCACCACCAGCTTGCGGGCGGCGCCCAGCCGGTCGACCGCGGCGATCAGATGGCCCAGCATCGGCTTGCCCGCGATCGGGTGCAGCACCTTGTGGAGATCGGATTTCATGCGGGTGCCCTTGCCGGCGGCAAGGATCAGGGCGGCAAAGGGGCGGTCGGTCATGATGCGCTGCTCTGCCACGAAGCGCTTGCCTTTTCCATATCGCCCGGGCGATGGAGCGCGCCATGCCAGCCGATTTTCCCTTCGACGTCGTCGCCTTCGATCTCGACGGCACCCTTGCCGACACCGCGCCCGACCTCACCGCCGCGCTCAACCACGCGCTGGGCGTGCTGGGACGGCCGCCGGTCCCGGCCGAGGACGTCCGCCACATGGTCGGCCATGGCGCCCGCGCGCTGCTCCAGAAGGGGCTCTCCGCGACCGGCGAGATGACCGACGAACTGGTCGAGCGGGGCTTCCCTATCTTCATCGACTATTATCTCGACCATATCGCCGACGGGACGCGGATCTTCCCCGGCCTGAACGCCGCGCTCGACCGGCTCGCGGCGCGCGGGGTCAAGCTCGCGGTCTGCACCAACAAGGCCGAGCATCTGGCGCGGCGCTGCATCGACGAACTCGGCTGGAGCGACCGCTTCGACGCGCTGGTGGGCGGCGACACGCTGCCCGTCCGCAAACCCGACCCCGCGCCGCTGTTCGAGGCGATCGCGCGGTGCGGCGGGGGCAGGGCGGCCTATGTCGGCGACTCGATCACCGATACCGATACGGGCCGCAACGCCAATGTCCCGACGGTCGCGGTCAGCTTCGGCTTCTCCGACCGACCGGTCGAGCAGCTCGACGCCGCAGCGCTGATCGACCATTTCGATGATCTGATCCCGACGCTCGAACGGCTCGGCCAGGCGCCCAACTGGCTGGGCTGTCCGATCTGCGGATCATCCGCCTTCGTCGCGAACCACAAGGGCGGCTATGTCCAGTGCGACGGCTGCGACTCGAACGAGCGAGCTCGGCTGCTATGGATGACGCTCGTCAGGGAAGGGCTGCTGACGCCGGGCAAGCGTGTGCTTCACATCGCTCCCGAGCTCTCGCTCGCGGAACGGTTTCATGCGATCTGGGGCGACGGCTATGAGCCGGTCGACATCGATCCGGCGAACTACGCCTTCGCCCCGAACATCCGGAGGATCGATCTGGTCGAGGATGCGGCGAAGCTGCCTTCGGACCATTATGACCTGATTATCCATTCGCACGTGATGGAACATATTCCCTGCAATATCACAGCGATACTCTATCATCTTCATAGGTCGCTGAAGCCTTCGGGCAAGCAGGTCTGTTGTGTGCCGATTATCCGCGACGGCCATTATGCCGAGGATCTGGGGCTGATCGCGCCCGAGGACGCCGTCGTTCGCTTCGGGCAGGACGATCATGTCCGCACCTTCGGCGGCCGGGACATCCAGCGGACATTGGGCATGCTCTTCGCGCTGCCCGAGACCTATGACCTCACCCGCAGCTTCGACGAGGCGACGCTGATCGCCAACAACATCCCTCGGATCAACTGGCGCGGCTGGTCGCCCAATTCGGTGCTGGTGCTCGAAAAGGACGACCTGCTGCTCAAGCCCTGAGATCAGAGTCTGTTTGGAAATGCGCCGACAGGCGCATTTCCAAAGACGCTCAGCGGCGCCAGGCGACGATCGAGATCGGGAAGAGGAAGCGGACGCCGTCCGCCCCGCGCCAGGCCTGCACGCCGATGCGATCCTCGCCGCTGGCGATGTCGGCGTCGAACATCGTGTCGAGCGCGGTCATGTCGTCGGCGTCGGCGAGCGTGGCGAGCAGCGCCTCCAGCCGGTAGCCGTCGACGATCGCCTCCTCCAGTCCGGCGATCCGGCCCAGCCCGCGCAGCTGGTCGAGCGTCAAGGCGCTGGTGTGCGACGGATCGCGCAGCGTCTCCATCCGGTCATAGGCGGCCTGGCATTCGGGCGCGGGGGTCGCGTCGATCACGACGATCCGGCCGCCGGGGCGGCAGACGCGCCGCATCTCGGCCAGCGCCCGGCCCGGCTCGCGCAGATGGTGGAAGCTGTAGCGGGTGACGACCCGGTCGAAGCTGGCGTCGGCGAAGGGCAGGTCGGTCGCGTCGCCGGTCCGCCAGTCGAGATTGGCGAGGCCCGCTGCCGCCTGGCGCGCCCGGGCCTGCTCGATCATCGCCGGGGTCAGGTCGATCCCGGTGACGTGCGCGGCGTGGGCGGCGGCGGCGCAGGCGACGATGCCGGGGCCGCAGGCGACGTCGAGCACCGTATCGGTCGGCGCGATCACGGCCGCGGCGAGGGTGCGCGCCATGCCGTCCTCGGCGGAATGGATCGGCAGATCGGCGAAGGGCTGCGCCCATCGCGTGAACTGGCTGATGATCCGGTCATTATGCTGGCTGTCGTCGTTCATCTCGTCCTCCCGAAATCGAGGAGGGGCTATAGCCTTGGCGTGGATGGCCGGCTAACGTCGATCGGTCATTGATCAGCGCGAATCGGCCAATGCGTACCCTCGACCAGCCCGCCACCCGCACCGCGCTCGAAGATTATGGGCTGGCCCGTCCCAGTGGGCAGGGCTTCTCCTTCCGCGATCCCGAGCGCGCCATTTCCTATGACTGGCACGATCATCCCTATCACCAGCTCATCTATGCGGTGGCGGGTACGATCCAGATCGAGACCGACGCCGCCCGCCATCTCCTGCCGACCGGCCGCGCCGCCTGGATTCCGGCGGGGCAGAGGCATCGCACGCTGGTCCACGACGTCGACACCGCCTCGCTCTATTTCGCGCCCGATGCGGTTGCGGACGGCGGCGGGCGGGTGCGCATCCTCGTCGCCAGTCCGGTGATGCGGGAGATGATCCTCCACGCGCTGCGCTGGCCGCAGGCGGTGGCCGAGCGCGATCCGGTGGCGCGCAGCTTCTTCGGGACGCTGGCGCTGATGTGCGGCGAATGGCTGGAGAGCGAGCTGCCGCTCAGCCTGCCGGGCGCGCGGCATCCAGGGATCGTCCGGGCGATGGACCTGGCCGCGGTCGACCCGGCGGGGATCGACCTGCCGGCGGCGCTCGCCGCCGCCGCCATGTCGGAACGCAGTTTCCGCCGTGCCTTCTCCCGCGAGACGGGGATGGGCTGGCAGGCCTGGGTGGCGCAGCTCCGCATCCTGCGGGCGATGGGGATGCTCGCCGATGGCGGCCGCGTCACCGACGTCGCGGCCGAGGTCGGCTATGCCTCGCTCAGCGCCTTTGCCAAGGCCTTCGCCCAACTGGCCGGCGAAGGGCCGGCCGACTATCGGTCGCGGGTGAGGGGCCGGACAGGGGGCGATCGAGGCTGACGTTCAGATATTCTCGGGGAAGGCGAGGGTGCAGGCGATCCCCTCGCAGCACAGGTCCATCGGCTTCAGGCCCGGCGAGATGAGCGGGCGCAGTTCGGCAAAACGGTCGAGCGCCCGATCGGCGACGATGCCGAGGTCGAGCAGGATCATCCCGCTGTCGCGCACCGCGCCGAGGAAATCGGTGATCGTCATGCCGTTGAGCTGGGTGCGATAGGCCTCCCACTGGCGCGGCGGCACCGTCGGTTCGAGCTCCGCCGCCGATTGGGTGAGATGGTCCCACGGCCCTGCGCGAAGATGGTGTCCGGCGGAGGAGTAGAACAGCGGATCGGCGAAGATGACGATCCGGTTGCCCCGGGCCGGGACGAAACGACGCAACGACATCAAGGTGTGGGCGAGGTCGTGGATATGCTCGAACACATTGTTCGACATGACATAGTCGAAGCCGCCCATCTCGCCGAGCGTGTGGGTGGTGCCGCTGATCATCTCGAACGCGTCGAGCCGGTCGCCCAGGCCAGCCTCGACCAGCGCGGCCTCCAGCGCGTCGGTGCGCGCGGGGGCCGGATCGACGCCCACGACATGCGCCGCGCCGCGCTTGAGCGCCCATAATATCTCGGGGCCGAACTGCGATCCGATGACGAGGATGCGCTTCCCCGCCGGGTCCATCCGCGGACCGAAATAGCGGGAGAGGTGGCCGTCCCACTTGCGCACATAGGCGGCAAGCTCGGCGGTCGGGAGGTCTTCCAGCATCAGCGACGGTCCTCGAACCAGAGCTGGACCGCGCTCTTGGGACGCAGCGTCAGCCGGCTGACCGGTTCGGGCCGGGGAATGTCGGGATAGCGCAGGCGGAAGGCGCGGACGATGCTGGCGAGGATCAGCATGCCCTCCTGCTGCGCGAAGCCCGCGCCGATGCAGATGCGCGGCCCCTTGCCGAACGGCATATAGGCGCGGCGGCAGGCCTCGGCCTCCTCGGGATCGTCGAACCGCTCGGGCGCGAAGGCGTGCGGGCATTTCCAGTTGTTGCGGTTGCGCTGGATCAGCCAGGGCGAGATCACGATCATCGCGCCCTTGTGGAGCAGCTTGTCGCGCATCGTCGTCGGTGCCGTCACCTCGCGCACCAGGAAGCTGACCGGCGGATAGAGGCGCAGCGTCTCCCGGAACAGGTTGCGGACGCCGCCCAGCGCGCGCAGATGCTCGAAGGCGATCGGCTCGCCCTTTGTCTCGCGATCGATCTCGGCGAGCAGCGCGTCCTGCCAGTGCGGACATTCGGCGAGCAGGTAGAGCGCCCAGGTCATCGCCGATGCGGCGGTCTCGTGCCCGGCCAGGAAGATGGTCGACACCTGCTCCATGATCGCCTGGTAGCTGAACGGCTCGCCGCTTGCCGGATGGCGCGCCTCGAGCAGCGACTGGAGGATGTCGTTCCCGGCCTCGCCCCCGCCGCTATGCCATGCGTCGTAGCGCGCCTTCACGATCGGGCCGAACACGGCGTGGATCTCCGCCGCCGCGCGCGCCGCGCGCCGCCGGTAGCCGAACAGCGGCAGGCCGTAGAGCTTGAGCATCGCGCCCGGCTGGATGTTCTTCTGATAGCGGTGGAAGGCGTGGTAGATGCGGTCGGCGCTGGCCTGGTCGAGCTTCACCGAGAAGATGGTGCGGTAGATGATGTCGGCCGCGACATGCGTCATCAGCGGGTCGACCGCGATCGGCTTCGACCGGTCCATCGTCGCGATGGTGGCCAGCAGGTCGTCGACCGCGCCCTGCATCGCCGGGAAGACGCGCTTGAGGTTGGTGTGCGCGAAGGCCGGGTTGACCATCTCGCGCTGCTCTTCCCAGTCCTTGCCGTTGGCGGAGAAGACGCTGTTGCCGATCAGCGGGTCGAGCAGCTCGTGCTGGAAGCGGTGCTTGGGGAACACCTTCTCCCGGTCGTCCATCACCCGCTCGACCACCGACAGGTCGTTGGCGATGAAGAAATCGAGCCGGGGCAGGCGGATCTCGCCCATCTGCATCGTGTAGCTGCGCTCGAACAGCGTGTGGATCCAGCTGTTCCAGCCGGTCAGGAAGCGCTTGAACAGCGACGCCTTGCTCCGGTGCGGGACGGGGTAGGGGGGCGTGAACGGCCCTTCGCCCTCGGGCGCGTCAGCCATGGTTCTCGGCCTTGAAGGCTTCGATCGACGCGGCCAGCGGGCGCGGGCCGGAGCTGATCGCGAGATAGTCGAGCGGCGAGATGCGGTCGAAGGTCCTGAGATAGTCGAAATGGGTCTCGTACTTGTTGCGGCGGCGCGCCTGATAGGTCGCCGGATCGCAATATTTGAACCAGCGCGGGCTGGTCTGGAACAGCCGGGCGCGGCGCGGTTGGGCGCAGCTCACGCAGGGGTCGATCCCGGCGATGCAGGCGCCGTCGGTGATCGATCCGATGTCGAGCCAGCGGAAATCGCCCTGGCCGACCCGTTCGAGCAGCGCATGGAAGCGGCGGCTGTCCTTGCGGTTGCCGATCAGGGCGATGCACGACCCCAGCGTCACCAGGCTGAACCGGTCTGGCAGGGCGCCGCCACAGGCGTCGAGCAGCCGGGCCATGATCGGCACCGCGAGGATCGATCCGTTGCTGTGGGTGACGAACAATATCTCGTCCCAGTCCTCATCGAGGCTGGCGCGGATCTGGCCGGCGAACTCGGCCATCCGCTCGTCGACGTCGGCGGGCAGGCGGTCGCTCGCCAGCGTGTCGTTGAAGATGATGAAGCGCAGCAGCCAGAAGCCCTGGATCTTCTTCACCACGAACAGAGCCACCGCGAGGCCTACGAGGGCAGCCGCCGCGACGCCCCAGGTCGACCCCAGCAGCAGGATCAGCGGCAGCGCGAGCAGCAGGCCGAACAGGACCGGCAGCAGGATCGTCGAGACGCCGGGATAATAGAAGGCGAAGCGGACCCCGAAGGGGAAGGTCCGGACGATCGGCCAGTCGAGCAGCCGGGTGAAATTCCAATAGGCGACGACCGACCGGCGGAGCAGCGCGAGCGGATTCTTGACCCAATGGCTGCGCACCACGTCGTCCCAGCCGAGGAAGACATGGTCGGTGACGGTGTCGCCGCCCTCCTTCTCCCCGCCTTTGTCCTCGACCGTCCAGGCGACCGAATGGGGCGGCTCGCGCCGGCGCTTGCCGACCGCGATCTCGCGGCCGGCCTTCGCCCCGAACAGCGCCGCCTGCTCGGCGTAGAGCTGGTGGTAGAAGCGAGCGCCCCGGGGATCGAAACCGCTGAGATAGAAGATTTTGCGCTTGAACGCCGGCATCGCCGCTGCTTACTCGACCCATGGCTGACAGGGAACGTGACTATTGTCTCTTCATGGACGGCTCCAGGCATAATCGCAATGCCGGCTGCCGCGCCCATGACAATGCCTATGGGATCTATGGCGGCGGCACCGAGCGCGACCGCCGCGCCGCCGACCTCGCCCTGTTCCGCCACATGCGCGCCAACCGCGATCCGCTGGCCTTCGTCGTGCTCTATTTCACGACGGTCTACGGCTGGTTCTTCTTCAACTATCACGGCCGCCCCTGGCGTGGTCAGCTCGTGCGGAAGCTGTTCCGGCGCTATTGAGTTTCTCAACCATCGTCATGCCAGCGGAGGCTGGCGTCCATGTCTGTATTCTTCTCAGATGTCCTCTGGTTGATGAGAGACATGGACCCCAGCCTTCGCTGGGGTGACGGGTAGCGAGGGGCAGCCCCCGCCTGCCTGACGCCTTCTCTTCGCAGATGATCGAGAGGAGAACGGAAAACGCCGCCCCGCATGCTAGAGCGGTTCACGATCTGATTGCATCAGATCGGCCGCTCTAGGTGATTGTTTTACCGCGACTTCCGAGCCGGCAGATGTTTCCATCTGCCTAGAAATCGCTCTAGGCGAGTTGCGTCGGCATTATGACAAGGTGGTCGAGGGGCGAAGCGTGGCGGAGGTCGACAAGGACCTCGTCAACCATCCGGTCGACAAGCTCGAAGGGGTGCTGAAGGGGCTTTGATCCGTCCCGGCCTGCGCCGGCCCCCCTCATTCGTCGCCCGATGCCTCGCCGCCGTCGGCCAGGTCCTCGCCCACCACCGCGTCGTCGGCGGGGGCGATCTCGCCGGTGCCGTCGCCCAGGTCGGCCTCGGCCTCGTCGTCGCTCTCCTCGATCCGCGCCGCGCCGACGACATGCTCGTTGTCGGAGACGTTGAACAGGCGGACGCCGGCCGAGTTGCGGCCGATGACGCGGGTGTCGCCGACCGAGAGGCGGATCAGCTTGGCCTGGTCGGTGACGAGCATGAGCTGCTCGCCATTATGCGCCGGGAAGCTGGCGACGACCGGGCCGTTGCGCTCCAGATTGTCGATATTGCCGATGCCCTGGCCGCCACGGCCGGTCCGGCGATATTCATAGGCCGAGCTGCGCTTGCCATAGCCGTTGGCGCAGACCGTCAGGATGAACTCCTCGGCGGCCTCGAACTCGGCCATGCGTTCGGCCGACAGCGTCGGGTCGGCCTCGTTGTCCTTCCATGGCGCGGCGCGCAGATAGGCGTCGCGCTCATCGGTGGAGGCGTCGAAGCCCTTGAGGATCGACAGCGAGATCACCTCGTCGTCGCCCTTGAGCAGGATGCCGCGCACGCCGGTCGAGGTGCGGCTCTGGAACTCGCGCACGTCGGTGGAGGCGAAGCGGATCGCCTTGCCGCCGCGGGTCGCGAGCAGGACGTCGTCCTGCTCGGTCAGCAGCGCGACGCCGATCAGCCGGTCGGTGGCGTCCTCGTCGAAGCGCATCGCGAATTTGCCGTTGGTCGGCACATTGGCGAAGGCGTCCATCGAGTTGCGGCGGACATTGCCATGCGCGGTCGCGAAGACGACGTGGAGCGTGCTCCAGCTCTCCTCGTCCTCGGGTAACGGCAGGACGGTGGTGATCTTCTCGCCGTCGGCCAGCGGCAGCAGGTTGATCATCGGCCGGCCGCGCGCCTGCGGCGCGCCCTCGGGCAGGCGCCACACCTTCTTGCGATAGACCTTGCCGTGGTTCGAGAAGAACAGCACCGGCGTGTGGGTGCTCGTCACGAACAGCTCGGTGACGGCGTCCTCGTCCTTGGTCGCCATGCCCGAGCGGCCCTTGCCGCCGCGGCGCTGCGCGCGGAAGGCTTCGAGCGGGGTGCGCTTGATGTAGCCGCCGTGGGTCACGGTGACGACCATGTCCTCGCGCTCGATCAGGTCCTCGTCGTCGATGTCGTCGCCGGCGGGCGCGATCTCGGTGCGGCGGGGCGTCGCGAACTCGACCAGGATCGCGTCGAATTCCTCGACCATCACCTGGTAGAGGCGGACCCGGTTGCCGAGGATCTCGAGCAGCTCGGCGATCGATTCGGCGAGCTTGGCGAGTTCGTCGCCGATCTCGTCGCGGCCGAGCGCGGTCAGGCGGTGCAGGCGCAGGTCGAGGATCGCGCGGACCTGGACCTCGCTGAGCTGGTAGGTCGGCGCGTCGCCGATCGTGTCGACCGCCTCGACCAGCTTGATGTAGGATTCGATCTCGCCGCGCGGCCATTCGCGCGAGATCAGCGCGGCGCGCGCCTCGGCGGGGCTCGCCGACCGGCGGATGATCCGCACCACCTCGTCGAGGTTGGTGACCGCGATGACGAGGCCGAGCAAGATATGCGCCCGCTCGCGCGCTTTGTTCAGCTCGAACTTCGAGCGGCGGGTGATGACCTCCTCGCGGAACTTGACGAAGGATTCGACGATGTCGCGCAGGTTCAGCGTCTCGGGCCGGCCGCCGCGGATCGCGAGCATGTTGGCCGGGAAGCTGGTCTGCGCCGGGGTGTGGCGCCAGAGCTGGTTGAGCACCACGTCCGGGGTCGCGTCGCGCTTCAGGTCCATGACGATGCGGACGCCCTGGCGGTTCGACTCGTCGCGGATGTCGGAGATGCCCTCGATCCGCTTGTCCTTCGCCGCCTCGGCGATCTTCTCGACCAGGCCCGACTTGCCGACCTGGTAGGGGATTTCGGTCAGGACGATCGAGCGGCGGTCGCCGCGGCTTTCCTCGACCTCGTGGCGCGAGCGCATGATGATCGAGCCGCGCCCGGTATGATAGGCCTGCCGCGCGCCCGACTGGCCGAGGATCAGCGCGCCGGTCGGGAAGTCCGGGCCGGGCACGATCGCCATAAGCTCGTCGATCGAGATCGCGGGATTGTCGACATAGGCCTTGCAGGCCGCGATCACCTCGCCGAGATTGTGGGGCGGGATGTTGGTCGCCATGCCGACCGCGATGCCGCCGGCGCCGTTGACCAGGATGTTCGGGAAGCGCGCCGGCAGCACCTGCGGCTCGTCGCGCGAGCCGTCATAGTTCGGCGTGAAGTTGACTGTGTCCTTGTCGAGGTCGTCGAGCAGGGTCATCGCCACCTTGGCGAGCCGCGCCTCGGTATAGCGCATCGACGCCGGCGGATCGGGGTCCATCGAGCCGAAATTGCCCTGGCCGTCGATCAGCGGCACCCGCATCGCCCAATCCTGGGCGAGGCGCGCGAGCGCGTCGTAGATCGAGCTGTCGCCGTGCGGGTGATAGTTGCCCATCACGTCGCCGACGATCTTCGCCGACTTGCGGTAGGGCCGGCCCGGGACGAAGCCGCCCTCCTGGCACGCATAGAGGATGCGGCGGTGCACCGGCTTCAACCCGTCGCGCACGTCGGGAAGGGCGCGCGACACGATCACCGACATGGCATAGTCGAGATAGCTCGACTTCATCTCGTCGATGATCGAGATCGGGGAAATGTCGCTGTTTTCGATGGGCGGCGGTACGCTGGCCAAAGTCTTTGGGTCCGTGTTCGTTGAAGCGGTGTTCTGGCCCCGGAACGGGGCGGTCACATGCTCCTAACGAAGGACGGTCGCAAAGGCCAGAGCCGATCCTGCCTCCAGCGCGTAGCGTGGTGCTGTTACGATCCCGCGACGGGGTGCCTGTTTGGAAAATGCGGTTTCACCGCATTTTGCGGCACCGGCCCGCTCCCCCACCCGACCTCCCACTCAGTGTATCCTTGATGGGAGGTCGGGTGGGGGAGCGGGCCGGTGCCGCTCGAAATGATCCACAGGATCATTTCCCACCAAGATTCAACCCCAGTTGTTCGCCGCCAGCACGATCAGGAAGGCGATGATGACGAGCGCCAGGCCCCAGCCGAGGATGTAGCGCGTCATGTGCGGGGTCGCGCCGGCGCGGGCTTGCTCGGTGGTGAGCTCCACGCCATTGCCCTTGTCCCGATCGGTCGGGTGCGTCCGGCTGTCCATGATCCTCTCTCCCGTCGGCCCCTCCCAGACATCAACGGGCCGGGTCGCGGGATGTTCCTGTCGCTGATCAGCGGGTCTTGACGAAGCGCCAGGTCGAATCGTCCGATCCCTCGGCCGAATAGGCATAGCCGTCGCTGTCGAAGCCCTTCAGCCCCTCGGGGTCGGTGATCCGATGCTCGCACATCCAGCGCGCCATCATGCCGCGCGCGCGCTTCGCGCCGAAGCTGTTGAAGATCAGGCCCTGCGGCGCCAGCTCGCGGAAATCCATGGTGATGATGCGGATGCCCTTGGGCGGGGCCTGGTCGACCGCGTGCCAATATTCCTTGCTGGCGCAGTTGACGATCACGTCCGATCCCTCGCCGAGCAGGTCGGCCGCCAGCGCGTCGGAGATCTTGCTGCCCCAGAGCTGGTAGAGGTTCTTCTTGCGGCCCGGCGCCCAGCGCGTTCCCATCTCCAGCCGATAGGGGCGAATCAGGTCGAGCGGGCGGAGCAGGCCGTAAAGGCCCGAGAGGATGCGGACATGGTCCTGCGCGAAGCCGATCGCGGGCTCGTCGAGCGTCTTCGCCTCGAAGCCGACATAGACGTCGCCCGAGAAGGCGTAGAGCGCGGGCCGCTCCTCCTGGCCGGCGAAATCGGCGTAGCGGCCGGCGTTGAGCTTCGCCAGCTTGTCCGAGATGCCCATCAGCCCGGCGAGCTTCCTGGCGCTCAGCTTCGCGGCGGCCTGCGCGGTCGCCAGCGCCTCCTCCGCGAAGCGCGGCGCGGTGGCTTCGAGCGGGGGCAGCGGGCTCGTATAATCGAGCGATTTGGCGGGCGAGAGGAGGAGCAGCATGGCCCCGCCCTAGCTGTGCGGACGGAAGCGATCAACCGCCGGCGGTTCAATCCCCATTCAGCGAGTGGTGCCTAGAGCGCGACGAGTGAAGCCGGATCATTTCGCCCGCGCTTGTGCGGAACCGTGGGAGCGATTAGTCAACCGGCGTGTTTTACCGGCGGCCGTTCCCCTTGCGGTCGCCGTCTAGGAGGCCTGAAGCATGAAATTCACGTCCCGTTTTGCGCTCGTCGCGGCGCTTGGCGTTGCCGTCGCCGCGGTGGCGCCGGGTACCCCCGCCTTTGCCAAGAAGAAGGATGAGGCCGCCGCGCCCGCGCTCAAGATCGGCGAGGCGATCCGCAAGCCGCTCGCCGAGGCCGACACCGCGATCAAGGCCAAGAACCTCCCGGCCGCCGACGCCGCGCTGGCGCAGGCCAAGCAGCTCGCCAAGACTCCCGAGGAGCAATATGTCGTCGCCCAGTACGGCCTCAACGCCGCCCAGGCGAGCGGCGACCAGGCCCGGCTTTCGACCGCGCTCGACGAGCTGATCGCGACCGGCGAGGCCGCCAACCAGCTCAACGACGATGCCCGCTCCAAATATTACTGGTTCCAGGGCCAGTTCGCCTACCAGGCGAAGAACTATGCCAAGGCCGAGGCTTCGCTGTCGCGCGCCATCGCCGCCGGCAGCACCGAGGCGGACGCCTATGCGATCCTGGCCGACGCCCAGTCGCGCAACGGCAAGACCACCGAGGCGCTGGCGACGCTCCAGAAGGTGATCGACGCCAAGGCCGCCGCCGGTCAGGCCGCGCCCAGCGAATGGTATGGCCGCGGCGCCGACATGGCCTCGCGCGGCAAGCTGCCGAACCAGTTCGTCAAGATCACCACCGCCTGGCTCACCGCCTATCCGGTCAAGCAGAACTGGCATGACTCGCTGTTCATCTATCGCCAGATGGCCGGCCTGTCGGGTGACGTCGATCTCGACCTGCTGCGCCTGTCGCGCGCGGCCGGCGTGCTGCCGCTGTCGGCGCAGTCCAACTATATCGACTATGCGCTGGCGGTGTATCTGCGCTTCCCGAACGAGGCGGTCGACGTCCTCAACGAGGGTATCGCGGCGGGCAAGCTGAACCCTTCGACCAGCCAGAACACGCGTGAGATCATCGCCCTGTCGCAGCCGAAGCTGGCGCCGGACAAGGCCTCGATCCCGGCGGCGGTCACCGCCGCCAACGGCCCGAAGGCGACCTACAAGTCGGTGATGACGACCGCCGATCTCGTCTATGGCTACAAGGACTATGCGAAGGCGGCCGAGCTGTACAAGGTCGCGCTGACCAAGCCCGGCGCCGACGCCGCCCAGGCCAATTTCCGCCTCGGCCTCGCGCTCGCCCAGGCCGGCGACAAGGCCGGCGCCAAGGCGGCCCTCGACCAGGTGACGACCGGCAACTACGCCGTGCTCGCCAGCTATGCGAAGGTCTGGGCGCAGACCCCGCCGACCTCCTGAGCCCATTCGGCATCACGGAAAGGGCCCGGACGCCATCGGCGCCGGGCCCTTTTCGTTGGTATCGCGATGGGAGACGGTCAGATTCCGTCGACGGGAATGCCGGCGATGTCCTTGGAGGTCCTGATCGTCAGCGAGGTCTTGACGCTCGCGACGTTGGGGGCGGTGGTGAGCTGCGAGGTCAGGAACTGCTGGAAGGCCTGCAGGTCGTGCGCGACGATCTTCAGGATGAAGTCGATCTCGCCGTTGAGCATGTGGCATTCGCGCACCTCGGGCAGCGCGGCGACATGGCTCTCGAACTGGCGAAGGTCCTCCTCGGCCTGGCTGCGCAGCGACACCAGCGCGAACACGGTGATGCCATAGCCGAGCGCGGCGGCGTTGAGGCGGGCATGGTAGCTCTCGATCACCCCCGCTTCCTCCAGCGCGCGCACGCGGCGGAGGCAGGGCGGGGCGGTGAGGCCGGCCTTCCGGGCCAGGTCGACGTTGGTCATCCGCCCGTCCTCCTGCAGCTCATGCAGGATGGTGCGATCGATTTGATCGAGCGAGGGGGCGGACATGGAGCAACCTTTCAAAAACTGGCACTATCCGTAGAATAAAGTTTCCGGCAAGTGCAATAAAAATAGCGGCGAGCGCTTCCGTTCAAACGCTCTTTCCGCTCGCGCCGTTGCCATCTAATATCCGCGGCAGGGGGAACGGTGGCTGAAACCCGTTCAAGACCGAGTGGAGGCGGGTCTTTGCGTTTCGATGACATGCTGGCCACGTTGCTTGCGCAACCGGCGCCGACGCCCGAAGCCAGGGCGATCCTCTGGCGCCAGGTGGTCGACGTGCTGGCGCAGGGGCGTGGGCATCGCGTCGACGATCCGCTGGTCGACGCGCCGCGCGCCGTCGATGCCTATAATTTCCTGCGCTCGGTGCGGCCGGAGATTCCGGTCGAGCTGCGGCTGGCCGCCGGGCGCGGCCTCGCCGGGCGGCGGGTGCCCCCCGAACTGGTCCTGCTGTTCGCCGAGGACCTGCCCCATATCGCCGCGCCGATGCTCGGCCATGTCATCCTCGGCGGGCGGCAATGGCTCGACCTGCTTCCCCGGCTCACCCCCAGCGCGCGCAACCTGCTGCGCAACCGGCGCGATCTGGGCGGCGAGGTCGAGAAGGCGCTCGAAGGCTTCGGCTCCAGCGACTTCCTGATCCAGGGTCCGGTGGAGACGCCCGAGGCGAGCCTCGCGCCGCTGGCCGCGCCGATCGAGGCGCTGGTCGCCGAGGCGCAGGAGCCGGAGCCGCCGGTCGCCGTGGCCGTCGAGGAACTCCCTCCGGCAGTCGAGACGGCCGGATCGCAGGACGTGCCGGAGCCGGTGGAGCCTGCCGCGCTCTCGGCCTGGCTCGACGAGGCGGCGGAGCCGCTGCCGCCGTCGGGCGAGAGCCAGATCCGCGATCTCCTGTCCCGTATCGAGACGTTTCGCAGCCGCTATCCGCAGGCGACGCTCGAGGGCGAGGCGGCCGGCGACGGCGGCGCATCGGGCCGGGTCGAGAATTTCCGGTTCGAGACCGGCGTCGACGGCGTCATCTGCTGGGTGCAGGGCGTGCCGCGCGGGCCGATCATCGGAGAGACCATCGCCGTCGCCGCGCACCAGACCGACCATGGCGTCGACGGCCATGCCGCGGGGGCCTATCGCAGCCGCACCCCGTTCCGCGACGCCCGGCTGACGATCGCCGGGCAGGGGCCCGCATCGGGCGACTGGCGGATTTCGGCGGTGCCCTTCTTCGATCCCAAGGACGGTCGGTTCAGCGGCTATCGCGGCACCGCCCGCCGCCCGCGCGCCGACGAGAGCGCCGCCGTCATGGCGGGCGGATCGGGGCCGCCGGCCGAGCCGGGACTCAATGATTCGCTGCGCCACCTGGTCCATGAGCTGCGCACCCCGCTCAACGCGATCATCGGCTTTTCGGAGATGATCGAGGGGCAGATGCGCGGCCCCGCCGCAGCGGCCTATCGCGGCCGCGCGCAGGAGATACTGGACCAGAGCAAGAAGCTGCTCGGCGCGGTCGAGGATCTCGACATGGTGGCCGCGGCGCGGACCGCCGAGACGCCGGCGCACGGTTTGGCGGCGGTCGATGCCGGCGCGATCCTGACCCGGCTCCATGCCAATTTCGAGGCGGTCGCCAAGGAGCGGGCGAGCGGCCTCGCCTTCCGGATCGATTCCACCCTGCCGCCGGTCGCGGTCGACGCGCCCACCGTCGAGCGGATGCTGTCGCGCCTGCTCGCCGCGACGATCGCGATGGCGGGGGAGGGCGAGCGGATCAGCGTCGACCTGCAGCGCGACCCGCGCCGTTCGACCCATATGCTGCTGACGATCCTGCGCCCGCGCTCGCTCGACGGCCGCGACGAGAAGATGCTGCTCGATCCCGGCTATAATCCGGGCGGCAACTGGCCCGATGCGCCGGTGCTCGGCCTCGGCTTCGCGCTCCGCCTCGTCCGCAACCTCGCCATCGCCAGCGGCGGCATGCTGGAGATCGATGCGACCCGCTTCTATCTGAGCCTGCCCCTCGGCGACCAGTCGGCGGAGCAGGATGCGGTGTAACTTGCCGCGCGGCGGAGCCTCGGCTATCGCCTGCGCGGCGCTGGGCGGGGCCTGTAGCTCAATGGTTAGAGCTGGCCGCTCATAACGGCTAGGTTGCGGGTTCGAGTCCTGCCGGGCCCACCAGCGTCCATTACCCCGATCCTGGCCCCTGTCCGCTCATCAGGTCGGTCACCGCTTCGCTTCGTCGATGAAGCCGACGAAGCCGGCCATGAAGGCGCCGAGGCGGTCGCGCGTCGCCGCATCGGTCAACTGCCCTTCGCCGTCGAACAGCGATTGCGCGCGCGACGCCATCAGGCGGCCGCCGAACCAGGGCCGCGCGCCCAGCGTACGGAGCACTGGAAGCCAGTCGTTCTGCGCGAGCAGCGTTCCGAAATTGCCTGGCGACGCGCCGATCACCGCCATCGGCCGGTTGCCGAAGATGCGGCCGATGTCGGTCGCCGGGCGCGAGAGCCAGTCGATCGCGTTTTTGAACACGCCGGGGATGCCGTTATTATATTCGGGGGTGACCAGCAGCACCCCGTCGGCCGCCGCGACGGCCTCCTTCAGCGCGGTGACCGCGTCGGGCAGGCCCGCTTCCTCCTCCTCGTCGGCATTGTAGAGCGGGATGCCGTGGAGCGTCCGTACGTCGAGCGTCGCGCCCGGCGGCATCAGCGCCTCCGCCGCGCGCAGCAGGCCGAGGTTGAACGACTGTCGCCGCAAGCTGCCGGCGATGCCGATGATATGGGTCATGGCGGCTCCTCTCAGGCCTTCGCCGGCGTGGGCAGGGGGGCGTCGGGGAGCGGAATGAACTCCTGATCGTCGGCGTCGGGAAGCTTCATGCGGCCCGCCTTCCAGTCTTCGGCCGCTTGCGCCAGCCTGTCGTGCGACGAGGAGACGAAGTTCCAGTAGAGATAGCGCTCGCCGACCGGTTCGCCGCCGAGCAGCATCACCGCGGAACGCTCGACGGCGCGCAACGCCGACACGTCCGCGCCGAGGACGAGCATCTTGCCGGCATCGTAGCGCGCGCCGTCGACCTCGACAGCGCCGGTGGCGACGTAGAGCGCGCGTTCGGGATGGCCGGCCGGGACCTCGGCGGTCGCGCCCGGCTCCATGTCGAGATGCGCGTAGAAGAGCGGCGAATGGGTCCGCGCCGCCGCCGTCAGCCCATAGGCGCTCCCGGCGATCAGGTGCCCCGCCACCCCGCCGTCGTTCCAGTGCGGCAGGTCCGCGCCGGCATGGTGGGAGAAGCTCGGCGCGGTCTCCTCGTCCGCCGTCGGCAGCGCCACCCAGGCCTGGATGCCGTGGAGATGATCGCCCGAGGCGCGCGCCTTCTCGAACCGCTCGCTATGCGTGATGCCGCTGCCCGCGGTCATCCAGTTGACTTCCCGAGGCCGGATCGCCTGCTCGGACCCGACGCTGTCGCGGTGCATGATCTCGCCCGAGAACAGATAGGTCACGGTCGAGAGGCCGATATGCGGGTGCGGCCGCACGTCGAGGCTGCGATCGGCCCCGGCCGCCACGTCGAGCGGCCCCATATGGTCGAAGAATATGAAGGGGCCGACCATCCGCCGCTTCGCGAAGGGCAGCACCCGGCCGACCTCGAGCCCGCCGCCCAGGCTGCGACGGCGCTGCTCGATCACCATTTCGATCATTGTCTCATCTCCCAACGCCTCGGTTCAGCCGTCGACGATATCCGAATATTCGGGGTGCAGGGCATAATATCGGACCATGAAGCTGCATTTGAGCACCGCCTTGCGCCCGCTCGCCCGGATGGCGTCGAACACGCCCTGCGCGAGCCGGGAGCCGATCCCCTGTCCCGAATATTCATAGGGCACCTCGGTATGCGTCAGCACGACCCGGCCGGCGTCGTCGATCCGGTAATAGGCCGCGGCGACGTCGTCGCCGTCCAGCGCGATCTCGAAGCGATGCTGGGCCGGGTTGTCCTTCACCGTGCGCTCCATCGCATCAGGCCTTGTCATAGCCGAACTGGATGCCGGCGGTGCCGCCGGTCTCGATGAACAGGTTCATGAAGGCGGGGACGGTCTCGCTGCGCTTCCAGTCGCGCTGGAGTTCGCAGAAGAGCTGCGCCACCGAGATCATCTTGCCGCCGGCCTGCTCGATACGGCGCAGCGCCGCTTCATGGGCCGCGACCGACGTGCCGCCGACCGCGTCGACCGGGACATAGACCTCATAGCCCTCGGCGAGCGCGTCGAGCGCCGGGAAGGTCAGGCAGGCCTCGGTCCACAGCGCGGTCATGATCAGCTTCCGGCGGCCGGTCGCCTCGACCGCCTGGCGGAATTCGACGTCCTCCCAGCTGTTGATGGTGGTGCGGTCATAGGTCGGATAGTCGCCGAGCACCTTGCGGACCTGCGGGACCGGCGGCTTGTTGAGGCCCGTCTCGACGTTCACCGTCGAGTGGATGACCGGAAGATCGTAGACGACCGCCGCCTTGGCGCAGCCGGCGATATTGTTGAGCAGCAACTGGCGGTCCATCGAGGCGATCGAGTTCACCTGCACCGGCTGATAGTCGATGATGATGAAGGCGGCATTCTGCGGCGTGAGCAGGTGATCGGTCTTCGGATCGCGGATGGCTTCGCTCGTCATGTCTTCCTCCTGCAAGGGGCCGGGATGTGGGCCCGGAATTGGCGCTGGCGGCCGGTCTTCCGGCTTGAAACAAGCATGAACCTGCACCGCTGATGACGAAAGATCGCGATTTCGGACGCAGCGTCCCACCAATGGAACGATGGCGCTTGCCGGTGCTTCCGGGCGGGCCGGCGTGGGGTGCTGCGCTCTCTCGCGAATCGGCGCGGCTTCCGTAGCGTTAAATTGTTGGGAACCATTACGGATCAGGAACTTTTTACGCATCGCGGCGACTATCGCTTCCCTTGCGGGGCAGGCCCTAGCGCCGCGCCGGACACAGGACTTGCCGGCTCCGGAGACCGCGTTTGACCGATCATTCCCCGGATGGTGCCCCGAAGCCGGGAGACATCGTCGCGCTGCACGAACATGGTCCGCCGCCGGCGGACTTCGCGGCGCTGTTCCTTGCCGGAATGGAGCGGCGGCCGAAGAGCCTGGTCGGGTCGATGCTGCTCGATCGCCGGTCGCCGGCCTTCCACCGGCTCTGCGCCCTGCCCGAATATTATGTCCAGCGCGCCGAGCTGGAGATATTGCGCGACCAGGCCGTGGCGATCGCCCGGCTGGTCGGCCCGGCGGCGCAACTGGTCGATTTCGGCCGCGGGTCGAGCGCGCAGACCTCGTTGCTGCTGTCGGTCCTCGATCGGCCCTGGGGCTATGTCATGGTCGATCGCGACCGCGACAGGCTGCTCGACGATGCCCGGCGCGTCCAGCAGCTTCATCCGCGCCTGTGGGTCGAGGCGGTCCGCGCCGATCCGCGCATCGGCTTCGACCTGCCGCCCAATGCCGGCGGCGGGCGGCGGCTCGGCTATCTGCCCGGCAACGCGATCGGCACCTTCGACCCGCCCGAGGCGCTCGCCATGCTGTCGCTGTGGGAACGCGAGCTCGGCCGGCGCGGGCTGCTGCTGGTTGGCGTCGACCTGCGCAAGAGCGTGCTGATCCTCGAAGCGGCCTATGACGATCCGCACGGGCTCAACCGCTCGCTGATCCTCGACGTGCTGCGCCGCGCGAACCGCGAGCTCGGCGCCGATTTCGACGAGCGGATGTTCGAATATCGCGTCCGCTTCGACAAGGACAGCGGACGGGTGAACAACGACCTCGTCAGCCTCGGCCTGCATGAGGTCCAGGTCGGCGGCCGTCGCCTCCGGTTCGACCAGGGCGAGGCGATCCACGTCGAGGAGAGCTGGAAATATTCGGTCGAGGATTTCCAGGCGCTCGTGCGCGGGGCGGGGTTCCGGCCGCTCCAGGTCTGGTTCGACGCGAAGCGGCTGTTCAGCCTGCACCTGCTGGAGGCCGGAGCCTGACCGGGCCCTAGCCAGCGGCCGCCCGAGCCGATAGATCGGCCGCATGGCCGGTCCCAGCTTCGATCTCGAAATCGCCCATCCATTGCCGCTCGCCGGGGTCGACGAGGCGGGCAGGGGGCCGCTGGCCGGGCCGGTCGTCGCGGCCGCGGTGATCCTCGATCGCGGGCGCGTGCCGGCGGGGATCGACGATTCGAAGAAGCTCGGCGCGGAGGCGCGCGCCGATCTGTGCGGCAAGATCCGCGAGGTGGCGCATGTCGGCGTCGGCATCGCCACGGTCGAGGAGATCGACGAGATCAACATATTGTGGGCGTCGATGCTGGCGATGGAGCGCGCCGTCGCGGCGCTGGGTGTCGAGCCGGCGATGGTGCTGGTCGACGGCAATCGCTGCCCGCGCTGGACCCGGCCGTCGCAATGGGTGATCGGCGGCGACGCGCTGTGCCTGTCGATCGCGGCCGCTTCGATCGTCGCCAAGGAGGAGCGCGACCGGATGATGGCCGACTATGACGTGCATCATCCGGGCTATGGCTGGGCGAAGAACAAGGGCTATGGCACCCCTGCCCATCTCGATGCGCTGGCGCGGCTGGGCCCGTCGCCGCTCCACCGCCGCAGCTTCGCGCCGGTCGCCCAATTCTCGCTGTTCCCGGCGGCCTAGCTAGATACCGCCGACATAGTCGAGGCAGCCGCGCCGGAAGGCCCAGCTGTCGTTCGGGCATTGTGCCGGTTCGTGGACGGCGGCGAGGGCCGCCCAGCGATAGCCCAGGTCGCGTTCGCTGCACTGGTCGCAGCGCGCCGCCGAGAGCAGGCCGTCGGGCGCATCGGCGGCGGCATCGGACGGCGCGCCGGCCTGCGCTGGGGCGAACAGCGAGGGCGGTTCGATCGGGCCATAGCGGTTGGGACGGAGGCCGTGGACGGCGACGGCCCCGGCCGTGATCCCGCCCGTCATGGCGGCGAACACCCAGAGCAGCAGTGGCGACATCCGGCGGGGCGAAGGCGGCCTCATGGCGGCAAGAACGGCGGGACGGTCGGCCCGTTCCAATTTTTTTCGCGAAAGCCACGGGGGTGAGTCCTCGGGGCCACACCACAAGGGATTGAGTCTCCCCCGACTGTTGAGACTCAATATGAGGTAACGGACTCCTTTCGTTCATCCGGCTTCACCGGAATCTCAGATTCGAGAGCCAAAACATTGATCTTGACCGAAGAGTCCTGATGAATCACCCTTAAGGCAATTCGAAGGGGGATGGTTTTTCCATGGGTGTTCTCGAAAAGATTCCGGCAACCCGCCGGGCACGGCGGGCGAATGTCGAGGCCGTGCCGGCGGCGCGCCTGCCGCTCAACGAGATCCTCCGTGGCGACTGCATCGAGACGATGCGCGCGCTGCCCGATCGCTGCGTCGACATGATCTTCGCCGACCCGCCCTATAATCTCCAGCTCGGCGGCGACCTGCATCGCCCCGACGGCAGCCAGGTCGACGCGGTCGACGACGATTGGGACAAGTTCGACACCTTCGCCGCCTATGACCGCTTCACCCGCGACTGGCTGCGCGAGGCGCACCGCATCCTGAAGGACGACGGCACGATCTGGGTGATCGGCAGCTATCACAACATCTTCCGCGTCGGCACCGCGCTGCAGGACCAGGGTTTCTGGGTCCTCAACGACATCGTCTGGCGCAAGGCCAATCCGATGCCGAATTTCAAGGGCACCCGCTTCACCAACGCGCATGAGACGCTGATCTGGTGCTCGAAGGCGGAGAAGGCGAAATACACCTTCAACTACCGCACGATGAAGGCGCTCAACGACGATGTGCAGATGCGGTCCGACTGGACCCTGCCGATCTGCTCGGGCGGCGAGCGGCTGAAGGACGATGACGGCCACAAGGCGCATCCGACCCAGAAGCCGGAAAGCCTGCTCTACCGCGTGATGCTGGCCTGCACCGAGCCGGGCGACCTCGTCCTCGATCCCTTCTTCGGCACCGGCACCACCGGCGCCGTCGCCCGCCGCCTCGGCCGCCGCTGGATCGGGATCGAGCGCGAGGACAAATATATCAAGGTCGCGACCCAGCGCATCGCCGCGACCCTGCCGCTCGACGAGAGCGCGATGATGTCGATCCCCGAGAAGAAGGCCATGCCGCGCATCGCCTTCGGCCTGCTCGTCGAGGGTGGCCTGATCCCGCCGGGCTCGGTCGTCACCGATGCCAGGCGCCGCTGGTCGGCCACGGTCCGCGCCGACGGCATGCTGGCGAGCGGTTGCGGCGCGATCGGCTCGATCCACCGGCTCGGCGCGCAGCTCCAGAAGGCGCCGTCGTGCAACGGCTGGAGCTTCTGGCATATCGAGACCGCCCAGGGGCTCGAGCCGATCGACGCGGTGCGCCAGCGCCACCTCGCCGAACTCGGAAGCTGACGGGCTTTCCTCCGGCCGTTCGAGCGAATAGGTCGGCGGCATGAGCATCTCCCGCTACGCCCGGCTCTATTTCCGGCCGACCGCCTTCGTCGCCTCGCCCTTCGGCCATGCCGAGGGCACGGTGGCCCGGCTGGCGGGCGGACTGGTCTGGTTCTCCGCCTATGAGGTGATCGCCGTCGATGGGGGGCAGCGGGTCGCGACCCGCCATGTGCCCGTCGCGGCGATCGATGCTTTCGTCGACAGCCTGTCCGGCGAGCAGGCGGAGGACGCGCGGCGGACGATCGCGCGGATCGTGGCGCCGCGCCCGCCGGTCGAACTGGGCGAGCGCGTCCTGCGCTTCGATCAGCCGCAGGTCATGCTGATCCTCAACATCACGCCCGACAGCTTCTCGGACGGCGGCAACCATCTCGACGACCCCGCCGCCGCGACCGATGGCGCCTTCGCGGCGGTCGAGGCGGGGGCGGCGATCGTCGATGTCGGCGGGGAGTCGACCCGGCCGGGCGCGCAGCCGGTCTGGGAGGGCGACGAGATCGCCCGGATCGAGCCGGTGGTGCGGCGGCTGGCGGCGGGCGGGGCGATCGTCTCGATCGACACGCGCAAGGCGGCGGTGATGGCGGCGGCGCTGGCGGCGGGGGCCGCGATCGTCAACGACGTCTCCGCGCTCGTTTATGACCCGAAGGCGGCTACGCTGCTGGCGCGGCACGATTGCCCGGTCGTGCTGATGCACCATCAGGGCGATCCCGAGACGATGCAGCGCGAGCCGCGCTACGGCGACGCGCTGATCGAGGTCTATGACTGGCTGGCGGAGCGGATCGCCTTCGCCGAGGCGGCGGGCATCGCGCGCGGCCGGATCATCGTCGATCCCGGCATCGGCTTCGGCAAGAACCTCCGCCACAATCTCCAGATATTGAACGGGCTGGCGCTGTTCCACGGCCTCGGCTGTCCGCTGCTGCTGGGCGCCAGCCGCAAGCGGATCATCGGCGCGCTGTCGAACGAGGCGCCGGTCGACCAGCGCCTCGGCGGCTCGGTCGCGCTGGCGCTTCACGGCGCCCAGATGGGCGCGCAGATATTGCGGGTCCACGACGTGCCCGAGACGGTGCAGGCGATCCGGGTGTGGCGCGGGATGCGCGACGAGGCGTTGACGCCTTCCTTTTGACGTCGCCCCTGCGTAGGCAGGGGCCCATGTCTGTCCTCTCCCCGATGGTCAACTGGCTGAGAAGAGACATGGGCCCCTGCCTGCGCAGGGGCGACGCCACCTACACATCAATCTCTTCGTCATCGACGCTGGCCGCATTGGCCTGGATGAAGGCGAAGCGGTGCTCGGGGTTCTTGCCCATCAGCCGGTCGACGAGGTCGCGGACGCTGGCGCGCTCCTCATATTCCTGGGGCAGGGTGACGCGCAGCAGGGTGCGGGTCGCCGGGTCCATGGTCGTCTCGCGAAGCTGCTGCGGGTTCATCTCGCCCAGGCCCTTGAAGCGCGCGACCTCGACCTTCTTGCCCTTGAATTCGTTCGCCTCGATCTCGGCGCGATGCTCATCGTCGCGGGCGTAGAGGCTCTTGGTGCCCGCGGTCAGGCGATAGAGCGGCGGCTGTGCGAGATAGAGATGCCCTTCGCGGACGAGGTCGGGCATCTCCTGGAAGAAGAAGGTCATCAGCAGGGTCGCGATATGGGCGCCGTCGACGTCGGCGTCGGTCATGATCACGATCCGCTCGTAGCGCAGCAGATCGACATTGCACTTGTCGCGGCTGCCGCAGCCGAGCGCCTGGATGATATCGGCGATTTCCTGGTTGGCGCCGATCTTCGCGCTGTTGGCGGAGGCGACGTTCAGGATCTTGCCGCGGATCGGGAGGATCGCCTGGGTCTTGCGGTCGCGCGCCTGCTTGGCCGATCCGCCGGCCGAGTCGCCCTCGACGATGAACATCTCGGTCCCTTCGGGCGAGTCGTTCGCGCAGTCGGTGAGCTTGCCGGGCAGGCGCAGCTTGCGCGACGAGGTCGCGGTCTTGCGCTTGATGTCGCGTTCGGCCTTGCGGCGCAGGCGATCGTCCATCCGGTCGAGGACGAAGGCGAGCAGCGCCTTGCCGCGCTCCATATTGTCGGCGAGGAAATGGTCGAAATGGTCGCGCACCGCATTCTCGACGAGCCGCGCGGCGTCGGGCGAGGTCAGCCGGTCCTTGGTCTGGCTCTGGAATTGCGGATCGCGGATGAACACCGACAGCATCTGTTCGGAGCCGGTGACGACGTCGTCGGCGGTGACGTCCTTGGCGCGCTTGTTGCCGACCAGTTCGGCGAAGCCGCGGATGCCCTTGACCAGCGCGGCGCGCAGGCCGGTCTCATGGGTGCCGCCGTCGGGGGTCGGGATGGTGTTGCAATAATAGCTGTACGAGCCCTCGGACCAGAGCGGCCAGGCGACCGCCCATTCGACCGATCCCTGGCCGTCGGCGAAATCCTGCTTGCCCGAGAAGAACTGGCTGGTCGCGCATTCGCGATCGCCGATCTGCTCGCGCAGATGATCGGACAGGCCGCCGGGGAACTGGAACACCGCGTCGGACGGGGTGTCGTCGCCGATCAGCGAGGGATCGCATTTCCAGCGGATCTCGACCCCCGCGAACAGATAGGCCTTCGACCGGGCGAGCCGCATCAGCCGGCCCGGCCGGAAATGCGCGCTCGGGCCGAAGATCTCGGGATCGGGGGTGAAGGAGACGCTGGTGCCGCGCCGGTTGGGCGCCGCGCCCAGCTTCTCGATCGGGCCCAGCGTGGTCCCGCGCGAGAAGCGCTGGCGGAACAGCTCCTTGTTGCGGGCGACCTCGATCACCGTCTCGGTCGACAGCGCGTTCACCACCGACACGCCGACGCCGTGCAGGCCACCCGAGGTGGCATAGGCCTTGTCGCTGAACTTGCCGCCCGAATGGAGCGTGCTCAGGATCACCTCGAGCGCCGACTTGCCGGGGAATTTCGGATGCGGATCGACCGGGATGCCGCGGCCGTTGTCGATCACGGTCAGGCGGTTGCCGACCTGCAGCGACACCTCGATCCGGTTCGCATGGCCCGCCACCGCCTCGTCCATCGCATTGTCGAGCACCTCGGCGGCGAGGTGGTGATAGGCGCGCTCGTCGGTGCCGCCGATATACATGCCGGGCCGGCGCCGGACGGGTTCGAGCCCTTCCAGCACCTCGATGGCCGAGGCGTCATAATTTCCGGAACTGGTGGACGGCGCGGAGGCGAAGAGATCGTCGGACATTGCCGGCGACTATAGGACCGCTCGACGCCAAAAGGAAAGTGGCGCCGACACCGATGCGACGATGGCGGCGCGACCTCCGGTCAGCCGCAATAGACCTTCACGACATTGCCCGCCGCGTCGGTCTCGACGTTCAGCCGGTCGGTGCGATAGTCCATCGTCACCGCCTGGCCGGGCGCGATCACGCGCACCGTCTTGGCGCCGGCCGCGGTGCGGGCCTGTTCGGCGACGGCCTGGCCGTTCTGGCCGACGAAGGCCTCGGCCCGGGCGGGCGCGCAGGCGACCGGCGGCACGGCGTTCGATTCAGGCACCGACTGGCCCGGTTCCGACACCGTCGCCGTGCATCCGCCCAGCGCCAGCGCCGACAGCCCGATCACCCATGTCCGCATCGATCTTCCCCTCGCGATGTTGCGAAAGGGATTATCTGACGCGCGGACCGCCAAAGGGCAAGGGCGGCGGCGGCCGGCGGTCGCGGCGCGGCAGCTGCGCCTGATAGGCGACCGAGCAATGCTCGAGGCAATAGGGGAAGCCGGGGTTGATCGGATCGCCGCAGAAATGGAAGTCCGGCTCGCCCGGATGGCCGAGCGGCCATTTGCAGACCTTGTCGTTGAGTTCGAGCAGGCTGGTCTTGTCCGCCATCTCCGCCGAAGGCTTGGCGGGGACCAGGCGGCGCGGCGGCGCCGGCGGGATCGGGCTGCTCTGCTCGCCGGGCGACTGGCGCTGGAAACCGCCCGGGCCGATCGAGCGGACGATCGGCTGCGGCGTCGTCGGCGCAGGGGCCGGAGCGGCAGCGGCCGGGGGCGGCGACACCGGGGCCGGGGCGGGCGTCGGGGCCGGGCGCGGCGGCGGCGCGGCCGCCTTTTCGGGGGCGGGCGTCGCGGCGGCGGCGCTGGCGCCGCCCGATGCGGCGGCATCGCCGCCCTTCACCGGGGAGGGACGCGCCTCAAGGCCGAGGCGATGGGCCTTGCCGATCACCGCGTTACGGCTGACGCCGCCCAGCTCGTCGGCGATCTGGCTCGCCGTCATCCCCTGCCCCCACAGGCGCTTGAGCTGGTCTATCCGTTCTTCCGTCCAGGACATGCTTTCACCTCGTCTGCGCCCGCGCCTGGGCGTCCCCAGGCTCTTGCAGGCGGGGCGGGGAGCCGATAGGCGAAATGCCCATGAGCGACCAGCCCAAAAAATTCGTGATTCCCACGCCCGGCGAGCCGGTGATCCCGTTCTTCAACTGGGGGGGAATGCGCGCCCTCTATGTGAAGGAGGTGAAGCGTTTCTTCAAGGTCCAGCTTCAGACAATCTGGGCCCCGGCCTTCACCACCCTGCTGTACCTGATCATTTTCACCGTCGCGCTCGGCCGCGGGGGGCGGGAAGTGATGGGGCATCCCTTCGCGACCTTCGTCGCGCCGGGCCTGATCGTGATGGGCATGATGAACGCCGCCTTCGCCAATTCCAGCTTCTCGCTGCTGGTCGGCAAGATGCAGGGGACGATCATCGATTATCTGATGCCGCCCCTGTCGACCGGCGAGATGCTGGCCGCGCTGGTCGGCGCGGCGGTGACCCGCGCTATCCTGGTCGGACTGGCGCTGTGGGTGGCGATGCTGTTCTGGCCGGGGGTCGACGTGATCCCGGTCCATCCGGCCGCCGTGCTGTGGTTCGGGCTGATGGGATCGATGCTGCTCAGCCTGATCGGGGTGCTCACCTCGATCTGGGCGGACAAGTTCGACCATAGCGCCGCGATCCAGAATTTCGTGGTCGGGCCGCTGTCGCTGCTGTCCGGCACCTTCTATTCGATCGAGAACCTGCACGGCGTGTTCCAGGCGCTGAGCCACGCCAACCCGTTCTTCTACGTGATCTCGGGCTTCCGCTACGGCTTCATCGGCACCGCCGACTCGCCGGTGCTGATCGGCGCGATCAGCCTGCTGGTGATCAACCTGCTGCTGGTCTGGGCCAATTATGTGGCGCTCGACCGCGGCTGGAAGATCAAGAGTTGATTTTGTTTGAGCCTCAGGCGCCCGGCGCCTGAGGCCCAATCAAAAAAAGCCCCGGCAAGAACCGGGGCTTTTCGGCTTACTTGTAGCGGCGGCGGCCATGCTTATCGATGTAGTATTTCCGGCCGTGGCTATCGCGATAATAGCGGCGTTCCTTGTTGAGGGTGTTGACCAGCGCGCCGCCCGCGCCGCCGATCAGGGCGCCTTCGCCCACCGACAGGCCCGGGATCACCGCACCGGCGACCACGCCGCCCGCGGCGCCGATGCCGGCGCCACGCAGAATATGTTCGGCGCTCTGCGCAAAGGCGGGAGCGCCCGCACCGGCGACCGACAGGGCGGATACCGCCGCAATGATCTTGATCGTCTTCATGACTACTTCCCTTCCTGCAAACGCGTGCCTGACAAACGTGGTCGCCCGACATGGGTTCCGCCGTTCACCCGGCGTTGTTTCGTATAGGAAAGGCCAACTGAACGCCCGCTGAAAGCGTCGTTCATCCTGGGGCTTCAAACCCAGCCTTCGAACACCTGGTCGCGCGGGCGGTGGCCGTCGGCCCATTGGCGGATATTGGCGATCACCCGCTCGCCGGTCTCGGCGCGCCCTTCGAAGGTGGCCGATCCCATGTGCGGCAGCAGCACGACATTGTCGAGCGCGAGCAGCCGGGGATCGATCGCCGGCTCGTGCGCGAAGACGTCGAGGCCGGCGCCGGCGATCGCGCCGCGTTCGAGCCGGTCGAGCAGCGCCTCCTCGTCGATGATCGGGCCGCGCGCGGTGTTGATCAGGTAGAGATGCTCGGGCAGCAGCGCGAGCCGCCGCGCGTCGATGAGGTTCTCGGTCTCGGGCGTGTGCGGGCAGTGGATCGTGACGATGTCGCTGTCGACCAGCAGCCGGTCGAGATCGGGCTCGTAGCGCGCGGCAAGCTCCTGCTCGACCGCCTCGGGCAGGCGATGGCGGTTGTGATAGCTCACCGTCAGGTGGAACGCGGCGGCGCGGCGGGCGACGGCGCGGCCGATCCGGCCCATGCCGACGATGCCGAGCCGCTTGCCCGAGACGCGGTGGCCGAGCATCGACGCCGGGCTCCAGCCGGTCCAGCTTCCCGACCGCACCAGCTTCTCGCCCTCGGCCAGCCGCCGGGGCACCGACAGGATCAGCGCCATCGTCATGTCGGCGGTGTCCTCGGTCAGGACGCCGGGGGTGTTGGTGACGATGACGCCGGCGGCGCGCGCGGCCTTCAGGTCGATATGGTCGACGCCGTTGCCGAAATTGGCGATCAGTTGCAGCCGGCCCCGGCCCGCCGCGATGACGGCGGCGTCGACATGGTCGGTGATCGTCGGGACCAGCACGTCGCAGCGCGCGGCGGCGGCGGCGAGCGCCTGGGGGTTCAGCGCAAGGTCGCCCTCGCTCAGCTCGACGTCGAACAGCTCGCTCATCCGCGCCTCGATCTGCGGGGGGAGGCGCCGGGTGACGACCAGCCTGGGACGGCGGGGGCGATCTTGCTTGGCCATGGGCTGTCGCTAATCCCGCCCGGCCCCGAGCGCAAGCGGAGCGTCTCGACTCTCGGGCCCGAGGCCCTTGAACCGCGATGGCCGCCCTCTACTATGGCGACAGGAGCCGATTGGGGAATGATGGTGAAGAAGCTGGGTTGGACGTTGTTGGGGGCTCTGCTGATCGCGGGGGCGGGGGAGGCGCAGGAGCGCCGCGTGCCCTATTGGGCGTCGATCGCGACCGGCGACGCGCTGCTCCGCACCGGGCCCGAGCGCACCTATCCCGCCACCTGGCGCTATCGCCGCCGCGACCTGCCGGTGCAGGTGGTGCAGGTCTACGGCAACTGGCGCCGCATCCGCGAGCAGGACGGGACCGAGGGCTGGATGCTCGCGACGCTGCTGAGCGCGACCCGCACCGCCGTCGTCACCGGCGACGCGCCGGCGGAGATGCATGCCGATCCCAGCAGCGGCTCGGGCCTCAACTGGCGCGCCGAGCCCGGCGTCGTCGGCCGCATCAGCAAGTGCGAGAGCGACTGGTGCCTGTTCGACGTCGGCGGCAAGCGCGGCTACATCCAGATCGAGCATATCTACGGCGTCGATCCGGGAGAGGTGGTCGAGTGAGCCTGGGCCCGACCATCGAAACGGCGCGGCTCGTCCTGCGCCCGCACCGGATCAGCGACTATGAGGATTGCTGCGCGCTGACCAGCGATCCCGAGGCGGTGCGGATGATCTACCAGAACCCGATGAGCCGCGAGGATACCTGGCACCGGCTGCTGCGCTTCGCGGGCCATTGGTCGCTGCTCGGCTACGGCCTGCTGATCGTCGAGGAGAAGCTGAGCGGCCGGGTGGTCGGGGAGGTCGGCCTCGCCGATTTCCATCGGGGCCTGGGCGATGATTTCGATCCCTTCCCCGAAATGGCCTGGATGATGTCAACCGAGGTCCATGGCCGCGGCTATGCGACCGAGGCGGCGCAGGCGGCGCTGCGCTGGATGGAGGTCGCCTTCTCGCCCGATCGCACCGTCTGCATCATCGATCCGGCCAACGGGCCGTCGCTGCGCGTGGCCGAGAAGCTGGGCTATCATCCGATCGGCAATGCCGAGTATAAGGGCAAGCCGATCCTCAAGCTGCGGCGCTTTGCTTCGGCGCACGGGTGATCCGACCGGCGGCGGCCCCGGGCCGTCGCAAAAATTTCGCAGGGCTGTCGGATAAGGGTCGACGGGTTCGTCGTAGCGGCGTTGGGGCAGGCGGCCCCATCGATCGCATCGTGACGAAGGAGGATGCCATGTCCCGGATTACCCCCTGCCTGTGGTTCAAGGACCAGGCCGAGGAGGCCGCGCGCTTCTACTGCTCGATCCTGCCCGATTCCCATGTCGACGCCGTCCACCACGCCACCGTCGATTCGCCCGGCCCCAAGGTCGGCGACGTGCTGCTGGTCGAGTTCACCCTGGCCGGCCAGAAGATGCAGGCGCTCAACGGCGGCATGGACGCCGAATATGGCCTTGCGGTATCGATGTCGTTCGCCGCGCGCGACCAGGCGGAGCTCGACCGGGTGTGGGACGGGCTGCTGGCCGGCGGCGCCGCGCAGCAGTGCGGCTGGCTCGCCGACCGCTACGGCCTGCACTGGCAGATCGTGCCCGAGAACATGGGAGCGATCCTCGCGGACCCGGCCAAGTCGAAGGCCGCCACGACCGAAGTGTTCAAGATGGTGAAGATCGACATCGCGACGCTCGAAAAGGCCGTCGCCAACGCCTGAACGGGAGAGACGACATGGCCAGCAAATTCTTCTGGTACGAACTGATGACCGATGACCGCGCCGCGGCCGAAGCCTTCTACAAGGAGGTGATCGGCTGGACGCTGTCGCCCTACGGCCCGGCCGAGGACCCCTATGTGATCGTCGAGGCCGGCGGCCGCGGCGTCGGCGGGATCATGGCGATCCCCAAGGAAGCCTGCGACCAGGGCATGAAGCCCTGCTGGGCCGGCTATATCCATGTCGGCGACATCGACGCGGCGGTGGCGAAGGTCCGCGCGGGCGGCGGCAAGGTCTATCGCGAGCCGCAGATGATCCCGAACATCGGCCGCTTCGCGGTCTGCGCCGATCCCCAGGGCGCGATGTTCAACCTGATGCAGCCCGAGGGCGAGGACATGCCGCCGGTGCCGATGGGCACGGTCGGCGCGATCGACTGGCACGAGCTGCACAGCAGCGACGGCAAGGCCGGGTTCGGTTTCTACGCCGGCCAGTTCGGCTGGTCGGCCACCGACGCGCTCGATATGGGGCCGATGGGCACCTATCAGATGTTCGCGATGGAGCCGGTGTCGGGGCCGACCGAATGCGGCGTCACCGTCGGCGGGATGATGACCGACGCGCAGGCGCCCAATCCCTATTGGACCTTCTATTTCCATGTCGACGACATCGACGCGGCGCAGGGCCGGATCGCGGCGAACGGCGGCAGCGTGCTGTTCGGCCCGCAGGAGGTTCCGGGCGGCGCCTGGATCATCAACGCGCTCGACCCGCAGGGCGCGATGTTCTCGATCGCCGGTCCGAAGGCAGGGTGAGGGCTGCCTTTGTCCGTCATTCCCGCAGAAGCGGGAATCCACGGTCACGGGACGCTATTTGACGCGAGGTGCCGCCGTCCATGGATTCCCGCTTTCGCGGGAATGACGATGGTTGTTGGTGGCTGTCTGGCCCGATTAGGGCGGGTCGATCAGCTATAGTTGAAACTGATGCTGATCCGGTCGCCCTTGGCTGTGCTGGGCGGCACCTCGTGGCGCAGCCAGCTTTCCCAGAGCAGGACCATGCCGGGCTTCGGCTCGGCATAGACGAAGCTGCGGCTGTCCTCGGGCGCGTCGGGGGTGCGCGGCGGGGCGGCCATCATCAGCGGCAGGCGCGGGTCCTCCAGCTTCAGCCCGCCCGATCCCGGCGGCACGCAGACGTAGAAGGTGCCGGAGATCACGCTGTGCGGGTGGATATGGCCCGAATGGGTCGCGCCCGGCTTCATCAGGTTGACCCACAGGCTGTCGAGCCGGAGCCGGCGGCCGAGGTCGAGATGCGACTCCTCGGCGAAGCGGCGGACATGGCCGTTGAGCAGCTTCACGAGATCGGCGATCACCGGATCGCGCGCGGGCAGGTCGTTGAGCGACGCATAGGAGGTGTAGCCGCGATAGCCGTGCGCCTTCGACCAGCCCTGGCCCGCGCGGTCATCCGTCGCGAGCATGCGGACCGAGTCCTCCAGCTCCTCGATCAGCGCGGGATTGTCGATCATCGCCTCGTAGAGGCGGGTGACGAAGAGGGTGCGGATGGCCATGCGTCGCCCCAAGCATGGGCGCGGGCGCAGTTCAAGGGCGAGCTTCGCGAGGGCCGGCGCCCTTGAGCAGCGCCACCGCCCTGGCCAGCGCCAGGTCGTTGGGCTTCTTCGCCGCCGACACGCGGTAGCGCGGGGTGAAGCCGTCGCCTTCGAGCCGCTTGCCGCCGGCGGTGCGGACGTCATATTCGGCGATGGTGATGCGCCCGCCGCCGGGCAGGCCGTGGTCGACGCCGCCGGTCACCGCGCCCGCGCTGCGCTGGCCGACGGTGAAGGCGCCGTTTTCGTCGAGGAAATAGGCCAGTATCTCCGCCGCGCTCGCCGTGTCGGGGCCGACGATCACCGCGAGCGGGCCGAGATAGGCGCCGGCGCCCGATCCGCGCGTCTTCTCCTCGATGTCGCGCTTCCCGCTCAACCGGACCAGCACCCGCCGCTCGCGGGTGAAGGTGCCGGCGATCCTGTCGAGCACGTCGTCGCGCCCGCCGCTGTTGTTGCGCAGGTCGAGGATCACGCCGCGCAGGCCGGGCGTCTCCGCGATCGCCTGCCGGACCCAGCGGTCGTCGCCCGGATCGAACTGGTCGAAGGCGAGCAGCAGCAGCCCGCCGTCGAGCCGTGTCATGCGCCGCGCGGAGGGCTCGTCGCCCTCCTCCGGCGGCTCCTTCGACCGCGCGAGCTCGCTCGGGCTGGTCGCATAGACATGGCTGTCGTCGAGCTGGTCGAGCATCCGGTTGATCACGGCGTAGAGCTGCTTCTCGCCGCGCGCGGCGATCGCCTGCGGGTAGAAGCGGTCGCGGATCAGGCCCCAGTCGTTGCCGCCCATCTTCGGGTCCCAATAGCGGTCGGCGACCAGTTCCCAGGCGCGGTCGAACACGCGTTCGTTGAGCGAGTCCTCCCGCGCGAGGGCGGGGCCGTTCGCCGCGACGAGCAGGCTCGCCAGCAGGGCGAGGCGGGGCAGGGCGCGCATCAATCCTCTCCTTCGGCGGCGCAGCGCAGCGTCAATATGTGGCGGTTCCCGTCATAGGCAGCCTCGCCGCAGCGATCGAGCCGGTCGCGCGCGACCAGCACCACCGGCCACGCCTCCTGCAGCGGGACCTTCTTCGCGACGACGATGTCCTGCGGTTCGGACGGATCGACCGGGAAGGCGTGGCGCCCGCCGAAATCGGCGGTGCGCACCGCGACCCGCGGATAGGGGAAGCCGGCGATCGCAGCGGGCCGGTCGAAGTCGAGGGTCGAGATCGGGCGCTCGATGCCGAACGCCGCGACCACCGATCCGCCGTCCGTCAGCCGGCCACCCTGCGCCCGCGCGAGGATCGCGCCGGCCGAGGCGGTGGCGACGCTTTCGGGGCGTTGCAACGAGAATTGGACGAAGATGGTGTCGCGACCCATCGCGATGGCGGCCTGGGGGCCGTGCTCGTCATTGTCGTCGATCAGGAAATCGGCGGTCCGTTCGGGCGGGGGCGCACCCGGCCGCGCGAAGCGGATCGTCGCATAGGGGAGCAGGCCGATCCCGATCTCCCCGTCGACCCCGGCGCAACAGTCGCGGCCGTGCGACGCGACCGTCACCAGCATGCGCCGGCCGTTGAGGGTGACCGGCGCGGCCGCCTGGATGCCCTTCAGCGTCTCGCGCCCGACCAGCGCGTCGAAGCCCGATTCGAAGCGGAAGCGGCGATCGGGCGGATCGGCGGCGAGCCGGCCGGCGGCATCGGGATTGAGCTCGATCAGCCGTTTCTGGTCGAGCGCGACGCGCAGCCGCAGCGGCACGTCGCCGATCCGGACCTCGATCACCGGATCGTCCCGGTCGAGCCGGAGCTCGCCGGTGAAGGGTGGGGGCTGCCGGGGCGGGGCGGCGGGGGATGTCGTCGCCAGGAGGATCGACACAAGCAGGACCGGCGCCAGCAGGCTTGCCGCTCGCGCCGGTCCGTCGGGCATCTATCGGCCGCCGTCAGTTGGCGCGATAGCTGCGATATTGCGGGGTCGCCGCGACCGTGCGGGCGCTGCGGCTGCTGCTGTAGCGGGTGGTGCCGCGATAGCTGCGACCGCGATAGGTGCGGTGCTCCTTGTTGATCAGCGTGTTGTACAACACGCCGCCCGCGCCGCCGACCAGCGCGCCTTCGCCGATCGAGAGGCCGGGGATGACCGCGCCGGCGATCACGCCGCCGGCGGCGCCGATGCCCGCGCCGCGCAGGATGTGCGAGGCGCTCTGCGCCGAGGCGGGCGCAGCGACGGCGCCCATCGAGAGCAGGGCGGCGCTGCCAAGGACGAACAGTTTCTTCATGGCAGGTACTCCTTCAAAATCCGATACCGGTAACGGGCGAGAAACGACCCGGTTCCGGCGTTCATTCCGGAGCAAGGAAATAGTTGCCTGGCTCCGTCCTGCTCATTGAAGGTTCAGTAGCTGAACCGCATATTGCTCGCGGAAGTGGAGACCATGCCATGCGCGCTACTCTGTGCTTAATCGGCGCTATGTTGATGACGACGACCTTGCCGGCCCAGGCGGCCCGGCCCGATCCCGAAGCCCGGATCGCCAAGGCGCTCGAGGGGCGGGTGGCCGGCAAGCCGGTCGATTGCATCCCGCTGCGCCAGATCCAGTCGACCGAGATCTTCGACCGGACCGCGATCCTCTACAAGGTCGGCAGCACCTGGTACCTCAACCGGCCGGCGTCGGGGGCGAACTTCCTCGACCGCAACGATATCCTGCTGACCGACACGCACAGCTCCAACCTGTGCAGCATCGATATCGTCCGGCTGATCGACCAGACGAGCCGCTTCCCGAGCGGTTCGCTCGGTCTCGGCAAGTTCGTGCCCTATACGAAGAAGAAGGGCTGACGCCTCTCG